>NZ_JBBCVY010000002.1:0-1209808 GCF_037146255.1 Paenibacillus sp. MMO-58
CCCCTTGAAAAAAAATACAATACCGAGACCAACGTCTCTGTCATGGTATGCAATGGCAAAGTAATAGGCGGCATTTCATTTCCTGTTCAAGGAAAAGTGCTTTTAATGGGAACTCATTTAAAACGAAATTGAGCCAGGAAAAGTCCGCGTCAATGACATATGTATAAAATACGGGTTTTGTGAAAAAGATATTAAGGAAACCTTGGCCACTAAGGGATTTCTCGGATTTCACCCAATTCGCTGTTATTTTGCATGTTTTGTTTTTAGGGCTTTTTGTCTCAACAATATATCTGCATTTTTTTCTTTAGATTCTCTAGATTAGATTTTGGTCTTTAGATTTTGGTCTTTAGATTTTGGTCTTTAGATTTTGGTCTTTAGATTTTGATCTTAGATTTGATCTCTTTAGATTTTTTGATCATTAGATTTTGATCTTTAGATTTTGATCCTAGATTTGATCTTTAAATATCTTTAGATTGTTTGATTAATTAAATTTGCTGCTAAAATCCAACTGGATTGATTTTGCTGATCATCAATTTCATCATTATTCTTCGTATTACGCATAAAAAAACCAAGCTAAATCGCAACTCCGATTCAACTTGGCTTTTAATAAATGAAAACGTTTACAATATTTTTCTATTTACATGCGCATTTTTTATCAGCTTACCTCATTAACTTCCCATTTCGCGACTTCTTCACGAACTCTTGGAGCAACTTCCATACCAAGCAGCTCAATAGCTTTCATAACATCCTCATGCGGCATAGTGCCCAAAGGATGCCTGCGTAGGAGGAAAATACTTATCAACCGCTAGCTGCAGACGCCAAATAATAGGCCAGCCCGGTTTTTTGACTCTCCAGCATGCTTAAATGGAAATCATCCTGGAGAAAAAACTTCGTTTGTGCAGCAAAATCCAAGGCCGAGAGTTTATGCCCATGTCCATTCAGGAAATCTATATGCATTTTGATAAGATCCGTTGCTTTCGCATCGTTATGCTTCACTCCAGTTCTCAACGAGTCAGCCATGTTGCTCATAAAAGTCGCCTCAGCAGCTTGCTCGTTCATTTTCTGAACATCCGCCTCCTGAACCGATAATGGCTCCATGCCGTAGGTTTCCTCCAGGTGTTTACTCTGCTCTTCAAGGGCCTTATTCCATTGCTGCTCGTTCGTAAAACCGTCAAATAATTGTTTGTTCTCCAAAGGTATTCCTTCTTTCATCGACGTTATAGATAATTTAATCGTATCAATCAGGGTATGAAGTCTTCGACTTTTACTGATTAGCAAAGCTTCCTGCTTCTCGAGAATCGTTCTGCGGTCCGGATTCGTGTTCATGATTTCTTTGATCTGAACCAATGAAAATTCCAACTCGCGATAAAATAGAATTTCCTGCAGGCGCTGCAGCTCTTTTTCACCATAAAACCGGTAACCGGCTTCGCTGATTTCGCTTGGCATAAGCAGACCGATTTTATGATAATGATGCAGTGTTTTGATGGTCACATCTGCCATCTCGGAGACCTCTTTCACGGAAAACAACATGCAGCAACCTCCTATTTCCCTTTCTTTTGGAACGGCCGTTCACATAATGAAGTTTATAGTCTCCCCTAAGAGGAGAGTCAATGCTTTTTTTTAAAATAAAAAACGAACCGATTCCGCTAGAATCGATTCGTCATTCTTTATCGCTGATTACTCAACATATGCCCAGTGGTATTCGTCTTTTTCTTGCTCACATATATACTGCGATACAGAAGAAGCAAGCCGATATGAATAAGAGCCAGAACAAGATATAGGTTGCTGAATACATAGGAAGCTTCGTTTGAATGCCAAGGGATCCAGCTCGACCGGGCGCCGTGATCCATCACTTTGCCGTAGATCCCCGTAGATACTGCTCCGGATAGGAAATTGCATAACGTCAACAATCCCATTCCAACCCCAATCTGATCCCTGGGAATGCTGCACGAGATGGTGTTGGAAAGTACGATTTGCATAAACATCTGACCAACATTGCCAAGGGTGAAAATCAAGCCAATCAGAACGGCCGGACTCCCTACAAATAACGATAACAGTAGAAAACAGCTGAATAATAATAACGACGCCGTATGATAGACGAAGGAATTGCCCTTGGAATCCGCCAACTTCCCTACTTTTCTACCCAAATAAGCGGACAAGCATGCTCCGGGAACCATGACAAAGCCAATTAGGCCTGGCTCCAACCGATTGATATCCGCCAACAATTGAGGCGTTAGAAACGGCAGTGCATAACTGACGCTCATCACGATTGCCGCAATCATTAACCCCATTAAATAGGTTCGGTCTCTCATAAGCGCGCTGGAGATAAAGGGATCGGTAGCTGAACGTATACGCCACAAGAAACCGATAAGCATCAATGCACTGCCGGCTCCCAGCCACAAGTTCCCTTGCGTAATGGCAAGCAGCAATAAAGCTACCGTCCCCGTAAGAAGTCCGCCTCCAAGCCAATCAATATTTCCTCCTTCTTTTATATCCGAGCTCAAATGCTTACGGTAGAACGGCAAAGTGAACAGAATTAGCAAAGGAATCGCGAAAAGCCATCTCCAATGGACAAATGACACCAAGAGTGAAGAAACAATAGGTCCAATCGCATTGCCAAGCGCTAATCCGGTAGCCGAAATTCCCAAGGCATGCCCCCTTCTTTCCGGCGGAAAATAGCGGACTGGAATTAACATGGCTAGTGCCGGAATTACGGATGCGCCAACTGCTTGCATAATTCTGGCTATCAGCACGAAAGGAAACGATCCCGCGAGCAGCCCTAACAAAGAGCCTGAAGCAAATACAAGAAGCCCAAAGGTGATCAGATTTTTGGCCTGATAACGATCAAGCAGCTTGCCGTAAATTACGGAACCCACTGCATAGATCAGTAAATAGGCCGTTGATACCCAACTGACTTGAGCGACGGACAATTCAAAGTCGGTCCGGATCTCGGGAAGAACAATATTGAACATCGTTGCGCTCATGGAAGATATAATCAGGGTGAACGCAAGAAGCTTAATGAGCACGTTTCCTATAGCTGGTTGTGTCACATCAGGTTGTTCTGACGGCATTGTGATTTCCCTCCTGCATCTCTTTATACTTACCAATATACCCCTCACGATCGATAAATGATAATATATATTATTGTATGTTATTATACACTCAGGTATATGGAAACGAAGAGATTAAGGATTGGGAGGTTAACTTAATTGGAACTGTTGCAGCTTCATTATTTTCGTACGGTCGCGAAATACGAGCATATGACAAAAGCCGCCGAAGTGCTTCGTATTGCTCAACCTGCGCTTAGCAAAACCATCTCGCGTCTCGAAGAAGACGTTGGCGTCCCCCTGTTTGACCGGAATAACCGGCAAATCCGGTTAAATCGTTTTGGCAGGGCTTTTCTGCAGCAGGTTGAGATTGCGCTTGGAGCGCTTGACGAAGGGCGAAGGGAATTGGCGGATATGCTGGGCACGGAGCAAGGAACCATAAGGCTCGCTACCCCAACGCTTAACCGGCTTTCTTCCACCATAAGCGAATTTCGCAAGAAGAATCCGGATATTATTTTTCGAGTGACCCAGATCCCTCCGGCCTCGTCGAGCGATATGATCGGATTGCTGGAGCGCGGCGATGTAGACCTCTGCTTCATTGCCGCTCCGTTGAATCAATCCTGGATCAAAGAGCAAATCGTATTGAAGGCGGAAGTTTGCCTTGCCGTACCGATCACTCACCCACTTGCAAGCAGAGACACGATTACCTTGATTGAGACAGCCAATGAGGCCTATATCGAATATCATGCGGGGCATCCATTCCGTCAAATTAACGAAGCTTATTGCGAAGCTGCGGGTATCTCCAGAAATATCATATGCGAGGTGGATGAACCTTCCGCTTTATGGAGTCTTGTCCAAGCGGGGCTTGGCGTTGCCTTTGTGCCACGCAATACGAATGATGATCCCCATGTTAAGCTGCTGTACATTCAATCACCGATTTGTGAACGCGAATTCTCCATCGCCTGGAATGAGAAGCGTTACTTGTCAAGAGCTTCAAGGCAATACCTGGAATTCTTGAAGTCTTACAATCAACATGATGATCTAATAGGAAAATAAAAAACCGGATCATTCTCCATGAGAGGATCGATCCGGTTTCGTATGTGTCCGCTATATGCTTAAGTCCGCCGTCTGCGCCAGCCAAAGATCTTTACGTGAACGATGGCTTTGGTCGACCAATGAGCAATGAGATGAAGGATAATAAAGGCAAAGACCAGGGGCTTGAACAACAACCAACATACCGCCCACATTACAAAAATTTGCCAAGGCTTCATTTTACGAAACAATTTATTAGGCCACAAACAGATTCGGTAGAGTACATATTGATTCTGAAGCGACTCCAGGTATTCGTCCTGGTACTGCTTCTCGTCCGGATTTAATCTTACCGCGCTTCGCATATAGGTCTCGTGCAGCTTATAATCCCCTCGTCTGGCAGCGGACCAAGCTAGGTACATTAACACAATCGGTTCCTCCGCACCATACCTCAGCGCTTCGCGTTCCGCCTCTCTGGATACGGCATCATTTCCAAGCAGAGCTTCCGTGTAGCTAAGAATGGACAAATATTGCGGATTCTCGGGTTCCAGCTCAAGGGCAATCTCGATTTGTTCCTTCGCTTCCTTAAATTTACCCTTCTTGTTCAATTGATTAGCCTGCAAGTAATAATAATGCGCCTCATATGGGTCAATTCGCAGCGCTTCCCTGACCGCTTCATTAAAGGCAGCCTCGTTGCCGGTCTCATAAAACAACGAAACGCGGACATACCAGCCTAGATGATGCTCGGGATCCCGTTTTAACGCCTCATCCACCCAATGCCGGGCTTTCTCGTAATCCCCCATTAACACGCAAATTTGCGCGTATAAAGCGTAGGGATCCGGGCTATGAGGATCATCCCTTAGAAGCTTCTCCGTTTCAATCAAGGCTTCCTTATATTTCTTCCAGGACATCAGCTGGTATACGTTTGTGTAGCCTGTATGAGAGGATGGGGTTAATGTCTCTTCTTCCACTACTTCATCCTCCTCCGAATCGTCTATTTTATCCCATGCTTCTTCGCGTAATCCAGCACAATCTTGTAATCCCCGTTCACGTCACTGAAGGTAGCGTAGTTTCGGGCTGTCGCAAACCATTCGATCGTTGTCGCCTTCCGCTCCTTTAGCGCTTTCCGAAGATCATCCTGGGTAATCGGCTGAATATCGCCTGTCTCGAACGTTCTCTCCATTGCCGATGTTACGGCATCATTAACAACCTGCTCCAGATCGGCCCCCGAGAACAGCTTGGTCTCTGCGGCCAGTTTTCCAAGACTCAGCGAGCTAGTAGGCTTGCCTGCAAGCTTCAGCTGCAAAATAGTAGAACGTTCTTCCTCCTCCGGCGGAGGTACAAACACAAGATGATTAAACCTTCCGGGGCGGCGCAAGGCGGAATCCAGATACCAAGGCGTATTGGTTGCCCCAATGACAAATACCTGGTCGTTGCCGGACTGCAGCCCGTCCAGCTCCGTCAGAAGCTGATTGACAAGCATGCGCTCATGATGCTGCCGCATCTGATGACGGCTGCCGCCCATCGCGTCCAGCTCATCGATAAAGATGACGCATGGCTTATTTTCCCGGGCTTTCTGGAATACATCGTGCAGGTTATGCTCGCTTTGACCGACATACATCGACAGGATCGCCTGCAGCTCGATATGAATAAAATTTGCGTCAATCTCGCCGGCAACCGCCCGGGCAAGGAACGTCTTGCCGCATCCGGGAGGTCCGAACAAGAGAAGGCTGCCGCCGGCCTCTTTGCCATAAGCTTTGAAGATTTCCGGCTTCTGCAATGGCAAAATAAAGTTCATGCGGATCTTCTTTTTCACTTCTTCCAGCCCGCCAACATCCTCAAAGGTTTCTTTCGGCTTATCCGATTCGACCAGGGAATGCTCATCCTTATCGAACTGCATCAGCTTCAGCTTATTTCTTCGCCTCTCCGAAAGTTCATCATAATCCGACATTCTGGGATTCCTCCTTCACCGCTATATAGAAAATAGTATCATATTCATTTCGCCGTTTGTTTTACTTTCTCGTGAAGCAGCTCGAATGCCTGCTTTAACCGGTCCTTCGGAATAGCAGGGTAACGATCCCCCAGGCTTACTTCATAGTAAGATGCGCCTTCCCCCGCGTCACGGACATTACCCGTCAGGCCGATACCGGTCTCCTCATATACGGCGATCAAAATCTTCTCAAAGGCTTCTTTCGGCAATGCCGCGTGAACATGGAACATATTCGACACCGGCACCAAAGGGCGGGTCGTTATGCCTTCTATTCCGCTATTGTACAAACCGGCCAATTCTACGGCAGAACGGTAATACTGTTCCATCTTCGGAAGCCGTTCGTCAAACGCTTGATCCGCATTCAGAATATAAGGATAAAGACTGATCAAATCGCCGCCATGGCGCCGTTTCCAGATCTTCGACTGCTTGGTGAACTCTTCCCCGCCGGCAAGAATGGCTCCCGCAATTCCGCCGATGCCTTTGTAAAAGGACACATAAACACTATCGAACATGCTGCATACTTCCGCTGCCGTCTTCCCGTAATAAGGCAATATCTCATATAGTCTTGCTCCGTCAAGATGTAGCTTGATGCCTTTCGCGCGGCAATAGGCCGCAATCTCCTCGAGCTCCTCAAATGCAGGCAGCTGTCCCCCGATTTCCCTCTGGGGCAGTTCGAGCAGGAGACAAGCAATGTCATCATCCATGCTCTTCACATCGTCAAGCGTGATTAGCCGGTCTTTATCCGCCAGCAGTACCGGCTCTATATGATGAAGCTCCTTCAACCCGTCCTGCTCATGTATCTCCAGATGGCATAATGGATGGTACGCAACCTTACGGTTGCCCTTTTCCTCGCACCATAGCCGCAGCGCGATTTGTTGAGCCATCGTTCCGCTTGGGAAAAAGACCGCCGAAGGTTTTCCTAAATAAGCCGCTATTTTCGTTTGAAAATCTTCGATAACGGTTCCCGTACCGTAAATATCGCTATCTAATTCGCCGTCCAGATGATCAAAAGTATCCTTAAGAACCTGAACATTGCGTTTTCCATGACCGACAACCGGGTATTCCGCTGTGTTGAAAGCTTCTAGAAGTGTCTTTACCAATTTAATTTCCTACCTTCATAATCTACGTATTCGCATTCCATTTCAGCTGCATCCCTGGTTAAAGCCGACTGGATAACCTTCGTAATCCCTGCCGCAGACTGCTGGGGAGTCAATTCAGCCGCTTCATCCAGCTTGCCCTGCATATGCGTCTTCACCCAGCCCGGATGAAAGACAAGCACGCGTCCTCCATGCGGCTTCAGGCCGTTATGTATAAGCTTCGACTGCATGTTTACCGCCGACTTGGACATGCAGTACGCATACCAGGCATCTCTCCAGCAATCGGTAATGCTGCCTGCTTCCGAAGAAATATTTGCGATCAGCTTAGAATCGCTTTGCAGCAGTAGGGGCGTGAACGTTTGGCTCATGCGCAGGCTGCCCAAGGCATTCACATTGAATACGCTTAGCATTTCTTCGTACTGAAGCTCTCCGAGAATGGTATTTCTAATATCTCCCAGTATCGCTGCATTATTTATAAGGACATCAAGCTTATCGGTCCGGGACTGTACCCATTCATAAGCCTGCTTCACGCTTGCATCGCTTGCTACATCCAGCGGGAACACCGTCAGCTGCTCGCCGTACTGCTGCTGCAGCTCTTGCAGTCCGGGGCTGTCCGCGTATTGTCCCGCGAAAACGCGGTTGCCGTCCTCCAGCCATTTGGCGGCAAGCGCCAAGCCAACCCCGCGATCCGCGCCTGTCACTAGCGTTGTTCTGATCATCCGCATCCCGTCTCCTCTCCCTGTCTGCTCATGCGTATACCGATCTAATCCGGCCAGAGCAGGTGTTGCTTCCTAAGTATAGCATACAACCATCCGCATGAAATCGTTTACGCAAACCGCGTAACGAAAAACCGCTGCCGGGTTCGACAACGGTTTTTCGTTTTACTCTTCAAGCTGCTTGTTGCTCTGCTCCAATTCTTCCAGGCTGTTCTCTGCCTCCGCCTCATGGGCAGCAGCGATCTTAAGCCGGTAGAGGTCCCTGTAATTTTGCAAAAGGGTTGCCTCTTGTTCATGAATAAGAGCCGTAAGCTGCTCAATGCGCAAATCCAGAGACAAGCCATGTTCCAGTATCTCTTCCTCTTCAAGAGGAGACTCGTAGATTAGGGTCCTGCTGCAGCCGAAGGTTGATTCCGCCCATTCGTTGGCGCCATCCTTGCTGCTATGCTTATAAATTTCCACATACGTATCAAACAGCGCATTAACGGCTTTTCGGCAATCCCAGCCTAAAATAACAAGACCTTCTTTGGCTTTGTTCACCGCACGCATGAGCTGGAAGTCGTTTAATCTTCCGCGCTCGGCTTCTACACGGTCAATCTCCGCGACGAATACTGGATATGCGCGGCAAAATAATGCGGCAGCAGCGAAAAATTCCTCCTGCGGAATGTTGGTAGCATCCTGCTGCGGTTTGGAAGCTTGCTCCATTTTGTCGTCATTCCCCTCTTGCCATACTTCCTTAAGCCGGGTTAAGCATAACCCGATTCTAAAAGTATATGTAACATCGCGGAATGACGCAAGACCGGGCAGCCATGACTTTACTACCATATTCGTATATAATAGATCAAAGATCGATGTACATAGAAAGCTGGTGCTTACATGAATGGACGTAAAGCGGTATATATTATCATAGGATTATGCGTGGTTCTAGCCTTATTCGTATACGGGTGTATCCACTATGTAGTAAATGCGCATTCGAGCTGAATGCGCATTTTTTTCTGTCCGCTATTAATCCCACGGATGGGCAACTGTCAAATAATCCGCGAATTTCTTGCTTTCCTCGCGGCGGATTCTCCGCATCTCCGCGCGATGCGGGGCCGTCTCATACAGCTTGAACTCCTCTTCGGACTCCGGAATGACCTTAGGCACCGGTACAGGGTGCTTATTCTGATCCAGAGCAACAAAGGTCAGGAAAGAGGTTGCCGCAACGATACGCTCCCCGGTTAACAGATCTTCTTTAATGACCTTAACGAATACCTCGACGGACGTACGGCCCGTCCAAGTAACGAAGGACTCCAGGCAGACGGAATCCGATGGCCGGATCGGCTGCAGAAAATCGACGGAGTCGGTTGACGCCGTTACGACGGTATGCCGGCAATGCTTGGTTGCGGCAATGGATGCGATATCATCGATATACGCCATTAACTTGCCGCCAAATAACGTGTTGTGGTTATTCACATCCGTTGGAAAAATTCTAGATGTCTTGTAACATCTGGATTCGCGGGAATAACGTTGTTCCATATCAGCCATCCTCTTTCCTTGTATATTTCAACCTACATGTCCTTTAGGAGCAAGAAACACGGACAACATTTGCCGCAGAGCACGGTCGGCATCTACTTCCAGGCAGAACGTAATCTCTCTGCCGACAGCCGGAATAACCCGACGATCCGTAATGATCATGCCTGCCGTCAAACCGTCTCCGCAGTCAATATCCGCATGCATGACTCTTGTGTTCACAAGAGACGGGTTAACCGCTACCAGCACCGCGAGCGGGTCATGCATCGGACATTCGCCCAGGTATTGATTGGTTTGGAGATAGAAATCAAAATACTTTTCGAGCGATGTATGTAAAAAGTCGACGATTGGCTGTTTGTTATCCGGTGCAAGCTGACGAAGCTGGGCCAGATGACCTTTGGATAGTCTCGTTTCCAGCGTAACATCCAGACCTACAATCGTAAGCGGCACCTCGGACCGGAATACTTGCTGAGCCGCCTCCGGATCGCCCCACAGATTCGCTTCGCTGACCGGAGTAACGTTACCCGGTGCAAAGACGGTTCCGCCCATCACGACAACATTGCGGATCTTGCCCGCGATGGATGGATCCAGCGACAAGGCCAAGGCCAGATTGGTCATGCGGCCAACCGTGATTACAACCAGCTCGCCAGGAAGTTCATGAGCTTTGCGGACGATAAACTCTGCTGCCGATTCCTTCAGAGGCTGCTGCTCTGTCGGCGGAATCTCCGCATCGCCAATTCCGTTATAGCCGTGAATATGCGGCACCGGGCCGGCATATTCGCGTTTAAGCGGTCCGGAAGCGCCTGCCGCTACCGGCACCTCATAGCCGCAATTCGCCAGCTTAATAAGCCGAAGTGTGTTTTCCGTAGCTTGTTCCACGTTAATATTTCCGAAGCCGGTTGTTAATCCTTCAACATGAATTTCCGGCGAGAGCAAGGCATACAAAATAGCCAGTGCATCGTCAATCCCCGTGTCTACATCCAAAATAATACGTGTCTTTGTGTTCATATTGCTATTCCTCCTGTCCGAATACCTCTATTGTAATCGAATTCGACAAATTTTGCCTACCCTAGACGAAACGGAAGAGCCAAGACTTCTTAAGTCCTGGCTCTTCTGCTTGGTTATTTATATAATCTTCTTCTGCGTTGTCTTACATACATGATTCTTCCTGCTAACAACATGAATAGAAGCATGACGGACCAGGTAATCGTAACTCCCAGATTCCAGCCGGAGGATTTTGCGGATTGCCCGCTGCCTTTAAGCGGATTGGAATTGGTTACCGAAGCAATCTGGACCTCCGCCTGTTCGGCAAGCGGAACGATCGGTACTAATGCCCCCGCTGTTTCGGCCGGATTATAGACCTCCGAAGACTGAACATAAGCTTTGCCATTGGAGTCGACCGCTACGGTCGGAACAACTCCGTCCTTGACCGTCACATAAAACGGTTTATCGGCTATAAATTCCGCCGGTTTTCCGGTATCCCGCGTTACGAAAGTCCGCTTCTCGTCGGCAGCCATAACCTGCATGCTTGTAAAATGGGCAAAACCGTAATCGAGAAGCTGCGTCATATCCTTATATACGCCCGAATCGGTAGCGCCCTTTAGAATAACGCCAATAAGCTCCATATTGCCACGCTGAGCCGCGGAAACCAAGGTATACCCTGCGGCTTGCGTAAAGCCGTTTTTGACGCCAATGGCGCCATCGTAGCTCCCCAGCATCTTGTTATGATTTTCGAGCTTGGAGACCCACTCTTCTCCGACCCATGGCCTCGATTTGGTTGCTACAACCTGCCGGAACTGCTCGTTTTGCATGGCATATTGCGCGATCCTGGCCATATCTCTGGCTGTCGTATATTGATTCTCATCCGGCAAGCCGCTTGGGTTCACGAAATTCGTATCCCAAAGCCCAAGCTTGCGCACGAATTCATTCATTCGCTCGGCAAATTGCTCTTTTGTACCGTCGATATGCTCCGCAATGGCGGTTGCCGCGTCATTCCCGGAGTTAATGAGCATACCTTCGATTAGATCCAGCATGGGCTTCTGCTCGCCTTCCGCCAGATAGATCCGGGTGCCGTCTTCGTTCCGAGCCGTCTTGGAGACGGTTACGATGTCGGATGGATTGGACTGCTCCAGCGCGATGATGCCGGTTACAATTTTGGTTATGCTGGCCGGGTATAGCCGCTCCGTTTCATTCTTGGCGAACAACACGGCGCCGGACTTGGCATCGATAAGGATCGCCGCTTCGGAATGCGGCGTTTCCGGCAGCTGCTCTACCGTCTGGTCTGCGGGCTGCTTGGTCTGTTCTTCCGGCGGCTGCAGGGCTTCTTCAGCAAAAACAGGTATGGGTGCTAGTAAAACGAGAATAATGAACATCATTGCTATCAAGCCAGGAAGTCTTCTCATAATTCCCCTCTTTATTCTCATGTAGTCAAACGAGACCGTTCTACTGCTATATATCGGGCGACTGCATCTTCATTACTAGTGCCGACGATGCGATCCGCCAATTGTATGATTTGTTCATGCGCGTCCGCGACAGCTATTCGGGTACCAGCCTCACGGAACATGCCTAGGTCATTCAGGTTGTCTCCAAATACCGTTACGTCCTTTATCTCCGCTCCAACGAGCTTTGCCCATAACCTTGCCCCTTCGCCTTTATTCGCCAAGGGATGACTCATTTCGAGAAAATAATGATCTTTAATATACGCGTCTTTTATGAACTCCATGTGAACAAGCCCGCCAAACAACTGCTCGGCCGTTTGCTTCAATGGCACAAGCTCCTCATAAAGTCCGATAAAGGAGAGGATGAGAGAACGGTAGGAATCATGGATATGAAGAAACTCCAGCTCCGTAAACCGCGGGTCATTGAGTCTGCTCTCATAAAAGGCAAGGTCACCGGCCCGTGTCAGTTTCTCATGCAGCACCTTCTCCTCATCGTCTTCATTCAGCGCGAATACCAGCGGAGCAAGTCCGTGCTGCCGTCCCGCTTCCAGAATATCATTCGATAATTGAGGACTAAGCCAATGACCGCCTAGCACCCGCTTCCCTTCAGGATCGAAAATGAGTGCGCCGTTATACAGCACAACAGGATAACGCCATGGAATGGACGAAGTAACTTTATAAGAGCTCGTATAACTTCTTGCCGTTGCATAGCTGATAATTGTACCCGCTTCCAGCGCTTCCTTAAGCTGCGCTATCGTAAAATCCGATAAAGACTGATCCGAACGAAGCAGCGTGCCGTCCAGATCCGTTAAATAGCAGGATGGCATAATAGATTCCTCCATTAGATTCGATTAGTCCGTCCGAAAACCATGAGTCGCTATGGCAAAATAGACAATTGTCTTCTGACTGCTTTCATATTACAATCCGTCTATTATGAATAATTTTTCGTAAATTATATTACCGTCTTAAAGGAGAAATAGCAATGAATTCAAAAGAAATGGAACAGTTTATCATAGAAAGATATAAACGGGATGAAGATACGATGATTCTTGTATTCGCCCAGTGGTGCGTTAATCATGGTCTGGATGCTGCAGAGCTCTATTCCCGCGCCTATCCGCAGCAAGGCGGAAATCCCCGTCTGCTCGAAGCAATACCTTTAACGGCGCCTAAGGAAGAAGCCGGCGATATTGACGATGCTACGGTTTTGCAGGTGCTGTCGCTATTTGGCAATGAAGAGCTTGCCTTTGTCGTGTCCGAAGAGATCGACCGCCGTCCACGCAAGTATCGTTAGCATACGAATACGTAACTGCATCCAAATAAAGGAGGTTGTTATATGGAAAAATATACAAAACCAAACTTTAACCGCTGTGCAGTCATCACAATCGATACGCAAAATGATTTCACTCTGCCTGGAGCGGTTGCCGAAATTGAAGGAACCTACACAGTCATTCCAAAGATGAAGCTTATATTGAATGCCGCAAGAACATTAGGGATTCCGATTATTCATGTAGTGCGGCTTTACATGGAAAATGGCTCGAACGTCGACCTCTACCGCAAAGAGCTGTCCGTCCGGGCACTAAAGGTGCAGAGCTTGTGGAAGAGATCATGCCGCCTAATGCCATAGCTGCTGATCCACGGGATCTGCTGCGGGGCAGCCTTCCCCTTATAGGGCCTTCCGAATGGATGATGTATAAACCGCGCTGGGGCGCTTTTTACCAGACGGAGCTTGAAGCCTTTCTACGGGATAAAGACGTTGATACGTTGATTTTTATCGGCTGCAACTTTCCCAACTGCCCGCGAACCAGTATTTATCAAGCAAGCGAACGGGACTTCAAAATTATATTGGTGGAAGATTCCCTCTCGGGCGTTTATGAAAAAGGGATAACCGAAATGAAGAACATTGGCGTTCGGATCTATCAGACCAAACAATTCATTAATGAACTGCATCAATAGAAGCCTTATTGGACTTAAAATGGGATGAGTTAACGTATGATTATTTATGTTAACTAATGTGGTAATAACCGAACGTATGCGCTATAATAGACAGGCGAACATACGTTTGATTACTGCAAATCAGTCACAGGAGGTCCAATGAAAGGCACGACTCATCTTACTATCGGCGTTGCGATTGGCTCAGCCGCTGCGGCTCATTATCCGTTTACTCTCGTTAATGCAGCAACTTATATTGCCGTCGCCGCATTTTCCGCCTTAAGCGCCGATCTTGACGGGCCTAGCCTATTAAGCTCGAAAGCAAGCAAAATTTCCAGATGGCTGCATGGACTGCTTCTTGGAAGCGGCTGGCTGCTAACCGCCGTTACGGCGTATTTGTACTTCAGCGATCATTACATAAACATCCCGCTTGGCATTGCCTGCGCCGCTCTTCTGCTGCTGGGTCTCGTCGTACGCAGCGGCACGATTCGGAATGCCTTGGTTAGCGCGGTTGGAGCTGCGCATATCTATGGCGGAATAACGATGAGCATGACTTGGTTAATCGGCTTTGGCGTGTTTGTCGCTTGGGTGCCTTGGCTAAAACATCGCGGTTTGACCCACACGATATGGGCGGTTGTTGCATGGGGCGCCATTGCTTGGGGTCTAGAGCAGCAGCTGCAGCTGGAAGGCATTATGCAGATTGCGGTCGCCGGCTACTTATCGCATTTGATTGCCGACACGTTAACGCCCAGCGGAGTGAAATGGCTGTATCCGCTTGTTAAGAAATCCTTCAAGCTGCCTTTCCTATAACGACTACGGCCGGCCGCAACATGAAGAAAAGACGCTTCAAGACCATGTGTTTACAAGGTTGAAGCGTCTTTCTTTGTATCGTTGTAAGCGGGATTACCGAATAAACACGATATTGTCATTGCGGCAGTCGATGGTAAGATCCTTTCCATCCATATACCACGCATCATTTTCCTCCATGTAGAACGTAATGCCGTCCTCCACCGTCGATACGGCCGGATAACGGGCGGTATCCTTCATGATGCCAAATGCGAAGGCGTCCTCTCCGCCGCCGCTGTACCGGACAAAGATCCGCACGCTGTCGTTGTTCTTGAAACCCCATTCTTGTTTGAAAAGTGCCGTTGCGGCAGAAGTAACGCTCATTTTCATCGGTTCTTCACCTCCTCTTCCCGTATTTTCACCCAGACTTTCCCGCTCCAGCTCACCCGATCACCAGAAACCAGGGTTTCCGAGGTTTTGCTACGGGGGACATGAACAGACTTTCCTTCTACTTCGAGCTGCACCTGATCGTCCGTAATGTCTACGACTATACCGATGCGTTCCATTTTGCACGATTTCGGCTGTTGATCCTGATCTGCCACGGCTTCCCGCTCCCCGCCTGCTACAATTGATGGATGGTGACTTCGCTTCGAATGAGGAACCGTGCATTCGTGCCGGTCTGGCTGATTCCTTTCGAGATATAAATCATGCCGTTCTCCATCCGATGCATCCCTTTATAGATTCCTGCCGCAGGCAACGCGCCCTTCTTCAAATACTTGAACAGGAACGGAAGATGGAACTGCATCCCGTGAAAATGTCCCGCCATCAGGTACGCGAACGAATCCTTGATATGCAAAACAACATTGGGATCATGCGTCAGCACAATGGATGGTTTGCTTGAATCAGCCTTCGCGAACGCATGTTCGGGGTCGCTTTTTTTGCTGGTCCAATCATCGATGCCAATAAACTGATAATGCCCTTGATCCAGAACCTCGTTGTGCAGCAGACGAACCCCGGCGCCTACCAGTATCTTCGTTAATTGCTTCAGAGCATCGGGAGGAAGATGATGATCATGATTCCCGTACACCGCAAGGATAGGTACACCAGCCGATGCCAGTTCTTTTATGTAACGCTGCATCTTGTGAAGATACGGGGCAAGCTCCGTGAAATCTCCCGTTATCACGATATGCGAAGGCCGCTCCGCCTTTATTAACCGGGTTAGCCGGCTGGCCGGAATACGAATATGCTCGATATGAATATCGCTAATCTGGAGAACTTTTATACCTGCTCCCGTCTTGTAATGGACTCTCTCGACCTTCAGCCATTGCGTGGGGAGAATAAACAAACCGTAGATCAGCGTAATTAGGGCTACAAGCCCGATTAGGATATAGACGATTTTACCAGCCTCCCCTGCAGCTTTTCAGACTTTATTATCGTAAAAAATATGCCTGGCCTTCAATTCGCCCTCTGTAATGCTCATAATGCCAAACGAATATTGGGGCTGCTTGCGCTTGGCCGTCGCCGAACCGGGATTAAACAGCAGGATTCCGTTCTGTTCCTTTAAAAATGGTACATGGGAGTGGCCAAATACGATCGCATCGACCTGGCCCGCGTCAAAAGACAAGGCCGCGTTCTGTTCCGCCTTCTTAATGGAATAGGGAAGATGGCCATGCACAAGGCCAATCCGTTTCCCTCCGGCGTTGACGATTTTCTTAAAGCCCAGCTTCTTGACGATTGTTTCTCCGTCATTGTTGCCGGCTACGCCTTTTACCGGTGCAAACTTTGACAGCTCCTTGAATACGTCGGAGCTGGTCCAGTCCCCCGCGTGCAGGATCAGATCAGCGTTCGCAAGCTCGGCCAGAAGCCTAGGCGGAAAAGCCTTCGCCATACGCGGCATATGGGTGTCCGAGACAACGACAATTTTCATAGTGAGCAACACTCCTTTTGCCTTCCGGATTTCGGGTCAATCAGGCATAATGCTGCACATGCTGGAGCGTCTGAATAAAGATTTCCTTCACATGATCATCGTCAAGCGAATAATAGACCGTCTTGCCTGCCTTCCGCCGTTTGACAATCCGGACGTTGCGCAAATACCGCAGCTGATGGGAGACAGCCGACTGCGCCATGTCGAGTACCTGGCATAAATCATGTACGCAAAGCTCCCGGTCCAGCAGCGCGTAAATCATTTTTACCCGGGTTGGGTCGCCAAGCGCCTTGAACATTTCCGCCAAATCCATGGCCGTTGGCTCTTCCATCCTGGCATTTGCCAGATTATCGCTATGAAGCTCCGTGCCATGGCACGTATCGTCGCATTGATCATCGATCATTTTTTCCATTACGAGCACCACCTTATGTACATACCGACATTATAGCAGAAAAAGAAGAAGCTCCTCTATAGAAGGAGCTTAATACGGAATATGCGGTTTTATGCCCGTGCGCACCAGCGGATGCAGGCTTCAACCAATTGCTTCATCTCAGTTTGGATAAGAGAATGATGATTATGGGCAGGGGTCAGGCAGCACACCCTTCCTTTGCCGTAAGAATGCGACCAGCCGCCGATGGATTCTCCGTCCTCCGAGTAGGTACGCATGAACACATTGGTGTTCGCTTCGTCACAATAGACGAAATAGTGCTCTTCTACCGATTCAAAGCCAAGCGCCGGGTTAACGACAAAATGGTCCGTTGAATCCGAGGAATGGCTCGCCACAGGTTCAAAGCGAACCAGCTTCTGCTCGGGATGGTACTTGAAATATCCGCGCGTCATCGAGATGTACGCGCCGTCCTCCGGGTAGGAGGCAAGGCCGGAATGCCAGGAAAACCAGCCGCCGCCTTCATAGACGTATTGAAGCATCGCCTGCTCCGTCTCGGAATCCAGCCAATGCGTGGGATTCTCGTCCGCCGGATTGATTTTATCGTCCTTGAAGAGGATCACTGCGTCCGGCTTATCCAGAAGCGCTTTCGCAAGATGGTCGACCGTCGTATAAACAAGGCTGACGTTACCGCTTGCCAGCCAGGATGCGAGGCTTTCTTCAAGTCCTTCTTCAATGACCGACTCCGGGTGATAATAATCCCCGACTACCGCTAATAGTCTATGCATGATGATGCCCTCCCCGCTGTTATTTATCGTTCTCCAACAGTTCGATCAATACCTTAAGCTGCGGGACGGAATCGAAATACGCATAACGCCCGCCAGTATATTCGCCCTTCTGCTGCAGCTTCATGCCTTTGCTTTCCATGATGGCGATTTTCTCTTTCATGCCTTCGATTACAAACGCGATATGATGCGGTCCTTCCCCATGCTCCTCCAGATAGTTCCGCCAGGTGCTCGGGTGCAGGTCCGGCTCGATCAGCTCGAGCTGGAGCGAATCCATATCGAAAAAAGCCAGCTTGGCCCGCGCCTGCGAAGGCTCGCCTTGAAACTCGGTCTGCGCTTTGTCAGGAGTATCCGTCCAATTCCACCCCGGTTTTTCTACTCCGAAGAAATTCGCATACGCTTCGCTTACGGCCTCAATGTCATGCACAAGAATCCCGATTTGGGTAATCATTTTTGTTCCGATTGCCGATTGACTCATTCTTATACCCCTTTCTTTCCGGACGCTGTAATAGGCAGGAGTTGAGTAAATAAAAAACGTTTTCTCCCTACTTGGGAGGTTCGCCGTTTTCTCTATGATCCCTGCCAATAGGCATAAAAAAGATTAGAGAGTATAACCAAGCTTTTGCAAGGCGCTATGAACGGCTGCTTTAAGCTCTTCCTTTTCCTCGCCTTGAAGGAAGGCTGCTTCAGCGCTATTGACGGTCAGTTGCGCAAGCTCTTCGGTCGTAAAGCCGCAATGCTCCGCAAGCATCTCGAATTCGTGATTCATCGTAGTGCCCGACACCGTCATGTTATCCGTATTCACCGTAACCAGAAGTCCCTCCTCCAGAAATCTGCGGATCGGATAAGCATCCCAGCCCGTTACCGCTTTGGTCTGAATATTGCTGACCGGACACATTTCGAGCGGGGTTCGGGTTGTTCTTACCAACTCGATAACCGACGAATCTTCGGTAATGCGAACGCCATGGCCAATCCGGCTGGCACCTAATCTCGTAATGGATTCTCTCACGTTAACCGAGCCGCCCGCTTCACCGGCATGAATCGTTATTGGCAGCTCGTAACGGTTCGCCAGCTCGAATACTTCTTGGTGGAGGGCTGGAGGGAATCCCGCTTCGTCGCCAGCCAGATCGACGGCAACCACGCCTTTTCCGTAATACTCGCGGGCCGCTTCGATGACCTCAAGATTTCTCTCTACCGCATCATGGCGCATGCAGATAACGATGACTCTAGCTTTAATACCAAACATTTGTTCGCCCTTCTGTAATCCTGCAATCGTATGCAGAATCGCTTCGCCTGCCGATAGGCCTTCAAGGGTATGAAGCAAAGGTGCGAAACGAACTTCAATATAAAGACATCCTGAAGCCGCCGCCTGTTCGACGACCTCCTCCGCAATACGTTCAAGCGATTCGGCCGTCTGCATAAACGGCAGCACAAAGCTGAACTTGCTCAAATATTCAACCAGGCTGGTACAGGTCTCATCGATTTGCATCCATGGCGTCAGATCGCCTTCCGCGCCTGCCGGAAGCGATTTTCCTTGTTCCTTCGCGAGCTCCCGGATTGTATCCGGCTTTACGCTGCCGTCCAAATGCACATGCAGATCAATCTTGGGGAGCTCTTTTATTTGTTCCAGTAGTTGTTCATTCATGATGAAATGTACACCTTCCTTCCGTGACGATAATGGATATCGGTAAGTGAAAACGGCATCTCCCTTCCTGCGGCAAGCAAAAAGGTGGACACCGTTTCTCAACATATTCACATCGTTCAGCTCTCGAAACTTATGTTGTTCCGTCATTTTACTATGTTTAATCGTAAACATCCAGCGCAGCCTGCAAGCCCGCTCCGGTATGAAGCTTCGCCCCGTGACGAATTAACACGGCCTCCAGCGCGCCTAGCAATTGAAGGACATTCTGCTGGCGGCAGCTATAGCCCATTGTGCCGATTCGCCATATTTTACCCTTCAAACTGCCAAAGGAGCTGGCGATTTCGATGCCAAAGGCGTTCAGCAGCATACCGCGCACGGATTCCCCGTCGATACCATCCGGAATCGAAATGCAGGTCACAACCGGCAGCTTGCAGGACGGGTCGCCGTACAAAGCAAGGCCCATTGCTTCCAATCCGGCTATAAGCGCGGTTTCGTTCAACCGATGGCGGGCGAAGCGCTCCTCCAGACCTTCCTCCAGAACCAGGCGAAGACCTTCGCGCAGCGCATAAAGCATGGAGGTCATCTCGGTATGGTGGTTAAGCCGGGCAGGACTCCAGTAATCCTGCAGCTGGGCAAGATCGAAATAGTTGCTTTGGATGACAGGGCGGCGTGTAGACGCGTTGAGATTGGATTCGTGCGGTGTACGCAGCCCTCGTTCAATAGATTTGCGGGCGTTAATCTTGGCCGCTGCGATGTCATTGTACGTTATCGGTGCCATTCCGGAAGGCACGGAGAGGCATTTTTGCGTTCCGCCGATAACCGCGTCTATAAACCATTCATCCGTATTCACCGGAACGCCGCCGATCGTTGCAACCGCATCAACCACAAACAGAATGCCCAGCTCGCGGCATACCTTGCCAATCTCGGCTAGCGGCTGCATCCGTCCGGTCGAGGTTTCCCCATGAACCATCAGCACAAGCGCCGGCTTCTCCCGATGAATAGCGTTGATTACGTCCCCAGGATCAAAGACGGTTCCCCATTCTGCCTCGATAAAAGCGACTTCGGCGCCAACCCGCTCCGCAATTTCGTACAAAAGATTGCCGAACCGGCCGTAGATCGGAATGAGCACCTTATCCCCTGGCTCGATCAGACTGGTAAGTACCGCTTCTATTCCGGAGCGGGAGGTTCCGTCTATCGGGAACGCCCAATGATTGGTTGTACGGAACAAGGAGCGGAGCATTTCCATCGTATCGTTCATGTAAGACGTAAATTCAGGATCGAATTGGCCCAGAATCGGATAAGAGAGCGCACGAAGCACTCTTGGATCCACTTCCACCGGACCGGGGGTCATAATCGTTCTTTGCGATGGGGCTAATTCGGCGTATCGTTTCATGGCAATATCCCCTCGTAAGCTAACTCGTATAATAAAGCGGCCAATACGGATACCCCTTCGGCCAGCTCTTCAGGCGATGTAAATTCCTGCGGCGAATGACTGATGCCGGATTGGCTTGGCACAAACAGCATCGCGGTTGGGCAATGGCTCGTGAACATTTGAGCATCATGACCCGCCCCGCTGACCATCCGGCGGTAAGGAAGAGACAAGTCATTGGAGATGCGCTCAAGCTTGTCGCTCAGCTCCTTGTTCATCGGCGCAGGCTTGGCTTCCAGCCAAGGAACAATCGAGAGCTCTAATCCCCGCCATTTGGCAATTTCATAAAACTTGGCGATCGCGTTCTCGCAGAATTTCGCAATGACGGCTTCGTCTATATGACGGACATCTACTGTAAAGCTTACTTCGCCAGGCACTACGTTAGGCGTATTCGGAATGCATTCGATCCGTCCGACCGTGGCAACAAGCGGTTCTCCGCAGACGAGAGCATCGGCTTCAAGCTGAAGAATCATCTCCGCCGCTCCAACGAGCGTATCATGGCGCATCGACATTGGCGTCGTGCCGGCATGGTTCGTTTCCCCTCTCACCGTAACGACATACCGGCGCTGACCGACTATCGCTTCAACAATTCCGATTCTTTTGCGCTGACGCTCCAGAACCGGACCTTGCTCGATATGAATCTCGACAAAAGCCCCGATATCTTCCCGCTTGCTTGCCTCCTGCTCCTGCTTGCCGAAGCCCGCGATTTCCATCGCTTCCTGAAGGCTGACGCCGCCCGAATCAAACACGATCCCGCCGCTCTGCCAATCGTAGACACCGGTCATATTGCCGGAGCCCCAATAGGTGAGCGGAAACCGGCTCCCTTCTTCCTCGCAGAAGGAGACGATCTCAAGCGTGTTAACCGGCTGTCCGTACGTATCCTTCAGATAGGTTACAGCCGCAATACCAGCCGCTATGCCGTACGCGCCGTCATAATGGCCTCCGGAACGTACTGTATCGATATGCGAGCCGGTAAGTATAACCGGTGCCTCCTTGCTGCTTCCTTCCAGCCGGCCGAATAGATTGCCTACCCGGTCGAACCTTACATCCATGCCTAGCGATTTCATCTTCTCAGCCAGGAACAGCTGCGCCTGCAGCCATTCCGGCGTATATAACAGCCGCGTAACGCCTCCTTGTTCATCGGCCCCAAAGGAGGCAAGCTCATCAAGAAGGCGGGATACAAAAGAGGCCGCTTCTTGTTCCATCGGAATCCTCATCGTAACAGCCTCCTGTTATGGGGTTTTTTGGGGCGTATGAACCCGCTGCAGCAGCAGTTGACCTTGCTTCACCGGATTTACGCCTAGTTCATCGGTATAGACCGGAATGCCTCGTACAAGCGTTGTTGTCACCTTACAGGCAATTTCCCTTCCGAGGTAAGGGCTGAATTTATGTCTTTGCCACAATTGATCTTCCGTCAGCGTATAGGAACGGCTTGCATCCACGAGGACCAGATCCGCATCCGCGCCAACGGCTATTTGACCTTTTTGCGGATATAATCCAAACCGTTTCGCAGGTCCCGAAGACAATAGCTCAACCAGCTTGTGCAGCGGGATTCCTCGCTTTATAAAGCCTTCGTCAAGCATAAGTTCGAGGCTGCTTTGCGCGCCGGCAATACCGCCCCAAGCTTCGAAGAAGGAAAGGGATTCGCCCAGCTTGAGCTCCGGCGGGCAAGGAGAATGATCGGAAGCGACGACATCCAGCTTGCCCTCCGCAAGCAGCCGCCACAATCCCTCCTTCTGCTCTTTGCTTCGAAGAGGAGGCGCGCATTTGGCGGCCGGACCTATATCCGCCATATCCTCATCCGTCAGCAGAAGATAATGCGGGCATGTCTCTACGGTGACCGGAATGCCGCGCTTTTTCGCCCTGTCGATCAACTCCACCGCTTCCACGCTGCTAATATGGACAAAATGGACCTCGCAGCCCGTCTGCTCGGAGAACAAAATGGCTTTATTCACCGCCTCCAGCTCGGCGATAACCGGACGGGAATCCACAAAAGCCCGTGCATCTGTCCGTCCTTCCAGAATAGCTTGTTCCGCCAGCGCAGAGGTAATCGCGTCACTCTCCGCATGGAGAGCAACAAAGCCTCCCAATGCCGCGATCTTCTTCATTCCTTCATATAGCGTTAAGTCGTCAACCTCGCGGAAGCGGCCTTCGCCTTCTCCGCCGGGATTGGACATAAAGGCTTTGAAGCCGCGGACGCCTTCCGCCGCCAGCTTTTCTAACTGATCCAGCTTGCCCGGGACGAGACCGCCCCAGAACGTATAATCGACGGCCGAGTTTCCATTGGCTAGCTCTCCCTTTAAGGCTAGAGCCTCCGGGGTAACCGTCGGCGGATTGCCGTTCAGCGGCATATCGGCGTAAGTCGTGCAGCCGCCGGCGGCAAGTGCGGAAGAACCGGTCGCGAAGCCTTCCCAATGGCCGAAATTGGGTTCATTGAAATGAACATGGATATCGATCATGCCGGGAAGGACATATTTGCCCTCGGCATCCAGTATTTCATCTGCTGCGGAATGTGCAAGCGATTCGGAGATTGCCGCGATTTTCCCGCCGATAATGCCTATGTCCAATCTATAAGTGCCGTCTGGGAGAACAACCTGCCCATTGCGGATGATGCGATCATGTACCTGGTTCATCCTGCAGCCTCCTTTTGTTCAGCTTCCGCGGTAGGTGCTATAGCCGCCGGGGGCGACAAGCAGCGGGATATGGTAATGGGAATTTGCATCCGTTACGGAGAATCGGATCGGAATCCGGTCGAATACCGGGTCTGAATCGAGAATATGGCGTCTCTGTTCATCCCGGAAGTAGTCCCCGGCGCAAAAGACGAGTTCATACACGGACGCCAGCATCTCCTCGCTGCCTAGCAGCGGGGCATCCAGACGTCCGTCCTCGTTGGTGGCTGCCGTCCGCAACAAGGTGCGTCCTTCGGGCAACGCGGAGCTTTCGGCTGACTCGATCAGGTAGAGTTCAACCTTGATGCCTACGGCAGGCTTCCCTCTCGACGTGTCCAGCACATGGGTTGTAATGCGTCCGCCGTTCATTGGCTTCACTCTCCGTCCGTAGTCAAATCTTCTTGCGTCATCGTAAAGCCTTGGAAACCATACGGCGGGCGAGGCTCGGTATAGACGCCGGCCGGATCATTCTCGGTGTTGTCCACGATAGTCTCCCAAGTCCGGTTATTCGACTCGAATCGGACTTCGGCTAGCTGCGGGAAGCGGGTTAGAATCCGGCGGCCGACATGATAGATTAGGAACTGAATGGACGGAGATTTCATTTCATGGAAGACGTTATGGGTGATATCCCGAATTTGCTCGGCAGGGACGTAACGTCCTAACCCGGCATCAACGGCATCGTCTGCTTGATCATATTTCCAGAAGATGTCCAGGAAGATAAAGAGCGGACGGTCATAGCTCTCGGGCAGCGTTGTATATTCGTCGCGGACAAAGCCGTAGAACGAGCTCCCGCTTACCTTAATCAACTGCAAATCGGTAATGGCGCATTCATGCGATTCAATGCTTGGTGCTCCGTCCTTCCGGGTCAGCTTCATCGAAGCGCTGGCATGATCGTTATGCGAGCGGCGGTAGACGAGAGGACTTGGCTCCAGCCCTTCGCCAGCTTGGGAGGCAACCTCCAGCGTATGGAACGGGATCCGGTCCGCGCTAAGCTCCACGGCATCAATATGGGGGTACCGGTCCATAAACTTTTGGCTGATAAACGCCAATAAGCCTTCCGTTGTGCTGCCTTCGTATGCGGCCGTGTTGCGCAGAATAAAATTTTTCATCGAGTCGGTTGCCACGACAAGCGAGTTGTCGCCTTCGGTAAACGAAGTGAGGAGCTGTTCGCCGCTAACGGCAAACGTTATGTTATGGGCAAAGATGACATTGCTGTCACCGGTATAGTCGGATTCGGGAACGGCAGCTACGGATAACGGATTAGCATAAGTGCGGTAAGTAAGAACATCGCCTTTACCATAATAGAGAGTGCGACCGCTGCGGAGTTTAAGCATGAATACCAATCCCTTCTATTCTGTAATAAGATCCTGCAACCGGAATTTCGTAATGCGGGCGATTTGCCATAAGGCCTCGTCGGCTTCTTCTTCCAGGCTGTTGTTGATTCTTGCTTCCATAGCGGCTAAAATATCGGATTTATCCTTGCCGCGGACGGCCAGGATAAACGGAAAGCCGAATTTGCCGGTATATTCGCGGTTGCTTGCCGTAAATACCTCGAACTCTTCCGGCGTCAGCCTGTCGAGTCCCGCTCCTTGCTGCTCCTTCGTCGAATAATCGCCGATCTTGATTCGGGTAGCCAGATCGGGATGCTCGCGGAACAGCTTAAGCTTCGTTTCTTCCGAAGAATGTACGACAACCTTCACCATGGCGTCATGCAGCTCATCCACCGATCGGAAGGGCCTGGCAGCAAAGGCGGATTCGGCGACCCAAGGCGAATGCTCGAAGATAGCGCCCAGCGCTTCGATAAAAGATTCCTTCGGCATTTCGTTAATCGCGGATAGATTCAGATTCATAAGCTTCCTTCCTCCACTCTATCGCTTTTTGTACGGCTCTCTTAATGCCTCCGTAGCCGGTGCACCGGCATATGTTGCCGGATAACGCTTCTTCGATCTCAAGCGAGGTCGGATCCGGATTTTGATCGAGCAGCGCCTTGACCGATATAATCATTCCCGGCGTGCAGTAGCCGCATTGGAATCCCCCTTCCTCGAGAAAAGCTCTCTGGATCGGGTCGATGCCGCCGGCTTGCGCCGAGACTCCTTCAATGGTTGTAATAGATTTGCCCGAGCATTGATAGGCCATCGTAAGACAGGAGTTAACGGGAACGCCGCCCACCATAACCATGCAGGCGCCGCATCGGCCGATTTCGCAGGAACGCTTCGCCCCCGTCATCGCCAGGTCTTCGCGCAGCACATGAAGCAGCCGCTTGGCCGGCGGCACGTTCAAGCTGACTTCATGACCGTTAATCGTTATCGGAATTGAGCTTGCCGCAAGCGGTGTAACAGACTTTGCCGAATCTTTCATTCTCCGCTCACCGCCTTGTCTAGGAATGAATCAAAAGATTGCGCGAGCAGCAGCTCCGAATCTATCGGAAGCTTAGTTACCCGAACGCCGATTGCGTCATAGACGGCTGCGGCGATTGCAGGTGCCAGCGTTACCGATCCTACTTCGCCAATGCCGCGGGGACCGTAATTGTCCTCTTCCGGCAGCTCTTCAATCGGATGAACGTCAATGGTGCCTCGATGCTCCGCTATCGTTGGGACCAGGTACGTATCCAGATTTTTCGTCAAATATTGCCCGCCGCTCATAACCGCGTCCTCCGTAAGGGCGAAGCCGATAGCCATGCTGCTGCCGCCTTCGATCTGCCCCAGAAAGCCTTGCGGGTTGATCACCGGCCCGGCTGCTACCGCATGGTATTGATGCAGCACCCGGACTCGGCCGGTCAGCTGGTTCACCTCTACCTTTACGGCAACCGCGGAGTACGTATAGAGGAAATGGGCGCCTACCTTTTGCGTTGCGGAGGTAGGGAAATGAAATTGCGTTGAGCTGGTGATTGGTTCCCCGCAAGCTGCCGCGAGTGCCGGATAAGTCATGAGGCAATGCGAGTTACCAGACTCGGGGCTGGCTTCAATGGCGTAAACGCCGCCTTCGCCAAACCTAAGCTGGCTTACGGGAAGCTGCAAGAGATCCGCTGCTTTGCCGAGAACGGCTTCTTCGAACAGCGGACGCAGATTTTGCAGCGACTTCCACATCATGCTTGTGGCGCGGGATGCGGTGGTTGATCCGCTGTCCGGCACGACATCCGTATCGCCGATAACGATTCGGATGTCCTCGGAAGCGAAGCCGAATTGCTCAATCAGCATTTGCTCAAGGGAAGCGATCAGGCCTTGCCCGAATTCCTCGTAGCCGAATACCGCTTCAATCTTGCCGTCCGCCGCGAGCGTCAATCGCCCTCCGGCCGGATCGGGTATCCCGAAGCCAAGTCCCGCTCCATGCATCGTAAATGCCGCGCCGATTCCCGTACGTATCCACGGTTCGTCTTGCTCTGCCTTGGCCCCCGGATTGCTGCGCTCCTGCCATAGCGGGCTGGAAGTCATCGCGGCCGAGACCTGTTTCGCGCCTTCCGTCAGGGCGATAGGCTGATCAAACGGGCCGGGATCATCGATCCTGCGCATATTAAGCAGCCGGAGCTCCCATGGATCGATGCCTAGCTTTTCAGCCAGCCGGTCGAACTGCCCTTCCAGGGCAAATATCGCCTGATTGCCGCCAAACCCCCGGAATTCGCCTGACATTCCGTTGTTCGTGTAGACCGAGAAGCCATCCACGTCCAGATGCTCGTACCGGTAAGGACCAATCACATGCTCCACCGCGAAGTTTAGCACTTCCGCGCCAAGCGTGGCGTAAGGACCGGTATCCGCGATAATTCGGACTTGGTGGGCGATCAGCCGGCCGTTCTCGTCAACGCCGGTCTTCATCGTAATTTTCATCGGATGCCGCTTAAGACCGGCTCGAACCGATTCCCACCTCGAATTATGAAGCTTTACCGGGCGTTTGGTTATCCGGGCGAGCAGCGCTCCGTAGGGCTGAACGTTAAGCTCGTCTTTTCCTCCGAAGGAACCGCCGATCGGGCTGGACACGATCCGAATCTCGCTTTGCGGAATCGCTAGAATGCGAGCCAGCTGCATGCGGTCCATAAAGCCATGTTGGGTTGGCGAATAAACGGTAAGCCGTCCGTCCTCCCCCGGGATAAACAGGCCGCCTTCGGTCTCCATGTACGTATGCATCTGCCGCGGCGTAAAGTAGGTTTCTTCAATGACGTGGGCGCAGCTCTCAAAGCCTGCAGCTACGTCGCCACGCTGGAATCCGTTCCGGTGTAGCAGATTGCCTTGCGGATGAAGCAGCGGCGCCTCGTCCGTAAGCGCATATTCCGCATTCTCTACAATCGGCAGCAGCTCGTAATCAACTTCGATTAACCGAAGCGCATGCTCCGCAATCTCAAGGGTATCGGCCGCTACGGCTGCAACCGCATCTCCGACATACCGCACTCGGTCCTCGCAAAGAACAGGCTGATCGGGATGCGCGATTCCAAACCGGTTAAGCCCCGGTACGTCTTTATGGGTAATGACGGCATGCACGCCATCCAAAGCCGCGGCATGCTCGGTTCGAATAGCCGTAATCCGCGCATGCGCATGAGGACTGCGCAGTACACGGCCAATTAGCATATCCGGTGCTGTCATATCGGTCAGATAAGCCAGCTTGCCGGTTACTTTATCGGGCCCGTCGGGACGAACTCGCCAGCGAGCCCCGCTTCCTTTTTTGTTCAAGAGCATAGTTGACCACCCGTCCTCTCTTTACCTTGAATTCTAAGAATGTATAAGTTTCTCCTTATAGTCGGACTTAGAATTTGCCGGATTGAAACGCGCCTTGCCGCCAAAGGCTGGCAAAAGCCGTTTCACCTTACAGCTTTCCATAACTCCGAAGCGATCAGATTCGCCGCTGCTTTCTTCCGGTAACTGACCGGCACAAAAGCATCTCCTTTAGGCTCATAATGCTCGAGAATCATGGAATAAACCTCCGTAATGGTCTTCTTATCGGCCGGCTTCCCGGTCAAAAAATGCTCCACCGGCTCCAGCCGATGCGGGATGGTCTGCCCGCCTCCAAGCGCGAGCCGAACGTCTCTCAGCCGATTGTCCGGATCAAGCTGTATGCTGAATGCGGCGGTTACGACGGAAGGGGTAAAAGCATCCCTTCTGCCGACTTTATGGTAAGCGACGAATCGCTTCGTATTCGAATCCGAGGCTGGCTGTGTCAGCGCAACCGAGAGGAGCAGCCGTTCTTTCCAGGCCGGGTGCACCGCTGCGGTGGACAGCCATTCCGATAAAAACTCCTCAAGTCCGCTTGTGCCGTCATGCCAATGGAGAACCGGATCATAGATAAGCAAGGCCGGTATCGAGTCGCCAACCATTGACAGTATATTGCCGCCGATCGTTGCCAGGTTGCGGATAGACGGTGCGGCAATGCTGCGTGCCGCTTCCGTCAGAATCGGGAAACTCGCATTAACAAGCGGACTGGTCCGTATGTCCGATAGAGTCATCATGGCTCCGAAGGAGACTGTTCCGCTCTCGCTGTCCGTCTGAGTTCCATGCAGATCTTCGATTGCCCCAATATTGATCAGATGGTTCGGCATGGCCGCCAGCCCCGATTCCCATTGCGTCCGCAGCAGCGTGCCTCCTGCGGTGAACACGCCCTCCGCGCCAAGCGTTGCCTTAAGCTGCCAGGCTTCCTCGGCGGTTGCCGGATGCCAGACGAAAGGTGCTTCCGCTACTCCTTGAGCATTTGCAGCCATAACGCCATCCCCTTCCTTTAAAATCTTTGTTCGCGAATATACGGTGTACCCAGCGACTCCGGCGAGCCCGAAGGCTTATTGCGGTTGCGCCAGCCAAGGAACATCAGAACCAGAATTGTTACAATGTAAGGAATCATCTTGAGGAAATAGGACGGAATCTCGCTGCCAATCAATTGAATACGGAAGCCGATTGTATCCAGTGCGCCGAAGAAGTAAGCGCAGAATAAAGCGCGGATCGGATTCCATCTTGCAAAAATAATGAGAGCCACGGCGATCCAGCCCCTGCCTGCCGTCATGCCTTCAATCCAAGTTGGCGAATACACCATAAGCAGATCCGCGCCTGCAAGGCCGATCAGCATGGAGCCAACGATGATATAGCCATAACGGAAGGTCTGTACCCGGATCCCCATCACGTCGGCCGTCGGCGGGTTATCCCCAATCGCTCTTAGGTGAAGTCCCCATGAGGTGCGATGAATGTATAAGTGCAAGACGATAACCAGAATAAAGCTGAACCAGGTTAAAATATCGAGATGAGCGAATATTCCGCCAATTACGGGCACATCTTCAAGCCCATTCAGGTTCACCTTCGGAACGGCGCCAGCCACAGGCTGCCCGGTAATGCTTTTGCCAAGATAGGCGCTGAGCCCGGTGCCAAATAACGTTAAAGCCAAGCCGCTGACAATCTGATTGGCCCGAAGCGTCACGCACATAAAGGCATGGACGATACCGAGCACCGCGCTTATCGCGCAGGCGGCAAGCAAGGTTAGAGCCAGGCTGCCGGTGTGCAGGTATGTCATACAGGCTATGACGGCCCCCATCAGCATTAGACCTTCCGCGCCGAGCTGGATTATGCCTGACCGTTCGATCAAAATGCCTCCAAGCGTGGCGAATAAGAGAGGTGTGCCGGAAGAGATGGCAGCTACTATGATTTGTACGAATAAATCCATGGTCTACACCATCCCTTCTATGCATTTCTCCGGATACGGAATTTGCTGGCCATGCTGCCTGCAATGAGGAAGAACAGGATCGCCCCTTGGATCATGGACGAGATGGAGGACGGAAGGCCAATCGTTTGAACGCTGAAGCCTCCCACGATCAGTCCGCCGAACAGGAACGACGAAATAACAAGACCAAGCGGATTCAGCTTCGCAAGCCAAGCAACGATAATCGCCGTATACCCGTAGCCCGGCGATATTCCGTACATGAGGCGGTGGGTGACGCCCGATACTTCCGCCATTCCGGCGAGGCCGGCCATGCCGCCGCTGATCAGCATAACGAGCAGAATATGACGGCTGATCTTGATGCCTGCGTTTTTCGCCGCTTCCGGGTTAGCGCCAATCAAGCGAAGCTCGTAACCCCAGCGGGTATATTTCATCAGGAAGGCATACAGCAGAACGCCAACAATGGCAAACACGAGACCAAGATGCAGCCTTGTATCCCCAAGCACCGGAAGCGATTGCGCATCCGTAAATACCGGAGTACCCGGGAAATTAAAGCCCTTTGGATCCTTCCATGGACCAAAGACGAAGTAGTTCAAGGCCAAGAGTGCCACGTAGTTAAGCATAAGTGACGTAATCAGCTCGTTTACCTGGAAATACGTCCTCGGGATTGCTGTCAACAGTCCCCAAATCCCGCCGCCTAGTATACTGAACACGACCATCGCGGGAATCACGAGGTACACGGGCATATTCGGAAAATAGACCGTTACCGCCGTCGCCGCCATCGCACCGGCGAGAAATTGCCCCTCCGCTCCGATATTCCAGACCGATATGCGGTAAGCAATCGCAACCCCGATACCGCACAAGAGAAGCGGGATCGACTTCACCAGCGTTTCCGTAATGCCAAATGACGTTCCGAACGCCCCTGTGATCATTTTCGAATAAACCGTAATCGGGTTCATGCCGTTAGCTGCGATAAAGATGCCGCAGAAGACTAAAGCAAGCAGGATAGAGACGATGGTCATCCACCACGGGCTTTCTTTTCTGGATGGATCCAGCTCGATTCGAAGAGACAGCAGCTTGCTGCGGCGCGTTGCTGTATCCGGTTGTTCGATGGCTAAAGTGCTTTGTACCGGCTGCTTGCTCATACGACCTTCTCCTCCTCCGATTCTTCCGCATCCCTAATTCCGGCCATGTATAAGCCGATCTGCTCGCGGGTCGCTTCCCCTCGCGCCAATTCGCCGACCATTCGGCCGTTATAGATTACTAATATGCGGTCGGACAGCTGCATAACCTCATCCAGATCCTCCGAAATAAGAAGGATGCTCTTGCCTTGTCCGCGCATCTCCGTCAGGAGCCGGTGAACGCCTTCCGTTGCTCCGACATCCAGCCCTTGCGTGGGATGAACGGCCACCATAAAGAGCGGGTCCTGCTCAACCTCCCTAGCAAAAAGCAGCTTCTGCTGATTGCCCCCGGATAGCTGCCTTACGGGAGCATCCAGCCCGGGAGTCTTTACGTCGAACTGCTCCACAAGCGATTGCGACCAGCTGCGATTCGCACGCGATCGAAGGAATCCGAAGCGGGAGCGATCGCTTGTGCGGTAGGATTTGAACAGCAGATTATCGACAATGCCCAGGCTTCCGGCAAGACCGCTTTTCATCCGGTTCTCCGGCACATGGGCGATACGGGCTTCGATCGCTCCGCGAACCGAAGCATTCTTCAGCGGGCTGCCGTTAAAGGTAATGCTGCCTTTGCGCCATGAGCGAAGTCCGGTCAGCACCTCCGCAAGCTCCTTCTGGCCGTTGCCCGCTACGCCCGCAACCCCCACGATCTCGCCTTCATGCACCTCAAACTCCATCTGATTCAAAGCCTTTCGTCCATGGTCGGCAAATACATCCAGTTGATCAACGATAAGGAGCGGTTTGCCTTTCGGACGGCTCGCAAGCGGCTTTGGAACGGTTAGCTCTTTGCCTACCATAAATCTCGCAAGCTCGCGTTCATTCGTCTCGGTTTTCATCATCGTATGAGTGAGTTTGCCTTTCCTCATAATCGAGATGCTGTCGGAGATCGCCATAACTTCCTTTAATTTATGAGTCGTAATAATAACGGTCTTGCCTTCCGCCTTCATCTGCGCAAGCGTGACGAACAACTGCTCCGCTTCGCCCGGCGTAAGAACCGAAGTGGGTTCATCCAGAATAATCAGATCGGCGCCGCGATACAGCGTCTTGACGATCTCCACCCGCTGCTGCTCGCCGACGGATAGCTGCCAGATTGGGCGGTCCACCGGGAAGGTTAGCCCAAACTTGACTGCTATCGCCTCAATCTCTTCCTGCTTCTTCTTCATCCAGCCCGGGCCGCGCCAGAAGGAGGATTTTTCGCCTAAAATAATATTCTCGGCAGCCGTTAACGTCTGAACGAGACGGAAGTTTTGAAAGACCATCCCGATGCCTAGCTTCATGGCGTCCTTGGGCGAGCGAATCTTTGCTTTCTCGCCGTGAATATAGATCTCGCCGCTTGTTGGACGATAGACGCCGGAGAGCATGCACATCATCGTGCTTTTGCCGGCTCCGTTTTCTCCTAGCAAGGCGTGAATCTCTCCTGCCTTCGCCTTGAAATCGACCTGGTCATTCGCGACAACGGAGCCGAACTGCTTGACGATACGCTGCATTTCTACGGAGTAGGTTTCGAGCATTCCGCTTCCTCCTTAAAAGAATGATCACACAAGTAGGCTTCTTCCCAGCCTCTTGTGATAATTCTTGCTTCGTAAGCATTGACTTAAAGAATTGTCACACGAGTTGGCCTCTTTCCGGCCACTTGCGATGATTTAGGAATAGATGGAGGCCAATAAATCAACAAATCCCTTAAGCAAGGGATTTGTTGATCGGCCATTTTGGCAGGCTCAAGGCTATTTAGGAATCGTTCCTTCTATGCCTTTGACGAACCAGTTCATCTCCAGAATTTGCTCCAGACTCATCGTTTGGCCAGCTTCCTGCTTCGAAGCGCCGGATGCATCCGTTATTGGACCGCTGAATACATCCAACTCGCCGTTGATGATTTTCGCTTTTGCATCCTCTACAAGCTTCTTCACATCGTCAGGAATGCTAGGTCCAAGCGGAGCAAGGCCAACCATGCCGTCCACCATATCGCCGGAGTATTGCTCGCTCTTCCAGGTTCCGTCGATCACGGATTGCACAACCTTCGTATAATAAGGACCCCAGTTCCAAGTCGGGTTCGTTAAGTATGCATCCGGTGCGTATCGGGTCATGTCGGAGTCGTTGCCGCCTGCCAGCGCACCGCGTTCGGCAGCCGCCTGCAGGGTTGCAGGGGAATCCTGATAAGCAAGCAGGACGTCCGCGCCTTTATCCAGCAAGCTGATCGCCGCTTGGCGCTCTGCAGTCGGATCATACCAGGTGTTGCTCCATACGACGTCTACTTTCGCGTCCGGATTGACGCTTTGAATGCCAAGCGCAAAGGCATTGATGTTATAAATAACTTCGGGAATCGGGAATGCGCCAACGTAACCAATGACATTCGACTTCGTCATTTTCCCTGCCGCAATACCGGTCAGGTAGCTGGCTTCATAGTTCTTGCCGAAGTAAGTGCTCATGTTGTCCGCCGTTTTGTAGCCGGCCGTATGCATGAACTTCACATTCGGGAATTTCTTCGCCACATTTAGCGTCGGATCCATGTAACCAAAGCTTGTCGTGAAAATGATGTCGTGGTTTTGAGCCAGCTCCGTAATGACGCGTTCCGCGTCCGCGCTTTCCGGAACGTTTTCTACCGTGTCAGCTTTAATGCCAAGCTTCTCTTCCATGTACTTCCTGCCGTTATCATGCTCGAAAGTCCAACCGCCGTCTCCGGGAGGTCCGATATAAACGAATGCGACCCGCGGCAGCTTCTTGCCGCTATCTGTTGCTGACGGCTCTGATGATGCTTGTGTATTGCCGCCGCTTGCCGTTTCGTTTGTTTTGTTATTGCTGTTGCTGGAACAAGCAGATAAAATAACGACCATGAATACGAGTAATGCCAACCCCACTGTACGTGCTTTTGCAAGATATTTCATATGGTTCCTCCCCAACTCTCTATCATCATCATGACCGCAATGGATGATGTAGTCTCAATATACTTGCGTGTCATTAACACGTCAATATATCTAACATGATATTGGAAAGGCAAATAAAATAACGAAAACTCATTGTGCATGATGCACGTCTAATAACAATCATGTAACAATGTATCACATGTTATCTGCGACTTCGGGTTTGGCGGTATCGCTTAGCCGCTAGTCCTAGACTGTATTCGTCATCTACATCAAGCAGTAATTCATCATCCTCTCCGCCGAATTCCACGATTTCTCCGGCGTAATTCGGCAACGCAAACAACTTGCGCGCACCCATGTCCCCCTTCAATCCGCGAAGCGCCTTGTACATGGTGTGGCGGATAACCGCGGGCGGCATAACAACTCCCCGCATAGAGGAAGCAGCAAAATCTAAAGCCGGATTCTCCTCCATAATGACAAGAAGACGCCGCACCATAGCAGCCGTGACAAAAGGTTGGTCGCCAAGCCCAATGACGACAGCATCGGGAACCGGCAGGCTGGATAGCACGGCGTCTACACCGGCACGAATGGAATAAGACATGCCAAGACTTGCTTCTTCGCAGACGACGATATTTAATTGAGTTGCGTATAGTGAGCTTTTCCTTATATCCTGCAGCCAGGTTAACGGGTCATCCGGACGGACCACAAGGTGTATCCGCCCGATTCCGCTAGCCAAGAAAGCACGAAGCGCCATACTGCCGAGCGCTACGCCCGGCGAAAGCTCGAGCGGCAGCTTCGGCTTGCCCATTCGGCTGCTCTGTCCCGCCGCCAAATAAATTGCGGATAGGTTCATGCCGCTCCTCCTTTTGCCGATCGGCCTTTTGCTTATTCCGCCATTGATATCGCAAAGCTATTAATTCCGCGGCAATACTGACCGCAATCTCATAAGGACCCTCGGCTCCTATGGATAATCCAATAGGAGCCTTCACGTTAACAGGCGGAACCTCCCCATTAAACAACATGCCAATTCGTTTGGTCGAACCCATTACTCCTATATACCTTGGCTTTGATTCTAATGACCATTCGATCATTTCCCGGTCGTAATGGAGATGATGGCTGCAGACGATAACCGCATCGTCGATACTCATCCGCAGCTTTTCTTTGAGCTGCTCCGGCGTGCCGAGATAATGCTCGGCGCCCGGATAAGCAGCCAGCAAACGTGGACGCCAGTCCGCGACTATGACTTGAAAGCTGCTTTGCGTCAAAAGCTGATAGATGGGAACGGCATCCGGACCTGCGCCAAACAGAATAACCCGTTGCCTATTCGTTAAACGGAGACTAAACTGCCAATCGTAGCTTGACTGGCCGGAAGGGAGCGGCATAACCTCTTCCACCGTAAGCTCATAACCGAGCTTTCCTCCCTTCAGCCTGCGCACAAGCTGAACCTCCCTGCCTCTATCAAGCAGATCCAAAGCATCGGTCAGAATGGTCCGAAGCGTCCCTTCTATCGGCTCAAGAAGCACCCGGATAACTCCACCGCAGCCCAGAGCTTCACCCCAGATGGGATCGTCGTCCGGGTCCATGTTATATTCCGCAATCTCATACCGGTTTGCTTCCCAAATGGAGGGAACCCGCTCCAGGAGATCGGATTCGATACAGCCCGGACTAACCGTGCCGACGGTATCTCCGCTTAACGGGATCAGCATGGCTGCTCCCGTCTTACGATATGCGTGTCCTTCAACTCCGATAATGGTTGCCAGGACTGCCGGCCGATCTAGCTGCCGGATCGTTCGCAGGATGTGAATCATGTCCATCGGCAACCCCTCCTGAAAGCCTATAGTTTTACGAAGCAACTTACTGAGTAAGCATTCGAAAGAACAATCACTTAACCGGTTAATTAGAGTCTTGCCAACAGCTCCTTCAAAGTTCGGTCTGCCTCGCGCAACACAAGCGGTTTATCAATAGTCTTCATGATTCTGTTCTCCATTACAATCTGCCCGTCAATCATCACGGTATCCACATCGCCGCGAGTAGCCGCGTAGACCACTCTGGAATACCAGTCCGCATCAAACGAAGGATAGACATGGAAGTCCTCCAGATCAAGCAGCTGCAGATCAGCAAGCTTTCCAACTTCGATGCTGCCGATTTTCTCCTCCAGCCCTAATACGTGAGCTCCGCCCATTGTCGCCATGCGAAGCACAGTCTTTGCGTTCATGACGGTTGGACCATGCTTCACCTTCTGGATAAAGGCTGTAAGCCGCATTTCCTGGAACATATCCAGATTGTTATTGCAAGGCGCTCCGTCCGCGCCGATGCCAATGTCAATCCCTTCCTGCAGCAATTCGGGAACTTGCGCAACACCGGATGCCAGCTTCAGGTTCGAGCCCGGGCAATGCGTAACCTTAACGCCCCGTTCCTTGATAATCCGCTTTTCCTCTTCATCCAACCAGATGCTATGTGCCAAAATAAGATTCGGTCGGGCGAGACCGATATGATCCAGATAAATCACGTTGCGCATGCCGCGTTCGGATTCGACGATCGAGATCTCTTCCCTGTTTTCCGACGCATGGGTATGTACCTTTACGCCGTATTGCGCAGACAAATTCCTTACTCCAATAAGAAGCTCTTCCGTACAAGAGACAACGAAACGCGGGCAAAAAGCGTATTCGATTCGTCCTCCCGCAGCTCCATGCCACTTCTCCAGCAGCTCCACGCTTTCCTTCAGCGACTGCTCCGTTTTCTCCTGAAGCGGAAGCGGAACCTCCGTTCCGTAATCCATCATGACCTTGCCGGAGACCGCTCGAATCCCGCTCTCGAGAATCGCCTGAAAAGCCGACTCCGTATGATTAACAGTCTCCATATCGAGTATGGTCGTGGTGCCGCTTCGAATCAGTTCTCCAATGCCAAGCAGCGCCGAATAATAGACCGATTCCTCATTATGCGCGGCTTCAAGAGGCCAGATCCGCTGTCTCAGCCAATCGATCAGCTCCAGATCATCCGCTCTTCCGCGGAATAGAGTCTGACACAGGTGAATGTGCGTTTGAATGAAGCCTGGCAGCAGCACTTTACCTCCAGCATCGACGATGCGATCAACTTCATTTTCCTGAATATTCGGACCAATTTGAGCGATCTTCTTGCCTATCACAAGCACATCGCCAATCAAAATATCATCTGATGCATTCATCGTCATAATGACGGCATTTCGGATCAAAGTCGAACTCATGTGTTCCGCTCCTTTGTTGTAGCACAGTCGTTTAATAATGGCTGATTATGATTGTTCGTTAATTAAGAGCTTTCGGAACAAGAAAGCAATCTTGAGCCTGAGAAGATCGTTCATTTTCTTGAAATCTACCCCTAATATTTCGCTCAGCTTCTCGATCCGGTAAGTAGCCGTATTGCGGTGAATATACAGCTTCTTCGCGGTTTCGTTTAACTGGCCATCCTGCTCTAAATAGGTCTCGAGCGTACGAAGCATTTCGTGGGCATAATCCGCATCCTTGTTTACGAGTCCGCCCAGCCAACGATTGCAGAAGGCCTCCATCCGATCCTTCGATACATGCTCGAACACGATCGCCAAGTCCATTGTATCAAAGGAAGTAATCGATTGCCCGACACGCCATTCGGAAGCAAGCCTTTGCGTCTGCCTGCATTCGTCAAACGCTTCGTAAAGCTGGTCCGCCCGTTTCTTACGGCTGCTGACCGCCGCCCGGGGACTTTCGCCGCTCTCCCGCTGAATAGATGCAAAGCATACGTTTAATGCGGACAGAAGACTACCTTCCGCTTGCCCTTCAGGCTCGGGAAAAACGGATAAAAGGCCCTCTTCCATTACAATATGCATGCCTTTTAATTCTTGAAGTTTCGTGTGGCTTAAAAAATCCGATTTCAGCTTCTCGAGCTTCTCAGCCCTTTGCAGCGCGGAAGCATGAGTAATGTCGCTCAGTACGCAGACATAATGGCTTTGGAACACCTCGAGCTCCCAACGATCCGCATATTCGATAACCTTATCTATCGGCAACCCATTTCTCAGGTAACGTTTGATTAACACGCCAAAATCCTTTTGCACGGACAACTCGAAATAATCCTCGTAATTAAAATTCATTTGATAGGATAATAGTTCCGCCGCCTGCAGGTAGAGACTTTCTTCTATCGTAGACAGAAATAGCTGCGGGTTAAAAAATAAAACAAATCCCGTACAGCGGGACTGCTTCATTAGCGGTATTCGGAACGCCTGCCATTGCTTGCTCTTCATCCACTTTTGCTGCTGCGGCCATGGCCAGCTGCTTGTTAATTCCGTATCCGCCACCTGCGAGCTGTTGTAAACGATCTGGCCCCTTGACCCGACAATCGCCATCGGGAATCCGATAATATCCGCTACCGCATCAAACAATTCGTTAATATGATCCGTCTTGAGAGCCATCCTCATCAGCCGGACCTGCTTGTCGAAAATATCCTGCAGCACGCCGGTGTTGCGCCTAAGCTCTTCCTTGAACAAGCCGCTCATCTGATCGGAGAACGTGAATTGATAAGGAAGCTCTATAAGGGGAAACCCCAGCTCATTGGCGAAAGCAATCAACTGCTCGGGGATCGCGTCCCAGAATCGGCCTAGCTTGATCCCAAGGCCCGAAGAGCCACGCTGGTTCAGCTTAACTAGCAGCTCCGTTGCATCCTGCGGATGGTCCTTGATCAGGTAGGCGGTCGTAAACAACATCTCCCCTTCCTTGATCCAATCCGTAATATCCGGAGCATCCATCACATTGACGGATTTCACGATCCGATTGCGCCCTGCTTTACCGGCAACCAGCTTCCCTTCCGATAAAGGAAACACGTTTAGCGCCTGTTCCACTGTCAAATGCATTGCGCGCACCTCCGATCACCTTGTAAACACATAGTTTGTGTCACTTTATATAACATCATAAATCAGAGATTTCCTTTTATCAATAGTTATGTGAATATAATTAACCATATAAACTCTTAATCTTGTAACACTTTACTTCTACGCTCGAACATCTAACATATATATAACGCTTTTTGAACGCAAAAATGCCGATAACAGCAAAATCGCTCTTATCGGCATTTTTTCGTACATTCGATTATTGTTTCTCTTGAGGCAATGGCAGGAACAGAAGGTTAATCGGCAGGTTGCTGCCGGATGCCGGCGTAAATACGATCGACACCGATTCTTCGGTATCTCCCGTCCGGTAAAGAACGCCTGCTTCGTTCGCATTGCTCAGAATGGTTGTATTTGTTGCATAGACCAGCTTATTGTTGATCAGGAACGCACCGCCGTAATGACCGCCGCGTGGATTCAACGCAATAAGCGTGTGAGGCTGTACATGCCACAAATTCAGGACGTACAAAGCACCGTTGTTGCCGTCATTGGACATCGCGTCTCCTGTCAGTACATCAAAGCCGGACAAGCGGGTATCTACTACTTTGTCGGCAAGAATCATACGGGAAGGAACATCTCCAATGGTCTGCAGAACGTTAATGCTGCGGTTCGCTTGTTCAAATGTACCGCGTACGTGTTTGCCGTCGCGAGGCAGAATCGGAAGCTGCGGAAGCGCCTGCAGCACGTCTTTGCTAGCATCTACAACGATAACGCTGAATTTGATAGGCGCGGAAGTCGTTACGTCCGCATACATCGTAATGACGCGGCCATTCACAACTTCTTTGCCGCTTAACGGGCTAAGTACAACACGGCTTTGTCCCGCAGGAATGGTAGTCACCGTTCCAACCGGGTTAACGGTTCTCGACAGCAGGTAGTTCGCCGTAGCGGCTTTGCCTGCTTGCGTTACGTAAGGTGCCGGACCGCCAACGCCGATACGCTCATCGGTTACGGTAGCTGCCGTGGAGTTTTCGTTAGTTGCTACAATATAAACCTTAACCGGATTAGGACGGTTATTCTGATTGTGAATCAAGAAACGGACATTGCCGTTTGCCGTATCCTGGTAGTAAATCCCCTCGTCGTTAATCATCTCGGGGCTGTTGCTGCGGATAAACGTTTGCTGGCCATTCGAAACGACGGTGTAAGGCTGAGTAGGAAGCTTAAGTACGCTTGCGCCGTCAATCGTGAATTTCTCGCCTTGATCCGTGTAAAGCTGATCGAATTCCTGCTTCGTATACAGCGTATCATTCGTAATCGTAATCGTCTGCGAGAATTCGCTAGTAAGGCCATGCGCATCCGTTACTTTCAACGTTACCGTCTGTTCGCCTGGTTCGAAGAAAGCCTTAGCGTTATTAACCCATTCGCGTTTTGTAATCTTGTTCTCGTCATCGGAGCTGATATCATTGTATTGAATAAGTTCGCCCATCTTGTAATAGGACTTGTCCGTTGCAAAACGGGCTTCCGGCGGAAGATTCGGCGGTAGTACGTTAATGGTCACCGAATACGGATCGCTCCAAACACCGTTTGCATCTTGGACCCATTTGGTTACCGTATACGTTCCTGCTGCTTCGAATACGGTTTGTTTGCCATCCCAACGTTCGTTAACGATGGCTGCGCCGCTTGGCGAATACGACATATCGCCATAGGTCACTTCGGTTTGGCCGGCATAAACAACGCCAGTGGTAATGTTAAACTTGGCTACCGGCTTAGTTGTCCAAGTCAAGACAATCTTCTTCTGCGCCGGGATCGTAGACAATGTCATCCCGAACGGCTGAAGAACCGAACGGAGCGGGATCATCAGACTTCCGTTTTGCACAAAAGGCGCACCCGTAAACGCTGCGCGAGTACCATTTACCGTATAGGAAGACTTATTCACCGCATAACGGAGTTCGTTTGTTGCGCTGCGAAGTACATACTCCTTCTTGTTCGCATCATAAAGCACGGATCCTCCGAGTCTGCCTGCAATAGCAGTAGCGGAAATGTAAGTCGTGCCTTTCAATTCGGTGAGCGGCTGTGCAGCCATGTAAAGCTTGCCGTTATGGTACATTTGCTTTGTTTTTTGAAGAAGAATTAATTGATTCTGACCGTTGGAAGCTCCTTGCGCTGCTATAGGTATAGCAAACAACATCAATGCGGCAAGGACAACTAAGCTGACTTTCTTAAACATTGGATTCTCCTTTTCTCTTTGAGATGGTTTGAACAGACATAGATTAAACGCATCCCAGAGCAAAAGGTTGCACCAAACAGCCTACTTTTTTAAGGCTCCTGCAATATGTTCAAATATTAGATTACGGGATTTGACCGCTTCGTTCCGTCCCGCCAGTGCTTTTCTCAGCACAATAACCAGTCGTTCTTCAGGCGCAACAAGCAAATATTGACCGCCGTGCCCAAAAGCAAAATAGCAGTCAAACGCTCCGTTGTGCTCGGATGGCGACTGCCACCAGTGGTACCCGTAAGCCCCGTAAATAGGCGGTTCATAGTGAAGAAGTCCTCTATGATGCCGCTTGGTCGACTCCTGAACCCATGAAGATGAAATCAACCTCTCTCCGAACCAATCGCCTTCTCTTAAATGCAAAAGCCCCAGCTTCGCCAAGTCCCTTCCGAATAATTGAAGACCGGTGCCTCCTTCATTAATCCCTTTATGAGAGGTCCATTTCGCTTGTCGGAAGCCCATTGGCCGGAAGAGCCGGCTTGTGGCATAATCAAGCGCGCTATGGCCCGTAGCTGCCGTCAGAATAGCGGATAAGAGATGGGAGCCACCCGAATTGTAGAGATAGGCGTTGCCCGGTTCGCTTATCATGGATCTCTCAAGCACAAACCGGATAGGGTCAGTAGCTTTTTTCATCGCTTTATAAGGCTTATCGAAGTCCGGCCAGTCCCAACCGGAGGTCATCGTCAGCAGATGCTTGATTTGAATGGAGGAGTCTGCCGCTCCTTCGAAATAATCCGAAATAGGCTGGTCTACGCTTTGGATATGACCGTCCTCGATGGCAACTCCGATAAGCGCGGACAACACGCTTTTGGTACAGGATAAGAGCGGCCCCACCGAATCCTCGCCCTTGGCATGCCACTCCCAGGCTATCGCATCATCGCGCATAATAATGACGGAAGTCATTTTCCAAGGCTCCAGCCATTCCTTCATCTGTTCCAGCTTTGATTCATCCAGATCTGCAACGGATGGCTCAACGATACGTAAATAAGGATCATCGATTAAAGTTGTCATGCCATTCATCAGCCTTTCTGGTTCTAAGAGGATGCATCGGCCGTATCCGATGGGGCATGGCTGCCTTCTGTGCCGGCTTTTGGCAGCATAAACATAGACAGCAGCACCACGACCGACATGACGCCCAGGATCATAAAGATCCGGTGAAGGCTATGTTCCAGCTTAAGCGCGTCAATCGATTCCGTATTCCCGGTGTTAAGAAGCAGTCCAAACATGGCTATCCCCACCGTCTGCCCAAGCGTGCGGATAAAGTTGTTGCTGCCAACCGCCGCTCCACGCAGCTCCCAGCTGACAGCCGAGGTTACCGCGACGGTAAAGCTTGTTAACGATAAGCCAAACGACAAGCCGGATAAGCATGTATAGATCATAAACAGCACGATGGAGGTGTGGGCGTTCATAAGCATGAAGCCGGCGCTGCCTGCAATAAGAAAGAGCGAACCCGTTACCGCGATTCGTCGCATGCCATACTTGGCAATAAAATTACCGGCTAGAATAGCCCCAAGGGGCCAACCTATGGACAGCGGGATCATGGCCATTCCGGAGTATGTCGCGCTTTCGCCTAGTACGCCTTGAATCCACAGCGGAAGGTAAAAAATCGCAACAACATTAATGACGCAAATCAAAAAGCTGATTGCGTTTACGGCGCTAATCGTACGGATTTTAAAAATCTTGAGCGGAATAATCGGCTCGCGCGAACGCTTTTCAACATAATAGAACAGTGTCAGGAGGATTACCGCGGAAGCCAGAAGCAAAATAATTTCAGTCCTGGATTGAGCCGCATCCGGCTCACGAAGAATCGTTAGCGCATACAGAAAAGCAAACATCCCTGCCGCAAAAGCTGCAATGCCGGGGTAATCGATATGCCGCTTCTGCTTCACGGACACTTCCTTCAACGACACCATCAGAAGCACAAGCGCCACGATGCCGAACGGAAGATTCATATAAAAGATAGCCCGCCAGGACACATAATCGACAAGCAAACCGCCGGCAAGCGGTCCGGTGATTCCGGCGATGCCCCAAATACTCGACATCCAGCCCTGGACTTTAGCCCGTTGCTCGAACGGGTATAAGTCGCCGATAATGGTATATGGAATCGTGGTTAACGCTCCCGCTCCAAGGCCCTGAATCGCCCTGAAAGCAATCAGCTGCGGCATGGATTCGGCAAGTCCGGACAACATGGAGCCCAGCAGGAAAATGCCAGCTCCGGCAATAAACATTTTTTTGCGCCCGAACAGATCGGACAGTTTGCCGTAAATCGGGGTTGTGATCACCGTTGCAAGCAGATAAATCGAGATAATCCAGCTGTACTGCTGGATCCCGTGCAATTCACCGGTAATGCTCGGCATTGCAGTACTTACGATGGTTCCTTCGATAGCCGCAAGGAAGGTCGCAACATACAAGGCAACGGTTACAGTACGTCTGTTGGTTGTTGTACTCATTATTTCTCCTTTCCGTACGTCTTATGACTTGGTAAAAATGCGAAACACTCTATTATGATACTTGTTCATGGAAAAGATCAATGCTTTTTGCGGTTTTTGGCAAAGAACACAACCATTTTGACCTATCGGAAAGCCATATTTTATGTTAGCTTTATAAAAGCGTCTTTTTGATCAAATACGTTGATGATGTAAGGGATGAATAAACAAATGGGATATGATTATTTAATATCCATTATCGATCAGTTCGGCTACGTCTCGCTTTTTCTGGTACTGTGCCTTGGCTTAATCGGCCTTCCCGTTCCGAACGAAGTTGTCGTTATGACTGGCGGCGCTTTTGTTGCTTCGGGTCTGTTAAGTCCCGTGCCGGCTTATCTGATGGTATTCCTTGGAATATGCTCGGCGATGACTTTTAATTATTCGATCGGCCGGTTCGCGGGCAGCAAAATTTTCGACTGGTTCATGAGAAAAAAGAATATGGATAAATTCATACATCAAGCTCAAAACATGAGCGAAAAGTACGGCGGCTTTGCGCTTAGCATCGGCCTTATTCTTCCCGTACTGCGGCATGTGATGCCGTTTGTCGGAGGAACCAACAAGATGACTTATAAACGTTTTGCGTTATTTGCTTATCCAAGCGCTTTTGTCTGGACGCTGATCTACTTTATCCTTGGTACGTTTGTCGGCGACCGTGTGCAAGCGATTGGCGACTCGATTGCCAATAATGGAATGATCGTTGTTTACGCCTTAATTGCCGTTATCGCTGGCGCGGCAGCCTGGATGTTCATCCGTAACCGTGCGGCCAAGAAGAACGATAAGGCAGAGCGTCCGATGTGATGAAATCTTTATCGAAGTAATTCGAAGATGAGCGACCGCGGTTAGCGGTAGATTTAATCGCCAATTAGAATTTATGTTTCCAATTGTTTGGAAACGTGAAATTCTAATGTGGAGAAAAAAATCAAAAAAACCTCCGGATCCCTACATTTAGGGAAACCGGAGGTTTTTTTATTTGAACTTCGGATCCAATTTCTCTTCCGCCGCGTTCACCAGGTAATCAAACAGCTCGTCATCCTCTTCGAGCATGTCCTCTACCGCCAGCAGCTGATCCTCGTCACCCGATTCGTGAAGGAAGAAGAGACCATACCCCCACTCCGTTCTTTTCCTGCTATGAATGGTCATCTCATATTGATTCGGCTGGCCGGTAATTTCGAATTGAATACGGCCAACATATCCTTCTTCCTTCGTGTAAGTCATCGATGCATCCAAAATTTTAACGTTATCCATCTGTTCTATACTTCCTTCCGATCATTTAAGTTTGCGATTGAAAATGCTAAAAATAGCCTGCCCTCTAATTGTATATGGTTTACCGCATTCGTCAACAAATGTTCACTGCGATTAGTCACATTCTCATGTAAACCGTGATGAACGCCTATAGGCGGCCTTGCATACTGTACATTACGGCAGCGGTTACCGAAGCCGTGTATCCCATGAGAGGGTGATTTTATGGCCATTGATTTAGAGGCGCTGCATTGGGTGTACCTCGTCTTTATCGTCGCCATTATCGGCTTTATGGTGATGCGCAGAGATACGTCGCTCCTTTGTATCGTTGGCATCTTTGTGCTTGGCCTACTGGCAACCGAATCGCTAAGCGACTCCGTCAGCGGTGTATTTAACAGCTTTATTTATGCCATTAAAGAACTAATGGGCACTATCCTCATTATATCCATAATTGTCGCAATGAGCCGGGTGTTGATCCGAACTGGCATAAATGAAGTGATGATCTCCCCATTTGCCCGCTTCTTGCGGACGCCTACCCTGGCCTTCTGGGGAATTGGCCTGATCATGATGGTTACCTCATGGTTCTTCTGGCCCTCCCCTGCCGTAGCGTTGATTGGCGCCGTGTTGCTGCCGGTTGCGCTAAGAGTTGGCCTTCCCGCATTAGGAGCCGCGATGGCTATGAACTTATTCGGCCACGGCATTGCGTTATCCGGCGACTACATCATTCAAGGCGCTCCAAAACTAACGGCTGATGCGGCTGGCTTGCCGGTTAGCGATGTCATGCAGGCAAGTATCCCGCTTGTTATCGTAATGGGGCTCGTTACGACGGTTACGGCTTTCTGGATGATGCGCCGCGATATGAAGACCGGGAAATGGAATGACGGCATCATCTCCAAGGTGGAAGGCGATAAAGAGCTAACCGGCGAAGATGATCTTGCTTTCAAAAATGTACTGTCTCACGGCACCAAGCTAACGTTGGCCATCCTGATTCCCGTACTGTTTGCCATCGACGTTGTGACCATGTTCGTCATGGATTTGCAGGGAGGCGACGCGACCGCGCTTGTCGGCGGTACCGCGATCTTTATTCTTCTTATCATCACGATGCTCGCTCATAAGAACAAAGGCTTGGAGAAAACAACGAATTATCTGATTGAAGGCTTCTTGTTCGGTTTTAAAATGTTTGGCCCCGTCATTCCGATCGCAGCATTTTTCTACCTGGGCGACTCAGGCTTCACCGCCATCTTTGGCGATACGCTTCCTGCCGGCTCTCAAGGCATCGTCAACGACCTTGGTGTTGCCCTTGCGAATAATGTACCGGTGAATAGCGAGGTTGGCTCCGTTACGCTGACTCTCGTGGGCGCTGTTACCGGTCTTGACGGATCCGGCTTCTCGGGTATATCGCTGGCAGGCTCCATTGCCCAGCTATTCGGAGGGGCAATCGGTTCCGGGGTAGCCACCCTGACCGCTCTTGGTCAAGTCGCGGCGATCTGGGTAGGCGGCGGTACGCTTGTACCATGGGCGCTTATTCCTGCAGCCGCAATATGCGGTGTTAGCCCGTTCGAGCTGGCGCGACGCAACCTAAAACCCGTTATTATCGGTCTCTGCGTTACAACCGTTGTTGCCATGTTCTTAGTCTAACAAAAAGGATGATCCCTTTGGCACATGGCCAACAGGATCATCCTTTTGCTGTTTACAATATAATAAAGGCAAATACAATCGCAAGAGCAAAGCGGTAATACGCGAACCAGGACAAGCTAAGGCGCTTGATCAGATTCAGGAAAGTAACAATCGCGATCATCGCAACGATAAATGCAGCAACGAATCCGATAATAAAGAGCGGCGCATCCGATGCCGTGAGGAACTCGCGGCTTTTGATCAAGTCGATACCGCTGGCCCCCGCCATAATCGGCACCGATACCATAAACGTGAATTCGGCTGCCGCCTTTTGGCTTGCGCCAAAGAACATGCCGCCTGAGATCGTCGAACCGGAACGGGAAAAGCCTGGCCACAATGCAAGAACCTGGAACATACCGATTGCAAAAGCTTGCTTGTATGTAATGTCATCCAGCTCTTCCGCAGTAACTTTCTTTTTCAACCGGTCTGCTACGATCATCAGAATACCGCCTGCTACGAGACCGACAAGCACCGTTGCGGAGCTGAATAAATAATCTTTGATAACATCATGAAACAAAACTCCAATTACTCCGGCGGGAATCATGGCAAGCACAAAGTGAATGGCGTTAACGCCCGATCCTTTTCTGAAATCGAATTTCAGCAAGCCTAGAAACTTTCTCCAGTACAACACGAGGACAGCAAGTACGGCGCCTAATTGAATAACAACCTCAAAGACCTTTGCCCGGTCATCCTGAAAGTTTAACAACTCTGCTGTCAGAATCAAGTGGCCTGTTGAAGAGACAGGCAAAAATTCCGTAAGCCCTTCAATGATGCCCATAATAATGGCATTAAATAAATCTCCCAAATGTAGTCCTCCATCTCCTAAATTTTCTTTCGCTTATTTTCTGAGTTAACCAACCTTATTATAATAGCACAAGGAAGAGACAAGCGAAAGCAACCAACGTTTTAGGAGAAAAGCCGCATCCCTGTTACCGGAATACGGCTCGTTAGTCCTTATTCATTAACGAGGTCAACGATATTGACGATGATTTCAATCTTGCGGATGCGATGCCGTTCTTTCTCGCGGATAATAAAAGTCAGCTCTTCGTAATCCTGAGGCACCCCGACCTGCAAATCAGGATATTGATTAAACAACCAGCCTCCGATCGAGTCCACGTCATGGCTTTCCAGATGGGATCCAAGCGCTTCATTAACTTCGCTGATTAATGCTTTGCCGTCTACTATAAAACGATTCGGCTCGATCGCATCGATTTCCTTTACCTCGTCGGCATCAAATTCGTCACGGATCTCGCCGACAATTTCCTCAAGAATATCCTCAATGGTGATCAACCCCGAGGTCCCGCCGTATTCGTCAAGCAGAATAGCGATATGCACCCGCTCCTGCTGCATTTTTCGGAGAAGCTTCTTGATTGGCATCACTTCCGGAACGGACATAACCGGCTGCAGCAGCGTAGCCACATCGGTCTCGTCATTGCCGAAGTACTGCATGAAGAACTGCTTCGTATTGATGATGCCGATAATATTGTCCTTGCTGCCTTTCGCAACCGGGAACCGCGTATATTGCTCGCGACGGATAATCGAGATGTTATCGACTTTCGAATTCTCGATAAACAAACAAACCATGTCGGTACGCGGCACCATGATCTCCCGTGCCAGACGTTCGTCGAATTCGAAGATCCGGTTCACATAGCTGAGCTCGCTTTGATTGATTTTGCCGTTCTCGAAGCTTTCTGACATGATACTTTTGATCTCTTCCTCCGAATGAGCCTCATGCTCGCCCGTCGGCTTGAAACCCATCAATCGGACGATGCTGTTGGCTGAGCCGTTAAGCAGCCAAATAAACGGGAACATCACTTTATAAAAAACAATAATGATTGGAGCGGAGGTTAAGCTAATTTGCTCCGGTTTAATGATAGCAACCGTCTTTGGCGCAAGCTCGCCAAGCACGACGTGAAGATAGGTCACCACTGCAAAGGATATAATAAAGGACAGCACATTAACCAGATTTCCGCCAATATGCAAGCTGTGAAACAATGGGTCCAGCAAGTCATGAACGGTTGGTTCTCCAAGCCAACCTAAACCCAGCGCAGTAATCGTGATGCCTAACTGGCAGGCGGACAAATAACTGTCAAGATGCGTAATTACATTTTGCACCGCTGCCCCATTTCGGACACCTTCCGCGACCATTTGGTTTACCCGGCTGGGGCGGAGACGGACAACTGCGAATTCTGTCGCTACGAAGAATGCAGAACAAAACAGCAGCACCGCAAACAAGATCAGTTTCAGAAGCATAAGCGTCTCTCCTCGGCACTGTTCGTAATTACATGTATTTTACCCTTCCCGGCCGTTCATGAATCCTGAAAAAATAAACCGTATCCGGATCAGCAAGATCCGGATACGGTTCGACTAACGATTCTTATTAATACCCAACCTCCACCGACGCGTTTACGATGTAAATCAGATCGTTTTTGTCATCCTTGTCCGGCAGTACAATTCCGCTTGTCGTCATCATACCGCCATCCATAATTTCCACCGTGACCTGACCGTAAGGCAATACGGCCTTCACTTGCTCTACGTCAAGAAGCTCTTTGTCGCAAGGCACAGCAAGCTTGATATGGACCTTCATGTTGTCCAACGTTCCACCCGGCAGGACCGAGCGCAGTCCGGGCATCGAATTATGATGGATCGCGTTCTGAACCGCTCTTACCGCAGCTTTCGTTACGTTCTGTCCGTGCAGATCGCAGCCCATGCCGATCTCAATAAAAAATAATTTGTCCATTATCTTCCCCTCCGTTACCAAGGTACGCCATCATCCTGAGCAGATGATTCCTCAACATACGGCTGTATAGCCGGTTCTTCTTCCTTGACGTTAGTGCCGATAATCGGCAAAAGCTGTTCAAGATCCGGAGGCAGGAGCAATTCGACAGGCGAGACCCCTTTCTCGAACTGGAAGGCATCTCCTTCAATAACGGCAACATAACGTCCATTATGTTTAGCAAAATGCAGCGTGATTCCGAAGTCAGCCAGTAATCCCCTGACCGTCACGCCGCCAAGCTTGAACGAAAACGGCAGATCCGGCTTTTGCTCAACAAGCGCAGCCGAAGCCGTGCTTACCTGCTCATGCGTCCAGTATTCCTGAAGCTCGCGCTTCTCGCTGGCTGCCCATACCTCGATAGCATTCTCTTCCTCGCGTCTTTCCACGCTTTCCGGCTCGGCCTGCCACTTATCCTCCATGTATTGCTGGACCATGCCAAGCACTTGCTCGCCCATTACTTCGGGAAGCGGCTTTTCATAAGATACAAACTTCAGAAAATCCTCGAAATAACGGGCATGCGATGCCTGATGGATTTTGAGCTCCCAATGGTCAAGCGAGCCTTCCTCCGGCATATGCGGATATTGAATCGACTTCATCCCGCGTGCGCTGATCGCCATTTCGACATGCGAAATCAGGCTCCGCTCATCGGAAATCCTTGCAATCTTTGGTTCGAAATCGCATTTAAGCAGGAAGAGAAACGGTTCGTCGAAATACGTATTAAGCTTTGCCCGCGCAATGATAAAAGCTCCGCCCCGAACGGCCGTCGTATCCATGTAGATATGTACAAGCTCGTCGGCGATCCCAATGAAGCGCTCTTTAGAGTCAGCCTCCCGCAAGCGTTGGAACAGGTTATAGTTCTGGTTGCTCCCCAGCTCGTAACCCGGCTCAACCATGAAACGGCCGATTTTCGTAGGCGCATTTTCAGTATTTGGGTTACGTTCTACTTTTCTTTTGACTATCCGCGTAAATTCCCCGTCGAGAAACCGTTTGATCTCGCTGTCTTCATAATCGTCTTCCTCCAGCGTTTGAAAATGCTTATACCGCTTCGTGGAAGAGCTGTCTTCGCCATCCGTTACAATAACGAAGAAAGAGAGATATTCCATTCTGAAATCCACTTTTTAGTTTTCCCCCATGACCTAGGCTTATTAATTATTCTGAATATATGGAGCCTTCTGATAGCCGTAAGCCGGCTTCAGCTCCGTATTGTCAAATCCGCGATGCCATACCGGAGTCGTAGAAGGCGACATCGGCGGGATGAGCCAGGACCACCGGCCGGTCAGCGGCCGTCCGTTATTTTGCTCCTGCTGGGCAAACCGCATGAACTGCTCTGCTGCCGTATGATGGTCTACTATGCTCACGCCATGCTTCTTGAATGAGTGAATGACCGCGACATTAAGCTCGATTAACGCACGATCCTTCCATAACGATGTATTGGTCGACATATCAAGCCCCATCAGCCGGGCAACTTCAGGAAGCTTGTTATAACGGTTGAAGTCCGCCAAATTGCGTGCCCCAATCTCCGTCCCCATATACCAGCCGTTAAACGGTGCGGCCGTGTACGAAATACCGCCGATCTCCAGCTTCATATCCGAAATAAAAGGGACCGCGTACCATTGCAGCGCCAGTTCTTCAAATCGTTCAATTTCGGGATGAGACAGCGGCACTTCCTTGACCAGTCCTTCCGGAAGCTCGTACCAGCTTGGAGGATCGTCATTCACCTGAATAACGAGCGGAAGCACGTCAAATGCGGTTCCCGCCCCTTTCCAGCCCAGAGCTATGCACACCCGGGTAAAATCCAAAGATGCCGGATCGCCCAGTATTCCGTTTTCCGTATCGTATCCTGCGTACCGCACCAGCTGATGATTCCAAATCCGGATCTGCCGGTTCCCGTATTGCGGAGCGAATACCGTAATAGCCGGACGCACGCGCCCTTCGTTTGTGGCATAATTAATATGGTTAAATATCTGTTCAGCTATTTGGTCGGCATCCTGTAAAGAACGCGCGTCGATGACCTCAAGCGATTGCCAGAATAACCGGCCGATACAACGATTGCTGTTCCGCCAGGCCATTCTCGCTCCATGGCGGAGCTCCTCCAACGTATGTACGTAATAACCCTTACTCTCAATCGACTGCTCGATTTCCTTCAGACGGTCCAATGCTTCTGCTTCCGTCTTGCCCAGCTCACTATAACAATTCCCGATGAACTGCTCCGCCTCTTTATATAATTCTGTTGCAATCATGCTCGCACCTGCTCTCTATCCAACAACTTTCTTCTTAAGATAACGTATTTTGAAAGAGCATGCCACTTTGCCGCGAGCGAAAAAGGGGCGTTCACTTATTGTTCATGGTTTCATTTAACCGGCTTGTCACAATTGCAATAGAAAGGATACTCTCATAAGAAAATCGCCCTCTCCCTCTAGGCAAGAAGAAGCTGTTGAAAGCTTTCCTGCCAATGAGGGAAATAGGCGATTTCATTTTTTCATTACTCGCTTTTTTGGCGGCCAAGCACCAGAAGAACGGTAATTAAAATAAAAGCGGTCAAGGCCATCAGCGGAATGGTGATGAAGCCCAGCCAGTTTAGATAATCATAGTTGCACGGAATACCCGAACGGCATGGCATCATATCGCCCACCTTTGGAAACCAGATTTCGAAGTTGTGGTAGATCGAGATCAGCATTCCGATGATGCTAAGCGGCAGAACATATCCGATGATGCGGCGGTCGCCGCGATAAGCCGCGATTCCAAGCAGAATGACCTGCGGGTACATAAAAATTCGCTGGTACCAACACAAATCGCATGGAATAAATCCGCGGATTTCGCTAAAATACAAGGACCCGCCGGTAGCGACTAAAGCGACAAGCCAAGCCAAATATAAACCATATCGCTGAAACCAGCTTTCATAGATTTCGGATTCGGTTGTCGTTGTCAAGTTCCCTACTCCTTATTCACAGCTTCGTCGATTGCCGCTTTGATACTCGCGTAATCAAGGTTGCCGGCATATTGGACGCCGTTAATAAAGAGCGTTGGCGTACCCGTTACATTAAGCGGGCCTACTTTTGCGTTGTCTTTGTTCACTTCGCTTTGATACGTTTTATCGTCGATATCCTTCTTCAGCTTGTCGAAGTCAAGCGTAAGCTTCGCGTCCTTCGCGAGCTGAACAAGGTAGTCCGAGGTTGCCCATTTGGTCTTCTCGTCCTTCTGATTATCATAGATCGTTTTGTAATACGTCCAGAACGCTTCGTCGCCGGCTTGCTGCTGCACAGCCTCGGCAGCCAATGCGGCGGTTGTTGAATCGGGACCGATAAAGGTGTAGTTCGCGAAATACAAAGCCGCTTTACCCGTATCAATAAAATCCTTTTCGAGCTGCGGTTCTACGTTTTGCGCAAAATACTGACAAATCGGGCACTTGTAATCGCCGAATTCTACAATCTTGACGGGAGCTTCCGCATTACCCTTAACCGGCAGTCCGGTATAATCGATATCGTATACCTTGTTTGCAAGATCAGCCTGCTGCTTCGATTGATGATTAATACCTAAAATGATAACTACGATTACGGCTACGATCGCCAGCGTCAAAACAATAAGCGATTTATTGGATTGCTTCCTCACCGGCTGCTTGTAAGTGCCTTGTCTTGGCCGCTGCTGCTTGGCCTTTGCTTTTGCTTGAGTGCCCAAACTTGTCCATTCCTCCCCGGCATTTGAATAATGTCGTTGGCCGTATCCAGCGCCAGGCACAATTTCCAATGCCTGGCGCCGATGATAATGCCTGTACTTGTGACCAGTGTAGTTACAACGTGCTTTAATGTCAATAACAAGCTGTGACATGACGAAATACTGTCATATTTGAATAGCTATTTTTCATTAATTAATGTCGTTAAAAAATCTCGGTGCAGCAGCTTCAGCTTATGAAGAGCACGCGTGCAGCCTACATATAAAAGTTTAGAGTCGTCCTGCGTATACATATCGGCCCCGGCGTCAGCAATTAATACCGCGTCGAATTCCAGCCCCTTCGACAAATAGACCGGAACGACCGATAGCCCGCCGCCGTACTCCGGCTGCTTGCTCTGTACCAGCGATGCTTCAAGTCCTTCGCCAATCAGATAATCATGCAGCTCCGCGCATTGCTCCGCGGTACGGCCGATCACCGAAATCGTCTGGAATTGGCCGGCTGCCTGCCATTCACGGATGGACTGCGCAATCTGCTTCTGCCAAGCCGCTTGGTCCACCTGCGCAACCTCAACCGGATCTCCGCTCCGGAACACTGGTACGGCCGGCTTTACGCCGCCGCCCATCGCGCCAAGGATCCGGTTCGCGAATTCGATGATTTCCATTGTCGAGCGATAGCTGCGGTTCAGCTCGAAGAAGCCGGTCTGTTCCTCGTTAAAGAGCTGAATCAGCTCCGTCCAGCTGTTAATTCCTGCGTAAGCATGAATGCCTTGCTGAAGATCGCCCAGAACCGTCATCGACGGCGTTCGTTGGCAAAGCTTCAGGGCTTCCAGCTGGAATGGCGAATAATCCTGCGCTTCGTCAATGACGATATGATCGTAAGCCGGAATCTTTAGTCCGTACAAACGGAGATGAATATAGACAAGCGGTGCCAGATCCTCCGCTTCAACCACGCCATCCTTCAACGCAGCCGCCGTAGCTGTTGCTATAGCCTTCGGAATGACGGAAACGGCTTGCTTGCCTTGGAATAAAGCCGAATAGAGCTGAGGTGCCGTGTAAGATGGGATCTTTTTCGCAAAGGCGGTAAGCTTGGTCTGCGCTTTGGCGCGCAGCTTCTTATCCACAACCTTGCGAAGCTTAAGCTCCGATTCATACCAGCGGCGGATGCGGTTTACGAGCCGATCGCGCTTCTGCATCAAAGTCTCGTCGCCGTAATCCGTCTCGTACCATTCCTTCATTTGCTCCGGCTGCAGCACAAGACCTGGCAGCGGTTCAAACGGGATTACCGGAACGATCCGCTGCGCCAGCTCTTCAATCCGGGAATCGATCGCTTCTTTGAAGGCAAGCGAGCCTTTGATCCGGCCTGGCGCATTTGCCATCTCAACCGCCGAACGATGCTGCTCGAACCAGTAAGCCAAGGCATCCGATGCGCTTCTCAGCTTCACCTCGTGCCCTAACAGCTCAAGCGACCAGTCCGCAAACGTCGTCTGCAAGATATCGCCTACGCCAAGCTCGGGAAGAACGCCGGAAATGTAATCCAGGAACATTCGGTTTGGAGCGAATATAATCATTCGTTCCGCTTTCACCCGGTCCGCGTATTGATAGAGAAGGAACGCAAGCCTGTGAAGGGCAACCGTCGTCTTACCACTGCCGGCTACCCCTTGAATGAACAGTGCTTTGCTTCGTTCCGACCGGATAATCCGGTCCTGTTCATGCTGGATCGTCGAGACGATATCCCGCAATTTGTTATCTTTGTTCTCGCCCAGGCGGTACAAGAGGAATTCATCCGTGACGGACTCTTCTTCCTTCCCGCGCACGTAGCTGTCAACCATGCGGACAAGCTCGCCCTGCCGCACCATAAAATTGCGCTTCAGATGCACATAACCTTCGATATCGCCTTCCGGCGCCGTGTATGTAGCCGCATCCTCCCCGCCCGTAAAAGAATAGAACAAGCTGGCGACCGGCGCGCGCCAATCGATGACAAGCAGCTCGTTGCTGCCTTGCTTGGCAACTCCTGCCTTGCCGATATACAGCGGCTTCTTCTCGCCTTCCGGCAGCTCTTCGAAATCAATTCGCCCGAAATAAGGCTCGCGGAAAGCAACCTCCAGACGCTGTTTGCGCTCCTCGCGCTGCAGATCGAGCATCTGCTCCGTAAAATCATCGCCCGTATAACGCGGACCTATGCCTGCCAGCTGACTCTTGATATCGTCCAGCGATCGAGCCAGCCTCTCTTGCTCTTCTTGATAGGCACTTTGAACCGTGGTCATGTCAGTTACCTCCTAAGAATAAAAATTTTAGTTTGCAAAAAACGAGTAACCAATATACCACAGGACAAATGCCTTAAGCAACGAAATTGAAATTCATCCCGATCAATCCCGTCAGATAATAAATCACGACAAGGTTAAAAATGAACAACAACGGAATTCCGACCCGGAAAGAGGTATGCTTCGTTTTGTGCCGCCATACCTGCATGCCAATCCAGGCCCCTAACGCTCCGCCGATTGCGCTTACTCCAAACAGCCTTTTTTCCGGTATGCGCCGCTTCTTGTGTCTAGCATAGCTTTTGTCCATTCCCATCATCGCAAACGCGATTATATTAATGACAAGCAAATAAATAATCAACAGTACCATTCTCGTGTCCCCTTCTTGCATTCGATTACGTACGCGGCTTTACCCGGTTCGTAGGCTGCGCCGCATACGGATCATCCGGCCAATAATGCTTCGGATACCGTCCCTTCAGATCTTTCTTGACTTCGAAATAGGCTTCGTTCCAGAAGCTTCTTAAATCTCTGGTCACCTGCACCGGTCTTTGGGAAGGCGATAACAGATGAAGGGTCAATGGCAGCCTTCCGCCGGCAAGGCGCGGCGTCTCTTGCAGTCCGAACAGCTCCTGAAGCCTTACGGCAATAAAAGGCGCGTCCGGATCGCTGTAATCAATCGGAATCCTCGAGCCGCTAGGCACTGTCATATGCGTAGGCACCTGCTCGTCAAGCTCCTGCCGCTGCCCCCAAGACAACAGCCCTTCCAGCAGCTGCACCATGTTAAGACGCTGCAAATCCGACTTGTTCTTCATGCCGTACAGATGCGGAAGCAGCCAATCGTGAACGGTAGCAAGCAGCGCCGCCTCGGATACATCCGGCCATCCGCTGTTATGATGCGCCATCAGCTGCATTCTTGCCTGTAACTGCCTTGCGGCCTTTGACATTGAGAGCAGACCAAGACCAACGCTTGCTATGCCGTCAGCTAACGCTGCTGCAATCAGCTCCGGCGCTGGCTGCTGAATTGGCGTTTCCTTTAATATAATCGAGCCAAGCCGTATGCGTCTTCGTGCGCGCACCGCTTGCGCTCCGGAATCCCATTCCACGCTCTCTTCCGTTTGGAACTGCTCACCGGCTGCCCGCTCCAGCATATCCAGATCCAGCTCGGCTGCCAGGCGTATGCGGCTTTCGCCGCCCGCATCGTCAAGCTCAGCAGCAGCCAGAAAGGCAGACCGCGACAAGGGCTGAAGCTCGGGCAGCGCAGCACCGCGGCCATTCGCCAGCAAATAACGCCCATCGGCCCGTCTTTGCGCGATCCGGTCCGGGTAAGCCAAAGCAATCAGCAGACCCACATAGGAAGTTCCCTTCCAATCCCGTTTGCGTTCATCCTCCTGCTCCTTATCCTTCACCATCTGCCTCCACTGCTTTGCTTGTGCTTTAATCCGCTGCACGGCACCGCGGTCAGCCTCGAGTCTACCGCCTGCTCCGTGCAGAGCTTCCAGCCGTAGCGATACATCGACATTCCGCTCCTGAGGCAATAAATCACGCTCGCTAAGCAGACCGGCCAGCTCGCAAGCTTCATCTAATAGATTCAACTCTTCGGCCTTAAGCAGCATAAACCCTAGCCTTGGATGAAGGCCAAGCTTAGCCATTCGGGCTCCCCGGCTGGTTATCCGGCCATCCGGATCAAGAGCCTGGAGCAGCATCAAGAGCTCAAGCGCTTGACGGTAGGCAGCCTGCGGGGGAGCATCCAGCCACATCAATTCGCCGGGTTCGGCGGCCCCCCATGCGGACAGCTCCAGAGCAAGCGGAGCCAGATCCGCATCAAGCAGCTCCGGCGTGTTATGCGGCGGTAAATAAGGATGCTCTTGCTCCGTCCACAGCCGGTAGCAGACGCCAGGCGCAAGACGTCCTGCCCGGCCTCTGCGTTGATCGGCTGAGGCTTGCGAGACAGGCACTGTCTCCAGACGTGTCATCCCGGTGCGGGGAGAAAACTTCGGAACCCTCATCAGCCCGCAATCCACAACGATACGAATCCCTTCGACGGTCAGGCTGGATTCCGCAATGGAAGTCGCCAATACCACCTTGCGCTCTCCGGGCTTGCAGGGGGCAACAGCCGCATCCTGCGCCTCCAGTGGGAGATTGCCGTGAAGCTCGGCGATTCGAATCGATGAAGTTAGTCCGGATTGGGCAAGAAGGCCTGCCGTTCGCCTGATTTCTCCTACGCCGGGCAGGAAGACTAGGACGTCGCCCTCATATTCCCGAATAGCTTCTACTATAACGGACGCAACTTGCGTCTCAATCCTGCCTTCTACCCTCGTTCTACGGTAGACGGTCTCAACCGGAAAGACGCGCCCGCTGCTTTGGATCACAGGTGCCCCGCCAAGCAATTCTGCGACAGGCTCCGCGTCAAGCGTGGCTGACATAACGAGAAGGCGAAGATCCTCCCTCAGCAGCGACTGGGACTGCAGGGTTAACGCCAGCCCAAGATCGCCGTGAAGATGGCGTTCGTGGAATTCGTCGAACAGAACCGCCCCAACCTGTTCAAGCGCCTGATCTTCCTGCAGCATGCGGGTCAGGACGCCTTCCGTGACCACTTCGATTCTCGTTTTGGCGCTTACCTTCGTATCCAACCTTACACGGTAGCCGACAGTCTCTCCGACTTGTTCCCCTAATGAGGCAGCCATATATTTGGCGGCGGACCGCGCGGCAAGCCGGCGCGGCTCCAGCATCACGATTTTCCGCCCGTTTAACCAATCCTCTTGAAGAAGCGCCAGCGGAACCCGGGTTGTCTTACCGGCTCCGGGCTCTGCGACAAGCACCGCGTTTGTACCGTCCCGCAACGCTTGCAACAGCTCCGGCAGTACGGCGTCAATAGGCAGTTGCTTCATAAAGTTATACATTCCTTCGCGTTTATTTAATGTCATTAAATATGTTTTATTTAATGCCATTAACCATTATATTTAATGGCATGAATTATTTGACCAGTCTGATCATTTGAACCACCGGCCGGTTATCCCCGGTTAATGTTTTTTCCGCTGAACGCAGCTGAGACGAACCGTCCCCGTCAAGAAAAACCCCGTCCACCAGCATGCCTCTGCCAACCTTTTCTACTATCGCATCGCGAAAAGCCTGCATTGAGCCCTTCGAGCTGCTTACAACCAAATAGAGCAATCCCTCTCGGTCATATACGGCCGCAGAACGCAAACGATCATCGTCCGGGTAAGGTGCTTGCTCCGTCTCGATCTGCTCAAGCCAATTCTGATCCTGTCCGAGACTCATGCTTATGCCCCCCTGCGCCCAAAACCTGGTGTGATCCATAATTTTTAAATCGGCTGCTTGGCGTACCACCTGCACGGACAGCTTGTCCGAAGCTCCATCCCAGACTAACGTTCCTCGGGCATATTTGACATTCTCAGCACCCGAGCCATAATCATCCAGAGCCCCATTGACCGGCAGTCCGTCTACTACGGCGATGCTTAGCAGGGAATTCTCATAAAAGAATCCCCCGTTTACTCCATAAAAAGGCGTTAAAGAGATGTTGTTTTGAATGGAGGCTAGAGTGATGTTCGACGGTCTTGTCTCCAGCACGTGAAGCTTCATGCCGTTTGATGCTTTAAGCTCTTCATAGATATAGGCAGACGGAGCATGGGCATCCCGCTTCGGCCCTTCGCTTTTCACTTGCAAGGCGTAGATCATCACAGCAAACAACAGCCCTAACATTAGAAAGATGCCCGCCATGATACCGGCGATTTGCAGCTTTCTTTTCCTATCCAAGCCCGCAACAGATGGATTCTCCATAAAAGACCCCAATCCTTGAAAATTGTTTTTCTAATCAAACCAGCCTTTTCTGCGGAACCAAATGTACATGGCTATACCGATCATGACCATAAATCCGATTAGCCCAAAATATCCCCAATGCCATTTCAACTCCGGCATGTTCTCGAAGTTCATCCCGTAGATCCCGGCCAGAAACGTCAGCGGCATAAAAATCGTCGTAATGACCGTTAACGTCTTCATGATGGCATTCATCCGGTTCGCGTTGTACGACATAAAGCTGTCGCGCAAATCCGATGTCATTTCGCGCGAGGCGTCGGTCATTTCAGTCAGCTTCAGAAGATGGTCGTACACGTCGTGATAGAACGCCAGATAACCTTTTAATCCTTCAATCCGTTCCGTATTCAGTGTTCGATAGAGCAGGTCCCGCATTGGCAGGATCGTCTTGCGGAGACGCAGCAGCCTTGAACGAATGTTGAAGATTTCGTCCATCGTCATTTGATTCGCGCTTTCGCTGCCGATCTCCATATCAAGCACCTGCTCCTCCAGTTCCTGTACGGCAGGGAAATACTCGTCAACTAGCTGGTCGATAACCATGTAAGCCGCAAACAAAAAGCCGTCGTTTCCCAGTTTGGAGGCAGCTTGTATTTTTGCCCATGCTTCGTTAATTTCTTCGGATTGTTTTACGTGATAGGTCACGATAAACCGGGGGCCAATAAATAAATTGACCTCCTCCACGTCCAGGCTGCGCGGATTAACCGAATGCAGCACGAAGAAATGCGTATCGTCATAGTGGTCCAGCTTAGGCCGCTGCAGCAGATGACAACAGTCCTCAATCGCCAGCGGATGAAAATGAAAGTATGTATCGAGAAGCTTTGTCTCCGAGGCTTCCGGCTCGTTGAAATCGACCCAATACCAGTCAAGATCAAGCTTTTTGAGATCATCCAAAGGGATGTCGTTAACCCATGTTTTTTCTTTCGTATAACCTTTTATCCGAATCATAGCCGAATCCTCCAACGTGTTAACCGATTCTCTTATTTTAACGTGTTACAGCCATTCTGTAAAAAAGTTGCGCCGTTCAAAATAGTCATGCTATCATCGGTGTCAATAAAGGAGAGTCGATCGATATGTCGAATATACGCGGACGCTTTGCTCCTACTCCGTCCGGTCTGATGCATGTAGGCAATGCCTGGGCAGCGCTTCTCGCCTGGCTGCAGATCCGCAGCCAAAACGGGCAATTCGTGCTGCGGATGGAAGACATCGACGGTCCGAGATGCCGTCCGGAGCTTGCCTTGCAAGCACTTGCCGATCTTCGATGGCTAGGACTGGATTGGGATGAGGGACCCGATATCGGAGGCCCCCATTCTCCGTATACGCAAAGCGAGCGTATCCCTCTTTATGAAGAGGCATTGGATAAGCTGCTTGCAAGCGATAGGCTGTATCCCTGCTTCTGCAGCCGAGCGGAGCTGCTTGCGGTTGCCAGCGCCCCACACGGGTTATCCTCCGAGGGCCCCGCTTATGCCGGTACATGCCGGCATTTGACGACGGAGCAGCAGCGGGAACGGCGCGAAGTCAAAACCCCTTCCCTGCGCTTTAAAGTTGACGAGGATAGAGCTATTACTTACGAAGACGGTATTGCAGGGACGTTACAATTCCCGCCCGGCGTTGGCGGCGACTTTGTGGTCCGCCGTGCGGACGGTATTATCAGCTATCAGTTAGCCGTCGTTATTGATGATGCCGCCATGGATATTACCGATGTTCTGCGCGGAGCAGACTTGATGGATTCCACTCCGCGCCAGCTGCTCTTGTACGAAGCGCTTGGGCTTCCCGCTCCCCGATTCGCCCATGTGCCCCTTTTGATGGGAGAGGATGGCAAAAGGCTGGCAAAACGGCATGGCGATACCTCAATTGCCGGTTTAAAGGAAGCTGGCGTTGGGCCCGAGCGTATTATAGGCTGGCTAGCTTTTCTTGCCGGGCAAACGGACCGATTCGAGCCCATTGCCGCAACCGAGCTCATCGGGTATTTCGATCAAAGCCGGATCCCCAATGAACCGATTACGATCCGCGAGACCGTGATGAAGCAGCTGTTCAACTAAATGGATCGGCAAAAACACGAGAGCTGGTTCCAGCCCTTCACGCAAGACGTGACTGGCGGAATCAGCTCTCATGTTGTGTCCGGCAAGCCTCATGCACGGTTTCGTAAACTAGGCGTCCAATCGCATTGCCTATGGTTGTGGCTGCTCCCGCATAAGCATGCACAGCCTGATAGGCAGGATTGCCGCTAACCCCAACCACGACGGCGTCCGTCGTCGTACCGGTTGCAATCCGGTTTGTCTCCGGATCCATAAGCTGCAGATCGGCAAGGGCCGCAGCTTTCGCTTCGGCGTACGTAATAATCGCGTTTGTCATCGCCGAATCGGTCATTTGACCATCCACAAGCAGTATCGTATTAATAGTGCCGGAGGAATACGCGGAGAATGTTTCCCTCGGCAAGCCCGCCCTGGCCGCATTCCGGGTTCCCGCCGTCGTCAGGCACAGCAGCTTGAAGCAATCCCCTTCCAGCTCTGCAACGGAAGCATGCGTCAGCTTCGCCGCGGTCAGCAGGCCGATCGTATGCTCCGGATTATAGCCCCATTGCCTCAATTGAGTCGACGTATCACGGGCAGGATCGTTACCGCTGTAATGCAGAGGCACCTTCCAGTTAACGATAACATTCGCCTCGGCCAAGCCTCCGGTATGAATTGCATTGCTTAACGTCCTTAACTTTCCTGGACAACAAATTTCCAGACGTTCTTCCCGATGCGTTATACTTATTCCGCTCCACAACCTCGAAGAATAATGCTGCCCATGCCTGAAAGGCTGACTCATTGCATTGCCGCCTCCCGGAACTTGGACAGAGAGCGCTCCAGCGCCTCCAGCAGCCATTCATTCTGATGGCGGAGCTTCACCGCAAAGCGGCAGTACGACTCATCCAAACCGATAAAATGCGAGGCATCGCGGATGAGAATTCCCATTCGTCCCATTTCGTGCTGCAGACCTGCGGCCGTTAATCCCTGAATATCCGGCAGCCGAACAAGCAAGTAATTCACCTTCCCCGGAATAACCCGGAAGCCAAGCACTTCAAGCTTGCCGATCAGCCAAGGACGCTCCCCCTGCAGCCAATCCATCGTGCGCGCGGCATACTCCTTCTCTTCCAGCACCGCTTCTCCAATCTGCTGTGCCAAGGAATTTACGCTCCAAGGCACTTGAAGTCTGCGCAATTCCGCGATTTTATGTGGGGCTCCTACCATATAGCCTAGACGAATACCCGGTACTGCATAAAATTTGGTCATCGACCGGATGACGAATAACCGCTCATGCACCGCCGCTTCCCTCAGAAGCGTATAGCTCTCTTCCTCCGGCACAAAATCCATAAAGGCTTCGTCAATAACAACCGTTGCGCCGCTATATACCAGCTTCATGATAAGTGCAGGATCCACCAGTTGACCGGTTGGATTGTTAGGCGATCCAATCATATAAAAGGCTGCTTCCGAATTTTCTACCATCGATGAATTTAAAACAAAATTATTATCGGCAGACAACATGATTGGTGTAATTGAACCGCCTGTCTTCATCACCGCGTCACCGTATTCCGTAAAGCATGGATAAGCTAATGCCGTAACGGCCGGGCGAAGCGCCCTCACGACCAAATCGATCAACTCGGCGGCGCCGTTGCCGATCAGAATGGATTGCTCGTCTACGCGATGAAGCTGCGCCAGCTTGGTCCGGAGCCCGCGTACAGCTGGATCCGGATAACGGTCAATCTGCTCCGCATAATGCACCAAGGCGCGTTTAACTCCATCCGGCGGGCCAAACGGATTCATATTCGAGCTGAAATCGATAAATTGCCGGGCCGGGAAGCCGAAGGTTTCTTCCGCCGTCCGTAAATCTCCCCCATGTCCATAGCGTTCAAGCATGGATATCTCCCTCTTCCATTGCTAAATTACGTGAATAGCCAATACTCCCGCAAATAATAATACAGCCTCAACGGCTTCATTCAGCGCACCGTAGGTATCCCCTGTCAAACCGCCAAGCTTGCGGCTGAGCCAAACGGCAAATAGTAATCCCGTAAGTATCGTTAAGACCATACATCCTGCAAGAATTAGCAGGGTTTCCTGCCAAGCCAATCCGTTAAGGGACAAGCACAGAACCGTTACTACGGCAGCTGCGATTAAGCCTGCCGCAACCTGTCGTCCCGAAGCCAGATGGAATAAAGCTCCGATCCCTTCTCCTTGCCGGGCATTCGGCCAGCCCGCGATAGCGGCTCCCATCCACCATCTGCTCCAGACCGGTACGATCACAAGAAGAGATAATGCGCGGCCGCCGTCCTGCTGACCAAACCATTCCGCAAGCAAGGAAAATTTAAAGAGCAGCAGCAGCACCGCCGCGATGACGCCCATAGCCCCAACGCGGCTGTCCTTCATGATCTCCAGCATCCGCTCCCGGGACCGGTGGCTGAGCACGCCGTCTGCCGTATCCATCCATCCGTCCAAGTGCAGACCTCCGCTGAGCGCTGTCCAAATGGCCAGCAGCAGTAAGGCCGCCGGCATAGCGGGGGAGAACAAATCCAACACGGCAAAGCTTCCTGCCAATATCGCACCAATAAGCACACCGGCCGCGGGAAAATAAATAACCGTCCGCGCCAACGTCACCGGTTCAAAAGGTACCGTTACCGGTATAGGAATCCGCGTAAGAAATTGCAGAGCCGCGACGGCTGCCAACGTATGGCGTTTTAACGCAGCAATAACCATAACCCCAACACTCCAGCCATCATAAGAATACTAACCGTGTACAAGAGTCGGACGGAACGGACGATATCATAAGGCTCCATGGCTCTAGTCGGCCACCCCATCCTGGCCCGTTCGCTGGGCTGTCCGAAATAATAATTCAGTCCGCCTAGCTCAATGCCAAGCGCTCCGGCCACGGCGGATTCCGGAATACCGCTGTTTGGACTTGGATGATAACGGGCGAACCGGCGAACGGAAGCCCAGGACCCTGCAGCCGACATTCCTCTATTCAGAAATGCGGCAAGCGTGAGCAGGAGGCCGGTTAGGCGTGCCGGAATATAATTCAACGCATCATCCGTTCGGGCGGAGCACCAACCGAAGTTTACATAATTATCATTACGGTAACCAACCATGGAATCCAGCGTATTTGTTGCCCGGTACAGCATGGCCAGAGGCGCACCGCCGAGGATGGCAAACAAAATAGGCGATACAAACGCATCTACCGTATTTTCCGCTACCGTCTCTACCGCTGCCCGCGAAGCTTCGGATGGTGTGAGGCTTCCCGTATCTCGTCCCACAATATATCCTACGAATTTGCGCGCATCTTCCAATTTGCCGGCAGCAAGAGGACGGTAGACAAGCATGGCCGCATCCTTCAGCCCTTTTACAGCTATCGTGGTAGAGATGAACCAGGCGCTTACTACATATCCCAGCCATGGATGGATCCATGCTGCTGCAGCCGTTACTACCCACATGATGCCATAGGATACGGCTAAAGTAACGATCGTCAAAATAATGCCCCTGCCCTTAATGCGCCTGGCGCCCCGTCCTTCTTCCTTCCTGCGCAAACGCTTCTCGAGTACGCGAATAAGCCGACCGATCCAGATAACGGGATGGGTCGGCCACTTCGGATCGCCGATAATCCAGTCTATGACGATAGCTGCCGCAACAAGCAGCAGCGTTTCCTGCAAAGAATAATAGATCATAAGCTCTCCCACCGAAATTGCAAGGCTTTCAGCTCGACCGGAATGCCGGCGGTCACGAGGAAAACCTTGTCCGACAAGGCAGCCATCCGTTGATTCAACCGTCCGGCTTCATCGCGGAATTTTCTGCCGAGCGGATAAGCCGGCACGATGCCGTCCCCAACTTCATTGGTCACAAGGATAAGCGGATAATTATACTCCTGTACGGCAGCTGACAATTCATTGACCTGTTCATTCAGCCAATCGCGGGCTTTCTCCGCAGCTTCGGATTTTTCCCTTTCCTCCGCCTCCATCAGCACGTTTGTCAGCCATAAGGTTAAGCAATCAACCAATACCACGGGCGGCTTTCCATCCATCCGCTCCAGCTCATAGGCTTCCTTCGCCAGCTGCCGCAGCCTGTCCGGAAGCTCCATCGGCTCCTCAATGGTCGTCCAACGAAAGCCGCCTTGTTCCCGGTTCTGCTGGTGCAAAGCGATCCGTTCCGCCATTTCCTCATCCCAGACCCGGCTGGTCGCCAAATAGATCCCTTGCTCCCCAAGCCGGGCTGCAAGCTTTTCGGCGAAGGAGCTTTTGCCGCTTCTTGCTCCGCCGGTTACCAACATTGCCAACTTCGCCTCACCTACTCCCTGGAAACTCCGGCGCTTGAGAAGGTCGCCATTTCCTGCATCAGCTTTAAGGCGGCATCAACGAAATGGAAGCACAAGACGGCGCCCGTTCCTTCTCCAAGCCGCATATCGAGCTGAATCATCGGAGACAGCCCCATTGACTCCAGTACAACCGCATGCCCTTGTTCCTGGGACAAATGGGAGGCGAACAAATAAGGCTTCGCCTGCTCTGCCAGCCGAACGGCCACCAGAGCGGCAACCGAGGAAATAAACCCGTCAACGACAACCGGACAGCCGTTTGCAGCCGCGCCGATGATAAATCCGGCCAAGCCCGCAATTTCCGCACCGCCTACCTTGGCGAGTACATCAAGCGGATCCGAGGCATTGGGCTTATTAACGGCAATAGCGCGTTTCACGACTTCAATCTTATGCCGCCAGCTTTCATCATTAATGCCGGTTCCCCTGCCAACGGATAATTCGGGCGCTAATCCCGTCAATACGGTTGTCAGAGCCGCGCTTGGGGTCGTGTTGCCGATTCCCATCTCTCCCGTTGCGAACAGCCGGTAGCCTTTTTCAGCTAATTCATTAGCTACTTGAACGCCTGCCATAATAGCCCGAAGCGCTTCCTCCCTGCTCATCGCAGGCTGCTTTGCCATATTGGCAGTTCCTCGAACCACCTTCCGGCTGATCAGCCCCGGATGCTCAAGCTCGGCGTTTACGCCAATATCCACGCAATAGACATCGGCTCCCGCCTGTCGCGCGAGTACGTTTACCGCCGCTCCGCCGCTTAAGAAATTAAGGACCATTTGCGGAGTCACTTCTTGCGGATACGCGCTGACCCCTTCCTCGCACACGCCGTGATCTCCAGCCATCACGACTACCGCTTTGCGGCTCAAATCCGGCCAGAGACTGCCTGAAATCCCGGCTAAGCGAAAAGCAATCTCTTCAAGCTTCCCGAGACTGCCGGTTGGCTTTGTCAGCTGATCGGAATGCGCCTTTGCTTCAATTACAGCCTGTTCCTGGAAAGGTCTGATTCGTTCGATAATCTGTTGTAACTCGGCAGCTAATTCATTTGCCACAATGTTTTCTCCTCTCCGTATGTACAACTCTATGTCATTTCAATTAATCTGCCGGCATCCTGTTGCTTCGGCTGCAATAAAATTTGAGGCGTACCGGTTAAAGGATGCTTCACGATCGATGCCTCCGTCTGATAAACCTCACGAATCAGGTCAACGCTAAGCACCTCCGCAGGAGCACCCGTTGCCGCTATTCCGCCCTTATGCAAGACGAGTATCCGATTGCAATACAGGGAAGCCAAATTCAGATCGTGCAGAACCGCTACAACGGTCAAATTGCGTTCCTGCTGCCACTGCCGTACGGTATCCAGCAGCTGCACTTGATAACCGATATCCAGATATGTCGTTGGCTCATCCAGCAAAATAACCTCCGGCTCCTGCACCACCACCTTCGCTAGAGCTACCCGCTGACGCTCCCCGCCGCTTAGCTGATCAAGAGGCCGGTTCGACAAAGGCGTCAGCCCCATCGAATCCAGCGTGAAATCGATTAGTGCAGAATGATCCTCCCGCTCATCGCCAAACCAATTCTGATAAGGAAAACGTCCCATCTCAACCACTTGACGGACGGTAAAGCCCGCTGGGGGCAACCCGCCTTGCTGCAGCACCGCCAAACGTCTCGCGAGCGCTTTGCGGGAATAATTCGACAGATTCACGCCGGATAAGCTGACATCGCCCGAAGAAGGCTTTGTCACGCCTGATAATAGCTGCAGCAGCGTTGACTTCCCTACGCCGTTTGGCCCGATAATGCCATGAATCCGGCCGGGCTCAAGCTTAAACGAGAGGTTCTCCAGGACAGAACGGCCGTTAACTTTCTTGCTCACTTGTTGAACCGAGATCATTAATAGCCCTCCTGTCCTTTTTTGCGCCGGTACAGCAGATACGCGAAGAATGGCGCGCCTAGTAAAGCGGTTACGACCCCTAGCGGAATTTCTTTCGGGGCAAGGGCTATTCTTGCTAGCGTATCGGACCATAACACGAATATCCCTCCGCCAATCGCCGAGAGCGGAATCAGCAGCCGGTAATCGGGACCAACCATTAACCGGATGAGATGCGGCACAACCAAGCCTACGAACCCGATAACTCCGCTGACCGACACCGCCGCCGCGGTAAGCAGCGTCGAGCCGATCAGAACGATCAGCTTTGTCCGTTCAACCCGGATTCCCAGATGTGCCGCATGCCTCTCGCCAAGCACAAATAGATTCAGCGCTTGTCCGTATGCAAATAAAATCGGCAAGCCAATCACAAGGCACGGAAGCACAATATACACGTCCGCCCAGTTTTTCATAGCCAAAGAGCCCATCAGCCAGAACAGAATCTGGTTAATGACTTCGTCAGACATCGATACCATAAACGATACAAACGCGCCTAAGAAGGATTGAATGATGACACCGGACAGGATCAAAGTCTCAATCTGCATGACGCCTCTGCTGCGCGCCAGGAAAAAGACGCCGAGCAGCGTCAGCGTTCCCGTCATAAAAGCAACAACCGGAATCGTCCATTCGCCCAGCACGGCTTGATAACCAAACAAAATAAGAAAAGCCGCCCCTACCGAGCTGCCGGATGATACCCCTAACGTATACGGATCGGCAAGCGGATTGCGGAGCACGCCTTGAAAGCCCGCTCCGGCAAGCCCGAGACACGCGCCAACAAGCACGCCTAGCAGCACGCGTGACAATCTGACCTGCGTAACAATCGCGATCTCTCCGGTACTCCAATGACTTCCGGCGTCATCCGTCCAAGGAAGCTGATGCCAGAGGATTCCCCATACATCGGCAAACGGGAGCATGGAGGACCCAATCGACAAACTTAGAACGATAGAAACAGCAAGAAGGAGCAAAGCTGCTCCTCCATAGACCGCTAATTTTCTTTTCATCTACTTCACAAGATCCGGGTGAAGAGCTTTCGCAACCTGCAGCAGGGCATCCGCAAGACGCGGACCTACGCGTGAAGTCTCGTCATTGCCAACTTCGAACATCTGCTTGTTCTTCACCGCATCAATCGCATCCCAGCCTGGACGGCTGTTTATTCCGGTAACGATTGGATTCGGATCCTCTCCCAGATCAGGATAAAGGATAATTTCAGGGTTTTGCTTCACGACTTCTTCCGCGCTAACTTCATACCAGCCTGCTTGCGAAGCGCCCACGTTCGTACCGCCGGCAATCGTAAGCAGTTCATCCAGGAACGTGCCGGAACCTACCGTCCAGCCTGGCGAGAATTCCAGGTAAACCAGCTTTTTCGGAGCGTCCTTCACGGCATCCGTCACCTGCTGCTTCACATCGCGCATATGCGTTGCAACTTGCGCAGCTTCCGTGTTCTTATTCATTATTTTACCGATTGTCTCGATTTTGGCAATTGTTTCATCGTAAGTTTTCGGGTCCGTGGCAAGAACCGTAATGTTCAGCTTGCGAAGCTGCTCGACCGCATCGGTATTCATCGAAGAGGAAGCCACTACAAGATCGGGATTAAGAGCCGCGACTGCTTCGATATTGGTCGTCATGTCGCCTACTTTAGGCTTGGACGCCGCTTCCTCCGGATAATTGCTGTAGCTGTCAACGCCGGCAACTTCTTCGCCTGCGCCGACCGCATAAAGAACTTCCGTCTCGCTTGGCGCGAGAGATACGACCTTCGTTGGTGCTTTCTCAAACGTCAATTCCGTTCCCGTAGCATCCGTCACCTTAAACGGATATACCGTCTCCACTGCCGGGCTTTCGGCTGGCTGCTCGCTTTGAACCGGCGATGCCGACGCGTTGGCATTCCCCGTATTCCCCGCATCGTTCGTGTTCGCTTTGTTAGCGCCGCATGCCGCCATAAAGACCAGAATTGCGGTCATCAACATTGCCAGCATTAATTTCGACAATCTTTTGTTTCTCCCAACCATAGTTTCCAAGCACCCCTTCTATTTATCTTGAATCGAAAACAAAAAAAGGCATTCCCGGCAAAGGTGCCGGAAATGCCGGAAGTCCTTTTTGCTTGCGCGCAAAAAAAGACGGTTTCCTTCATTCCAACACTTCCCTAATTCCGCGTAGGTATAGCGTTATGCGAACAGGCAGGTCTCCTGACTTGAAGCAGTAGCGCCAGCGTCTTCCCGAATTTTGCATTCAGTGACGTAAGCTGGCACACGGGTCTAAATAAAATTAGACCGCTTCTTACAGTGGCGGGTCCGTGCCGGATTTTAACCGGACTTCCCTATTAAGCTTGCAAAAGCCTGTCGGCTCCTGCAGCACCTGTTCCATGATTTATTCGTTTTCGACCAACGTAACTATACCACCCATATTCTAGAATTGTCCAGCAGCTCTTCTTAATCTTGCTCCAAGCCTGATCGCGTTACCCACCACCGATACCGAACTGAAGGCCATTGCCGTACCTGCCATCCACGGCTGAAGCATGCCGCAAGCGGCAAACGGAATGATAAGCGCGTTATAGATGAAAGCGAAAGTCAGATTCTGCCGAACATTGCGCACCGTTAGACGGCTGATCAGCAAAGCCTCCGGAATAGCGGTCATCCGGGGCTGGAGAAGCGTAATGTGACCGGCTGTTAATGCCGCATCCGTACCGTCTCCCATCGCGAGGCCTACATCCGCCGCGGCTAGTGCCGGAGCGTCATTCCAGCCGTCCCCGGCCATTCCGACCTTGTAGTCCTGCTCCTTCAGGCGGTCCACCAGCTCCAATTTATCTTCGGGCAGCATATTGGCATAGACCTTTGAAGGATCGATCCCCGCCGTTTGGGCCGCGCTCAAAGCAGGCGCAGGATGATCTCCCGTTGCCAGAACCACGGTTACTCCTGCTTTCCGAAGCTGCGTTACGGCCGGTTTGGCAAAAGCCTTTACCGCATCGATGAAGGATATAGCTCCAATTACTCGATTATTATCCGCTACGTACAGCACCGTTTCCCCAAGCTTCTGGCGTTCTTCCGCGAATCTTTGAATAGTTGGACTGCCGATGCCCCACTTTTTCAGTGCGGCAAACCCGGCATTGCCGATTCCTATTCTCCTCTGCTCTACCGATGCTTCTACCCCTTTGCCTGTCGTATAGGAGAAATCGGTTGCGGCAGGAGGAACCAGGCCGGTCTGCACGGCCTCCGCCCGAATGGCGACGGCTAGCGGATGAGTCGAATTGGCTTCCACGGCGGCTGCAAGCCTCAAGAGTCCCTGCTTGCTCCCCTGCGTAACGTGCATGCTGCCGATCTTCGGTTTTCCTTCCGTTAACGTTCCCGTTTTATCAAGCACAAGCATGTTAAGCTGCGCCAGCCGTTCAAGCGCACCCGCTTCCTTTACCACAATCCCTCTTTTGGCGAGCCGCCCCGAGGCTACGACAAGGGAAATCGGAGTTGCGAGTCCGAGAGCGCATGGGCAAGCCGCCAATACAACCGCGACGGCACAACGGAAGGCCGTCGTCCAATTGCCCGGTTCAACAGCCGAAACCCAAATCACAAACGTACCTAACGAGAGAAGCAGCATCGCCGGTACAAACCAAGCCGATACCGCATCGACCTGCCGCTGAATCAGCGACTTCGAACGTTGCGCCTGCCTGACGAGATCAACAATCCGGCTCAGCATGGTGGCGTAACCGGCAGCGGTTGTACGGATACGGAGGCTGCTGCTTTCATTCCGAGTCCCTGCCCATACTTGGTCGCCGGGGCGCTTGGCAAGCGGAACGCTCTCGCCCGTCAACAAGGACTCGTTAATTTCCGATTCTCCGGTTGCAATAACGCCGTCAACGGGAATAATCTGTCCGGCAGGCACAAGTACGTAATCGTTCTCCCGGACAAACTCCGTCTTGATTTCCATTTCTACGCCGGCCCGCTCCACTTTTACTACCGTATTCAGCAGCTTGCTGTATCCCGAGGCATCCTGCTGCGCGCGCGAAGTAACGGAGGCTTCAATAAACTTGCCAAGCAGCACGGCCGTTATGACGACTGCGGATGTCTCGAAATACAGAGGAACCTCGTGGGCGTACAAAGCGGTCCGATCCGCATTAAATACGAGAAAATGACTGTACAAATAAGCAGCCGAGGTTCCGGTTGCCACCAAGACATCCATATTGGTCGCCCGCGACCGGATGGCGTGATAGGCCCCGATATAGAACGGCAGACCTATGACGAACTGGATAACGGTCGCAAGAACCAGCTGGAGCCACGGATTGGTCAGAAGCTCGGGAAGCTCAATCCGGGCAAACGGAGCCAGATGCTGTACCATCGCCGAGAGCAGAGGCGCAGTTAGAATCATGGAGATGATCAATCTCAGCCGCAGCCGGCTTCGTTCCTTCTCGAAGCCTTCCTTCGCATTTTCGGGCAGATCAGCTTTGAAGCCCAGCTTGGCGATCTGCTGCATGATGGCTGACGGCTCAATCATTCCAGGCTTATATTGCACCCAGGCCGTACGTGCCGAATAGCTGACCGCTACGGCTTCAACGCCTGGCATTTTTCCGACATTCTTCTCTATTCTGGCCGCGCAAGCGGTGCAGCTCATTCCTTGCACGGATAAATCGATCGTAATTCCCTTCTCGTCCATACAGCTCACCCGCCTTCCGCTTGTCCATTCTACCGCCGTAATTGAACAAGCTCCTGCGTTAATCTATATGATTCGAATGGGGGATGTAGAATTAAAAAAGCGTGCTTGAGGGGGCCATTGCCGCCTAACAAGCACGCTTTACCTTTTATTTGCCGTATGCGACATCGCCATTCCAGGCGAGCATGCCTCCGGTCATGTTGGTTACGTTATAGCCTTGGGCATGAAGGAAATCGCAAGCTCTTCCGCTGCGTCCGCCGCTGCGGCAAACCATGATCAGAGCCTGGTCCTTCGGCAGCTCTTCGTAGCGCTCGCCGAATTGCGAGAGAGGAACGCTGACCGCTTCCGCGATATGTCCTGCTTCCCACTCGTCATCTTCGCGCACGTCAATCAGATTCAGCTTCTCGCCGTTTTTCAGGCGCTCTTCAACTTCGGCTGGCGTAATCTCTGGGTACACTTCATTCCACTCCTTCGTATTTCTTCAGAATCTTCGATTCATATTGCTGAAAAACCGGCGATTGCCGGAGTCCGCGCGCTTCCATGAGCATCTTGAACCTCAGCTCTTTCTCCGTCAGCTTCTTCTTGAGAACGGCTTGTTCATCCGGATTCCGGCATAGGCGGATCATGTCGCGGAGGCTGACGATTTCCTTCTTCACAACCATCTCTTCCGGAATCATTCCGGCGTTGCTAAGAAGCTTGTAGGCAACCCGGAGCTCCTCCGGTACATGGGAGTTATCCTCCAGTTCCAGCGGTTTGCCTTTCCCTTTCAGGTCGTCAAACTCGCCTTTCGCCATGGATTCCTTAATCCGCTGCTCTACTAACGAGGACATAAAATCCATGCCTTGCCCGCCTCCTGTCATTGCCCGCCATCCCTAGCGCTTTCTTTAAGCATTGTAACGAAAAAGAAGCCTCCCGGCAATGAGAAGCTTCTTTCCCAACCTTCTATCAGATACGAACAGCCGTGCCGCTGACGGCCACCATCAGCATACCGTCGCGCACGACCTCGTAGTCGATATCAATGCCAACGATCGCATTTGCTCCCATGCGGAAAGCCTGGTTTTTCATTTCTTCAAACGCAACATCCCTTGCTTCCTTCAGCTTGCTCTCGTAAGCCCCTGAACGTCCTCCCACAATATCCGTAATGGATGCGAAAAAGTCGCGGACAACGTTGGCCCCCATAATCGCTTCGCCGGTTACAATGCCGGAATATTCGATAATCGGACGTCCTTCAATCGCTGCGGTTGTTGTTACTAACATAAAATGACCCCTCCCGATAATAGTTAAGCCGATAATAAGAGGAATACGTTGCGTGCGAAAAAACGTTTCATTCAGTACTAAGGAAAATCAGTGCTTGATAAATTTAGGATACGGAGTTGCGGTCGATTTCAGCCGCTGAGCTCCTCAATCCGAACATCTCTTACTTGGCCGGTATCTGCTGCCACAAAAATATGGACGCGTACCCCAAATTCGGCACCGCTGCCTCTAAGCCATAACTTAAACCGCTCTTCCGTCCTGGAATCCGAGGCGGTGAAATGTCCCTCGTATTTGTAATCGATAATATCGGCATCCGGATATTTGTTTGCGGTTTCCTCCATCGCGATTTTACCGTATTTGGCATAAGACGGCTCCGCATACGCCGCTGAAGGCACCGCAATCGCAAATAAAGCGACAATCACCATATAGATCAATAGTCTGCCTTTTTTGAATCCCATACTGCCACCTCCCTGACCACATTTTTGGTACTCCCGTTAGTGTGGCTGTTCGCGGAGGCGGGCATACATGCTATTCTATTTCACACGGGTTCAAGCATAGGGGCATACATCATAACGGCTTCATTGCCCGTCACGAACTCCTCGTCCAGCAGCTCCCCTTCATCCAGCGCGTATTTCCTGCGATAGATCGAATTGCTTCTGACGTAACCGCCCCATGGCTTCAGCTCGATCCGGTGATCCTTTTCCACGACTTCATACCGGTAATTCACCGGAAGAGAAGAGCGCCACTCGCCAACCAGCTTCTCTTCCGTAAGACCTACGATCAGCTGAAAAGGCTGCTGCGTCGGATTATGGATCTGCAGATCCAGATAATTGTATGCACAGGTTGCCCCGCTTCCGAATGGCTGCGTCCGCCCGGCGTCCGGAAAGACATCATAGCTGTGCCTGTGCCGCTCAGTGACCTGCAGTGGGGTATGCAGCGTCATCCAATAGATGAGATTGGACATCTGGCATAACCCGCCGCCTATTCCGGACTTATATCCGCCATAAAATAAAATCATGCCGTCCACATAACCCTTCCTTCTTGTCGGTTTGCCTATGGCCCGCCAATAGGAGAAGGTTTCGCCGGGCATCAATACGATGCCATTCAACTTCTCTGCCGCCAGCCGCAAATTGATCACTTTGTTGGTCTGCAGCCACATGTCTACATTTCGAAGCTGTCTCCTAAGAGGAGTTGCGTGAGTGAATACCACATACGGCAAGGACAGATCATTATTGATTCGCGCTAGCTTTCCGGCGCTGAACAGCCATTTTACCCGCCTTTTATTCGTAAACCACCATTTACCCGCCTGCAGTCGCAGGTACGAACGTTTGACGGGCCGATGCTGCATCTGATTATTCAACTTCCCTCTTCTCTCCTTTACAGAAGTCCAATTTTGTTAAGCGGCCATATCCGGTATACTGCCTTCCCTTCAATGCTGGAAAAGGCAATCGGCCCGATTGACCGGCTGTCGACGCTATGCTCGCGGTTGTCGCCAAGAACAAAAAGCTCTTTCCGGGCAACCGTGTAAGGGAATTGCATCCCGCCCGGCTTCGTTATCCCTTCGGTGTAAGTCTCATTTAGCTGCTGCCCGTTCAAGACGACCATTCCTTCCCGGACATCGATAACATCGCCTGGCACGCCTATGACTCTTTTCACCAAACGCAAGGGGCTCTCCGGACCATGGATAATAACGATATCTCCACGCTCCGGGGATTTGAAACGGTAGGACCATTTGTTTTCGATCAGGCGCTGGCCTTCCACAAGCGTTTTTTGCATCGAGATATTATGTACCTCTGCCTGCGCGTAAACATAGTTTTGGAACAGCAAGGCGATGATGATGGCAGCCGTAAGCGAAATCAGCCACTCTCTCAGCTCACGCAGCAACTTGCGTTTCCCGGTTAGTTGATCATCCATTACCTGGCACTCCTTGAATAAATAGGAATTCAACATAACCATCACCTATAACGTTTTCGCCCGGCAAAAAGTTACCTGAGGCCAAAAAATACCGTGACAGGTGCGTGGCATGTCTTATAAAGTAGATTTATATGAGGGAGGTAGCCAGAATGGAACCATCAACACGATCGCAGCGACTACTTTTTATGACGGTAACGTTAATGTTCTGGATTGCGATGTATACATACGTGCCGACTTTGTCGCCTTATTTGAGCTCGAGAGGGCTTTCGCTTGATTTAATCGGGGTTGTGCTTGGCAGTTATGGCTTTGTCCAGCTGTTAATCCGTTTTCCGCTAGGGATGTTGTCGGACCGCTACGGTAAAAGAAAGCCATTTATCCTGCTCGGCATGCTTGCCGCCAGTGTCAGCTGTCTTCTGTTCATCATTCCGGGAAGCTGGCTGTGGCCGCTTGCGGGGCGAGCGATGGCGGGGTTATGCGCATCGACTTGGGTTGCTTTTACGGTGATGTACGCGAATTATTTCGCGGCGGAGGATGCCACGAAGGCGATGGGAAATATTAGCGTAATGACCGTGTCCGGCCAAATGATCGGGATGCTGTTAAGCGGCTGGATGTCCGAGGGATTTGGAGCGGATGCTCCTTTTGTGCTTGGGGCGGTAATCGGAGCATTGGGGCTTTTGCTGGCGCTTATCATTCACGAGCCGGCCAAACCGCTTCATGAGCGGAGCGGAATATCGTTCTCGAAGATTCAAAGCGTAATCCGGACGAAGCTGCTGCTGCAGGTCGCCCTGCTCTCTTTGCTCGCGCATTGCGTGCTGTTCATTACGATGTTCGGATTTACGCCGTTAAAAGCGGAGGACATGGGCGGCAGCGGACTCGAGCTTACGTTACTCGTATTCGCTTTTATGGCGCCGCATGCCCTCGCTTCCATGTTTACGGCCAGATGGTTTGCGCCGCGCTTCGGTAATTGGACGACGATTGGCACCGGATTTATTCTAAGCGCCATCTGCACCGTCTCGATCTGCTATGTGCATTCCATCTGGGTTCTTATGCTTACGCAAATGATTAACGGATTTGCGCAGGGCTTGCATATCCCTCTTCTGCTTGGGCTTGCGATCCGAGACGTGGATCCTCCCGGCCGCGCTACCGCTATGGGTCTGTACCAGGCGGTCTACGCGGCAGGCATGTTCGCCGGACCATTTCTTGCGGGCTGGCTGAACGAAAGCTGGGGGTTAAACAGCGGGTTTGCGCTTGGCGGGATGTTTGGTTTTATCGCCGCCGTGCTTTGTCTGGTCTATTACCGTTCGGATCGCAAATTAATTAAGTCCATTAACAATTAATGCTATTATCTAATTAAAAAAAGAATGATTGCAGCGGCAGCCGCAGAGATAACGATGCCGATATCCTCCCTGCTGAACTTCAATCTCAGCCCTTGCGTTGGCTTCGCAAGCGGATGACCGATCCCGCGGGCTTCAAGCGCATCCGCCATTTGCTCAGCCATGCGCAGCAAGGAACGGATGTAGGGCACCATGGCAGGCAGCAGCATCCGGAACGGAAGCGAACGGGCGGCCGTTGTGACTTTACCCCGCGCATGCGCGATCTTCACGTAACGCTCCCATTCCCCCGCAAGCAGCGGTATAAAGCGGAAAATCAGGGTTACCGTAAGCGCGATGGACATCACGGGGACTTTGAACCGGCTCAGCCAGCCAAACGTCTGCTCCAAGCTTCGCTGGACTCGCAGCGGCGTCACGAGCCCCATAAGAGGCAGCCCTAGCATCATTACAAGCAGCAAACCGCTGAAGCGCTGGATGGTCTGAAGGGCGGCTTCCCAATCAAAGGTAAATGGCGCAAAATGCACGCCCGAAATAATGGCGATTACCGCCGTCATGATGACGTAGGCCCGGATGGCTTTCATCCAGGGCCTTATTTGTGCCCGCAGCGGGATGATCACCGCAAGGGAAATGGCCGTTGCAACAGCCAGCCCCGCCCAGCTGTGCTGGAGCAGGATGGTTGTGGCGAGCAAGAGGTAAGCGGCGATTAACGCCCTCGGATCGAACCTCGCAGCGAGCGCAGCCGCTGCAGGCGGAGCCGTAGCGGGCGGAGCCAATGCGAGCGGAGCCGTAGCAGGCGGAGCCGTAGCAGGCGGAGCCGTAGCAGGCGGAGCCGTAGCGGGCGGAGCCGCAGCGGGCGGAGCCTGTGGCTCCGGCGCAAGTGCTGCTGCCGATGTTGGTGCAGCAGCACTTGCGGCAGCGGCTCGCAAGGACGGGCGTTCCGCCGTCCTTGCGCCGTGGGCGGCGCGCTGCGCCGCCAGCAGCGCCGCGAGCTCGCGCGGCGCCGGCCACGGCGCGCCGCCTGGCGCAGCCGGCGGCGCAAAGCCTGTCGCGCGCAGCTGCGCCAGCGCGCGCTGCGCCTGCGGCGCGGCGGCGTCTGCGGCGTGGTGCTCCGCCCACGACGCCGCGGGAGCCGCTTCGCGGACGGAGCCGCCGGCAAGCACGGCGACCTCGTCCGCGAGCGGCAGCAGCGCGTCGAGGTCGTGCGTGGCCACGACCGCTCCGCGCCCCGCCGCCCTATGCGCGTCAAGGATCGCGCATAAGCGGCGGATGCCGTCGGCGTCTAACCCCGCCGTCGGCTCGTCGAGCAGCAGCCATTCCGGCTCGCATGCCATCAGGCAGGCCATGGCAAGCCTCCGCTGCTGCCCGCCGCTTAGCGTCCAAGGATCGCGCTCCAGCAGCTCCCTAGGCAGTCCCGCCTGCTCCATTGCTTTTTGTATGCGGCTTTCCTTCTCTTCCGTCTGCAGTCCATAAGGTTTCAAGGAGTAGTCGAACTCTTCCCTTACCGTCGATGCGAACCATTGCGATTCGGATTGTTGAAGGGCAATGCCGGTTCTCATCACAATCGTTTTATTCAACCGCTGCTTTTTCCCCATGTTGGTCCAAAGCGATTCGTTGCCTTGATCGATTTGCCCGCCGGTTAAACGCCGCAAACCCGCCATTGTCTCCAGCAGCGTTGATTTGCCCGAACCGTTGTGACCAACAAGCAAAGTAATCGCTCCTTTACGGAAGGTCAGGTTAATTTCGCTTAACAGCAGCTTGTCCGGCTCATTGGCCGCGGCAACCGCTACCTGCTTTAGCTTCCAATCTCCCGTCATACCGCTGTCACCGCCTTCGCAAGCATCTCGGGCGTCATAGGCAGCGGATCAAGCTTTACCCCAAGCTTCTCAAGCTCCCAGGCCGTCTGAATAACGTAAGGAGCAGAAAAGCCCAGCTTCTCGCATGGACTGCTTTCCCCGGCAGAACGTCGCTCGAACAGCCGTTCCGCCGTTCCATCGAACCGGAGCTCTCCTTGCTCCAGCGCCAGGACACGGTCGCCGGCAGCAAGCTCCTCCAGCTTTTGCGTAATCCAGATGACCGTTACCCCGCGGTTGTTCAGCTCTCTAACCTTTTCCATCACATAGATACAAGCTTCCGGGTCCAGCATTGCCGTTACTTCATCCAGAATCAGCATCGGGGTCTGGACGGCAAGGCAGCCCGCAATTGCCGTCAGCTGCTTCTGTCCGCCGGACAACGATTCCACCGGTTGATGCATGCGGGCATGCAGACCAGTCTGACGAAGGGCATCCTCCGAGAGAGCCGCTATCCCGTTTCCTTCTACGCCATGCTGCTCCAGCATCATCACGACATCTTCCCAGGGAGTAGAACCCACCATGGAAGCATCCGGCTGCTGCAGCACCATTGGAACCTGACCCGTTATGAACCGCGATTGATCCTTCTTAACCTTGCCTTCCACCTGAAAAGCGCCAAAACCGGCGATCAGCCTCGCCAGCGTGCTTTTCCCGCTTCCGTTTCTGCCAATCAGGTTAATCCATTCGCCCTCAGCTATCGTTAACGTCACATTGCGCAACAGAAATGGCTGGGCCTTCATTTGCTCCCCGTATGTAAGCGGCTTGACTGACACCTTGGTCAGCTCTGCCAAATTTTTTTCCGAAAACATTCCTTCAACCTCTTCCCCAAATGAAAAAGCTGTGCTAAAATCCGATTTGTTAACCTAAATAAACTATAAACGGTTAACATTTAAAACGCAATCACTAAAGGAGTCGATCCGCCATGCGCACCAGCAGTAATATTCGAAGCACCGTATTTATCGCCTTATTCGCCGCTCTCTTTATTGTAATGAGCGCCATTCAGATCAAAGTTGGTTCCTATGTGCCTATTACCCTTCAGACGCTTGCAGTCACGCTTGCCGGCGCCATTCTGGGCCCTCGCAAAAGCTTTATCTCGCTTTGGATCGTCATAGCCCTAACGGCAACCGGCCTTCCTCTATTAAGCGGCAGGGGTGGTCTGGAGACCTTGACCGGGCATACGGGCGGATTTATCTTTGCCTTCCCGTTCAGCGCACTGCTGGTCGGCTTTGCAACGCAAGCCATCTTCCGCAGCGAAGCTCTTATGCGTAACCGGATTGTCGGTTTTATCGCGTTATTTATCGTGTTTGAGCTGTTTGGTTCTTTCCTTACTTATGTACCCGGCGTACCTTGGCTGATGCATGTAACCGGTCTTGATTTTGGCAAAGCCATGACGGCCGGCTGTTATCCTTACCTGCCCGGTGACGCGATCAAATCTTTTGTTGCGGCTGTTATCGTGCTGTCTCTCAAACCATACATTCTTAGAATTCAATCGTCAATCCATTCCGCACAGGACGGCAGCCAGGTTCATACAACGATATAATAAATACTTAAAACAAAAGCGGCTGCGCCAGATCATATCCTGCACAGCCGCTTTTAGCATTCTTATTAATTAACCCCATTAAGGAATGAAAGTCTGCCTTACCGTTCCTTTTCCGTTACCGGCTTCAATTTCGGCATAAGCTCCGTTAACAAAGGTAATCTGAGGAGGAACATGGCCGCAACCAGCTTCAGCATCGGGTGAAGCTATGTTCCAATTCCCGATGAAAACGCGGTTACCCCGATTACGGCTCCTTTTTGAAGCTGCGGATATCGAATCATGCCACTTCCCCTTTCGATCTGCTCTATGGATACGGAAATACGACGTCCATTTAGGAAAACCCTCCATTCCACGGAAAATAAAAAAGGCAGACCAGGTTCGCCTGATCTGCCTATCAACCTTATATCATTAAAGCGATAAACGATAAATCGCGACGACATCTTCCTTCGTCAGCTTGCGGAAGTTGCCGCGGGTACCGCTTCCGGTTGTTTTCTCCGCCATCTCTTCCAGTCGGCTGTCGTCGATCCCGTAATCCGCGAGGCGCGACGGAGCGCCAATCGAATTCCAGAACTCGCGGAGCTTCGCAATTCCTTCACGAGCTACTTCAAGATCGTTACGGCCTTCGGCGTTAACGCCGAATACATTTACCGCGAACTGTTTAAAGCGTGCCACGTTGTCTTCCACCACATAGTTCATCCAGTTCGGGAACAAAATGGCGAGGCCGCCGCCATGAGGAATATCGTACACCGCGGACACCGCATGCTCCATGTCATGGTTCGCCCAGTCGCCGATAACGCCCATCGACAAAGTTCCGTTCAGCGCCATTGTACCGCAATACAGAATCGTCTCGCGCAGCTTCACGTTTGTCAGATCGTTCACTAGACCCGGAGCTGTCGCAATGACGGTGCGCAGAATCGTTTCGCAGAAGCCGTCTTGCACAGGAGTATTCGCATCATGATGGAAATATTGCTCCAAAACGTGAGCCATCATATCTACCATGCCGTAGACGGTATGATCTTTTGGTGCGCTAGCCGTAAATACCGGATCAAGGATGGAGAACGTCGGATAAGCCAGCACGTTGCCCCAGCCATGCTTCTCAAGCGTTTCTTGATTGGTAATAACCGAACCGGAGTTCATCTCGGAGCCCGTTGCCGCAAGCGTAAGCACAGTGCCAAGCGGAAGAGCTGCTTCCGGCTTTGCTTTGCGCGTTACGACATCCCAGAAGCTGCCCTCGTATTTCGCCGAAATTATAATTGCTTTCGCGCAGTCAATCGTGCTGCCGCCGCCGACAGCCAGCACCCAGTCGATCGACTCGGAGCGGCATAACTCGGCTCCGCGATGGACCGTCGACAGACGCGGGTTAGGTTCAACGCCGCTCAATTCGGTAACCGTACAACCCGCTTCATCCAGCTTTGCGAGTACTTGCTCGTAAAGACCGTTTCGCTTAATGCTTCCTCCGCCGTAAACAAGCAGAACGCGTTTGCCAAGCTTAGCCGCTTCGAGGGGAAGCTGCTTCAACTGCCCTTCACCAAAGTGAAGGCGAGTCGGATTATAGTATGTAAATGGATTCATGTCGTATTTCTCCTATTCTAATTGGTTTTTAGGGCTTACATGCTCCGACAGTTCATTTTGGCACATTCTCGGGGATATTATGAGAGTTCGCCAAAAAAATAGGGAAAAATAAAGAGAAGCGTTCTGATTCAGACCGCCTCTCTCTTTATTCTAGTCGCATTCAGCCGGCGCTTCTACCGTAGCGTCCTCGACATTGATTTTCTCGGATACCGTATCGCGCACGATCGAAATAACAAGCTGCAGCAAATAGTTGATGTCCGTCTGGCTTTGCTGGAACTCCGATACGATCGGAATGCCGTCCAGCTCGTCTTGAAGGGTTTCCATTTCGCCTTCGATCTTCTTCACCATTTGCTCGTTTTTGAACGTTGTTTCGAATGCAACGACTTCTTTTTGCTTCTTCTTGATAAGCGCGATCAGCGATTGAACGCGATCATTGCCTTGAATCTGCTTCTCGGCGCGGCGGTACTGCTGAACTTCCTCGGATGTAAAGATAAGATCCGCCAGTTCCTTCGCCTTGTGCATAATATCTTCACGGACCAGAAAATCGCGGGTATTGAATTTCGGGACATTGCAACCATGTTCATGGTCATGGTGCGAATTAACTGCAGTCTGTTGTTCGGACATCTATCATCTCTCCCACTAATTTGAGTCGGTTTTAGGATACGTTGCTGGCGGAATTCGCCAACGGTTCCGCTTTAATATACCATGTTTTTGCTTCCGTTACACGAACATGTATAAATTGTCCGATCCATTCTTTTGGACCTTCCAGGTGCACCAGCTTATTCGTGCGCGTCCGGCCGGCCAAAATATTCGGATTGTTCTTGCTCTCGCCTTCCACCAGCACTTCGACAATCTCGCCTTCCATCCGTTCATTGCTTCTGCGGCCAAGCTCGGCCATCAGCTCATTCAGCCGCTTCAAGCGATTCTTCTTCACATCCATCGGCACGTTATCTTCCATACCTGCAGCAGGAGTGCCTTCGCGCGGCGAATAGATGAAGGTATAGGCAAAATCAAAACCAACCTGGCGGACCAAGGTCATCGTATCCTCAAACTGTTCGTCCGTCTCGCCCGGGAAACCTACGATAATGTCGGTTGAGAGGGACACATTGGGGATCGCCCGTTTGATTTTCGCCACAAGCTCAAAAATTTGTTCCCGGGAATACTTCCGGCTCATCCGCTTCAGCACTTCCGTGCTGCCCGATTGAATCGGCAGATGGATATGTTCGACCAGATTGCCGCCTTGCGCCAGCACCTCGATCAGATGATCGTCGAAATCCCGAGGATGGCTTGTCGTATAGCGGATACGCGGAATGTCAATCTTTGAAATATCGTGCATCAAATCGCCAAAGCGATAAGAAATGTCTTCAAAATCCTTCCCGTAGGCGTTTACATTTTGACCTAGCAAAGTAATCTCCTTGAAGCCTTGGCGTGCCAGCTCGCGTACTTCCGCAATGACATCGTCCGGACGGCGGCTTCTCTCTTTGCCGCGCGTGTAAGGAACGATGCAATACGTACAGAACTTGTCGCAGCCGTACATAATGTTCACCCATGCACGCATGCCGTCCCGTTTCTTCGGCATATTCTCGATAATGTCGCCTTCCTTGGACCATACCTCAACAACCATCTCCTTGCTGAAATAAGCGTTTTGCAGCAGGTGCGGCAGACGGTGAATGTTATGCGTGCCAAAGATCATGTCCACAAAAGCATGCTTTTGCAGAATTTTGCCCACAACCGACTCTTCCTGCGACATACAACCGCAAACTCCTAGCAGCAGGTCCGGCTTTTGCAGCTTGAGAGTTTTGAGATGTCCAAGCTCTCCGAATACTTTATCCTCGGCATTCTCTCGAATCGCGCAAGTATTCAGAAGAATGACGTCCGCCTGCATGCGGTCTTCGGTTCCGGTATAACCCATCTCTTCGAACATGCCCTTCATTACTTCCGTGTCATGCTCGTTCATTTGGCAGCCGTATGTTTGTATTAAGTAGAATTTCCCTTTGCCGATGTTTTGCAGCTCTTCCGGAATCGAGAAATCGTAATGAACCTCTATGTCTTCTTTACCGCGTTTCTTTTCGTCTTTATAGTTCGGAGTGGAGTTAATCTGTACGTTCCTGCCCTTAATGCGGTAGGTCGTTACCCCGTCTTCCTCGCTTAGCACTTTAGCATCCGAGAAGTCAAAGTATTTGGAATAGTCTTTAACCTTGTCGGATTGAGCTGCCGTGTTCCCCTTTGACATGGTTGTTCACACTTCCCTCTACATGAAATATTGCGGTTTGCCCTTTAATTTAATCATATCTTTGCCCATTAAAAAATTATAGCACAACTATAGCAAGGATATCCATTTCAGCGTCCTTAGGCGGTGGCGCGTTTCCATCCGTAGAATTCTAAGCAATGTTTAAAAAAACTTTATAAACCGCTTAAAATTCAAAAAAGGCCGACCAACGATACGGGATCGCTTGTCAGCCTTTTAAATCAGCCTATGCTAGGCTCCTATTCGATGATTTCAGCCGTATCGCCATTTTTGATGCCTGCCGCATTCGCTTCATCCGTATCGATATGCATATCCAGCGCAAAATCCGGTGATACGCGGGCAACAACCTGCTCGAATACGACTCCGCGCTCGCCTTGGAAGCGAACCTTCAGGTGCTGCTTGTCGGCGATTCCCCATTTTTCCGCATCGGTTGTATGGAAGTGAATGTGGCGTGCCGCAACGATAACGCCTTCTTCAATCGCAACCTCGCCTGCTGGACCTTTGATTGTGATGCCTGCGGATCCTTGGATGTTGCCGGATTCTCTGACAGGAGGGTTAATGCCCAGGGCAAAAGCATCCGTACGCGATACTTCCAGCTGGGTGGCATTGCGTACCGGACCCAAAATTCTCACTTTCGGGAAGGAGCCCTTTGGACCGATAACCGCAACCGTCTCGTTCGCCGCGTATTGCCCCGGCTGGGACAATGGTTTCGCTTCCGTGAGTTCGCTGCCAGCTCCAAATAATATAGCGACATGCTCCGCAGAAAGGTGAATATGTCTTGCCGATACGCCTACGGGCACCAATTTTTGTTCCATATGTTTCTACTCCTTTGTATCTATGTAGGGTAACAAGCGTAAACGGCTGCGCCGTCCTTAGGAGGAGCAGCGTACGTTTCGCGAATGAAATATAAGCACGGTATAGATAAAAACTTATACTTCCTTAAAGTTTAAAAAAAGCATACGGCAGTTGATAAAAATGCCGTATGCCCATCATACACTTATTTAAATTCGGCCACAAGCTTATTGAACTGTTCTTCCGACAAGGAAAGCTCCTGCTTCGCAAGCGCGTCAGTGCCAAAGCCGCTGATCATATCCTCGTACGATTTGCGCTGCGTGTTCTGATAGATCAGACCCGTCAGCATGCCTTCAGTTTCCATGATCTTGTTCATCGCCATAATGCGGTTCGAAGGATCGTAATCCGGGAATTGCTCCAGGTTCACGATGTTTTGTTTGAACCAATCGTAAGTGTTGATTTTATTGAACGTAACGCATGGGCTGAACACGTTGATTAGAGAGAAGCCTTCATGCTTGATACCCGCTTCGATCAGAGCCGTCAGCTGTTTCAAATCGCTCGAGAACGATTGGGCAACAAACGTGGCGCCTGCTGACATCGCAATCTCAAGCGGCGACAATGTTGATTCGATCGATCCTTCAGGCGTCGACTTCGTTTTGAAGCCTTCCGCGCTGCGGGGCGATGTCTGGCCTTTAGTCAGACCGTAGATCTGGTTATCCATTACGATATACGTAATATTCAGGTTGCGGCGAATAGCATGAACGGTATGTCCCATCCCGATCGCAAACCCGTCTCCGTCGCCGCCCGATGCGATAACGGTCAGCTCGCGGTTGGCAAGCTTAACGCCTTGCGCGATTGGCAATGCGCGGCCGTGTATCCCGTGAAGGCCGTAAGCATTGATATAACCGGAAATACGGCCGGAGCAGCCGATACCCGAAATCACCGCAAGGTCTTCCGGCTCAAGGCCCACGTTAGCTGCTGCGCGCTGAATAGCGGCTTGGATGGAGAAGTCTCCGCAGCCCGGGCACCAGTTCGGCTTCACATTATTTCGAAACTCTTTAAATGTTGCCATGATTAGTCCAACTCCTTGCACGCTTTATAAACTTCGGATGGCAGGAACGGATTACCGTCATATTTCAGCAGGTTGCGGATCTTCTCCGCGAAGCCCGCATGCATCTTAATTTGGCCGGCGAGCTGTGCGGTTGCGTTGTTCTCGATAACAACCACTTTCTTCGCTTGCTGCAGGTGAGGAATCAGTTGCTCCGTCGGGAACGGGTGAATTTGACGGATCGTAATATGATTCGAAGTAATTCCGTCGTTAGCCAGCCATTCGCGGGCTTGATCGATCGTTCCGCCCGTAGAGCCCATGCCGATAATCAGAAGATCCGGCGTATCGTTAGCCGCATCGATGCGAAGACCGTCGCGAATTTGTAAGCCGTTCAGCTTGTTCAGACGTTTATCCATCATATTCTGGCGGTTAACGGCGCTTTCGGAAGGACGGCCCGTTTCGTCATGCTCAACCCCGGTTACGTGGTGGATACCGTTCTTAGCGCCAGGCAATACGCGCGGCGATACGCCGTCCTCCGTCAATTCGTAACGCTTGAACAGCTGCTGTGCTTCCAGTTCCGGCGCTTCCTGAAGGAGCTTGCCGCGGTTGATTTGAATCGATTGGAAATCAAACGGCTCGCAGGACTGCTTGCCGAGCGACAGCTGAAGGTCGGTCATCACGATAACCGGCACTTGATATTGCTCCGAAAGGTTGAAAGCTTCGATCATATCATAGAAGCAGTCTTCGATCGACGCCGGAGCGATAACGATCTTCGGAATCTCCCCGTGAGTGCCGTAGACCATTGCGTTAAGATCGGATTGCTCCTGCTTGGTAGGCAGCCCCGTCGATGGGCCGCCACGCTGCGTATCCACGATTACAAGCGGAGTTTCCGTCATACCGGCAAGACCGATGGCTTCCATCATCAAGGACAGACCGGGACCCGCGGAAGCCGTCATTGTACGCACACCCGCATAGTTGGCGCCAATCGCCATCGTTACCGCCGCGATTTCGTCCTCCGTCTGAACGACGGTACCGCCAAGCGCCGGCAGCTTCTTGATCAGGTATTCCATTATTTCGGATGCCGGCGTAATCGGATAAGCGGACATCAGGCGGCAGCCTGCAGCCAGGGAGCCGAGGCCAATCGCTTCGTTGCCGATCATGAACAGCTTCTGACGGCCGTCCGCCTCCTCCAGCTTGAATTCGTTAAGCGGTCCGCCCGCTTGCTCCAATACGAACTCGGCGCCTTGCTTAACCGCTTCGATGTTCTTCTCCACGACTGCCGCGCCTTTGCGTCCGAACTCTTCTTCTACCGCTTTATTAAATACCTCAAGAGGCAAACCAAGCAAAGCCCAGGATGCGCCTGAAGCAACCATGTTCTTCATCAGGGAAGTACCAAGCTCTTCCGCCATTGCCGTAATCGGAACAGCGAACAGTCGTGCATCGATTCCTTCCGGTACAACGGGATTAAACTTCGCATCTGCCACGATAACGCCGCCGCTGCGAAGCTCTTTTGCATTCAAATCTATGCTTTCTTGGTCGAACGCCACGAGGATGTCCAGATCATCGGAGATCGCCCGGATCGGATATGTGCTGATTCGAATTTTATTATTTGTATGTCCGCCCTTGATCCGAGACGAGAAATGACGATATCCGTAAAGGTAATACCCAAGCCGGTTAAGCGCCGTGGAAAAAATACGGTCCGTACTTTCGACGCCTTCCCCTTGTTGCCCTCCGATCTTCCAAGACAATTGACTAATCAAAACGCCCATCTCCTCTTTTTGATGGCTTAAGCCGCGTACATTACTAAGGCAATATCCAACAATAATTTATATAATGAATGAACAGTCAAACCAAGTGTAAAGGTGCGGTTTGAAAATTGCAAGATGTAAACGTTTAATGAATGATAATCATTTTCGATTGTTTATATACCGTATTCAGATTTGTTGCGAGTCGCTTGCTACTCCGGCAGATTTTCATTCAAAAATGAAAGCGCATTACCCGACAGGAACCGTTTGGTCTGCTCCTCCGAGTAGTGTTTAAGAAGCGCTTCGCGCAGCCTGTACACTTCTCCGGGATGGGTCAGTCCGTTCACATATTTGTCGATTCCGTCAAAGTCGGAACCAAGCATGATATGATTCTCCCCGCCTAGTCCGCCGACATGATCGATGTGCCGTAACACATCGTCAACCGATACCTGCTCCCCCTCCGCTACAAACCAAGGCACGTAAGTAATGCCGATAAGACCCTGCAGAGCGATGATAGCCTTAATCTGGTCATCCGTCAGGTTGCGGGGATGCTGGAGAAGCGCTTTTGCATTGGAATGGGAGGCAATAATCGTTCTCTCGGCCAAATCGGCGACATCCCAAAATGCTCGTTCCGATAAGTGGGATACATCCACTAGAATGCCCAGTTTGTCGCATTCGGCGACAAAGTCTTTCCCCTTGGCTGTCAGACCGCCTCCACGGGGCTCCATAACGCCGTCTGCGGCCCAGTTCGCATGGTTCCAGGTCAATCCTGCCGCCCGCACGCCAAGCCGGTGCAGGAGCCTTAGAATCGGTAAACTCCCTTGCAGGCCATCAACGCCTTCCAGTGATAGCAAAGCGCCAATCTTTCCGTTAGTGAGGCTTTCTGCCAGATCGGATTGATTGCGAATCAACTTCATATCCGGACAAGCAAGCACCTTCTCATAAAAATGGTCTATGCACTCTAGTATAGGTTCGATTGAACCGTTCAGCTTCTCCGGTATGTATACCGCAAACGTTTGAAGGACGGCACCCGATTCCTTTAACCGTTCATACGTTACATCAAGCATACCCGGTTCACTTTTTTGAAAAGTCAGATGGGGATGCACAAGCAGCTTGCTTAATACATCGCAATGAAAATCCGCTATGCCAAATGACACAATCGATCACCTCTCCGCTTACTCCTCCAGCTTCAACAAAGCAAAAAACCTGTCTACTTCGTAAACAGGTTTCAATACCCGGTACAATCCAGCCTTATTCGGTTAGATATTACCTAGGCTCAACAATCAGTTTTATCGCTGTTCGGTCTTCTCCATCAATGACAATGTCAGTAAATGCCGGTACGCAAATCAAATCCACCCCGCTCGGAGCTACGAATCCGCGAGCAATTGCTACTGCCTTGATCGCTTGATTGAGTGCACCCGCCCCGATGGCTTGCAATTCAGCGGCGCCGCGTTCACGCAAAACTCCGGCCAGCGCACCTGCAACGGAATTTGGATTGGACTTTGCTGAAACTTTTAATACTTCCATGAAAAAGGACCTCCTCGGGAATGATGGATGGATTCCACTATTTAGATAGTATTCGAGAGAGGTTAAAAAATTCCTGCTATGCCCGCAATAACTTTCATATCAATTCTGAATTGGCTAAACTTTTAGAATATTCATATAACTACTGCATGAGCAGCCAGTCATCTTCGGTTAGGCGAATTTTCTGGATTTTAGTCGCATGCCCCGTGGCGTCGTCAATCTGAACCGATACCGCATGCAAATGCCAATCGCCTTCATCCACCACAAAGCGTGTTGGCAGCTGGGTCAAGAACTTGTGCAGAACAGCGTTGCGCTCCATTCCGAGTACGCCATCGCGAGGCCCTGTCATGCCTACATCCGTTAAGTAGGCTGTACCACCCGGCAGGATCCGGTCATCGTTGGTTTGTACATGCGTATGAGTGCCAACAACAATCGAAGCTTGGCCAGCCAAATGCCAGCCCATCGCAATTTTCTCGGAGGTCGCTTCCGCATGGAAATCCACCAGAATGTTTTTCGTTTTCTCTTTCGCTAGCGCGACCAGCTCTTCCGCTTTCCGGAACGGGCAGTCAATCGGAGGCAGGAAAGTCCGGCCTTGCAAATTAATAATCGCGAGTTGCTTGCCATTGGCTTTAATAAGCGCGTGACCTTGACCTGGAGTGCCTTCCGGGAAGTTGGCCGGACGCACCATGCGCGGCTCATCGTCAATCCATTCGAAGATATCTTTATTGTCCCAAGTATGATTGCCCATCGTAATGCCGTGAACGCCCCATTCAAAAAACTCGCGGGCTATCGCAGCCGTGATACCCCGGCCCGCTGCAGCGTTCTCGCCGTTCACGATAATAATATGCGGGTTATACTTGCTTCTGAGTGCCGGCAGCACCTGCTTTAATGCTTTGCGTCCTACGCTTCCTACGATATCGCCAATAAATAATACGTTCACTCTGTCACTCCTTTAGTATGCAAAAAAAGTGGCTGACAAGCAGCCACTTTTCGTTCTTGCTATTTGCTTGTGATCTACTTCGCATATTCAACTGCACGGGTCTCACGAATAACCGTAACTTTAATATGTCCCGGATAATCGAGTTCACTCTCGATCTTCTTCGTAATATCGCGTGCAAGCCGGAATGCTTCCGTATCGTCAATCTTCTCAGGTTGAACCATAACACGGACTTCGCGTCCCGCTTGAATGGCGAAAGACTTCTCTACGCCGTCGAACGACTCCGAGATATCTTCCAGCTTCTCCAGGCGTTTGATGTACGTTTCAAGCGTCTCGCGTCTTGCGCCAGGACGTGCGGCAGACAAGGCGTCTGCTGCTCCTACCAGCATTGCGATAACGGAAGTTGCTTCGACATCACCATGGTGGGAAGCGATACTGTTGATTACAACAGGATGCTCCTTGTACTTCTTCGCCAGTTCTACGCCGATTTCAACGTGCGAGCCCTCAACCTCGTGGTCAAGCGCCTTGCCGATATCGTGCAGAAGGCCTGCGCGCTTAGCAAGCGTGATATCTTCGCCAAGCTCTGCAGCCATAAGGCCGGTCAAATAAGCAACTTCCATCGAGTGCTTCAAAACGTTCTGACCGTAGCTTGTCCGATACTTGAGACGTCCCAGAATTTTAATCAAATCAGGGTGCAAACCATGAACCCCAACTTCGAAAGTAGCTTGTTCGCCGTATTCGCGAATCCGCTCGTCCACTTCCTTGCGGGACTTCTCGACCATCTCTTCAATGCGAGCCGGATGTATACGACCATCTGCAACAAGCTTCTCAAGTGAAGTCCGAGCAATTTCGCGTCTAATCGGGTCAAAGCCAGACAGAATGACCGCTTCCGGTGTATCGTCGATAATCAAATCGATACCAGTCAATGTTTCGAGTGCACGGATATTACGGCCCTCACGTCCAATAATACGGCCTTTCATTTCTTCGTTAGGCAGGGTAACGACCGATACAGTCGTCTCTGCTACGTGATCCGCCGCACATCGTTGAATAGCGAGTGAAATAATGTCCCGCGCCTTTCGATCGGCTTCTTCTTTCGCTTGCTGCTCGATCTCTTTGATCATCTGTGCTGTTTCGTGACGCACTTCTTGCTCCACATTCGACAAAATAATCGATTTCGCATCCTCCATAGTCAAGCTGGAGATGCGCTCCAATTCACTAAGCTGCTGCTTGTAAATGGATTCAATTTGTTCTTGTGTTTCATCGATCCGTTTCTCTTTGTTGGCAACTAATTCTTCTTTGCGTTCAAGCGCTTCTATCTTTTTATCCAGCGACTCCTCTTTCTGGAGCAAGCGTCTTTCTTGACGCAAGGACTCGTTACGCCGCTCACGGATGTCTTTTTCAGCCTCCGTACGGAGTTTGTGGATTTCATCTTTTGCTTCGAGCACCGTTTCTTTCTTCTGGGCTTCTGCTTCCTTCTTCGCATTCTCTACGATTTGAACAGCAGCTTGCTCAGCGCTGGAAATCTTGGCTTCGGCAATCGACTTACGAATAAAATAACCAATCCCAAAGAAAATAACGCCAACAACGAGACAGATCAACACCGTCCAAATAGGGTCCATCTTGTTCACCTCCTCGTTGCATTCACCAAGGCAAGCTTGGGATGATATTAGGTTTTTAGCCGGTTTCCATACCGATTGATTCTCAAACTTATTGACGAAAATAATCGTTTCAAATCAACTTTTGGAAGGAAAATTGATTTGATATAAAAGGAATACAATTTTATTTTATCTTTTGGCAAAATCAATTGTCAAGCAAAAGCCCTTCATCCTCATCCGCCTGCTCGATTTCCGCTTCATCTATAGCCGCTTTAGCCGCTTGTTTAACGACATCCGAAGGAAAGCCCCGACGCAATAAAAAGGCCATCAGCTTCTGCCGTTTCTCTCTGTTCTCTCCTTTGAGAGAACGCCATTTCTTCTTCGCCGCATGCACGGCGGATGCGAGTTCGTCTTCCTTGTCGATAGCTTCAAGCGCGTCGGAAGCCGCCTGCTTCGATACTCCGCGTTGCTGCAGCTCCTGCTTGATCCAGCGGCGACCCTTCTGACTGTAACGGATACGCTGCATGGCGAAATGCCGCGCATACTCTCCATCATCAACAATATGTTCCGATTCTAAACGTTCAAGAGCGTAAGCAATTGGTTCGGGTTCAAATTCCTTGCGGAGCAAATATTGCTCGATCTGTTTGCGGGTTCTTGCTTTTATGCCAAGATAGGTGACGGCAAGCGAGTAAGCCCGGTATCTTTCGTCCTCATCGGCAATCTCGGCAATAGCTTCCCTTGTAAGCTCCTTCCCTTTAAACAACGTGTATTTTATAAGAAGATCCTCGTGGACGGATAACAACGGCTCTTCCATGCCGTTTGCATACACATGGTATCGCTTACGATCCTTGCGGTCCTGCTCTACCGCAGAAATCTCGATTAACATCCTGGTTACACCCCGTTCATTGCAAAGAAGCAGCGCCGCCCTCGAAAGGACGGCGCTGCTTCTTCCTTAATTATTACTATTAATCGTCAAGTTCCGACTCATCAAAGTCATCGTCATCATCTTTCGAGAAGTCTGCTGGCTGTGCAGAAGCCGACAAGTTGCTTGCTTCGCGGATCTGCTTCTCGATTACCGCAGCAACTTCCGGATGATCCTTCAAGAACTGCTTCGCGTTCTCGCGTCCTTGGCCCAAGCGATCGCCATTATAGGAGAACCAAGCACCGCTCTTCTGAACGATATCCATCTCTACACCAATATCTACAAGGCTGCCTTCTCTCGAAATGCCTTCGCCGTACATGATATCAATCTCCGCTTGCTTGAACGGAGGAGCTACTTTGTTCTTCACGACTTTAATCCGCGTACGGTTACCAACCATATCGTTGCCTTGCTTGATCGTCTCAATCCGGCGTACTTCCAGACGTACGCTGGAATAGAACTTCAGTGCACGGCCGCCAGGCGTAGTTTCCGGGTTACCGAACATAACGCCGACTTTCTCGCGCAACTGGTTAATAAAGATGGCGATTGTTTTCGACTTGCTGATCGCGCCACCCAGTTTACGCAGAGCCTGCGACATCAGACGTGCCTGCAGACCGACATGTGAATCCCCCATATCGCCTTCAATCTCTGCTTTCGGTACAAGCGCTGCTACCGAGTCGATAACGATAATATCGACCGCGCCGCTTCGTACAAGCGCTTCTGCGATCTCAAGCGCCTGTTCGCCCGTATCCGGCTGCGACAACAGCAGTTCGTCGATATTTACGCCAAGCTTGCTCGCGTACAATGGATCAAGCGCATGCTCCGCATCGATAAACGCAGCTTGTCCGCCGATCCGTTGTACTTCCGCAATAGCGTGAAGCGCAACGGTTGTTTTACCGGAAGATTCCGGTCCGTAGCATTCAATAATACGGCCTCTTGGCAAACCGCCGATTCCAAGAGCAATATCTAAAGCAATTGAACCGCTTGGTACGGTTTCAACTTGCATATGTGTGGATTCCCCTAATTTCATGATGGAGCCTTTACCAAATTGCTTCTCAATTTGACGTAAAGCCATCTCCAAAGCAGCACGACGATCCGACAAGCTACTCACATCCTTCGTTATTTATAATTGTATGATACCTTGTTTCCGCTCAATTGCCAAGCTTTTTTTCGAACATACATTCGTCTTTTTGTTTCCACGTCCTTTCCAGACGCATGGCGAAACGGCTTTTGCCCTCTTGGGCAACTATGCGCGATTCGTCATGATTCTAAAAATAGACATAAAAAAACCGCAGCAAAGTAATCTTCGCCACGGTTCTTCCGCATGAGACCAATTATAGCGGAAATGGTACAAACAGGCAAGTATTTTTCGCGTTAATCCGACAAATTAATGTTCGCGCAGCTTCAGCCACAATTGATATAAGGCAGCCTTTACCGCACGGATGCGGATGATGGCGCGGGTACCGGAAAAATGGCCGGTAAATACGGCTGTCGGCTTGCCCCTCTCGGCAACCGCGTAATAGACCAAGCCAACGGGCTTGCCTTCCGCCTGAGCCGGGCCGGCTACCCCCGTGAGCGACACGCCAAAATCGGAATCTCCGATTTGTCTGACGCGTTCGGCCATCATTGCTGCCGTAGATTCACTGATCGCTCCCGGCGCTCCGTCTCCTTCAAGCTGCGCCATCGGGATGCCGAGCAGCTTATGCTTCATCTCGTTCGTATAAGTAACAACGCCGCCGGAATATTCCCCACTGCTGCCGGGAATGCCGGTAATAAGCTCTGCAAGCAAGCCTCCGCTGATGCTTTCGGCTGTCGAGAGCTTTCTTCTCGATGTCCGAAGCAGCTGCACGACCTGCTCTTCCAGCGTAATCTCTTCCTGCGCATATAAGTACTCGCCCACCCGCTGCTTGATCGCATCGACGGTTTGATCCAGCTTGACTATCGCATCGGTTTCGTTCGCCGCTTTCGTAGATACCCGAATGGCGACCTCGCCTTCCTTCGCATATGGCGCGATAGTAGGATCCGATTGGGCTTCGATCAGATCAATCAGCTTAGCTTCTAGCGTCGATTCCCCAATCCCTGCAAACATAAGCAGTCTCGAATAAAGCGGTTCTTCTGCCCCCAGAATAGACCGGAGCCAATCCGACGCCGGCCCCTCCATCATCGGCTTCATCTCGCGAGGAGGCCCGGGCAGAAGCAAATAATGCGTCCCGTCTTCGGACAGGCCGTTGCCGACGGCAAGCCCGGCTTCATTATCAATCGGGGCGCTGCCGTCAATCATCAGCGCTTGTCTGCGGTTGCTCTCTACCATATGGATGCCGCGAGAGCTGAACATTTGCTCGATCTTATCCATGGAAGGCTGATGAAGGGACAGGCCGCGGTTCAGATAGGCCGCGAGGACGTCCTTCGTCAGATCATCTTGCGTAGGACCAAGTCCGCCGGTAAACACAAGCAGGTCGGCACGCTGGCGGGCAATCTCAATCGCTTGGCGGATCCGGTTCGGGTTATCGCCAACGACCGTCTGAAAGTAAACATCAATGCCAAGCGATGCAAGCTTTCTGGACAAGAATTGTGCGTTTGTATTGACGATTTGACCAAGCAAAAGCTCGGTGCCCACTGCGATAATTTCAGCTTTCATACGATTTCCCCCTTCGAATCCTGCAGCATTAGGAAGCAAAAGCATCTCTCCACGAATGGAAAGATGCTTTATTGTTGCTTATATGATCCTGATTATTGCACAGGAATCAAATGTTTGTTCTTGAAGAAATAGTCGAATCCGGAATACACCGTAATAATAACGGCAATCCAGCTTACGATATCGTCAAACGGAAAATCGATAAACGTAAACGGGAAGTTGTTGAGCAGAAGCGAAATGATCATCGTAATTTGTACGGCTGTTTTCCATTTGCCCCATTTGCTCGCCGCCATTACGCTGCCTTCCAGCAAAGCGATCTGACGCAAACCCGTAACCGCGAATTCGCGGCTGATAATAATGATGGCCATCCATGCCGCCAGCTTATCCATTTGAACGAGCGAGATCAGTACAGCCGCCACAAGCAGCTTGTCCGCCAGCGGATCAAGAAGCTTGCCGAGGTTGGTTACGATTTTGTTCTTCCTGGCGATATAACCATCGAGACCGTCGGTGCTTGCCGCTATGATAAAGATTATAGCCGCTATAATCTGATTGTATGTAATGGAGTAATCATCGCCGAAAGCAAGAGGCTTGATATCGATATTGACGAGCAGAAATACCATAATGATCGGCACTAAAATAATTCTGGCCAGCGTAATCCTATTTGCCAGGTTCATTCGTTCACACCCCCGGACCGTCTAGCCGTGTTCCTGCATTGATGCATGATTGCTTGTACTGTCATATGTATGTCCCCCGGATCGTTTCCAAAACTATCTAACCAAGTATAATACATGCCATTTCCTATGTCAAAATATCGAACGTCATAGAGCGAAAGCCCTTCTTGCCCCAAATGACGAGGCAGCGAAGGGCTAGAAAAGGCTTATTAACGGTAATTGGTGAACTGCAGTTCGACGGTCAAATCCGCTGCGCGGAGAAGAGCCATAACCGCTTGCAAATCATCGCGGCTTTTACCGGTTACGCGGATTTGGTCGCCTTGAATCTGGCTTTTCACCTTAATCTTCGAATCCCGGATCAGGATATTAATTTTTTTGGAATTGTCTTGATCGATTCCCGACTTCAGCTTAATACGCTGACGGACGGTGCTCGCCGAAGCCGATTCAACCTTGCCGTATTCCAGGTTTTTAATCGGCACGCCGCGCTTGACCATCTTCGATTTCAAAATATCAAGAACGCTTTCCAGCTTGAAATCATCATCGGAAACGACAACAAGCTCTTCTTTCTCCAGCTTAATGCTGCTTTTGCTTCCTTTGAAGTCGAAGCGTGTTTCAATCTCCCGCTCCGCTTGCTGAATCGCATTGTTCAGCTCTTGCATATCCATCTTCGAAACGATATCAAATGAACTTTCAGAACTCATTGTTGACAACTCTCCCTTTGTATCTTATTCAATCCTTACTGATTCTCTGTACCTGCCGTGTCCCCAGGCGTGGATGAATTGTCCGGATTTTGAGACGATGTCCCTTCGGTTCCTCCGGTGCCCTGCACGGGGTTCAGCTGAATTTTCTTGGAGCCTGCACGGTCTCCGTCGTTAATTTGCACACCGTCGACTGTAATGGTACTCAGGTCGGCCCGCCCGACATTAATGTAAAGGGGTTGATCCAGATCGTACGTAAAGGCCGAGCCATCGGGAGCCGTCTCCGAAATAATCGCTTTGCCGGAAGAGCTTCCCGAGCGCACTTCCGTCCAGCTTGGCCCGCCGGAAATCTTGATCTCCACTTTATGTACCACGCCAGCCGGCGAGACATCATAGTGATCAACCTTGCCGACCTTGGACGAGAACGTCAAGGTAGTCGGCGATTGGCTTGGAGTTGGCGTAGGCGTTGCGGTAGGCGTCGTTGTTCCGCCGTCGTTCGACGAATTAGGCGATTGGCTTGGCGGGGCCGGCGAAGCCTGATCCGTAATGTTCGTATTGTCGATTTCTTTTGGATTATCGGCTTTCTGATTAACGAAATAAACCCAAACAACAACGACGATGAGGATCAGGAACGACCACATCATGATATTGAAGCCAAGCTTGCTGATCCGTTCCGAGGAACGGGTACGAACCCGCTTTGGCTGTCTAGCCGGAACTGCTTCTACGATTTGATCCGTAACGGAAGCAGGAATCTCATGCTGATACAGACGAAGAACTTCCTCCGCATCCAGGCCAACGGCATCACAGTAGTTTTTCACGAAAGCGCGTAAATAGAACGTTCCCGGCAACACGCTATGGTCGCCGCTCTCGATTGCTTCTAAGTAGCGCTTCCTTATTTTTGTTATTTCCTGAACATCATCAAGCGTTAATCCGCGCTCTTCCCTTGCTTTACGCAGCAACGCTCCTAAATCCGACATGGTGTCTACTCCTCTCTGCTAGAATTCATTATCCGAATAATTGGCCGTAAACGATTCGTATGTAATCTCTTCGTCAGGTGTATTGCGCAGCTCAATAATCATATCAAAATGGCTGTAATCGTATTGCGACTCCTTAATAAAGATATCCGGATGCTCAATGACCTTCGTAGAAGGCATTGCCATAATTTCCTGCAGCAGCGAATAGTGCTTTTCGTTGGATCGGATTGTGCTTACGATTCCGTCAATGATAAAGATGTTGTTATCATTCATTTCATCCTCGGACAGCTGGCTGCGAACGGTTTGTCTCAGCAACGTCGACGAAACAAAAGTCCAACGCTTGTTCGAGCATACGCTCCCCGCAATAATCGACTCCGTCTTGCCGACACGCGGCATGCCACGCAAACCAATAACCTGATTGCCGTCCCGTTTAAACACTTCCCCGAGAAAATCGACCAAAATACCCAGCTCGTCTCTTGTAAAACGGAAGGTTTTCCGGTCATCCGAGTCGCGTTCGATATAACGTCCGTGACGGACAGCCAATATGTCAACGATCGTAGGCGTACGAAGCTTGTTAACCGTGATGTTATCAACCTTCTGAAGCATTTTGCCCAGCAGGACGATTTTTTCTTCATCATCCGTCTGGAGCAGCATGCCCCGCGTACGGTCCTCTACGCCATTAATCGTCATAATGTTCACTTCAAGCATACCGAGCAGTGAGGCAATATCGCCAAGAAGACCCGGCCGGTTCTTATGTATTTTGTATTCCATGTAGTATTGCTGCTTTGATCCCATTTCACACCGTCCCTTGTTGTTACCAATCCCATTGATTGACTCGCTTATAAAAATTTATTCTACAATTTTCGTCACATTCCTGCAACCTATTCGCAGACATTGCAGAAAAGCCTCCAAATTGGGAGGCTTTTCTGCAGATGCGAGCAATTAAGTTTGTTCAACCAGCTTGACCATAAGACCGGCTACCGTTTTGCGCTCATGCTCGTCGCCCGCATCCCATAGCTGCTTCAGTACACGCTGTTGCTCATTTTTAGGATCAACCTTCTCATCGAGGAAGGAACCAATCTCGTAAGCCAAATTATGAATGGTTTCCTCAGACATCCCGTTGTTTTTAGCTTGTGCTACGCGGTCCGACAAAAATTCTTTCCAATTGTCGAAACTTGAAAGAACGTTAGACATTTTATTTCGCCTCCTGGATAAGTACATTTTAAGAAGAGTGTAGCACTCAACAAATGTTATTCTGCGTAGAGGCGAAACAAATTATACGAAAAGCAAGGTGTTAAGTATGCCAGCCGCCGTTTGGACTAATGATTTGCCCCGTTATGTACGATGATTCCGGCAAGGACAAGAAGTAGACTAGAGAAGCGACTTCATCAGGTTGTCCAAAACGGCCCAGCGGAATTTCCTGCTCCAGCGCCGCCTTCTCCTCATCGTTAAAGCCGCTCATCATCTTTGTATCGACTGCTCCGGGCGCCACGGCATTAACGGTTACCCCGGAAGGAGCAAGTTCCTTGGCCAGCGCCTTCGTGAAGGCATTCATGCCCCCTTTGGTCGTGGAGTACAGCACTTCACAGGAAGCGCCGGACATCCCCCAAATGGACGACACATTAATAATGCGGCCGAACCTGTTCGAAATCATATTCGGCATAAAAAGCTGACTGGACAAAAACATGCCCTTTAGATTGACGGCCATTACATCGTCCCATTCTTGCTCCGTCACATCCATCAGCATGCCATAATGGGAGATTCCTCCGTTATTAACAAGGATATCGGGCAGCATTTCATGAGCCTCCAGCTTTTCCTTCATCCTCGTGAGCTGTTCCTTCGAACGAAGGTCGGCCGAAATGGTCATGACATTCGCGCCCAGGCGCATGCAGGCTCTGGCTGTTTCGTTAGCCGCTTCATGCGATTCCCTATAGTGGATGACGATGTTAAGTCCCTCCGCGGCAAAGCGCTGCGCAATTGCAGCGCCGATGCCGCGGCTTCCCCCGGTTATTAACACCGTCATTTGTTTAAAAGGTTTCATTAAACCGGCTGTCCGTCCGGCTTCTCGACAATGGAAATCGCCAACTGCTGGAAGTCAAAATGCTCGCGAATCCGTTCATTCACTTGCTCCAGCGTGCAATTCTCGTACAGGGACAAGAGATCAAACATGTCGCTGTCGCGGAACCGGTAACGCGTAAATTCGCCGGCAATCGCTTCAGGGGAGTTCAGCATCCGCAAATATCCACCGATTTTCTTCCGCTTCGACCGTTCAAAAGCGGCAGGTTCAATACCCGTACGCAGCGCTTCTTCAACGGCCGTGCGGATTCGACCAAGCAGTTCATCCGGATTTGGCGAGTCGCCGCCAATAACCGAAAAAGCATAATCCGTGCTTACATTGAATTCCGTTCCGAAGGAATCGGAGATTAAATTTTGCTCATACAAATCCTGATACAAGGCCGAGCTTGCGCCAAACAAGGCGTCAAGCATCAGCTTGGAAGTCACTTCGTGGCTCAACAGCGCCTCGCCGGTAAGTCCGGTTTTTTTCTCCTTGAAGCCAAACATGACTTTCGGAAGCGATACCGGAAGCTTCGTTACTTTCCTAGGTTCCTTAACGCTCTCTGGCTCATGCTCGAAGAAACGTTTGATTTCCCCTTGCGGCTTGAACGTCTTGCGGGCTTGATTCTGACGGACAAGCTCGAACACTTCCTCTGCCTTCACCCCGCCCACTACAAACAGCAGCATATTGGACGGATGGTAAAATGTTTCATAACAGCGGTACAACGTTTCCTTATCGATCTGATAGATCGACTCCACGGTACCGGCAATATCGATATGAATCGGATGCGTGTGATACATGGCGTCAATCAGGCCGAAATATACGCGCCAATCCGGGTTGTCTTTATACATATTGATCTCTTGAGCGATGATGCCTTTTTCCTTATCCACGTTCTGATCGGTGAAATAAGGATGCTGGACAAAATCGATCAAAGTTTCGAGATTGGCCGGAATCTGCTCCGTTGCCGAGAACAGATACACCGTACGGTCGAAGCTTGTGAATGCGTTCGCCGATGCCCCTTGCGATGCAAAGGTCGCGAAAATATCGCCGGTTGGTTCTTCGAACATTTTATGCTCCAGAAAATGGGCAATACCGTCCGGCACGCGTACCGGCTCTTGATCGCCTACGGAAAACTTATTATCGACGGAGCCGTACTTGGTCGCAAAGGTGGCGTAGGTCTTCTGGAAGCCTTCCTTAGGCAAGACGATCACTTCGAGGCCGTTATCCAGCACTTCGCGGTATAGCGTTTCCTGAACGCCTTTATAGTCGAGTGTCTCCATTGCCGTTATGCCTCCTTCTGGTCGCGCAAGAAGTAAATCGTATCGAGCTGCGCCAATCCCGCAACCCGCACGATGTCATCTGCCGTTACCGCTTCAATCTGGTCAAGCAGCTGCTGTGCCGTTCTTTCTTTGCCGGAAAGCACGGCATTAAAGTCATAAGCGATCATCTCGTAAGCGGAATCCTGCAGCTCCCGCAAATGATTCGCTATCATCGCTTTCGTCTGGTTCATCTCGAGGTCGGAGAGATTGCCTTGACGCATGCTCTCCAGCTGCTCCTTGATAATGGTGACAGCCTTCTCATAGTTGGTAATCTCGATACCCGATTGAATCGTGAGCAGGCCTTTATGTCCATCCAATCTGGATGCAGCGTAATAAGCAAGGCTTTCTTTTTCCCGGACATTCAAAAACAGCTTGGAATGCGGATAACCACCCAGTATGCCGTTATACATCAAGGAAGCGGCGTAGTCTTCGTCGCCATAGCCGACATTCGTACGCAGTCCCATGTTCAGCTTGCCCTGGTTGACGTCCATGCGTTCCACAACGGTTTTGACATTGCGGACTTCATGGGCAATATACGGAGTTGAATAGCTTGCAGGACTGCCATCCTCAATACGGAAAGCTTCTTTTGCAAGCGCAGTGACTTCCTCCATCGTTGTATCGCCAACGACATATAAATCAAACGCGGCTTCGCTAAGCCACTTTTTGTATTGACTATATAAAGATTCCGGCGTAATGGAGCCGATTTCCTCCAGCTTGCCGAGCGGATGAAGACGGTAAGGCTCACCGGCACACATCTCTTCCATGCAGCGCTCAGCCGCATATCGGATTTTATCGTTCACGATGGATTCCAGCCGCTTCGTCAACGTCTGCTTCTCCGCATCTACGTACTTGCGGCGGAACACTCCGTCTTCCGTTACCGGCTCCGTTACGACTTCGCCAAGGAATCGCAAGGACGAACTCAATAAAGGCACATCGGACGATACAAAATGATCGTTGATAACGTCCATGCGGAATTGAACGATTTGAGAATCGCCTCTTTTATATACATCAAAGCCGAATCCGGCGCCATACAAATCATCCAGCCTCTCGCGGAAAGCCTTGGTCTCGGGCGTAGATACCGTGCCTCGACGCAATACAAACGGGGCTAGTGCGGTTTTGGTTACAGCGTTTTCAGATAAAGGCAGTCCTGCGAACAGCGATATCGCAAACGTCTTGAAACGTTTTGTTGGCATTACATGCAGCCTGATCCGGCCTATTTGCCCTCTTTCGAATAATGTCACTTCCGTTTGCTCCTTCCGAGTAAAATGGAATATAGTAATGTATTCCATTTTCTTGCTTCCTATACCATTCTAACCGATACGAAATGGAAGAAGCAACCTGCCTGCCCCAAGGCAGAAAGGCTGCTTCTGATAATCGTTACATACAGAAAATATGCTTGCCGATGGTCTTGACTTGAGGTCTGGACCAGATCCATTTGGACGTTGCTGTCTCAGGATTGAAATAGTACGTGCAGCCGCCTGTCGGATCCCATCCGTTGATGGCGTCCTGCACGGCTTTGCGTGCCGTTTCGTTTGGCGTAAGCCAGATCTGACCGTCCGCAACGGCTGTAAACGCAAGAGGCTGGAAAATGACTCCCGAGATCGTGTTCGGGAAGCTTGGCGACTTCAAGCGATTCAGGATAACCGCAGCTACCGCTACCTGACCTTCGTACGGTTCACCGCGCGATTCCCCGTATACCGCATTCGCCATAATCTTCAAATCGCTTTCCGAAAGCCCGAGATTATTGGATTTCGATGGCGTACTGCCACCCGACGATCCTGAGTTTGAACCACTGTTATTGCTATTGTCCGAGCCGCCGGTCGCATTGCCTGTGTCCGCAGCAGATGGTTGCCAATTCTTCGTAGCTTCCCATAGCTTGAGCTTCGTTTTTGCCCCAACTACGCCGTCGGATTTCATCCCGAACTTCCATTGGAACCAGGTCACCGCATTTTTGGTTTTGGTACCGAAGCTTCCGTCGATTGCACCATTGTAATAGCCCAAATATTTAAGCCTACCCTGCAGCTCGTATACATCCGAGCCGGAGGAACCTACCGTTAAAGTAGCATTGCTGAACGTTGCTTTCGCATCATCCTGCGAATATCGCTGGAGGGAATGCATTCCGAACAATACCGACACAATGATGATAGTGACGACAAGTAATCGATTTTTCATGTAGGATTCTGCCTTTCTCTTGCAAGTTAGTCCGCGATTAGCTGCGTTACCTAACTCTAGTATGAGAAGGGAATCCTGCTTCTATTCATCATTGCCAATTGCTTAAGACGGTTACGCGGATTAGGAAGGAATACGGCTGGCCTGGTATTGCTCCATCGACATCAAGACCTCCCGCGGTTTGCTGCCCTCGTAAGGGCCAACGATCCCCCGCGCTTCCATCTGGTCCACAAGCCTTGCCGCGCGGGTATAACCAACCCGCATCCGCCGCTGCAGAAGCGACACGGATGCCTGCTTCGCTTCAAGAACGATCTGCACGGCTTGATCATACAATTCGTCCAGAATTTCCTCCGGATCTGCCGAATCTTCCTCTACTTCAGGTACAAGGTCCTCCTTATACTCCGCTTCAGCCTGGCCTCTTGCGTAGTCGACAAGCGCCTCGACCTCCTGGTCGGACAAGAAGGCTCCCTGGACGCGAATCGGCTTCGACATGCCGACCGGCAGATACAGCATATCTCCTCTGCCAAGCAGCTTCTCTGCGCCGACCATATCCAGAATGGTACGGGAGTCGACCTGAGAAGATACGCCAAAGGCAATCCTGGACGGGATATTCGCTTTAATAACCCCGGTAATAACGTCTACAGACGGTCGCTGCGTAGCGATAATGAGATGAATACCCGCTGCGCGGGCCATCTGTGCAAGCCTTGCAATGGAATCCTCGACGTCGTTAGAGGCGACCATCATCAAATCCGCAAGCTCGTCGACAATAACGACGATATAGGGCAAGACGGCTTTGGGATTCTCCGCCATTAAGGCGTTATAGCCTTCAATATTTCTCGTGCTCGATTTGGAGAACAGCTCATACCGTTTCTCCATCTCTACAACGATCTTTTTCAAAGCTAATGCCGCACGTCTTGGGTCGGTTACTACCGGCGCAAGCAAATGCGGAATTCCGTTATATACATTTAATTCGACCATCTTAGGGTCAACCATCAGAAACTTTACTTCATCCGGAGCAGCCTTGTACAGAATACTTGTGATAATGCCGTTAATACATACCGATTTACCCGAACCCGTAGCTCCCGCTACCAGCAGATGGGGCATTCTCGCCAGATTGCCGATAATCGGTTGACCCGAAATATCCCGGCCGAAAGCGATCGACAGCTTGGACGGAGCATTTTGGAAGATGGCGGTTTCCATGACTTCGCGCATGGTTACCATCGATACTTCCATATTAGGAACTTCTATACCGATAGCCGACTTACCCGGAATAGGCGCTTCCATACGAATATCTTTTGCCGCCAAAGCCAAGGCGATATCGTCTGTGAGGCTTACGATTCGGCTTACCTTCACGCCGGATGCCGGCTGCACCTCATAGCGAGTAACCGCAGGACCGCGTACTACGTCGAGAACTTTAGCCTTGACTCCAAAGCTCTCTAACGTCGCTTCCAACTTGCGCTTCGAATCCATGGCATCCGCTCCGTCTCCGCCTCTTGCCAACAAGCTGGGCTTGGCAAGCAGAGAAAAAGGCGGCAGCAAGTAAGGCTTCTTAATTGGCGCATCCGATGCCGGTTGATGGATTCCCGTTGTTGCGGATTTGTCCGTTTCCGCTATATCTTCCTGTATATCTTGACCCTCGTAAACTTCATTAAGGGCAGCAGGTTCAATCTCGGTTTGATCGTCATCTTCCGTATATCTCGCCGCATCCGCATTCAACGCTGCAGGTACAGGATAATTCTCTTGTTCATCATCTTCGTCGTATGTATCTGCACGCGGAACGATTCTTGTAATAACGGCCGGCTCCTCGTCTTCCTCAAACTCGCTATACGCAGGAGAAGCAGAAGACGGGTTCACACGGTCTGGCTGCTGCTCTTCCCAAGGAGGAAGCCCGTCGTCCTGCTGTTTATGATCAGAACCGGAATCATCCTCGCCATTTCGGTCCCAGTTCTCGTTATCATCCCAAGCCTGGGCATTGGCCCAATGCGGCTTCGCGCCGTTATCATGCCCTCCGTTGTAAGGCTCTTCGTTCATCGACCAATCGTCGTTGGCCATTTGAGCTTCCTGCGGATTATTCTGCTCCTGATGTCTCCAGGAGAAGAACAGGGACTTCTTGCGCCGTGGCGGCATTGCTGCCGCGTAATCATCCTCGTCGTCATCGTCGTCAATCGCATCGGATTGCGCGAATACCGGCGGTTTAACGGCTTTATTCGACTTGGCAGCGCTCCGGAGGACTGCCCCTTTCGACCATTTGGCGGCCAGCAGCTTGAATATCCGTAAACTCTTGTCCCGGCCGATTCGGGCAAGCTCAACATATGATTTACCCGTAAGCAGCATAATCGCTATGGCGTACATAACGCCTGCAATCAGCTTGGAGCCAAAATAACCAAACAGCGAAAACAGCATCGAATATTCAATCGCCCCAATATAGCCGCCACTTATCGCCCGCTGGCTGATGGGCCTGTCATCGGTAGCGTCAAATGCCAGCAGCTCGTCCTTCATATCCTGGCCCAGCTGGTGAAGAATAGCTCCACCCGTAAGGTCGGAAGTCGGTAGCAGCTTGCGGTCGATTTCGGCTATACTGCTGGATAACGTGAGAGCCAAAACAAACACAAGAAGGCCTGTCCGACGATTGGTCCAACCGCGCGGCCAAGCCCTTTTGACCATGACGACCAGTCCGACGTAGATGCCGACCAGTGCCAATACAAAATAAAACTTGCCCAGGAACAAGCCAAACAGCTTGGACAAGGAGCGTCCGACCGTAGCCTCTCCTGATAAAGCAATAACCGATACCGTAATAAGCAAAATACCGTATACTTCATATTTTAATTGCGTTGTAATCGATTTTTTCTTTCGTCTTTTCTTAGCCAATGTTCCGTCACCTCTGCCTAGCATTATACCATATCCAGGCAAAGGTTCCTATTGGACATAAGAACCTTTGTGCGTATTTTTACGACACGGGGGGTTGTCCGAACATGACGAAATTACCCGGAGCCAGCTCCGGCTTCAAGTAATCATCGAGGCCGCAATGAATCAGGCGAACGATTTTCCCCATTCCCGGCGCTACGGGTGAAACCTGCATAAACACGCCGTTAACCCATACTTCCTGGTAAGATTCCGGTTCCCCGTGTATGCCGTCGAGCACGTTCTCAAGCGGCATAATCGTATAAAGCGTCATTAGTTATACACCCCAGTCTGCGCTGCCGGCTTACGCTCGGCTATCCGGTTGTTAAGCTCACGAAGCGCATCCCCTAACCCGCCTACGGCGTCAATCAGCCCGTACTTTACCGCATCCGAACCAATTACGGTTGTCCCGATATCTCTAGTCAGCTCGCCGGTCTTGAACATCAACTCTTTAAATTTTTCTTCCGTTACATTGGAGTGCATGGTTACAAACTTCAAGATGCGCTCCTGCATTTTATCCAAATATTCGAACGTTTGAGGCACTCCGATAACAAGCCCGTTCAGACGGATCGGATGAATCGTCATGGTGGCCGTCGCGGCAATAATAGACATGTTGCCCGCTACCGCAATCGGAACGCCAATGGAATGGCCTCCGCCAAGCACCAGCGTAACAGTCGGCTTCGACAAGGATGAAATCATCTCGGCAATGGCAAGTCCCGCTTCCACGTCGCCGCCGACCGTATTAAGAACGATCAGAATACCTTCGATCTTCGGATTTTGCTCAGCGGCAACAAGCTGAGGAATGAGATGCTCATATTTGGTTGTTTTATTTTGCGGCGGCAGGACGATATGGCCTTCCACCTGCCCAATAATCGTCATACAGAAAATATTGGATTCCGATGCAGGGGTAGTCGTCTGCCCTAATTGCTGAATCGTTTCCACGATCGAATTTTGCTTCTTCTTCTCGCTCTCTGCCGGATCCGGCTGCTGAGGCTGATCTTCATTCATGTAATTCATATTTGCTCCCCCTTCTTAACGTAAACGCTCGTCATAGTATGAGGTGGAATGGCGAATTTATACGGTTTCGCCAGTAAAAAAGAACGTCCCTCAGGGAGCTAATCCCCCATATTGGAACGTTCTTTCAAATTCGTTATTATACTTCCATGATAATCGGAAGAATCATTGGCCGTCGTCTCGTCTGTTCGTATAAAAAGCGCCCAAGGGCATCTTTTACATTCGTTTTAAGTGAAGCCCACTCGTTTACTTTATCATGCATCAATTTATTAAGCGTTGAGGCGACTATCTTGGTTGCCTCATCCAGAAGCCCTTCAGATTCACGCACATAAACAAAGCCGCGGGAGATGATATCCGGACCGGAAACGATCGATCCACCATCCTGCTTGCTCAGAGTAACAACGACAACAAGAATGCCGTCCTGGGATAACAGCTTGCGGTCCCTAAGCACAATATTCCCTACATCCCCCACGCCAAGCCCGTCAATCAGTATATTGCCGGCTTGCACCTTGGATCCTTTGCGGGCAAGACCGCCTTGGAACTCGACGGTTTCCCCGTTTTCAATGACGAAAATATGACTCCGCTCAATCCCTACGGCTTCTCCAAGCTGAGCATGCTGCCTTAGCATTCGGTACTCCCCATGAATCGGTATAAAATATTTCGGTTTGATTAGGTTAAGCATCAGCTTTAATTCTTCCTGGCTTCCGTGGCCCGACACATGAACTCCCGATATGGAACCGGGACCGTAAATGACGTGGGCGCCCAAGCGGAACAGCTCATCTACCGTTCTGCCGACATAACGCTCATTCCCCGGTATTGGCGTAGCGGCGATGATAACGGTATCCCCCGGCAAAATATCAACCTTGCGATGAGTCGACCGCGCCATCCTCGTTAAGGCCGACATTGGCTCGCCTTGGCTGCCCGTGCACAGAATTACGACACGATCGACAGCCAGCTTGTTCACTTCCTCGGGCTCGATTATCATACCGTCCGGGATGTGCAGATAACCAAGATCCGATGCTATCGTAACAACGTTAACCATACTGCGCCCAACAACAGCCACATACCGCTTAGTTGCGATTGCGGCGTTGATCACTTGTTGAATCCGATGCACGTTAGAAGCAAAGGTTGCCACAACCACGCGTTGAGACGATTTATGGAAGATATCTTCAAGCTCTTCCCCGACGTTTTTCTCCGACGGTGTAAATCCGGGTCTTTCCGCATTCGTACTGTCCGACAGGAGGGCAAGCACGCCTTTTTTGCCGATCTCCGCCATCCGTTGTAAATCCGCGTATTGTCCATTCACCGGCGTATAGTCAAATTTAAAGTCGCCGGTATGAACGATAGTCCCTTCCGGTGTATCAAGCGCAACGCCTATAGAGTCTGGAATACTATGATTCGTCTTAAAAAAGCTTGCCCGGATCGTCCCGAGCTGCACCTCGGAATCCGCATCGATGACGATCCGCTTCGTCTCGCCAAGAAGACCGGACTCCTTCAGCTTCCCTTCAATCAGGCCTAATGTCAGCTTTGTTCCATAAACGGGTACATTTAGCTGCTTCAATACATAGGACAGACCGCCGATATGGTCTTCATGACCGTGTGTTATCAAAATGGCTTTGACCTTATCCCGATTTTCCGTTAAATAAGAAATATCCGGAATAACAATATCGATCCCCAGCATATCTTCTTCGGGGAACTTAAGTCCCGCGTCCACGACAACAATATCATTCGAATATTGAACCACATACATATTCTTCCCAATCTCGCCAACCCCGCCAAGGGCAAATACGAGCAGCTTATCCTGCATTTTCTTCGACAAGTGCTTACCTCCTTCGAATGAAGCCAGTCTCCGTTCCAGCCAATTGTATGAATTTTCCGTCCATTTCACTTGACCTCATTATACATGATGAAAAAGACGGAAAACAAGGTGAAACAACTGCCCGCTTGTCCACGCTTGAACGCAAATAAGCAGGCCGGAGAACATACTCCGCCCTGCTTATCGGGGTCAAACTAGTATTATATTAGACCAGCTTGCTGATAAAAGCCGCCTCGGCTTCGCTGGCTGCCACAAGCGGAAGTCTAACACCGCCTACGGGCATGCCGCGCAGTTCAAGCGCGTATTTGACAGCAACCGGATTAGGAACCGGATGAGGACATTCGAACAAGCCTTTGAATACTGGGTAGCATTCCGCGTGCAGCTTAGCTGCCTGCTTCACATCGCCGCTCAGATAAGATTCGATGAGCTGCTTCATTTTTGTGCCGATAATGTGGCTGGCCACACTTACAATACCGTAACCGCCGATCGCAAGTGTAGGCAGCGTAGCGCTGTCATCACCGCTGTATACCCGGAAGCTATCCGGAGCTGCCGCAATAATCTGCGACAATTGATCGGAGGACGCACAATCTTTTGTTGCAACCACGTTATCCAGTTCCGCAAGGCGGAGTGTGGTTTCTACGGAGATATTAATGCCTGTACGGCCCGGAACGTTATAGAGCATGACAGGTAATTTGGTAGATTCAGCGATTGCTTTGAAATGTTGATACAAACCTTCTTGATTTGGCTTGTTATAGTACGGAGCAACCAGAAGCACTCCGTCTACACCGGCATCTTCCGCAACTTTCGTCAAATGAATCGAATGCGCCGTATTGTTGCTTCCCGTACCGGCAATAATTTTGCAGCGTCCGGCAGCATGCTTCACAGCATAACGGAACAATTCCGCTTTCTCTTCTTCCGTCAATGTTGGAGATTCACCCGTAGTGCCGGATACAACAAGCGTGTCGCTTTGCTGTTCTTCAATCAAATAATCGATCAAGCGACCGGTCGTGTCCCAGTCAATTTGACCGTTTTCATCAAAAGGCGTGACCATTGCAGTAATTAATCTACCAAAATCCATTGTTATGACCTCCTGAAAAGTACTTCACTTCGTTAGCGTATCAAAATACTATATATGAAGTTCAAACTTCGCATGAAGCGCCCTGACGGCCTTCACCATATCCTCAGCCTTCACCAGTACCCAGATCGTTGTATTGGAGTCGGCAGATTGCATGATTGTAATACCTTCTTCGGTTAAGGCTTCCACGATGCGGGCCATAACGCCCGGCACGCCGTTCATACCGCCGCCGATGACCGACACTTTCGCGCAACCGCGAACAGCTAAAGGATCGTATCCGCATTCCTGAAGAACCGATACTGCCCGGTCAGCGTCCTGATCGAAAACAGTGTATACCGCTCCGCTTGGCGTCACGTTGATAAAATCAACGCTGATATGATGCTTTGCCATCGTCTGGAATACTTGAAGCTGCACATCGCTTCTTCCCTCGATTGCTTTAACCGTAATCTGCGTTACTCCCGATACATGCGCAATCCCCGTAGCCTGACGGTCGGTTACCGGGGTAAATGCCGCATCGGAGACGAGAGTCCCTTCTTCCATGGAGAAGGTCGATCTTACCCGAACGGGAATTCTGGCCTGCTGCGCAATCTCCACAGCGCGCGGATGAATGACCTTTGCTCCTTGGCGGGCCATATTGCAGATCTCGGCATAGCTAACAACCTGAAGAGGCTTTGCGTTTTCCACTATGCGGGGATCTGCCGTCAATATCCCGTTAACATCCGTATAAATATCAACCATTTCCGCACGAAGCGCGGCACCAAGCGCCGTTGCCGAAGTGTCGCTTCCGCCTCGGCCTAGCGTCGTCATATCGCCGCTTTCGGTACTTCCTTGAAAACCGGTTACAATTACGACCTTCGAATCCCGTAAATGCTGTAAAATCCTCTCGGGACGCAGCTCCTTAATCCGGGCGTGGCCGTATTGATCATCCGTAATAATGCCTGCTTGACCGCCGTTTAAAACGACGGATGGTATACCTTCAGAGCAAAGCAAGCTGCATAACGCCGCGGCCGAAATAATCTCTCCGCAGCCCAGCAGCATATCCCGCTCCCGCGCCGGCAGCTTATCGCCGTTGTTGCGGATGAGCTGAAGCAAAGTATCCGTGGCGTACGGATCCCCTGATCGTCCCATTGCCGAAACAACGACCACTACGCTATAGCCATTTGCGAGCTCTCTTGCAATATGTTGAAGACAATAGCTTCTAGCATGATCGGTCGAAAGTGAAGTGCCCCCGAACTTTTGTACCAGGATGCGCATTGCTGTCTTTCCTCCGTAACCGATACAAAGATGTCTGAACGGATAAGCCTAACCGAAGGCAGACATCTTCCCGATCGTAGTTGTTTTTGTGGCACTAGTCGAACAATTTCAATTTTGAATAAATGAAGGCAAAACAAGCGGCGTATTCGAATCCAAGTTTGCCGGCTGAGTCGCCCGCGTCCCTAATTCGTCGCCGCCTGCTTGTAATAGATGATACACCTATAAGAGCATTTTAATAGTTAAACCGCTCAATCAGTAACGGCTGCAGTTGTTTCCCCTGCAAGGCTGCTTCGCATGCTTCCAATGCCAGATCCATTCTCGCGACAAGCGAGTTTGGCTTTTGTACCGGGTTATCCTGGCCAAACGGGACGAAATAAATATTTTTAGCTACTAACAGCTTTGCAATATTAGCAGCGTTTAGCCCGAGCCCATCGTTTGTAGAGATCGCAAGCACCAAAGGCCTTAAATTGCGCATTTGAGCTTTCGCCGCCATGAGCACGGCACTATCGGTAATCGCGTTAGCGAGTCTGCTGGTTGTGCTGCCCGTGCATGGCGCGATCAGAAGCACATCGAAAAGCTTCGCCGGACCAAGAGGTTCAGCCTGCACAATCGTCGAAATAATTTCGTTACCGGTTATCGCCTTCAGCTGCGTCTGCCATTCTTCAGACGATCCGAATCGCGTGTCTGTTGTCATAATGGTCTGCGATACGATTGGCACCACATTTGCGCCAGCATCCACAAACCGTTTAATTTGAGGCATTATTTCAGCCAAAGTACAGTGCGAGCCAGACAGCGCATACCCGACTGTTTTCCCAGTCCAATCCATTACCCATTCCCCCGCTTTATCGAATCGTCCGTAATCAACTGAGTCAAGCAATCCGCTATGATTCGTCCAGCTGTTTTGGGTGCGACGATACCGGGAAGTCCGGGCGCGAGTATCGCTTTAATGCCCCTCTTCTCGGCGAAGCGGAAATCGGTTCCGCCAGGCTTTGAAGCAAGGTCAATAATAACGGTTCGCGAGGGCAAATTTGCTATAATTTGCGCTGTGACTATCATAGTCGGAATTGTATTAAAAAGCAAGTCAATATTACCCGTATTTTGGAGTAGTTGACTTGTGTAAAACGGCGTAAAACCCATCTCGGCGGCCCTTGCGAAATGCTCGCTCCGCCTTACTCCAATCAGTACTTTCGCACCTAAGCTCTGCAAGGTCCGGGCCATGGTAAACCCGGTTCTGCCAAATCCCAATACCATGCTTGTAGATCCATGTATCGTAATATCCGTATTCTGAATGGCCATCATAATGGCCCCTTCTGCCGTCGGAATGGAGTTGTAGATCGCAACATCATCCCGGTCAAACAGCTCGATAAGACCAATCTGATGCTTATCGCAAAGATCCCTTAAATAGGGTCTAGCCATCCCGGCATACACCTTGCAATGCTTAGGAAGTCTAGCGATATGTCGATCCTCCAACTGCATCTGGCGGTCACTGAATACAGCATGAATAAAGCCGTTATCGTCCGTGCCTACTGCAGGCAGCAGCAGTGCATCAACATCATCAAACAAGCTCTCGTCAAATTCGGCTTGCACTGCGCCGTCCAAGGAAGAATGCAGTCCGTCAAAGCCGGACACCGTTACCGTTGCATCCAGCTCGGTAAACTTGCGAATAACTTCAAGCTGTCTCGCATCGCCTCCTAGCAGCAGTATTTGAACGCCTGTTAGCATGTAGGCTTCACTCCTTTCTGCGCACTAGTTATAGACCATCTTATGCCCTGCGCCCAGAATGGTGAAAGCCAATATTTCGGAACGCAAAAAAGCACCAAAACCAAGGTTAACCTGGTTTTGGTGCTTATATGGTTCTATTGAGTGCAGACCGGATATTTTTGGTTTTCAATTGTGCTTGAAAGCGGCTTGGGTAAGGGGATACCCCGTCCCATTATGCCCCTCAAGCATTGTTAAACCAACTACACGCCGGTATGCCCGAAGCCGCCTGCTCCGCGAACAGTATCCGGAAGCTCATCCGCTTCGGCGATCGCAATTTCCGGCAGCTGCTGGATGACCATTTGGGCAATACGCTCGCCGCGATTGATCGTGAATGGTTCTTGGCCATGGTTAATGAGCAATACCTTAACTTCACCGCGGTAATCCGCATCAATGGTACCCGGCGAATTCAAGCAGGTAATGCCATGCTTGAATGCCAGTCCGCTTCTAGGACGGACTTGAGCTTCCACTTGCGGCGGCATCGCCATCGCAAGACCTGTCGGTACCAGCTTGCGCTCCCCTGGCGCCAGCACGACTGGATCGGTTACCGCAGCTTGCAGGTCAAAACCTGCTGCCCATTCCGACATTTTGCTAGGCAATGCGATATCTTCATTACCCGGCAGCCGTTTAAACAGAATTTGAAACAAAACGATCCCTCCCGATCTGAGCTGCGGCTTTATCGTTTGTTCCAACCATGGCAACGGCAAACGGCACGGACAACATCCGCTCCGTTACTTCCCGTACATCCTTCATCGTGACATTGTCGATGCGTTGCAGCATTTCGTCCAGCGTAAAGTGTCTTCCGATCATCAATTCGTTTTTGCCTAGACGGTTCATCCGGCTGCTTGTGCTTTCAAGGCTAAGGATCAAACTGCCTTTCAGCTGCTCTTTCCCGCGATGAAGCTCTTCGTCGCTAAGTCCTTTCACCGAGAGCTCTTCCATCTGCTCAAGGGTCAGATCAAGCACTTCCTTCGTCTGCTTCGGCGCTGTTCCCGCATAGACCGTGAACAATCCGCTGTCTGCATAAGACGTATGATACGAATAGACGGAATAAGCCAAGCCCCGCTTCTCGCGGATTTCCTGGAACAGTCTTGAGCTCATTCCCCCGCCAAGCGCATTATTCAACAGAATCATGGCATAGAGCTGCGGATCTGAATTGGAACAGCCAGGGAATGTAAGGCAGAGATGGTTCTGCTCAGTCTTTTTCTTGAAATAAACATATTCGCCGTGGAATGTTGGGGCCGTTACTATACCGCTCTTCCCTTTGTTCTGGAAGCGGCCGAAGTATTGCTCGAGGAGTGCCAAAAGCTTGGTTTCCTCTACGTTGCCGGCAACGCTGATCACCGTATTTTCAATCGTGTATGTATCCTTCATATAACCGCGCAGCGATTCGGAATTCATGGCTGCTAGGCGTTCTTCCAGACCAAGAATCGAGTATGCAAGCGGATGATCGCCATAGGCTGCACGGGAAGCCTCATCATGAACCTTGTCATCCGGCGTATCTTCGTACATTGAGATTTCTTCCAGGATTACGTTTTTCTCTTTCGCCAGTTCTTCCGCATCCAGCTTTGATTCGAAGAACATATCCGAAAGCGCGTCTACCGCAAGCGGCAGATGCTCATCCAGCACCTTTGCGAAATAGCAGGTGTATTCCTTGGATGTAAATGCATTAACGTTGCCGCCAATCCCGTCAAACAGATCGGCAATGTCTTTTGCTGTACGGCCGTTTGTGCCTTTGAACAGCATGTGCTCGACAAAATGGGAAACCCCGTTGTTCTCGGGAGTTTCATTCCGGGAACCAGTCTTTACCCAAATGCCGAAGGAAACCGACCGGAATGTCGGCAAATATTCCACAACGACGCGGAGGCCATTGCTGAGCGTATATTTATTCACTTGGTATCCTCCTAAAATGAATTGCCACACATAGGTTGATTTATCAACCGTATGTGGTGATTCATGCTTCGTAAGCATAAGCTTAATGAATTGCCACACATAGGTTGGTTCACAACCGTATGTGGTGATTCATGCTTCGTAAGCATAAGCTTAATGAATTGCCACACAAAGGTTGGTTCACAACCGTTTGTGGTGATTCATGCTTCGTAAGCATAAGCTTACCGCATGATTCATGCTTCGTAAGCATGAGCCGAACATGAATGATTTCACTATAACAAATTTAGGGAATCTACTCAACCGCAGAAGGCAGTCGGTTCGGCGACAGCGTTTCGCTGACCGTACCCAGCGCGTATCCTTGCCGCTTCGCTTCTCGTATCATGCCTGTTAGCGCATCTCTGGAAGAGGCGGTAGGATGCATAAGAATCAATGCTCCAGGCTCCAGCTTGGAGGAAATTTTCTGAATGATCCAATCCGGGGACGGCTTGCGCCAATCCACCGTATCAATCGTCCACATAACCGTCATTAAACCTTGTTCGCTGGCAACCTGAACGGTTGTCTGATTGTACGAGCCGGAAGGCGGAGCGAACCATTTGTTCTGCGCGCCTAGCGTTCCCTTTATCAAATCCTCGGTACGGGAAATTTGCGTATACTGGGATTGTCTATTTAGGGTTTTCATGTCGGGATGCGAATACGCATGATTCGAAATTTCATGTCCCCGTTCCTGAATCTGCTTCGCAACCTCCGGATATTTCTTTAACCAGGAACCATCCAGGAAAAAGGTTGCCTTCACGTTTTCTTTATCGAAGGTGTCCAATATAGCCGGGAGATATTCGTTGCCCCATGCGACATTAACCATAATTGCAATCATTTTCTTGTTCGGGTTGCCTTTGTAAATCGGCCATGGCCCCAAATCCTTTAAGGAGATTTTCGGAGGGATCTCCTTGTATACATACTGAATCGGCGAAGTTTTACCGCTTGCAAGCATTTGTTGATAGGTCTTCTCTACATCCACTTCCAGACCGTTATAGCCGGGAATCGCTTTCCATACCCGGTCAATCCTTGCATCAATGGGTTCAACATAACGCTGCTGGGCCTCCGCTTCTATTGTTTCCCGCAGCTTCGCCTTTTCCTCATCGGAAATTGCGGATTCTGCCCCCGTAACAACAGCTTCCTGCCCTTTTACTGCTTGAATATAATCCATGATACCCCCGACATTCAGCCGGATAAAAACAAATAGTACGATAAAGGAAGCACAAAGCCCGATGATTTTATTCCGCATACGCATCATTCCAGCTCCTACTTATCGATATAGGCCACATATTATGGCGAATGCAGGCATAGGTTATCCATACGCCTGCGCTTGTCTAATAGGTATGTAGAGCTGGACGAGATTATGCGCATAACAGGCAAAACAAAAAGAAGACTGTCACGGATCTGTCTCTTTGTGCTGGCAAAACAAAAAGAGACAGATCAAATCTGGCTCTTTGCTGCCTTGCTTATAGAAGCGCAGTAGAATTACTGCGCTGGAACTTGTGGAGTCAGAACAGCTTTGCGGGACAGGTTAATACGACCCTGCTGATCGATTTCCGTAACTTTTACCGTAATCTGATCGCCAATCGCAACGACATCTTCTACCTTTGCTACGCGTTCGGTAGACAGCTGCGAAATGTGAACGAGACCGTCTTTGTTCGGGAGAATTTCAACAAACGCTCCGAATTTCTCGATCCGTTTTACAGTTCCGAGGTAAACCTCGCCAATAACGACTTCTTTTACGATACCCTCGATGATGGCTTTCGCTTTTTGATTCATCTCTTCGTTTGAAGAAGCGATAAAGACCATACCATCCTGCTCGATATCGATTTTTACGCCGGTTTCTTCAATAATTTTATTGATGATTTTACCGCCGGAGCCGATAACGTCACGGATCTTATCTGGGTTGATACGAAGGGTAAGGATCTTGGGAGCGTATTGCGACAGGCTCGAACGCGACTGTGACATAACGGCTGTCATTTTACCGAGAATGTGCATACGGCCAATACGGGCTTGTTCCAGTGCCTGCGACAGGATCGCACGGTCGATTCCGTTAATTTTGATATCCATTTGGATTGCAGTAACACCTTGGGCTGTACCCGCAACTTTAAAGTCCATGTCGCCAAGATGATCTTCCATCCCTTGAATATCGGACAGGATCGAGAAATGGTCTCCGTCTTTGATCAGACCCATTGCAATACCGGCTACTGGGGCTTTAATCGGTACGCCTGCATCCATCATAGCCAGCGTGCTAGCGCAAATACTTGCCTGCGAAGTCGAACCGTTCGATTCGAGAACTTCGGAAACCAGACGGATGGTGTAAGGGAATTCCGTTTCGGATGGAATAACCTTGGAGAGTGCGCGTTCGCCAAGTGCGCCATGACCAATCTCGCGGCGGCCAGGAGGACGCAGAGGACGGGCTTCGCCTACGCTGAATGGCGGGAAGTTGTAATGATGCATAAAGCGTTTCGTCTCTTCCGGGCTAATGCCGTCCAAGATTTGAACATCGCCAAGTGCACCAAGCGTACAGATACTAAGCGCCTGTGTTTGTCCACGTGTGAACAAGCCGGAGCCGTGCGTACGCGGCAGCAAAGCAACATCACACTCAATTGGACGGATCTCTTCGAGAGCGCGGCCGTCAGGACGTACTTTATCATGCGTGATCAAGCGGCGTACTTCTTCTTTGACGATGTCATACAGTACTTCCTTCACATCGGCAAGAAGTTCTGGAGTTTCGGCATACACTTCTTCGAAATGAGCAACGGTGTCACCGTTAACAGCGTCAATCGCATCTTGACGTGCATGCTTCTCCGGAATACGGATCGCTTCAACCAGCTTTTCCGAAGCAAAGGCACGAACGGCGGCATTCACTTCAGCGTTAACCGCGTGAAGTTTTACTTCCATTTTTGGTTTGCCCGCAGTGGCTTGCAGCTCTTCGATCGTAGCGACGATTTTCTTGATCTCGTCATGCCCGAACATGATCGCTTCCAGCATAACATCTTCCGCAACTTCATTACCTTCTGCCTCTACCATCATGATTGCGTCTTTGGTGCCGGCAACCGTTACGAAGATTTCAGTCTCCGCTTCTTGTTCCACAGTTGGGTTGATGATGAATTGACCATTGATTCGACCTACATTTACACCGCCGATAGGACCGTTAAATGGTACGTCGGAAATGCTCAATGCCGCGGAAGTACCGATCATTGCCGCTATTTCCGGCGTGCAGTTCTGGTCTACGCTCATTACGATATTCGCAACTTGAACGTCGTTACGGAAGCCTTCCGGGAACAGCGGACGAATCGGACGGTCAGTCAAACGGCTTGACAAAATCGCCTTCTCGCTTGGGCGTCCTTCGCGTTTAATAAATCCGCCTGGAATTTTACCTACAGCGTACAGACGCTCTTCATAGTTAACTGTAAGTGGGAAGAAGTCTAAATCCTTGGGCTCAGTCGAAGCGGTAACCGTACAGAGAACTACTGTATCCCCGTAGCGAACCGTTACTGCTGCATTAGCCTGTTTTGCCAAACGACCTGTTTCCAGCACAAGCGTTCTGCCGCCTAATAACATCTCTACTCGTTGCAAACGTATTCCCTCCTAAAAAGAGTAATGAAGCCATACTTGCTTTCATAAGCAAACATGTGCTTAAAGTCGTAGTTATGTAAAACCATTGGTTTTTACATTCGTGAACAGGGCTGGTATATCCTGCTGAATGTTGTGATATTACAAAAAGCAACCCGATTCTGCCGGTTCCGGTAGCCCGGACGGCAAGACAACCAGGTTGCTTTTCATGAAACATGTTCTAGCGGCGAAGGCCGAGTTTTTCGATCAATGCGCTGTAACGTCTAACATCTTTATTTTTCAGGTATGCCAACAGCTTACGGCGTTGACCAACCATCTTGAGCAGACCACGGCGGGAATGATGATCTTTCTTGTGCTCCCGCAAGTGTTGCGTCAAGTTCACGATGTTTTCCGTCAGGATAGCCACTTGAACTTCCGGGGAACCCGTGTCGCTCGCGTGTGTTTTGTGAGTCTCGATCAGTTGTGTTTTACGATCTTGTGTAATTGCCATCCTTGTTCACCTCCTATTTCAGTTAATCGCCATTAGCCTCGAAACCGCCGGTGAGAGCTGATTTCCAAGCTAAGGTTCAAATGCGGTACGATAACGGACAAGCCGCTCTCGCCCACAACGTTACTTAGTATAGCACAATGAAGAAGGCAAGTAAATGCTGCCGCTTAGGACAAACCAAAGAATTGCTTAGTTTGCTTAGCGTCTTCCCCAATCTGCTCGATTAATTCATGCACGGAACCAAACCGTTTCTCCGCACGGATAAAGGAATGGAACTCAAGCGTGATTGGTTCTCCATAAATCTCTTGATGGAAATCGAACAGATGCGCCTCTAATACGGGACGAATCTCTTCTTTGTTAAACGTTGGCTTCATTCCGTGATTAAGCACTCCGTAATAAGTTTTTCCTGCCACATGCGCCTTGATGGCGAATACCCCAAGACAAGGCGTTACGTAAGGCTTGGACAAACCTACATTGGCTGTCGGGAAACCGATCGTTCTTCCTCGCGCATCGCCGTGAACAACGGTGCCATCCACTTCATAAGGACGCCCAAGAAGAGTTGTTGCCAGTGCAATGTCACCCTTCTCCAGCGCGCTCCGGATATACGTGCTGCTTACCTTCTCGCCATTCTCGTACAGAGGCTCAACAATATCGACGGTAATATCGGGACTGCCTAGCGTCCTCATCATTTCCGGGTTGCCCATGCCTTTGGCGCCAAAAGTGAAATCAAATCCGACAATAACATGCGCGGCATGCAGAGGACGCAGTACTTCATCTACAAACTGCTGTGGACTGATTGCCGCAAAGGTCAAATCGAAATTCACTACAATCATGATATCGACGCCAAGCTCTGCAAATAAAGCCCGCTTCTCTTCCGGCGGCGTCAAGCAGCTGAAATATTGATCGCCTTGTCCAAGAACCTCTTTCGGATGCGGCAGGAAGGTCATAACAGCAGACAAAGCCCCTGTATACTTCGCTATTTGTACCGCTTGGGTAATCACGTTCCGATGGCCGCGGTGAACACCGTCAAAATGTCCGATTGCAACGGCAAGCTTCTTGTTCTGAAGCAAAGCCGGGCATTCGGATAAAGGATAAGTAAGGGATATAATTTCCATGCTGATACACCTGCAATTCCTCTATATAATCCCGGTTAGGAAAATACTTTCACCGGCTTAAGGACCAATGCTTGATCATCGGCCTCAAAAATTCCGATAAAAGCATCATTCCCGCCATATAGGCGTACGAGACTGCTGGAATCGAAGGAAGCGGCCATCCGATTGTACGGTATTTTCTGCCCTCGAAGCGCCATCTCGGTAACCGCTGCATTTGCTTGAATTCGCTGAAGATGATCAATCGCAATATCGGCCGGAAGCAATTTCTCCTCCAGCTTCCCTGCAGCCTGCAGCTCCTCCAGCTCTTCAATCGTGACGCATCGCTCTCTGGTAATGCCTCCGGACATCGTCCGGGTAAGCTCTGCCATCGCTGCAGGAACGCCCAGCGCACGGCCGATATCTACGCATAACGTACGGATATACGTACCTTTGGAGCAGATGACGGAAAAGGTGAATCGGGGCAGATCCGAGTCAAGATCCGCATTCAGAAGATCAATCTGATGAATTGTCACTTTGCGTGATTTCCGTTCAACGGTCTTGCCTTCCCTTGCGAGCTCATACAGCCGCTTCCCGTCTACCTTCACGGCGGAGAACATCGGCGGTACCTGATCGATTTCGCCAACAAAGCTTTGCAACACTTGCAGCACCTGTTCTCTCGTAACCTTAATTCCAGTCTGCTCTTCGAGGACTCTCCCCGTCAAGTCTTCCGTATCCGTAGCTGTACCTAGCTGAATAACGGCTTCGTAGGCTTTTGGCCTCTCCTGCAAATATTCAACCACTCTTGTAGATCTTCCGAGGCATAGCGGCAAGACTCCGGTAACCATCGGATCAAGAGTTCCCGCATGCCCGATACGCTTCATGCGAACGATTCGCCGTACTTTCGCCACTACATCATGGGACGTCCAACCGGCAGGTTTCCATACGGCAATAATTCCGTCCATCTATTCATTCAACGCCTTTCTAACCGCTTCAACAAGTTCCTGCATCGCTTCCGTAAGCGACCCTTGCATACGGCAACCGGCCGCACGGACATGTCCGCCGCCGCCTAATGCCTGAGCAATAGCCGCGACATTCGCTTTTCCTGCAGAACGAAGACTTGCCTTAACTCCGCCATCTTCGGTTTCTTTGAAAAGAATCCCGACTTCCACACCGTCAATATTAAGCGCGTAATTGACGATCCCTTCCAGATCATCGGGCACAGCGCCAATCTCTTTCATATCATCCTTGCCGACATACAACCAGCCGATCTGCTGATCCTCCGTAAAGGTCAGTCTCGCCAAGCAACGCTGAAGAAGCTTCAGCTTAGCCATCGTCATTTTCTCAAGCAAATGATCGGCAAGCTGATGCCCTGGCGCACCTAGAGAGAGCATTCGGGAAGCAACATCCATCACTTTTGGACTTGTATTGGAATAACGGAAACCTCCGGTATCCGTAAGCAGTCCTGTATAGATGGCCGTCGCGCAATCCACATCGATGCTTAAACCGGACAATTCGATCAGATCAAACAGGATCTCGACCGTAGCCGCAGCGTCGGGACGAATGACATTAACCGCGCCAAACCCGTCATTGGTCGGATGATGGTCGATATTAAGTATTTTCGCATCCTGCGCAAACAAGGCTGAAACCTCGCCAATACGCCGAAAATCGGCGCAATCGACCGCAATGACATGCGTGTGCGTTTGCCCCGGCTTCTCCTTGCGGTAATTGACGATTTGATCAAAGCCTCTTAAGTAGTTAAGCCGTGAAGGAGATTCCCCTTCATTAATCAGCGTATTTGTTTTTCCCAATTGATCAAGCATCCAGCCTATAACCGATGTTGAACTTATTGCATCCCCATCGGGCTGCACGTGGGAGACGACCAAGAAGTCGTCTCCTTCCCGCATAAATGCAAGTGCAGCTTCAAGCTGTAGCCCGTAGTCTGCGCCGGCCGTCATTGGCCTTTGTTCCCACGGTTAATTTCTTCGAGCAGCCCTTCGATACGGCTGCCATACTCGATACTGCTGTCGAACTTGAACAGCAATTCCGGCGTATGACGGAGACGCATGCGCTTGCCAAGCTCAGAACGGAGATATCCGTTTGCTTTGCCAAGCGCTTTAAGGGTTTCTTCCTTCTGTTCTTCGCTGCCGAGCACGCTGAGGTAGACACGCGCCTGGGAAAGGTCGCTTGTCGCCTCAACACCCGTTACCGTAATAAATCCGATACGAGGATCCTTCAACTCGGTCTGGATAATTTGGCTCAGCTCTTTTTTAATCTGTTCGCCGACCCGTCCTACACGAATTTTAGCCATGCGTTAATCACCTCTCTACGGACTCCATTACGAAGGCTTCAATAATATCCCCTTCTTTGAAGTCGCTAAACCGTTCGATCGTAATACCGCACTCGTAGCCTTGAGCAACTTCTTTCACATCATCCTTGAAGCGTTTAACGGTATCCATTTTTCCTTCGAATACAACGATGCCGCCGCGGATGACGCGAACTTCGGAGTTACGCGTAATTTTGCCGCTGATAACCATACAACCGGCAATAGCGCCAACTTTGCTGAGTTTGAAGATGTTGCGGACTTCCGCTTGGCCTTGAACAACTTCTTTGAAGATTGGATCCAGCATGCCTTTCATGGCTTGCTCGATTTCTTCGATGACGTTGTAAATAACGCGGTGGAGACGAACATCTACTTTCTCCTGTTGAGCAGCAAGATCAGCTTGCGGCTCTGGACGAACGTTAAATCCGATTACGATAGCGTTGGATGCCGCAGCCAAGTTGATATCGGACTCCGTGATCGCGCCTACGCCGCTGTGAATGATCTTGATGCGAACGCCTTCGATTTCAATTTTCGCCAGGGAGCCTTTGAGGGCCTCTGTCGAGCCTTGAACGTCAGACTTGATAATGATGTTAAGATCTTTGATCTCGCCTTCTTGAATATGCTTGAACAGATCGTCAAGCGTAACGCGTGAATTCGCGCCAAGCTCCGATTGACGTTGTTTGATCGAACGACGGTCAGCAATTGCTCTTGCTTTGCGCTCGTCTTCAAATACCATAAACGGATCGCCTGCAAGCGGTACTTCTGTCAAGCCGGTAATCTCAACCGGAGTAGAAGGACCTGCTTCTTTGATACGGCGGCCTTTATCGTTGACCATCGCACGGACACGACCGAAGCAGTTGCCGGCAACGAAAGCATCGCCAATCTTAAGCGAGCCGTGTTGTACGAGAACGCGTGCTACCGGACCTTTACCTTTATCCAGCTCGGCTTCAATAACCGTACCGCGTGCGCGTTTGTCGGAATTCGCTTTGTAATCATTAACTTCAGCCACGAGCAGAATCATCTCGAGCAGCTCTTCCAGACCAAGGCGTTGCTTAGCCGATACGTTAACGAAAATGGTATCGCCGCCCCACTCTTCCGGAACGAGTTCGTATTCCGTAAGCGCCTGTTTGATTTTGTCAGGATCTGCGTCCGGTTTATCGATTTTGTTAACCGCTACGATAATTGGCACGCCAGCCGCTTTCGCATGGTTGACTGCTTCAACCGTCTGAGGCATAACGCCGTCATCGGCTGCAACAACGATGATCGTAATATCCGTTACTTGAGCACCGCGTGCGCGCATAAGCGTAAACGCTTCGTGACCCGGTGTATCGAGGAAGGTGATTTTCTTGTGATTGATCTCAACTTGGTAAGCACCGATATGCTGGGTGATACCGCCTGCTTCGCCGCCCGTTACGTTTGTATGACGGATAGCGTCGAGAAGGGTTGTTTTACCATGGTCAACGTGTCCCATAATCGTTACAACCGGTGGACGAGTCGTCAGATCTGCTTCATCATCCACTTCTTCCACGGTTTCGAAGGTATCTTCTTCAACCGGAATTTTCACTTCGACCTCAACGCCAAACTCTTGAGCAATCAGAAGAATGGTATCCATATCAAGCTCTTGGTTAATGGTAGCCATTACGCCAAGAGAAATAAGCTTCTTGATAACTTCAGACGCATCCTTATGAAGAAGCTTTGCCAAGTCGCCTACTGTCATGGTGCCGCGCACAATGATTTTCTTAGGCGTATTGTCAATTTTCTCGCGAGGAGGCTGCTGCGAATGGTTACGGTTATTTCTGCCGCCTCTGCCGCGACCGTTAGGATTCGTTCTAAAGTTCGGCTTGCCATCGTCGAAACGCTTTTGGCTGCCGTTGTTGCCACCCGTTCTGTTTTTGTTTACCGCATTGTTGCCTTTACGGTTGTTTGTTTCGCCTGCCGCAGTACCACGCGAAGTTGGTGCCGGACGGGACGAATCGAACGAACGGTTTTGTCCGCCGCCTTGACCTTGCGGACGGTTACCGCCTGGTGCGCCGCCGCCTTGCGGACGGTTGCCGCCCGGTGCGCCGCCTTGACCTTGCGGACGGTTAAATCCGCCGCCTTGACCTTGCGGACGATTGCCACCTTGGCCGCCTTGACTGCCTTGACCTTGCGGACGGTTGTATCCGCCGCCGCCTTGCGGACGATTGCCGCCTTGACCGCCTTGACCACCTTGACCTTGCGGACGGTTGTATCCGCCGCCGCCTTGCGGGCGATTACCGCCTTGGCCGCCTTGACCTTGCGGACGGTTATAGCCGCCGCCGCCTTGCGGACGATTGCCGCCTTGGCCTTGATAAGAACCTTGACGGTTGCCGCTGTTTTGCGGTCTGTTATTGCTGCTTGCGTTATTGTCGCTTGAGCCGGCGTTAGCCTGGCTAGCGTTCGTTTGATTTTCGTTTCCTTGCTGACTTTGCGGACGTTGTTCTTGTTGCGATTGGTTGGTTTCAGATGTCGTTTTAATAGAATTCATAGGCCCCTGTCTGTCCTGAGATAGATTTTTTTGTACCGTTTGATTCTGCTGCTTGCTTGTGTTCTGTGCCTGAGGTGCCGCCGATACGGTAGCACTGCCCGATTCCTGTGCACGCTTCGCAGCCGCATTTTGTTTGATATCGCGGAAGAAGCCTTCCACTTTTTGAACCATTTCGTTTTCCATGACACTCATATGATTATTAACGGGCAGATTAAGCCGTTTAAGAATCGTTATAATTTCTTTACTGCTCATGTTTAGCGATTTCGCGTATTCGTATACGCGGGTTTTATCTTTATTGTCCTTGCTGTTGTCCTGTTGTTTGCTCAATATTATCCACCTCCGAATTTTGACTCAGATGACCCGCAATCATTTTTCCGAACTTTGCGTCAGTTACCGCCAGTACGACTCGTTCCGGCTTTCCAATGGCCTTTCCAAGCTGATCGCGGTCAAATGCTTCGGCGAGCTGTACCCCGTAGGTGTTGCATTTGTCGCGAAACTTCTTCTTCGTGTTTGGAGAAGCGTCGCCCGCTATGATCACGAGCTGCGCTTCACCTTTACGAACCGCCTTGAGCACAATTTCATCTCCGGTAATTAGCTTTCCGGCTCTCATGGCCATTCCGAGCGAAGACAAGCCTTTATTCATCTTCATCGCTATCCCGCTCCTTGCCTGCCAGAAACTCGTCTTCCACCGCTATGAAATCCTGTTCAAGCTGGTCGTAAATCGATGCGTCGACTGCCTGCTTTAATGCCCGGTCAAGCGCCTTGGACTTCTTAGCCAGCTTAAAGCAGCTGACCTGTCCGCATAAATAGGCGCCGCGGCCGGCTTTTTTCCCCGTTAGGTCTATAAGCACTTCTTCGTTTGGTGTCCGAACAACCCGGATGAGTTCTCTCTTTGGCTTCATTTCTTGGCAAGCCACGCACTTGCGAAGCGGCACTTTTCTCGGTCTCACCGCACACCCCTCCTTTGCCCGTTAATGGACCCAAGATGTAAGCCTGCTATTAATCGATAGAAACGGAATCCTGGTGCATGGTGCCTGCCGTTGTTTTCGGACGGCCGTACTCCTGCTCCGCTTGCGTTTCGCTCTTGATATCGATTTTCCAGCCAGTCAGCTTCGCGGCAAGGCGCGCATTCTGACCTTTAATGCCAATCGCGAGAGACAGCTGGTAATCAGGCACGATTACGCGGGCCATTTTCTCTTGCTCGAATACGATAACCTCGAGCACTTTCGAAGGGCTAAGCGCATTCGCCACATATTCCTCTACGCTCTCCGACCAGCGGACGATATCGATCTTCTCGCCGGTAAGCTCGTTGACGATGGTTTGAACGCGCATGCCTTTAGGGCCTACGCAGGATCCAACCGGATCAACCTCTTCGTTACGCGAATAAACGGCAATCTTCGAACGGTAGCCGGCCTCGCGGGCAACGGAACGGATCTCGACAACACCGTCGTAAATTTCCGGAACTTCAAGCTCGAAGAGACGCTTCAGAAGGCCTGGATGAGTACGGGACAAAATAATTTGCGGCCCTTTCGTCGTATTCTCTACCTTTGTGATATACGACTTCACGCGGTCGCCATGCTTGAATTTGTCCGTAGGCATCAGTTCAGTAAGCGGAAGAACCGCTTCAACCTTGCCAAGGTCAACAAACAGGTTGCGAGTATCCTGGCGCTGTACGATACCGTTAACGATATCCTCTTCCTTATCGATAAATGCGTTATAGATCAGACCGCGCTCCGCTTCGCGAATACGCTGCGTAACGACCTGCTTGGCTGTCTGGGCGGCAATCCGGCCGAAGTCGCGAGGCGTAACTTCGATATCCGCGATATCGTCCAGCGCGTAGTGAGGGTTAATCTCACGCGCTGCGTCAACCGTAATTTCAAGACGCGGGTCGAGCACTTCGTCTACAACCGTCTTGCGAGCGTATACTTTAATAACGCCACTGTGGCGGTTAATGTCCACGCGTACATTTTGCGCTGTATTGAAGTTGCGCTTGTAGCTCGATATCAAAGCCGCTTCAATCGCTTCTAACAGCACTTCCTTGGCAATCCCTTTATCCCTCTCGATTTCCGACAATGCTTCAATAAAATCCATGCTCATTGGAATGGAGTTCCCCCTTTCAAAAATAAACCGCTATTTAGAAAACAATTGCAAGACGAGCGCTCGCGACCTTGACGTAAGGAATGACATGCTCTTTCTTGCCGATTTTTACGGTAGCCTGTTCACCGTCAAACGAGGTAAGCTGCCCTTCAAATTCCTTGGAACCGTCAATCGGCTCGTAAGTCGTTATGTAGACATGCTTGCCGACCGCCTTGCGAACATCTTCCGGTTTCTTAAGCGGACGCTCCGCACCCGGGGAAGACACTTCCAGGAAGTAAGCATCGGAGACCGGATCGTTCTTATCCAATTCCTCGCTCAAAAATTCGCTGATTCTGCCGCATTCGTCAATATCGATGCCGCCTTCCTTGTCCACGAACACCCGAAGGAAGTAATTGCTGCCTTCCTTGACGTACTCAATATCAACAAGTTCAAATCCATTGCTGTTGAGGAAAGGAGTAACCATAGCCTCAACGACGGTTTTGATTTTGGATGTGCTCAATCGGTGTAACCTCCTGTTTCTTCATACGCGTGCAAGCGGCCGATTCGTATGCGAAAAAAGCCGTTTACAAAACGTAAAGAGTGGGTTTCCCCACTCTCTGCTTCAAGTCTCTATCCACATCATTGCCACAAAAATTATATCATAACCGCATAGGGGTGACAAGAAATGTTTTCTAACATCCCATGCCTAGAACAAGGACAGCTGGTTGGATTCCGGCAATCCGCGGAAGCATCCCATGCCCGTTAATACCTCGATAATCGTCTTACTTGCCTTGGATCTCTGCTGGAAATCTTCGATGGACAGGAACTCTCCGTCATCCTTGGCAGCCGCAATGTTGCGCGCGGCATTTTCGCCAATACCGGCAATGGCCGAGAACGGAGGAATCAGCGTTTCCCCGTCAACGATAAACTTCGTTGCATCCGAACGATACAAATCGATCGGTTTGAAGGAGAAGCCGCGGGCTGTCATCTCAAGAGCCATTTCCAGCAAGGAAATACTGTTCTTCTCTTTGGTCGTGGCATTAAAGCCCTTTTCTTCGATTTCGATGATTTTCTTCTGAATGGCATCGTAGCCCTGACAGAGCAGCTCGAGATCAAAGTCTTCCGCGCGAACCGAGAAGTACGTTGCATAGTACTGAATCGGGTAATACAGCTTGAAGTAGGCGGTTCGAACAGCGGAAATAACGTAAGCGGCGGCATGTGCCTTCGGGAACATGTATTCAATCCGCAGACAAGAATCAATGTACCACGCCGGCACCTTGCAGCGCTTCATCTCTTCGATCCATTCCGGCGTAAGGCCTCTGCCTTTACGTACGCTTTCCGTAATCTTGAAGGCAAGTCCGGCATCCATACCCGCTTTATAGATCAGATACAGCATGATATCGTCACGGCAGCCGATAACGGTCTTAATGTTGCAAGTGCCTTTCTTGATCAGCTCCTGCGCATTGCCGAGCCATACCCCGGTACCATGCGACAATCCTGAAATCTGAAGCAAGTCGGCAAACGACGACGGCTGCGTCTCCTGAAGCATCTGGCGGACGAACTTCGTACCCATCTCCGGTACTCCGTATGTTGCAACCGGCGTACGGATCTTCTCCGGCGATACGCCTAGCGCCTTGGTCGAATTGAACATGCTCATAACTTTCGGATCGTTCATCGGGATGGTTGTAGGATCTACGCCCGTCAAATCCTGAAGCATCCGCATCATGGTCGGATCATCGTGCCCCAGGATATCAAGCTTCAGCAAGTTGGCTTCAAAGGCGTGATAATCAAAATGAGTCGTCTTCCATTCCGCGTTTACGTCATCCGCCGGGTACTGCACCGGAGTAATGTCTTCGACTTCCATATAGTCCGGAACTACAACAATACCGCCCGGATGCTGGCCTGTACTCCGCTTCACGCCCGTTACGCCGGAAGCAAGTCGTGCCAATTCCGCGCTGCGCCATGTTTTACTGTGATCCTCGGCATACTTGCGCGCAAAGCCGTATCCGGTTTTTTCGGCTACCGTACCGATTGTGCCGGCACGGAATACGCATTTGTCGCCGAACATGATCTTGGTAAAGTTATGCGCCGTCGGTTGGTATTCACCGGAGAAGTTAAGATCGATATCGGGAACTTTATCGCCCTTGAAACCAAGGAAGGTCTCAAACGGGATATCCTGTCCTTCGCCCTTCATCGGCATATTGCAATTCGGACAATTCTTATCCGGCAAGTCAAATCCGCTTGGGACGCTGCCGTCCAGGAACCATTCGCTATGCCGGCATTCCGAGTTCTTGCACAAATAATGCGCCGGCAGCGGGTTTACCTCGGATATGCCAAGGAACGTCGCAACAACGGAAGAACCTACCGAACCCCGTGAACCTACGAGATATCCGTCGGCATTGGACTTCTTAACGAGCTTCTCCGAAATCAAATAGTTGGCGGAGAAACCGAATTTGATAATCGGTACAAGTTCCTTCTCGAGCCGGTCGATAACAACCTGCGGGAGATCTTCGCCGTACATGGATTTCGCTGTGTTATAACATGTGCTCCGGATTTCTTCTTCCGCACCCTCAATAATCGGGGTGAACAACTTGTCCGGGAACATTTCGAACGGCTCAAACCGGTCAGCAAGTTCGTTTGTGTTCTTGACTACGACTTCGTAGGCTCGCGCTTCTCCGAGGAAGGCAAATTCGCGAAGCATCTCGTCGGTCGTCCGCAAATGGGCGTCCGGCTTCCGTATATCCTTGAGCGGGCTAAATCCGGTAATACCGTGAATAGCGATATCGCGATATAGTTTGTCCCGCGGATTCAAATAATGGACGTTACCCGTTGCGATAACAGGCTTGCCAAGCTCATCCCCGATCTCGCAAATACGGCGCATGGCTTGCTCAATCTCGGCACGGCTGCCCACAAGACCTTTATCTACAAGATGCATGTAGAAGTCAACAGGCTGGATCTCTAGCGCATCGTAGAACCGGGCAACCTCAAGAGCTTCTTCATAAGATTTATTAAGAACCGTCTCGAAGAATTCACCCTTCTCGCAACCGGAAATCACAAGAATACCTTCACGCATGTCAACAAGCTTGCTCTTCGGAATACAAGCAACACGCTTGAAATGCTCGGTATGTGAGATCGACACCATCTTAAACAAATTTTTCTTGCCGGCAGCATTTAATGCGTAAATATTGCAGTGGAATGGCCGGGAATTGGAGATGTCCAGACCAACATAATCATTTAATTGATGAAGACCGGTAATATTGCGTTCTGCCGCATCATTGATAAGGCCATACAATACGCCGCCGAGAGCAACGGAGTCGTCTACGGCACGGTGATGATTATCGAGAGAAACTTTATATTTCGCGGATAACGTATTAAGACGATGATTCTTAAGGGTTGGATGAAGGAATCTTGCGAGCTCCAGCGTATCAAGCACGGGATTCGTGATTTCCGGCATACCGATCGACTTGAGATTGGCTTGAATAAATCCGATATCAAACCTTGCGTTATGGGCGACCAGAATGCAATCCCCTATAAACTCGACAAATTCGCGAAGCTTCGGCTCAAGCTCCGGCGCGTCCTTGACCATATCATCATTGATATTTGTCAGCTGCTGAATATGATAAGGGATTTTCTCGTGCGGGTTAATAAAGGTGGAGAACCGGTCAATCTCCTTGCCGTTTTGCATTTTTACGCCAGCAAGCTCGATAATTTTATTATTAATAATAGATAAGCCTGTGGTCTCAATATCAAATACGACATAGACGGCAGAAGCAAGCTGGTCTTCTCTTGCGTTTAGTACCATCGGTACCGCGTCATTTACAACATTGGCTTCAAGGCCGAATAAAACTTGGATGTTATTTTTCTTTGCAGCCTTGAATGCTTCCGGATAACAATGAATATTGCTGTGGTCCGTAATCGCGATCGCCTTATGTCCCCACTTGGCTGCCATCTTCACGTACTCGCCAATCGGGGTTACCGCATCCATCGCGCTCATGGTGGAATGAAGATGGAATTCAACGCGTTTCTCTTCCGCATTGTCTTTACGTTCTGGCGGCGAAGAGATTTCCTGGAGATCATTAGGAATCATCACAAGTTCAGGCTCTTGCATAAAGCGGTCGTAATCAACTTTGCCGCGCGCCTTCACCCATTTGCCATTCGACAGCAGGTTGAGAATTTTCACATCTTCCTTATTCTTGGCAAACATCTTCATCGCCATAGAATCGGTGAAGTCCGTTACGTTAAAGGTGAACAAGGTCATACCGTTCCGGAGCTCCTTCACCTCAAGCCCAAATACAGCCCCTTGAACCGTAACTTTCTTCTCTTCTTCCCGGATATTCATAAGCGGAGTAGGTTCATCGCGTATGTCATAGCCCATTGCCAGTTTGACAGGCTCTTCATCGCCTTCTGCCTCATTCGACTCAGCAACGCTCTCCATAATCTGAATGACGGCTTCCCTCTCCGCTTGATCCCGCTTCTGCTGGAACTCCTCGTAAGCATCCTGTCTGACCTGCTCGCCAACCTCCAGCTTAACCCGGTAATTACGGCTGAAGGTGCGTTCGTAAAAGCTGCTTATCGCTTCGTCGATCTTCTTCTTCTTCGCCAGCTCCAGCCCCATGCCATCCAGCAGCGATACGGTAATCATCTCGTCTGTCGGCTCCATGCCGGCTTTGCTTAGCCAGCCGTTAACCGAAGCGTTTTCCTGCTGTACCCATTCCAGGAACAAAGGCCAATATTCCCGTGCAATGTCTGCCGACGGAACGGCATCATCATAAATAAGCTTAAAGGAAGTATCGGCTATATGAGCGAACTTCATGTTTACGGCTTGTGTTAAAGCCATAAACGCTTTATAAGGAACTAAAGACGTTTTGCGAATGCAAAACGTCCATTTTCTGTTGCTTTTCCCTACAATGACTTGCTCGATGTAACCGTCTTTGTAATAGGAATTTATAATTTCGAGCGGCAGCCCCGCTTGCTGCATAAGCAGCTCAAAGCGCTGCCGGTTGTCTCCGGTTTGGCTCATGGCAATCAATCACTCCTGTACGATCCAATCCGATCGATGCTTTTAGTAGGCACGTGCAAATACGACCGTGTGCTCCGCATGATCACCGCATACGAGACATTTGCTTTTCTTCTTCTCCGGTTCGAACGGAATATTGCGGCTTGTTGCGCCAGTCTCTTCCTTCACTTGCTTCTCGCAAGCGGCGGAGCCGCACCAGCCAGCCAATACAAATCCACGTTTCTCTTCCATCGAAGCTTTCATCTCGTCAAGCGTTTCTACATCGTAGAAATTATCTTCACGGAATTTTTTCGCTTTTTCATACATATCGCGTTGAATATCGGCAAGCATCGTTTCCACTTCCGCAATCAGGTTATCCTGGCGGACGATCCGTTTCTCGCCGCTAACGCGCGATACAAGAACAACTTGCCCATTTTCCATATCGCGAGGACCAAGCTCAAGACGAAGCGGAACACCGCGCATCTCGTATTCGTTGAACTTCCAGCCCGGACTTACGTCGGAACGGTCGTCAACTTTTACGCGTACGCCGGCTTTTTTCAGTTCCGCATAAAGCTCGTCTACCCGGCCAACTACTTGATCGCGGGTTTTAGCCGGACCAATCGGAATCATAATCACTTGAGTTGGCGCAACCTTCGGAGGCAATGCCAGACCGCGGTCGTCGCCATGAACCATAATCATAGCACCAATCAGCCGCGTACTCACGCCCCAAGATGTGGTATGAGCGAATTGCAGGGTGTTCTCGCGGTCCAAATATTTAATGTCAAACGCAACGGCAAATTTAGTGCCCAGATAATGGGACGTACCGGCTTGAACCGCCTTGCCGTCTTTCATCATTGCTTCGATGGAATACGTGTTAACCGCACCGGCAAAACGCTCGGATGGCGTCTTCTCCCCTTCAATGACCGGGATTGCCAGAAACTCTTCTACGAATTCGCGGTATACCGTCAGCATTCTCATCGTTTCTTCGCGAGCTTCATCTTCGGTCTCGTGGGCCGTATGGCCTTCCTGCCACAGGAATTCGCTTGTGCGAAGGAACGGCAAAGTGCGCTTCTCCCAGCGCACAACGTTTGCCCATTGGTTAATAAGGAGCGGCAGATCGCGGTACGATTGAATCCATTTCGCATACATATGGCCAAACATCGTTTCCGAAGTCGGACGAATAGCCAGACGTTCTTCCAGCTTCTCGCCTGCTGCTTCCGTTACCCAAGGCAGCTCCGGATTAAAGCCTTCGACATGCTCCTTCTCCTTTTGGAAGAAGCTCTCCGGAATAAAGAGCGGGAAGTAAGCATTGCGGTGGCCGGTTTCCTTGAAACGGCGGTCCAGGTCGCGCTGAATATTTTCCCAAAGCTCATAGCCTTCCGGACGGAAAACGATACAGCCGCGTACCGGCGAATAATCCATGAGCTCCGCTTTTTTAATAACATCGATATACCATCTAGAAAAATCCTCGCCTTGTGGCGTAATTTCGGTAACAAACTGTTTATCCTTGGACATAACCGACTTATGGCTCCCCTCGTACCAATCGCAAAATATCATTGTAAGTCACCACAAGCATCAGCAGCATAATTAAGGCAAAACCGATGAAGTGGACCATGCTTTCCCGGTTCGGATTAACTGGACGCCCGCGAACTGCCTCGAGACCGAGGAAGATTAGCCTGCTGCCATCAAGCGCGGGAATCGGCAGCAAGTTGAATATACCCAGATACAGGCTTAACAAAGCCGTCCATGACGTCAAATCCGTAATCCCTTTGCGGGCAATTTCACTGGTCATTTCCGCTGTACGGACCGGTCCGCCCAGGTCATCCAGCTTAAAGTCCCCAATGATAATCTTCTTGAAGCCTTCGAAAATACTGATTGTCATCGTCTTCATCAGCTTCGCTGCACCCGTGATCGTCTCGCCCACTGTGGCGCTGCGGAACTGGTAAGCCGCTCTCAGGCCAACCTTGCCAACGCCTTGATCATCCGCTACCGGAGTCAGCTTAATCGGCTCAAGCGTTCCATTGCGGATAACGTTCAATTGAATCGGCTTGCCTGCGGAAGCGCCGATAATATCAATCATTTTGTCATAATCGGTGCCGATCTTGACGCCGTTTACGGTATCGATCAAATCACCTTTTTGCAGTTGTGCCTGCTCGGCCGGCATTCCTTTGGTTACCTCATCAACAAGCAAGCCTTGCGGCGTTCCAGCTAGTTGTATGTATGCCATGAACAAAACAAAAGCGAGCACAAAGTTCATGAGAGGGCCGGCAAAAATCGACATGGCGCGAGCGCCAACCGACTTGCTTCCGAATTGACGGTCAATCGGAGCGATCTGCGTTTCTTTTCCTCTCGAAATGAGAAGTGCGGTAGGATGTACGGAGAAACGGTCGTTCTCCCCTTCAACGTCAAGGGTGATGAACAAATCCTTCTCCAGATCAATACCGGTCACTTCCCCGCGAATAACACCGCTCCGCTCATCCAGGCGATCGAGATAAATTCGGGTAACCTGGTTATTCTTCACCCGAACGGCTATTGTTTGGCCGACAGTAACCTCTACAATCTCCGGATCCTCGCCTGCCATGCGGACGAAGCCGCCTGCGGGCACGAGTCTAAGCGTAAAGCGAGTTTCGCCTCGTTTGATCGAGAATAGCTTCGGCCCAAAGCCGATAGCGAATTCCCGGACCAAAATCCCGGCGCGTTTCGCGAAAAAATAGTGTCCCCATTCATGGATGGTGACAATGACAAAAAATACGAGCACGGTCATAAATATGACCCGAATCATCTCCATAGCGAGCCTCCTGTTCGTAACGGCCTGTACATAGATTATCATTATTCTCCCGTACGATACAAGAGAACCGCAGGTTACGGCAAAAGCTAGATGACTGAAGCCTCTTTACGAGCCCAAGCATCAATCTCCGCAATAGCCTGCAAATCATTTACTGCTGTTACCGAGTGGCGCTCGAGAACGCGCTCCAGCACTCGCTCAATACCCAAGAAATCAATCTCCCCGTTCAAAAAACGGGCTACCGCAACTTCATTGGCTGCATTAAACACCGTTGGCGCCGAATCGCCGGCTCGGCCGCAGTCAAAAGCAAGCTTGAGACAAGGGTATCTGGCAAAATCCATTTCGCGGAAATGCAGCTTCCCGATTGCCGCCAGATCGAGCCGGCCTGTCGGAGTTGGACGGCGGTTCGGATAAGTCAGCGCATACTGGATTGGCACCCGCATATCCGGCAAGCCCAATTGAGCGATTACGCTGTTGTCGCTGAATTCAACAAACGAATGGATAATGCTCTCCGGATGGATCAATACCTTGATCTGATCGTAGGTCACGTCAAACAGCCATCTTGCTTCGATGACCTCCAGCCCTTTGTTCACCATAGTGGCGGAATCGATCGTAATCTTCGCTCCCATGGACCAGTTCGGATGGTTCAATGCCTCGGCTACCGATACGCCTTCCAGCTGTTCACGCGTACGATCGCGGAACGACCCGCCCGATGCCGTCAGGGTAAGCTGTTGCAAAGCCTTAACATCCTCGCCGTTCAAGCATTGGAAAATCGCCGAGTGCTCGCTGTCCACCGGAATAATCGAGACGCCTTTTTGTCTGGCGCGCTCCATTACGATATGACCGGCGGTCACAAGCGTTTCTTTGTTCGCCAGCGCAATCGTTTTCCCCGCGTCGATAGCGGCAAGAGTTGCAGGAAGTCCACGGCTGCCAACAATCGCTGTTACAACAACATCGGCATCGTTATTCGCCGCGATTTCTACAAGCCCCTCCTCGCCATACAGGACTCGCGTGCCCGCAGGCAATTCAGGCTTAGCCTGCTCAGCCAACTCCTTGTTAGCCAAGCAAACCACCGAAGGCCGAAACTGCTTGGCCTGCTCAATCAGCAGCTGAAGGTTATTGCCCGCCGATAAGCCGACAACCTGATAGCGATCCGGATCATTGGCAATGACGTCAAGCGTCTGGGTGCCTATGGAACCGGTGGAGCCTAAAATGGTGATTTTTTTCATGGATTCCTCCTGGAACTCGTTTGATGCTGTTTTGCTCATGAAAAGCATTCGCTGCGCGAAAGTGTCATGCTTCCGATCGCTGTTGTCCTTGAATTTCTTATTCTCAATCCGCTTAGCGGTTGAAATTCCTGGACAAAGGCGAACACTCCGTTTCTCCACCACGACACTTTCGCTCCGCTCACACTAGAGCAAACACTTACTGGCACTCTTTCCAAGTCGGAATGCCAAAGAAAAAAAGATGGAGAGCGGGGAAAGCGTTATTAACATGTCGGAATCTCCGTGTTAAAAGTTATCCATAAGTGGATAATTCCACTCTCACTTTGTTTATGTAGGGATCAAGTCTGTCAAGATCAACAAAGGGAACACGATAATCCAACTGTCGAAACGGTCGAGAACACCGCCGTGGCCCGGCAAAATAGACCCGGAATCCTTGATGTTGCGAACGCGTTTGTAAGCCGATTGAATGAGATCGCCTAATTGACCGGCTACCGCAACGATAAGGCCGATCAGCAAGGACGTCCCGATGCCGATAATATGAGGAGCGCAGATCGCGAAAATAAGCGCTGCGATTACCGCAAGGACAACACCGCCGACAGAACCTTCAATTGTCTTGTTAGGGCTTATAGACGGCCACAGCTTGTGCTTACCCATCGCCCGCCCGACGAAATAAGCGCCTGCATCGGACGCAACGTTGCATGTAATAATAAGAAACGACCAGAAAATGCCGTGGTGATCAAGATCGCGAACGGCATTCATCGCGCTAAAGCCGTAACCTACATATAAAGCGCCTAACAACATAAGCGAGGCGCCGTCGATGGTTATTTTGTTTTTGGTGAATACCGTTACCGCCAGAAGCAAGAAAGCCAGCACCCATAGAACGGTAATCGAAGAAGGCGAATCTACGCCCATGAGCTTCCATGGCAAAACGAACATAAGCACGCCTGCATAACCAAGCAGGGACGCCGGTTCATTCCACGAGTGCCCGTTCATCTTCGTATATTCGTTAAATCCAAGCAAAGCAAGCAAGACTAGCGCAGCTGCATAAAACCATCCGCCGGCTAATAGCAGAGCAACAAATGCTGCGCCGGCAAGCAGTCCCCAAATGATTCTCTGTTTCAAGTGATGGTCACTCTCCGTTATCGATGCTATAAACCGCCGTATCGCCGGGCACGCCGCTGATATTCTTGAATGGCTTCCTGCAGATGAGCTTCATTAAACTCCGGCCAATAAACGTTCGTAAACCACATCTCGCTATAAGCTAGCTGCCATAACATGAAGTTACTCAGCCTGAGTTCTCCGCTCGTACGGATCAACAGATCGGGATCAGGAATGTCTCCGCTTAACAATCGGCTGGAGAGCAGCTGTTCGTCAATCTGCTCGGTCGATAAACGTCCGTCCTGTACATCGGCAGCAATTTCTTTGATCGCTTCAAGCATTTCCCTGCGACCGCCATAATTAAGAGCAAAATTGAGTACGAGTCCAGTATTATTAGCCGTTTTCGTAATAGCTTCTTCAACAGCGCTGAGCGTAAACGACGGCAGGTTTTCCTTATGCCCCATCATGCGAACTTGAACGTTTTTTTCAATGAGCTCTGCCAGCTCAATTTCCAAAAATTGCTGGGGAAGCTTCATCAGGAACTCAACTTCGTCTTTGGGCCGCTTCCAGTTTTCCGTGGAAAAAGCGTACAATGTCAAATATTTGACACCAAGACGATCTGCCTCCATCACGATCCGCTTCACCGTTTTCATACCGGTATGATGGCCGGCGATTCGTGGAAGTCCACGTTTCTTCGCCCAACGTCCGTTGCCGTCCATAATAATGGCGATATGCTTCGGGACATTGTCAGCTGCCAACGGTTCAGCCGCATTCGAGGACGATTTGCCAAGTTTAGCCCAAAGTCGACTGATCATGTTTGTTCCTCCCACCCGGAATTCAAAAAACCAAACCCCACCTGTCGGAGGGGCTGTAGGCGCAATTATACTTCCATAATCTCTTTCTCTTTAGCTACCAATACTTTATCAACTTCCGCGATGAAACGGTCCGTTGCTTTTTGGATGTCTTCTTGATGGCGACGGGATTCGTCCTCGGAAATCGTTGTTTTCTCAAGCTTCTTAATGTCGTCGTTCGCATCGCGACGGATGTTGCGGATAGCAACTTTCGCTTCTTCGCCAAACTTCTTCGTTGTTTTAACAAGCTCAGTACGACGCTCTTCCGTAAGCGGCGGCAAAGTGATGCGGATAGCTGAACCATCGTTGGATGGAGTAAGGCCAAGATCGGATTTCATAATCGCTTTCTCGATCGCTGCGATCGACGATTTGTCCCAAGGCTGGATGAACAGCGTGCGGGAATCCGGAATATTAATATTCGCTAATTGCGCAACGGGCGTAGGCGCCCCGTAATATTCAACTTGAACACGGTCGAGCAAAGCAGGCGTTGCCCGTCCTGCACGAAGTGTAGCCAGATCACGTTTCAAAGCACCGATTGCTTTCTCCATACGCTCTTCTGCATTTTTCTTAATTGCTTGCGGCATTATTTCGCACTTCCTCTCACAATAGTACCAATCTTCTCACCAAGCACGACTTTCTTAATATTCCCTTTTTCGGTAATCGCGAACACGACGAGCGGAATATTGTTATCCATGCAAAGCGACGATGCCGTCGAATCCATGACACCAAGGTTCTTGTTCAGTACTTCCATGTAAGTCAATTCTTCGTATTTCTCAGCTGTAGCATCTTTGAACGGGTCGGCGGAATAAACGCCGTCTACTTTGTTCTTAGCCATCAGGATGACTTCCGCTTCAATCTCGGCTGCGCGAAGAGCCGCCGTTGTATCGGTCGAGAAGAACGGATTGCCAGTACCGGCTGCGAAGATTACAACGCGGCCTTTCTCCAGGTGACGGATTGCGCGGCGTCTAATGTAAGGCTCCGCGATTTGCTGCATGGCGATCGAAGTTTGAACGCGAGTAGGCACTTCAATTTGCTCCAACGCATCTTGCAAAGCCAGAGAGTTCATTACGGTCGCCAGCATGCCCATATAGTCTGCTGTGGCACGGTCGATACCCTTAGCCGTACCTGCAATACCACGCCAGATGTTGCCGCCGCCTACAACGATAGCGACTTCAACACCGAGTGCAACTACTTCTTTAACTTGATCAGCGATTTCCGAAATGACCGAAGCTTCAATGCCGTAGCCTTGGTCTCCCGACAAAGATTCACCGCTAACTTTCAGAACAATTCTTTTGAAAACAGGCTGTCCCATCGTCCCTACCTCCATCTTGTACCTCGCGGGCGAGGTAACATCCTATTATTTAGAAAAAAAGAGCGGGGCGAACGCCCCGCCCCGCCTGTGCGTTCGGTTTACAGTTTTGCTTGAGCCATAACTTCTTCAACGAAGTTATCCACTTTTTTCTCCAAGCCTTCGCCCAGTTCGTAACGAACGAAACGACGGATCGAGATGTTTTCACCGATAGCGCTGATTTTCTCGTTCAGAAGAGCCGAGATTGTTTTGTCCGGATCTTTAACGAAGGATTGCTCCATCAAGCAGTACTCTTCGTAGTATTTCGAGATACGGCCGTCAACCATTTTCTCAACGATTTTTTCAGGTTTGCCTTCGTTCAGAGCTTGAGCTTTCAGAATCTCGCGCTCTTTTTCGATTTCCTCAGCCGGAACTTCTTCGCGTTTTACGAACTTAGGGTTCGCTGCAGCAATGTGCATTGCGATGTCGCGAGCGAAAGTACGGAATTGATCCGTTTTAGCTACGAAGTCAGTTTCGCAGTTGATTTCAACCAGAACGCCGATACGGCCGCCTGCATGGATATACGATTCAACTACGCCTTCGGTTGCAACACGGCCAGCTTTGTTAGCAGCCGCGGACAGACCTTTTTCACGAAGCAATTCAATTGCTTTTGTGATGTCGCCGTTTGTTTCGTCCAATGCTTTCTTGCAATCGAGCATACCTGCTCCAGTTCTTTCACGAAGTTCTTTTACTGCGCTTGCGGATACCGCCATGATTAGCCCTCCTGGAAATTCCATTTTTAGTTTTTACGTTCAAAAAAAGGGCGGTGAGAGGCTTTCACCTTCTGACCACCCTTTGTTGTAGCAATTATATCGGATTAAGCAGTTGTTTGCTCGCCTTGGTTAGCTTCCACGATAGCGTCAGCCATTTTGGACGTCAGCAATTTAACTGCGCGAATCGCGTCGTCATTGCCTGGAATTACATAGTCGATTTCGTCCGGATCGCAGTTTGTATCAACGATACCTACGATTGGGATACCGAGTTTGCGTGCTTCAGCAACAGCGATACGCTCTTTGCGAGGATCGATGATGAACAGCGCGCTAGGCAGGCCTTTCATGCCTTTGATGCCGCCGAGGAATTTTTCCAGACGGTCTTTTTCTTTGTTAAGAATGATAACTTCTTTTTTAGGCAGTACTTCGAAAGTACCGTCTTCCGACCATTTTTCGAGTTGACGCAGACGGTCAATACGTTTTTGGATCGTTTGGAAGTTAGTCAGCGTACCACCCAACCAACGTTGGTTGATGTAGAAGTTGCCGCAACGTTCAGCTTCTTCTTTAACCGAATCTTGAGCTTGTTTTTTCGTACCTACGAACAGCATAGTGCCGCCCTCAGCAGCTACAGAACGTACGAAGTTGTAAGCCTCTTCGACTTTCTTAACTGTTTTTTGCAGGTCGATAATGTAAATTCCGTTTCTTTCTGTGAAGATATAACGATCCATCTTAGGGTTCCAACGACGAGTTTGGTGACCGAAGTGTACCCCAGCTTCGAGAAGCTGTTTCATGGAAATAACCGCCATATTCAACACACCTCCTGTTATGGTTTTTGAGTAATTACCTCCGCCCATCGCATCTTCCGCTAAAACTTCCGGCGACCGGAAGCACCATTAGTGGAATTAATAGGCGTGTGTTTTTAACACCGTCAATTAATATAACATATCTGCCTACACGGTGCAACAGATGATTGTCGAAATTTTGCAGTTTGTCTCTAACCCTTCATTTGCTGCTCGAATTCCGATTTGGTAAGCGGTTGACTTGTCAAAATGCGAATGATGTCTGCAACCGTCGGATTCCCTTCAAAAATGAAATAGCCCGCACGGACAGGTTTATTTTTCATGGCTTTGATAAAAGCATCCTTGTCCGAGATCAGCTTCTGCTCAGACAGCAGCTCCGCGGTGTCCGTTAGGTTCATTCCGCCTGTAATGCGAACCTGCCTTTTAACCGCTGCTGCGGCTGGCTTCTCGGCAGCTGCTTCTTCGGCTTTCTTATCGTCATTCTTGCCGCTGTCAGCCGGCGGTTCCGATGCTTTGACAACCGGAGACTCCTCCGGCTTCTGCGCTGCCGGCTTCTCCGTTGTAACCGCATTCTGGCTAGCTTTATCCCTCTCCTCCGCAAGCTTCTCATCCAGCTCCGCCTGCGTGTACAGCTTGGGCTCCCCATCGTTAAATCCGTTCGAAAGCTTCTGCTGGCTTTCGTCCCCGATCTGCATCAGCTGCAGCAAAATAGCGCCGGCAATAATGCCGACACCTAATCCTGCAATAAAGGAGCGGTTCTTAAACATAAGCCTTCTCCTCCTGCTTGGCCAGCTGCAAGATAAGCTGAACTTCGCCTTTGTTCATACTAAGCTTTTTTGCGATGGCTTCGATAGACTTGCCTTGATTATATAAATCAAATAGATCTGGATAACGAAGCTGAATACCCGATGCGGGCTGCTCGGGCTCTTGCTCAACGAGTGGCTGCTCCTCTGCCGCCGGTGCTGCCTTAGCCATGCCGGAGACTGGCTTCGTTTGCGATGCCATCAATAGATCGTTTTGACGCTGCTGCTGAAGGAAAGCAAGCTGCTGCTCAAGCAGCAGGCATTTGTTCTCAAGCTCTGCCAACCGCTGTTTGCCTGCTTCCGACTGCTGTTTTCCCTCTTCCCGCAATACCGAAACAAGCTTTACCAGTTCTTGATGGTCCAGCTCCGTGTTCTCCATAAATTGCTCAAGCGCGATTTCCATGTTGCGCGTGTCCTTAGCTTCTTGTCCCTGCTGCTTTCTTGGCAGGAATAACGAAGCTACGGCTACAACCGCTCCCAGCAATACAATATAAGTCCAGTTTGACATCATTCACACCCTCTACAAACATAGCTGTTCTTATAACGATATATCCACGTGATGCCCTTTATAGGGATGTTCGGCCTTTTCCTCCGTCTTTCCGGTTTCCTCCTGTTCCTGCTTCTGCTGTCGCTTTGCAAGATAAGGATTGCCGTTCTGACGGTCCCGATTATTGCGAACATTCGTTCCGCCCGTCTGTTCAACGCCGGTATTCTTGCTGCGCAATTGTTCGGTTTGCTTGGATGCCAGTTCTGCCAATCGCGAAAGCTCCGCATTCGCCTTATGATTCGACTGGCTTTGTATTCCGCCCGCTTCCGGAGTACGCGGGATTGACCATTGCAAATCAATTGGCTTAAACGGCATTTACAAGCTCCTCTCTACGAGAAAGGTAATTGCACGATATCCCCGTCCGTATACCGGAAAGAAACACGCTGTACCGGATCTTTAATGAACCGCGTATAACGTCCGATTACAATCTTAATGCCGCCGTATACCGTATGGCTGATATCCACCTTCGCTTTATCGGTGTCCTCAAGCGTTTTCTCAATCTCCAGAATACGTTCTCTGATCTGGTCGATCTCTGCGGTTGTCTGGCGTCTTGTTGCTCCCAGCTTGATCCGCATGGCCATCTTCTGATCGTTTAACTGATCCATCGCAGCTTGCTGGTCAAGAATCGCTAATGCTTTCACCGTCTTGTCCATCGCATCCATATGCTTGCGAAGAGTGAGGCGCAGCTCCTGCAGCTCGGAACGGGACTCTGGCTGTACTCCCACTTCAATAGTGGTCGCTGTTGACATCGTATTGCCGATCACGCGTGCCGACACTTGCTCTACCGCTTGAATGGAACCGCCTACAATCAATCCTTTTGAACCTTGACAAATAACATTGCGGCCAGCGCGAACATGAGAATGCATAATGCTCTGAGACACCAAAACATCCTCGCCGGCAATAACATTGCTGTCTTGGATGAAGGAGCTTTTTACGTTTTTTTGCGCTTTGACGTAGCCTTTGTTGCCTGCCATGATTCCGCCCGTGATTTCTATCGAGCCCTCGGACTCCAGCTCGGCGCCTTCAACACCGCCTATAACGCGAATATCACCGGAAGCCTTTACCCGAAACCCGCTGAGAACATTCCCGCGAATGACCACCGTTCCGACAAAATCGATGTTGCCGACTCTATAATCAACGTCTCCGTTAACTTCATACACCGGGAAAACGTTTACTTTCTCTTTGTCAGTAATCGTAATTAGACCGTCAATTAAGGCATACATGGCTGTTTGGTTCTCGTTGACCACAACGTTTTTTCCCACTTTAAACCTAGCCTGTTTGCCTTGCTTGGCAGGAATCTCGTCGCCGGTTACCATCATGCCGGGCGAACCAAAAAGAGCATCGACCCGTTCTGCAATTAATTGACCGCGCTTTACGTTTTTTAGCCGGGAAACTTCTTTGAAATCCACCTTGCCGTCTTCCAGCTCTGCAGGACGCTGGTTCTGATCCTGCATGTCATAAGCAAAACGGATAGATCCGTCCTTACCTGGCGAAGCCGGATTACCAACAGCGATTAATGTTTGCTCTTTGCAATACGCAAGTGTATTGGTGCAAATTTCATTTAACAGACTTGTTCGTATCCCATATACAACGCCCTTGCTGCGTACAAATCGTTCCAATTGACCGGGAGTACAGTCGAAATCCTCGGTGATCCGGTTAAAGGTCAGTAAAGCAGACAGCTTGTCAGCTGATATCTGGATACGCAAGTAAGATTCCAATAAATGGTCTTCCACCTTGCCTACTCCCTTCTAATGCTGCAGTAATTGATCTTTATGCTTTGCTAATGCCCCTCTTAGCCGTAATATAGCTTTTGAATGCAGCTGGGAAATTCTTGACGGGGATAATGACATCACTTCCGCGATCTCGCTTAACGATAATTCTTCATAATAAAAGAGCGAGATAACGGTGCGTTCCTTCTCCGTTAATTTCTCAATGCCGCTAATAAGAGAGTCCTTGAGGAAAAACTCATGCGCTTTATGATCCGGATTTTTGGCCCGTTCGTCAATAAGCAGCGAAAGTCTTGTCTCCGACTCTTCTTCACGAATCGGATCCTCCAGCGAGCATACCGTGGTAATCGCAATCTCATGAAGCATCGTGGTAAATTCCTTCTCGCTGACATTCAAATATTCGCTGATCTCCGCGTCTGAGACGGAACGCAAGTATTTCTGCTCCAGGCTTTGATAAGCTTCTTCAATGCGCTTCGCCTTCTCGCGTACCGAACGAGGCACCCAGTCACCCTGGCGAAGACCGTCGATAATCGATCCGCGGATTCTCCAGGATGCGTAGGTTTCAAACTGTAAGCCGCGACAGTAATCGAATTTCTCGATCGCATCGATAAGTCCCATGACTCCGTTGCTGGCGAGATCATCCTTAAGAACATTTTTAGGCAATCCAATCGCCATGCGGTTCGTTACATAATCGACCAAAGGCAAGAATTGCTCGATAAGACGCTTCTTGGCTTCAAGATCGCCTTCCTCTTTCCACGCCCGCCACAAATCCAGATTCGCAGTCGCAATCATGTCACTCACCCTCCAGTCAGATGACGAATGGCCTTAGCCAATTCCTCAGGCTCTTTATTCTGTGTTGATACCAGCTTTGGCGGCGTTAACGGCTTAAACTGACTTTGTTGTTCCAGATGTTGTACTTCCTGAGTCTTATGGCCGTCCAACTGTGATTTGAGCAGTTGATTCAGGTCTTCGCTCTCATCGGGAGTTTGGAGATCCAGCTGCGTTCCTTTTCCTTCTTCTCCGGCAGTCTCAGCTTGATGCATCACTGGCGGACGAAGGATAAAGGAAAGTATAAACCGCATTACAAATGCAATCGCAACAAAGGCGATGAAAGCATACATGCTGCGCATCAGCATGACAGACAGCGGGTTTTTACCAATCGAAAATAATAAGGTTAATACCGCGCCAACAATCCCCAAGCCGACATTCCATCGCCAATTTCCAACCATTTCAAATCTCCTTTATTCCAAACTGCACGCTTCTTATTGTCAATACACCGCTGCTGCTATCGATTTCAATCGTGCGGCCATAATTCCCGCCTGTATCCTGTCCCATCAAGGGGATTGAATAGTTCGCGAGAATTTCCAAACAGGATTCTACATTCCGGGGTCCGATTCGCATGGAATCCGATTGGCCCGAGAAGGCAAACATTTGCGCTCCTCCGGCCATTTTTGCTGCTAGACGTCCGATAACGGCGCCTTCTGCTTTCATCTGCCCAATAAGCTCGGGAATTGCCGTATCCGCATATTTGGCAATATTCATGGTCGACTCTCTGGCAATTTCCGAAGATGGCAGCATAACATGCGCCATCCCCGCAATTCGTGCAACAGGATCGTATAACGTCAGTCCGACACAAGAGCCTAGTCCTGTTGTCCTCAGATGTGCTCCGTCCGCAGCCCATTTTAAATCTGCCATGCCGACCTTGATCACATCTTGTTGGATCATTCGGTCAGTACTCCCAAGGATTGAAATATTTTTGTGAAGGAATCCGGGTCCGGTATAAGGAAGAAATGTCCCTCCAGCTCTTCTCGATCTTCAAGGAACGTTGTTTCAATAAGCAGGGCGGAATCTCCCATTTCGCCGTATTGCATGAGTCCGTAGCTCAAAATAGGACCTGCCATATCTCTGGCAACGGAAGGCACGGAAGGCGCCATGGATAAATGCGTGAAATCAGCAAGGGAAGATAAATAGGATCCCGCCAAAATGTTGCCGATCTCGCAAAGGGCGGACATCTCCATCTCCGAGTAGCTGCCTGTTGAATCGTAATCCGAGGACAGAAGCTGTCCCAATAAACGCTTCGCGGCATCCTCCTGGATGATGAAAAACATATTGCCGGGCGCTTCCCCTTCTACCCGAAGATATACGGCAATGACAACCTGCTCCGAGCCGCCGACTCGTTCTGCTACTTCTTCAAAGGGCAGCAGGCTGACCTTTGGAACCGCCATGTCTACAGGCTTGTCCAGAAGGCGGGATAACGCGGTTGCCGCATTACCCGCCCCGATATTGCCTACTTCCTTCAGAACATCCATTTCAAACGCTTTGAACCGGTTAAAGGCGTCCACTCCTACACCTCTAACTGCTCGAGCTGAATGATCTCGCTTTTGTTCAGCACTTCGGACAGGTTCAGCATAATAAGCAGCCGGTTATCTCCGAACTTCGCAATACCTCTCAAATATTTCGCTTTAATGCCGCCAACAATCTCTGGTGGCGAATCGATTGTGTCGGCGTCGATATCCACTACGTCATTGGCGGAATCAACGATAAAGCCAACTTCCATTTCGTTTACCGCAACCACAATGATCCGGCTGTTCTCCGTTGTTGCCGACTCTTCCAAGCCAAAACGGCCGCGAAGGTCGATAACGGGAACAACGATACCGCGAAGATTAATAACTCCTTTAATGAAGGAAGGAGTTTTCGGCACGCGCGTAATTGGGGATAAACGCTCGATTGTACGGACTTTATCCACCTCAATGCCATATTCCTCATGTGCCAGCGAAAATACGATTACTTTTAATTCTTCTCCCATCGTTAAGCCCTCCCTATTTGATAAGTGCGTTAGGATCAATGATGAGCGCCACTTGGCCATCGCCAAGAATGGTCGCACCGGATATAGCTTCAATATTGGTTAAATATTTGCCTAGCGATTTCAATACAATCTCGCTTTGTCCAATAAACTCGTCAACGGTAATCGCCGCCCATTTATCCCCTTTTCGGATAACGACAATTTCGGTCTCCGACTCGCTTTGCTCGTTAAAATCGGGCGAATCGAGTACTTTGCTTAAAGAAACCAATGGAATTACCGCATTTCGGAAATGAATCATCCGGTTTCCGTGTACGTTAAGGATCTGATCCTTCTGGATAATGCCGGTTTCCACGATAGACGTAAGCGGAATCGCGTATTTCTCAGAACCTAGCTTGATAAGCATCGCCGAAATAATAGATAGAGTCAGAGGCAATTGAACGGCAAACTTCGTTCCGCGCCCAAGCGCGGAATCTACCGTTACATTGCCGCCAAGCGAAGTGATCTTGGATCTAACGACATCAAGGCCAACACCGCGGCCGGAAATATCGGAGATTTTATCGGCCGTGCTGAAACCGGGAGCAAATATCAACATGTTGATATCTTCGTCAGAAAGCTGCTTTGCCTGATCTTCGGTCACAACGCCGTTCTTGATCGCCGTTTTTAGAACCTTCTCGCGGTTTATGCCTCTGCCGTCTTCTTCAACCTCGATAAAGACATGATTGCCGCTATGATAGGCGCGCAGGTTAATCGTTCCAGTCTCCTGCTTGCCCGCTGCGATACGTTCTTGGGTGGTTTCAATGCCATGGTCCACCGAGTTGCGGAGCAAGTGAACAAGCGGGTCGCCAATCTCGTCAATGACTGTGCGGTCAAGCTCTGTATCAGCGCCCGTAATAACCAGATCAATTTTCTTGTCGAGTGATTTAGCCAAGTCGCGGATCATGCGCGGGAACCGGTTAAATACCGAATCTACCGGAACCATCCTCAGCTTCAGGACAATATTTTGCAGATCGGAGCTGACGCGGGTCATATGCTCGACGGTCTCTGTCAGGTCGTTGCGGCGGATCTCGCTGGAAAGCTGCTCCAGCCTTACACGATCGATCAGCAGCTCGCTGAACAGGTTCATCAGAGCATCCAGACGATCGATATCAACTCGGATCGTTCTGGATACGGCGGCAGGCGCAGAGGAAGCCGCCGCCTGCGTGCGTGCTGCGCTAACCTGCTTGCCCGCTTCTTCCTTCGCAGCTTCCGATTGTGGCTCGGCTTGTGCAGGTACCGCTGCCGGAGCCTGCTCCTTGGCTGCCGCATTATTCAGCATCGCGAGCGACTCAAGATCCAGCAACGCTACAGATACCTTCTCGATCTCGGAGATTGCTGCAATTTGAGCTTCCAGCTCTTGCTGGGATAAGGTTGAGATGGCAAACACGGAGAAGGAACGGTCGAATTTCTCCTGCTCCAAATCGGTTACGGAAGGCTCGGATTTTACGATGTCGCCGTTCTTGCCCAGCAGGTCGAATACCATATAGGCACGCACGCCTTTTAATACGCAATCTTCCCGGATTTCCACCTCGATATAGTAGACGTTATGTCCGCTATCGATAGATTGCTGGATAACCGAGGTCTGGAACTCATCCAGAATTCCGCCGGTTTGTTGCACGGATGCGGAAGGAGCAGACGATGCAGCCGTAAAAGCTCCAGCGGTTTTGTAGTCCCCTTTGACGATGGACTGCAACGAAGCCACAATCGCGGTTACATCCGCTTTGCCCGTTCCGCCGCCTACGATATCCTGAACCATGGACTCGAGCGCATCCAGCCCCTTGAACAAGGTATCGAAAATAAATTCATCCATCTTCAGCTTGCTGTTACGTACTAGATCAAGCACGTTTTCCATCTCATGCGTCAGCGAGGCAAGATCTTCATACCCCATCGTTGCAGACATCCCTTTTAGGGTGTGGGCAGAGCGGAAAATTGACTGGACGATCGTCAGATCCTCCGGCTCGCTCTCCAGGCGAAGCAAATTTTCGTTCAAAGCTTGCAGGTGATCATTGGATTCATCGATAAACATCGATAAGTAGGCGTTCATATCCATTTTGTTGCACCTCCTGATAGGACTTTATATCATCTATAATCCTTTCAAAACCGCATGCTGCAGCTCGGCAGCAATCTGCTGCAGCGGCAGAACCGTCTTCACGCAGCCGGTCTCTATCGCGCTGCGCGGCATTCCATAAACGACGCAGGTCTGTTCGGATTCGGCAATCGCCGATTCCGCGCCGCTGTCGACTAGAGCCTTCATCCCTTTGGCTCCGTCGCTTCCCATTCCCGTCATGATGACGGCGTGACGTTTCAACTCGTCAAACGGGGTTAATGATTCGAACAGAACATCAACCGAAGGACGATGTCCGTTGCACGGCGGCTCCTGCGTTAGCTGGACATAATAGCCGCTCTGATCCTTCGCTAGTTCCATGTGATGGCCGCCAGGGGCGATATAGACAACCCCGGCCTTCAACCGGTCACCCTGCGAAGCCTCCACAACCTCAAGCTCACTAAAGCTGTCCAAACGCTGGGCAAGCGACTTTGTAAACTTGGGGGGCATATGCTGGACAACCAGCACAGGTGCTGCCAGCTGGGCCGGGAGCGAAGTGATTACTTCATGCAAAGCGCGTGGACCGCCAGTCGAGGTTCCGATAGCGATTAATTGGTCAAAGCCGTCCGCGCGTATATACCGCTTCCGTTCTTTGTTCTCCTCCAGTGCCGCTGCGACTGGAGCAACCGGCATAATCGGGGCCGAGCCATTTGGTCTGCCGCCTCCATCTGTTAATGGCTTAACCGGATTCCTCGGACCGCCCGTTGGTTTGATTTTCTTCTCTAAAGCCGGGGCAGATGCATCTCTAGCTTCTGCCTGTTGCTCCGGCTGCAACAGCCCACGCTTTCGGTTGTTCCCTTCTTCCACCGATTTCGCGGGCTGTGCAAGCTGTGACTGTTCGGGCTTGTCCCGTTTAATGGAAGCTTTCTTCTTATCCGTGTCCATTACAGCGGTAGAATACCTTCTTGTCAGGACCGCAATTCTCAGCTTCTCAAGCAACAGCTCCCCGACCCGGACAATATCATTGGAGAAAGCGCCCATCGGCTTGCGGATAAAGTCAAAAGCCCCTAGCTGCAGTGCCTTAATGGTCTCTCTCGTGTTCTCTTCACTGATGCCGGATAACATGATCACGGGTGTCGGCTGTTCGATCATGATCCGCTGCAAGGCGTCGAGCCCGTTAAGCTCTGGCATCTCAAGATCCAAGGTGACAGCATCAGGCTTCCACTTTTTAACGGCCTCAATGGCTTCAATGCCGTTACAAGCGGTTGCCACAATTGTAAATTGGGGGTCCTGAACGATCAGATCGCTGAATATTTTTCTCATGAAAGGCGAATCGTCCACGACCAGCACGCGATAAGGAGCCATCCTGTTCCCCCCTCTTATGTATGTAGAATTACCGGTTAAACCTAAACATCTTATGTATGAATCCTCTTACTCCAGCTGCAGCGGTTTGCTCCGGAATGGACATCTCCAAGTATCGGCGTGCAATTTCGTCAATTCCTTTTGATGCATCGCTTCCGGGAAAAGCAACGGTAAACGGCGTTTGCCGCTTTACGGCTTTCGTGACATTCGGATCATCCAGGATTACGCCCAATGTCGGAAGTTCGGCATGAAGGAATCTTCTTGCTACAAGATTAATTTTGTCCGCAGTCTGAATGCCTTCCTTGCGATCTGTAGCACGGTTAATAATGAGCTTAAATGCGGCGTTGATTCCCATCGACTTGACCATCTTTACCAGAGCGTAGGCATCGGTAATCGCTGTTGGCTCCGGCGTTGTCACAACAAAGGTTTCTTCCGCCGCAGAGATAAACTTGACGGTTTCCTTCGACAAGCCCGCTCCCGTATCAAAGAGAATAAAATCATATTCCCCTTGCAGCTTGCCGATCTGTTCCGAGAACCAGTCCAGCTGCTCCGCGGTTAAGTCAAGAAGATCCCGAAACCCTGAGCCGCCGGCTATGAAATGTACCCCTGACGGTCCAATCTGGATAATATCCCAGATGGTTTTATCCTGCTTGAACAAATGATAGAGGTGATAGGAAGAGCTAACCCCCATAAGGACATCGATATTGGCCATGCCGATATCCGCGTCAAATACGAGAACTTTTTTCCCCAGGCGTTGCAGCGAAATAGCAAAGTTCAGGCTGAAGTTGGATTTGCCTACTCCTCCCTTCCCGCTCGTGATCGTTACGATGCGGGTAGGACGGGCAGTCTCCTGACCCATCCTCATCTTCACCATGTTGCGAAGCGCCTCCGCTTGATCATTCATCGGCAGGAGCCCCCAGCAGCGCATCAATATATCGCTCCGCGTTAAATGGGGCAATATCGTCAGGCACGGTCTGGCCGCTAGCAACAAACACCGGCTGCAATTCATTTTGCAGAGCCAGGTTTAGGATCGATCCGTACACCGACGTTTCATCCAGCTTAGTGAACAGCACCTTGCGTACTCCATATTTCACAAAATTGTCCGCCACCGCCATCATGTCTTGGGTTTTGCCGGTCAAGCTCAGCACCAACACGGTCTCGCTCTCTTCGCTGGACTGCAGGAGACTATTAACTTCGGATACATGAAGCTCATTGCGGAAATTCCGGCCTGCCGTATCCATGTAAATCAGCTCACGGTCTTCCAGCTGCTTGAAGGCTTTAGGCAAATCCATCGGCGAGAACACAACTTCCATTGGCACGTTCAGAATATTCGCGTAGGTTCGCAGCTGATCGACTGCCGCAATTCGGTAAGTATCCGAAGTAATTAACCCAATCTGCCGCCCGAACTTGATCGATTGTCCCGCTGCCAGCTTTGCGATTGTTGTGGTTTTGCCCACACCTGTCGGTCCGACAAAATGAACGATTCTTGCCGATTCGCTTATGGATTGGTGACTGTACGGAATCAGCCATTCCAACAGCAGCTCCCGGGCAATTCGCCAAGTCTCCGCCTCGTCCGGCATATCCTTTTGGTCTGCAAGCTTCTCGTTAACCGCGTCTATTAACCGGTCTATCAGTTCCGGCTCCACTTCCTGTTGGACCAAACGCCCATACAAGGATTGTATAGCTAGCGGCCGTTCCATCTCCGGCTTATGCATCGACAGCTGCTTCAAAGATTGCTTGATAAACCGGATCTCCTCTAGCAGATCATCGTTAATTCGATTTATCGACTGCGACGGAGGCGAAGCCGGCACAACTGGCGGAGGCGGCTGAACGACCGTCACAGGTACGGGGGCCGGAGGTTCAAGAACCGCCGTACCCGTAGCTGCTTGTCTTTTCGACTCTTGAATCGCATGAACAACCCGCTGGACTTCTGCTGCCGCTTTTTTCGGCTGGGTTGCTGCAGTTGGCGCGGCTGCTCCCGACTCGATTGCAGCTATCACCTCCATCTTTTTCTTCCGGAACATCCCCATAAATCCGCCGATCCGGACTTCCTTCGTATTCAGGATGACCGCATCTTTGCCAAGCTCGCTCCGAATCATTGGCAGGGCTTCCGGCAAGGCGTTCACCACATAACGTTTTACTCTCATAAATTCACCACCCCTACGCTTTGAACTTCAATGTTAGGCTCAAGCTCGCTATACGACAGTACCGGTACATCCTGCATGGTCCGTTCAACGATTTGTCTCAGATACATGCGAATGGTAGGCGAAGTCAGTACAACGGGATGTTGGCCGGATTGAATTTGGCGCGACACTTGCTCATTGAGCTTCTGATAGATTTGCTGCGTTGCGACAGGATCAAGCGCAATATAGCTTCCCTGGTCCGTCTGCTGAACCGACTCCGCGATTTTCTTCTCAAGCGCTGGACCTACGGTGATAACCCTTAGCATATTCCCCGTTGAAGTGAACTGCTGCGTAATCTGCCTCGACAACGCTTGTCGGGCATATTCCGTAAGTATGTCCGGGTCCTTCGTATAATGGGCTTGATCCGCTAGCGATTCAAAGATCGTAACCAGATCCCGGATCGACACTTTTTCACGCAGAAGCTTGGCCAGCACCTTTTGCAAATCGCCAATCGATAATATGGAAGGAATAAGTTCTTCGATAAGTGCCGGGTACGACTCTTTTACATTTTCAACAAGAGCTTTGGTTTCTTGACGGCCAATCAGCTCATGCGCATGGCGCTTGATAATTTCCGTCAAATGCGTTGCCACAACGGAAGGCGGATCTACAACGGTATATCCGGAGATTTCCGCTCTCTCCTTCATGGCTTCATCGATCCAGAGCGCCGGAAGTCCAAACGCCGGTTCCGTCGTTTCGATTCCGATAACAGATTCGTCTTCGAAGCCCGGGCTCATCGCAAGATAATGGTTAAGCAGCAATTCGCCGCGAGCAACGATATTCCCCTTAATCTTGATGACATATTCATTGGGCTTGAGCTGAATGTTATCGCGTATCCGGATGACCGGTACCACAAGTCCAAGCTCCAAGGCGCATTGCCTGCGGATCATAATAATCCGGTCAAGCAAGTCTCCACCCTGCTGCGTATCCGCCAGTGGAATTAGGCCATAGCCGAATTCGAACTCGATCGGATCAACCTGCAGCAAGCTGATAACACTTTCGGGACTTCGCACCTCTTCGATCTGCTGCTCCTCCTCCAAAAGCTCTTCCTGCTGCATTTGCTTGGCAATGGATTGCTGCATTTTCCAGGCTCCGAACAGGAGCAAGGCGGCAAAAGGAATCGTACGCAGAATGCCGATTGGCGTGAATACGCCGAGCAAAGTGATTGTTCCTGCCACGATATAAAGCAGCTTCGGATATTTCAGGAGCTGCGTTGTAACGTCCTGCGCGAAGTTTCCGTCCGATGCGGCACGGGTTACAATGAGGCCTGCTGCCGTGGAAATAAGCAAAGCTGGAATCTGGCTGACCAGACCGTCACCAATCGTAAGAATCGAGTAGGTTTGCAGAGCATCGCTAAAGCTGTCTCCGTGAATGGCCATCCCGATAATGAAACCGCCAATGAGGTTAATAAGCAAGATAATAATAGAAGCAATGGCATCGCCTTTGACGAATTTACTTGCACCGTCCATGGAGCCGTAAAAGTCCGCTTCTCTTTCGATTTTCGAGCGGCGCTCACGCGCCTGCTGTTCATTAATCAGTCCCGCGTTCAGGTCGGCATCGATACTCATTTGCTTGCCGGGCATCGCGTCGAGCGTAAATCTGGCTGCAACCTCCGCTACCCGCTCCGAACCTTTCGTAATAACGATGAACTGTACAACGACCAGGATGAGAAATACGACGAAGCCAATCGCAATTTGCCCTCCGCCTACCCAGGATCCAAACGTCTGTACAACCTCGCCTGCATGGCCGTGCGACAAGATATTGCGTGTTGTCGAGACGTTAAGCGCAAGCCGGAATAAGGTCGTAACTAGCAGGATTGCAGGGAAGATGGAGAAGTCGAGAGCTTCCTTCGTATTCATCGCAATCAGCAGAATCATGAGCGCGATCGAAATGTTCAGGATGAGCAAAATATCCAGCAGCAGTGTTGGTATAGGGATGACCATCATGAGTACGATGCCGATAATCCCAGCTAAGATAGCAATATCTTTCACTTTCATGATGTTGTCTCCTCCCTTTCAATTATGATGATCGAACCCGGCCTTTCATTTTATAAACAGCCGCCAATACTTCCGCCACAGCTTGGAACAAATCGGCAGGAATCGAATCGCCGATATCGGCCCGTTCGTATAACGCTCTGGCCAGCGGCTTATTTTCCATCATGACAACGCCATGTTCCTTGGCAACTTCGCGAATGCGGAGCGCCAAGTGGTCCATCCCTTTTGCGATAATGACCGGAGCCTCCATCTTGGAAGCATCATACTGCAAGGCAATAGCAAAGTGGGTTGGGTTCGTAATAACCACGTCGGCTTTAGGCACCTCTTGCATCATCCGCTGCATCGCCATCCGGCGCTGCCTTTCGCGGATTTTGCCTTTGATAAGAGGATCGCCCTCCGACTTCTTGTATTCGTCTTTAATGTCCTGCTTGGACATTCTCAGGCTCTTGGCATGCTCGTAACGCTGATACATATAATCGGCGAAAGCCAGTATAACAAGCACCGCTCCGGTTTCTAGACCAAGCTTTACCGTCAATCCGGCAGTAAAGGCGAAGATTTGCTGGACCGATAGACTCGATAACATTAGAATCTTGTCCCAATCGCCCCAAATCGCCCGATAGACCAGGATGCCGATGATTAAGAGCTTTAATATGCTTTTTAGAAACTCAACTACCGTTCGCATAGAGAATATCTGCTTAAAACCGTTAATCGGATTCAGCTTGGTGAACTTCGGCTTAAGCGATTCGCCCGTAAGCAGGAATCCAAACTGCATAACGTTTCCCAAAATCGCCACGATTACTACGATAGCGAAAATTGGCGCCAGGAACATCAGCATGTCGACGGCAAGCTTGTCAAACAGCGGCATAATGTTCGCCGTTGTGACATCCATCGTCAGCCAATTATCAAACAGCTCCTGAAACACGCTCATAATCCTCGTCTTATAGTAGCTGCCTAAAGCCGCAAAAGTAGCAAAGGTAAAGAGCAAAATCATGGAGCTTGGCAAATCGTTGGACTTGGCGATCTGCCCTTTCTTGCGGGCTTCCTGCGTTTTCTTCGGCGTTGCTTTTTCCGTTTTTTCCTGACTAAACAGCTGCAAGTCTAGCTCTAGGTAGTAAGATCTCAACGTTGCAGCCTCCTTATTTGCTTTCGGTTTGTTGCACGATGCCAAACAATTGCTCCAGGTTGTCAAACATGATGGCAAACAGTCGCTCGAATATCGCGGATATACCGGGAAGCACCAGGATCAATAATCCAAGTCCAAGGAGCAGCTTAAGCGGAATCCCGATAACAAACACGTTGTATTGTGGAGCTGTCTTTGCCAGGAAACCAAGGCCTACATCCGTCAGGAACATCGCAATGACAAGCGGAGCCGCAACCTGCATGGCCAGCAGGAACGCGTTCCCTACTGCCCGAGACAGGAAATCGGTTATGCTTCCGTCGTAAATCCTGCTGAACAATTCGTTGGACAGAGGCATCCATTTGTAGCTGTCCATCAATCCGGTTAACAGATAATGATGCCCGTTAACGGCCAAAAACACCATGATAAGCAGCATGTACTTGAAGTTGCCGAGCAGCGGAGCCGAGACACCCGTCATTGGATCAATAACGTTTGACATGGCAAATCCGATTTGCATATCCATCAGTGCGCCGGCTGTTTGCACAACCGTCATAAAGAGATACACAATGTACCCCATCAGAAGTCCGATCAGGACTTCCCGGAATATGTACAGAATATACTCTGCATCCATCGGTACCGTCTTCTCTTTCAGCCCATAGGTCATAAAGACGATAAGAGAGAGAAAAAAGCCAAGTCCGATCTTGAAGGTGCTTGGTACTCCTCGCATGTTAAACAGCGGAGCTACGACGAAAAACGATGTCATTCGACAAAAAATAAGCAAAAAAATAGGGAAGTACTCCACGATCTGATCCATGATTTCCGTTCACAACCTATCCGATGTATTTATACAAGTTGTTCAGCAGATTGTAAGTGAAATCGACGATTACATTCAGAATCCAAGGTCCAAATATAATCAGGGATACAAAGACCGCTACGATTTTTGGCACAAAAGCTAACGTCTGCTCTTGAATTTGGGTAGTCGCTTGAAAAATACTGACGATTAATCCGACGACTAGAGCGAGAACGAGCATCGGCGCGCTGGCTTTCAATACGGTACTGATGGCTTGTCCGGCCAATCCGATGATGAAATCAGCACTCATTGAACGTTCCTCCCTGTCATAGTTACGTGTTGAAGCTTAACAGCAATGATTTGACAATTAGGTACCACCCGTCCACCAGCACGAACAGCAGAAGCTTGAACGGCAGGGATATCATGACCGGAGGCAGCATCATCATCCCCATCGCCATCAACGTGCTTGAGACGATCATATCGATGACCAGGAACGGAATGAATATCATAAAGCCCATCTGGAATGCGGTTTTCAGTTCGCTTATTGCGTAGGCAGGCACCAGAACGGTAATCGGGATATCCTGATATTTCTCCGGCTTCTCCGTCTTCGTATAGTTGAGGAACAGAAGCAGATCCTTCTCCCTCGTGTGCGAGATCATAAACTTTTTCATCGGATCCGCCGCTTTCTCCAGCGCCACGGTCTGCGTGATTTCACCCTTTAGATACGGCTGCAAAGCCACTTCGTTTACCTGGGAGAAGGTTGGAGCCATAATGAAAAAGGTCAGAAACATCGCCAGCCCGATCAGAACCTGGTTCGGCGGCATTTGCTGCGTGCCAAGCGATGTCCGTACGAATCCAAGTACGATTACAATCCGGGTAAAGCTTGTCATAAGTACCAGGATCGCAGGCGCAATGCTTAATACCGTTATTAGAAGCAGGAGCGACAAAGCGCTAGTTCCCGGCTCTTCGCTTCCATCACCGATGCTGATATCGACATTTGGCAGCGGATCAGCCGCAAACGCATGCGATTGCAGCAGCATAGCCCCCAGCACTACGGTGACGATCGAAATCCACCATTTATTTTTCATTGTCATCCCCATCATGTTTGGATTCCTTCAGAAGCGACTCCAGCTGCTGCTTGCGGTCAGCCTGCTTACTGAGGTTTTGATTCAGCAAGCTTTGGAAGGAGGATTCCTGCATGTTCCACTGCTCTTCCGTCAGGTCCTCTCCCTTTCGCGACTCTTCTTTACGGAACCTCTTAAGAAAATCAGAGATTGTGTTTGCCGACCATCCGGCTGCATGGGATTGTCTGTCGAGTGAAGCAAGAATTGCCTGCACCTGCTTCTCATCGTCAATCTTGTCGAGGAGTGTCACGTTCTCTCCGACACCCACCACATACAACCGGCCTGACAGCTCAACAACCTGAAGCGAATTGTTCTGCCCCAGCGCAACCCCTCCGAGAGAGCGAACAGCACGGTTAGTTCCCCACATGCGATTACGCTGAGACAAAAATTTAATAAGTAATACTATTAAGCCGATAACTATAAATAGAGAGACGATGACCCAGATCACGCTGCCCGTATAGCTGCCGGCCATTGGACTCTCGTCATTCCCGCTGCCCGCTGCCGCGGCGAAGGCGGGCTGTACAGCAACGCCAACCGCAGTCAAGGAAATTAATCTCGTAGCATATGTAAGCATAGCTTAGCCAAGCGTTTTCTTAATCGCTTCAATTACACGATCAGCTTGGAATGGTTTAACGATAAAGTCTTTTGCGCCGGCTTGGATCGCGTCGATAACCATCGCTTGCTGGCCCATCGCGGAACACATAATAACTTTTGCATTGCCGTCGAGCTTTTTGATTTCTTTCAGTGCGGAAATGCCATCCATCTCCGGCATCGTAATGTCCATCGTAATCAGGTCAGGTTTAAGCTCCTTGTACTTCTCTACCGCCTGTGCGCCGTCTTGCGCTTCTCCGACGACCTCGTAGCCGTTCTTTGTCAGAATGTCTCGGATCATCATGCGCATGAATGCTGCGTCGTCTACGATTAGAATGCGGTTTGCCATCTTTTTTTCCTCCTAGAGTATTATTGCAATTTTTGAATGCGGTCCCATTGGCTTACGATATCCGTTACCCGTACACCAAAGTTCTCATCAATGACGACGACCTCTCCCTTGGCGATCAGCTTGTTGTTCACCAGGATGTCGACAGGTTCGCCAGCGAGCTTGTCCAGCTCGATAATGGAGCCTTGGGACAATTCCAGAATATCCTTAATTTGCTTTTGGGTCCTACCTAATTCTACGGTAACTTTAAGCGGTATGTCGAGAAGTAAATTGAGGTTTGTCTCATCTGCTTGTACATATGGCGCTTGATTGAAGTTGGCGAACTGTACAGGCTGAACATTTACGTTTCGGTTTGCCGCGTGACCATAGGTCTGAGGTCCCTGTGGCTGCATCGGAATATCGAATGCTGCGCTTTGCTGGTAAGGATTATACGGCTGATTAAATTGCGATGCCGCTGCCGCCGGTGCTTGCTGATACGGATCCTGATAAGCCGGTTGAGGAGCCGGTGCAGGCGTAGGCGTTACCGCTGCCGCCGGTGCCGGTGTTGGCGCAGGAGCCGGTGTGGCAGGAGCCGCTGCCGCCTCTTCCTCCACATCCCCCATCAGAATCGCAACCATTTGCTTCGCGAACGGTACGGGCAGAAGCTGCATGATGGTGGAATCTATCAAATCTCCAATCGTCAATCGGAAAGAGATTTTGATAAACACATCTTCAGGCGGGAGCTGCCCCATTCCGCCGCCGCTGTCTACATCGAGAATGTCGATACCCGGAGGCGAAATATTAACGAATCGGTTAAAAATCGTCGACATCGATGTTGCGGAGGAACCCATCATCTGGTTCATCGCTTCCTGAACGGCGCTGATATGGATCTCGTTCAGCTCCTGAAGCGTTACATCCCCTTCTCCGCCAAGCATAAGGTCGGCAATGACCTGCGCGTCCTTTGTCTTGATAACCAGCGAATTAATCCCCTGGAAGCCGTCTACGTACTGTACGCTGACCGCTACATGAGGTTTGGGAAACTCGTTAGCAAGATCCTCGCGTTTAATGAAGGTAACCTGAGGCGTCGTAATATCGACTTTCTTGCCTAGCAGAGTAGATAAAGCCGTAGCTGCGCTGCCAAACGTGATATTGCCGATTTCCCCCAGAGCATCCTGCTCGATCGAAGACAAGAAGTCCGACAGCTGATATTCGGAAGCCTGCGATTGCGATGAGGCGAGCTCGCTGGCTGTCTGATTAAGCAACGCGTCAATTTCCTCTTGCGATAAATAATCTTTACTCGTCATTTTCTTCTTCCGCTCCTTCGCTGACAACTTGATCCACTTGCACGGCTATCCGATCCTTGACGGAGCCCGGGCTTCCGATAAACTTCAGCTTCTCGCCAACCTTGATGCGAAGGCCGTCATCTATCGGTTTATTTAAAGAAATGACGTCCCCAACCGCGAGACCCAAAAATTCCTTGATCGTAATGACCGATTCGCCAAGCTCCGCAACGATAGGAAGCTTCGCTTTGCTTACGCGCTGCTCCAGCATTTCAACTTCCTCTGGAATTCTCTCCTTTTTCTGGGAGACAAACCAGTGGTGGGCAGACAACCGCGGCATAATCGGTTCGATAACGACATGAGGGATACATAAATTGATCATCCCCGTCGTATCGCCGATCTTCGTGCTAAGCGAGATCAACGCGATTGTTTCGTTTGGCGAGACAATCTGCATGAATTGCGGATTCGTCTCCAGCGCCTCCAGACGAGGTGAAATATCTATAATCGTCTTCCATGCTTCCTGCAGGCTTTCAAACGCCCTGGCGAAGATACGTTCCATAATGATGGTCTCGATCTCGGTCAGGTTGTTGATCTTGGAAGGCGCCATCCCCTGCCCGCCGAGCATTCTGTCCAGCATCGCGTAAGCAACGTTAGGATGAACCTCGAGCACCATGCGCCCTTCAAGCGGCTCCGCTTCAAATATGTTCAGAATCGTCATCTTCGGTATCGAGCGGATAAATTCATCGTAAGGCAGCTGCTCGACCTGCACGACATTGATCTGAACGAACGTACGAAGCTGCGCTGAGAAATAGGTTGTCAAATATCGCGCGAAGTTTTCGTGTATGCGTGTTAAGCTTCGTATGTGATCCTTCGAGAATCGAGTAGCGCGCTTGAAATCATAGACCCTAACTTTTCGCGTAACCTCTTCTTTTTTCAGTTCATCCGCATCCATCTCACCCGATGATAAAGCGGCCAGCAGCGCGTCTATCTCATTCTGCGATAGTACATCAACCAATTCTCTCACCCCCTTCAAGGAATGTCGGCAACAAGCTTATAACTGCTGCATGATAAAATTCGTAATCTCTACTTTAACAAGCTTTTTGCCTTCCGGCAGAATTGGATTAATTAGATTCAGAAGCTTCGATTCCAGCATATCCTCGCCTTGCGAGCCGTTAAGCTCGGCTGCCGTCAAATCGGCCACCGTACGGTTAATGATTGGCCTTACCTCAATTTCGAGGATCTTGTCGAACTCTTCCTTAGTCTTCTTGCTGTCCAGCTGGAAAGCAAAGCTCATTACTACGACATAATCCGAATCTTTCAGGTTGCGTTTAAAATCTTTCAGTTCGGATGTAACGGATACCAGCTCGTCTGCAGAAAGATGCTTCACCGTAACCGGTGCCTTTTCCGCATCAGGCTTATCTGTGTCGTTAAAAAATGATTTGTACATAATGATGGCTACAATTGCGATCAGCGTAATTGCTAGTAAGGTAGTGACTAGCCATGGCAACATTTTTTTCATTTCTATGGACCCTCCGTATGTTCGATCTTCTGGGTCGCTGCAAGAACGCCGATTGAACGAATATAACTCTGAATTAGCTGTACCAGCTCGGCTGCGCTCTCCGTTACGATAAACTTTTTACCCGTAGTGAGCGTAATGATCGTATCCGGTGTTTCTTCTATCAATTCGATAAGAAGAGCATTAATCATCAGCTTTGAGCCATTCAATCGAGTTACGGTAATCATAAGCTCCCCCCTCGCTGATTCGGGGGCTGAGAGCAGCCCCCTTCAGTCATGACCGATAGCTATTGCCTGAAGCTATTAACGTTTCAAGTTAACAACCTCTTGCAAAATCTCATCGGATGTGGTGATGATACGGGAATTTGCCTGGAAGCCGCGCTGCGCAACGATCATCTCGGTAAATTCGTTCGTGAGGTCGACGTTCGACATTTCCAGCTGACCCGCGATAACTGCGCCTGTGCCAATAGCAGGGTCATCTGCCGTCACAATTTCGAACTGGCCGTCCGGATTGGCATTAGCCGTTACCCGATACAGGTTGCCGCCTACTTTCTCCAGACCGCTTGGGTTAACCACTTTTACTACCCCGAGCTGCGCAACGGCTTCGGTACCGTCCGCCGTTACCGCCAGAATGGAACCGTCTTGTCCGATCGAGAAGGAGGTTACATCCTCTCCGAGCACAATTGGCTCACCGTCGGAGGACAAAACGAACATGCCGTCGGCATTAACCAACTGTCTGTTACCATCCAAGGTGAAGTTGCCTGCGCGTGTCAGATAAGTAGGAGAATCGCCTCCGGCGGATACCGCGAAGAATCCGTCACCGTCTATGCGAAGATCGGTTGGCACGTTCGTTGTCATCGCGCTGCCTGGTGTATGGATCGTATCGATCGAAGAGATCGTTACGCCAAGACCAATCTGCTTCGCGTTGACGCCGCCCTGTTCCCCTTCGAGAGACGCGGTAACGCCTGAAGTGGTCTGGCTCAGAATATCGCTGAACATAACCCGGCCGCCCTTGAATCCTACCGTATTGACGTTAGCGATGTTGTTGCCGATTACGTCAAGCTTTGTCTGGAAACCGCGCATACCTGATACGCCGGAATACATGGATCTAAGCATTTATATAACTCCTCCTAAAAAGAATTAGCACCCAATTGGACTTTTTTATGGCCAAATTGTGATGATTCTTGCTTCGTAAGCATTCGCTTAAAGAATTAGCACCCAATTGGACTTATTTATGGCCAGTCGTGATGATTCTTGCTTCTTTAATCATGGCTGCTTCAGTCGGTCGGCAGCCAAAGGGCCCCCTTATCGGTCCAGCCCTAGCTTAAGATCACCGCACTGTCGATATTCGTAAACACATTGCTTTGCATTTGCTTGCCGTCCAACGCTGTGACTACCGTCCGGCTCGGGACATTTACGATCATCGCAATGTCTTTCATTACAATTAAAGAATCCTTAGCGCCTTTAGACTCGGCTTCATCCACCGCGTTCATAATCTTGGTCAACGATTCCGGCTGCAGCTGAATTCCCCGCTGCTTCATCCGCACTTCCGCGTGCTGGCTGAATTTAAGCACCTTGGCATCAAGCATATCCTTGAAGCCGCCGGCTTGCTGCGGACGCGTTGCCGTATTCTTGGCACCGGTCAGAGGCGGCGCACCGACAGGAAACAGATGGTTGATTTTCACTCCGTCACTCATACGGAACCATCTTCCTGCTCGGTTGAACCTGAATTTGTATCTGCCATTCCCGCTGTTTCTCCATTCCCTGTCGGCTCTTCACTACCGTCGTCAGGTTGATTAGCTTCAGGCGCTTTATCGGATACAGTCACGACATCGCTAAGCTTAATCATGGTTTCATCCGCAAATTTGGCATACAAAGCACCGTCCTGAGAGACGATGGAATTGACCGTGTCATACATTAGCTTGGTTTGGCCTGCGTCATCCAGCTCGTACCAGGAAACGGTTTTACCGATAATCGAAGATGCCGTACCCAGATTTTGATTAAGCAGGGAAAGCTGATCCGACATATTCATCAGCTGCTCAACAGAAGTAAACTGAGCCATCTGCGTAATGAATGCGGCGTTATCCTGCGGCTGCAGCGGATCCTGGTTTTTCAATTGCGTAACTAGCAATTCCAGAAACGCATCCTTGCCTAACGCATTTTTATCGGTATCCTTGCCTGCCGCCTTCACGTTCGAAGTGCTGTAGTTCGGCCACATGACTTTCGAGGATACTGTCGCCATAAACTCACCTCCATCCTACATGCGTACCGTATAAGGAGCTTTTGATTAAGCCGTCACATTGACAGCACGTCCGTAGCCTAAATCTTGTATCGCCTGCTGTTCGGCAACATCAGACTCAAAATCCTCCTGCAACCCGTCGCCTTTGGATTTATTTTGATTGGAAAACGCCTGCTGACCGGTTCCTTGACCATGCTGGCCGTTGGATAAATGCGCGGCCGACTGTCCGTACGTGACTTCAAGCTTGTCGACTGATAAACCTTGCTGCTGCAAAGCAACTCGCAATTGCGCCATCTGATTGTCAAGCGCATCCTTAGCGCTTGCGTTATCCGCATGGAACAATGCCGTGAGCTGTCCGTTATGCATCGTTATGCGCACATCAACCTGTCCAAGCTCTTTAGGAAACAGCTGAATGGTCGCTTCCGACATGCCGTTGCCATGCTTGATATCCAGCTTTTGAATAAAATCCTTCATGTTATCCGCGAAATCGGTAACCGGAACGGTCGCTTGGACAACTGGGACTAGCTTGGCTGCTTGAGGCGCCGTTTGACGAATGATATCAGCAAATGACTGACCGGTTGTTACTGCCGGTAATTGCTCGTCCGTATCACCGGATGCTTCCGTCTCTTCCTTCGTTACTTGCTGATCGGTTGTCGCTGCTAACGCTACCGGATGTACTGCGCGCTCGGTTAATCGCTGCAAATGAACGGATACTGCTGGCGCAGTAGCTGTCACCGTGATTTCCGGCGTTTGCTCTGTGGGCGCGACAGGTGTCTCAGCATGAACGCTTAAGTCCTTCTGCTTTTGAACGAATTGCTGCAAAGCTTCAAGCTGCTGTCCAATCAGTTGAACGGGCTCCTGAAGTCCGATTTGCTTCATTGTCCCTTCCTGCATTGCCGTTTGAAGCTGCAGCAAGGAATCCTGAACCTTGCTTACGATTGCGGCCAGCTGCTGATTCGTATTCTGATCCCCTGTTAACGACTGATTGGAAGCGTCGCTTGACGGAGTCTGAAGCTGTACCGGCATCGGAATCCCTAGCAGAGCAAGCAAAGCCTGCAATTGATCCAGCATCGAAGCTGGCTGCAACGTATCCTGATCTTGACTATCCGCCGATGGGTCGGACAAATCCGACTTGATTTTTTCCAAATCCGCGAGCAATTGATCGATGATTTCCATCAGGTCAGCCGTTGCATCGGTCAGTACATCCGATTCCGCTACTGTGCTGCCTGCCGCAGCCGTCGCTTCGCCTGCAGCAGCCTGATTGACTGCTGATGCATCCTTCGCTGCTTTCGCTTCCTTACCGGAAGCGGCTTGCTGCCCGTTGTCAGCCTTATCCGCTGCGGATGAAGCTGCGCCGGTTTTATCCGATGCGCCTTTGTCGCCTTTCATCTGATTGGCTAGCGTCTTTTGAAATTTATCATTTCCGCCTGATTTCGCTTGTGTCGATGCGTTGTTTGTAGTCGCGGCTGGTGCAGGCGTTGCAGCTTGAGGAATGATCATCTCCATATTTTGATTCACCTCCTCTCTCTTAGTTGCCAGCCATTAGCTTAGACATCAGTTGAGCGGTAATCGTTTGATTAATGCCGGACATTTCCGCCAAAATTCCCGAACGAGTCTTGTCATCGACGTTATTCAGAATGCGGATAACTTTACTTGGGCTGATATCCGCCATTTTAATTAACAGTTCCCCTGCGCTTTTCGCGTCCATTGCCGCGAATGTAGCGCTCAGTTGATTGCTGGTCAGCTGCGAGGAAGGCTGCTTGGTTTCCGTCGGTTTGGCTTTCTTTAGCTCAGCCTGCAGCGCGGCAATCTGTCTGTCCTTCGCCGTTACGGTGTCCTTCAGCGCCATCGTTGCGTCAGCAGCCGTTTTAGGGTTCATTTTTTCCAAAATCCGAACTCTGTCGTCCGGTCTCATGGAATCCAAGACAAGCACCATTTCATCCATGGTCATGCTCTGCAGAATCGGAGCAGCTTTACTTGGGGTAATTTTGCTGTACATACTCGCGAGCTCCTGGATCTTCGCCTGATAAGCGGCATCGTCCGCTGCTTTTTCTTCATTAGAAGACTTAAGCGAATCAATCTGATCCTGCATGCTTTTTAATTCCTGCTCTTGGGTTGCCTTAGTCTGGTTGGTTTGGGCAAGCTCGGCTTCCTTCTCCTGCAGCTGCGCCTGGAGCTCATCAATCTTACGGCTCATGTTGGCTGATTTCAGCTGGTCGTCGTTAGCTTTTCCGTCAGCTGTTTTGGGATCGGGAAGTACGTCCTTCAGATAGGGAATCGAGTTGCCGATCTCCAGCATTTGATTACGGGTTTCCGTATTAAACAAAATATATAACGCGCCCAAAAGGACTAACGTAAACAAGATCGGCGTCATAAAAAACATCAACCGTTCGAAGCCGCTGTACCCCTGCTTCTCCATTTCCATATCCGACACTGTCATTCACTCCCTTTACCTTGCGCCGCAGATCATGATGGAAGGGATACCTTGAAGCGGTTGGTAGCCATTTCATCCAGCTCATTTTGTTCCTTGATCTGCATTACATGCCGGAACCGGTCTTTGGCATGCTCTTTCGCTTTAAGCCAAACCTTCTCATCCTTCATTCGGTCCGCGAGGTTTGTCCGGTTATATTCAACCTTTCGTTCAGCCTGCCTGACATCCGTAAGCTTGCTTGCAATGCAGGAATCCAAATATTCCAGATAATGCTGCATCAGCTGCAGCTCAGCGAGAGAAACAGCTTCATTCGAGCACTCGTGCTGCTTGTTTTCCCACTCTGCCCGTTTCATCCGCAGCTCCGAAAGACTTAATTCTTCCGCCTGCAGAACACCGATTGCGGAAGATAGCTGCCACTCAGCCTGCGTCTTCTCGCTTGACTTCAAGTCTACGATTTTTTGATAAGCGTATCGAAAGGCTGCCATTTACCCGTCGTCATCTCCCGTGGAATTCCTGTATTAATCTTTCCTTCGAATCGGCCAACGTGACCTTTTCATTTGTCTTTTGCCTTGTAAATTGATAGATTGCGTCTATATTTTCGATGGCCGTATCAATTTTTTCGTTTGTACCCCTCTGGTACGCCCCTATATTGATTAGGTCTTCCGAATCTCTATAAACAGAGAGTAACATCTTTAACTGATTTGCTGCTTCCTGATGCTCTTCCGTCACGATTTCTTTCATGACACGACTGACAGACGCCAGAACATCAATAGCAGGAAAATGTCCCTTATTCGCGAGCTGCCTGTTTAGCACGATGTGACCGTCCAATATGCCGCGCACCGCGTCGGCTATCGGTTCGTTCATGTCGTCGCCGTCAACCAGAACGGTATAGAAAGCGGTAATTGAGCCGTTAGGCCCTGTTCCCGCCCGCTCCAGAAGCTTGGGGAGTGTTGCGAATACGGAAGGCGTGTAGCCTCTAGTAGCAGGCGGCTCGCCAATGGCAAGGCCAACTTCACGCTGCGCCATTGCGTAACGGGTAACCGAGTCCATCATCAGCATGACGTTCAATCCGCGGTCGCGGAAATATTCCGCAATGGAAGTTGCAATAAGAGCTCCCTTAATTCTGATTAGAGCAGGCTGATCGGAGGTTGCTACAATTACAACCGAGCGGGCAAGTCCTTCAGGACCAAGATCCTTCTCGATAAATTCGAGCACCTCGCGGCCGCGTTCGCCAATTAAAGCAATGACGTTTACGTCTGCGGACGTATTTCGGGCGATCATGCCAAGCAGCGTACTTTTACCGACGCCCGAGCCTGCAAAAATACCTACGCGCTGACCTCTCCCAACGGTAAGCAAACCGTCAATCGCACGAACGCCAATGCTCAAAGTTTCCTGTACTCGGGGACGCGCAAGCGGATTGCTAGGTTCATTGTGAGTCGAGTAATGCTGCATGCGGCTTGGTAAAAAAGATCCGTCAAGCGGCTGACCCAAACCGTCTAGCACCTTGCCAAGCAGTTCGGAACCAACCTGCACCGATAACGGCTTTCCGGTCCCGACAACATCGCAGCCCGGGCTTATCGCATGCAATTCGCCCAAAGGCATTAGAATGACTTTATTATCACGAAAGCCTACGACTTCGGCTTTAATCGGTTTGGCACCTTTTGCCGGGTAGATCAGACAGACATCGCCGATGCTTGCATCCGGTCCTTCCGATTCCACGGTAAGACCGATTACCTGCGTGACCTTGCCATTCACCCGGATAGGGTCAAGATGACGAAGCTGGTCGATATATTTGGAGCTGTCCAGTTTAATACCGCTCATCCGGCATGCTCCGTTCTTCATGGCTTTGGTTGGCAAGCTGCACAAGCTCCCGCTTGATCTCGGACAATTGCGTATCAATCCGTGCGTCTATGCTTCCGTATGCGGAACGGATGACGCAGCCGAAATCTTTTACCGTTGCGTCGGGAATAATCTGAAGCTCAGCCTGCGAGTCGATAACAAGATTAAGCTCTTCCCTTGCGGCCTGGACAAAAGCTAACTGCCCCGGAGCGACGCACAGGGCGATAACGCCTTGTTCCCTTCGTCTCGACAATGCTTTGCGGATTAGCTCAAGAGCCATATCCGGCGCTTCCGACAGCTGTCTGCCGATTACTTTTTCCGAGATAGAGATGCTTAGCTCTACCAGAAAAGGCTCAGCCTCTTGAATGATCTGCTCGCGCATTTCATAAGCGGATTTCAGAACGGCATTAGCTTCTTCCAGACGGCTCTCCCATTCTTGCCGCAATGCCTGCTCGGCATGCGCTTGGCCTTCAGCATATCCTTGCTCAAAGCCAGCTTGACGGGAAGCTTCGGAATGTCTTTCATCTTCCAGCCGTTTCTCAAGCCACCAGGCATCGATATCGGCTTCGGCTTTTGCCAGCATTTGCTCGCTTTGTTCGCCGGCTTCACGTATACGTTCTTCAGCAAAAATTTGTGCATCCGAGATGATCTGGTCGCGAATGGAGATGGTCTCCTCATCCGGTCCTGCCTCTTCAATAATCTCTTCGGTCACCGTTACTTGCTCAGCAGCATGTTTATTAAGCCAGTAGAGCTGTTTCAGCTGATCAAGCGCGATTACGCTTGAAGACTTTATCAAATTAGACAATGATATCATCTCCTCCGCCGCGGGCGATGATAATCTCGCCGGCTTCTTCTAGCCTGCGAATCGTAGCGACGATACGGGTCTGAGCTTCTTCGACGTCACGCAGCCGGACAGGACCCATAAATTCCATTTCTTCCTTGAAGGTATCGGCCATCCGTTTCGACATGTTGCGGAAGATCGCTTCCCGCACTTCCTCGCTTGCCACTTTGAGGGCGAGCTGAAGATCGGCGTTCTCCACGTCGCGGATGATGCGCTGAATCGAACGGTTGTCGATATTGACGATGTCTTCGAAGACGAACATGCGTTTTTTGATTTCTTCTGCCAATTCCGGATCTTCGATCTCGAGAGCATCCAGAATGGTCCGTTCCGTACCGCGGTCTACGCCGTTCAATATTTGAACGATAGAATCGATGCCGCCTGCATTCGTATAGTCCTGTGTTACCGTAGCAGAGAGTTTTTGCTCGAGAACGCGTTCAACCTGACTGATAACCTCAGGCGATGTACTGTCCATCAAGGCAATTCTGCGAGCAACGTCCGCCTGCTTCTCTTGCGGCAAGGACGATAAAATATGCGAGGATTGCTCGGATTGCAAATACGATAGGACGAGAGCGATTGTTTGGGAGTTCTCGTTTTGGATAAAATTGAGAATTTGCGTCGGTTCCGCCTTGCGGGCAAAGTCGAACGGTCTGACTTGAAGCGTAGCCGTCAAACGGTTAATGACCTCAACAGCCTTTTGTTCGCCAAGCGCTTTCTCCAAAATTTCTTTCGCATACGAGATACCGCCTTGCGAAATATATTCCTGCGCCAGACAGATTTGATGGAAATCGCTCAATATCTGTTCTCTCTCCGCACTGTCTACTTTGCGGACATTGGCAATTTCGAGAGTAAGCTGTTCGATCTCCTCTTCTCTCAAATGTTTAAAGATTTGGGCGGATACTTCTGGCCCGAGCGTAATAAGCAGAATCGCCGCCTTTTGCCGACCGGTTAATCCATTAAGCGGTTTTGCCACGGGAGCCACCTCTATTCATCCACAAGCCATGTGCGGAGCAAGTTGACGAATTCTTCCGGCTTGCGTTTGGCGAGTGTTTCGAGATTTTTTCTTGCCTGACTGTCATTGTTAACTGTTTCAAAATCAATCGTAGGGAATTCCTGTTTAGCCGGCGTTTCCATCATCGCGGCTGCTTCTGCTGCTGCTGCTTCTTCAGCCTGTTTTCTGCGTCTGCGGACAAGCATGATGGCAAGACCGCCGATCAAAGCAAGCGCTGCCGCGCCAAGTCCAATTGCCCATTGCATCGACAGACCGCTGGAAGAAGTTCCCGCATCCGTTGCCGCGAAATTCTGACCGAGAATGGTAACCTTTTTCGCAATCATTGCGTCATTATTAACATCCTGACCGGAATCAGCCAGCTGCGCGCGAACAAGCGAGCTAAGGAAATTGGTTAACTCTTGACGGGATTGATCCGTGAGTTTGCTCTGTTCAACACCAATGCTGATCGACAAATCCTTCAGCTGGTACGGAGCGGATTCAATCTGATTGTTAATGCGGTCGTAATCATAGTTGGTTACCCGCGAGCTTTGCTCGGAAGAGCCCTTCGTATTATCAGTTGCTGTATAACCAGGTACATCCGTTTCCCCCGTACCGGCGACACCACCTGCATTAGCCGAACCATTGGTCGTTGTGCTGTTGTCTTGTTGTTCGCTTACGATAATGCCGTTATTGTTGTTGTTCTCAAGCGGTCTGACCAGATTCTCCTGAGTCACCTTCTTGTCGAAGTTAAAGCTGCTGGCAACGCTGATCACGAGATTGTCTCCAAGCATCGGAGCCAGGAACTGCTGAATATTTTTCTTCACTTCGGCTTCGTACTTCCGTTGAATCATGAAGTGGCTTTCCGCAGCATCGGTTGCCGCTCCAATCTTGTTGCCGTCGATTTCGGAGGAAACCAGCTCGCCTTGCGGACTTGAAATCGTAATATCCTGAATCGCAAGCTTCGGAACCGCCGTCTTCACAAGATTGTAATAACCGTCAACCTCTTGCTGGCTTGGCCGGTAACCCGGCGTAAAGTTCATCATGATTGAAGCAGATGCCTGTTCCTTCTCTTCCGGAGTCAGGAATACCGATTCCTTCGGAAGGTTGATGAGCACTTTCGAGCTCTGCACGCCTTGCATCCGGTTCAGTAATTGCTGCACTTCTCCGTTAAGAGCGTTAATGTACTTCACGTTAAATTCATTCTCGGTTTGTCCGAAAGCACTTCCGCCTTCAAAAGCTTCGAATCCAATCGATCCGTTCTGCACAAGCCCCTGTGAACCAACATCAACCCGGGTTTTTGTCGCTACTGCGCTAGGTACCGAGATGCTTTGACCGTCCGCGCTTAATTTATAAGGAATACCGTTCCCGTCCAAGTAAGTCATAATTGCTGCTGCATCTGTGGTGTCAAGGTTTTGAAATGCTACTTCGTAATCCGTTCTTGTGAATATGTAAGTCAAAATCACGATTGTTAACAACAATGCACCAATGGATGCCCCCAGCCCTATTTTTTGTTTTTTGCCCATCTGCCCCCAAAACTGCGTGAGTCTTTGGCGGTATTGGGCGATTCTTTCGTTCACGTTGTCACCTCACCCAGCTTCTGTCTAGTTCGAAAGCCCTATTACACTGACATTCGCATAATTTCTTGATACGCATCAATGGCTTTATTGCGAATTTGTGTTGTCAGCTGTAAGCTAAGCTCTGCTTTCTGAGTTGCGATGAGGACCTGTGAAACATCAACCTCGCCAATTAAGTATTTATCGTTTAACTTATGTACCTCTTTTTCCTGTGCATCCACGCTATTCAGTGCGCTCTCCAAGTATTGCCCGAAAGAATTCATCGACTCAGCAGGTGTTGTCTGCTGCTGCGGCTTCGCAGTTTCAAGCAGCTTGTTAACGGCTTGCGCGGGATTAAGTTGCAACGGTTGAATCATGCCCGTCCCTCCGTCATCGTTATTTTACTTGCCAATCTCCAGCGCCTTCGTAAACATGGCTTTAGACGCATTCAGAGCTGTTACGTTAGCTTCGTATGAGCGAGAAGCCGAAATCATATCTACCATTTCTTTCGCCACATCAACGTTAGGCATATGGACATATCCGTCCGCATCAGCGTCCGGGTGGGTTGGATTATAGACAAGCTTGGTAGGCGACTGATCCTCGATAATTCTAGTTGCCTTTACACCTTGTGCTCCGGAAGTCCCTTCAAGCTGCTTGCTCAGCAAATCGGAGAAAGAGGAGTTTTGCGTCATCGGTTCAAGTACGACCATTTTCCTTTTATACGGAACGAATTGGCCATTTACGTAACCGGCGCGGGTTGTTTCAGCATTTGCGATGTTTGAGGAAATAACGTCCATTCGCAAACGCTGTGCGGTTAGTGCGGAAGCACTGGCGTCAAAGCTGCTAGAAATTCTCACTTCCTGTTATCTCCCTTCTATAGCCGTCTTCATCATCTTCACGTCATGATTGATTTGCTGAATATAAAAATTGTAGCTGAGTTGATTTTTAGCGAGCAATGACATCTCGCGATCGATATCGACGTTGTTCTCATTGTTATTCATTTCGGACAAGTTATCGGTCTGTATCTGAGCTGTTGGGACTATTCCGCTGGTCCTGCCTATCGGAATATGACGCTCGTTCGTCCGCTTGCCCTGAAGACCGGTTTGTCCTCCCATTTCTTGGCTGAGAAGCTCTTCAAACAAAACCTCCGAACGTTTGAAGTTTGGAGTGTCGACATTTGCGATGTTGTTCGCTACGACCCCTTGTCGCAATTCTGAAGCCTTGAGCGCGCCTTCCAATCGCCCAAATGATGTGCCATTCAAAAGATTCACGTTCCTATGTCACCACTTTCAGTTAGAAGATCTTAGTAAAGTATTCAACAGATTGCGAACCATTCCTTCTTTGTTCGACATTAAATTATGAAAAAAATGAGACGAAACTGTCGAGTTTTGCCGACATGATAATATTCAACAATTGTCCAAAATATTACAATAAGAAAAAAGCCCTATCTTTAAAATCAAGATAGGGCTTTTTGATGAATTGCCGATAGGATGGTAGTCCCAGGAAATTATTGCTTAATTTTTTCCAATTCCTGAAGAAGCTGGGTATTTAAAATTTTGATGTAGGTCCCCTTCATCCCCAGCGACCTCGTTTCAATAACGCCGGCGCTTTCCAGCTTGCGCAGAGCATTAACGATAACGGATCTTGTAATGCCTACCCGATCCGCAATTTTGGAAGCAACAAGCAGGCCTTCTTTCCCTTCCAGCTGCTCGAAAATATGCTCTACCGCTTCGAGCTCGCTGAAGGAAAGCGAGCCAATCGCAACCGAAACAACCGCACGGCTGCGCGCTTCCTGTTCAACTTCTTCTGCGCGTTCACGTAAGATTTCCATGCCGACAATTGTCGAGCCGTATTCAGCCAGCACCAGATCGTCATCATCAAAGGAACCGTTCGTGCGTGTCAGAACAAGCGTCCCGAGACGGTCCCCGCCTCCAGTAATTGGTACTACAGTCATGATTTCTTGTTCGCCAAGCGCCGGGAAAGTCTCATAGACCCCCGTATCCGGAGCAACGTTTGTTACGGGTTCCAGCATGTCCAGAAATAGGCTGTTACTCACTTGCGGAAAGCGCAGCTCTTCTACAGACATCGAACGAAGCGTGTCATGATCATAAGGATTCACGGCTGCGCAGCCTAGAACCTTTCCTTTGCGGCTGACCACAAACACATTGGTCTGTATAGTACTGCACAATACTTCAGCCATCTCTCTGAAATTGAGCGCTTTGCCGGCTGCTCGCTGCAGCAGCCGGTTCAACGTTCTTGTTTTTGTAAGTAAAGTCATTCCAAAGCCTCCCAAAGCTCATCCCAACTACATTTCACTACAATATATATTGACTCAAATCGCGATTTTTCGCAATGCCTCCCACTTTTTCACGCACATATTCGGGAGTAATGACCATATGGTCAAGAGTAATATCCGGTGCCTCGAAGGAGAGATCCTCAAGCAGCTTCTCCAATATGGTATGAAGTCTGCGGGCACCTATATTTTCGGTATTGCGGTTTAAATCGGCTGCGATCGAAGCAATCTCTTTAATGGCATCGTCTGAAAATTCAATCGCAATACCTTCCGTTTGAAGAAGGGCTGCGTATTGTTTCGTTAAAGCATTTTTCGGTTCGGTCAGAATGCTGACGAAATCCTCCAAGCTAAGCGACGTTAATTCTACCCGGATCGGGAAACGTCCTTGAAGTTCGGGAATCAGATCAGACGGTTTCGCTACATGGAAAGCGCCGGCCGCGATAAAAAGAACATAGTCCGTTTTTACCGGTCCATATTTCGTCACGACCGTGGATCCTTCCACTATTGGAAGAATATCGCGCTGAACGCCTTCACGGGACACATCAGGACCATTGCCTCTCGATGGACTTGCGATTTTATCAATTTCGTCGATGAAAATGATACCGGTCTGCTCCGCGCGGGAAACGGACTCGGCAATGACGTCATCCATATTAATAAGCTTGTTAGCTTCTTCCTGAATAAGTACTTTACGGGCTTCTTTAACCGGCAGCTTGCGCTTCTTGGTCTTCTTCGGCATGAATTGTCCCAGCATTTCCTGCATGTTCATTCCGCCCAGGCCATCCGGTCCTTGACCGCCAAGCATATCAAGCATCGTAGGGGAATTATCCTCAATCTCAACCTCTACGGTTTCGTTCTCGAGTTTTCCTGCGGCCAGGTCATCACGCACCTGCGAGCGCTTGGAGATAATAACGTTATCCTGCTCCGGCTCTTCGACCGTCTCCTTATTGTTTTGCTGATTGCCAAACAACATTTCGAACGGGTTTTTGGATTGCTTCTCTTTTACTTTAGATGGGACAAGCAGCGAAACGAGCCGCTCATTTGCGAGCTTCTCTGCTTTGTCCTGAACAGCTTCCGTCTTTTCTGCCTTCACCATCCGAATTGCCGTCTCTACCAGGTCCCGTACCATTGACTCTACATCACGGCCGACATAACCTACCTCAGTAAATTTGGTCGCTTCAACTTTAATAAAAGGAGCCTTGACCAATTTTGCCAGACGGCGCGCAATTTCCGTTTTGCCTACGCCGGTAGGCCCAATCATCAGAATATTTTTCGGAACAATCTCATCGCGAAGCGTCTCGTCGAGCATGCTTCTGCGATAGCGGTTACGGAGTGCAATGGCGACAGATCGTTTTGCGGGCTTTTGTCCCACAATATATTTATCGAGCTCTGCTACGATTTGACGAGGGGTAAAAGCTTGGTTTACCATATGATATCTCCTCCGCTTCAACCAATTTCTTCTACAATTATATTATGATTCGTATAAACGCATATGTCGGCAGCTGTTTCCAGCGCTGCTCTTGCGATATCCTTTGCTTCCATATGGGGAGCATGCTTCTGCAGCGCTCTTGCTGCGGAGAGAGCATAGTTGCCGCCCGAGCCGATCGCCAGTATGCCGTCATCCGGTTCGATTATTTCCCCGTTCCCGGAAATCAGAAGCAATCCTGTCTGATCCATAACCAGCATCAGCGCCTCGAGTTTGCGGAGAATACGGTCAGTACGCCAGTCCTTTGCCAGCTCAACGGCCGCACGCTGAAGGTTTCCGTGATGCTCCTCCAGCTTTGCCTCAAACTTCTCGAATAACGTAATCGCATCGGCAACCGAACCGGCAAAGCCTGCAATGACTTGCCCGCGGTATAAACGACGAACTTTTTTCGCTTTATTTTTCATCACGACGCTATTTCCGAAGGTTACCTGACCATCTCCGGCAATCGCACCTTTACCTTCGTGACGCACCGCGCAAATCGTGGTGGCGTGAAATTCCATCTCCATCTCTTCGCCCTCCTATAGCTTGCAGATTATTGAGTTCAAGTGTATACGGCTATGATGCCCTCAAGCGGAGCAGCATTCGACTGTTTATACGTTCAAATGATCGAAATGTTCCTTTTTGAATCGCTCCAGACTGTCCAGAGCACGGTTTGCAATCGCTTCATTTTTTTCCTTCTTGTTGCGAATCCGGTTCTCCAGCGGCGGGAACAAGCCAAAATTCGCGTTCATCGGTTGGAAATGCTTGAAGTCTGCCGTTGTAATGTAATGAGCCATGCTGCCAAGCGTTGTATCTTCCGGCAGCACGAGAGGTTCCAGCCCTCGAGCGAGTCTCGCGGCATTAAAGCCGGCAATCAGGCCGGAAGCAGCGGACTCCACATAACCTTCTACACCCGTCATTTGACCGGCAAAGAATAAGGTACTGCGGTTCTTCAACTGATAAGTCGGCTCCATGACCCGCGGTGAGTTGATGAAAGTATTGCGGTGCATAACGCCAAAACGAACGAATTCCGCATTCTCAAGGCCCGGAATCAGGGAGAATACCCGCTTCTGCTCGCCCCACTTCAAATGCGTTTGGAAGCCTACCATGTTGTAGAGAGTTCCGGCCGCATTATCCTGGCGAAGCTGGATCACGGCATGAGGAAGCTTACCGGTATGCGGGTTAACAAGGCCAACCGGCTTCATCGGTCCGAAGAGCACGGTTTGCTTGCCGCGGCTCGCCATTACTTCGATTGGCATACAGCCTTCGAAATAAACTTCCTTCTCGAAATCTTTTAACGCAGCTGTTTCCGCAGTTGTCAGCGCCTCGTGGAAGATCTCGAATTCTTCTTCGGTCATCGGGCAATTCAAATATGCCGCTTCTCCCTTGTCGTAACGGGATGCCAGATAGACCTTGCTCATATCAATGGAGTCCTTCTCGATGATCGGTGCTGCCGCATCATAGAAGTAGAAATATTCTTCGCCAAGCAAGGTTCGGATCTTCTCGGACAGAGCAGGCGCAGTCAGTGGGCCCGTTGCGATGACAACAATGCTGTCTTCCGGTATATCCGTTACTTCTTCCGTGCGCACCTCTACAAGCGGATGTTCATGAAGAAGACGCGTTACTTCCCCGGAAAAACCGTCGCGGTCAACGGCAAGCGCTCCGCCTGCAGGTACGGCATGACGATCCGCGCTACCGAGAATAAGGGAGTTCAGGCGGCGCATCTCTTCCTTCAGCACGCCTACGGCGTTAGCCAGGCCATTGGCGCGCAAGCTGTTGCTGCACACGAGCTCGGCAAAGTTTTTAGTGTGATGGGCAGGCGTTTTGGTCTCAGGACGCATTTCGTACAAAATGACGGGTACGCCTTGGGATGCAATCTGCCAAGCCGCCTCGCTTCCTGCAAGACCTGCTCCGATTACGATGACTGGTTGTTGAACTGACAATGTAAAGACCTCCAATATATGCTAACACGGCAGTGAAAACACAGCTGTCCTCCCTGCGTAAGGGAGGACTGTCGTGTGGCCGCATCTGTTTCTTTAGTTTAGGCTTGTTCTTGCTCGTCTTCCGTAATCTCTTCCGAATAATCGCAATTCGGACATTGCAGCTTCGCGCCGCTGCGGTTGCGTTTCTCGACAAGCATCGAATCGCAATTCGGACAAGGCTTGTTTGTCGGCTTATCCCAGGACACGTAGTCGCAGGTCGGATACGTATCGCAGCCGTAGAAGATCCGTCCTTTTTTGCTGCGGCGCTCGATGATCTTGCCCTCGCCGCATTTCGGGCAGGTTACGCCGATATCCTTGACGATTGGCTTCGTATTGCGGCAGTCCGGGAAGCCGGAGCAGGCAAGGAACTTGCCGAAGCGCCCCATCTTGTACACCATATGGCGGCCGCATTTCTCGCAGATTTCATCCGAAACCTCATCTTGAATCTCGACTTCCTTCATTTCCTCTTCGGCGACTTCAAGCCGCTTCTCGAAAGATTCGTAGAAGGTAGAGAGAACTTTAACCCAGTCCTCCACGCCATCCTCAACATGGTCGAGATCCGTTTCCATCTTCGCCGTAAATTCGGAATCCAGAATTTCAGGGAAAAATTCCTCCATCATCTGATTAACCAGATCTCCAAGTTCGGTTGGAATGAATTTCTTCTCTTCGATCGCTACGTATCCGCGTTTCTGAATCGTTTCCAGCGTTGGCGCATAAGTACTTGGACGTCCTATGCCAAGCTCCTCCAGCGTCTTAACCAATCTTGCTTCGGAATAACGCGGCGGCGGCTGGGTGAAATGCTGCTTCGGTTCGATGGAATCCGAATTCACGACATCACCGATTGCAAATGGCGGAAGGAATTTATGTTCTTCCTCCGTGCCGTCGTCATTGCCCTCCACGTAAACCTTCATGAAGCCGGCAAACTTGATTTTCGATCCGCTCGCACGGAAGTTGACGTCGCCGGACGCGAGGTCTACCGTCATCGTATCAAGCACGGCGGAAGCCATCTGGCTGGATACGAAACGTTCCCATACCAGCTTATACAAGCGAAACTGATCCCGCGAGAGGAACGGCTTCATCGATTCAGGATCGCGTAGCGTCGATGTCGGCCGGATCGCTTCATGGGCGTCCTGCGCATTGCTGTTCTTCTTCGTATAAACGCGCGGCTGCTCCGGATAGAACGACGGGCCGTATTTTCCTTCAATATACTCCTTCGCTTCTTCCTGGGCAACCGGAGAGATCCTTGTCGAGTCCGTTCTCATATAGGTAATGAGACCAACGGTCCCTTCCTTGCCAAGCTCAACGCCTTCATACAGCTGCTGGGCAACGGACATCGTCTTGGAAGCACGGAATCCAAGCTTGCGCGCTGCCTCCTGCTGCAAGGAGCTCGTAATAAACGGCGGTGCCGGGTTGCGGAGACGTTCTTTCTCTTTCACTTCGGCTACCTTGAACTGATTGCCCGACAAGGCTGCAAGAATAGCCTGCATCTCCTCTTCATTGTGGAGTTCCCGCTTCTCGCCCTTAATCGAATGGTATTTAGCTTCAAACGGAACGCCTTGCTGAGTAAGCTTAGCCGTAATGGACCAGTACTCCTCCGGAATAAAAGCATCAATCTCGTTCTCCCGGTCAATAATCAGCTTCACGCATACGGATTGTACGCGCCCGGCGGACAAGCCCTTCTTAACCTTTTTCCACAAGAGCGGACTAATCTTGTAACCGACAAGGCGGTCAAGAATACGTCTGGCCTGTTGGGCATTAACAAGATCCATATTGATCTTGCGAGGCGTTTTGAAAGCATCCTTAACGGCTTGCTTTGTTATTTCATTGAATACGACGCGGCACGTATCCGTCTCGTCCAGCTCCAGATAATGGGCCAAATGCCAAGCGATCGCTTCTCCTTCGCGATCGGGGTCCGCTGCAAGAAAGACATGTTTGACTTTCTTGCTTGCATCCTTCAATTCTTTCAAAACGCTGCCTTTGCCGCGGATCGTAATATATTTCGGCTGAAAGCCGTTTTCCACTTCGACGCCAGTCTGACTTTTTGGCAAATCGCGAATATGGCCCATCGATGCTTTAACGATATATTTGCTGCCCAAATATTTGCCGATCGTTTTTGCTTTGGCCGGTGATTCTACGATTACTAATGAATCTGCCACATTAGGCGCCCCCTCTCTCCTTACATGTTACAACGCTATATAAACTGCCCCTGGCTGTTGTTCGATTTTCCGTTTTATACATAAATTTATCAGAAGTGCGCTTAAATGTCCAAAAGGGATCATCGTAAGCTGGTGCAATTCGTTAATTGTAAGCGGACGATCGCGCAGCAAATCGATTATTTTCTGCTCCTCGGCATTCATGCTTGCCGCAACGGCTGTAGCCTGCTGGGGCTTTGTCAGTGCCGCAAGCTTCTCTTGAAGCCAGCCGTATTCCTCGAGAATATGATCGGCACTGCTGACCAGCTTCGCTCCTTCGCGAATCAGACTGTTAGGTCCCTCGCTCTTGGGCGATGAGATCGGTCCGGGTACGGCAAATACATCACGCCCCATTTCGAGCGCCTGATCTGCCGTAATAAGCGAACCGCTGCCCTTCGCTGCTTCCACAACGATCGTTCCCAGCGATAAACCTGCTATGATCCGATTTCGAAGCGGAAACATTCCCGGATGAAGCGGCGAGCCCACCGGAGACTCCGACAGGATCAGCCCTTCCCGGATCATTTCCTTATAAAGTGATCGGTTCTCGGGCGGATAACAATGATCAACCGGACTAGCCAGTACCGCAATTGTGCTTCCATGGCCCCGCAAAGCCGCTTCATGCGCCTTGCTGTCAATCCCCCTGGCAAGACCGCTCACTACTGTCAAACCTCGCCTAGAAAGCTCCTCAGACAGCGCTAACGCGGTATGCCGGCCATACGCGCTGGGGTTTCTGGTTCCTACGACAGCAATCGAAGGTCTCTTCAAGAGCTCAACCTTCCCAAGAGCATACAGTACCCAAGGCGGCTGCGGTATCCGGCGAAGCTCTTCCGGATATTCCTCATCATACGGAGTGATTACTGCCGCACCAAGCTCCTGCGACCGAAGATAAGGCGACTCTGGCCAATCAAAAGGATCGTTCCATCGTCTGGCCGCCGCCTCTGCTTGCGCACGTCCAAATCCGATTGCCATCCAATCCGCAGCGCTGGTGCCATCCACGCTATCCCAAGCCTTATGGGCAACCGCTTTCTGAACGGTATGCCATCCTATGCCCGAACATTCGTGGAGCATAATAACCATCTGCTTACATTTATCAACGTTTAGCGTCATTCTTGCCGCCCTCTCCTCTGGGGAGGTCAGCCTGCATTCCTTCCTATTGTGCGTTACATGGCAAAAGAATGCAAGTCAACCCGAAATTTTATGAAAAAAAAAGCAACCTTTCAAGCCCTAAACGGGCATTGAAAGGTTGCTTACCTTCATTAATATGCTATTGTGCGGTTAGGCTTGAGCAACGCCAGTTGTGCATTTCTCAAGCAGGCCTTTTTCTTCAAGCACCGATACAAGCGTGGAGCCCATGTCGGAAGGCGTTGGAGCAACTTTGATTCCGCATGCTTCCAAAGTAGCGATTTTCTCGGCAGCTGTACCTTTGCCGCCGGAAATAATAGCGCCCGCATGACCCATGCGTTTGCCTGGAGGCGCTGTAGCGCCACCGATGAAGCCTACTACTGGTTTCTTCATGTTAGCTTTGATCCACTCAGCAGCTTCTTCTTCTGCCGTACCGCCGATCTCGCCAATCATAATAACAGCGTAAGTATCAGGATCTTCGTTGAAACGGCTCAAGATATCGATAAACTCGGAGCCTTTAACAGGGTCGCCGCCGATACCAACCGCAGAAGATTGACCGATACCACGAGTCGAAAGCTGATGAACCGCTTCGTAAGTAAGAGTTCCCGAACGGGAAACTACGCCTACATGGCCCTTTGTATGGATGTAACCCGGCATGATGCCGATTTTGCATTCGCCTGGAGTAATAACGCCTGGGCAGTTAGGACCGATCAGAGTCGTTTTGCTGCCTTCCATGTAGCGTTTTACTTTAACCATGTCCAGAACCGGAATGCCTTCCGTAATACAGATAACCAGATCAAGACCAGCGTCTACCGCTTCCATGATCGAGTCAGCTGCGAAAGCAGGCGGTACATAAATAACCGATGCAGTTGCGCCAGTAGCTGCTACCGCTTGTTCAACCGTATTGAATACTGGAAGAGATACAACGTTGCCGTTTTCCAGCGTAATATCGACGTTAGTGCCGCCTTTGCCTGGAGTTACGCCGCCAACCATTTGCGTGCCGTAGTCCAATGCGCCTTTCGCATGGAACAGACCAGTTGCGCCTGTAATCCCTTGAGTGATTACTTTTGTGTCTTTATTGACCAAAATGCTCATCGAATTTCACATCCCCGTTAATGAATTCGTACTATTTGACGAGATTAACGATTTTTTGCGCGCCGTCTGCCATGGAGTCAGCCGCAACAATGTTTAATCCCGATTCGTTCAACATTTTTTTACCAAGCTCAACGTTAGTGCCTTCCAGTCTAACAACCAGAGGACGGTCCAGGCCAAGCTCTTTCGCAGCAGCAATAACGCCGTCAGCGATAACGTCGCAACGCATAATGCCGCCGAAGATATTAACGAAAATACCTTTTACGTTCTCGTCGGACAGGATGATCTTGAACGCTTCAGTTACTTTCTCTTTTGTAGCGCCGCCCCCTACGTCCAGGAAGTTGGCCGGGTCGCCGCCGTAGTATTTGATGATGTCCATAGTCGCCATTGCAAGACCGGCGCCGTTAACCATACAGCCAATGTTGCCTTCAAGGGCAATGTAGCTCAGGTCGTATTTGGATGCTTCGATCTCTTTTGCGTCTTCTTCTTCCAAGTCGCGAAGCGCCACGATATCTTTGTGACGGTACAGAGCGTTGGAATCGAAGTTCAGCTTGGCGTCAAGCGCCATAACGTTGCCGTCGCCAGTTACAACAAGCGGGTTGATCTCGGCGATAGAGCAATCTTTATCAACAAATGCATTGTACAGAGCGATCATGAATTTAACCGCTTTGTTAACAAGTTCGCTAGGAATGTTGATTGCGTAAGCAAGCTTGCGCGCTTGGAATACTTGCAGACCGATTGCCGGGTCAATGACTTCTTTGATGATCTTCTCAGGCGAATGAGCTGCTACTTCTTCAATCTCCGTGCCGCCTTCTTCGGAAGCCATCATTGTTACGCGGCCAGTGCCACGGTCAATAACAACGCCTACATAGTATTCTTTCTTGATGTCGCAGCCTTGCTCGATAAGAAGACGTTTAACTTCTTTGCCTTCCGGGCCGGTTTGATGAGTAACGAGCACTTTGCCAAGAATTTCGCTGGCATATGCACGAACTTCATCGATGTTTTTCGCTACTTTAACGCCGCCCGCTTTACCGCGGCCGCCAGCGTGAATTTGCGCTTTTACAACTACCACCGGTGTACCCAGTGCTTGCGCTGCTTCTACCGCTTCGTCAACGGAGAAAGCTACCTTTCCTTCTGGAACAGCAACACCGTACTGTTTCAGGACCTCTTTGCCTTGATACTCATGGATATTCATTGTTAGAAATCCTCCATTTCACAGACTCAACTTCAGTCATATGTACACAAACCTTAATCATTGTAGCATTATTTATGCCATATTTCGACCCTTCGGGTTTCGGTTTTTTGATATGGATTTGATCTCAAAATGAGATTAAATCACCGATGGACTTCAGTAGTATGCCCTATTTTCTTGAAGAATTCATACTTGTTTTTCCAATATTGACAGACTTGTCTTTTTTACACTATGATGGCTATAACGATAACTTTATATTACGAGATTCGGACGTAAGGAAGCACCTTCATCCCATTTTTGGAGGTGCTTTTTTTGTGTTCAGTTTAATGCATAGCAGCAGCGTTCTTGGAGTTGAAGGCAAAGGAATTTCCGTGGAAGTCGATATAGCAAGCGGGCTGCCGAATGTAATTCTAGGTCTACATAAATTTTAACCATATAAGGAGTGTTTATTTAATGAAGAAAAAATTCAAAAGCCTGTCAATGAGTGTTTTGATTGTAACTGTTGCAGCGGTTGTTATGAGTGGATGCGGAAGCACTAAGGAAGACGCAACGCCTGCAACAAGCACGGCAGTAACAAGCACCGCGCCGGCTTCCCCTACCCCATCACCTGAAGCAAAGAAGCTTTCTAAAGAAGAACAAATTGCCCTGGACTATGTGAACATTTATCTGAACGGTTCGGATGCTGAAGCAAAGAAAAAGTTTCTTGCTGATGAAGTAAGAGAAGATGTGCAGCAGCTTTTTCAACTAGGCGTTGAGGCTGTGCCCGCGGCTGATGAATTGTACGGTGATCCTGAAGTTATGGATTCCGTTGACTATGAAACGGATGGCATGAAGGGGAAGCTTGTACTTGTGAACAGCTCCAAAGGGGAACTGATTGCATTGGTTCTCGAAGGGAAGCTTGGGTTCGTCTTTATTAACGGCGATGATGAACAATCGAAGAAGAACTTTGCCGGTATGAAAAAAGAATTTAAATAACCAAAAAGCCCGTTGGCCGATTTAAGGCCAGCGGGCTTTTATTATTCCTTAGTGTACTCAAAAAGTTCATGAACGCTTTGAAGCTCTAGTGCCTGCATGATCTTGTTTAAATTCTCGACAGACCATTGTTTTGCCTTATTCTTTTTCATATCGTCTATTGTGGCGTATCGAATACCCGTCATTTCTGATAGTTGATTTGCATTCATTCGTTTTTCAAACAACAATTCATCTAATCTCAACTTTAACATTCGCCATCACCTCAAAATCATTATACACATTGCCCTAAATAATTTCAACTATTTACGTATAATTTTATACGAATTTAGTTGACTATTATACGATTAACGTATATAATAGAAATATAAGGAGGTGAGGAAATGGCAAAGAGTAAGAAGAAGAAAAAGCTTCTGAAATCAAAAAAGAAGAAGCTTAACGAGATGCGAGAAAACACAATGCTAGTGATGGCTGTCACTAGCGTGATAATCGCACTCATCGCCCTAATCCGTACCTGGTAGTCGGAAGAAGGAGAGCAACCGCAAGGCGGCTCTCCTTCCAAATAGGCGGCTTCTTCTTACTCAGTATTATAAACCAATGCGAACAGGAAGGGAAATGATCAAAATGAAAAAAACACGGCTTTCATTCGTTCTCAGTTTAATTGCCCTAGCACTAAGTATCATCGCATTGATTCGCACCTTTGTTAATTAAAGGAGTGATTAAATGATTGACATTGAAAAGTTTTTTGGGACGTATGTACGAGTTGAATTAGATTCGGGTTTAAGTCATCAAGGAATCTTAGAAGAAGTTAATGATACGGAGATTGCCGGCTATGTGCGGATCAAAGGTATTAATGAATTGTTTCTATTCCCAATTGAGGACATCGTTAATATTTCTTCCCCTCAATTGCATTAACAAAAAAAGCCCACCGGCCGAAAATGGCTAGTGGGCTTTTCTTATTACTTCGTTGTGATGTCCACGCGCCTGGCGTCTGCATTCCACTTCACGCCAGCTCCGAACGTTTCCGCGATTGAGCGTACCGGAACATACGTGATGCCCGCCTTGTTATCAAGCAGGCCGTCATTGTGCTTCACCCCGTCAACGTATACTTCAACTTCCTCCATTTTATAAACGGCTACCGTTGTCGTGAACTTATCGAAGAATTCCTTTTCCATTGCATTGACGTCCACGTTGCCGGTGATGCCTTTGACGACCCCTGTTGACGTGTATTGAAATACAGACCACTTGTCCCATGTAGTGTTTGCCATAGGCGTGTTAACGCCGTAATGGGCCACCCACAGCGGCCACGGCCGTAATTGTGCGCCAAGGTTTGTTTTGGCGAAACTGCCGCCGGTATAGATCATTGCAGGATGTCCGGTTAATCGTTCAACTTCCTGAAGCCAGGCCAAGCACCAGGCTGTCAGCTTAGCAGCTCCAACGTTAGCGGCAGCGCCTTCCACGTCCAGGGCGTGCGGGAATGTTGCTTTGTATCCCTTGACCGTGCCGGCGAATTTGGCAGCTTCATCAATCGCGCTGTTGTTGTTTTCAGGATGCGCGTAATGATAAAAGCCAATCGGAAGGCCGGCCGCAGCGGCCCCCTTTGCATTAGCGTCAAGCTTTTCGTCCGTATCCGTCCGGCCCTCAGTGGCTTTGATCATTACGCCCTGCACGCCATCCGATTTAACAGCGGCCCAATTAATAACGCCTTGATAGTGTGATACGTCAATTACCTTCACGTTGCTTGCAGATTTGCTTTGCATCTTATTTTGCCCCCTTCGATTTGCTGTGTTGATATAATCCCGAAGCGCCCAGGCCCACAACAGAAATTGCAGTTGCGGCGTCACGCCAGGCGTCAGGCGCCAGTACAAAGGCAGCAGCCACAACCAGGGCAGCAACCGGCGCGAATTTCGCAGGAATGCCAAGCATCTTGCCCATGCCGATATAAGCAGCCACGATAGCCGACAAAGAAAGGATTTCATCGTTCGTCATTCCTATCACCCTTTCAAATTCAGATACGCAAGCAATATTGCAGATGCCAGGCCAAGCAGAGAGGTAAATAAAGTTCTTTTAAGCCATGTCTGCGCGTTTTCAATGCCGTCAAGCCTGTGATGCGCTGAAGATGCTGATTCATGGGCTTTTGTGGCCGTCTTGCTGATTCCTTGAATATCCTTGCTGAATTCGTTCAGGTTGTCTATTTTGACATTCAGCTTCCCAATCTCAACTAAAATTTCGGTGATTTGGCTTCTTGGCGTATCTTCAGGCATGATTTGCCCCCTCAAATAAAATAAGCCTACGGAAAATATCCGTAGGCTGAACCGGCTTGCTATCTCCTATACAGAAACAGGCATCGTTTCAATATCAGGGCGCTTTGCATAAACGTAAGCTAAAACTGCTCCTTGGTCTACGCTATCCAAGTTATACGAATTAATAATTTCATTCATATCATTTTCGCCGCGTTCATACCGCGTAATGCACGCATTTGCGATAACACGAATTTTATAATCTGCCATTGCCATTGTTTGTCACCTCCTTTATGCGTTTAGAAGAATATCAGTAAGAACAAGTTCAACATCTGATAGCCTGGATTGTAGTTCTTCGTTTTTGGCTGCCAGCTCCGCATTGTCTTGTTCAAGCTGCTGAATCTTCTTTTCTTCTTCCGTCAGCGTATCAGTAACCGGCACCGTTTCCCCGCTTAAGTTTTTGTATTTCATTCCAGCGCCCCCGTTAACTCTGTAATGGTTGTATCCTGACTCGTTGACGTTCTCGTCATGTTGAGTTTAAGCGTTACGTTAGCGTACGACGCGCCGTTAGGAACGACGTACGTAGACGTTTCGAGCGCGGTCGTGCTGTCCGCCGTCTCAACTACCTTTGTCATTCCGGCGTATGACTCCGTTGTTGTGGCAGTCGCGGAGATCGTCGCTGTTATCGTTCCAACAATGGCGCTTAACCGCTTGACGAATGCGGCGATCCCTCGAATAGGTTTCGTCTGGCTCTTGGCGTTGTATCGTACATCTACCTGCAGAACGTCCAAGTTGCCGGATATATTCGCAATTGGGCCGAATCCATTTGTCCATGCGATATTTCCGGCGTAGTCCGTATATATGCGGAATGAATTAGACCCCATGTTGATAGAAGGGGATGTGCCGCCGTTGAATGTGACGATTGTTGATGCTGTATTAGCATCTGTCAACGTCCATCGGTACATTTGGCCGCTACTGAACGAAAATGTATAAAAATACAGATTGTCCGGCGCAATTGTCACAAATGCCATAATCGTATTCGCTGGGATGGTTTTATTGAGCGTCCACGTCGTCCCGGTTATTTTGTAAACTTGTGCAGACATTTGAGAAGAAGAAGAAGATACGATAACGATTGCCCATTGACCGTCCTTCGAAAATGCAAAATCATTCGGGCCGTAAGTCGTGCCTATTTGAATAGTGCTTGCGGGTTGCTTGGTAAATGTGTCGCTGACATTCCTATAGACAAGAACCCAAGCGCTGTTGGAAGATGAATAGTTGACTGTTGGAGTCATTATCCACTGTTCGTCGTAAGACCAAACGACCCTACGCAATGGGCCAACGCTGGCCTGAACATCAACCGTGCAAACCGTTCCGAATGAATCCCCGGCCCGCTTGTAGACTCTGAGAAATTGCGTTGAATTACCCATGCACAAAGCCAAATAATTTCCTTTAGGGGAAAATTGCATCGTTCCGGGATACACGCCGTTGAAGCTAGATAAGTCTACCCGCTGCAAAAACTGATAACCTGTGTCACCTATGCGCTTGACACAGGTTATAAAATTGCCCGTTACGTCGGTTGAGTTATTGTGATGAAGAATATATACATACAATCCGTCAGGACTCATAACCCAACTGCGCGCCGTCGTATTCGTGCTGTCCACCGCCTGCAAAATAGACCACGGAATAAAAATAATTGTTTCGTATTTGTCGCCAAACCTTTTTTTGATCGTCCAACCGCTGGTGCTGTCAACGAAATTTGGTGCTTCTAAGATGTATTCGCCATCATAAGACATTTTACCGGAGTAATCATAAACGTTGCCGCCGGAAGGGGTTTGCGTACCGGTTAATTGAGTGCCCGGAATGTTGGTTCCTGACGTGTCAAATTGCTGAAATCTATACGCCGTTTTGAACTTCATTGCATTAGTCGCCTTGTTCGTCCATGAGCGATAAATCAAAGCACCGATAGAATACGAATTGGACGTTCCGGGACTTACCGTGATCGTATTGTTAGTTGGATCGACGGCCGTAATGATACGCCGCTCCCTTGTTGTTTCCGTTGCTGTCGATTGGATAGTTACCTCCTGACCAACAAGGAAGCGAGTGGAAAAGTTATAAAGCAACGGTATAACAGTTTGTCCGACGCTAATTGCGGCTAGTGCCGCATTCCACACCCGATCAATTTCCAACGCCGACCCTTTAGGGGCCCACGTTCCCGCGAAATCGTCATAAAAGTAATCAGACGCGCCGTCTACCTTGTCTTTCAAGGTGCTGACCATTTTCAGGGCAGCAATTTCCCGTTCTGCTGCCCGCAATGCATCCCAGGTTGCCCGTTCCTCAATGCCATCCTCAATGTTGTTCATATTGGCCGCGTTTAGCGGCGTGCCCGCCTGCGTGACGGTGCCAGGGCTTTCTGTCAGCGTGACCAGAGTTGAAGACTCACCCGACTTAGCATAACGGCCAGGGAACTGTACAGCCCTATCCACCCATTGTTTTCTTACATATGGCATGATTCATCCTCCTGTTTTTAGCCGGCCCGTATCGTCCAGGTTTGCCCCGCCGAAATATTACCGCTGTAAATAAAGCCCTTTTCGACGGATGCAGCAGCGTCAAAAAGGGCTTGTATATCCGTTTGCCATCGGTTCGGATCATCAAAACTTATCCGTTGCGTTACATCCCATGTGCGTCGTGGCCGGAAGTCTGGCGGCGTGATCCCGAAGCCGTCACGGATCGAAATAAGAGCAGCTTCGAACCGATTCAGGGAATCGAAGTTTTCAACCGTGGTTGTCGTTCGGTTTGTCGTAAACGACAGCGCCGGAATGGTAATGCTGAGAGATTTCAAGTAATTTGCCAGGTTCGAAGCATTCTGCTCAATCGCGTTCATGTCGACAGCATTCAGCTTGTCCGAGCTTGTCCAGGTCTTTGGAAAAGGCACATAACCCGAACCGTCACGATACGGAAACAGGGCTGCAAGGTTCTCGCCAGTAAAGTCAGGATGCGCGTCAATCAAGTCATACAAGTCTTTGCTTATCTCATACAACCGCATTGCATCGAAGTTCACGTATTGGCCGGTTGTGCCGGACATGAAGCAATGACATGCGGCAGACTGTGCAACGGACAATTCTGTTGGCGATAGCTTCAGGTATGACGTGCCGTAACCGGTTGTAGACGTTACTTTATTGCCGGTCTTTGAAGGGTATCCGGTGCCGTTGAAATAATCGAAGTAGGCCCAACCCGCGCTTCCGGTTCCACATTTGACGTCAACTAGCAGAATGTAATATTTCGATTTGTCGAATACGTTGAAGATGCCGCCCCAAAAGGCGTTTGCCGAGCTGGAAGACGTTGCAATTGATAGCTTCAAAGAATTGTTCCCTTGCGTCTTTGTCGTGCTGTCTATAGTTACGGCAGCCGATGAACCAATATTCAAGCCGCTGACCGTTTCATAGTTGCCCCGCGTGCCAAGCAAGTTGTTCAGCGGGCCGATGACAGGCGGTTCAGTATAAGGGAATAAGGCGGCAAGGTTAGCCCCCGAATAGGCCGGATCAACATCAATCTTGTTATATGTCGCCTGGTCAATCTCATAAACCCGAGCATTATCGAACTGCGCCCAACCCGTGGAGCCGAGCGCGGCCCAATTCGTGATTCTCGTTCGGGCAGCTTCATCCTGCGCCGGCGTGTATTTTAGATAATGCGTTTTATTAACCGCTGAAGCTGTTGTTTTTGCCAGTTCCGCATTGCCGGCGCCGTTGATGATAAGAATATTCGCCGTTGACACGCCGTCAGTCACAACGTCAACAAGATATAAATAATACTTGCCGGCGAACATCATTGTTGTATTTTGTGTGCGTTCCGAAAATCTTTGTTGGTTGGTGTCCGTAGGCGTTGCCGTTATTCGCTGCGCAAATTTATTTTCTCCTACCTCAACAAGGGTAGGAACTGCACCACGTAAAGCATTTATTGACCATTCTTTTGCCATTACGCCGCCATTAACTGATATGCCTGGTTCATCAAAGCCGCCTGTTGTCCCTAGCAAGTTATATAAAGCCATTCCCCTGCACCCCCTTCCTAGCCCATCGCTTCCGTTTGTACTTGCAAATAACCTTGAAACGTCAACGTTTGCTTCGTGATATAGGCATTGTTGTCCGTGCTGCTGTATGTCGATTCGATAGCAACCGCGTCTGACAGCTCATGCGCCGGATTTCCGCGCCAGTTGATTGAATACTTGTTTCTGTATGACTTCTGAGCTAGAAGCCAGCCAGCAACAGCCTGCGCCTGCGCCTGCGTGTTTATTAAGGTGATTCCTGCCAGGCTGAGCGTGTCACCTATCGTAACTGTGGTGTTAACCGCTGAAGCAATGGCCGATGTGTTCAGGTCTGTCCAGTATGTGACGTCAACTTGCTTCGTTGATTTCTGAAGCTCAATTTTTGGTTCAGCGTACACGTTGTCAAGGTCAATCCGGTCAACCGGCGTAGTCGGCGGCAGCATCTTTTCCACCGTGATGATGTTGTCACGGGATATAAAAATATTGCACATGCCTGCAATGGCAACCATTTGAAGGGCCGTCTTGCAATCCACCGATTTAGCCAGGCTGTTGGTTGTGATCGACTTGAGCGAATTGTCCAGGCTGAAGTTCGTAATCCCACAGATACCGAAGATTTCAACGCCCAGGTCATAGAGCGACTTCGTGACCGGCGTTAACCGTTCATAGGTGTAATTGCTCATTAAGTCCATGTTCGTCCTGGCCTTGAATGTCGCGGTCATTGATCCTTCCTCACTCGTCCATTCCCAAAGGAGATATTTACCGAGTGGTACATATTCCACATCGCCGGATTCCAAAACAACGCCTAGTTCCGCTTCAACCGTCTGCCGCTGCTGAAGGTATTGGGCAAAGCCCGTGGGATTCAGGATGTTGTATTGACGGTCTGAGTTGTCCAGCGTGAACGTAAATTCCGGTGAAGGCAGCTGGCCGCTTGTCATGTCAAATTGCTCTGTCAGGTTGCAAGTGATCAACGAATTGCCATCGAACACTTTCACAAGGCCAAAGTCCACTTCTTGCATTCGCATACGTCTGAAGGGCTTGTTCCATTTCCGAACTTCAACAAATACCCTGTCATAGTTCAAAAAGTTGCCCGTGACGTCCACCGTTGTCAGCGTGTTGCCAGTAATGGTTATATCTTCGACTATGACGCCGCCCCTGCCGCTTCCCCGTGAAGCAAATACCCTGAAGTCGGTTGCATATTCGTTGTCATCAGGATTGAACGTCACCGTCACGCCTGGGCTTGTGTGCTGGCTTCCGAAGTCAAAGACAATCCAAGGCGGCAGCTGAGTTCCACTAACATCCATCAAGAATATGCCTTGCGCATCGCTGAGCATGTTGCTGGCAAAACCTACAATTCCATTATTCGCAACCACAGAATCAGGAAAAGAAAAAGAACCATCAAGGCTAAGCCTGTCAGGTTCCCATGTCGCCAGTTTGTAAGTGGATCTTCTTAAATCGTCATTCATCTGCGCTTTGTTGCTGATATAAGGCGCTTCAGCCGGTGATTGCGTGCTATTGTTGACCGCTGTCACATCGCCTTCCGCTTCAACGTCAGATACGTCAACGGTGATCCGTGCCAATACCTGGCGGGCCGGCGCGTATACGGCATCTTTATAAGCCTGTGAAGTATCTTGCACGCATACGCCCCCTTACCGTTCTACCACGTCAAATTTTAGGTCTTTGTAACGAACAACCCCGTTCTGAACATCCATTACACCAACGTTCCGGTCACTACAATAAAACGTTCCTGTCTTCAACTGCCCCGTTCTAGGATGAATAAAAGTAACCTGGAAGAACACGTTTTGAACCGCGTTCAAGATCAAACTTAGGTCAGCTTGTGATACATAAGACCAGGTAAATGAAAGTTTGTCTTTCGTGGCAATGCGCTCGACAATAGCCAGTCCGTTTGCGTTGCGTTCCGCTTTGCTAAGGTCTTGAATGCCTGGCTGCATGTCAGAAGGGGAAGGCATGTCCACGCCATTTATTTTGAATATAGCCATGTTACGCCCTCCTATGTCACGTTGATCAACGAACCGCCCAGGCGTGTGTTCTCGTTGTTCAGGTATTTATTTAGCACGCGGGCCACGGTCACTCCGTCCATTTGAATGACTTGGCCGCCGCCCTGGTTGTTCTGCCCCATCTGCATTGCCGTCAGGACGGCCGTGCCCAGGGCGCTTGCAATCTTATCCGTGAAGCTCGTATTCTCCAACGGCACAACCATTTCAGCGCCAGCTTCGCCGGCAATGTAGTTGCCCATATCCGTTTTTCCGTCCACGATGCCGCCGCGGGCCAGCTTTGGAATATGCGGGATATGGAACCCGAAGGAGCTGTAACCGGTGATCTTTTCCACCCAATCAGGCACATCAATTTTAATAGAGTTGATGCCGTCAATGATCATGTTAACCGCGTCAACAATCAGGTTCAACGGGAATTTAATCAGGCTGTACAGCCCATCAAATATACCTTTGAATACATCCCGAACACCTTCCCAGGCTTTGCCCCAATCGCCAGTGAATGTGCCTTGAATGAATTTCAGTACGCCAAGGAAGGCGTCTTTCATGCCCGTGATAGCTCCGCCGATAGAATCAAAGGCATTGTTCATGATCTTTTCAAACTGTGTGCCCATCCATTCAGCGAATGGCTTAATTTCAGCCCATAGCGTTTGAACCGCGCTTGTGATGCCTACCCAAAACGCAAGGAACGTGCTGCCCAGGAACGTGCCCAACGGGACAAGCGTATTTTGCCATAACGAATCAAAGACAATCTTCAGCGTTTGAATGGCCGGCCCTACCACTTCAGCAATAGCCTGTCCCAATGGCAAAAGCACCTTCTTCCAAAAGGCTTCAGCCACGTCAGCCACAACCTTGAATGCCACGCCCAGGACATCGCCCAGGACTGAAGCCAATGGCTTGATAACTTGGTTATGGAATTTAACCAGGTAGTCACCCAATGGGACAAGTATGTTCTTCCATACCCAACCTGCCGCTTCCGTCACAGCATCCCAGGCCGCAACAAAAGCTTTGCCTAGCCAGGCGCCCAATGGAACAAGCACTTCCTTCCAAAGCCAAACAGCAGCATCACCAATTGCCTTCAGTACGGCATCGACAACCCCGCGGAACTTATCATTGGTTTGGTAGAAGTAGACAAATGCAGCCACGGCCGCGGCAATCGCCGCAACGATAAGGCCAACCGGCGAAATAAGGAATGCGAACGCCGCCCCAATCGCCCCTATTGCTTCCGTAACAGTTGCAACGATTGCGCCCCAATTAGCAATTAAGAATGCCGCGGCAATCGCCGCCCCAATGCCGGCCAAAGCCGCAATAATGATTTCTTTGTTGCTGGAAATGAAATCAGCTATGCTCTTAATCGCTGCCTTGACTTTATTAGCCATGTCTTGAATCTTCTTCGATACTTCAACGGTAGAAGAAATGAATCCACCGGTGTCCAGGGCTGGAACTTCCATGCCGCCCATAGCGCCCGCGCCAGCTCCTGCGCCGGCATCATCCCCGCCGCTATCATCTGCACCGCTGTCCGATTTATCCGGCAGCGTGTTGAACTCGTCAAATGATGCAAGACCGCCTTTGGCATCCTTCGCGGCTTTCTTGGCCGCTTTGCCGGTTGCTTTGTAGGCATCGCCTAAGCCGCCTATGCTGGCCGCCTGGTTGTTGATCGCTGCCGCCTGCTGTTTGCTGCTGTTCATGATCGCTTTGCCAAACAGGGCTTGTGAGAACTGCGCTATGATGTTCATGATGTATAGCAGCCCTTGCCCTAACTTGGTCAGGATCGGAAGGACAACATTAAGAATGGGCAGGAAGACTTGTCCAAGCGCCGTTTTTACATCCTTCATGGTTTCGGTGAACTTCTGCAATTTCGTTGCCGTGTTGTTGGCTACCGTATCGCCATATTTCCGCGATGCCTGTTCCAGGATCGCAAAATATAGAATCTGCTGTTGGGTTTGAAAGCTTAGCTGGCTCCATGATTGATCGCCGGCGAACTTCTTGAATGCTGCCGTGGACGTCAACATTGATTGATTGATGTTAATGCCCAGGTCTTCAATTGCGTCCGTCTCACCTAACAGGCCGGAACGTATGCGTTCGGTAACGTCTTGCATATTGCGCCCCGTTGCCGATGCGATGACGCCGGAAGCCTTCAGCAGGTCTTGCGTTTTCTTCATCACATCGTCCGTGCCGCTTGCAAAGCTGCTGATTAGGTTGCCGAATGTTGCGCCGTATTGAATCGCGCTTGTACGGCCCAGGCCGAACGCTTTTGCCCCGTTCTTGGCCCAATCATCAAAGGCTTTCGCGCTGCTGCCCATCTGCCGGTTAATCTGCCCTACAGAAGCTTCAAAGCTTATGGCCTGCTTCGTGGCATCAACGAGCACTTTGCCGATTCCCAGGGTTGCCAGGGTTGCCGCAATCACTCCCATTGTCTTGCCCACTTTGCTTTTGAAATCAGCAATATCAGCGCTGGCCTTCTTCATTTCCTTTCGCATGGAAGAAAAGTCAGCGCCGGCACGGACTAGCAAGTTCTTTACAACTGCAATAGTCAACGCCCCCTTCCTAAACAAATAAAAAAAGGCACTCATTTGAGCGCCCTTCTATTCCTGTTTGCCGCCAAAAGCCGCGTTTATTTTCATCACCTCCGCGAACATTTCAGCAGCGGTTTGCTTTTTCTTCTTCGGCTTGCCTTTCTTGCCATCGCCAAAAACCTTGTCATAGGTCGGGAACTTCTTCACGCGCTGATAATACGCGCTAAGATATGCAGTTTCATGCGCTCTACGGTCAGCCCGCTTCTCATTCGCTACATATTCCCCAACCATTACGCTAAGCTCATAAGGCGTCATTTCGTCATACTCATGAAGCTTCAAACCGATTCGAAAAGCGGTTTGAAGCGATTCTTGCCAATCGAATATAACGCCCTCAGTTGCCTGCTCCTGCCCTTCTACTTCCCCGCCGGTGCGTTTCCCTCAGCTAAGCCGCCAAACGATACAGCAAATGCTTCTTGTAGCTTTTCGATGATGTGAGAATAAGTAGGCGCTTCGTCAAGAAGGTCTTCCATGTCTTCAAGCTTCAAGTCCTCATTATGCTGCCGTGCATCGTACAGAAGGCCATAGTACAAATAAGACTCGATGTCATCGAAGCTGATATTGCCAGCTTCCATTTCCTCCATGCTTTTGCCCGTGGCTGCCGCAATGCGTTTAATGGCCTTGTGACCAAAGCGCAGTTCCCGCGGCCGGTCAAGCTCGATAATAACAACATCATTTTTGTTTGGATTTGATTTTTTAGACATATCATTTTCCCCCTCAATGTAGAAAGGCCGGTGCAGGCAGCACCGGCTCAATTAATTAGGCTGTTTTTACTACAATAATTTCATAAACCTTCGTTGTCTTTCCGGCTTCCGTAGCCAGGATGGTTAATTTCTTACCTACGTTCAGCGTCAAGTTGATCGCGCTAGAAGCAGCCGCGCTTGTCAACGTTTGGGAGAATACACCGTCAATGTACAAAGCAAGCGAATGGTTTGCCGCTGTCGCGGTCACAGTCAAGCTTGCAGCCGTCACGCCGTCGAATGTATAGGAATAGTTGCCATTCGCAAACGCGGGCGTCAGCGCGCCGCCTGCGCCTGTCAGCGCCAGGGCAGTCAGGCCACCTGATGGAGTCAGAGACATTGAAGGCGCGCCGGCAACCTTAATTGTCGCTTCGAAGGAAATGGCATCTTCCAATTCGAAACTTGTCGAGAAGCCGGTAACAATGCCGGTGAAGTTCCAAGAGCCGCCAAGCTCAGGCGGGAACAGGATCGTATAAGAATCACGGGAACCCACGTTGAACGCGTTGTAAATTGCAATCTGTCCCGTGTCGCCAGTGTCCAGGAAGCCGGAAACACTCACTTCGCCACCGTCTTTAAAGCCGGCGATAAAGTCGCGGTACCCGCCATTACTGTCCAGGGTTGTAGTGTCGATTGTGTCAGCAGACAATTCAGGGCCACTAACAGATGTCAAACTAGCAACAAAGTTAGAACCAATCTTAAACTTCGTTCCTACTGCTCTATTTGCCACGATAATTCCTCCTTAAAAAAATGCTTTTAATTCAATTACGCAGCGGTACAGCTTTGGCAAAGGCTCGTAACCTTCAACAGGCTCCTGGTGCGTTAGTTCCTGAATAAATGGGCCGCCTTCGCCAATCTTCCGCTTTTCAAAGGTGTGAAGGATCGCCAGCACGTTGGCCGTGATCGTCTTCAACCCGCTGTATGTGTCGCTCATTATGTTCAGCATGACGGTAACGTTCTTACCGCTGCCGTATCCGTCTAAGCCTTTGGACGGCAACCCCTCACTTGATACATAGACCAGGTACGGGGCCGGCGCTCCATTTGCAGAGAGGGGAAAAATCTTGCCCTGCAATTCGGGAACGGCGCTCAGCTCCGCAACTAATGCCGGTTCAAATGTCATAGCTCAATTTCACCCTCTCAGAATCTTGGTTACGTCTTTGCTCGCAACCTCAATTACCTTTTCTTCAATGGCCCTAGCGTTGCGCGTCATTGCGTTCCTAAAGTAGTGATAACCTGGAACGTATTCGCCGTTTGCCGTCATAAAGCCGTATTCCTGGGAAGCTGGATAATAATACCGCGTTCCGTCTTTGGTGATCTTGACAAAAGTCTCATTCATGGCCGGATTCATGAGCACGTCATAAACCTTTTTCCCTAACTTCGTTCGGCGTTCCGGCTTGAGTATGATGCCTGCCTTTAAAGCTCCGGTATCTTCAGGGGCATCAGCCTTGGCCGCTTTGTAAGGGATGTTAGCGCCAGCCTTGGCCGCTTTGGTCACTACGCGCTGAGGTACTTTGTCTAATCGCTTCATCATGGCTTCAAGTTCGGCCATACCCTCAATTGTTGCTTTCTTCGCCACGGGTCAGCCCTCCATTGGATAGCGGGAACAAACCAGTTCAAGCATTTCGCCGTTCTTCGAAAAGGTTCTTATGACGTAATAGGTTGTACCTTCATACGTCAATTTGGGCTGACCGGCATATTCCGCAGCCCTCACCTCAAAAACAATTTCCGGCTTCAAGCCCGCTGCCCGTGCCTGGTAGAATTCAGTCTGTCGCACGGATAGCCGGTTGGCGCAGATTTCAACGTTTTCTATCACGCCGCCCGCTACTTCTCCGTACTCATTGCGTTCTTGATCAGGCTGCACAAGCGTTACAACGTCACGCCACATCATGAGGGCGTCACCGCCGTATACTCTTGTGATAGCGTCAAGTGGGCTTTCAGTGATGTATAGGAAGCTTGCAGCCGTTCCGCATCGGGATTGTCAAAGCCAAAGTTTGCCTTGCAGTAGACAATCAAGGCCCGTTTTATCAGCGGGTCATTGTCATTCTGCACTTTGCTAGGCAATACGCCGGCTAATTGCAAATCCATTTGCGCGGCTGCTATAAGATCGGTTATTTCATCATCAAAAAGCGTTGTGGCCTTGCTTACTCGCAGGGCCGCTTTTGCATCGTCCAGTATCACAGCTGCATCCCCTCCAAAAGAAAAGGGGCACAGCCGTTACCTGTACCCCGTCAAATTATTCAGCAGGCTGCTTGTCCGCTGGCGCCGCTTCGTCAGCAACGTCAGCAATCAGGCCCGCTTCTTCAAGCTCTTTGATGCGCTTGGCATCTTTGCCCGCGTATTCATCGCCTACGTAATAGCGTTTTTTGCCGGCTGTGTCTTGGAAGCCAATGATGACTTGTTTTTTCATTTGTCGTCAGCTCCTTATACAGTCGCCGCTTTGCGAACGATGATGACGCCATTCGGGTCAAGAATCTTGCCGTCAGCAATCAGAATTGCTTTGTCAACCCATTGGTTCGTTTCATGATCGAACCAACGGAACATTTGCAGTTGAAGGTTCGAGTTAATAGCGTAGTCCGACAGTCTAGCGAATACGGCGATAACGTCACCGGCAGCAGCCGCATCAAACGGTGCAATAACATCGTCTTCAACCAATTGAACCGGTTTTCCGGCAAAGCGTTCTTGCGGGCCTTCAGTGATGCCGGCATTAACGCGGCCGATAGGTTGGCCTTGTTGGTCAGTCATGCCGTCAATGTATGTTTCGAACGTGCCGGCAGCCATGAAGAAAGAACCGCCGGAACGGTATGCCAAAGGAATCTTCGCGAAGACTTCTTTCTTCCATGCTGCCCAGGTTCCCGCTTCCGCTTCTGTGAGATCCACTTTATTAGCGGCAGGAACGCGAGTGTCAACCAGCAGGCCAAGCGGTTGGCCCGTGCCTGTGCCGCGAAGAATAGCAGCTTCAAGCGCAATCAGCATTGCTTCAGCAATCAAATCAGAAATTTGCGCTTCGAACATTGCCAGGGTAACAACAGAAGTCAGCAAGGAAATAGCAACGCGGCATTCCAAACCGTAGTAAGAGAACGACACATTTTGATTCATGCCGACTTTTTGACGGTCAGATACTTGGTTTTCACCAATCCACGTTGCTTTTGGCTTCAGCGTCAGAATAGGAACTTCAATGCCGCCCTGAATGTTAAGCTTGCGAACGCCTGCAAAGATCGAACCGCGAACTTCCATCTTCTTGATGACTTCATTCAGGATCGTTGTTGGGACAACCGCGGAAGCGTCAGTTGTATTTGTCACCGCATTTGCGCGGAACTCTTGACCAGTGTAGGCAGCCGGCATGACGCCGGTTTTAGCAAATTCCATGAACGCGGAACGGTATTCCATTGTTGCAAAACGGTCTTCAACAGCAGCGGCAGCGCCGGCGCCAGCTGCGCCAGGCTGAGGAATAGAGGAAGCGCCAGGCAATTGCAGGCCAGCAAGCAGCGCGTTGCGTTGCTCGATTTGGGCGCGTTCTGCGTTAAGTTCATTTACTTCGGTTTGCAGGGCAGCCACGTCAACGGGGCCGGTGCCTGCCAGGGCCGAACGGATTTCTGTCAAACGTGCAAGGATTTGTTCAAGACGGTTCATGTATAATTCCACCTTTTCGAGTTAGATAGTGTCTAAAAATAAAAGCAGCCGTTGACGCTGTTCGGCGTCCAGGGCTGCTTGTTTTTCGCGCTCAATCTCTGCTTCAAAGAAGCTGCGCGCGCTTATGTTGGTATCGTCATAGGCCGGAATTGATACGGCTGATACGTCATATACCTTTTGAATCTTTGTGATGGTTCGCGTTCGCGTTGCCTGGTCGTACTTATCGCCGCCAGGCGCCACCTTGAAACGGAATGACATTTTGTCAACGTATCCGTCTTGAATCTCCTGGTGAAGCGTTCGGCCCTCAGCGGTGCCGCCAAGGTTGGCTTCGATTTTCAAGCCCACGCTATCAACGGTTAGCTTCAGCGTGTTGTTCTTGGTGCGGGCCATCACTTTGCCTTTGTGGTCGTATTGGAAAATTACGTCTGACATATCAGCGCCGTCAAATGCGCGGGCGTCAATGACTTCCTTGTATTGCTGGCCGGCGTGTTCGAATAGCACCGTTGGCGAATTGTGCTTCGCTGCGTAGCCATCGGCTATGTAGGACGGCTCACCTTCAACCAAAGTCCGCGCTTCAACGTCAAACGTCCGAATCAAGCGGTCTGTTGTCATCCCCGCCGCCCCTATTACCATCGTCATTTTGTTCTTCACCTCCCTTCGGTGCCGGCGGCGCTGCCGCCTTGCTTACCTTTCCAAGCTGGTATTCATTGGCCTTGTCAGCGTCAATAAAATTCAAGCTCATGATGCGCTTTTCCCCGCCTTCAATTGGCGGCAGATTAAACACCTCTAAACCCTGGTTAATCGACATCATAGCGCGGTCAACAAGCGACTCGACAACTTTAATCTTCGTGTCATTGCTTGCGTATTGCAGGCGGTTGGCTTCGAATATGATTTCGTTGCCGTGCCCTTGCTGGCCGTCCGTGAAAATCTTATATGTGAATTCCAGGCCCATTTGTATAGCAAACGGCTCAATCATTGACTCGTAATAGGCGCCCCATTCGGCTTCATCATAGCTTGATTGGACAATGTCCTTGTTGCTGCCGAAATAGCTGTAAACCTTATCTTCCATCGCGTTCATTTGCTTATCATCAATCATTTTCGGATCGTTTTTAAGCTCCTGATATTCCGCTTTGGCGTCCGTTGCCGCTATGCCGCCGCTGTTGGCTGCCGTCAAATAATCAGCCTGGAATTTATCGGTCTGCGCCTTCATATCATCGGGTTTTAACATGCTGGTAAACTTCAAGATACCGCGAATAAAGGCCGATGATTTCACCGCGTTGCCAATGCCCTGGTTCGTGATGCTGATAAGGTTCAGGATCGGATTCAGGGCCTTCCGGTTCGACTCGCCCCACATATCATCATTGAAATAGAACCGGCGCAAATGGATGATGTCATAATAAGGCGCCGTGTATGTCTTGCCGTCATAGAACCGGAATCGAACGTACATTTCGCCCTGGTGTTCTAGCAGCTCACAAGCCGAATTAAGAGGATAGAAGCCCTCAATCCGGTTCATAGCATCGCGGCGAATCCATACAAAGACGTTGTTGGTCATCAGGAATTGCGTTGCAAGCCGGTAATAGAAGATATAGGCATTCATGAACCGGTTCGGCCGGACTGATAGCAGCCATTCAATGTCATCGTTGGTTGGCGGGCCAATTTTGCCGTTTACCCGCCTGATGTGCTTGGCCTTCAGCTTCCCGACATTCCTGGCGAAGCCGTCAACCGTGCCGCGTACTGTGTCGCTGTCGTAGCCGTCACCGGTGAAGTCGTAGAATGTCGGGCTGCTGTTCATCATCTGCATTTGCGTGTACTGCTGCGCCTGCGGCTGCTGCTGTTCACGGCCGAATATCATCCCGAAAAAGGAACGTTTTTCTTTCATCGTTTCACCTCCTTCCTAGATCAGCGCTTTGAAGTCTGTCATCTTGTTGAATAGGACGGTGTAAGCAATGAGAAGGGATACCGTGCCGTCAATCCGCGCCCGCTGGTTCTTGCCTTTAATCGGCCTGATGTTGTCATTCTCGTCAGTCTTGACAACCGTATTTGTCAGGCACCAAAGAAGAAGCTGGTTGTTGTTGTAGTTCACACGATTGGCAGCCAGGTCAGCGGCTAGCTCCTTCATTGGTTGGCTTAGCGTCTGCGCGCCCTGTCGTACAACTTCCATGTCAAAGCCCGCTTCTGTCATTTCATCAACCCAATACTTGCTATTCCACGGGTCATAGCCAACCCATACCGGCGTGATGTCGTATTCCTTGTACATCTTTATGAACCAGGCAGTCACGTCCTTGTAATCCACCTTATTGCCCTCACAAAGCGTAAGCCAACCGCGTTCATGGTAAAGGTCATAAGGAATCTTGTCTTCCGTGACTCGCTTTTCAAGCAGTTCTTCCGGCAAGAAGTATTGCTGAATAGCGTATATGGTCGGGTCATCTGGCCGCATGACAAGCATCGTTGCACACGTTAAGTCTGTCGTGCTGGATAAGTCGGCCCCGCCTATCGCGTAGGTTCCGCGCAGCTGTTCAATGTCAAATACCGCGTCATTCTTCGCTTCGGAATATTCAAGCCAGGCTTCCGCTGATGTTTCGGGAATGTTGAAGTCTTTTGTCAGCAGGTTCTTAACCAGCATCGGGTTAGCTTTCGCCTTAGCAACCTTCGTTGCAAGCTGATCAACCTTCTTGATCGTGCCCAGCCCAGGGTTAGCCTTCGGCCAGCATGCCGGGTCCACCCATTCCTCGCGGTTGTCTAACTCATAGATGATTGGCAGGAACCGCTCATGCGGGTCATCTTCAGGCGGATCGTCGAGCCGGTTGATTTTATCCTTCGCCTCCTCATACTTTTGATCGTACACGCTGCCCCGGACAGTGCCGGCCGTCGTGATCATTACGATCAATGGCTGCTCCCGGGAGGTCGTTCCGTCCACGATAACGTCGTAAAGGTTCTTGTCCTTCCAAGCGTGAATCTCGTCCATCATTGCGCCATGTACGTTCAAGCCGTCCAGCGTCTCGCTGTCGCTTCCTAGCGGCTTAAAGGAGCTGTCGTTGGTCAGTCCGACAAGCTCGCTCACAAGGGGTTTTATGCGCTTCCTGAGCACTGGCGATTTATTGACCATGCGTTTGGATTCTTGCCAAACCAATTTAGCTTGATCTTTTTTCGTTGCACAGGCATAAACCTCAGCGCCAGGCTCGCTGTCTCCCACTTGAAGATACAACCCCAAACCTGAACCAACAGTTGATTTCCCGTTTTTCCGGCCAACGACAAGAAGCACCTCGCGGTATTTGCGGGTGCCGTCAATTTTATGGATGAAGCCGAACATAGCCGCAATAGCAGCTTTCTGCCACAACTCCAGCTCTATTGGCCTGCCGCCCCACTTGCCTTTGGAGTGTTTGCAGAAGTTCTCGATGAACTCAATGGCGTGGTTGGCATGTTTGGGGCTGTATTCGTACTCTGAATCTTGGTCATAAACATCTGCAACAAGCTTCCGGTACATATTGCGTACCTTTTCGCCTACGGTGACAGTACCGTTTTCAATCTGCGCCCAATATTCAAGAATCGGGTTATGGTCAAGCGGGTAAAGCTTCAGCGCCGCCGTCATCGTCTGTTCACGAACTCGTCAAAGCCATCATCCTTGTCTTTATCATCCGGCGACATATCAGGGTCTTCCTTTGGAAGCATGTCAGCCAGTTGCTTCATGATGCTTTGATAGTTTTTGTTCAACGTATTGTATAGCCTGGCAACCGGCCGTTCGCGCTCATAGGCTTTTGTTTTCTCCGATTGCGTGAATTCCTCAACAGAACCATTTTCAAATAGGTCTGCTTCATAATCTTCGAGCGTCACACGCATAAAAGCCGCCCGCCTAATCAGGCCATCAGCAACGGCCATTTTATCTTTGGGCAATTTCTCGTAAGTCTGCCTAAGTCGCTTTTCTTCGAGCGTTACCCTACGTTTCTTATCGCCTTTCGCCTTATTCGCGGCCTTTTGTTCGGGCGTCAATTTTGCCATGTGAAATCACCTCAATTTAGGTAGGGGGGCCTTGTGCGCGCGCCCTGTGTATTATTTGAATGGGGCACATCGGTCTTAGGAAGCCCCTGCCCCGTCTCCGAGAAGGGGGGGTACTTTCGAAAAATCGCGTTTTTCGGATTGTCAACACTTTTTTTCGAAAAAACGAATCTTTTTTTGTCAAGAAATATTTTTCTTTTTCTTTTTTTCTTCAACCATGCTTTCGATGATGTCGATTGCCCCAATGATCAATGCAGCAACAATGAATATAACAACGATGAGTGCATAAGGCCCGTACAATGGCATAGTCACATACCACCATGACCAATCAATAACATGGCATAGCTTCAGCACTATGAACACAACGCCCAATAGATTGAATAAGCCAATGCCCTTGCTTGTATTGCTACCTTCTCTCTTACTCATATGAACATCCCCTATCTAAAGTAGTTGATAACGCTAATAACAAAGTTAATAGTGATCAGCACGAACAGCACTCTGTCACAAGATGGACTACCTAACCAGGCCCGCAGTTTATTCATGGCTTGATTATCCCTCCTGTGTAATATCCACCAACCGCAGGCTGCTGCTTTCCAGGCTGGTAAATGACATCCGTGTTACAATCGCAATCTGAGCAATAGGCTTCGACTTCAGTCTTGCTATGTGCTGCTTTAACGTTCGTGATTAAAGCCGGCTTTCCGCAAAGCGGGCATTTAATTGTAATGGTGCTGTCATTCTTCTTGATGCCAAGTTCCTTTTCGATAGAATCGCAAAGACGTTCAAGCCGGTCTTCCAATTCAGCGGAATCAAGAATGTTGTTATGGTGCATTTGATTAAGCGTGTCCAGGTATTGCAGCTTTGCTTCAATGCGTTCGTCTACCTTCAATGGCGCAGGAATAACGCCGGATTGAAAGTTAATCAGCGGCATAATCTTTTCACGTTCATCTTTCTTTGAAAATAAATTCATCTCCGTCCACCTCACACAATCATGAAATTGATAATGCGTACGGCTGGATTAACTTTCAGCCGGAATTCTTCGTCATATTGCTCAATATAGTAATTAGCCTTTGCGGGTATCTGTGAAGTGTTATGGATAATCTCCACAGCTCCATTAGGAAGCTGTACTGCAACAATCAAATGCGTTGCATTGTGGGCAATAAAGTCATCAGCAATAGCAGAAACGAATTGTTCTTTCAAGCTGTTCATCCTGGTTCCATTCCTCTCAAATACGCATTCGTCATAAATGACAAAACCGGCATTAAGCCCTTCAGCTTTTGCCGGTTCTTCTTGTTTAAGCGGTTGGTATTTCATTTCCGTTCAAAGCCCCTTCCGACTAAGATCAGATTTCCTTCAGCATCAAATTGCGTTCCTTGCGCTGTGATTGGTTCATGGCTGCCGTGATGTTCTTCATTGTGGTGTTCCTGGCAGACGTATTCTAATAGATCATGATTCAACGAAATGGCCGGATCGTTTATATTATCAGGTGTCAGGTAAACAGTGTGATGGACAATAAAGCCAGCTTCGCCGCATCGCTCACATAAGCCGTGAACCGAATCGATATAAGCAGTACGACATTCGCGCCAGGCTTTCGAATTATAGAATCGCTTGGCCCAGGCTTTCGCCATTATTGTTCTTCCGTAATGACGGTTGCGTTGTAAATAATCACGCGCTTGCCGTCTAAGTCGAACTTGATTTTGCCGCTGCCTGAAGTATCTGCTTCGATGTCAAACTTACCTTCATATTCGGCAATCTGTTCGCCAGTTGCAGAATAAACCTTCAGGCTACGTTGCAGCCCGCCGTGATACTCGCTTTGCAAGTCCTTCTGATAACGCTCGTATGATTCACCACAACCGGACATTAGGAGCATCAATACAGCCATTCCAGCAATTACAGCAAGCTTCTTCTTCATCGTGAACACTACCTTTCAGCTATTAGAATTGTTTTCCGTGTCTACGCTCTTTGCGGTTTCGTGGAGCTGGTTCAGATAAAGGCGCAAACCGTTTGAGCAATCGCAACAACCATTTCATTGATCGTTCTCCTTTCCAGGGCAACAAAAAAAGCCACTCCGCAATGGAAGTGACTTTTAGGGCATGGCGTGCGCTCCGCTTGCCACTAATGGCATTGAAGCGCGGATGCCGCGCATTTGTATTAAAGATACTCGAACTTAGCTAGAGAGAGAAGGACAACCCCATTATAATGACGTTTTCCGTCACTAGTCAAGAATTTTCCAATCATTTTTTTGAAATATTTAATCATAATTTAAAGATGGTTTATAGTCTTTTGTTACCCTGGCTATATAACCGCCTAGCCGAATGCTCATTTCCGATACAACAAGGAACTTCATAATGCCAAATTCATCATGATAGCCGCGCAACCAAAATTCAAAATATACGGCAGATGAATCGTCATGACGTTTCGATTCTTGAACCTTGCAATCTATCCGCTTTAATTCCGCTTTAAACCGCCGCTTGTCTTGTTCTAACTTTTCCCAAAGCCTATCAGCGGCCCACATGTACAATGTCTTCAGAGTATTGTCCGAGTATTCCATATCCGTCCGGTTCTTCTGAATCATCTTCATCATAAGTGGTACTATGCAGTAATTGCGTATTAATTCAAGTTCTTCTTTGGTCGGCACCATTGGTTTTTGGTCACTCATTTCAACCACCTCAAAGGCGATTATATACGAACGACTGTTCTTGTTTCAATAGAGATTTATACAACGAATTGAACAAATTCGGGTGACCGCATCATTCCTGATTTATACCAATTGCGCATTCGAATCCTTGCTGTAATTAATGGCTTCACGAAAACAAAGTTCTTATTTTCGCCAGTCACAATGTCCTGAGCAATTCTATAAAATGCTTTCCGGTGTTCCCCAGGTACAGCAAATTCAATTATTCCAACTGATTTGCCTTCATGCTGAGCCAACCAACCGAATTGGTCTTTTCTGTATCCACAAAGCTGCACATCTGCATAGGTGTAATTGATTATTTTTAACCACTTATCTGACCGGCGTCCAACATAAGTGCTATCCTTACGTTTTGCAACAATTCCTTCTAGGCTTTGTTGCTTTATAACATTGAATAAATCATTACCGTTGTTGTCAATCTGAATCACTCGCCTGAAATGATTATTCTCAATCAAGATCGAATTAAGAATTGCTCTGCGCTCAAGAAGCGGCAAATGGCGAACATCTTGACCGTCCACTTCTAAAACATCGAAAACAAAATATTGCACAGGTAAGCGAAGCATACCTTCTTGAATCTTTGGCTGCTTTGTCATCCTGAACCGTTCCATAACAGTTTCAAAGTCAATCATTCCCGTTTCAGGATCGACATATGCAACCTCGCCGTCAAGAATGCAACTTGTACAGTTAAGCTGAGGACTATGCAGCTCAGGATATTTTTGTGTTACTTCATTCTCGTGCCGCGTCCAGAGCTTCACTGAATTGCTATCCTTAACCAACAGCAGCCGGTGACCGTCAATCTTTGGTTCAAAAACAAACCGCGGATCATCAAAAGGTTCTTCAATCTTTGTAAGGAGCATTGCTTCTGGCGGTGTTGTTGTTATCATCTTAGAACCTCCATTCCTCCATAACCTCAATTTTAACATTTGAGGACTAATCAGAATGAAGGTAAATCAAGGTAAGCCCTGCAAGCCGTGTCATTAGGAAGAAGGCCCCTCCTAGTGTTAATTTGAGTGCCACTCAAGAGAGCAAGGCAGGCTAATCAGGTGACGTTGCGAACATACCACGCTAATAGATGTTCGAATTCTGATTTAGGGCATGAAAAAAGACGGCCACTGTGTTAGCTGCGCCGTCCGTTTCTCAATTTCCTATGCTACTAATATAACACGTCATAATCCTAATGAATCACGTATATATAACTACTTTTGACCGATTTTTCAACGAATTATGCCGTATTATTTTATTCTTTTTTCACATCAAGCCGGAATGCCAACGCCAGCTTATAGAATGCCGCTTCCCGTAGCTTCTTGTATTTCTCGCGGCTGATCGCAGGATTGAACTTCTGATTGAACACCACGAAATCAAAAACATAGTCTTCCTTCATATATCGTTCCTCTATCAGCAGCCGTTCTTGTGGATGCAGACGCTTCACAGCTCGTTCAACGCGCTCCATGAATGCCCTGCGTGATTCAGGCTCGTCCACGTTGTATATTGCTATGTTCGCGGTTTGATCGCTAACCGTGCCTTTTCCGGTTGGCATATCGCTATAAGATTGGGTTGTGGTTGCTTCCCGTTCTTCAAAGTCCAACATCTTGAAGATACGGTATTTATCAAATATGTCTTCAATCTTCGCTTTTGTCTTCTTGCCGTCCAAGTCAGGCAGATCAAAGCTTAGCTGCTGTTGCACAACGTCACCCCATGCTATTCTATTGGGTATTTCTCATTCAGGAAGTCGCGCAGCTTCTTTGCCGCTGCTGTGTTCAGCCAGATAGACTTTGCCGGCGTTACTGCTGAAGTAGTGCCGTTCTCCCCTTCAAATTCTTGCTGTGTTTCCATGATAGTTGTTGCACCGTGTGTGAATAAAGCCACTGTACAAGCACTTAATGCTTCTGCTTTCATATGCTCACCCCTTATTCAATCACATTCAGAACCGTGATGATGTTGTGAACGTCCGTCACTTCATATTCATGTTCATCATGAATGTCCGTTATTTCTTCAACGTTGCCATCACGGTCAAGAATGCACGTCACTGTCTCGGTCACTGTCCTGGTTATCTTCGCCTTTACTCGGTTCCTCATGCCGGCCCTCCCCTTCGTTTTGTGCCTTCAATTCACGGGCCAGGTTTTTAAGCCTGGCCGCGGAATCTGCTAAACAATCAGCGGAAACTTCAAGGTATCGCAATTCCTTCAGGGCGTGCCCCTTTTTGACCGGATCGTTGAAATTCCCTTTCTTGACATTCAACCAAAGAAAGTCAACATCCATTTTGACGCGTTCTAATTGAATTACTGCCGCTTCGTATTGCTGCAAAACAAAAGCATAGCCTTCATGATTCGAATTGAACTGCACTCGTTCATCTCCTTCACCATAGATCGCTTCGCCAATTTCTAAACCAGTCATCTGCTCGAAATTGTGCTTCTTGCAGCGATTTGCATTTTTTGAATACCGCAACCTTCGTTCCTCGGGTCAGCCTGTCGCCGGCGCCATCCGCTGCGCTCGTTCTAATCTCCATATATAGCCGCCATTCATTACCCGACTTCGTTTTAGGTTTTAAAAGTCGTAACCGTAGAGAATGCCCGACATCAGCCACGGTTCCAGGTTGGAAACGTTCGTCATACACATACCACGGAATAATCATTCATTTGCACCGCCTATTCCAGCAGCCCTTCACGCGGCTCCTGGTGAAACTCGTCCAGGCTCATTTGTGATTCAAGAATACTCAACTGCACGTCATCGCCGGCTTTCTTGTAGAACTCAAATGTCTTGGATGCTGAAGCATCACCCTTCACGATGAATTCAAGCGTGGTCTTCTTGCTGTCCTTCGTGCATTTGGAGAACTCAGCGGATAGCTCAGCATCAACGCCGTTAATCGCCAGGACAACAACGGAACGAGTCAGGGCCGACAACTCAGGGCGTTTTTCGTCTTCACCTTTAACATAGAATTGAACAAGTTCTTTTTTGCTGTCCTTAGTTTGTTTGTTGAAGTTCGCTTTAATTGTGATTTGCATTTGTAATTTCCCCTTTGGTTTTGGTTTGTTTGTACTAATGTCTTCTTCTTACCGGCTTGGTGTTTGTATCAAAGCCAATCCATTTATTGCGTATATCAATTGTCTGCTGTCCTATGCGCTGGTAGGTTACACCGACTAACGGAGCAATTTCCCTGAATTGCAAGCCTATCATCAGGCATTCCACAATTAACTGTTCTCGTTCGGTCAGCGTCTTCATGAATTCATCAACGTGCGGCTGTGTCAGGTCATTTTCTGAACCCCTGAATAAGTCTCCAAATGTCACTTCAGGGTCTTCCGGAGAAGGCGAATCCGCAGAAACAACAAGCCATCTGAGGTATTCCCTGGCGCTTTCAATGCGGGATGCCGGAACCTTGAACCGCGCAATAATTTCCTCATCAGTTGCTTTTGTCATCCGGTGCTTAATCATGGCCGTTGCCAGCTCAGCAACGTGCATAGATACTCGGATTGGCGTGTTTTGGTTCTTGTGACGCTTAATGAATCCCGCAATACATTGTGTTGCATATGTCGAGAACTTCAATCCGCTTGATTCTTCATAGCGTGCAGCTGCGTGGATAAGGCCCATACAGCCGGCAGAGTAGAAGTCTTCATAATCAAGTGCCGCGTCACGGTTCGCCCTTGCCATCTTTAAGGCGTGGCTGTGTACCAGGCCCATGTTGTCCGTTACCAATGAATGACGGTCTTCTTGAAGTCTCACCGCGGGTACACCTTCTTTATGGTCTGCTGAACTATCGGGAAGCGCGGCAGCTTGCCGTACTTGCTTTCATAGATGTCTCGCGCAATCACGATGTCAGATAGTCTTGATGTTGGATCATGGCCGATAATCGTCAATAATTCCGTTTTGCTTGCCTGTTCCAGGTTCATAGTGCTATCCCCAATATGCCGCCTATTACCTGGCCTTGATGGATTGGCACCTTCTTGATATACCCACTTTGCTGCGCTTCGTGCAGCTCCTTCGCTATTTGCGCCAGCACAAAGGCGTCTGTCACGTTGTCGCTCGGATTGCTGAAGCCCCATCGTTCAAAGATCGGGTTCACCATGTCTTCTTTCTTCGTGTTGCCCTTGCCGGTTGCAAACTTCTTCAGCGCTGCCGGCGGCACGTCTATAAATTCAATGCCCTTGCGCCACAATCTATCGCGTATCATCGCGCCTAATCCGAATTGAAAGCTGATGCCTTTGCCTTTGGAGCTGTATGAATAGCCTTCGACACAAACCATGTCACCAGGCTGTACATGGGCAATGATTTCGTCAACCAAAGTCCCGATGCGCTTCGGATCAACCTTGCCGATGCCGGTCAATTCCTTCTTCCGAATGACTTCGCCTTGTTCGTCCAGGGCAACAAAGCCGGTTGTTGATGATGGATCTATTCCGACATATCTCATGTTGCTTCCCCTCTCAAAATTGATCTTCATGCGCTAACATGTTGCCGATGCAAGAAGCGCAAACGTTACTATCTTCATAGCCTTCATAATGCGGGCTTTCTGCAAATTCCTTGACAACCAGCTGCACGCATTCGGCCTGTTCCCCGCATCTATCACAATCACCAATCACTATTTTTATTGGCACCGCGGCACCTCCTGGATATATGTCGAGTAAACGCCCAGGAACAGGACAATAATCACGTATCCCAGGAAGCCATACAGGATTGCGGCAGCCGCAAACCTTGCTTTGTCGTGGTTCATTCCTCAATCCCCATTTCATCGCCCTGGTCAGCTTCAAGCCTTGCAAGTGTGTTCTTCATTCTTTGAAACGTCTCAGGGCTTTTCTTGTCTAATCCATGTTCCTTCCAAGTTGCTATATCTGATTTATACATATCTATCAGATAGGCCCACTTTTTCACGGCCAAGCCCCTTCTTCCACAACCGGTGGCAATACCTCATGATTCACCCGTTCAAATTTGTCGCATTCCAGCGCCCTATACTTGGTACATTCGCCGCCTATTAGGTCGCATTCGTGGTTGTGTTCGCCGCGCTCATTTGAATAGTCGCTAACCTGATGCACGCAATTGAAGCAATTCTTGCCTTCGGGATTGCTAACGCATACCGGTTCATGCTTGGCAATCGTGGACGGCCGTGCCGCTAATTTCTCGCAATGATCGCATTTATAGCGTGTTACTTCTTTCATGCCAGTTCGCCCCGCTTTGGTTTTTATTTTCATAAATCCGACTTATTGAGACGTAATTATGATTTTTTTAATCATCAATAGGCAAAGCGATGCCCTAACTAGTTTCAAGACCGCCCCAACCTTCCGGCGACTTCATACACCATTTCATTTCGCCATTTGACAACTTGGTTTCGCTTCTCGTTCAGCACGGCAGCCAGGTCATTCCAATTCGGCTTTTGGCCTGGAAAATCCCAATAGTAGTATCGAACCAGTTGCTTCCGCTTCTCTGGAAGCTTGTCGTACACTTCACTGACAGCCTTAGCAACGCGCTTCAGATGGTTCAGCCGGCCGTTGTCTACCAGGGCAATTGCGCGGTTGGCTGTCGGGTCTTTCTTCTCGCCTGGCGCGCTCCCACCGGCAGCCGATTCATGCAAAAGCTGGCCCCTGATTCTTACAATCTCTTGAAGCGTGCTATAGAATCCGGCAATGTCGCCTTCTGTTTCTGTGAATGCCTTTTGTGATAGCCGGTTCATTCCGGTTCCTCCTTCAGCTTCAGCACGGCCCAATATTTTGTCATCAAGCCCATGCCTTTGTATTTGAATTTCTGCCGCGATGTATCGTGGTAACTTGTTTCCATACTCAGCCTGTCCCGTCTGCCGCGGCTAACCAGTTCATAGCCGCGCCGTTCCAGGTCTTTAATGGCATTGTCAATCTCATATTCGTGCATCCGGCTGATGTTTACCGGTCTGTAACGCTTTTGCATTTGCGGTTTTCCCCTTCGCGACAATGCAACCGGCAGCGTGAACACCTCACCAATAACGCGCCCTTCATCGTCATGTATGATTTGGCTTGGTTTGGTTTGAAAGAATGGGTCAACTCGCCGCTTCATCTGCGCTTGCGTTGCGTGCGCTTCTTTCTGTGCGCCAGGCGCTTGAGCTTCTTCGTGTCACGCTTGACTTTAACAATTGCAGCTTCCCACAATCGCCGTTTTTCCTCGCAATGTTCCGCAGTGTCAGAAAAGTTATAGAAGAATCCGTTATTGCCGGCGAAAAGATCAGTGTAACCATATGACCAATGGTCTTTATAGTGCGTTGTCTCAGGATTTCTTCCGCAGAATTCTATAGTCTCGACACAACCGGATTCATCGTCCCAAGACCGTGAAACCAATTCCCCGCCGCATATCGGACAACGCCGGCGATTTCTCCAATTTTTTTCCCATGCAATCTCATCTTTTAAAAATCCGCGTTCTTCTCTATCTAGATGTTTCAGCTTCAGCAATTGTCTAAGCATTTAAGCCGCCTTCCTTTCATGGTCAATGTCAACGAACTTGCCGACTTTACGCAGGAACACCATTTTGATTGTAAATGTCCCGATGTTCCGGCCCTTGGCAACTATCAGTTCAACGATGCCCTTTTGATCCGTGTTCGGATCGTAATATTCCTCGCGATGCAAGAAAATGATATTGTCAGCGTCTTGCTCGATGCTGCCGGAATCACGTAAATCTGAAAGCATAGGGCGCTTGTCCTGGCGTTGCTCTACTTGCCGGCCAACCTGGGACAATGCCACAACCGTACAATCGCATTCACGGGCCAATAGTTTCAGCTGCTTCGAAACATAGCTAACCTCTGCTTGGGTATCTTTGAAGCGCCTGCCGCCGCTTACCAATTGCAAATAGTCGATATAAACAACTAAGTTCGGTTGTTCCTTGACAAGCTTCTTTACCTGGCTCCTGATGTATTGGATTGTCATGCCTGGCTTGTCGTCAATGAAGATTGGTAGATTATCCAACTGCGAACGCGCTGACGTATAAGCAACCCAATCGTCGTTTTCAAAGGCGCCGGATCGCATTTTTTCGAATTCCAGGCCGGCCATTGTGCAAACCATGCGTTCACTTATTTGAAGCTCAGGCATTTCAAGGCTGAATATGGCCGCCGCATAGCCGTTCTTAGCCACTTGAAGCGCATCACCATTCATATACACCGTTTTGCCCATTGAAGGCCGTGCGCCCACAATGACAAGCTCTTGACGCTGATGCCCGCCGGTTAGCTTGTCCAGCCGTTTGCTGATTGTCCTGGCGCCGGTCATGCCGCGCTTCTTGCCGCGTTCCTCAATCTTGTCTTCGTGGCCGTCAAGCACCTTCGACATTTTTTTCAGCCCGTGGCTTGCCCCTGGCCGCTTTTCCAGCTCCTGCAATTCCTCAGCCTTTGCAATAACCTCATTCAGGTCAATCCGTTCACCGGCTGCCGTGCTTGCCAGGTACGCAGAAGCTTGGCGTTGTGTGTAGGCTTCACGAACAACGCCCTGATATAGCGTGAAATTGTGAACGGTTGGAACGGATGATGACAGTTGGCTGAGGTATCCCACGCCGCCCAGATTCGTAATGCCGGCGCCCAATCGCTTTGCTATAAGAACCACGTCAACCGCGTTTTCTTCTGCATAGCATTCAAGCAAGGCTTCAAGTATCGGCCCGTGCCGCGGGTCTGCTGCAAAGTCTTCCGGCATCAGGTAACAATCATCAATTAGATCAGGATTAGCGATTATTGCGCCTAGTACGGCCGATTCCGCTTCATAGCTCATACCGGCTCACCTTCCAGCGTCAGCCCGCAGAAGGGGCAGTACGAAACCGGAATCCGTGCATAATCCGTTTCAATGTCATTCCAGGCTATCAGCGCCCATTCGCCATATTCAAACTTCACTTCGCAATTCATGCTATTTGCGCCGGTGCATTCGTGCAGTTCGTTCATTCTTCCTCACCCCGTTTAAGCCCCCTAGAAGCCTTTCTAAGCGATTCTATTTTTCTGAGTACGAATATAGCGATAGAGTAGGATGGAGAACCGTGAAAAGGCTGTGCTGTTTTTCTGTGCTTGTTCAATCGCCTATCACCCGTTTCAATTGGTTTTTAAGATGCGCCGGCATCGGTATTGCTCTTGATAACCATTCATCAAGCTGAGCTTCCCTATCATCCGATGCGGCTAGAAGCAATTTATTAGATTCTTCCGGCGCTTCTTTCACGATGTCGGCAATGTCAGGGAAGAAATTACTTGAAGCGGTATGACGGTCAAGATTAGCCAGGGCTGTCATGCCGTCCACGTTCGCCAGGTGTTCAACCCATATTTCAAAGATTTGCGGGTTGGCTTTAAAATTCGGTGCCTTGTTCGGGAAGGCTCCCGCCGCCTTCGCCAAAAGTAAGCTCACTTGCTGCCGGTTCAACGCCGCCGCCCCCTAATTGGTTTTTAAAGAAATCAAGGTTAGAATCAAATTTCGTTTCCTTCCCTTTTGCCAGCCCTTCAGGATCAACCGTGGAATAATCTTCATATCTCTTTTGATTCAAGAAGGTTGAAGGGTGCGGAATGTACCGCGTTTCTGTCTGAAGCAGCTCACACGTCTTCGCATAATTGCTTGTTTGCTGAATAACTGCTTCAGGGTCAAAGTCTTCTTCCTTGCTTAATTTGTTCCAGGCTTTTAATGCCGCCTGTTTTGAAATCTTTCTTGGGTAGTTAAGATAGAAATCATTGAAACACTCTATATTTTCTTTAAAGATTTTCTTTAAATCTTTTTTCTTTATTGGTGTAACAACTGTTACCCCCAAAGTAATTACTTGAGTGTCACCACTGTTGCCCTCTAGAGGGTCACTCGCGTTACCCTCAAAATCATCTTCTAGAGGGTCACTCACGTTGCCCTCAACTTCGTTTCTTGGCGCCATAGCTACAACCGCCCATTCATCATAATTTTTATTGAATGCCAGCTTTCGAGCTTGCTTGTTTGTTTGCTCTTTTGTTACAAGTAGCACCTTCATATCTATCAAGAAACCAAGTTCCTTCTTCAAGGCGGTTCGTGACAAGCCGGTTGCTTCTTGCAAGTAGGTCAAGGCAAGCGCATGGTCTTTCCGCTTATAACCGTAGGTCATGCGCCATACCTTCATGACAATCCGTAGCTGTGCCCCGTTGAAGTTAAACCGGCATATTGCATCAAGTATTTCATTTGCTATAGCCGTAAAACCGTTGTCTTTCTGTGGGCTTGCCAAGCTGCATCACCTGTTCACTTTGCTTGTTTGTCTTGCTCGTAGGCTTTGCTCAATTCATTGATCTTCACAGCGGTTTGAACCGTTGAATAACCAGCATTCAATACTTCCTGCACCGCTGCCGCAAATTTAACTTCCGGCGTTGGTTCCGGCTCTGTTGTTGTGTAGCCGTGTTGGATCGCGTTAACCAGTGGAATAAACGCGTCTTTTCTTTGGGCGTGGTTTTTCAATAACCGCAATTCACGAGAATCATTTGATTGAATTTCACCCGCAATCACCCACGCAACAAAATCTTTACGGCCGGCGTGAAGTTTCAACGTTTTCCCCAACGCTTCCGCGATGTGTCCAGGCAGCACAACCGGCGCAGGCTTTGCGTTCTTCAATTCGCTGATTTCCTGGCCTAGTTCTTCATTCTCTTTGCGCAGGCTGTCATATGCCGCTTGCAGGCGCTGGCCGTGCTTGGCAAGTCGAAGGTTTTCTTCACTAACCTTTCTCAGCCTGGTTTCATCTTCAAGCTTCCGGTCATTCTCGGCTTTGTACGCCGCTTGATAGTGGTCACGTTCTTTAATCATGTCAGCCATTTCAAGACCAGCAGCGCCCAACATGCGAACCGCTTGTTCTTCCGTTTTCTTGGCTTCAGCAAGATCGGATTCAAGCTTTCCAAAGTATTCTTCAACCTGTCTTGCGTAGTGGGAATAGATAGTTCCCATTAATCGTGAAAGCGCGTTTTTCGCGTTTGCTTTACTCATTTAAAAAACCTCCAAAGTATAATGTACATTTGCTTTCAATCCGTTTTTCTTCAGCGCCCGCTTTACTGCCGCCGCCGCCAGGCCAGGCATGTTGTTGCTGCTGCTCATATGTGTCAGCATGATTCGTTCGCCCGTTCCCTTGATCAGCCTGGACAAAGCAACCGCCGCGGCATCATTCGACAAGTGGCCGGTTGTCGCCAGTATCCGGCGCTTCAGGGCTTCGTTGTATTCGCCGTTCATCAGCATGTCTTCATCATGGTTGCACTCGAACACATACACGGTGCTGTTTGCCATTGCCCGCAGCATGTCCGGCGTTACAATGCCGGTGTCCATCATCACGCTAACCTTTCCGTCAGCGCCCTGAATGGCGAATCCAAGCGGCTCAAAAGCATCATGAGAGACGTTAAAGGGCGTGACAAAGAGGTGCTTTGGCGAAAAGGCGTCAAAACACTGTGATTTTCCATCTTTCACTATCCGTCCGGTGTCCAGCCGGTTGAGGGCCTTTAACGTGCCCTCACTGGCGTAAACCGGTATCTTGTACTTGTCAGCAAAGGCAACGCCCTTGCAATGGTCTTCATGTTCGTGCGTGATCCATATTGAGTGAATCTTTGTCGGGTCAATTCCGTCTTCCAAAAGAATCTTCTCTATCTTCGTTTTGGGAAGGCCGACATCAACCAGGATTGTTATATGTCCATTACTGATTGAAACACAGTTCCCTGTTGAACCGGTTGCGTGAACTCTTACCTGCATGGGCTATTCCAGGTCATCAGATTTAGCTTCAAGTTCAAGAGTCATCAGCTTGACCAGGCCGGTCAGCTCCGCAACGTTTGCGGATTCACCTTTGATTCGAAGGTTATCTTCCAGGTATTTGACTTGTGCTTTCTTGTCCGTGATGCCAAGCTTTGCGAACAAGGCGCCCACTTCATCCCATTTTGCTTGGATTGGGTCAACATCGTTTGGCTCTGAAGTGTCAGCCTGGCGTGTTGGCTTGTTCTTTGGTTTTTCCGGTTCTACTTCAGGCGCCGGCTGCTGGCCGTTAGCTTCCGCGGTTATGTCGCGGCGTTCGTATGGATCAGGGGCAGCGCCGGCACCTTCGCCAATGCCGTCTTCCGAATCATCAGCGCCGGCACCAAAGGCAGCCTTCAAAGCGCGCTTTACCATGTGTTTTTTGAACATATCGTTGAAGTTGTTCGTCCACATCGTTTTTTGCATACCGATGTTCGACTTCTTGTAATGCTCCACTTCTTCAACGTCCATAACCACGGTGAACGGCGCCATGCCTTCACGATAAGCCACGGCATAACCGCCAACTTGCCGGCCCCGCGGGAAGCTCCACGAATGTTCATCAATCACCGCATAATAACGGCCGTCTTCCGCTTGCTCCTGGTGCATTTTAAAAATGTCATGTTCGTGGACAATCTGAACGTCATATCCTTTGTAGCCGTTACTTTGTTTGGATTTCTTCAAGTGATAATCTACCGCGAATTGCCAGGTCAATTTTCCGTTATATACGGTTGGATGAATTTCACCCATGATCGGATTTGCATCAGCTGCTTTTGCAACCGCCATGAACAAGCGGAATTGCGATTCGTTGCAGTCTTTTGCGATTGTTTCATGAATCGTCTTCACGTCCTCCGGCAGCAGTTCACCGAATGCGTAGGATTGATAAAGGGCCAGTTGTGTCATTATTTTTGTCCTCCAATAGTTTCGATTTGTAATGTTTGATCAGGAACAGCGCGGGCCGTGATAACCTGGTCATAAGCAACGATGTTTCCGGTATACTCGCCAATATGGTCAATGAACACCGGTGCAATCAGGCCGGTTTGATTGTGAAGCACTTCTGCCAGCTCCAAGCCCGCGGCAATGCGTTCGCCGGTTGATAGATAAGCGTAATCCTTGCCGTCATACTGAATTGAAAAGTCCGGTTCATAGGCGTCATTCGTCTTGATGTATTTGAACAACCGGACTGACAGCCTGGTGAACTTGGATTCAATCTCAGCAGCCTGAAGCTCAGCTTCCTTCGCTTTGAAAGCTTTAATTGCGTCAAGTATCAGCGTTGATTCTTTGAAGGCTTCAAGGGCCGTCTTTTCGGCTTCAGCGGATTTGTCCAATTCGGCTTTCATCTGCTCGTATCGCTTCATTGCCATCAACGGCGTCAGCAATTCTTCATACTTGTCTTCAAGCGCCTTGGCTTTGGCGTTCTGTTCGGTGATGTCGATTTCTTCAACGCCGGCCAGGGCTTCAGCAGCCGCCTTCTTTCTATCAACCAGTAATTTATGGCCCGCCTGGTATGATTCAATTGCCTTCTGCTTGTTGTCCTGAACAGCTTGCAGCGCTTCGCCTTGCAACGGCTGCCGGCACATATGACAGGTGTCTGCAATTTCCCTGTTCTTCACTTCCGGCCATCGCTCTTTAGACTTTTCAACAAGGTCAGCGGCGTGGTTGTATTCACTCAAAAGCTGGTAATAGCGGTTGTTGATTGCCCAGGCTTCAGCCCTAACCTGGTCTTCTTTTTGGAAGGCTTCCCGTGCAGCCACAACCGCCGCTTCCATCGTTTCAAGATCGCCTTCCGGCGCCGGCAAGCTGTTCAGCATTTCCCGAACCTTGCTAGTAGCTCCAACCGCCTGGTTGTATTCCTTTTCCTGGCGTGGCTTGTCTTGCTTGTACTTGGCTTCCAGGTCAGCAATGCTATGCTTCTTCAGCAGCACTTCAAGCTTGTCAGCGTAAAGCTTTTCAATGCCCTTCAGAACCGTTTTATTCAACGGCGCCTTCGCGCCCTTCATCATCAGTTCCCGTTGCTTCTGCCAACTTAGCCCGAAGAAGTACGCGGGATAATAAACCGTCATAAATTCATCCTGAGAGATTAGCGCGGCAACCGCGGCGTCAAATTCCTTCGCCTTCTTCGGAATGTCATTGACATAGAAGTTGTTGGTTGGCCCAATGATTTCACGGGCGAATTTGTATTCGTTGCCGTCAACCGTCAGCAGGATCGAAGCAAATACACGGTCATATTCATAGTTGGTAGGCCGCGGACTATACTTGTCTTTCGTATAATCAGCCCCGTTCAAGTCCTTGCCCCATAAGATCCAAACCGGCGCGCCACCAATGGATGATTTGCCTTCCCCGTTTTGGCCGATTAACTGAACGAAATTGCTGTAATTAACTTGTACTTGCCTGATGCCCGCATAATTGATTAGGGCCAATTGCATGAATTTAACAACCGCCATTATTCCGTTTCCTCCTTGATTAGATGTTTAACGCCTTCCCATATTTCACGGCCCTTGCGGTGTCCGTTCTGCCAGCTTTCCGAATTGTTTTCATTGAACTCGCTGCCATCGAAGCCGGAAATCATTCCGTTTGCGTAGCTCCGGCCATACCGCTGATGTGCAAACGTCTCAGCTTTGCCGGCATCAAGTACGATGTTTTCAAGTTCGTTGCCACATGCCGCATACAGAACGCCCACCAGGCAAGCGCACATGCCGCCGCTTTCTTCAAGAAAGAAATGATCTTGCACCGGTTCGAAGCCGGTCTTCTGATATGCTGCAATCGCCAGTTCAACCGTGATTTCAGGCGCTATATGTTCCACGTTGGGCAACCTCCATTGCGTTAGATAGCTGAATTTCATAGAGCCTATCGGACAAGGTGTGAACCTTGTCCATCAGCGCTTTAATGTCTCCTAGAATTATTTGAAAGTCAGAGCGCAGTTCTTCAAATTCGTTCATTCCTGCACCTTGACAGCCGGCTGCATCAATTTGTAAAGCAGCTGTTCACGAATCAATTCTTCAAGGTCAATACCTTGTTCCCCACAATATTCAGCAATTTGAAGAATGACGTTGGCCAGCTCGTAAATGCCGCCAGTTGGTTGCATATCTTCAGAAGCCAAAGCAACGGATAATTGTGCTTTTGCATCAGCAATAACTTCTTCAAACGTGCGTGTCGGATTATGCAGCCCTTTGACTTTGTTGTTGATTGTGATCGAAGCAACAACCTCGTTGATAGCCATGCCGTTTAAAACAGGATTTTGATTGGAATTACTCATTGATGATTCCTCCCCTAAGTTGTGATTTCTGATATTTACCCCATCTGGTTTTTTACAAATGCTGGTTGGTTTAATTTACCTGTTTTTAAAGACGGATTCATTAGCACTAATGGAATGATGAATTGCACGGTTCGCCGGCATTGTTAAGCTGCCATACAACGGAACGCCTTCATAAGCTGCAAGCTGTTCTTTTAGCTGTCGCTTCAGGTCATCAACGTTTTTTGCCGTTAATGTCAATGTGATCATTGAAATTTCAATCCCCTTATGCGATGATTGCGAATGTAAAATATTGATCTGTCTTCATGCCGCTGTCTCTCAGCTCTGTTACAAGCTTGAGGAAGACTAGGAATGTCAGCCCCGTCCGTACGCCAATACGGTTCGCGGTGTAGTAGTCAGCAGCGGCGTTAAGCCAATTATCTTCGTACAATGCCCTTATCCCCTCTCAGGTTCCTTCCCCTTTGAATCGGTTTCCCTTTTCTCGTAGTCCTTGCCGGACACAAATTTATAGATTCGAAGCAATGCTTCTTCTGTCGGCTCTACTTCCGCACCGTCTTTTATGAATGCGACTTTAACAATTGTTATTTCAGGCTGCTTCATAACAAGTTTTCAAGCAGCTCTATCAGGTCAAGAAATTTACTTTCAAAGTAATGCGGCTGCGTGTCTCTTGGTTGTTTAGGACTGATTAAGTTCTTGCCAAACCGTTGACCGGTTTCCGTCAATGATTTGAATTTTTTTAATTCGCCGCCCGAACCTTCACGAAATTTTTCTTCTAATAGACCGGCATCCATCATTAGCTTATTAAACCTAACCGGCGTCATGTTGATTGCATACCTGTTCAAAAGCGTTGTTGCCGATTCGGTGGCTTCTTCTTCAACGTAAGCCGGCAGCGCAACTTTTATATTATTTCGTTCGTTTAAGTCTTGCAGAAGCTTCAGCTTTCCGCTGTTCGGAAGCCCTAGCATGTTGGCCGTTACTTCTACTACTAGCAATTCAGTTTTGATAGGAAGCAAAGCAGGATCGTCATAAATTCCTGTACGCGGTTGCTCAATGCGTTTTAATTCTTCTCGCATTCGGTTAAACTCGTTAATATACATTTCTTTGAATCGCATTGCTTCGCTTCCTGTGTATCCCATAGCTAAGATCGTAAAACCATCTTGCGTCATAATGTATTTCTGATAAGTCCGGCCGCCGGCGTCCTTGTAATCGACCGGCGCAAAATTGCGCTGATTAAAATCTTCACTAGTGCCGAGACAGCGAATGTCGCGTAATACGTCTTTATGTTGTTTGCCGAATGCTTCAGCAACCGTTAAACTATCTGTAACAGGTCTTCCGTTCTCGATTTGCACAAGCTTGTTTTGCAAAATCTCTTTAATTGTCACGGTGCTATCCTCCAATAGGCTGAATTACAAGCTTAACTTCCAGGTCAAGCGCCTTACCGATACGGTCAACCGCTTGTTCAGTCCAGCGAATTTTTCCGGCGTGCATCTGTTTCAAGTAGTTCGGATGATAACCCGCCAATACAGCAACTTCGCCCGCTGTGAACCCCGATTCATTTATCACTTCCGTCATTCTCGCTGCGATGTTCAACAATTTTGTTCACCTCGTTTCATTCGTGCCGTTCTTACGAGATTAATAATACAGCCTAAAAAGATTAAAAGGCGAACGTCATAATCCGTCGAATCTTGCCGAATCCGGTGATTTTCGGAGAAATTTCCCATAAAAACTATGTACAGGCTTAAAATTTAAGCTTAATTCTTTCGTATGCTCCTATTTGGACATAAATGGTATTTGCAAAGGATTAAAACGAATGTTAAATTAATCTGCGAAGGTTTAAAAATTAATCAAGAGGAGCATTCTACAATGGAGCGTTTGCGAAAAATTAGGAGAGATAAAGGATTAAGCGGGCAGGAAATAGCTGATCATCTTGGTGTCTCCGTGCAACATTATTATTCAGTGGAGAAGGGTCAAAAGCGTCTTACTGAAATGATGGCTGAAAAATTAGCTGAATTTTACGGCATGACGCTCCAAGAACTTAATGAAGATGAAGACGTGTCAAGTGGGCAAGCTGGCATTAAGCTGCCTATTCTAATCGGATTTGATCCTGAAGGAAAAGAATTGTTTGAAGGGTATGACACAGCTCCGACAGAATGGGCTGAATCGGGAGAACATATTTATTTCAGAATGAATGATGATTCTATGGAGCTGGCGCGGATCAACAAGAATGACATGCTTCTTGTAAGACGCCAGCCAACGGCCAGCATGGGCGACATAGTACTTGCTGAGATTGACGGCAAGCCAAGCGTTCGCCGGCTGTATACAAACGGAGAACAATATATATTAGTGAGCCTTGATCCGGCATCGGTGCCAGTGACATACCCGCCTGGTGATCCAAGAATTATAGGGAGAGTGGTTAAGAGTGTCATTCGATTCTAAGCGCGTAGCGGCGTATATTCGCGTATCTACTGAGGAACAGGCAGCACAAGGCGACAGCTTAGGAGAACAGCAGGAACGCTTGACGGCCTATTGTAAGGCGATGGATTGGGGAACGCCTGTTATGTACATAGAGGAAGGCAGAAGCGCAAAGAACCTGAAGCGGCCCGAACTAAAACGGCTGATAGCAGATGTTGAAGCAGGTAAGTTTGACACCGTACTAACAACTAAGATTGACCGGCTTTGTCGCAATCTGCGTGACTTGCTTCAGACCGTTGATCTATTCGAGCAATTTGATTGTTCTTATGTTTCCGCTTCAGAGCATTTTGATACATCAACTTCAGTAGGCCGCATGACTTTGCAGCTCCTGGGTACATTCGCTGAGTTTGAGCGCAGCCGCATTAGCGACAACGTAAAGGCGACAATGACCAGCATCGTTAAAAACACAGATCGAGCAATGAGCGATGCCTGTTATGGATATAAAGTAGTTGACGGTGCTTTTGAGATTGTAGAGGAAGAAGCGGAATTTGTACGTCTTATGTTTGACTTAGTATTTCAGAACATGGGATATAAAAAGATAACTGAAATATTGAATGAAAAAGGTTCACGGACAAAGGCCGGCAATCTTTGGAACCAAACTAGCGTTTTACGGTTGATTAAGAATGAAAAGGTCAAAGGCGCGGTATATCATAACAAGACAACATCAAAAGGCGATAAGGTCATTAAGCTACCCGAATCTGATTGGATTATAAAAGAGAATAATCACCCTGCTATCATATCGCCGGAAACATTTGAAAAAGCGCATGATGTATTAAGGGCCAGGGCTAAGGCAGGACGCTTCGCAGATAGTGAAACATATTTATTGACTGGCTATCTTAAATGCGGCTACTGTGGCGCCAATATGCGCGGCAAAATGTCTAGGGCAAAAGGTAGAACGACAATAGCCTGGTATGTGTGCTCACGAAATACATCAGGCGGCGGCTGCCGGTATCATTCAGTAAACCGCGTTAAAATTGAAGCCGCGATATTAAGCGAACTTGAAGCGATATACAATAATCGTGATCCTGAATATCTTGAAAAGATAGTCAAACAAAAACCAAAAAAGAAAGATGAACACAATGAGCTAAATGAACAGCTGAAGAAAATTGACGCTAGGATTCAAAAGGTTATTGCTGGTTGGACAAATGGCTTTATAACCGATGAAGACATGAAGAAAGCCACGGCCAGGGCTGAGGAAGAACGTGCAGAGATAAGCGAAAAGCTAAATAATATTAAGCATGAAGCTATTGATGTATCTTCAATAATGGGCAGAATTGCGGCATTGAATGGAATGGATAGGATAGAAAAAAAGGCAGCGCTTCGCGGTATTTTGGATAAAATTATTTACAAGGATGGCGAAATTGAGTTATATTTAACCACGTAATTTTTTTTGTATATTGTAGACTTAGAAATACATGCGGTCTGCCGCAGGTCAGCGTCGTTGGTCTGCCCGATCCTGCCGTCAGAGAATCCGTCGAAAGGGTCCGCGCAGCGATTAAGAACAGCGGGTTCGCTTTCCCGCTGGAACGCATAACCGTCAATCTGGCTCCCGCGGATTTGCGCAAGGAAGGCACTGCCTTCGATCTTGCGATTGCTGCGGGAATTCTGACCGCGAGCGGTCAACTCGAAGCAAAGCCTTTCGAGCAATCGATGCTGATTGGAGAATTGTCTTTGAACGGCGACATCCGTCCCGTGCCCGGCGTTTTGGCCATGATCGAGCAAGCTAAGCGGTCTGGCATCCGGAAGGTGCTGCTGCCGCTGGCAAATGCCAAGGAAGCCGCTTGGATTACGGAGATGGAGCTTTATGCGGTGACCCATCTAAAAGAGCTTTTAACACAGAATAAAGGTTCTGAAGCCTGGTCCGATATCCGGTTTGACGCTGCCGCCAGCCGAGAGCTTGCTTCTGCCGCCGCCGCTGAAGAGCATGCGGTCGATATAGGGGACTACAGCGATGTATACGGCCAGCAGCAGGCCAAGCGCGCATTGTTAATTGCCGCAGCCGGGAAACACAATATCCTGTTTGCGGGGCCTCCTGGTACCGGTAAAACCATGATGATCCGCCGTCTCCCCGGCATCCTTCCTCCTCTTACCGAAGAAGAAGCACTGGAAGTGACCAAGATTTACAGCGCGGCAGGCAAGCTGTCTACCGACGCGAAAGGTCTGATTAGGATTGCTCCCTTCCGCTCGCCGCATCACACGATATCGGCCGGAGGGCTCATAGGCGGCGGTTCGGTGCCGAAGCCCGGCGAGGTAACCCTCGCCCATCACGGCGTGCTTTATCTGGACGAGCTTCCGGAGTTCTCCAGAACCGTACTTGAGGTATTGCGTCAGCCATTGGAGGACGGAATCGTCACCATAGCAAGATCAAGGGCCGTATTCCATTTTCCGGCTAGACTTATGCTGGCTGTTTCCTTTAATCCTTGCCCATGCGGGTATGCTGGCCATGAAACGGCCGAGAAACGATGCTCCTGCAGCGATTCCGCGATTGCCAAATATAAAAGCAAGATGTCCGGCCCTCTTCTTGACCGGATTGATATCCAGCTCGAGGTTCCTAGGCCGATAGAATGGGAAGGCGATGCGGAAAGCCCTGCCGAAATGAGTTCTGCCCGAATGAGGCAGCTTGTGCTTGAGGCACGGGCAAGAAAAGAACGACGGGATGAAGAGCTCGGGCTCAAACCAGGAGCGCGACTGTCCGGAACGTCGCTGAGGCGCTCTATTTTAATGAAGCAAGAAGCTTTTGAGCTGCTTGACCATGCGCTTACGGTACTTAATATCAGCATGCGCGCCTATGACCGTATTTTGCGGCTGGCTAGAACCATTGCGGATGTAGAAAGCAGCGACTACGTGGAGGATGTGCATGTGGCGGAAGCGATTCAATACCGAAGACTTGATCTATAAAAGAAAAAAAGCGGCTTTCTACCGGTTAGAAAGCCGCTTTTATATGTTTAATTTCGCCGATGGAGTCATCGCGGTTCATGGTGACTGCAATGACATCAAACCTCATGGGAGGATAGGTTAATTGCCTCATTCGCAAATACACCTGGGCGACAAGTGCCACCTGTTGCTGTTTGCGCCGGTCTACGGATTCCGCAGCTGTCCCGAATCGTCCTCCCGCTCTTCTCGTCCTCACTTCGACAAAAACAAGCGTATGATCGAGGGTTGCGATAATGTCTATTTCCCCGGAACGGCATCGCCAATTCCGTTCAATGACGGCATATCCTTCATTCTCAAGATATAGGCAAGCAGCCGTTTCGCCGGCCAGTCCGGTTTGCCTTCTTCGGTCCTCACTCATCCAAATCCCTCGCTCTCTGGTCGGAACGATAAACAAAGCTTAAGATCTCGGCGACAAGCGTATACAGCTCGGGCGGAATCGATTGGTCGACATCCAGCTTGGACAATACTTCCACAAGCGAAGAGTCCTGCTGCACCGGCACATGATGCTCTGCCGCCTGCTCCAATATTTGCTCTGCCAAATAACCTTTCCCTTTGGCGGTTACGACCGGCGCTTTGTGTACGCCGGGCTCATACTTTAGCGCTACGGCCTTTTTAACCGTCCTCTTCTCTTTGCCGTTCTTCTGTTCCGAACTCATGCCCGTATGTCGACCCCTTTATAACGCGTGTTCACGAATTGAGACGGATCCGGCATGATCCGTTTAGCAGCCCCTTCTCCCTCTTCGCTGTCCGCTCTTGTTGGTGTAGCGCGAAGGGATAGGAGCTGATAGCCTGCCTGGTTAAGACTTGCCGTTATTTCATTGCGGGAGGAATCTACAAGCGCAGCTATTGCGGGATGATCATTCCATAAAGTCAAGCTGACGATTTTGTCCATGACATTAACGTCAACCATGGTAGGACCTAACGTCTTCATCGACAAATCGAACAACAACCGGCAATTCTCAGCGTCCAGCTGGCCTTGCCGCCCTCTTCTTGTCTGAATATGAACGGAAGCGGTCTGATTCCCATCCGGACCGGTAAGCGGCACAAACATCGTGAGATGCGAGAAAACAGCACCGTTTCGTTCCGGGGACAACAGCAGCTGCTGTCCCGTTATCTGCTGGACGAGCTGTTGTGCGGTCTCGCGCAAAGCAGGCGGTGCGTCGCTGGATGCGGCAATCGCAAGCAGCGTACTCTTTAATGATTCTTGCGCTGCAGGTTTGGCATCATCCGTGCTCACTCTGTCCGGTGACAGCTGTTGCGGCGTCACTAGCAACTCGCGGGATCGCTCGTTATGGATAGTTCTCTGCTCTTTGTCATGAGGCGCGGCTGCGTCAGCCTGGTCTGGCTGCTGCCCAGCCGCCTGCTGCGCATTCAAGCTTTGACGCGTCTCCTGGCGTCCTTCCGCCGGCTGTTGGCGTGTTAGCGCATCCGCAGAGCCCTGTGGACTGCGTGCAGCGGTTGGCCCGTCTGCAACTCCGCTGTCATTGCTATTGCGACTGACTGCCATTGAAGCATCCTGCTCCTGGGGTTGTACAGCCCCTTGAGCGAGCGGGACCGGCAATTGCTTCGACAATTGATTCTCATAGTCGACGCCCATCCATTTCATCATCTGGCCCAGCCAGTTGCCGGATGCGGCTGTGCTGCCGCCCGCGGCTGTGCCGGGGCGTGCGCCTTGCGGCTCCGCGCCCTGCTCCGCGGGCTCCGCCGCGGACGCTTGCGCTGCCGCAGCAGGCGCGGCTTGGCCGCCCGCGCCTGTGCCTTCGGCGCGCTGCGCAGCTGCGCCTGCGCCGGCCGCTGCCGGCGCCTGCGGCGCGGCTGCCGCGGGCGGCTCCGCCGTGGCCGCGGCGCTCTGCAGCGCTGCGCCTTCGGCGAGCAGCGCCGCCAGCCGCGCGGCCAGCTGCGGCAGCGCCTGCGGCGTGCTGCCGCCTGCGCGCGGCGCGGCAACGCCCGCGTCATCGCCGGATGCTTCGCCGGCGATGGCAGCAAGCTGCTGCTGCAGCGTATCCAGCAGTTCGTGCGCGGGACGCCCGAACATAACCTGCTGCAGCGCTCCAATCGTGCCGCCGGACATCGGCAGCCCGCGCTTCACCCCCGCCGCCGCCGCTTGCATCCACTGCTCGGCGTCCGCGCCTTGCGGCATAGCCTCGGTTGCCGCTTTAAGCGCCGCAAACGTATCACGGCTCATCGTTATGCCGTCTTTTCTTAGATCCTTCAAAATGTTGCTTGCCCACTCCTGGTCAGGCAAACCGCTTTGCTTCAGCCAATCCTTCAAGGCATCTTCGAGACCCGCCTGATTCTCCACTTGCTTCAGCACAAGCAGACCGCCAGCCGATTGCGGCTGCACCTGCAGCATCGCAAACTTCCTCGGCTCAAGTGGCATCTCTAGAAACGCGCGAACCTGTAAGCCGTTTATTTGAACCGTTGCTTCGTTATTTTCCAATAGCTGCAGTACGACGCCGCGGACAACCTGCCCCGGCTTCAGCTCCAGCTTCCGTGTATCCCCGCTTCCGGACGACTCGCCCAATAAACCTCTTACCAACTGTCCAATATTCATTTGGTCACCTTCTTCCGCTGTGGCATAAGCTTGAAACGACACAACGCGCAATTTGTTACCCTATTTATCGGTAGATGACCGCTTCTTCTGAAGAACAATACAATGACTTTCTGCATGGTCCTGCTCTAAATTATTCTAAGTTCTCTGCCAAGCGTCAATAATGCCTCGTAGGGGTCTCCTTCAAGGCCAAGCAATCGGGCAAACGCAGGCTCAGTCTTGATCCCTTGGGACTTCAACCGGATTACCTGAGCTCTCAAATCCTTATTCCTCTTCATTAGCTCCTCTTCTACAACCATATGAAGATACGCGTTTTGCTTGGTCACTGGAACAGGTTGTCCGAACAGCTCAAACTCAAAGCCCTCGTATCGAAAATTCGCTTTATAGACCGGCAGATTCCTTATCCGCTTTTCTTTCCAGCAGAAATCCTCATGCTGTCCGTATAGCAAAGCTACGCGTTCCCTAAAGCTCTCAGCATCATGCACTTCCATTGCAATGTCCAGGTCCGAGCCTTCCACGTCAATGACGATTGGTATCGTACCACACAATACAGGCGTATACGCCGCTAAGTCACGCATAATGCCAAGCTTGTCGACAGCCTCGTACGCGCGTTGTTTAACTTCCCCTCTCTCCGTCAAGCGCTCCTCCTTTCCCCGAAAAAAAAAGACAGCGTATCGCTTCGTTACAAGCAGTACGCTGTCTTTCTAGCACAATATTAAGGAATTTATTTTAAAATAGCTGTTGCTGTTCCACGAAAATTTTACCCAAGAAAGATTTGCGGTGAAGAGGACTTGCTCCGTATTCCAGCAGCCTTTCCCGGTGCAGCTTGGTCGCATAGCCTTTATGTATCGCAATTCCATACTCCGGATAAAGCTGCTCCCACTCTTTCTCGCACAACCGGTCTCTTGTCACCTTCGCGATGATTGAGGCGGCTGCTATCGATTGACTGGTGGCATCCCCTTTTATTATCGCTAGCTGCGGTTTCGGCAGATCTACCTTTTCCGCATCCACCAGCAAATAATCCGGCTGCGTCTTCAGCGATTCCAGCGCAATCTTCATCGCAAGCCTTGCAGCCTGCTTGATGTTGATTCGGTCGATGGTCTCGGCATCCACGCGGGCCGCAGCCCACGCAATGCTTTTGTCAACGATGACGTCGTAGAGCTCGTTCCGCTTTTTCTCCGACAGCTTCTTGGAGTCGTTGACCCCTTCAAGCACAAGATGAGGCGGTAAAATAACCGCTGCTGCAACAACATCGCCAAACAGGCAGCCTCTGCCTACCTCATCCACGCCGGCAATAGCGGAATATCCCTCGGCCCATAGCCGTTCTTCGTAATCCAGCACGTCTGTTATTCCCCCGGTCTGCCCGCAGCCGCAGGGAACGGTGCTTCCAGCGTTATGCGGCCAAGGTTACCCGAACGAAGCTCCCGCAAAATAATACCGGAAGCCTTCTCCAGATCCACTTGTCCTCCGCTTACGAGGCAGCCTCTGCGACGGCCGATGTCTTCCATAATCCGTACCACTTCATCCGACTCGGATAGATCGGTTGGAGCTTTATCCAGCTTGAAACGTTCCTGAAGCGCAGGCCAATAACGTTCGGCAAGCTCGCGAACCGCAAAAAACGCGATGTCCTCGACATTCAAGATCTGCTCTCTGATCGCCCCTGTCATAGCCAGACGGTAGCCAACGAGCTCATCCTCGAACTTAGGCCACAAAATACCCGGCGTATCCAGAAGATCCATGTCAAAGGTTGTCTTAATCCACTGTTGGCCCTTCGTAACACCAGGCTTATCGCCGGTAATCGCGATATTGCGTCCTGCCAGGCGGTTAATCAGCGTCGACTTCCCGACATTCGGGATCCCGACGATCAGCCCCCGAACGGCGCGGGGATTCATCCCTTTAGCCAGCTGGCGATCAATCTTCTCCTGCAATATTTCCTTTGCCTTCACCGGAATATCTCCGACGCGCGTTCCTGTCGACGAATCGACAGCTACCGTTTCATGACCTTCGTATTTGAAATAGTCGATCCATTGCTCCGTCACTCTCGGATCGGCTAAATCCGACTTGTTCAAAACAATCAGCCGCGGCTTGCCGCCTAATATCTCATCAACCATAGGGTTGCGGCTGGAAAGCGGAATACGCGCATCCAATAGCTCAATGGCAATATCGATTAGTTTAAGCTTCTCTTGAATTTGCCGTTTTGCCCGGGTCATATGACCGGGAAACCATTGAATGGTCATTTCCTCACCTCATTGCAACATTACCAGTGCACTTTGTAGTGCTTAATGATGCTGATTTTATTTAATGGCCAGAACATGGCGTCTGCACGGCCGATAACCTCTTTTTCAGACACAAAGCCGATATCGCGGCTATCCTGGCTGTTTCCGCGATGGTCGCCCATTGCAAAAATTTTGCCGTCAGGAACAACGGATTCCGAAACATTCGCGTTCGGGAAGTCCGGGCCGGTATTGTACAGCTCTCCATTGGCATGTGCCGCTTCAATAGCTTCTTTAATATATGGCTCATCAACCTTCTGATCGTTAACGAACACGTCGTCGCCTACTACCTTGATCGTGTCGCCCGGTACGCCGATGACCCGTTTAATGAAATCGCGTCCTTGATCAGGCACATGGAATACAACGACTTCTCCGTGATGCGGCTCGCGGATTTTGAAAATCAGCTTGTTGACGATCAGCCGCTCGCCCGTATAGAAGTTAGGCTCCATAGAAGGTCCTTCAACGATAAATGGCGAGAACAGAAACGTACGGATAATAAACACGAGAATGACCGCGATCGCGAGCGCTTTAATCCAATCTACAATTTCCTTGTATGCTCGTCCGCCCTTTTTTGCGCCAGCGGGTCCTGATGTATTCAGTCCAGATCCATCGATTGCTTCTGTTTGCTGATTCGAATCTTCATTATGTTGTTGTGAATTCACCAGTACGCCTTCTTTCCATTCTATAGTGTCCCTATTCGTACATAGCAAGTCCTGTCAAAATAACGAAAAGGAGCTTGTTTGAGCAAGCCCCTCTTGTCGTTTGATCTTAACGAATTTCTTTAATTCTCGCAGCTTTACCGCGCAGTTCGCGAAGATAGTACAGTTTCGCGCGACGCACTTTACCGCGACGAGCAACTTCAATTTTCTCGAGTTTTGGCGAATGCAGCGGGAAAGTTCTTTCCACACCAACACCGTACGAAATTTTGCGAACTGTGAAAGTTTCGCTGATTCCGCCGCCACGACGTTTGATTACAACGCCTTCGAACAACTGAATACGCTCACGCGAGCCCTCGATAACTTTAACGTGTACTTTCAGCGTGTCACCAGGACGGAAGCTAGGAAGGTCTTGACGAAGCTGTTCCTGAGCAATCGTTTGTAAAAGATTCATTGTAGTTTCACTCCTTCCACCATAGACGTTCTTAATAGCTCTTTCTGCTTCTATGAGCAGCGTCATCACTATTAGCGGACCGCCCGATTAATACGAACAACATTTGAAATTTTATCACAGCGCAGCACTTTTTTCAACCTAATATTCCTTATTGCCCGCAAAAATTCTATTATTTCTTCAGTATATCCAAAAGATAAGCATTTTACACGTTGCAATCCATTATAAACGGCCTATTTCATGGACTTGCAGCTATAAGCCGTTTCTGCCGGAAGGCTTCTATCATATAGTAAGCTATTAATAAATAGAAACGAGGATATGCGATGGATAACAAAAAGGCAGCCAAAACCCATGCAAAGGGCAAAACGCGCGTAATCCGCAAATCGGCGTTCCGCACAATCTCCAATCAATTCCAAAACGTTTCATCCACTACCGTACCGCAAGTGCTTTACGGGCAAGAACAATACGACCTCAATAAAGAATACAATCCCGCTACCTCTACCTTTACCGCAAAACAAAACGGAGTTTATACGTTTTTTGCCAGTGCCTTTTACTCAACGGAGGCGTCCGACCCCGTCACCGTTACGCTTGTCATTTTCGTGAACGATACTTCGCAATTGCCCGTCGTTCAGACTTTAAGCGCAGGCCGCGGAATTGTCATGACCTCGGGTACCGCCAAGCTCAAAAAAGGCGACGAGGTACAAGTATTTCTGCAAGCAACCATCAGTGGCGCCATTGCTTCGGGTGCGGGAACGCGCTTCGAGGGCTTCCGCGTCCGTTAATTCGTTCATTCGGCAATAAAGAACTCATTAGGCTTCGAATATTCGACCGGTGAGTTCTTTTTATTTTTCATTCCACGCCTATTTGCTAGATTCGCGACTCCTGCCGTTTCTATCAAATCTATATATGCATACTTTAGTGTATTGCTAATTCAGAAATGATATCACAGGAAAGGAGGTCATGTCTTATGTCGATCCGCAAAGTAAAAAAAGGGACATGCCGTCCACGGTCGTTTAAGTCAGCTTTCAAAGCCATCTCTGCAAAAAATCAATCCATCGGCAGACCGGAGTTTGGCGTTACCGTAAAGTACGGCAAAGTAATCTTTGATGCGGCAAACGAATACAACCCCGTCACTTCCACGTTTGTACCCAAGCATGACGGTGTCTACTCTTTATTCGGCAGTATTCTTTACAAAAGAGGCTCGAAGGAGCCAGACGAGGTACTCCTTCTTCTTACCGTCAATGAATTCGTTGTTTTTGCCGGCAGTAAAGTGATTAATTCGGACCGCGAGTTTATTACGGCAGCTGCAGTCAAAAGGCTTCGCAAGGGAGACGTAGTCAAACTATCCGCTTCATCCCATGTCTCCGGCGGCGTGATTCTAAAAGGAAATTCGACGCGCTTTAGAGGAAAAAGAATTCGCTAATTGCACAAGAGAAATACCGATTCCCTGCAAGAAGTCGGTATTTTTTCAACACTGATTCTTTTTACAGATGGGAGGTAATAGACAATGCCAACAAAAAAACAAGAAGTAAAAACTTTAGGCTACGGTTGCGGCTCATTTGCAAAAAAAACCGGATATGGTGCTTGCAAAAAGAAAAGCAGCTCCAATAGGAAAAAGAAACGCGGATTTGGTTGTAAACCCGTTAAATGCGTTTGTAAACCGGTAAAAATCATCGTCAAAAAAAATCCAAAACAAAAATGTCCCGAAATTAGCGTTCCAAGTCATTTCCAGCAACAGCCGGAACACTGCAGCGAACCATCTGGTACAAGCTGCATTTAATTATGCAAAAAAGAACCGCCTGCTCGGCCATATAGGCTGTGCGACGGTTCTTTTTTATGTTGACTGATCTTGCTCCTGAAGCGTCAGCCACTTGCGTTCCTTATCCGTCAGCTCCGCCTTCTCCAGCAGATCGGGACGGCGCTTAAGCGTTCGGAGCAGCGACTGCTCGCGTCTCCAGGTATCAATCTTGGCATGATTGCCGGATACCAGCACATCAGGCACCGCCCAGTCTCTAAACACGGGCGGACGCGTGTAATGCGGATATTCCAGCAGACCTGTGCTGTACGAATCCGTAACAGCGGAAGTCTCGTTTCCGAGTACGCCAGGCAGCAGCCGGACAACGCTGTCAATGACGGTCATTGCCGGAATTTCTCCGCCTGTCAACACATAATCGCCAATTGAAAGTTCGTCGGTTACCAAGTATTCGCGAATGCGTTCATCGTAGCCTTCGTAATGACCGCAGATCAGCACGAGATGCTCTTCCTTCGCGAGTTCCTCGGCTTTCTTTTGCGTAAAGGATTCACCCTGCGGGCACATCAGAATAACCCGGGGACGCGCTCCGCTCTCCTTCTTTGCCATTAGATCCTCTACTGCGGCAAATACCGGTTCAGGCTTAAGGACCATACCGCCGCCCCCGCCGTAAGGATAATCGTCAACGGTGTTATGCTTGTTATTGGAATATTCGCGGAAGTTAATCGCTTCAAGCGATACAATTCCTTTATCCCTAGCTTTGCCCAGGATGCTCGCGCCAAATACGCCGTCGAACATTTCCGGGAACAGCGTCAGCACATCGATACGCATCATTAGATCAGCCCTTCCAGCAACTTCACTGTTACCGTTTTATTAGCCACGTCGACATGAAGCAGAACATCGTCGATAACCGGCAGGAGCAGCTGCTTTTTCTTAGGCATATCAACAACCCATACATCATTGGCGCCCGGACGGAGAATATCCGAGATTGTGCCCAACTCTTCGCCGTCTTCCGTTAGCACCCGGCATCCGATGATCTCATGGTAGTAGTATTCGCCGTCATCGAGCTGTTGTAATTCTTCCTCGCCGATTTTCAGCGTCCAGCCCTTATATTTTTCCACTTCGTTAATATCGTTATAGCCCTTCAGCTTTAGGATAAACATCCCTTTGTGCTCCCTGGCGCCGATTACTTCCACTTCAAGCTTTTGTCCGTTGTCAGGATGCTGAAGGGACAGCTTGCTTCCGTTCGCAAACCGGGATTCGGCGAAATCCGTCTGTGGCAATACTTTAACTTCGCCGCGCAGACCATGCGTATTAACCAGCTTGCCTACATTATAATATTTTATGCCCATCGTATGTAACCACCCGTCTCTATTTGTACGAAAAAGGGCTAGGATAATTATCCTAACCCTGCATCGTATGCTTTTACGATATGATGTCTACGATAACGCGCTTCTGGGATTTGATGGCCGCTGATGTAACGACGGCACGCATTGCTTTCGCAATCCGTCCCTGCTTGCCGATTACTTTGCCGATATCATCGGCGTGGACCGACAGCTCGTACACCGTACCGCGATCATCCTCTCGCTCATTCACGCGCACGTCCTCTGGATGATCCACTAACGCCTTTGCTATGACAAGAATCAATTCTTTCATTTCAAGGCCCTCCGCTATTCAACAGTTATTTCTGTTGCTTAAGCTCATGGAACTTTTTCAGGACACCTGCTTTGGAAAGCAAGTCGCGAACGGTATCAGAAGCTTGAGCTCCTGTTTGCAGCCATTTCAACGCTTTCTCTTCGTCGATCGTTACTTGAGCCGGTTGAGCAACCGGGTTGTAAGTACCGATTTCTTCGATAAAGCGACCGTCACGTGGGGAACGGGAGTTAGAAACGACAACGCGGTAGAATGGAGCCTTGTGAGCACCCATACGTTTCAGACGAATACGTACTGCCATGGAAATTCACCTCCTTCGGTTAATCAACTACGCTTGTATATCTTAAAACGGGAATTTAAACCCTTTTCCGCCTTTGCCAAGCATGCCCTTCAGACCTTTCATTCCGCCCTTTGGACCTTTAGGACCCATCATGGACGAGAACTGCTTCATCATCTTGCGCATGTCTTCGAACTGCTTGATAAGCCGGTTAACTTCCGTAATCGACGTACCGCTGCCCGCGGCTACGCGTTTACGGCGGCTGTGGTTCAGAAGCTCCGGCTTTTGCTTCTCAGCCTTCGTCATCGAGCGGACAATCGCTTCAACGCGGTTGATCTGCTTTTCGTCCACCTTCAGATCCTTCATGTTGCCCTTCATCTTGTTCATGCCGGGCAGCATGTCCATAAGCTGATCCAATGGACCCAGATTGCGGATTTGCGCCATCTGCTCAAGGAAGTCGTCGAAAGTAAATTCGGCGGTACGCATTTTGCGTTCCATCTCTGCCGCTTTATCGGCATCAATGTTCGCCTGCGCTTTCTCGATCAGCGACAGCATATCCCCCATCCCGAGAATACGGGAAGCCATCCGGTCCGGATGGAACGGCTCGAGCGCGTCAATCTTCTCGCCCATTGCCGCGAATTTGATCGGCTTGCCGGTTACCGCTTTGACGGACAATGCGGCACCGCCGCGTGTGTCGCCGTCAAGCTTCGTAAGAACGACACCTGTCAGCTCAAGCTGATCATGGAAGCTTTGCGCTACGTTAACCGCGTCTTGACCGGTCATTGCGTCAACGACGAGCAAGACTTCATCGGGCTTCACGTTCTGGTGGATTTGCTTCAGCTCTTCCATCAGCGCTTCATCGATATGCAGCCTGCCCGCGGTATCGAAGATAACGTAATCGTTATGGTTTTCTTTCGCATGCGCTAGGCCTGCTTTCGCAATCTCAACCGGCGAGGTCTGATCGCCAAGCGAGAATACAGGCGCGTTAATCTGCTCGCCAAGCACTTGGAGCTGCTTGATCGCCGCAGGACGGTAAATGTCGCACGCAACGAGGAGCGGCTTGCTGTTGCCCTTTTGAAGCAATTTGGCCAGCTTGGCTGTTGTTGTTGTCTTACCCGCGCCTTGCAGACCAACCATCATAATAACGGTAGGAGGCTTGTTCGCCTTTGCAAGCTTGCTTTGCGTGCCGCCCATCAATTCCGTTAACTCTTTGTTAACGATGTCGATGACGACCATGCCTGGCGTAAAGCTCTTGGAAACATCAAGACCAAGCGCCTTCTCTTTCACTTTGGCGATAAAATCTTTGACGACTTTAAAGTTAACGTCAGCTTCGAGCAGCGCAAGACGTACCTCGCGCATTGCCTCATTCAAATCTTCTTCCGTTACTTTGCCTTTGCCTCTCAGCTTGCTGAACACATTTTGCAACCGGTTCGTTAAGCTCTCAAATGCCGCCATGATTCGTCACCTCCGTCACTATCAGTCTTCGTTAACTGCTCTATGTCTCTAAGTAGCTCTTGCTTATAAGTAGGATCGATTGGCAGCTCGGCAACCTTCCGTTCCAGCCCTGCGGTAAGCTGCTGCATGAATTCATGCTTCGCAACCAAACTTAGCTTGGCTTCATACCCTTCAAGCACCTGCTCCGCCCGCTTCACATGTTCATAAACGGCCTGCCGGCTGATGCCGGACTCGGCTGCGATCTCGCCAAGCGAGTAATCGTCGTGAAAATAATATTTTAAGAACGTCCGCTGTTTCTCCGTGAGCAGCGGCTCGTAGAAATCAAATAACAAGTTGATGCGTGTTGTCTTGGCTAGGGCATCCGGTTCATGTATGGTCATCCGCGTTAAGCCCCTTTCAACATCATCCGTCAAGCAAAAAGCCTTGACAGTGTCACAACGTCTCTTATCTTACACGATCGCTGATGGCACTGTCAAGCTTTTGTCCTTGTCACTTATTTAATTTGTTTCCGACTGCTCTTCTTCGCGCTGGATCAGCCCTGCAAACAAGGCATGAACGAACTGCTCCGAATCGAATTCCTGCAGATCCGTCATCTTCTCTCCAAGACCCACCAGCTTCACCGGAAGGTTCAGTTCATTGCGGATAGCGATGACGATGCCGCCTTTTGCCGTACCGTCAAGCTTGGTCAGAACAAGACCGGTAACGCCGCTTTTCTCGCCAAAGAGCTTCGCTTGGCTGAGCGCGTTCTGGCCTGTTGTCGCATCAAGCACGAGAAGCACTTCATGCGGAGCATCCGGAATTTCGCGCTGGATAACGCGGAAAATCTTGTTCAGCTCTTCCATCAGGTTTGTTTTGTTCTGGAGACGGCCGGCCGTATCGCAGAGCAGGACGTCAACGCCGCGCTGCTTTGCCGCTTGAACCGCATCAAACATAACCGCGGCCGGGTCCGAACCGGATTGCTGCTTGATCACTTCAACGCCTACGCGCTGACCCCATACTTCAAGCTGCTCGATAGCGGCCGCACGGAAGGTGTCGCCCGCTGCCAGAAGCACGCTTTTGCCTTCGCTTTTGAATTTGTGGGCGAGCTTGCCGATCGTTGTTGTCTTGCCTACGCCGTTAACGCCAACGAATAAAATAACGGTAATGCCGCTTTTCGCCATTTGCAGGCCGGGGTTTTGCTCCCCCTTCAGCAGACCGATCAGCTTTTCCGACAGGATTGGCTGCAGCTCGGCTGCCTGTTCGATTTTCCGCTTTTTCACTTCGGCGCGGAGCTCATCGATCAACGTCATAACCGTATTGACGCCAACATCGGCGCCGATGAGAATTTCCTCGAGCTCCTCGTAGAACTCTTCATCGATTTTTTTGCGGCGTGTAATCAGCTCCTCAACCTTCTCGACAAGAGCAACGCGCGTCTTGGTCAGGCCTTCCTTAAATATCGTCGTTACCGCTTCGGTCTTCGAAGCGATGCTTTCCTTCAGTTTTTTGAAAAAACTCATACGGGTTCAAGTCCTCCATCCTATTAGGCCACTGTTTAAGCGGATTCCTGCTCTTCCGCATCTTCTTCGAGGCGTACGGATACCAGCTTCGATACGCCGCCTTCTTCCATCGTTACGCCGTACAGGACATCGGCTTCCTCCATTGTTCCTTTACGGTGAGTCACGACGATAAACTGTGTAAGTCCGGAGAACTCACGCAGGTATTGGGCAAAACGGGCAACGTTCGCTTCATCAAGCGCCGCTTCAACTTCGTCAAGCACGCAGAACGGCACCGGCTTCACCTGCAGAATGGCAAACAGTAAAGCAATAGCCGTGAGTGCTCGCTCTCCGCCGGATAGCAGCTGCAGGTTTTGCAGCTTTTTGCCCGGAGGCTGAGCGACGATATCAATCCCTGTATCCAAGACCCGCTCAGGATCAACCAGAACCAGGTCAGCTCGGCCTCCGCCAAACAACTTCGCAAATACAACCACGAAATGTCTGCGGATCTGTTCGAAGGTTGTTCGGAAGCGCTTGGACATCTCTTCATCCATCTCGCGGATAACCTGATACAAAGTGGTTTTCGCTTCAACCAGATCATCCTTCTGCTCGGTCAGGAACTCGAAACGCTCTCTTACGCGTTCATACTCTTCGATTGCACCCAGGTTAACATCGCCAAGCGCCGTAATTTGACGCTTGATGTCGCGGACCGCGTTTTGCGTGCCAACGATGTCCTCCGGCACCGGATATTGCTCCTTCGCAAGCTCGAAGCTGAGTTCGTACTCTTCACTCAGCTTGCGGAGCAGGTTGTCCAGTTCCACGTCCAGACGGTTTGCCGCGATCTCGGTCTGGCGCATTTGCTCCTCCACTTGACGAAGCTGTCCGCGCTGTTCCTTCGTATCGCTCTCGCCCTGCTCCAGCTCTTTGACGCGATCAGCACGTGCCGAGCGCTTCAGGTCCGTCTGTTCCGCGCATTCCTGTTTCTTCAGGCGCAGATGATTAAGCTGTTCAATCTGGGCGACCGTCTCCCCGCTATGGCGTTCCATTTCGGCATCCTGCTGGGTCAAAAGATTCCGTGAGCTTGCAAGCTCCTGCTTGGCGCGCTGAATATCGGCACGGACGCGCGCTGCCTGATCCTCGAAGGACTGCTTTTCCTGATCGGTCTTCGCTACGGAAATTTTCAAATCCGTAAGCTGAACCTGAAGCTCCTCTTTCGCCGATTCACTTGCCTTGCGACGCTCTTCGGCAAGCCTGATCGCTCCTTGCAGACGGGCTTCGTCTGCCGTCAGCTGTTCAAGACGCACCTCGGCCTCCGCCGCCATATCCAGCATCGACTTCTGTTCAGCCGTATGATTCGTGCGGTCAGCCGTAAACAGCTGTTCTTGTTCGGTAAGGTGCTTTGCCTCATTGTTCAGCTGCTGCAGCTCGGCACGAACCTGCTGCTCGTCAATCCGGTATTGCTCAGCCTGCGAGCGAAGCTCTTCCATGTTTTGCGAGAGAATGGACTGTTCCTTGCGGATATCGCTTAACTTGTCCCGCAGCTGGACGATTGTTTTCTCGCCTTCCATAATCTCTTGATCCAATGCTTCAATCTGGCGCTGGCGGCCCAGCAGGCTTGCCCCCTTCTTCTGAAGGCTGCCGCCTGTCATCGAACCGCCGGCATTCACAACATCGCCTTCCAGCGTTACGACGCGGTAGCGGTATTGGCATTTGGATGCTATACGGTTGGCTTGCTCAAGAGTTTCGGCCAACAGCACGTTACCGAGCAAATTTTGAATAATTGCTTCGTATCGCGGTTCGCAGGACACCAAATCTGCCGCAACACCAACAAAGCCGTCAACCGACTCCGCCATCCTCTTTTCATGCTCGGGAACATGACGACCCCGGATAACGTCAAGCGGAAGGAACGTCGCGCGGCCTAGCTGACGCTGCTTCAGGAAGGAGATTGCGCTGCGTGCCGATTTCTCGTCTTCCATAACGATATGCTGAAGTGCCCCGCCCAACGCGGTTTCTACAGCGGTCTCGATTCTCTCGGGCACGCGGACAAGCTCGGCCACGGCGCCGTGCACACCGCTGATTCCTCCGGAGCCGGAAGATCTGCGGGAAGCTTTAAGCACTTCGCGGACGCCATGCATAAAGCCGTCCAAGGCGTCCTGCATTTCCTTCATCGTGTCGCGCCGCGAGACTTGCGCATCGAGCTTCTGCTCCCATTTGCGCAGAGAGGTCGTCGCATCCTCTGAGATTTGGCTAAGCTCCTTCGCTTTCTCCGCCTGATCGATATACTTGGTGCGTGCCTTGCCGATCGCATCAAGAGTAGCTTCAAGCTGCTTCTCAAGCTCTGCTCTCCGGGCATTCAGTTTACGCTGCTGATCCGCCCACTTGGCTTCCTCATCGCTGAGACGCTCCATGCGGCGTTGAACCGCTTCCTGCTGCTGGGCAGCGTAACGGATTTCGTTGCGCAGCTGAGCCATCGTGCTGAGCACTTCGAGCAATTCGCCCTTCAGCATCTCCTCGGCATCCACCGCGGTACCGCCCGATACGCCGATTAGGTTATCTTCCTCGACAGCAAGCTTATGCTTCAGCTCAGCAAGCTGCAATTCCAATACCGCGGCGCGATTGCGGAATTCCGCTTCTTCGCTGGTCAGCGCAGCGATTCTCTCATCCTGGGCGGAAATCGTTTCTTCGAGCTGCTTTTTATTTTGCTCCAGGTTCTTCTTCCGTTCCTTCAGAACCTCGCCATAGCCTTCGCATTTCTCGTATTCTTCGCTGTAATGCAGCATGTCCTCATGAAGTCGGTCGAGTGCTTCTTCCAGCTCGCGAAGCACCTGGCGGTCCTTCTCCAGATGGGCATCATGCTTGCTGACAACCGTAGACAGCTCCAGCTGTTCGCGCTTCAAACGCTCCAGCTTGGCATTCGCTTCCGACCAAGAGCCGTACACATTCTCAATGTTATGTACGTACATCGAGATCTCCTGCGTCTTCAACTGCTCCCTGAGCTGCTTGAAGTGGATAGCCTTCTCCGATTGAATGCGCAGCGGCTCTACCTGGTCCTCCAGCTCCGTCACAAGGTCATGGATCCGGAGCAGATTGTTTTCCGTATCTTCCAGCTTGCGCTGGGCTTCGCGTTTACGCGACTTATATTTAACAATCCCTGATGCTTCTTCGAAAATACCCCTGCGGTCTTCCGAACGGGTACTTAGTATTTCTTCGATACGGCCTTGTCCGATGATGGAATAGGCTTCCTTACCGATCCCCGTATCCATAAACAGCTCGGTAATATCCTTCAAACGGCAAGACTGCTTGTTAATCATATATTCGCTATCGCCGCTCCGATGGACACGGCGGGTAACCGTCACTTCATTATATTCAAGCGGCAGTGCCCCGTCGCCGTTATCAAGCGTCAGCGATACTTCTCCGTAGTTGACAGCCTTGCGCGCGTCGCTTCCGGCAAAAATGATATCCTCCATCTTGCCGCCCCGAAGGCTCTTGGCGCTTTGCTCGCCCAGCACCCAGCGGATGCCGTCCGATATATTGCTTTTACCGCTGCCGTTAGGTCCAACAACAGCCGTAATGCCGGTGACGAATTCCATTTCCGTCTTGTCGGCAAACGATTTAAATCCCGATAATTCTATCCGTTTCAGGAACATAACCTGGCTTTCACCTCATCGCCTATTGTAACACAACTTAACGCGGCTCGTTAACCTTTTACCCGCTGTAAAATCAGACAAGGCAGTTGAGGCAAACGTCTATGTGGCCATCCTTTTGGCAGCGAAGCGAGAATTAAAAAAAGCCTGCCGCAGCCCCCTTACTTGAGTCCGCAACAGGCTTATTCCATTATTCCGTTAGCGATTGCCAAGCAACTGCCGCAGCACGCTGCTCCGCTTCCTTCTTCGTTCTGCCGCTGCCGTTTCCGTAAGGAATTTCGCCGATGCAAACCTCGACGACAAACTCGCGGTCGTGGGCAGGCCCACGCTCTTCCATAATCCGGTACTCTACGGCGCCAAGCCCTTTGTGCTGGGCTCGCTCCTGCAGCTTGGACTTGAAGTCCTTCACAAGCAGGCCGTAGTCGTTGGATTCAATGTACGGGAACATATGCGTCTCGAGAAAGGCTCTTGTCCGTTCGATGCCGGCATCAAGGAATATCGCTCCAACAAAGGCTTCGAACAAATCGGCGAGCAGCGCGGGACGCTGTCTTCCTCCAAGCTGCTCTTCGCCTCTGCCAAGCTGAATATGGGCGCCAAGCTCCAGTCGCTCCGCAAATTGGGCCAATGAAGGCTCGCAAACGACAGACGCACGCATACGGGTCAGTTCACCTTCCGGCCGGTTCGGATACGCCGCAAACAAATATTCCGATACGAGCAGCTGCAGAACAGCGTCGCCCAGAAATTCCAGGCGTTCATTATGCTCGATCGTCCCATGTTTGTGTTCATTGACATAGGAAGTATGCGTAAAAGCCTGCTTCAGCAGCTTCAGCTGTTTGAAGCGAAGCTGCAGACGGGTCTGCAGCTCGTTAATGGAATCACGCTTCATAGACTTTCATCACGATCGTCGCGTTATGACCGCCGAAGCCGAACGAGTTGGACAGCGCCGTTCTGACATCCGCTTTACGCGGCGTATTCGGCACGTAATCCAAGTCAAGCTCAGGATCTTGATTCTCCAGGTTAATAGTTGGAGCAATAATGCCGTTCTTGAGCGTGAGGCCCAGAATAACGGCTTCGACACCGCCGGCAGCGCCAAGCAGGTGACCGGTCATCGATTTGGTCGAGCTGACCGCTAGCTTATAGGCATGATCGCCAAATGCTTTTTTGATCGCGCTTGTTTCGGAACGGTCGCCTACCGGCGTCGACGTGCCGTGCGCGTTGATGTAATCAATCGCCTCAGGCTCAAGTCCCGCGTCGCGCAATGCTTTCGTCATGCAGCGTGCAGCTCCGTCCGGATCAGGCTCCGTCATGTGATGAGCGTCGCCGCTCATGCCGTAGCCGATAACTTCCGCATAGATTTGAGCTCCGCGCTTTTGAGCATGCTCCAGCGATTCCAGAATCAGAACGCCTGCCCCTTCGCCCATGACGAAACCGTCGCGGCCGATATCAAACGGACGGCTGGCTTTCTCCGGTTCATCGTTGCGCACGGACATCGCGCGCATCGAGCAGAAGCCGGCAAGACCCGTGGGACGGATCGTTGCTTCCGCGCCGCCGCAGATCATAACGTCGGCATCTCCGCGTTGAATCATCTTGTAGGAATCGCCGATCGAGTGGGTACCCGTCGCGCAAGCCGTAACCGCCGTGCTGTTCGGGCCTTTCGCGCCGGTCAGCATCGAGACTTGTCCGGAAGCCATGTTCGCGATCATCATCGGAATGAAGAACGGGCTTACGCGCTTAGGACCTTTCTCGAGCAGGATGTTATGCTGGTCTTCCCAAGTTCCGAGTCCGCCGATACCGGATCCGACGATAACGCCTACACGCTCGGGATCGACATTGGTACCGATCTCAAGGCCGGCGTCTTTAACCGCGTTCAAGCTGGCAACGGACGCGAATTGGACGAAACGGTCCATGCGGCGCGCTTCTTTTTTATCAAGATTGTAATCTTCCGGATTGAAGTTCTTTACTTCAGCGGCAATTTGAGTCGGATATTCGGAAACGTCAAACGCTTCGATATGCGATACGCCTGATTTCCCTTCCATCAAATTACCCCAAAACTGTTCCAGGTCTGCTCCGAGCGAGGTAATAACCCCCATGCCGGTAACAACAACTCTTTGTTTCATTGTAAGATTCACCTCAAAGTGGACTGCAATTAGATGCGTACATCACATCTTCTATAATAAAAAGCGTACAAGCTCATTCATAATGTCATGATGATTCCGTGCCTCAGATGGAGAGAAGTCCCGTCTATTGCAACGGGACCCTTGTTTCCTTACGTATGAGATTGTATGTAATTGACTACTTCTCCCACCGTGGTGATGGTCTCTGCATCTTCATCAGAGATCTCCATATCAAACTCGTCTTCCAGTTCCATGACCAACTCAACGACATCAAGAGAGTCAGCGCCGAGGTCATCTTTGAAGGAAGCTTCCAGCGTGACTTCCGCTTCGTCTACGCCAAGTCTGTCGACGACGATACGTTTTACACGTTCTACTACTTCGGACATCCGATTCACCTCCTCCTAGGGTATTATACGAGAATTTAAGACAAAACGCCATACATAACCGTTGCATTTCCGGTCATTGCGGCGTGATGCTATCTTACATGTACATGCCGCCGTCAATATGGACGGTTTGACCTGTCATATAGGAAGCAGCATCGGATGCGAGGAAGCGTACCGCTGCCGCAATATCCTCGGCTGCGCCAAGGCGCGCAAGAGGGATTTGCGAAGAAAGCGATTCCTTCATCTCGGAGGACAGCTTGTCCGTCATATCCGTTTGAATAAAGCCTGGAGCAATGCAATTTACAGTAATGCCGCGGGATGCAAGCTCGCGCGCGCTCGACTTCGTGAGGCCGATAACGCCTGCTTTCGCCGCGACATAGTTCGCTTGACCCGGATTTCCGAGCACGCCCACTACCGAAGAGATATTAATAATGCGTCCGGCACGCTGCTTCATCATTGGCCGCGTAACCGCTTTGATCCCGTTAAAGACACCCTTTAAGTTCGTCTCAATAACTTGGTCAAATTCCTCTTCTTTCATACGCATAATTAAATTATCTCTTGTAATGCCTGCGTTATTCACCAAAATATCGATTGAACCAAATTGGTCAACAACTTCTTTGACCATGCCTTCGAATTCATCGGTTTTGCCAACGTTCGCTTTCAGCATGATAGCGCGGCGGCCAAACGCTTCAACCGCTTTGGCTGTCTCAGCTGCAGCAGCCTCGCTGCCCGAGTAGTTGATCGCTACATCGGCGCCGGCTTCCGCAAGCGCAACGGCAATGGCACGGCCGATGCCGCGGGATGCGCCCGTTACAAGCGCTTTTTTGCCTTCAAGACTAGCAAACATGGTATGCCTCCTCCAAGTTTTGCATGAGCACCATACTACAGTGTTTCCAATGCAGCAATGCTGTTTACCGAGATAACGCGCAGATTTTTGTCGACTTTCTTGATCAGGCCTGCAAGCACAGTGCCCGAACCGATCTCAACGAAAGTGTCCACGCCTTGTTCAGCCAAATAACGAACAGTGTCTTCCCATAGAACAGGAGAGTAAACCTGCTCGACCAGAAGATTGCGGATCGAAGCCGCTTCCGTCACCGGGGCAGCCGTTACATTCGCTACTACCGGAATAGCTGCATCGTTCATCGACACTTCCGACAAAACGCCGGACAGCTTCTCGGCCGCTGGCTTCATCAGCGAGGAATGGAACGGGCCGCTTACTTCCAGCGGAATGACACGCTTCGCGCCGGCTTCTTCTTTGCCTCGCTCAACAACCGATTGAACGCCGGCTGCCGAACCGGAAACAACGATTTGACCCGGACAGTTAACATTCGCCAGTTCAACCGTATTTCCTTCTTCCGTGATTTTCGAACATAATTCGGCCAGAACGCCGCGCTCTGCTCCAAGCACGGCAGCCATTGCGCCTTGTCCGCTAGGAACAGCCTGCTCCATGAATTCGCCGCGCGCGCGAACCGTGCGGACCGCATCATCAAAGCTGAGTACGCCTGCTGCAACCAGCGCGCTGTACTCGCCAAGGCTATGGCCAGCCACGTAATCGGCCTTGAGTCCGCGGCCTTCAAGTGCCTTCAGCAAGGCAACACTTACCGTCAGAAGTGCCGGCTGCGTATTAACCGTCTGCTTCAGCGCATCGTCAGGACCGTTGAAAATAATGTCGCTCAGCTTGAAGTCCAGTGCTTCATCCGCTTGCTCGAAGACAGCGCGGGAGCTTTCAAACGCTTCGTACGCGTCTTTGCCCATACCAACGGCTTGCGCGCCTTGGCCGGGAAAAACAAATGCAGTTTTGCTCAAATGAATTCCCTCCATTACCAGATCAATACGGAAGCGCCCCAGGTGAGGCCTCCTCCGAAGCCAACGAACACAAGACAGTCCCCAGCGTTAACTCTTCCCTGCTCTACAGCTTCAGCCAGCGCAACCGGAATCGATGCAGCGGACATATTGCCGTATTTGTCCAAGTTAACCATACACTTTTCTTCCGACAGGTTGAGTCGGTTAAGAGCCGATTGAATGATACGGACATTGGCTTGGTGAGGTACAAGCAGATTGATATCCTCTTTGCTCATCCCGGCTTTGCGAAGAGCTTCCTCCGCCGCATTGCCCATGATGCGCACCGCGAATTTAAACACTTCATTGCCGGCCATATGAATGTAATGCTGCTTCGACGCAACGCTTTCCGCCGTTGAAGGCATACGCGAACCGCCGCCGCTCACTTTCAAGAGATCTCCGCCGCCGCCGTCAGCGCCAAGCTCGAACGACTTGAAGCCGCGGCCTTCCTCTACCGGTCCGAGCACAACGGCACCCGCGCCGTCGCCAAACAAGATGCACGTATTGCGGTCCGTATAATCCGTAATGCGGGATAAGGTCTCGGCCCCAACAACAAGGACATGCTTGTACATGCCTGTAGCAATCATATTCGAAGCGGTTGCCAGACCGTATATAAATCCGGAGCAGGCTGCCGACAAATCAAATGCAGCCGCTTTTTTCGCTCCAAGCTTTTCTTGCAGCAGGCATGCCGTTGAAGGGAAGAACGTATCCGGCGTAATTGTCGATACGATAATCAGGTCAATGTCTTCAATGGTAATACCCGCCGCTTTTATTGCTTTCAGCGAAGCCTGATAAGCCAGATCGGATGTCGCCTGCTCCGCTGCCGCCAGACGGCGTTCGCGGATACCCGTGCGCGTTACGATCCATTCATCGTTGGTTTCAACCATTTGCTCAAGTTCTTGATTGGATAAAATCCGGTCGGGAACGTATTTGCCCGTACCAATGATGCCAACAGGATGTAATTTCATCATGACCTCCCGCCTATTTCCGCCGCTATAGACTCCGTAAGCTGGGCTTTGATAGCCGTCCGGGCCTGCCGGATCGCATTTTTCACAGCTTTAGCATCCGAGGAACCGTGACATTTCATCACCAGTCCGTTCAAGCCAAGCAGCGGAGCGCTCCCATGTTCTTTGTAATCCATCTTTTTACGCAATGCGCGAAGTCTCGGCATCATAACCGCTGCCGCAAGCTTCGTCATGAGCGTCTCGCCAAAAGCGTCTTTCAGGAATGTCATCAGCGATCCCGCTGTCCCCTCCATTGCTTTAAGCATAATATTCCCCGCGAAACCGTCACAAATGAGAATGTCACAGCTGCGATTAAGCAAGTCCCGAGCCTCGACGTTGCCGATAAAATTAATCGGAGCCTGCTCGAGCAGATCATAAGCCGCTTTCGTCAGCTCATTGCCTTTTCGCTCTTCGGTACCGACATTCAGAAGGCCTACGCGAGGGTTGTCAAAACCATGCACCTTTGCACGATAAATACTGCCCATGATTGCATATTGGAGCAAATGCTCAGGCTTCGCGTCCATATTGGCGCCAAGGTCAAGCGCAAGCACCCCTACATCGTCCATTGTAGGAAGCATTGGGGCGAGCGCGGGACGCTCGATCCCTTCCAGTCTGCCAACAACTAGCAATCCGGTGGTCATCAACGCTCCGGTGTTGCCCGCGGAAATCATGGCATCGGCACGTTTCTCGCGTACCAACTGGCCGGCAACGACCATGGACGAGCCCTTTTTTCGGCGAACCGCTTTGACCGGCTCTTCATCCGGACCGATCACCTCATCCGTATGGCATAACGTCACGTTGGCCGGTTTCTGTCCTTTGAAGAGAGGCTCAACTGCCGCCGTATCCCCAACAAGAACCAATTCCGTATCCGGCCACTCCGCCGCAGCTTCCAGCACGCCCTGAACGATAAGTCCAGGGGCGTGGTCGCCTCCCATCGCATCTATGGCGATCCGCATGTTTCTTACCTCCCAGATGCTCTGCCCCGTAAGAAAGGCAAAGCGCTAACATAAAAGCTTATGCCTCGCTCTCTCCTTCACCTGCTGAACGGTAAATGACGAAGTTCCCCTGGAACACCATTTCATCCCCGACATAGGTAAAGAGCTCCACCTTCGACTTGTGGCGCTCGCCGGATATCGAACGTACATAAGCTTTTGCAATGCACTTCTCGCCCAGCTTAACCGGTCTGATAAAGCGGATGTCCGCCGTGACCGTCAGAGCGATTTTCTCTTCAATAACAGCAACAGCCAACGAGTTCGCCTGGGCAAATACATGATGGCCCCGGGCAATTCCCGTACGCGAGAAAACATGCTCTTCTCGAATTTCGAATATCGAGATCCCGCTTTTGTCCAGCTGCAAATCTACAATGTCACCAATCACTTCGTGCAGCGGCAAGGACTGAACGGAATCGTAAGAACGCTCAGCCATCAGCTTCATCCGCTCGCGCAGCTCGGGAATACCCAGTTCCATCCGGTCAAGCCTGATGGTCTGAATGCTGACTTTCAAATGTCTGGTCAGCTCCCGGTCCGTCATAAACGGATTTTCGTCAATCAATTGTGCGAGCAGCTGATGCCGCTGTCGCTTAGGCATTCGTTCGATCTTCGGCACCACCTTAACAGTATTGTGACCCTTGTCTGATTTTACTCGAATAATGGCTGATATTATAACCTGGTACTAAATAAGTATATAAAAAAAAGAGTATGTAAGCAACGGACACAAAAAAAATAGCACCTCATCGTAATGAAGTGCTATTGTGGGAAACCCCGAGATTATTGGGAAATAATCTCTTTCGTTTTGTAATATCCGCACACTTTGCATACGTGGTGGCCAAGTTTCAGCTCTCCACATTGCTCGCATTTTACCATACCTGGTACCGCCAATTTGAAATGCGTACGACGTTTGTCGCGGCGAGTTTTGGATGTTCTTCTTTGAGGTACTGCCATGTTTCCCACCTCCTTCACAGAATCAATGAATCATGTTTTATTGTTCGTCTTTGAATAAATCCTTGAGCACTGCCATGCGAGGGTCAATTCTCTCGGTTGAGCAGCTGCATTTTTGTTCATTTAAGTTCTGTCCGCAATTTTGGCACAGTCCTTTGCAATCGTTGCTGCATAACGGAGCGAACGGCATGAACAGCTGAAGCACTTCTTCCACATAAGGCTTCAAATCCAGCCTGTCCCCTGTTACGGCAATAACGTCGTCATCCTCGTCCTCTTCCTTTTCTTCCTCATCCTTTTCGGACGCCGGCTTGAACTGGTCGGACACAGGGATAACCGTATGAAGCTTCACGGGATCTAGACAACGAGAGCAAGCGAGTTCCCAATCAATGGACAATTCGCCTTCGACCGTAATCGAGCCTTCATTGCCTGTTACCTGAAGCGACACATGGAGCGGACCGTGACTGATGACATCTGATCTGTCTTTGAATAACGCGGACACATCCAGATTCTCATCAATCTTTGCCTTAATGCCTTTGGACATCGTTTCTTGTACATGAAACTGCATGTGATCACCCCAAACAAACAAAAATTATTATATCTATTATCGAGCTGTTTTGTCAACATTTTCACACTGTTTTTCATCTTTTCCCGCGTTATTTCGTGAATATAAGGATGGCCCTGTGCTATGATGGGACATATATCCATCTGAAATAAGGAGATGTCAGATTGCGAACGGTAGGACTAATTGTTGAGTATAACCCATTTCACAACGGTCATCAATATCATTTGCGCGAATCGGTCAAAATAGCAAAAGCCGACGCCGTTGTAGCCGTCATGAGCGGACATTTTCTGCAGCGCGGGGAACCGGCCGTCATGGATAAATGGGCCAGGACGGAAGCAGCGCTGAGAGGCGGCTGCGATCTGGTCCTGGAGCTGCCCGTCGCCTACGCTACGCAAGCGGCGGAATGGTTCGCTTACGGAGCTGTCTCCACTCTTGAGGCGACCGGCGTCGTAGATGCCTTTTGCTTCGGTACGGAGAGCGGAGAGATCGAAGTGCTGCATGAAGCGGCTAAGCTTGTTGCCAACGAGCCGCCCGCCTTTCAAAATCTGCTTCGGGAAGCATTGGAGAACGGTATCAGCTATCCAAGCGCCTACAGCTCTGCGATTGCCTCCTATCTTGCATCGGTCGGTCGCGCGGATGCGGCGGATTTCCCTTTCGCCCAGCCGAACCATACGCTTGGTCTTCATTATTTGATCGCGCTGGAACGGATCGGCGGACGGATGCTGCCCTATACGATCCGCCGGGAGAAATCCGAGTACGGGCAAACGACGGTTACCGACAGCGCAATCGCCAGCGCAACCGCGATCCGCAGGCTGCTGCTTGAAGGCGGCGAGCTTGAAGCAAGCAGGCCGCTGGTGCCGGCCTCAACATTTGCTGTGATGCAGAGGGAATGGTCCTCCGGCAGAAGCCCTGTAAGCTGGGCCAACTTCTTCCACCAGCTGCTGCATGCCGTTGTCACCCACACGCCGGACCAGCTTGCCGGCTACCGCGAAATGACGGAAGGACTCGAACATAGGCTTCTTCAAGCTCTGCCGAAGCTGGACCATGCCGGATTTGAGGCGCTGCTGGATGCGCTTAAGACGAAGCGCTACACTCGGACCAAGCTGCAACGCTCGCTTCTTTCTATTCTGCTCCGCCATAAAAAAGAAGATTTCACTGCCGGGAAGCTGGCTGCGGGCGTCCAATATATCCGCGTGCTTGGCTTCACAAACAAAGGACGGGAGCTTCTGCGCCGCATGAAGAAGGAAGCGAAGCTTCCCGTCCTGCTAAGCGCCGCCAGAGCGCCAATCGAATCCAGATACCTCGAGCTTGATACGCAAGCTTCCGCAGTCTATATGCTGGCTCAGCCCGGACATGAATCGGCGGCAGCGATGTACCGCGATTTTACGGACAGGCCGATCATTATCGGGTAAGTCCCGCTTCATCCTGTATAGCCGCAATAGCAGAGCCCAGCGAGGTGACGGGGATAACCTTCATCTCGCTGCGAAGCTCCTTCGCTTTCGCCGCAGCCTCCTCATAGTTACCCTTTGGTGCAAGGAACAGCTCTGCCCCCGCTTGATCCGCCGTAACCACTTTTAAGGCAATTCCGCCAATTGACCCGACGTTCCCGTCTTTGTCGATCGTTCCTGTTCCCGCAATTCTGAACCCTCTGGTAAAATCCTCATCCAGCAGGAGATTAAGAGACTGCAGCGCATACATCAGACCGGCAGACGGTCCGCCAACGTCACTTGCTGCGATCTTAATTTTCTTGCTCTCATCGTTTGGCTGCAGCCCTTCAGGTGATACCTTATAAGGAATTTCCGCATATCGGTAAGCAGCTTCAACGGCACTGTTCTGCGAAGTAAGCATGTCTTTGGACATCCGCGCCATATAATCCTTCTCCGACAGTCCATTCATGACCGAGTTCTTGCTTAGTATTTGAAAGTCTTTATTCCATATAGCTTGTATCGCCTGCCAATACTTCGCATCGGTCAATTTAATGGTTGTAACCAAAAAAACGCCCCGTTTGTCCGCACCGGTGTGGGTCTGCTGGATTCCTGCACCGTTACTGCTTTGCTGAACTAACGGCGCCGTTTCGAACGTTAGTCCAGGCTCATAGACAACAAGCGGTGTCGGAGCATACACAATGATCCACAGCATAACGGCGATCAAAAAGATCCCTGCCGCCTGCCTCACGTTACCATTCAGCCTAAACTTGCTCATAGAACTCCCTCCCTTCCTCAAGGGCCTGGTCTATCCCGCCATAGACGAGCGTACAATGGAACAGACCCCGGTTCGTCCAAGCCTCTTGTGTAATCGATGATCCTAATTCCAATGGAGTTGATAGATATGGCACGAACGATTCTGTACGCGGCAATCTCGATTCTGATGGTTGCCGCCATCATACGTCAGCCGGATCAAGCGTTCCAAGCTTCCCTTCAGGGGCTGACCATCTGGTGGAATATCGTATTTCCCGGTCTACTGCCCTTCCTCGTCTTGTTTGAACTGATAGCCGCCTTTGGTCTTATTCACGGAATCGGCGCTCTTCTTCGTCCTCTGATGCGAGGCTTGTTCAAGCTGCCCGGCGAAGCTGCGCTGCCATTGCTCTTTGGATGGCTGTCCGGGCATCAGGCAGGCGCCGAAGCGACGGCTGCTCTTCGCCGCGATCAGCTGGTAACCAAACGCGAAGGGCAAAGACTGCTGGCCTTGTCCCATATGCCCAACCCGCTTTTTATGCTTGTTGTTATTGGAGCAGGCTTCCTGCATCGGCCAGAGCTTGGTTTATTTATCGCTCTTATGGTCTGGCTCTCTGCCCTCTGTACGGCCGGATGGATTTCGCTGTTCAGCCGGCGGAAGTCTCCGTCGCATCAACTTAATGCCCCTCATGCGGCCGTTGCATCGAGAGGCTTGATGGAAAATGTAGCAGACGCGATTACAACGAGCCGCGACCGTGACGGCCGCAGCTTCGGCAAGGTGCTTGGCGATGCGGTCTCTTCCGGCGTTCAAAAGCTCCTTGTTGTTGGCGGCTTTATGATTTTCGCTGCCGTAGCAGCCCGGCTGGCATTACCGCTCATCCAATTCACGCTGCCAAGCGGTATTGCGGAATTGGTGCTTCCCGCTTTACTCGAGAGCCATATCGGTGCTTACGGGGCTGCCGTATGGCAGGGTCCCGGCATCACTACCGCTATAAGCGCCGCAGCCGTTGCGGCTATTCTAGCCTGGAGCGGCTTAAGCGCGCTGCTGCAATCCGGTTATGCCATCACCGGCACGGATTTGAAGCTGCTGCCGCTCATCGGCGTTAGACTGCTGCATGCGCTTCATGCCGCTGCGCTCGCCTTGCTGCTGTGGAAGCCGGCACAGGCTGTTCTTGCGCTGCTGCCAAGCCGGCTGACCGGCGCAACGGCAGCCATGCTGCAGGACGGCGTTCACTGGCAGCGCCCTTCCAACGCATACGAGGCCGTCACCGCACTTGGCCTCCCGTCGCTCTGGCCGTATGCGCTGACGGCCGTCGCCGTTCTTGCTATTATGCTGCTGTTGATGCGCGCAGCCGCGCCTCGGGTCCCTGACTTAAAGAAACGTTAGTTAGCCGTTTGACTGCTTCGCTTTATATTTTTCTACGAGGCGAGTCTCGATCGGAGCCGGAACAAGCTCATGAACCGGTCCGCCAAACATCGCGATTTCCTTCACAATGCTGGAGCTGAGATACGAATATTTCGGGTTCGTCATCATAAAGATCGTCTCGATCTCTTCATCCAGCAATTGATTCGTCGAGGCAAGCGTCAGCTCGTATTCAAAGTCCGTCACCGAACGAATGCCGCGGACGATAACGCTGGCTTGGCGAGATTTCATGAACCGTACGAGCAAATCCCGGAAGCTGTCGATCGACACATTCGGAATGTCGCGCGTAATTTCGCGAAGCATCTCCTTCCGCTCGTCAAGCGTAAACATCGGACTTTTGCTTGTATTGTTAAGCACCGCCACAATGACGTGGTCGAATTGCTTGGCCGAGCGGCGGATAATATCGAGATGTCCCAATGTCGGAGGATCGAAGCTCCCCGGATAGACCGCTACTCGTCCGTTCTCATTCATCTGCATGGGTTGTTCCTCCATCTGCGCTGCCGGGCGAATAACGGTAGATCGTAACTGCCGTATCGCCATATTTTTGTTTTCTCAGCAAAGTAAATTGCTCCATCTCGTCCGGATACTCATGCCCGGCATCATGCTCCACCACAATAGTCGCCCCGTCCTCCAGCAGCGACCGCTGCGCCAGATCGGCCATCAGCTCGTCCATATGGGTCAAGCGGTAAGGCGGGTCGAGGAAGACGATAGAGAACGCGATTCCCCGCTTCTCCAGCAGCTTCAGCGCGCGATCCGCGTCGTTACGGTATATTTCCGCATGCCGTCCCATTCCTGCCGCTTCGGTATTTAATTTAATAATATCAATGCTTATTTTTTCCCGGTCGATAAAGATCGTCCGCTCGATGCCTCTGCTCCAAGCTTCAATACCGAGCCCGCCGGTGCCGGCGAATAAATCAAGTGCCAGTCCACCGTCGAAAAACGGCCCAATCATGCTGAATATCGCTTCCTTCACCTTGTCGGTCGTCGGGCGAGTATTCATGCCTGGAACCGCCTTCAGCGTGCGGCCTTTTGCCGCTCCCGCAATGACTCTCACTGCTTATTGCTCCCTTCCTCTACTGTCGTTGCCTATAGTACCACACTTTCCCTTGGATTATAAAGGCACCTGAAGAGGAGGAACGAGGGCCGCAATATTTTTTTGGCGTAATATGTATAATCGCCCACAAACCGGACAAGATAAAATCATCGGCGTCGGAAGATGCCGTAGACAACCGCGGAGAAGACTTACGTTTCCCCATAAGCTCTTCGTCCGGTTTCTCCTCTCCCATGAAAGGACGCTCAGAAATGAGCGTCCGATTTTTTTTGTAAACAGGCCATTCCCCCACTGCTAATTCCAGTCATTTTGGTATATAGTTACAGTACCACTTTTAATAGACGGGAGGTTTACGGCCCCATGAACCAGATCGGCAGCTATATCGTTCCCCTGCTCATTATTCTATTTGTCGTGTACCGGCGCTTGAAGCGTTCGGTAGGTTTTCAGCCTTTCAAACCGAGCAGGCTGAAAATGCGCATCGGCATCTTCAGTATCATTGGCATTCTGCTGCTGGCCTCCGGCTTCCCGCATCCCGCCATCTACATTTCCGATGCCATCGGTATCGCCTGCGGCGCGGTAATTGCTTATTATGCCATCAAGCACAGCCGTTTCGAACAGCGCGAGGATACATTGTTTTACCGGACGCACGTTGGCATTGAGACTTTGGTCGTCCTGCTGTTTATCGGAAGAATCGCCTTCCGGATCATTGAGATGTTCGGCACCGGAGGCACGACGGCCATGAATCCGGCGGCGCTAAACAACGAAACGGCGCAGATGCAGCAGTATACGAATGATCCGCTGACCGCGGCAACTTTCTTCCTGCTTGTAGCTTATTATATCGGCTATTATACGTTTATCCTTCGCAAGAGCGACGAGAAAGCGGCTGTATCCTAAAAAGCGTTCCCTAGGGGACGCTTTTTTCATTCTCTTTTAAAATCGTAAACCTTGCGGCTTGTCAGGAATATCATGGCATAAGCAAAAAATGATGGCGAGGAGATTGCAACATGGCCGTTTACCGCATAATCGTTGATTTGTCGGACCGGATGCTTCATCTGCTTGATGGAAATGTTGTCGTGAACTCTTATCCCGTTGGCATAGGCAAGATGGTTACGCAGACTCCTTCGGGAGAATACAAGATAATCAATAAACAGGAAAATCCGGGCGGGCCGTTTGGCGTGTTATGGATGGGATTGTCCAAACCTCATTACGGCATTCACGGCACGAATGACCCTTCCTCGATCGGAAGAATGGTCTCGCATGGCTGCATCCGGATGTACAACGAGGATGTGCTTGCTTTGTCCGCTCTTGTGCCGGTTGGAACCCGGGTCACGATCCGGCCCTAATAGCAGGAAAAACGGCAGTCTCTTAAGGGAGATCTGCCGCTTTCAAAGTTACCGTCTGGGTTGCCTGCTCCCAAACGACCTTGCGGTTTAAGGACGCCGCGAGGTCTCTTACCGTTACGTAGCCGGTGGAAATATCGAGCCGGGAATCAAGCGGCTGACCGTTAACCGTTACCTTTCCCCCAGTCCAGCCAATGGCTGCCCCAAGCGATTCTCCAAGCAGCCGGGCTGCAACCCAGGTTGTTCCTCCGTCTAAGAACCCGATCGCGGCAACTAGTCCGTCTGCCAGAATGGGAACCGTCTGCGCGGATCGGAACATCGTTGTCGAAGGCGCGGAGGCGAAAGCCGTATCGTACTGCTTCAAGGAATATTGGTTAATAAGCGCAACCAGCTTACCGGGATAAGCAGGATCGGTCGCATAACCGCTTACATACAGCATGGAAGCCTGCTGCTCCGGCGTTACGGCTGCACGGACTCGAACGTAGCGAGGGGTCGCAAACAGCAGATCCTGATCCTTCATGAAATGATACACGCTGTTATAAGCGCGGAACGAAGAGTTCATGCTGATCAATGTTCCGTCAACCGCTTCCCAAGTTCCTTTCACCACCGCTTCGCCATGCCAATAAGCATTGGGAGTGCCCGATCCGACCTTAATACCTCCGAGGTTGTACCAAGGATGAATGACTCCGCCTGTCTCGAGCATACACTGCGCAAGCCGCAAGGAAGGAAAAATCGTTGATCCTTCGCGTCTGACCTGCAGAACCGTCGGGACAAGCGCTGCAATAAATTGAGATCTTGTGAGATTCGCCATTTACCTCCTCCTTTCCAGTCAAAAACTTATACAAGCTCCTCTCAGTGTATGGAGTTCTGATCCGGTTTGTAACGGTGACTGCCGCTGCGGCAACAAAAAAACCCCGTTACGCCCATCTTCGGGGCTAACGGAGCTTCTCTGCTTACAAACTATAAAATTCTCGCGTATTCGAAAGCAGCCGCTCCCGCACTTCCTGCTCCGGAAGCTGCTTGATCGCGGCGATATGCGCGCAAACATCATGAACCATTGGCGGCACGGTCATACGGCCCTCGTAAGGCCCTTCAAAAGGCCACGGTCCGTCCGTTTCCACCATGATTTGCTCCAAGGGATACCGCTCGACCAGCGTCCTGATCTCCTGTTCGTAGGCTACGTCCGGCGTCACCGAAATCATATAGCCGAGCGAGATCATTCGGTTAATCGTCGCTTCATCTCCCTTAAACCAATGGAAATGGACCTTCTTCAGCTTATGACGTTCCATGATATCGCAAGCCTTCGCCCCATCCTCATATACCGCATGCAGAATAATAGGACGTCCCAGTTCCGCGGCAAACGCGGCAAACCGGTCAAGCAAATCGAGATAAGGCGCCTCGTCGAAAAGTCTCCCTTCCTCGGCAGCAGAGGTCCGGGAATAATAAGGCAAGCCAACCTCACCAATGGCGAACGCTTCGCCGGCCGTATGCTTCGCTTTAATCCATGCAAACAGCTCATCTTGTTCCCATGCCGTAGGAACCGGCTGTTCGGGATGATAACCGTATGCGGGAAACACCCGGCCCGGGAACAACTCGGCGAGCGATGCGTTTGTCTTGCAGGAATCCAAATGCATCGATACGGCTACAACCGCTTCAATTCCCGCTTCAAACGCCTGCTCCAGCAAAGCTTGCCGATCCGTTTCCTCATAAGAATCAATATGAATATGCGCGTCAATTGCCTTTTTCGACTCCATGACGATCAGACTCCTTCCGCTTAATGAAGCAGCTCATGAATCTGTTGCTTAAGTTCGTTAAACAACGGTTCCCTCCATAAATGCGGAGAACGGGGTCTTGCGAAGGGAACTTTTATTTCTTCCAAAATAACCGCCGGCGCAGATGACAATACAATGATCCGTTCAGACAGCAGCAAAGCCTCCTCGATGCTATGCGTAACAAGGAGAACCGATCGTTTGTTCTGCTCCCAGATCGACATCAGCCACTGCTGCATCTGCTGTCTCGTTAACGCATCTAGCGCGCCAAACGGCTCGTCAAGCAGCATTAAGGTATGGGGGGATAGCAGCGCCCGCAGGAAGGATACGCGCTGCTGCATCCCGCCGGATAACACATGAGGATAGGAATCCGCGTACTCCGCGAGACCGATGCGATCCAGCCATTCACGCGCCTGACGACCCGCTTCCTTCCGCTCCGTGCCTGCAATCTCAAGCGCTAGCTCGATATTAGCCGACACCGAACGCCAAGGCATCAGGGAGGCCTGCTGAGGCATATACGAAATATGCCCCCGGCTGCCGGTTACTTGCTTGCCGTCAATCCAGACTTCACCGCCCGTTGGTTGTTCCAATCCGCCAATCAGCTGGAACAACGTTGTTTTCCCGCTTCCGGAGGGACCGATAATGGAGACGAATTCGTTCTCGGCAACGGTGACCGACAAGCCGTTCAGAACGTTTTTCCGGCCGGCATCAAAGCTTTTGCGGATCCCTTTTAATTCAAGTGCAGGAGCTGTCATGCTCTTCCCCCTCCTTTCGCCGGACGCCACCGGATGACAAACCTTTCGATAAGAGCTACGAGACCAAATAAAGCAAGGCTCAGCGCCACGATCAGAAAGACGGATGCAAATACCCTTGCCGGCTCATAACCTTTGGATGACAGAATCATATAATGGCCTAATCCTTTATCAGCTCCGAGCCATTCCGCGACGACGGCGCTTAGAACGGCATACGATGCGGCGATTTTGAGGCCCGAGAATAAGTGCGTAACGGCATTGGGCAATTCGAGCTGCGTAAACAGCTGCCAATCCCCGGCTCCAATCATCCGCATGTAATTGCGAAGGGTCGGATCGGTGTCCTTAAAGCCGTTCAGCATGGCAACGGATACCGGGAAGAAACATACGATCCAGACTAGAATAAGCTTGGGCAGAACGCCGTAACCGAGCCAAATCGTAAGAATCGGGCCAATCGCGATGACAGGCACGTTCTGGGTGACGACAAGCAGCGGATAGACCGCCCTCCGGACAAAAGGAATAAGATGCAGGATTGCGGCAAGAATGATCCCGGCTGCTGCGCCTCCCCCAAATCCGATGAGCGCCAGCTCCACCGTGGCCCAAGCATTGTCCATTAGGCGCGGCCAGACGTCAACCATTTCTTTTACGATAGAAGTCGGCGAAGGCAGCTGCCACTCGGGCACAACGCCGCTATCAACCGACAGCTGCCAGGCGGCAAGGATAAGGATGACTAGCAGCAGAGAAGGCCAGACCGCATGATACCAGCCTTTATTGCCCATCCGGATACTTCTCCAAGAGCCGGCCCATGGAAGCCCCGTTAGCCGGATTGAAATAGACTTTCACCTGCGAGATAACGGAAGGACAGCCCATCTCGGTCATAGCTTCATTCATGGATTGCACGATTTCGAATAACTGCGGGAGTTCGCCCTCCATCGTTGTCTCCAGAGGCGCTACCCGGTATGGGACGCCGGATGCCTTTATGATCTCGATTGCCCGGTCCACGTACGGAATAACGCTTTCCCCGTTTGGTGTTGTTGGAAGAATTTGAATACTTACTAGCGCGTTGGCCATCATCGTCAGCTCCTCTTACCCTATTGTTGTGTCCTAAGCTTTCGGCAGGAAGTCGTTCGTGAATGCTTTATCCGCATCCAGCTCCTTCTCCAGCAGCTTGTGCTCGAACATCCATTGCGAATAATTAACCCATACTTCCTTCTTCTGCACGCCCCATTGCGAAGCGTCATCCGTATATTTCGGGCTAAGCCACTTCTGGCTTGCGCGTACTAGGTCCGCATTCAGATCCGGTTCTGCCTTGATCAGCACTTCCGCCGCATCCTCCGGATGGTCAATCGCGAATTGGTAGCCCTTAGCGGCGCCTGCAACAAAAGCTTTAACAATCTCCGGTTTCTCGGCGATCATTTTCTCGCTAGTTTCAAGAAGCGGCGTGTAATAATCCAGCTTGTCGCTGTAATCGGTCAAATAAACCATATTCAGCTTCTCGCCGCGCAGTTCAGCCTCTACACCGGTCCAGGCATAGTAGATCCAGGCAAAATCAATATCTCGCTTCACCGCCGTGAAGAAATCCGTATCGCCGATGCTAAGCATTTTCACTTTGGTTACATCCGCGTTCTCTTCCTGCATCAGAGAGCCGATTACCGCTTCTTCTACCGGCGCTCCCCAGCCGCCGTAGGTTTTGCCTTCAAACTTTTTCGGAGAGTCGATTCCTTTGGATGCCGGCGAAGCAAAGCCCGAAGTATTATGCTGAATCACGGCAGCAACGGATACAAGCGGCACACCGGCAATACGCGCCATGGTGAGCGACTCCTGGTAACCGACTCCAAACTCCGCTCCGCCGGAAGCTACCATTTTATCCGCGCCGTCCTGGCCTGGTTGGATAATCTCGACGTCAAGGCCTTGCTCCTTGAAATAACCTTTATCCCGTGCCACGTACAATCCGGTATGATTCGTGTTAGGCGTCCAATCCAGAACGACCTTTACTTTGGTCAACGGCTTGTCCGATCCATTACCGGCTGACTCGTTCCCCGTATTCTTGTTGTTGTTCGAGCCGCATGCGGCCAGCAGAATAACTACCGCCAGCATGGCTGCGACAATCGCGAAGCTTCTTTTTGCACCTGATCTCATCTTTCTGTCTCTCCCTCTCTCTTCTTGACTATGACGTTTGCTATTATGGCCGGACTACCTTCTGAAAATAAAAAAAGCCCTCCGATTTCCGGAGAGCCATACATTTCGTCAGCATTATTACAGGTCCGCCCGCTTCCTAATCATAGTGGGCACACCTAAATAACAAATTCCTACGCTGGCATTATCCAGATCAGGTATAAGGGTCGGAATTTTCTTCGGAATTCCCTCTCAGCTAGCCTCAACCAGCTCCCCGGTGCTATTCACTTACGTCAATAAACCTCATTATACCCTTTCTGCCCGAAAAAGCCAGCTTCGTTTTTAAATAAGTCATCTATTCAAGGTTAGACATAAGCCGATTTTTACGCTTGGTAGGTTGTTGTCCTTATAGCCGTGTGACCGGCTTGAATAGTATGTAGTCGAGTGCATATCCGCTAATATCGAGAGGATTGAACCGGGGTGAAAAGACGACACAAGAGAGGCAAGAAGTCTAAACGGCCAACCGCATCGAAGTCTAGAAGACGCAAATCAGGAGGCCGTACCCGATCATACGGCAGACGAACCGCTAAGCGGCAAGCAAAGCGAAAACAACGCCGGCTCTCCAACAAGCGCAGCGCCGGGCGGCGGCCTGCCGCGGAGCAGGCAACGCTTCAATCCGACGCTTCAACCCGGGAACCGGGCGTAAATATTATCGGTTTTGTTCATGCCGAGATGGGGATCGGGGAATCCTCGCGGCTAGCGGCTAAAGCGATTGATACGGCGGCCATTCCGTTTGGCCTTCTTAATTTCCCGCTTGCCGTAGCTTCGAGAATGTCGGATTACAGCTGGTCGCATAAGCTGCTGGATAGAGCCCGGTACAACACCAATATTTTTCATATGAATGCCGACTTTATGCGTCCTGCCCGCGAGCATTTCGGAAACGAATTGTTCAACAGCCGTTACAACATCGGGTATTGGCATTGGGAGCTGCCGGAGTTTCCGGAAGAGCATGTGGAAGGCTTCAGCCATGTCAACGAGGTATGGGTGTGCAGCAAATTTGTAGCCGAGTCCGTCTCCAAACGGGCATCCGTTCCCGTTATTACTATTCCGCACTGTATCCAAGTACAAGTCGCGCCGAATATTAACCGCTCTTCCTTTGGGCTGCCGGAGAACCGGTTTCTGTTTCTAATGATGTACGACGTTCAGAGCTCAACCTTGCGCAAAAATCCCCAAGCTGTGATTGAAGCCTTTAAGCTGGCCTTTGACAAAAACGATCAGCGTGTCGGACTTGTCCTTAAGGTAAATAATGCGGACTTCCGCCCAAATGAGCTTGCCGAGCTGAAGAAGCTGATTGCCGAACGGAGCAATATGCATCTAATTGATAGAGTGCTGTCCCGACACGAAGTGAACGCCCTGCTGCAGTGCACGGACAGCTATGTCTCCCTTCACCGTGCCGAGGGATTTGGTCTTGGTCTCGCTGAAGCGATGTATTTAGGCAAACCGGTCATAGCGACGAACTGGTCCGGCAACACGGAGTTTATGAATGCTTCAAATTCCTGTCCGGTATCCTACCAGCTCGTTAATATCGGGCAGGACTGGGGACCTTACAAGAGTCATCAGATCTGGGCAGAGCCCAACATCCGTCATGCCGCGGAATACATGCAGCGTCTCGTATCCGATGCGCGCTGGCGGGAATCCGTTGCGGCAAGCGGCATGAGGACGATTCATAACGATTTTTCCCCTGCCGTTATTGGCCAACGGATCAAGAACCGGTTAAAAGAGCTATGTCTGATTTAAAACAACGCAAGGCCTGCCCGGTATAGCGAGATAGTACTCCCTACCGGGTCAGGCCTTATTGAGCCGTTTTATTAAGCCAACTCATTACGCCAATAATTCAATAAATCCTTCATGGTCTGCTCGAACGGAATTTCCGGCTTCCATCCGGTCTGCTCGTAAAACTTGCTATAATCCCCTACAAGCACCTTTACATCGGATGGCCGAAGTCTTGTTTTGTCTTCCTCTATCGTAATATCGACGGTACTATAGCTCAGCAGGATTCGAATCACTTCGCGTATCTCGTGGCACTGGCCGGATGCGATATTATAGATTTCTCCTGCCTCGCAATTATCCATCGCCATCCGGTAAGCTCTAACCACATCGCGCACATCCGTGAAATCCCGTTTGGCTTCCAGATTCCCCACATAAAGAACCGGCGGCTTTAATCCTTTCTCGATCTCCGCAATTTGCTTGGCGAAATTCGAACTGACGAACTGTTCTCCTCTGCGGGGACCATGATGGTTAAAGGTCCGCGTTCTGATAATGTGCTGTCCATAGGTTTTGAAATATTGGTAGCCCAGGTAATCTTGGGCGATCTTGCTCACAGCGTACGGACTTATCGGGCGAAGCGGATTGGTCTCCTTCACCGGCACCTCGAATTCTTCCACATGCCCGTATTCCTCGCTGGAGCAGGCAATTAGCACTTTGGAGGCCAAACCAAGCTTTCTTATCGCTTCCAGCAGATGAACCTGCCCTACAATATTGTTCGTCATGGTCTCCGCAGGCGATTCCCATGACATCGGTACAAAGCTTTGCGCCGCCAGATGAAAGATCAGGTCCGGCCGAATGTCCGCCATCATATGCTCAACCGCCTGAGGATCCATCAGCTCGCACTCATACAGGCACATATCCGGCAGCAGATGGCGAATATGGCGCAGCGAACTGTGACTCCTCATGGTTCCTGTCACTTCAATCCCCTCGCCGAGCAGATGCTCGGCAAGATGACTGCCTACAAAACCGGTTATCCCTGTAATCAGTGCTTTCATCCCTGCCGGCCTTCTTGATCGGCAGTGAGTGCGGCGATGGCATGCTTGACATTTTGTTCGTCCGATTTGCGGCAAATAAGGAGGCCCTCTTCAGTCGATACAATAATCAAATCCTCGATGCCGATAGCAACAACCTGCTGCTGTTCCGAATAAATAATCGTGTTGCGCGTCGCAAACGGGAAGATTTGCCCCAGCAGCAAATTTCCGTCCCCATCCGTTTGGAATATCCTCTCAAGCGAGGTCCAGGTCCCAACATCATCCCAAATAAATTCAATAGGGATCGTATAGAGACGCTCCAGCTTTTCTACCAGGGCATAATCGATAGAAAGCTTCTGCAAACGGGCATACGACTGCCTGAACTCGTCATCCTTCTGATCAAAGATAGACCACATCCGCGGCTGATACTTCATCATGTAAATGGAGATCGTGGACGGCTTCCATATAAAAATACCGCTGTTCCAATACATATTCGGAAGCTCAATTAGCTTCTCGGCTTTTTCCTTGGTTGGTTTCTCGATGAAAGCTTTAACCTCTTTGATGCGTTCCCCAAACTTATCCGCATGCTCTTCCGTTTCTATCGTTTCAATATAACCGTAACCCGTTTCGGCTCTTGTGGGGACTATGCCAAGCGTAACGACAACGCCATCCATCTTGGCAGCCTGTTCCGCCGCTCGAAGAGCATCCATTAATTCCTCCGTATCCGGAATGTATTGATCGGATGGTGCCGTTACCAGCACGTCATCCAGCTCCTGCTTCAGGAAATAACTAGCTGTCAATGCGATACAAGGCGCTGTGTCTCTCTGCTCGGGTTCTATAATGATACGGTTTTCACCCAGCTCGGGAAGCTGTTCCTTGACGATCGGCAAATAGTTTTCGCTTACGGCGACATACACCTTTTCTTCGGGCAGACAGGAACGGAACCGCGCGTAGGTTTGCTGCAGCATCGTTGCCTCTTCTGAAGCTAATGTCAGAAACTGCTTCGGCTTGGCAACCGTGCTTCTTGGCCAAAAACGCGTTCCCTTACCTCCTGCCATAATCACAGCGATCATTGACTATCACCTCGAAACGGTAAATCTTCTACTATTAAAACCTCTCTACTAGTCAAGCCGGAGCTCCTTCCTTAACCGGTGCCGGATTGATAAATTACATATCTTCAACTTATGCTTTAATAGAGTAATCCTAATGGACGAATAGCCAAAAGGGACGGAAATCAGGCAGATGACTCCGCCCAACTATCGCTTGCAAGCATAAACGGCTATACTTTGACCTAATCTATCAAAAATAGACAATCGATCACGGCAAATACCGTCTTCTCTATGAATCTCTGAACATATGATGTGGTATATCAATTGAAAGGAGAGGATTAGATATGGGAGAAACAGGTTTGACAGGTTTGACAGGTCTGACCGGTCTGACTGGAGCCACTGGCCCTACCGGCCCTACGGGTCCTACAGGTCCTACAGGCCCTACAGGCCCTACAGGCGCTACCGGCCCTGCTGGTCCAGGTGCTGCGGTTTATGGAGCCAACGGAGGGGTCTTCCCGCTTGGTGCAATCGGAATCATCGGAACAGTAATTCCGCCGGTTGAAATTCTTGCTGTTCCCGTTACGGTTACTTCTGCAGCGGCCAATAAAGTAAAAATCGACGGGGTCGTAGACGTTGCGCTGAGCGGTACAATTCTTGGCGTATTGCTCAACCCGTCGATTACTGTCGATCTGCTTCGCGACGGCGTAGTTGTAGCTTCGGTTACAAGCACAACCTTCGCAACGGTAGCTCTTGCTGCAGTTCTTGATCTCGAAGTAGTGATTCCTGTCACTTACTACGATACGCTCACTGTCGGCGCGCACGAATACACGCTTGAAGTAGCCGTTAACTCGATCTCTGTAGCAATCACAGGCGCTACTGCTTCGGTACAATACTCCTCGCTTGCAGCTTCGGTCGGCGTCTAACCAAACCCAAACAGCCTTTTCGCATCGCACGGAAAGGCTGTTCCTCTACATATGAACTTAGAGAGGGGCTTCACCCTTGATGAGTGCGTTGGCAAGATGGCCAAAATCGATTGCAACCTTGCCGGTTACGCGGGCAAGCTCTTCGGTAATCAATACGGCAGCGATTCCCGCGGAAACCAGAGCAATGTCAAAATCGTACTGTCTAGCCAATGCCACTACCCTGGCAGCATCCCGGGCTCCGTTAACCGGCGATACGACGCCTGCAACGGATAAGCCGCGATGGGCAAGAACGGCAGACAGAGGTTCCGCCATATTGCCGATAAGAAGAACACGCCTGTTCTGTAGAATAGGCAGGAGGCAGCCTTCTGTGCATAAACTGTAGTTAATAAGGGAATCGGTCCATTGCTTCTCCCGGAGCGATAAGCCATAGGCTTGAAAAACCGGCGATACAAGAAGCTGATAATTCGGCATTCTGGTTCTCGGTATACCAACAATGTCGGCCCCGGTAACCGCCTCGACCAATCGGTTGCGAGTTTCCAGATCCGGCACCCTCACTCCGGCATATTCCAGAAATTTGCCTTCGCGCCTTACTTGATCAACCGGCATAACGACTTCTTGAGCCATGGTAAGTAACTCTCCGTCCCCGAGCCTTACGATCGATAATGGCCGCTTCTCCTCCATGGCCTGAAGAACCGTATCTCTGACCTGTTCCGGAAGCATAAGAGAAATGGCGTCCTCCATATGCATGCTTACTCCTGCTGCTATGATTTGCTTCAGGGAAAGGTCCGGAAAAATGATATTTGGCGGCAATAATTGATCAATGATTTCTTCCCCGCCTGCATATCTTCCCTCTTGATATCCTTTTTCGTAGCCCTCCATAAAACCGGCAGGTTGCCCAGTCTCCGCCTTGTTTCCTTCCGCTTCTTCTTCATGAACCGCCTCCACCAGTCTTGCTTCGCCTTGCTCTACCTGGTTCCTGATGAATTTGGGCGAAGAATGGGTTGAACGCCGTTTCCTGCCGAGTTGCTTCTTGCGTTTCCGCGGTTTACCTTTTTTGCGAGGCGTCCGAATGCGCATGACGTTCCCCCTTGCAGTTCTCATCGTGTAATTCAATCGGGTCGATTCCCCATTTATCCATAAACAGCTGCCGGTTTCTCTCAACCAGCTCCTCAAGAGCTTCTCCGGCATAATTGCCGAAGGAAGCACTGCCATGATGATAGACAAAAACATCCCTCGCGATAGCAACCCGAAACCCTGCGAGATGCACCCGGTAACAGTAGTCATCATCCTCGTAATGACCGGGCGAGAACCGTTCATCGAGTTGACCTATTTTCTGTATCAGGCTGCGGGAAAACAACATGCAGAAACCTATGATCCGTTTCACGAACTCGCATTGCCCATTCTCATCGATTTTTAGACGCGCGGCGAAATCGTCATGATGGCCGGTCATTGCGATATGCTGCCTGCCGCTCGCATAGTTTGTCATCGGTCCAACCAGCCCGATGGAAGGATCCGAATCCAGCACGCTGTGCATCCTGCCCAGCCATTCGGACGTGACCAGAACATCATTATTAAGAAGAAGAAGCCGGTCGCCCCTGGCCAATCTCATTCCCCAGTTGCAGGCCGCCGGAAATCCCGTGTTCACCGGTAAGGAAATGGCAATGATCCGCTGCTGCTTCAAATAATCCAGCGTACCGTCGGTTGAACCGTTATCAATAACAATAAGTTCGTACGGTTCTTTGGTATGCTTACGGATCGTTTCGATGGTCTCCCGCAAAAGGGATAGTGCGTTATAGGTCGGGATGATGATGCTTGTTAACATCTTTCGCACGCTCCCTTTTGCGCAATTGATCGGTATATTTCAGGCGCGGACTTTCCTCCCGCATCGCCCACCCCAGCGCTTCCAAATGATCCCCAATAATCAGCTTAGAGATCGGATTGCTCGCTCCGACATTATCCTTCCTGTGTCTGTTTCTTTTAAATACATTGATGCTTCCGCCAATTCCGATTCGCAAGCCTCTCTGCAAAGCAATGGCTTGCGCTTTTGGGGGAACCGCCAGGTTGGCGAAGCCGATCACCTCAATAGCTTTTCGGCTTAAGGCATGCGGAACGGCCGTCATGGAATTCACATTCAGATCATCCCGGCGATTGGAACGGTTCAAAAAGTATTTCATAATCGAAACTTCATCCCAGTCGGCGAACATGCCTACATAACGGGAAAGATCGTTTAAAGCGACATCCATGTCCCGATCTGTCACCCTAACAAAGCTTAGCAGCTGTTCAGCGGCAACCGGGATATCCGCATCAAGAAAAATCACAATATCGGAGGTTGTAATTTTTGCCCCGATCGCTCTTCCCACATCGTGACCCAAGGCTTCGTTATAGTGGAGAATTATCGCTCTGCTGCTCGTTCTCGCCATCATAAAGCTTGAGTCCGTCGAGCCGTTCACAACGACAACAATCTCATGGAGGGGCATTCGCTCCAGCTCCTGAATGGTTGACAGAATGGACAATTCCTCATTCATGGCCATCACAACGGCTGCCACTTTCTTGTTTGTCGGAAGCAGGACCCAATTGGGGCTCTCGTCAAATGAACGAGCAGAAAAATAGCCTTCAACGAATGCTTTCATTACCGGGATATACTTGCCGACGGCTGATGCTTTTCTAATTAATCCGCTTTCCTTGTGCCATAGCTCCTGCGCATGCTGTTGAAGGTCTGCCCTTTCTTCCATTAATGCCGTTTGAGCAGCGCTTCTGCCGAGCCTCCAGGCCAATATGGTTAATTGTTTGTTAGTTTCCCTATCCGCAAGCCCCCGCTTGGTCTTTTGAGGCTTGGATTTCCTTGTACCGGCCGGATTCGGGCGCCGTCTCTGCCGGGATGCCAGCGGTTTGGTAGAGTAGGCTGTTTTTCTTTTCCTGGCGAGGCTTCTCATATTCACACCTCGTTATTCTCATTATGTCTTTCTATGTTCATGCCAATAGAATCCTCCTAGCGTCTGCCTCTGACATTGTATGTGCGGACAATAGAATCGTAACGGCTTATGTACGGCACCACGCTTCATAAATGTGTATTTCGCCTGCACGTTTGTCCCTGACCTCTTATAGCAGACGAACATAAAATATTGCAATTCTTGTGCTTCTATAACGATAGATGGGGAGTTGACATATGGATTGGAAGTTTTATAGGCCAGAATACGCAGCCGACCATGCACCGGAAATACCGGCGGGAATGATGACGGAAGGAGCTTGGTCCGGACACCGCCGCTTCGCATACGATCTTGTCCGTTTCGCCAAACCGAAAGTAATCGTTGAGCTTGGCACCTTATACGGAACTTCGTTTTTCAGCTTCTGCCAGGCCATTAAGGATGCTTCTCTAGATACCGCCTGCTATGCCGTTGACACTTGGCAGGGCGATCCCCATACAGGGATGTACGGGCAAATCAACGATGGCATTTATCATGCGGTTCAATCGGTCAAAAACAGGGAGTTTCCGAATGTCGGCACCCTAGTAAGAACCACCTTTGACGAAGCGCTGCCTAAGTTCCCGAATAAAGCTATCGATATCCTTCATATCGACGGCTATCACGCTTATCATGCGGTGCTTCATGATTACGCGAGCTGGCTGCCGAAGCTGGCGCCGAACGGTATCGTCCTCTTTCATGACACGGCAGTCAAAATCATGAATTTTGGCGTTCATATTTTGTGGGATCAGCTTAGCGCCATTCATCCCCACATGCAGTTCCAACATTCCAACGGCTTGGGTGTGCTCTTTCCGAAAGGCGTGCCGGACAAATTTCAGGATGTTCTTGCCCAGCAGCAGAAGCTCATCCTCCGTTATGCCAGAGGTTAGAGACCATGAAGTACACCATTCCGAAAGACACCTACAAGAAGGCAAAGGATTGGGCCAAAACCCTTTCCCCAAGCGAAGCCAAAGAACGATATAAAGTGATTTATCCAGCCGAAACGATCCAATTGCCTACCCCAAGAAGCATTGATCCGCACCGCTGGATTTCAACCTGCCAGTATGAAGAAGCTTTTGTTGTCAGCATTCCCGATGGAAGGCTTATGACGAGCCACATGTACGTAATCACGCCGGATAACAAGCGGCTTGCCGATCTGGAGCTGTACGACACCGGCTATGAGAAAATGGTTCTTGAAGAGCCTGACTATTACGCCGGAACCGTCGCCTCCTTGTTCTGGGGCTGGAACTTCCCGAAACCAAAGAGCCGGGGCACGCACACGGTATTCGGACACTGGTTCTTTGATATATTGCCCCGCATTCATCTGTTGGAGAAGAGCGGGATAACGATTGATAAATACGTGTTGCCCAGATTGACCTACCCTTTTCAATACGAGTCGTTAAAGCTGCTTGGCATTCCATTTAACAAAATCATTCAGGTCGATAAAACGGACTTCCATCTGAAAGCAAAGACTTTGGTTGTACCCGCCGTACCGTTAATGATCGGAAAATGTCCGCCTTGGGCCTCGCATTATATCGCGGATCAAATGAAGAACAAGCGAAAAATCCGCAAACGCAAAGGCTACGAGCGGATTTATATCACGCGCGAGGACGCTGAGGCCCGCCATGTGGTCAACGAAGACGAAGTGCTTCGCTACCTGCAGACAAAGGGGTTTAAGAAGATTGTGCTCACGCCGATGACGACGGAGGAAAAAATCGAAGTTTTTGCTTCGGCCAAAGTCATTGTGGCGCCGTTCGGCAGCGGCAGCATTAACGTTGCCTTTTGCAATCCCGGGGCATCGCTGATTGAACTGGCACCCGTATCTTTTATCGACAATTATTTCTGGAAGCTGTGCTGTCATGCCGGACTTGATTATTACGAGCTGTTATGCAAGGTTGAACCCAAAGCGCATGTAGGGGCAGACAACATCATTGTCGATATCGGAAAGCTGGATATTTACTTGAGGCTTAACGGTATTGTGAATGCTTGAACGATTTCTTAAATTACAGGAGGATAAAGCATGAATATCCTGATATGGTCTAATCAGTTCTCGATCGGCGGAGGGATGCGCCTCTTGTTTAATCTGACTGCTGCCATTGCCCGCCAGCCGGGAGTAGAGCGGGTCAGACTAGTCGTTGCACCAAATTCGCAGCTGCGAAATTACGCGGAGCTTCAAAAAACGGGGAATATTGAAATCTGCTATAACGATTATCCGATCAACCATCCCCAGTGCAGCTACCTGCTAGCGAATATGAACGTGGTTTATTTCTTCTGGCCGCATACCGAACAGTTCCAAGCCATCGACCGTCCTACGGTCTGCACCTTCCATGACACCACCATCTTTGATTTCGTGCCGCCGTTTATGAAAGGCGACGAGTTGTCCTTTCATTGGAGACTATCCAAAAAATGGATCGATCACACGTCTTCGGTAGTTGTATCCTCCCAACATGTCAAGAACAGACTGGTCGCCCATTTCGGCAACCGTTCGGAGCAGGCATTTGTCATTCCGCATGCGATCACTCCAATCGCTAATGTCTATAACCGCAGGGTGTCAGCGGAGCTAAGCAACCGAATTCCATCCGACTATATTATTTATCCGTCCAATACTTCTCCGCACAAAAACCATAACAATCTGCTTATGGGCTTTGCCAAATCGCGTAACAAAAGAAAATACCCGTTAGTCTTAACCGGGTATTTGACCGATAAATTACGCATTCCGTTCCCGGACAGCACGTCCGAAGTGAATTGGATCCCAACGCTTGTATCCACCATGAAGAGGACCGGTCTGCTGCTTGACCGGCAAGTCTACCCGCTTGGATTTGTTGGCGACCATGATATTCCCGCTTTGATCAAAAACGCGAAAGCACTTATTATGCCAAGTCTGTCGGAAGGCGGCGGCAGCTATCCGGTTGAAGAAGCCTTGCGGCTTGGCACTCCGGTGCTATGCTCGGATATACCGGTTATGCGGGAGCATCTGTCCAGACATAGCGCCAAGATTGCCTGGTTTGACCCGCATAACCCGGATTCCATTGCCAAAGCGCTGGATGATTTGTTTGACGATTACGACACTTATAAATTATCGGCTTTGCAAGGCGTCCATGACGCCACGCAAACCTGGGACGATATTGCCAAGCAATATATTGAAGTGTTCCGGATTACCTTCTGGCGTTACTACGGCAAGATTCTCTATTAATAATCAGATACGGCTAATGATTGCCGCGTAATCAAGAGCAACATTCGCCCAGCTCCTGTGCAGAAGGCCGCTTGCGGCTTCCTTCTGCACGGGAACAACCGACTTCCCTTGCACATACAGCTTGCCGATGGACTCAGCCATTTCTTCAGGATTGTAAGGATCAAAAGTTGCAAAGCTGCTCATATCCGGAATGACTTCCTCGACAATCGACAGCCGTCCGAACGCAACCGGGGTATCCATGAGCAAAGACTCGACGATCGGGAATGGGCAGCTGCCTTCGAAAAGGGTTGGCACAACGGCCCCTACCGCGTATTTGTATAACGATGGCAAGTCGGCCGACGGGATACGGCCCATAAAGACGATAGAAGCTCTGATGGCAGGATCAGCAATTACGTTCAGCGCTTCCGTTATTTCCTGTTGTCTAGGGCGGTTAATCAAGTCATCCGTTAATACAAGCTTTAATCCGGAAGCTCTACCCAGATCCGTAAGCCGGAAACGATGGAACGCATCAATTAATCGCTCATGGTTTTTGTGCAGCCGAATAACGGACGGGAAGGTCACATACGGGCCGTATAAATTGTATTTACCGCGGAATTCTACCTCCGTTTTGATGCCAAAGCCCGTATATTCCTCATGAGGCGCCGCAAAGCGAACCACTTCCGTCTGATGAACGGGGAGATTCAAATACGTTAGACCTTCATGATTGCGGATATACTCGGAATCAAATACGACAATGGCGGCATTCCTCGTAATTTTTTCCGCCAAAGAATGAATGTATTGGAAATGATCCATATCCTTCGAATACAGATCCGGGAAATGCAGATAAACCAAATCATGCAGACAAACGATATACGGCCGGTGCAGGTATTGGGCCAGCCCCATGCCGACGTAAGGCACGATCCAGACATCCGCCGGCACGACCCGGTTGATGGTCGCCATGCTGTCGGCGTGGTAAAAGTGCAAACGACTCGGATACAGGGTCTTAAGGGAAGCAAAGATGGTTTCCGTCTCTTTCACATTGGCTTCCGTTGTTGCGATATGAAGATTAAAACCGTTTGGCAGGCCTAAAAGACCTTCGGTAAGACGGACGAAGAAACGTCCGATTCCTTCCCCGTCCATCGCGATTTGGGCGCCGAAGCAAAGGAAAATGCCGATATTCTGATTGCCTGCAGCCCTTGCGCTTAACGCGGCTTTAGACTTAGGAGCGGGCGGATTTACGGAACGCAGCAGGTTCTGCGCTTCTTCCGACATCAGCAGCCGTGCCAGCAATCCTTGCCTGGACACCCCTTGATGGACAGCCAGAACATCGTTTGCGACATTAGCGTCCTCCGGTTCGCGTCCTAATAATTGGGCATAGATTCCATGAATAAAGTCCAAGGTATGGGCCGGGAATAAGCCTTGTAGATTAAAGGCAGAGGTGTTGCGGTCCCCTGACGGCTTTCTGGTAAATACCAGCTCAGCTTCGCCGCTTTGCATAATGGACGCCGCCACGGCGGCTCTCGTCAAAGCGCCTGCTTCCAGCTTGCCTTTAAATTGGTGGAACCCCGCTGCATCCGGTTCGCGCTGCAGGAATTGCCGGTAGATCTCCCATAGAAAATCCTCATTATCCAGCTTGAATGCAAAATGAAGATAATCGATGATCCGGCTTCCTTCCGCGAGACTTGCCCTGACTCTCGTATTATTGGATCTTAGGCGGGCTGCGTCTTCCGGCGATATGGAAGCTTCGTCGGAAACGGCTGCGGGCGGTACGGCCTTCTTCTTTTTTCTTCCTGCTTTTTTGCCGCGCAGACGCTTCCTGCCTTTTCTTCTCGAAAGTCTCTTTGGCTTTCCGTTTTTCCGCCGTTTGCTTCGTGCTGTTCGGCTGCGCAAGCTGCGTCTGACCGACCTGCGTTTCTTCTTTCGCTTCATTGGTCTGGCCTCCCATCACTATTCATCTGTAGATAGAGTATTGTCACGGCCTGAAAAAGCAACGGCTCACGCCCTAGCCCTCTGGGGATTTCGACCATATTTGCCGAATTAGACGCCTGTCTAGCCGGAATTGAAGCATTTTATTGCCGCTTGAATATGATGGGATATGCGTAAAGGAGTCGATCGTTTTGTTTCATCATGCCTTGCCTAATAAAACCGTAATTATCGGTGCCGGCGGTCACGCCAAAGTGATTGCAGATATTTTGCGGCATGATCCGCATGTTGAGTTGATCGGCTGCATCGGCCCCGATCCAACGGCAACCGTTCTTGGCCTAGCCGTGCTTGGCGGTGACGAACGGCTGCCGGGACTGCTTGAGCAAGGAATCCGTCATGCCTTTGTGGCCATCGGCAACAACGCAAGGCGGCATGCTCTTGCGAAGCATGCGGAAGCTCTCGGGTTCGAGCTTATCAATGCCATTAGTCCGCGTGCCTATTTGGCGGCTGGCGTTACACTCGGCGCGGGAGTAGCGGTAATGCCGGGATGCGTCATACAGCCGGATACCCGAATCGGCTCATATAGCATCATTAATACCGGAGCTACCGTTGACCACGACGGGAAAATCGGCATGGCCTGCCATATTGCGCCGGGCTGCCATTTATCCGGCAACGTCACGGTTGGCGACGAATCTTTTCTCGGTACCGGTACATCGGTCATCGACGGCATGCACATCGGCGAGGGCTGCATGATTGGAGCCGGAGCGGCCGTCATCCGGCCAATTCCTTCGTTTTCGCTGGCTGTTGGCGTTCCTGCCGTTGTCAAACAGACATTAGCTTAAGAATGAAGGTAACTCGGAGGGAGGCATAATTCATGGACAACAAATTTTATCCGGTTGCCGTACCCGTATTTAACGGAAATGAAAAAAAATACGTCATGGATTGCATCGATTCAACCTGGATCTCTTCTGCCGGAAAATATATTAACGATTTCGAGCGAAATTTCGCCGCTTATTGCGGCACCAAATATGCGATCTCTTGCAGCAACGGCACTACCGCTCTTCATTTGGCGCTGCTTGCGTTTGGGGTAGGACCGGGCGATGAGGTGATCGTTCCGACCGTCACCTTTATCGCTACCGCAAACGCGGTTGTATACTGCGGGGCAACTCCTGTCTTTATCGATTCCGAGCCTGAGACATGGAACCTGGATCCCGAAAAGATCGAGAGTCTGATCACGCCTCGCACCAAAGGCATTATTCCGGTGCATCTCTACGGCCACCCGGCCGATATGGATGCCGTCGCCGCAATTGCCAAAAAGCATGGCTTGTTTGTACTCGAGGATGCTGCGGAAGCGCTTGGCGCGGAGTATAAAGGGAAACGAACGGGATCGCTTGGCGATATCGCAACCTTTAGCCTTTTTGGCAACAAAATCATTACGACCGGCGAGGGCGGCATGATTACGACCGACGACGAGCAGCTGGCGAACAAGATGCGTACGCTTCGCGGCCAAGGGATCGATCCGGTGCGCAAATATTGGTTCCCGGTTATCGGTTACAACTACCGTCTGACTAATCTGCAGGCTGCTGTCGGCTGTGCCCAGCTCGAGAATGTGGATTGGCATATCAGCGAGCGGAAAAGAGTCGCCGGGCTCTATTACGAGAATCTGAAAGATGAGCCTAAGCTCACTTTGCCTGTCGAGATGACTTGGGCGAAAAACGTATATTGGATGTTCAGCATTGTTCTGAACGATGCCGATGAAGCCCGAAGGAATGAAGTAATGGCTCAGCTTAAGGATGACGGCATCGAGACTCGGCCCTTCTTTTACCCGATGCATGTTCTTCCGCCTTATCAAGGCTTGCAGCCGCATGAACAATTCCCTGTTGCAAACCGCATTACCGCGCAAGGCTTTAACGTCCCTACTTACGGCGGACTAACCGAGCAGGATATTCAGCATATTTGCGACCGGATCAAAGCGCGTGTTCGCGGCGTGTAACGCGTAAATAGAATGAAGAAAGCCCATCTGCTTATCCTTGAGGATTGTAGATGGGCTTTGTTATTTCGCTTATTCCATATCCAGGCTTACGTCGTAACCGAGCTTGCGCAGATCGACTACCCGCCGCGCTTCCTCCAGGTCGCCCGCGACCATCTCGCCGACGAGATCCTTCAGGCTGCTTACCGGATGCCAGTTCAGCTTGGTCCTTGCTTTGGTCGAGTCGCCAATCAGAAGCTCCACTTCGGACGGCCGGTAGAATCGAGGATCAACTTTGACTACGGTTGTGCCTTGCGGGATCTGGTAATCCGGATTACTGCAGGCTACCACGTAGCCGTATTCCTCCGCCCCTTCTCCGTCGAAGGCAACCTCGATGCCCGCTTCCGCAAAAGCAAGGCGAACAAACTCTCTGACCTCCGTCGTTTCGCCCGTGGCAATCACGTAATCCTCAGCCGTATCCTGCTGAAGAATTCGATACATCGCATCGACATAATCGCGCGCATGACCCCAGTCGCGTTTTGCCGACAGGTTGCCAAGGGCCAGCACGTCCTGCATACCGTAAGCGATCCGCGCTACCGCACGGGTTATTTTCCGGGTCACGAAGGTTTCTCCTCGAACGGGGCTTTCGTGGTTGAACAAAATCCCGTTGCAGGCATACATATTGTAAGCTTCCCGGTAGTTCACCGTAATCCAGTACCCGTACAGCTTCGCAACCGCGTAAGGGCTTCTTGGGTAAAACGGCGTCGTTTCGCTTTGAGGCACCGCCTGAACCAAGCCATATAGCTCTGAGGTGGAAGCTTGATAAATCCTGGTCTTCTCCGTCAGCCCTAGAATCCGGACCGCCTCAAGCAGCCGCAGAGTTCCGATACCGTCCGCGTTGGCCGTATATTCGGGCGAATCAAAGCTCACATGCACATGGCTCATCGCGGCCAAATTATAAATCTCGTCGGGCTGAATCTGCTGGACCAAGCGAACCAAGTTCGTTGAATCCGTTAAATCTCCGTAATGAAGCACCAGCTTCTTCCCTGTTTTATTCGCTTCGTCCGCAATGCGGTCGATCCGACCGGTATTCGCTAGCGAGCTCCGGCGTCTAAGTCCATGCACGACGTATCCTTTGGCGAGCAGCAGCTCAGCCAGATACATCCCGTCCTGCCCGGTAATCCCCGTAATGAAGGCGACCTTATTCATGGTTCCCTCCGTCATCGTCATATTGAGCAGGTCGGTCTCCTGCTATCTTCCATATGGTATGACAGGACAAACTGCCTCGGCATCGGACAAAGAACTATTTTCAACCAATCAGCCAAAATGAAACACCGCGCTTAAGATCAATACTATTGCCAGAACCACATACAAAATGAGGGATATTAGCAAAGCTGTCCGCCTGTTCATAGCATCGTCCCCTTTAGCATCGTATACGCTTCATTATATGCTGGCGGGACATTCGCTGAGATTGTACGGCGTTTAATTTTCGTACGGGTTGTATGTCCCTGGAAAGCAGCCCCTTTTGGGCTGTGATATAATGAACGTTATGACGTTATTTCTTGAGCCGGGAGGGTTTACAATTTATGCTGCTTTCCATTCTGCTTATTTTGGTTGCCATTATCGCGCTGCCTCCAATTATCTTCTTCAGCTACATGTACGCCTTATCGAAGAAACCAAAACATTCGATTATCCGCTCGCATCCGTTCCTTGGCTGGCTCCGCTACCTGCTTGAGAAGCTTGGTCCCGAGTTCCGGCAATACTGGTTCGATAACGATACGGAGGGCAAACCGTTCTCGAGAGCTGACTTTGTTGGTGTCGTGTACGCCGCCAAATACCGGACGGATTTGATCTCCTTCGGCGGCCGCCGGGATTACGAGAAGCCCGGCTTTTATTTGTCCAACGCCATGTTCCCGAAGCTTACCAGCGAACTAAAGATCGATAACGACACCATGCTGCCGGGCAAAAAGTATGTCATTACCGATGAAGGCGTCTTCACGCGCCAGGAAAAGTTTATTTCCGAACAAGTCAGACCTTGGCTCCTGCATGACGACGATGCGCTAATCGTGGGTGAAAACCGGGAGCAGCCCTGGAAGCTCAAGGGTTTGTTCGGCGCCTCGGCTACCTCCTTTGGCGCGGTTGGCGAGAACTACATTCAGTCGACGGGCAGCGGCGCCAATATGGCGGGGGGCTCTTGGATTAACACGGGAGAAGGTGGCGTTGCGGATGTTCACCTGTCGACTGGCGTTGATGTCGTGTCCCAGATTGGACCCGGCTTATATGGCTTCCGTGACGAGACAGGCAAATTCTCGATCGAGGCCTTTAAGCGCAAAGCCAGCCATTCCAACATAAAAGCCTTTGAGCTGAAATTTCATCAAGGCGCTAAGATCCGCGGCGGACATCTGGAAGGCTCCAAGGTAAACGAGAAAGTTGCTGCAGCGCGTCTTGTTCCCGTCGGCAAAACCGTCAATTCCCCAAACCGCTTCGAGTTTCTGACCAGACCCGAGGAAGCGCTGGAATTCATCCAAACGCTGCAGAGGGAAGGCGGAAAGCCGATTGGCGTAAAAATCGTCGTTGGCGATCCGCAGCGGCTTGAGCCGTTTTTCCAGGCTATGCTCGACATGAATATTTATCCGGACTTTATAACAGTTGACGGCTCCGAAGGCGGCTCAGGCGCTACCTTCAAAGCAATGGCGGACGGCATGGGCCTTCCGTTATTCGCCGGCCTGCTGATTCTGGACGACACGGCGCGCAAATTCGGCGTTCGGGACCGGTTCAAAATTTTCGCCTCCGGCAAGCTTATCACCCCGGATAAAGTCGCCATTGCTCTTGCGCTAGGCGCGGATGCCGTCAATTCGGCCCGCGGCTTTATGATGGCGAACGGCTGTATCATGGCGCTGCAGTGCCACACCGGCAAATGCCCGGCAGGCGTCACAACGACGGATGATAAGTACCAGGAAGCGCTCGCTCCGGAAGAGAAACAATGGCGAGTCATGAACTATATCCTCCAGATGCGGGAAGGCCTCTTCTCCCTAGCCGCCGCTTGCGGCTTGAACAGTCCGCGCGAATTTCGCCGGGAGCATGTCGTGTTTATGACCGACAACGGCCATACGGACCGCGTCGTCGATTTATATCCGTACCCGGAAACGGTGTAACAAAGAAACCCGCTAGAAGCTCTAGCGGGTTTTGTCTATCCCATCGGTCGCTCATCTTCGAGAGGCCTCGATAGAGGTTTACTCATCTTGTAATACTGAAAGCTCTCATCCTCGATTTTAATTCTCTTCTTAAATATAAATCCGCTTTTCTCAATTACCCTCATAGAGGCAATATTGCGGATATGAGCCAACGCAACTAAACTATCGATTTTCGTATGCTGAAACAAGTACTCCACCATTCCTTTCACGGCTTGCGTCGTATAGCCTTTATTCCGGTGCTTATTCGAAATCGCGTACATGATCTCCCGCTCCGGATCGGGCAGCTCGTCTTTTAAGCCCGTACAACACCAGCCAATAAATTCGCCGCTCGATATTTCAATAATCCCCAGCCTTAATCTCAGGTCGCCAACATCTCCGCCATCCGATACGGCCTTCATGAACCTTGCGTTCTCCTCCAGTTCATATTGAACGAACCATTCTTCCCTTTGCTCCCTGGATACGTTCCAACCCGGCAGAAACTCATAAATTTCAGGCTGCCAGGTCAAGGCATGCAAGCTTTCCAGATCATCTATCGCGTATTCCCGTAAATAAACGGCTGGACAATCAATTCGGATTTGACTCATATTTATCTCCCCCATTTCGCTGCTTCCCTCACTATAGCAAGCTTCCAACTGCCCCACAGTATCTTCTTTCATTAAAAATAAACTTTCCCTATCAAATTTAGGGTTGCAAATCCACATCGCCCGTCTTAAAATAAACTTATACGAACTTAAGTGAACTTATTTAAACAAAATTATTCAAACAATGGAGGCTATTTCAATATGGAAATCCGTTACGCATCGCATCCGCAAGAGGTAAAAGCATTTGATACAACTCGTCTTCGTCAAGAGTTCCTGCTCGAGACTCTTTTCGTTCAAGACCAGCTGACCCTTACTTACTCGCACGTTGACCGCTTTATTATTGGCGGCGCGGTACCGGTTAACCAATCCGTTAAGCTTGAAGCCGACACCAAAACAATGGGTGCGGCAACCTTCCTCGAACGCCGCGAGATCGGTATCATTAACGTTGGCGGCCGCGGTACGGTTACCGTTGACGGCACGGCTTACGATATGGAAAACAAAGACTGCCTCTACATCGGCCTTGGTGCGGCAGACGTTGTATTCACAAGCTCGGACTCGGCTAATCCGGCTAAGTTCTACCTGAACTCGACGCCTGCACACAAAAACTACCCAACGGTGAAAGCATCGATCAGCGAAGCTTCCCCTAACCATCTCGGAGCTCTTAACACGAACAACGAGCGCACAATCTACCGTTACATCCACACTGGCGGTATCCAGAGCTGCCAGCTGGTTATGGGCCTCACTATGCTGAAGCCGGGCAGCAACTGGAACACAATGCCTTGCCATACGCATAACCGCCGCTCGGAGGTATACCTGTACTTCGATATGCAAGCAGACGGCAATGTCTTCCACTTCATGGGCGAGCCGCAAGAAACTCGCCATCTGGTTGTGCGCAACGAGCAAGCGATCCTGTCGCCAAGCTGGTCGATCCACAGCGGCGTAGGCACAAGCGCTTATACGTTCATCTGGGGTATGGCCGGCGAGAACCAAATCTTCGAAGATATGGACGCGGTTGCACCTCAAGATTTGAAATAACATGAATGCGATACGAAGACATGAATTAATTATGGAAGCCCTGCTGGCGAGCCGCGAAGTTACCGTTCAGGATTTAAGCGAACGACTGAACGTGACGGGCAAGACGATTCGCGAGGATCTGGCAAGGCTTGAGGAAAAAGGACTGCTCCTTCGTATACACGGGGGAGCAGTCCTCGCCCAAAGCGATCAGCTTGGCATTTTGTCACAGCAAGAGCCGCTAGTGCGGCATTCCTCCGAGAAGACGGAAATTGCGGAGCTGGCGCTTACTTTTATTGATCCCGGCGATATTATCGCGCTGGACGGCGGCAGCACAACGCTTGAAATCGCCAAGAGGCTGCGAAATCAGCCTCTTACCGTTGTAACCAACGATGTGCACATCATTGCCGAGCTGTCCCGCAAGGATGAAATTCAGCTGGTTGTGCCCGGCGGTTACCGTGTCCGCAATATGCTTGCAGGCGCGGAAGCCGAGGCATACATCCGGAAGCTCAATATTAAGAAAGCCTTCCTGTCCGCAACCGGTGTTCATGCGGAATTTGGCTTCACCATTTATACAGGCGACCTGACGGCATTCAAGAGAGCCCTTCTCGATACGGCACAAACCTCGTATGTGGTTGTTGATCACCATAAATTTGGCCAAGGCGCATTGTTTACCTTTGCTGACTTTCATGAGATAAACACGATTCTGACCGACTCGGGAATCTCATCGGACACGGCTCAGCATTACCGGCAGGCAGGTGCAAATCTTGCGATTTACGAAAGGATGAATTAATCGATGTTATTTGATCTGACAGGCAAAACAGCAGTTGTAACCGGTACATCCGGCGGTCTTGGCCAAGCGATGGCGCTTGGACTTGCGGAAGCGGGCGCTTCCGTCGTTGCGATCTCTTCCTCGAACAGCAACGCGACTGTTGCTGCCATCCGCGAACTTGGCGGACAAGCGGAAGAAATTTCTGCCGACCTCAGCAATGCGGATATTCTAGAGGATGTTTTTAACCAAGCCCGTGGCTTTTTTGGCAAAGTGGATATCCTCGTTAACAATGCGGGTATTATTCGCCGTACGCCGGCAGCTGAGCATTCCGCCAAAGACTGGCACGATGTCATTGACCTGAACCTGAACTCGGTCTTCTTCCTCAGCCAGCTAGCCGGCCGTCACATGCTGGAGCGCGGCAGCGGCAAAATCGTCAACATCGCTTCCATGCTCAGCTATCAAGGCGGCATTAACGTACCCGGCTATACCGCAAGCAAGCACGCAATTGCCGGCGTAACCAAGGCTCTTGCCAATGAGTGGGCTGGACGCGGAGTTCAGGTTAACGCTATTGCTCCGGGCTACATGACAACCAATAATACGGCGCCTATCCTGAAGGATGAAGCACGCACGAACTCCATTACCGAAAGGATTCCAGCTGGACGCTGGGGAACGCCGGATGACCTGAAAGGTCCGGTTGTCTTCCTTGCATCCGCCGCATCCGACTACTTGAGCGGCCACGTTCTCAACGTGGACGGCGGCTGGATGGGCCGATAATAACCATTAAAATGCAAAACGAGCCTTAGAAGCGATTCTATAGGCTCGTTTTTTGTCGTTAATTTCTTCGTTCAAAAAAGTGGACTTTGCGGTTCTCATCTTGGAAACCTATAAGGCGAGTAACTCTGCCAAGCCCCAATCCATATATTAAAACCATTAGTCAGGATCAGCGCTTGCACAAATATTTAGCATATTGCATCGGCCGCAAATAAACGGCGCTTTGATCGCGAATGTCCGCATAAAGCGATTTTTGCGGCTTTCCGTTTAATTCAATGATCCATGCATGCTCATCGTTGTCCAACGCAAAATCCACGCTGAATTCTCCTAAATGATAGGCAGTGTTTTCGTCCATTATTTCAGCGCTTCTTAAACTGATGTCGTAAATGGATCGAATAATTTGAGCCGCTTTATCGGATGGATACAGACGATTGAGTATTTCATGCGATAAACAGACTTCATCGAAGATGCTTGTATTAAAGCTGCCTTTAGTTGCTATTCGGCTGACAAGATTCGTGACCGACCATAATCCATTTTCATTTTTTTGCACAAGTGCCCGGATATCGAAAACTCGGTTATCGACTTGTTGTATGGGGATACCTTCTTGCATGATATACGGGGTGGTACCGAGTATCTTTTGAATGCTCTCCTGGAATTGCTGCGTATCCTGGAAAATGATTTCAGGCGAAAAATAGTGATGGCCGATATGGATTTCACCTGAAGCCTGCATTTCTGCCCGAACTACGCCTTTTCCCTGATGGCCATAACAAGGCTTAAAGTAGATGTCTTTATGGGCCTTTAGCAATTGAACGGCTTTCTCCTTGTCGAAAGGCACGGTTGCCGGCAAATAATCGGAAAGCCATTTGCTTAAATTCGTGTAAATCTCTTGTTTATTGAATTGATTAATATGATTGAAGCACTTCTTGATGCCGATTGCTGCGCCCAAACGTTCCATTAATTGTCGATCGGTATCATAACATCGGTTATAGACTACCTTGGGGAACGGAAAATGACCTAGCCTCCATCTGCCGTTGGATCGGTAGAGTCCGATGATACGTTTCCGCTTCCAGTTGATAGAGGATGGAGTAAAACAAAATAATTTCAAATTCATTGTATTGGACTGAAGATATTGCCTAAGAACGTTCTTCCGTTGATTGCGGTTTGCAACCAAGATGCCTACCAAACTCATTATGTTCCTCCACAATCTAATATAGAGAATCGTATAATCAATGTATGTGACGAAGCGGATAATGCATGGACAACAATACATATAGAAAAGAAAAATATTTGATGTACTTGCATTAAATTTACCTGCCGGAATATCCTGTTTTGTGGCCGAAGTGAATAAAAGGCCCATAGTCTTCATGCGCTCTATATTACTAAATAAGGAGTGTGTATCTTTAAGATGGGTAGACTACCAGGTCCTCCGGGACCTCCTGGACCGCAAGGCCCTCAAGGACCACAAGGACCTCAAGGACCAACTGGCCCAACTGGCCCGACAGGAGAAACAGGTCCCACAGGCCCAACTGGCCCAACTGGCCCAACAGGTCCCACAGGCCCAACAGGTCCCACAGGCCCAGCTGGACCGCCAGGGCTGTTTACTGGATTTGATTGTGCAACGTATGCCGGCACTCCGCCAATTACTTTGACCTTGGCAGCGCCAACGGCTACCGTTTTAACGGTTGCAGCAACTGTCGCCGCACCAAGCAATACCGTTTGGTTGACCGGTTATGTAACATGGACACCGCATTCTAACAACCTAACTTTAACCGCAGAAATTGTCCGTGATGACGGAGTTGTCATTGGTACTGCAATCGATACAGGATCGATGGCCAACAGTCCGTTTACGCTTGCTCTCACTACCTGTGATGAAGCGCCGTTGACCGGCACTCATACCTATTCTCTAAGAGTTACAGGGAATATGATATCCGGTGGGCAAAGCATCACGATAAACTTTGCTGGCCTCACCGCTGCAGTTTTAAACACTTAAATATTAGAGAAGCTGCGTTGTTTTCCAACGGCATGGAAGCCCCTTCAGAACAACAACAAACCCAGTACCTCGTCGGTACTGGGTTTGTTCATGTATTTTGAAATTGTTTAAGTCGATCGATCAGTTGCTTAACGCTTGACTCATCTTCGGCATATGGACGAATATCTCCGCCGAGCAGTAACTCTGCTTCTCCCCTCGTCATAGAGACACTATAAACATCGCTAACATTAAACGTGATCGAATCCACATTATCAATCAGACTAAGCAACATAATGGCATTCCGGTAGAAAACGTCTTTGTTCGCTGCCATTTCTTCCTCCGCCTTCAAATCATCCGTTCTATCGTAATTAACGGTTACCCCGTATGGCGGCGACTTCGTCTGAAGCGATAACCCCTTCCCTACCAGGTCAACCGGCTTAGGCAAAGCGCCAATCAATCCGCCTACTTTCACGTGATTCCCGACATACAAGGTTTTATTTTCCATCAGTTTATCAAGATTGTATCCGGCATATATTTCATTGTCCGTGGCCGCTGGCAGCATCGACTGCCGCAACGGCTTCGGATTACCGGTAAATCCGGTAACAAGCACCACCGCAGCTAGCATCGACAACGCTATAACCCAAGAGGATGGCTTGCGGTAAGCAAGAACGTTCGTAATCCTCGCCTTCACATCGCTTTCTCCGAAAGCAAGCGGTCCGCCCATTTGCCATTTGCTGCTGTTCGTCGATATGGATAACAGCGTGGAGGCATAGCTTCTTTTTACCCCGCTTCCCATCTGCTGCATCACCCGTTCATCACAGGACATCTCCATGTCTTTGCTCATCAGTCTATAGGAAATCCAAAGGACAGGATTATACCAATGGATAATCAGCAGGAGATATGCAGCAGGCTTAATCAAATAATCCCGTCTACTGATATGAACCTGCTCGTGGGCAACGATATAAGGCAGCTCTTCATCGGATAGACCGGTCGGGATATAAATTCTCGGCTTCAGAAAACCAAACACAAACGGCGTGCGAATCTGATCCGTTTCAAAGATGCGATCCTGTACCAGCGTTGCCGTTCTAAGCTTGGACCATAGTCTCGCATACTGGACAATACTGTATAGCAGCAGTACGACAATACCCGTTACCCAGATCAAGCTGCCCAGCCACAAAATGATTTGCATCGGATTTACGCTCGCTAGAGGAGTGGCAGACGGAAGAGGAACAAGCTGGCGAAGACTGTCCACACCGATGTCCAACACCGGATTCTTCTGCATCCCGATATCATGCGGAACATATTCCAACTTTCCTACTTGCGAATGGTTAGGAGGCCGTACCGCTTGCAACAAGCTGAAGCCTGCCGTAAAACTAACAGGCGCAAGCAGTCTTAACGCTACAGCCGACCATAAAAAGTAGGAAAATCGTTTAGGCAGCCGTTTGAACAATAATCTCGCCAGCATGACAGCGATAGCCACATACCCCGCCGTAATGCTCATATTAACAACTGTTATAAACAATCCTGTCATTTCGTCGACTCCTCAATGATCTGCTTCAGCTCCTCCGCTTCCTTCCTCGACAGCTTCTTCCCGCCAAGAAACGCTGTCAGAAATTGCGGCAACGAGCCGTCAAATGCTTTCTCGACAACCGTCTGGCTCTCGTACTTCTGTGCTTCGGTTTTCTTGATAAGGGACGTCACAACGGCCTGTTCATTCCGTAAAATGCCCCGCTCGCATAGCTTTCTCAGGACGGTGTAGGTCGTTGATTTGCTCCAGCCCAGCTTCGATTTGCTCAGCTTCACAAGCTCCGTTGAATTAATCGGCTCATTATCCCAAATCAGACAGGCAAATTTATATTCCGCGTCAAATAGCTTATAGGCTTCCAATTCGATCGCCTCCAATTAGGTTTATCTCAATAAACCTTATAAAAGAAGTTTATTGCAGTAAACCTCCTTTGTCAAGAGAAAGCACCTCTTTTGTTTGAATGCCCACCTGCGAAAAACAAAATAAACCCGCAAAGCTTTAGCTTTGCGGGTTTACCACTTGATTTCTATTTCAGACCGCTTGTACTGATCCCTTCAACGATATGCTTCTGGAAGAAGAAGAAAATCGCGAATACCGGAATCAAGCTCACAATCGACATTGCGAACATAGCGCCCCAGTTGGAAAGCGTCTCCGCATCGAGATACATCTTGAGGGCCATCGAGACCGTGTACATCGAAGGCTTGTTCAAGTAAAGCAGCGGACCAATCAGGTCCTCCCAGCGCCAGTAGAACGAGAAGATTGCGGCGGTTGCCATGGCCGGGATAATGAGCGGCAAAATGATGCGGTAGAACAACCGGAACTTGCCGCAGCCGTCAATAGTGGCCGCTTCGTCGAGCTCGCCTGGAAGCGTCCGGATAAACTGCACCATCAGGAAAATAAAGAACGGTGCCCCGAAGTACGCCGGAATTACAATCGGCTTAATGGAGTTAAGCCAATGCAGCTTGGAGAACAGGATATATTGCGGAACCAGCGTTACGTCATGCGGAAGCATCAACGTAACCATCATAATCGCAAACCAGAATTTTTTGCCCCGGAAATTGAGCCGGCCGAAGCCAAACGCTACAAGTGCGGAGGACAATACCGCGCCGATTGTGGCAAGCACAACAAGGACAAGCGTGTTCGTAATGTACGTGCCAAACGAATGGCCGCCAATGCCTGCCCAGCCGTCCGAATAGTTCGTCCAAATCCATTTGTCCGGAATCAGACTGCTGGAGGTGGTAAAGATTGTTTCGCTTTTCTTGAAGGAGCTCATAAGGAGCCAGATCACGGGATAGATCATCAAGATAGCGCCGCCGGCCGCTGCGATATGATAAATAGGCCATTTCCATTTTTTCGCCAGCATAGGCTTACCCCTCCTTCGACTCGTAGTGAACCCAGTATTTAGATGACAGGAACAACACGGCTGTTAGTACCGACACGATAACCAGCATGATCCAAGCCATTGCCGATGCGGTGCCCATATCGAAGAATTGGAAGCCTTGGCGGAACAGATACAAGGAATAGAGCAAGGTGCCGTCCAGCGGACCGCCTGTACCTTTGGAAATAATGTAAGCCGGAACAAACGTCATGAAAGCTCCGATTGTTTGCATAATGGCGTTAAACAATATGATCGGTGTCAGCATGGGCACCGTTATTTTAAAGAATCGGTTAAATCCGTTTGCGCCGTCTACGCTTGAGGCTTCGTATAAGCTGACCGGTATGTTCTTCAAGCCTGCCAGGAAGATCAGCATCGAAGAACCGAACTGCCAAGCCGACAAGGTAATGAGCATCCACAGCGCTGCCATGGGATCGGCAAACCATCTGACCGCATCCAGACCGACAAATTGAAGCAATCCGTTAATAATCCCTTTATCGCCGTACAGGTTGCGCCACATGATGGATACGGCAACGCTGCCGCCGATAATGGATGGAAGGTAAAACAAGGTCCGATACACGCCGACCGCTCTCGAAGCGGTATTAAGCAGCATGGCAACCATAAGAGCGAAGAACAAACGAAGAGGAACTCCGATAAATACGTACAGGAACGTAACTTTTAACGACTTCCAGAACTTCTTGTCGCTCGTGAAGAGGTCATGGTAATTATCGATGCCAACCCAAGAGGGGGTGGTGAACAGGTCATAATCGGTAAACGATAAATAGAGGGATGCCAAAATCGGAACAAAGGTAAATACAAGAAAGCCGACAACAAAGGGGCTGATAAACGCGTAACCCGTCAAATCTCTCTTAAAGATCGCTTTCATTCGGACCAACTCCTGCACAAGATTCGCTACCGGTGAAACGGCTGGCGCCCAGGAGGAGCAGCACACGTTTCGCGGTGAAATATAAGCCTTTCATAAAGGATGGCTGGCCGTCAACGGCCAGCCATTCCTGCCTGTCATTCTTATTTGTTTTTGGCTAATATCGCATTGGCTTCCTCGCGGAATTGCTTAGCGGCATCTTCCGGCGTAATTTGCTGGAAGTCCATTTGCTCCGCAAGCGAGCTGAACAAGGTAATAATCTCTGCTGCGCCAATCGGATCCGGCGGATCCATTTGCGAGCTGTTATCTTGCGCCCATGCCACATAATCGAATACTTGCTGCTGAGCTGGCTCAAGCGTTGGTTTGATAGCTTCAATCACTTTGCTGTTTACAGGTACGCCGCGGTCGCCTTTAATCAGCTTGTTGGCTTCAACATCGTTGACGAAGAAGTTGATAAAGTCGGCTGCCGCTTCTTTTTGCTTGGAGTTCTGAGCGATCGAGAAGTACATGCTTGGCTTCAGGTAGAGGCCTTTCACGCGATCAGGGTTTGGCATATTAGCCATTTCGAGCGGACGGTTCGCTACTTGCTGAATACCAACGAACTGGTTCGTCCATTGCCAGATCCCTACTTGCTGGCCTTTAACCATCAGGTCATCTTCCAGGCCTTTAATTTGAGCTTTTACGTCCGGCGGAGGCGTATCTCCATCCTTCACGAGCTGAGCCAGCGGCTTGAAGAAGTCAACGAACAGTTGGTCGTCCTCGTAACCAAGCGCATTGCCTTCGGCGTTGTAAAGATGCTGGCCTTTCGTACGCAGGTAGTAGCCGAAGAATACTTCCGGACGGAAGCCGTTATCGAAGTAGAGACCCGCTTCCTTCGCTTTCGAGGCAAGCGCGAAATAGTCATCCCATGTCCAGTCATCAGCCGGCTTGTCTACGCCCAGCTTCTTCAGAAGCGCAGGGTCGTATTGGAAGTTTACGGTGTTGACGCCAAGGTTAAAGCCATAAAGCTTGTCGCCCAGCTTACCGCCGGAGATTGCGTTCTCCGAGATATCTGTCGTATCAATCTGGTTGTTCAGGTAAGGCGTAAGATCGGCAAGCTGTCCTTTGGAGCCGTACTGAGACAGGTAGGAGATATCCATCTGCACAATGTCCGGCAGCTCGCTAGCAGCGGCCTCAGGAGCAAGCTTCTTCCAGTAGTCGTCAAAGTTGGCGTATTCGGACTCGATCTTCACGTTTGGATGAGCGGCCTCATACATTTTGATAACTTCCAGGGTGTAATCATGTCGAGGCTGCGAACCCCACCAAGCGATACGGAGCGTAATGTTTTTCCCCGCATCCGTTTTTCCTGCATTTGCCGAAGTGCTTGCCCCCGTATTGGCGGCTTGATTTGCGTTGTTATTGTTGCCCCCGCCGCATGCTGTAAGAGTCGTAGCCAAGATGAGTGCGATTGCTGCTGATAGCTTCTTTCCCATGTTTCTAGCGCCCCTTCCTTAAACCATGTAAGTGTTTACATTTCCTATAGTACAGTTAAAAAGGAGAGCCCGGAATCGAATAACCAGTGATTTTTCGTCAAAAAACAGACATCTTGCTTAGGACGTTTTCTTGAAATCCGATGGTGACTTCCCGGTATATTTCTTAAAGACCTGGCTGAAATAGTGGGGATTATCGCCAAAGCCCAGCTGCTCCGCCAGTTCAAATACTTTAACGTCGCTGCCTGCCTCGATCAGCTCCAGCGCTTTGTCCATTCGCGTTTTCATGACATAGTTCGAGAATTTATCCCCTGTCTCTTTCTTGAACAGCTTGCCTAAATAATCCGCGTTCATGTACAAAATCTCGCTTGCCGCCCATTGCAGGGAAAGGGCCGGATTGCTCATATGCTCGCTGACGATATTCATCATCTTCTGAATGATGCCGGAGTGCCGGCAGGATTGAATCTCGTAATTCTCCTGGCAGATTTGTTTTGCCGCATCCTCTACAAAGCTTTGAAGCGCCTGCAAGGTGCTTAGAGATTCAAGCTTGGCCAGCAGCTGCAAATATTCGTTCATCCGCTTTGGTTCCGCCTGCCGGATTAACGCTACATACAAGGGAATGACGTACGATTTGGCCGTGGAGTTATCCAGCCTAAGCTCCGCCAGAATCCGGAATGCCTCCTCCAGCTCCTTGTTCACTTCTTCCCAGTTGCCTGATTTGGCCGCCATGCAGAGCTGCGTATCGTCAAACAAAAAGGCCTGCTCCTCTTGCTGATCCTGCTGCTGAATATCCCGGACCGTAATAAGGCTTCCCCCGCCCAGATAGAAGCGATGGTTCAGACAGCTTCGCGTATCCATGAACATCTTGCGGGCTTCCGCCAATTCGCCGGCGTCACTGATCGCTATGGTTGTATCCAGCTTGAAATACCCCGTGAATGTCCGTTTGACATCCGCCAAAATGGTGAGCAGCTCGCTTTCGGGATATTGATCCCGGATCAGGATAAGCAGCTGGCTGCCTATCGTGGTGCTGAGCAGAATGGTAGGCTTGCCGATAATATCTTCGGCGATATTTTTCAGCGCAAAGAGATGATCGAACTCAAACGGACCCTCAAGCTGGCACAGCAGCAGCCTGGCTTCCAGATTCTCGAGCTGAATGCCGAACAGCCTGCCGTACTCGTCCCATTCGCGGCGCCCGTAACGCTTGTTCGTGACATACTCTTTCAGAAACTGCTCCTTCGCGCTAGGCAGTACCTTCTTCAGCTCCTCTTGCATCCGCTGCAGGAACGCATCCGCACGCCGTTCCTGATCAAGCTGTTCTACGACCGATTCAAGCGCTTCGGCGATTGTATTCTCGTTGCAAGGCTTCAGCAAATAATGCTTAACCCCATACTGCATCGCTTGACGGGCATATTCGAAATCGCCAAAGCCGCTCAGCATAATGCACGCAATATGCGGATAAGCTTCCTTTACCCGCTTCACTAGACTTAGACCGTCCATGCCAGGCATGCGGATATCGCTGATAATAATGTCCGGTGTCTGAGTCTCGATAAATTGAAGGGCCTCCAATCCGTTGCGTGCCGTACCGGCAAGCTGCGTTCCGTGTTTATCCCAGTCCATCAGAGAAGCAATACCTTCCAGAATAATTCGTTCATCGTCAATCAACAGCACTTTATACTTCATGTTCTCTCCCCCATTTCGATTGGCAGATACAAGGTAATTCGTGTGTCTTGCTGCGGAACGCTCTCTACACGAATGCCGTAAGCTTCTCCAAACAGCATCTTGATGCGGTCCTCTATGTTGCGCAGGCCGATTCCCGTTCCTCTTGGCTTGATTTCCCCGCTTCTAAGCTGATCAATGACATCCCCTGCAAGTCCCGGTCCATTATCCGATACGGTTATTGCAATGCCGCTTTCATATTCTTCCGCCGTAATCGTGATCATGCAGGCTTCTATCATTTGCTCTAGCCCGTAATGGATCGCGTTCTCGACAAGCGGCTGCAGGCTCAGCTTCGGCACGTAAATTCCTAGCAGACGGTCCGGGATCCGGTTCTCGAAGATAAGGCGTTCTTCGAAACGGATATGCTGGATCGCGATATAATGGCTGACCAGCCTCATTTCATCCTCTAGCGTCACGGTTGGCTGCTTGTGGCTGATCGTGCTGCGCAGCAAGTAACCCAGTGACTCAACCATAATGGAGATCTGCTTATGTCCGGCGATTTTGGCCGACCAGTTGATGGACTCCAGCGTATTGTATAAAAAATGCGGATTAATCTGCGCCTGCAGCGCCTTGAATTCCGTATCCTTGATCGTCAGTTGCTTTACATAATTTTCGTTGATCAGCTCGTCAATCCGTCCCACCATCATCCGGAAATTGCGCTGCAGCTGGCCGGCTTCATCCTTCGCGAGATTGCGCTCCTCCGGTTCTTCCGCAAATTCGAAATGCCCGAGCTGGATCCGCTTCATTCTCTGATTCAGCCGTTCAATCGGCCCCGTTATGGAGCGCGAGAAGCTGAGCGCTGCTCCCAGAATTAGAATCGAGAGTAGGATATAGACGATAATAACGGTATTTTTCGCGGATTCCGTTGTATGGAAGATCTGATCGTAAGGCATCACGTTTACGTACACCCAATCCAGATAGCTGGAGGAATAATAGGTGATGAAATAGTTTTTGCCCGACAACGATACAATTTTGAAGCCCTGCTGTCCGGTTAACTGCAAGGAGGTTAGATCCATACCGTTAGGCTGATCATGCGGATAGACCAGATGTCCGTCCTTCTGCATGATGGCAAAATACGCTTTGGAATTATCCGCCGAGGTTACAAGATCGCTATAGAGCCTGTCGATGTCGATCCTGACCGCCATATTGCCGAGATGATCCAGCTCCAGCCCGTCCACCCTGCGGATTTCCCTGCCCGCAATAAGCGCGTTATCCCCGTAATCCGGAAAGACAAACTGGGCGCCGCCAAACTTGGTATTGGTCTCATGAACAACCTGTTCGGTTCTTTCACTGGAGAGGTTGATCATTTTGTATCCGTTTCCATATTGCTTCGAAAAAACATCCATCACATGAAACGACAGAATATATTTCTCGTTGCTGGTGAAGGTTAAAAGCCGCTGGCGTATATTAACCGCGGTTATATAGTTGCTGTACTCGGAGCCGCCTGCCTTGATCTCGCTCAAATAATCCTGAATGTAGCTGTCCGTCGCAATCTTGAAGGAGATCTTCTCCATATTGCGGAGCTCCTTTTCGACGCCAAGCGAAGCACTGTTAAGGGCGCTTGCCGATTGTTTGTAGATTTCCTTGTCGTAAGCATGAAAGGCATACTTCATAACCGCAAAGGTTGCAATGCCGATAACCGCCATCATAAAAGCTAGCAGGACGATTATTTTATACTTGATTCGCAAATTATAATAGAAAGCTAATAACCCCTGCCTCAAGGCGTTGTCCCCCCAGTCATCATGCGCAAGTATTAAAAATAAAAAGGCAGCAAATACAGCGAGATCATCCCCGCAGTACCGCTGCCCGTAAATACATCCTCTTACGCAAGGTCGCTGGTGGATAGACTTTTATCGGAGTGCTGTAATCTCCAGGAATCGTCCGTATCCATCATACCATGCTTCCCCTTGTTCAGGGCCGTAAATCGTAACCGGGAAAGAATCCCTGATAACACGCCGGGCTTCCCATATGTCCGCGAATTCGCCTCTGGCAATCCATTGAACCGCCAGGTTGCCGATCGCGCTGCCTTCAGCGGGTCCCGCCCATACCGGCTTGCCGATCGCATTTGCCGTCCACTGGCAGAGCAGCGTATTATGAATGCCGCCGCCAACCATATGAAGACCGTTAAACTGCTGGCCGGACAACCGTTCCGTTAATTCAAGCACGTAACGGTATTTGAAGGCGAGGCTTTCCAGAATGCAGCGGACAAGCGTGCCAACTTCCTCCGGAACCGGCTGATTCGTCTTCCTGCAATATTCCTTGACTCTCGCCGGCATGTCGCCTGGAGCCATAAACACGGGATCATCCGGGTCGATAAAGGCTGTGAACGCAGGAGCTTCTCCGGCAAGCTTCACAAGCTCGGGGAAGCTGTAATTCTGTCCGGAACGTTCCCACTCTCTCCGGCTCTCCTGCAGAATCCATAAGCCCATGATGTTCTTCAACAAACGGTAAGTGCCGCCAAAGCCGCCCTCATTCGTAAAATTAAGCTGCTCCGCTTCCGCCGTCATAATCGGCTCCTGGATCTCCGTTCCGAGCAGCGACCAGGTTCCGCAGCTTAAGTAAGCGAAGGAACGTTCAAGAGCCGGTACGGCGACAACGGCCGATGCCGTATCATGCTCCGCAACGGCATGAACCGCTATCGGACCAAGGCCAAGCTCCTCTTGAACGGATGGCTGCAAATTCCCGGCCGGCGAGCCAGGTTGAAGCACTTGCCCGAACAAAGACTGCGGAAGGCCAAGATGCTGCAGCAGTTCCCCATCCCATTGCTGCTTAAGCGGGTTGTACAGCTGAGTCGTCGTTGCGTTGGAAAACTCGTTGTGCATTTCGCCGGTTAGGAAATACCGAAGCAGATCCGGAATCATCAGGAAATGCTTCGCTGCAGCAAGCTGCGGAGATTGATTCAGCTTGGCCGCATAGAGCTGGTAAATCGTATTAAACGGCAGGAACTGAATACCCGTCCGCTTGAAGATTTCCGCAGGCGTTAATTCCTCCTGAAGTCTCTCCATCATTCCGGCGCTTGAGCTGTCCCGATAATGAAGCGGATTGCTTAGCAGACTCCCGTCAGCTGCGATAAGTCCGTAATCAACCGCCCAGGAATCAATGCCGATGCTAAGCGGCTGTATCCCCTTAAGCTTGGCCTTAAGCAGGCCTTGCTTGATCTCGTGATACAACCGCAAAATATCCCAGTGCAGACGGTCGCCCGTCTGCACCGGATCGTTAGGAAAGCGGTGGAGCTCTTCGGTTTCGATCTTGCCGTCCTTCAGACGGCCTAGAATCGCTCTCCCGCTGCTTGCTCCAAGGTCAAACGCTAATATGTCCGACAACCGGTCGCCCTCCTAACCGCGCTTCAGCAATACGTTTTGTTCGTATTCTTTCACTTTGCTAATCCATTGCTCGCGGACCGGAACACCCTTCGTCGCGCAATAGTAATCCCAGATCGCGCCAAACGGATACGACTTAAACTCCTCGGTGAGCGCAAGGCGGGTCGTATAATCGCCTTCCAGCTCGATTTTCTTCAGTGTTTCCACCGGCTCGAGCATCGCGCGGAGCAAAGCCTTGATGGTGTTGCGCGTGCCGACAACCCAAGCCGCCACGCGGTTAATGCTGGCATCGAAGAAATCAAGTCCGATATGGGTTGTGCCCAGCAGATCATGGCGAACCAGCTCTCTGCCGATCTCAAGCAGCTCATCGTCCATGATGACGACATGGTCGCTATCCCATCTCATCGGGCGGCTTACGTGAAGCAGAATGCCACTTGTGAAGAGAGCGAGTGAAGACAATTTATTCGAGATGACTTCCGTCGGATGGAAATGACCCGCATCCAGACAGATCAGCTTGTTATTCTGCAAGCCGTAGCCCATATAAAATTCGTGGGAGCCAACCACATACGCTTCCGAGCCAAGCCCGAACAACTTGCTCTCCACCGCGTCCAGGTTGTAATTCGGATCAAGCGGCTCGGCAAACACTTCATCGAGCGAAGCCTTCAGACGTTTGCGCGGGGTCATCCGGTCAACCGGATTATCCTTGAAGCCGTCCGGAACCCAGACGTTAGTCACGCATGTCTGGCCCAGCTGCTCGCCAAAGTAAGCGCCGATCCGGCGGGAAGCCTTGCAGTGATCAATCCAGAATTGGCGGATCTCCGGATCCGGATGGCTAAGCGTAAAGCCGTCGTTCGATTTCTCATGCGAGAAGCAGGTTGGGTTGAAGTCGAGTCCAAGCCCCTGCTCCTTCGCCCAGTTAACCCAGCCTTCGTAATGACGCGGCTCAAGCTGATCCAGCTCAACCTTTTCGTTTGTATCCGTATAGATCGCATGAAGGTTGACTTTATGCTTGCCCGGAATGAGGGAGAATGCCTTCTCCAGATCGGAGCGAAGCTCCTCCGGCGTTCTTGCCGCGCCCGGATATTGGCCGGTAACCGAAATGCCGCCGGTCAATTCCTGGTCCGCGTTCAGAAAGCCTTTTACGTCATCGCCTTGCCAGCAATGCATGGAGACTTTAACCTCCTCCAGCTTGCGCAGTACTTCATCGGTATCAATCCCATGCTGGGCATACAATGCTTTTGCCGCTTCATAAGCTTGCTTTACGTTTTGATCCATCTGTACGGATGCCCTCCTTCTTAGCGTGTGAATGCAGCCGGTACACCGCCGTCAATCGTCAGCATACAGCCGGTTGTTTTGTCCGATTTCGAAGATGCGAAGAAGGCGATGCCTTCCGCAATATCTCGTGGATAAATATTGACGAGCAGCGTAGTCCGTTTGCGGTAGTGCTCTTCCAATTGGTCAGGCTCGATGCCGTAAGCCGCGGCACGCTCGTTGCGCCATGCGCCATTCCAAATCGCGGAGCCCTGCAAAATCGCGTCCGGCAGAATCGTATTGACTCGAATGCCGAATTCGCCGCCTTCCGCTGCGATGCAGCGTGCCAGATGAGCTTCCAACGCTTTTGCCGAGCTGTAAGCCGTAACGCTCTTGCCTGCGAAGATCGAGTTCTTGGAACCGATAAATACCATGTTGCCGCCAATGCCCTGCTGCTTCATTTGCTTGAACGCTTCACGGGCAACAAGGAAATAACCGGTGCCAAGCACGTTAATATTCAGATTCCATTCTTTGAGGGAGGTTTCGTCAAACGGGCTGGATGTTGCCAAGCCTGCGTTATTGACGATAATATCCACGCCGCCGTAGACGAGAGCTACTTCCGCATAAGCAGCCTGCACCGCTTGCTCGTCGGTAACGTCCATTTTTACGGCGTAAGCGCGGTTCTCGCCGTATTTGTCGTTAATTTCTTGCGCAACCTTTTGCGCGCCTTCCAGATTCAGGTCGGCCAGCACGACATGAGCGCCTTCCGATACAAGGCGGCGAGCCGTCTCGCTGCCGATACCGCCGGCGCCGCCCGTAATAAAGGCAACCTTGCGGGAGAATTCGGCTTCAGCCGGAGCCAGCGACAGCTTGTAAAGCTCAAGCGGCCAATACTCTACGTTGTACGATTCGTTCGCGCTCAGCGATACGAAGCTGCCCAGTGCCGTAGCGCCGCGCATAACGGAAATCGCGCGATGGTACAAAGCACCGCTCACTTGCGACAGCGCCCAGCTCTTGCCCGTGTTGATCATGCCGAGACCCGGAATGAGGATTACGCGCGGAGCCGCTTCAAACATGACGTCGCCTTCGTTTTTGTTTTCCTCGAAGTAAGCTTTGTATTGCTCTTTATAAGCGGCAACGCCTTCAATCAATTTCGACTTCAGGCCGTCGATATCCTCCGCGTTAGGCGTCCAATCGATAAAGAGCGGAACAACCTTCGTATGAACGAGATGGTCCGGGCAAGCAGCGCCTACCTGCGACAGCTGCGGAGCGTCCGCGCCGCCAACGAAAGCAAGCACATCGTCTTGGTCGTCAAACGACAGGATCATTTTCTTCACGTCGGATACGGCACCGCGGATCGTAGGCATCACTTGCGATACGATTTGACGGCGAACCTCAGCCGGAAGGGCTTCATGCTTCACGCCGCCGAATAATTTGGCTTCATTGACGCGGGCTTCAATGAATGCTTCTGCTTCATTAATAATCTTGATTGTCTGCGCATAGCTTTCTTCGGACGTTTCTCCCCAAGTTACAAGGCCATGCTTCTCCATCAGGACCAGCTCGGCATTGGGATTAGCAAGTACGCCTTCCGCGATCATTTTCGAGAGAGTAAAGCCGGGACGCACGTAAGGCACCCATACGAAGCGGTTGCCGAAAATCTCTTCCGCCAGATGGCGGCCGTTATCCGCGCAGCACAGACTGATAATCGCATCCGGATGCGTATGGTCTACATGCTTGAATGGCAGGAAGGCATGCAGCAGCGTCTCGATCGAAGCACGCGGATGCTTCGCGTCAATCATGCAGTTGCCTAGGTAAGCAACCATTTCCTCGTCCGTCATGGCATCGCGTTCGAACAAAGGACGGATATCTTCCATGCGAAGACCGGTGAAGTTCGCCGCTTTCATCGAACCAAGGTCCGAACCGCTGCCTTTCACGTACATCACTTCAATATCGCGGCCGCGGAAATCTTTAACCGTTGTTTTCGTGGAAGTATTGCCGCCGTAGATGTTGCACACGCGGCGGTCTGCTCCGATCAGGTTAGAGCGATAAACCAATTGATCGAGTCCGTTTGTGAATTCAGATGCTTTAGATGATTGCCATAAGCTTTGTACCATTTTGTTTACCTCCGAATACGTTGTTTTATCTTTATGTTTTGATAGTAACATGTTTGTTTATATTTGAAAACAAAAATATTTCGGGCATAAACAAATATATTCAAAAACAAAAGAGCGGGAAAGCTCCCGCTCCCCGCTCCTGCCAATCTGCTACCTCTGAATAAAATCCGCAATCGTTACTTTGTGACCCGTCCGCGCGCTTTCCAACGCCGCATTTACCATAGCCATGCTGTATTGGTTATCCCGGCTGTCGGTTTCCGCCCTGCGGTTTTCCTCTAGCGAGAGGAACATCTCGTCCAGGCAGCCCGGATGCCCGGTTCTTTCCGAATGGGCATTATAGACCTTTGTATCTGCATCTACCCGGACAAACGATTTAATGAACTTCCCATCCTGCGGTTCCGGCGCGACGACTTCCGCATATGGGGCATCATGCCCGTTCCAGATCGCCGTACCCTTCTCGCCCGTGATTCTCCAGTCTGCTTCCCAGGATGTATTGGCACCTTCCGCACACCAGGAACCACGGTAATTGAACACCGAGCCGTCAGACATTTCGAAGATGCACACTGCTGCGGCAGCCCCTTCGTACCAAGAACCCGGCGGGTTAAATTCATGGCAATAAACCGACACCGGGTCTGCTCCCAGAATAAGACGCGCCTGGTCAAACGTATGGATCGCCATATCGAGCAGCAGCGGACTTGCCATCGTTTCCCGGAATCCCCCGAAATGCGGTCCCAGGAAAAAGTCTGCGTTCACAAAGCCCGGTTTGCCAATCGTACCCGAGTCCAGCAGATGGCGCAGCGCGCGAATACGGGGATCAAACCGCCGGTTCTGCATGACGGCATGCGATTTTCCCGTCTCGTCCGCAATCCGGATCAGATCCTTGCATTCTTCCGCCGTTTCCGCGAGCGGCTTCTCTCCAAAAATATTGCAGCCAAGCTGCATGGCCGTGCTTGCGATCCGGTGATGGCTCGCGGGTATCGTCACGTCAAAGACAAGATTAGCGCCGGTCTGCTGAATCGCCTCGGCAAGATCGGTGAAGGTAGGGCAGTTCAGCCCCTTCTTCTCCCTCATTTTCTCGGCAAACTCCTGCTTGATATCGACTAAAGCGACAATCTCCGTATCCTCACGCTCGATGGCCGTATCGATCCAGATGTTCGACATGCCCCCGCAGCCCGCTACTACAACTTTATATGTTGCGCTCATTCTCATGCACTCCCCTATTTCGGATTTGGCACAAACTGTCCGCCGCGGCATTGCTTCAAATAATTTAATGCGTGGACTTGTCCCGTCATTTCCAGCTCGTCGCGGTAGACCGGATCATGCCAGCCTTCGATATCGATCGTTCCTTGATAGCCGGCTTGTCTGAGAATGGTAATAATATCCGTCCAGTTCGTATCGCCAAAGCCCGGCGTCCTGTGCCACACGAATTCCTTTGGACCATGAATGCCGTATTCCTTTACGATATCCCATGCAATAGTTGCGTCCTTGCCATGAACGTGGAACACTTTGTTCACCCATTTGCGGAGCTGCGGGATCGGGTCGATCAGCGAAACCATCTGATGGCATGGCTCCCACTGCAGACCGATATTGTCGGATGGGATTGCGTTAAACATCATTTCCCAAGCCGTCGGGTTATGCGCAATGTTCCAATCGCCGCTCTCCCATGTTCCGCCCATATCGCAATTCTCGAACGCTATTCGGACTCCCTTATCCGCCGCTCGCTTGCCCAGCTCTCCGAATACCTCCGCGTACCGCGTTATAGAGCTGTCAATGGATTCGCCGGTTAAGCGTCCGGTAAACCCGGATACGATGTCCGTCCCGAACAAATGCGCATGATCGATCAGTCTTTCCCAGCTTGCAAGGGTATCCGCGTTATTTCCCGCGCCGGTCAACGGATTGCCAAAGATGCCAACCGTCGATATAATGAAACCGTATTCATCCGACAGCTCGCGAACCCGCTTCGCCGTCTCGATTAGATCCGTGTCGCCAGTTGTCTGCCAGAACGTCAAGCTATACGATTCGAAGCCGTGAGGAGCAATCTGAGGAATAACGCGTACCGCGTCGCCTCCGCCAACCAATGTTCCGATCCGAAGTATATTCGTCATATCATTACCACTCCTATTTTGGTGGATTAATTTTGAATGCAACCTCAGTATAGCGCGGGATAATGGACGATTCTCGACCATTCTTGTGTTTTACTAGTCCAATATTGTGGAGTTGAGTCTTTCATGAGCTATCCGAAGGAATTGCGCGAGAATACTCGAATAGATGAAAAAATGCACCCGGTTCAATTTTTTTCGAACCGCGCTCTTCAGAAGAAGCCGAGCGAGCTGATTCTCTATTTGCATTGGCATGAACATTTCGAAATAATCGTCATGCAGCAAGGGAGTGCCGTCTTTCACATCGACAGCGAATCTTACGAGGCTCATCCGGGAGATGTTTTATTTGTGCCGGCCGGAGCGCTTCATGTCGGCTACAGTCTGTGCGAAGGAGATCTCTCTTACCTCGCTATCGTCTATAACAGCTCCCTCTTCCAAAACTGGATGCAGGATTCTCTTCATACGAAATATGTTCTGCCTTATTTGGAGGGCCGGGTACAGTTGCCGGTCAAGCCAACCCGGCTTGATCCGTCCTGCGCGGATTATTATTACTTGCTGGAGCAGGCCAATTCGGAGTTTAAAGCGAAGCAGCCCGCTTATCAGCTGATGGTGAAATCGCAGCTTCACATGCTGCTCACTCTGCTGTCCCGCAAATTTTTGCCGCAGCAGCTTCCGGAACAGGCGACTAATCAATATGTACATAACCGCGAACAGTTCAAGGCATTAATTGAATATATTGAAGCCAACTTTGCGGACAAGCAGACGGTAGCCGATGCGGCAAGACGGATGAACCTGAACGTCCATCATTTCTGCAAAATGTTCAAAAAGCTGACCGGCCGGACTTTTATAGATTACGTCAACGTATGCCGAGTGAATGAAGCGGAGCGGCTGCTGCTCGCCGGCGATCTCTCCATTACCGAGATTGCGGGCCGTGTCGGCTGCGACAACTCCAATTATTTTACGAAAATGTACAAGAAGTACAAAAGCGTTGCCCCTTCCCAGCTCAGAAAACAGCTGACCGACACAAACAAAATCCCCTTAAGCGAGCCGATCGCCTAAGGGGATTTATTATTGAATATTCACCGTTTTTTGATTATTCGCTGATTCGGTACAAATGACGGTACCCTAACTCCTGAGAGATCAAATCCGCGTATTTCTTCACGTAATAGCTGTACTTCTCGATGTTCTCCGCCGTAAAACGCAAGGTTGGGCCGGCGCAATTCAGCGAACCGATCACCGTATTCTCGTAGGAGAAGATAGGCGCGCCGATCCCCGTTGTCCCTTCCGTTGCTTCGCCGGAGGTAATCGCATACCCGCGCTTGCGAATCTGCTCCAGATCATTCGCAATATATTCCCTGGTTAAAGGCCGCAAGGACGGCAGTCCCCCCCAATCAATCTGATTCAGAATGGATTCCCTCGAAGAGGCTGTCATGTAAGCCAGTATTACCCGATTGGAAGCTCCGATGACAAGCGGCAGCCTAAGCCCGATCGGCTCGGATATTTTGAGCAGCTGGGGAGAATCGATATTGTCAATATATACGCCTTCGGTGTTCTCGCGGGTAGCCAGGTAGACCGTTTCCTTCGTCTGCTTCGACAGCTCTTCCATAAACGGTCTGGCAATGGAGCGGAACCGCAAGCTGTCCCACATCAGAAATCCGTATTTCATAATTGACAAGCCCAGCTTGTATTTCTTCGTCTTGCTGTTCTGGGAGACAAAGCCATGCTCCGACAAGGAAGCGAGAATGCGATGTACGCTCTGCACAGGCATATCCAATTCGCGGCTGATCTCCGTCACGCTGATTTCCTTCTCGCTCCCCTGCGGCACTAGGTAATCCAGTATATGTATCGCCTTCGAGATCACGGACATGAGCTTCGCCTCCATGTCATATTTTCGAACATCCCTATTCCTTCTTATTGTAGAATGGACGTTTATCGTTTGGCAATTCATTCTTTCACGGGGAAAAAGCTGATGCATCCTGACACGCATCAGCTCTCCCAAAGCTTCAAAAAGATATTAAGGTATAAATCCCTACACACAAAACGGCTAGAGAGATTGTTGTGCATACAATCGAATGCCCCGTATGACTGTCCTTCTTCATAACGGCGGCGATCAGCTGCCGGACGGCAAAATACATGCTTGCCAGATTAATAAGGAATAAAACCATCATTACGGTACTCAACAGAAAGGAACTATTGTTACCCGTTTCCTGATGGTGATGATGCATTCCGCTGACCGTCCCCATAATAAGAGGCATTGTCAGCCAATGAACAAGGTGCAAAATAAGCACGCCGGACACGGATACCATCGATAGCACCGAATATTTCGACTCTAAGCTCAGGTGCCGCAGTTTGATCATTAGACATGCCTCTCCTTTCTATGCCCAACTTAGCTCTGGCAGCTGTCCGCCTTCACTGTGCTGCCGCAATATTTCTTCTTCGCCTGCGGAGGCAGGTTAATGGCCGGGCTTTGATTAAAGAAGCTGACCGGCTTCAGCATAAAGCCGATATACGCGGCAGGCATGACCGGCCAATCCTCCGGACGTGGTACATGGGTATGACCCATCGTGTACCATACGACAACGTCGGTATTTTTAATATCCCGGTCCTTCTCCGCCCAAGCGGACAACCCGTCTCCGCCCAGATGCTGGTTCGGATATTTGCCGGAGGCATACATCTCATCCTCGTCGTATGGGGTAACCCACAGATGATGCTTAATAAATCCGGCACGCTTGATCAGACTGGAATTGTCCGAAGCAAACGGGAAGCAGTTCTCTCCCGTCACGATTTTGAAGCCGACGGATTGGCCAAGCTCATTTTTCACGTTATCGTTTACAAACTTCCAATACCTCGCCGTCTCCAGCTTAATGTCCCGCTTAGCCTGAAGCTCCGTCTCCAGCAAAGTGGATTTGGCATAAAAAGCGTTCTCTCTCGGATTGTTCTCGCCCGGCTCCTCCGATACGACATTGACCTCATAGACCGAGTTCTCGTTGCCGTCAATCTGCATATCGAGACGAACGTTGAAGAAATGCTGATGATTGGGCGCATAGAGATCAGGCCCCACCATATTGCCATACTTCGGCGTTTCTCCCGGATGAAGTCCAGCCGTGGACAGGATGCCCGTCAGCTTCACCTCGAATTGAATATTGCCGTCCTGATAGAGATACCAGAAAAATCCGTATTCATAATTAGCTACCGTTGAAATAGAGGAGATGACTAACCGGCGGGAACGCCTAACCTCTACATCGTTTGTCCGCCAATCCGTATGCTTCCACAGAATGCCGAAGTCTTCCTCATGCATGCAGATGGCGTTTTTGATGACGAATAAATCCCCCCTGCTGTCCGTCATGACACCGTCGAAGTATTTAATATATCCTACGCAGTCGCAGCCAAGTTCCAGGCTGTTCGCCAATTGGCCAATTCCGTATTCCCCGCTGTCGAACGCGTTTTTCCGGTTCTGAATTGGACCCGGATCGCCATAAGGCACAACCATCTCCGACAAGGAGCCGCGGTACAGCACCGGACGGTCGCGACCCTGATCGTGATAGGACAAGGTATGCAGCGTTAGACCTTCGCGGGCGTTAAAGCCGATTCGGAACTTCCAATTCTGCCACTCGATCTCATGCCCGTTAATCGTAAAGCTTGGACCTTCCGGCTGCGTAATTTCAACGGGCTTGATTCCGCTGCGCAGCGGCCCTACCCGCTCAGGCGTATAGTTGAATTCCTTGTCAGGTATTTTCGTATATTCATATTCTTCAACCCGAAGCACTTCCATCGTATTCAAATCTATGATTGGAACAATCGGCAATGGACGAGCATAACCGTTATCCTTCTCATCGCTGCGCAGGAAGCATAAGGGTCTGGCTAGCCGAAGTGTCGCATCCTCCTCCGTTCCCCAATTGCCCGGCGACCACAAATCTACCATAACAAGCTCCGGCGTGTGGATGTCGAGCCGCTCCAGCGCTTCAATAAACAGCAGACTCTTGCGAACGGCAATCTCGCATTCCGCCTGCTCATCCAGCATGATCGTTGGCTGAACGCCAGGAACATGCACCCAGGAGACTACCTTTTGCCCAGTAAGGGAAACCACCGCTTCATAGGTGGCATTCTCTTTCTTGTTCAGAATAATGATAAACGCTTCTCTCTCAAACGGTGTGGAGCCGTCATATTCCATGACAATCTCCTTCTTGGGCTCTTTCAACGCAACATGTACAAACCGGTCGGACTCGGTTAATTGCTGCTGCTCTTTCAGAATGTGTACAGCGGCACTCATTTCCTCCCGGCTAAGCGGCTCCAGCGGGTGATTCGCTAACGATAAAGTAAGTTGTGTCATTTCAATCGCCTCTCTTCGATAAATTAATGTTAACTTATGTGACAATAATATCCCGTCTTTCATCTCAGTCAAACCTCTGTTTCCCGAATATTGAGAAAATTAGGATTTGATTTGTCCGAATTTTTCGATTTTCTCACATACCGGGATACTCCCGTTCTCTCTATTTGGATATCCGGTCATAATTACGTCATGAAAGATAACATATAACTATAGGAGGGACTTACATGCTGACATCCTGGAAAAAGTACTTATCGATTGCTTCAATGATGACTCTTCTCTTCACCGCAATTCCTTTAACCGCCTTCGCGGAAGGTGAAACCGCTGTTGTAGATACCGGGGACACGACCTGGATTATCGTCGCAACCGTACTCGTTATGTTTATGTTCATGCCGGGTCTCGCTCTGTTCTATGGAGGACTCGTTGGCCAGCGGAATATCCTCTCTACCGTGATGCATAGCTTGAGCGCTTTTGTGATCGTTACGCTTGTCTGGGTGCTATGGGGCTATAGCTTCGCTTTTGGCCCCGGAGTTTCCGGCATGTTTGGAGGATTTGAGTTTATCGGCTTCCAGCATGTCGGCATGGACGCTAAGGATGGCCTAACGATTCCGCATTTAATCTTCGCCATGTATCAGGGGATGTTCGCGGCCATAACAACCGCTTTAATCTCCGGCGGTGTAGCCGAACGGATCAAGTTTAACGTATGGGTCATATTCGCCGTTCTGTGGGTTACCTTTGTATATGCCCCGATGGCGTTCTGGGCATGGGGTGGCGGCTGGCTCTCGAAGCTTGGCGGGCTTGACTTCGCCGGCGGAACGGTCGTTCACATTTTATCCGGTGTAAGCGCGCTGGTTGCCGCTCTGGTTGTAGGCAAACGTCGCTCCTTCCCTAACCGGACTCTTCCTCCTCACAATCTTATTTTCTTTATGATCGGGGCGATGTGCCTCTGGTTCGGCTGGTTTGGCTTTAATGCGGGCAGCGCCCTTGCTTCAGGCGGTTTAGCAAGCCTTGCTGTTGTTACAACGCAGGTTGCTGCCGCGGCAGGCGGTGTACTATGGATGATTATGGAATGGAGACTGAGAGGAAAAGCAACAATGGTGGGCGGTGTAACCGGCGTCATTGCCGGACTTGTTGCCATTACACCAGCAGCGGGCTTTGTGTCGGTGCTCTCGGCTATTCCAATCGGCGCTCTTGCAAGCGTCATTTGCTATTGGGGCCTTCATGTTGTCAAAGCCAAGCTGCAATACGATGATTCCCTTGATGTATTCGGCATTCACGGGATTGGCGGGATTTGGGGAGCTATTGCGACCGGTATATTCGCGAGCACCAAGGTTAACCCTGCAGGCGCAGACGGACTTATCCACGGCAATGCCAAGCAGGTCCTTATTCAATGCATTGATGTGCTAGTTGCGATTGGACTTGCGGCCGTTGGCACCTTCGTCATCTTGAAGGCAATCTCTTTATTCACAACCCTAAGGGTGTCGGAAGAGCAGGAATTAACCGGGCTTGACCTCAGTCTGCACGGGGAGAACGCCTATAACACCTTTGAAGCGATGAACAGCGGCATTCCCGCCAGGCCGCAAGCGGAGTATCAGCCTGCAGGCACCGTGTTGACCGCGAGTACCGAGATGAAAGGAGTGTAACCATGAAGCTGTTGACCATTATTATTCGTCCCGAGAAATTAAGCAGCGTAACAGCCGCCCTTCACACCATCGGAATCAGCGGCATGACCATCAGCGACGTCCGCGGTCAAGGCATCCAGAAAGGAACGCGGACCTTATACCGCGGAGTGGAGTATCAGACGGATTTCATATTAAAAAACAAAATCGAAACCGTCGTTAGCGACGATCTCTATGAAGAAGCGGTAGAAGCCGTTATCGAGGCTGCAAGAACAGGCGCCATTGGCGACGGCAAAATATTCGTTACGGACATTGCCGATGCCATCCGGATTCGGACCGGCGAACATGGCCGGGCTGCGCTAGGCCAATAAGAACACCTTTTGGGCAAACAGAAGAACCCTCCCGTCTATGAAGTCGGGAGGGTTCTCTATTAAGATGCTTTCACAGGCGATAGAGCTGCTTGATCCAACACTTGATGCAATATATGGAAGGAAGCGGCGACGCGATGCATATTGCGGCGAATTTCTTCGGCCGATTGGATATAGGGCGCATTAACCAGCTCGCTTGCCCAACGCGTTACCATTTGCTCCATACAAGCAGGCGTAGTCTCGAGATGAAACTGCAGGGCCAGTACATCATCACCGTACGAGAAGGCTTGATGTCCGCAAGCCTCCGAGGTGGCAAGGAGGGTTGCTCCTTCAGGCAGGTCGAACGTATCGCCATGCCATTGGAACGAGTGGAACTCGGCCGGCATTTCTTTCAGCCAAGGATGTTCTTCACCGCTGCGCTCAATGCGGTGCCAGCCGATTTCCTTAAGCGTATGCCGGTAAACTTTTGCGCCAAGAATCTCCGCAAGCATCTGAGCGCCTAGGCAGATTCCTAATATTTTAATCCCGCGGTCCATCGCGGATTTTACAAACCTTTTCTCATCCGCAAGCCAAGGGTATCGTTCTTCTTGATAGACGCTCATTGGCCCGCCAAGAATAAGCAGCAGCTCCGTTGAATCCAGCCACTTGTTATCCAATTCCACAGCTGGGTCAACAACCGTTAGCTGATGCCCGCCCCATTGCGCCCACTCCGAGAAAGCGCCTATGTCGTCAAAGTCGAAATGCCGAAACGCCAGTATGTTCATCCCAATTCCCTCCAGTGTGAAGCGTGTCTGTTGTCTATAGCCTTATTGTAGAGCTGAATTCGGGAAGACTCGACACTCTTTTCTCACATAGTGGGAAACAACAGGAAATAATTCGGTTATGTTGGTCAATGAATGGCAAGCGGGCTGCTCTGCACCGCCTTCAACCATTCGGAAGCCATCAAATAATGGCCGGCAGCCGTTGGATGCACGCCGTCAAACAGCCAATAATCAGGCTCTGCTTTTTCCGCCGCTTGGTCAAAAGCCTGCTGAAAAGGTACAAATACCGCCTGATATTCTTCCGCTAATTGCTTAACTATCTCGCTCTGCCGCTCTACTCTCTCGCGCCAGCCGCTCCATTCCTGAGCAGTTACGCCTGTCCGCAGAACAAACGGTTCGCAGAGAACAAGCCCGGTCTCCGGCAATACTTCCTTTGTCTCCTCCAGCAGAACGCGGTAAGCCCGCTCGAAACGGTCTGTCGCGCCGCTAGGCAGCTTATCCATAATACGCCATGTATCGTTAACCCCGATCAGGATGCTAAGAACATCCGGTCGCAGCGCAATCGCATCTTCATTCCAGCGCGCGTACAGATCGGATACCCGGTTCCCGCTAATCCCCCGGTTAATGAATTGATGTCCGGCCTCCGCTTGCTCGTTGCCCAGCCGACCGGCAATATGGTACGCATATCCTTGCCCGAGCAATTGACCTGCATACCCTTCACGAGAACGTCCGCAATCCGTGATGGAATCCCCTTGAAACAAAATCACTTTCCCCATTCTAAACTTCCCCTCCGCATATGAAGTAAAGCAAACGCTTCCTCTCCCATTTTATAGAAGACTACGTTCTTCTGTAAATCATGGAAGCGGCTACTAGGCCAACGCAAATTCCCGAAACAGGCGCGACAGCCAAAATACTGATAGCCGGCAGTCCGCTAGCATTTAATTTTAGCCCCGTAAGCAGCACCGCCCATAGGAACACAACCATCCAGTACAACCATTTCTGATAAGAAGGCACGGTAAGAATATCTTCATTCTCCGGATTGCTTTTATACAGCTTGATAAGGACCGTTAGCGTTATGACCATCAATCCCAGCAGAGAAAAGCTGTACTGCAGCAATTTAAATAAAGGCAGATTCAGAAACAAAATCCGGTTCAAAATATTCAAATGATGTACAAAGTAACCTCTCTCATGGGTAAACCCGTCCACCAGAATATGCGTACAGAACCCGATAATCACGGATAACAAATAAAAAAACCACGCCTTGAAGCTTCTCATATCCCAGCTGCCGATCAGATGATAGGCGCGTTTATCCAGATCAAATAATGACGGCAGATGAAGAGCAAGCGAGGATTTGACCACATAATGAAACAACAAGCCAAGCACGAGGCTAAGCGGAATAACCTGCAGGAATAAGCCCGCAGCTGTATGCCCGATAGATTGATAAGGCTCCAGCCGCACGAAATACTCCATATCCGGCCCCATGCTGCCCAGCACCAGACCCGTAACGCTCAAAAGTTTTCGGTTTATCTTTTTTAACGGATAAGCAAATATCGGATGAGCTAGCGTATAAGGCATCCCTTCGAGCTCCAATCTATACTTTATTTCTAAAGGTTATAGACGAACGAAACAGAAAAAGGTTACAGGATTTTCAAAAATTTGAAAAAGACTGGTCATCTTTAATAGTTGAGTGTATATTTATACATTATTATGAATTAACATTCAATAGTGGAGGTTGCTAAAAAGGATGAAGCACATCGTATTTGTGGATGGTCAAGAAGGGACAACCGGCCTCAAGCTGCTTGAGTATTTGTCCCGGTTCTCATCTATTGAAGTTCTAAAAATTGATCCCGCGAAAAGAAAGGACCTCAAGGAGCGGGAAAAACGACTTATTGAAGCGGATCTCGCATTCCTCTGTCTTCCCGATTCAGCTGCCAAAGAATCCATCTCGCTGGTCAATAATGAAAAGACAAAAATAATAAACGCAAGCTCATTATTCAGAACGGACAAAAGCTGGGCATATGGGTTGCCGGAATTAAAACACCAGCGGGAACGTATACAATCCTCAACGAGAATCTCTGTGCCAGGCTGCCATGCCACCGGCTTTATCCTCTCCGTTAGACCCTTAATAGAATCCGGTGTCCTTCAGAAGGACTATCCCGCTTCCTGTTATTCAATCTCGGGTTACACGGGAGCGGGAAAAAGCGGAATTGACGAATACGAGCATGCAGACTCTGCTTCCATCCATAAACTTCAGGTTCCGAGGCCTTATTCTTTGCTGCGTAAACATAAGCATTTACCCGAAATGGCCATGTTATCGGGGCTTGAATATGAGCCATTATTCATGCCTATCAAAGCGAATTTCCCCCAAGGACTGGCAATGACCGTTCCGCTAACAGGAAGAAGTATGTCTAAGAAGGCTTCCGCAAAAACAGTGCATGAAATATTGGCGGCGTATTACGAATCGGAGCGATTTGTTCAGGTCATGCCCTACGATTCGGAGGCCTATCTGGAGGACGGTCATTTTCTGATTGACGAATGCAAGAACACGAACCGGTTAGAAATTTTTGTTTTCGGACAGGACGATCATATGACGATTGTTTCGAGATACGATAATTTAGGCAAGGGAGCTTCGGGTGCCGCTATTCAAAATATGAATCTGATGCTGGGATTTGACGAAGCGTCAGGTCTGATCCTCTAATAAAAAGAAGCCGGCTATCCATCGGATAGCCGGCTTTACTGTTAATTAGTCTTGAACCGTAGCAATCAGTCTGTTCAGAATCGTTGCTGCTTCCGCGCGCGTTGCTGTTTTATCCGGGTAATAGTAGCCTTCCGGCGTCCCTTTAATCAGTCCGGATTTCAGCGATTGCGCCACCGCGTCAGCTGCCCAGGCTGCGATTTCGCTGCCATCCTTCAAGGCCGCAAGCTGATCTGCGCCGGCAGCTTGCGACTTGCCGACAAAGGCAAGGACATTAGCCGCGGTTACGGCAAGCTGCTGTCTTGTAATTTTGTCATTCGGACGGAACGTTCCATCCGTAAAGCCTTGAATGATACCCGCTTCTGTCGCCGCCGCTACCGCGTCGGCATACCAAGCATTTGCGGTTACATCCTTAAAGCTGCTTGCAGGGTTGCCTGCTGTCAAACCAAGAGCTCGGGTCAGCATCGCTACCCACTCCGCACGGGTCAACTGCTGCTCAGGAGCAAATCGATCGGCGGTTTCACCGTTAACAATCAAGCTCGAAGCAAGAGCGCTAATCTCTTTTTCGGCCCAATGTCCTTTCGTATCGGCAAACGATTTGTTTAAGGCCAATACCGCGTAGACGCTGTTATGATTCGTGCGGATTACCGCGGTTACGTTACCGTTTGCATTTGTAACAAATGTCGTTGGTACCGGAGTTACAGAGCCGTCTGCGCCGATTACAACAGCTGCGGTTGGCTTCAAGGCAGGTTTGCCAAGCGGAATCGTACGGCTTACGTACTGCTTGCCAAAGTTCTTAACCTCTTGCCAATTCGAATGGCTGCCTGCCCATACATTAAATTGAACCGGAGCTCCAACCAATGTACCGTTTTGCTGCTGCAAAGCCAGCTCGCCTGCATGCTTAACCGCGTCGGATACCGCACTGATTGCTACGCGAAGCTGTTGTCCGTTTGTTACGGAGCTGTTTAACAAAGCCTGCAAAGGAAGCTCATACGTTCCCAGGCTGGTTTTGACCGTGAGGGTCAAAGACTTGTTGTTCTTCAAAAGCTCGGCAAGCGTAGGGACAGGGAATTCTGCCTGCAGATTGCTTTGCCCTTTCAGATCAGTTAAATCAATTATAATGGATTCCGCTTTGCTGCCTTGAGCCGCGTTTGCCAGAATAGCTGCATCCACTTTTACAACAGACGCCGACTCTCCGTTAGGAGCGGTTTCCGTTGTTGCCGTAAACCCACTGATCGTAGATCCTGTTCCCGAAGTCGTGATGACAGGTCCGGTCGTTGCGCCTCCGCCAGTGGATGGAGTTGATGTTGAGCTGCCGCTTGTAACGGTTACGGTTGCTGTTGCCGTGAAGCCGCCGTCTTCCGTTGTAACGGTTATTTCGGCCGTACCTGTTCCTTTTGCCGTTACCACGCCATCCGTTACCGTTGCAACCGATGAATTGCTGCTGCTCCAATACAGGTTATGGTTCTCCGCGTTGTCCGGTTGAATTGTTGCGGTCAGCGTGCCCGTCTTGGTGTTGGTCAGATCGAGAGCAAGCTGAGTTTTATCAAGAATTATGCCGGTTACACCGACCGTAGCATCCGGATAACGGTACACTTCGAAATCGTCGATCGCCGCCCAGTTGCCCGCTTTTGCATCCGAGAAAACGCCGATTTGCAGCTTGCCGTTCGTCACTTCAATACGGTCGATCGCAAAAGGAGTGTAGACGCTGCCGCTTGCGCCTTTCATATCTTTCGTAAGCTGCGGTGCATTCTCGCCGTAGCCCGATACCTCGAGCTGGAACTTGTTTTGTCCTCCACCCGTTCTTACCCACACTTGAACCTTGTATACACCGTTTGGAACGGTAAGCGTCTGATAGTTCGATTGCTGGTAAGCCGAACCGGACCAATGAGTCATTTTATATTTGCCGCGCGGGTTATCATTGTCGATGGACGAAGCATTCGACTGCGTACCCGGATGCCATTCCTGCCATGGAGCAAGGGTTGCTTTGCCATTGCTGTCGGTTGTTTCGAAATCGAGATTGTTATCTGGGAAAGGTACCAGAACGCTTGCCACCGTAGGCGTCTCGGTGACTGCATGGCTAGCCGCCGATTCGTTGCCTGCTTGGTCTACCGCTTTCACCGTAAAGGTATAACGCGTGCCCGCTTTCAGGTTGGTCACCGTATAGACGGAAGACGGAGCAGGATCAACCGATGCCCGTTTAAAGCCGTTGACATAAATGTTGTACTTGAGGAAATCGGTCTCGACGTTTGGTTCCCAAGCCAATTTAACCTGTTCGATTCCCGGCTCCGCCGTCAGGCCAACGGGTGCCGAAGGTGCCACGGAATCCGAGCCTGCCGCTGTTGTTGCGTTTACGGAAGAGCTTGCCGCAGATTCGCCGTTTGCGTTAAACGCCGTAACGCGATAGGAATAGGCCGTACTGCCGCGAAGCCCTTGGTCCGCATAACCGGACGCATCTCCTGCAGCCAAACCAATAAGACGGTAATCCGGATATACCCCGTTTGCCGAAGTTTCCGAATCCGTGGTAGAGCGGTAAATTTTATAACCGTCTACATCCGCGGCTGCCGTCCAAGACAGTTCGATTGTGTGACCGCCAGAGAGCTTGGCGCCGACTTCTTGCGGTGTCCCCGGGGCGTTGATGCCTTGTACTGCCGATGGAGCTTTTGCAATAACCGGAATCAATTCCACATCGTCAAACGCAGCCCATTCGCCGCCTTTATTGAGGGAATGGATACCCAGCTCCACTTGTCCGTTTGTCACTTGAATTTCCGGAATGACGATTTGCGTCCAAGAACCTACGTAAGCCGTTGTTGCCGCTGCAACGCTTAGATCGGCGCCGCCGTATTTCTTCGCTTCCAGGCTTACGTTCGTATCGCCGCCCTTTTGATACCAGACGGAAGCTTTATACGTACCGTTAGGAACTTTCACCGTGCGGTATGTGGTCTGTTCGTATGGCGTACTGCCGCCTAAATAATGAGTAAGCTTATAAGAGCCGCTTCTCGGATTATCCCTGTCCGCCTTTTGAGCGGAGGCTTGACCTTCGGGCGTCCAGCCATTCCATCCGGCAAGTCCGCCTTCTTCAAAGCTGCCGCCGATGCTCAAATAGTTATAGCTGCTTTGCACAAAATCATAAGAGAACTGGAACCAGTTCAGATTCACTTTGCCGCGGAACACGACATACAACTTGTGCTTGCCGGATACGGATTCCGCTTGAGCGGCTTTTGTAATCCATGCCCCGTTTGTATCCGTGAGATCTACGCCGCCTACATATGCGCCATCCGGACGGTCGAGACGGAACTCGATGCCGCCGTCGCCTTGCGATTGCGCTCTGACTTTCACGCTTGCCGTGCCATTCAGGAATTCAACGTTACCGAATGCGATGTAGCTGCCATCCGCCGTTGCACCGACAGATTTGCCGCCGCCGGCGTCCGTGGTCACTGCCGTTTTCACGCCGTTCATTTCACTGTAATCCTCAGCCTGCAAGGCAGCATAAGGACTGATTGCCGCCGCGCTGTCCTGCGTTCCGTTCCATACAAAGCTGGCTACGGCGCCGGCAGGAAGCGTGTACGCGAAGCTTTTGGATCCCCAGCGTACTTTGAAGTCCTTCGGCTGCTTCGACGAGTTCAGTGCTACCAGCACCTTGGAGCCGTCCTTGTTGACGAACGCAACATCCTCGATGCTGCCCGCGCCAAACGTATTGGACTTGATCCGCTGTGCACCCGGCAGAACAAATTTGCTGGCCTGGCCAAAAGCATAAAACTCTTCGTTGTACTTGACTTCATCCGTGCCGCTGTTAACCGTTACGATACCGCGGCAGTCTGAACAGCCGCCTACATACGGACCATGATTCTCGTCAAGCGCAATGTTCCATTTGAGTGAGGTACGCGCCCAGTTGCGGGTAGCGCCAATGATGAGATTTTGAGTATCCCACTGAACGTTGCCGGCAAAATCAGGCGCGAATTCACCGCCGGAGCTTTCCGTGAAATAAATGTCTTTGTCCGGATGCTGGTCATGAACAAGCGATTGCGCGGTGACATTGCCCGAATAGCCATGGAAGGCAGAACCGGCAATATACTTCTTCGCATCCGGGTCGTTCAGAACCTCGATCGGGTAGTCCGGCTCACTCCAGTTATGATCCCAGACCACAATTTTGGTATCGATCTTAGCTTCTTCAAACGCAGGCCCCAGATAATCCTTCACGAACTTCGCTTGATCTTCCGGTTCCATTCTCATCCCCGGGTAATCGGCCGGTTCGAAATGCGGTTCGTTCTGAAGCGTAATAGCGTCAATAGGAATTCCTTCCGCTTCATAGGCTTCAATAAATTTGACGAAGTATTGCGCGTAAACCCCGTAATATTCCTCTTTCAGCTTTCCTTTAACCGATGAGTCCGTTGTTTTCATCCAGCCCGGCGCGCTCCAAGGCGTGCCCATAATTTTCAGATCCGGGTTAATTTGCAGCGCTTGCTTAAGGAACGGAATAATGTATGCGCTGTCATGAGCAACCGAGAAATGCTCCAGATTCGGATCCGTCTCTCCCTTAGGCATATCATCATACGTATATATACTGGTTGCAAAATCGCTTGCGCCCATCGGTAGCCGCATATAACTGAAGCCTACGCCGTCGCCTTCGCGGCTGAACAGCTTATTCATCAGAACGTCTTTCGCCTGACTATCCATTTGAGAAATGACATACGCCGAAGAATCCGTTAGAGCGCCTCCGAAGCCGTCAATCGTCTGATACTTCGTATTTTCGTCTACATCAATCGTAAGCTCTGCCGGCGCGCCGTTTGTTTCGAATGCGACATCCGGCTGCTTGGCGATCAGATTGCTCTTGTCACCGGTTGTCATCCATACATTAACCGGATCGCCGGCAGCTGCCGATACCGCCGGCAACGCTATGCCGGTAAAGCTCGAGACAACAAGACCGGCGACAAGAGTCTGCGCGGCCATCCGTTTCCACATATTTGCTCCCATGCTTCAAGCCCCTCTCAGAAACTTTTTCTGTAATGCTGAGTACTGCTGTTCTTAATAGCCATCTAATAATTAAGCCTTGTTGCACCCCCTGTTCCTTTTATTAATCCCCGTGATGTATGTCATGTTGCTTTCCTGAATTGGATAATATCATCAATTGAAATCGATTTCAATAAGTTATCAAAAAGAAATTAACCGCTTTCATTTGAAAAGTGCCGTTTTATAGCATTAAATATATGAAAATCACTTGCGTAGTGTGTGCTGTTGGTTTGAAATCGATTTCAATACCAACGCTAATAAAACACCCGGTACAACCCGTACCGGATGTTTTATCGTCTACCCTCGTTTATTTTTCTTTTGGTCCGCTATTCCCCGGCTTCGGTTTGTTGGCTGCGATATCTCCCCGCACGATGCCAAAACCGTTAGTACCGATATACACGCGCCCGTATACGCGCGGATCGCCGGTAATGGCTTGCGTCGCATTCGCATATTGATGGAGATCATCATTGATCCGAATCCAGCTGCGGCCCGCATCATCCGACCGGTAGAATCCAAATTTGCCGTTGATACGCCCATTCATATATATCGCCATATACGATTGACCCGGTGCAGCCTTGCCAAAGCCGATCATCGCCGATTCCTGCACATTTTTCAACTTCGTAAAGGTGGCACCCGAATCGGTAGAATGGAAAATGCCGTATTCGCTTTGCGTGTTCGTATTATCCTTCGCCGCAACCAGCCAAATATCGCCTTCAACACCCGGAACCGCTTTAAACTTGCTGTTCAGCTTTGATGGCAGGTTAACCGCCTTGACGGATTTAACAAAGGTTGCCCCGCCATCCTTGCTTACATAGAAAGCCCCGTCCGCATATGCGTAAAATTTGGAGGAGTTAACGCGGTCCGATGATACCGTTGCTCCCTCCGGAATGCCGGCCGAAGCTTTCCAGGTCTGCCCATGGTCTTTCGAGTAGCTAACCGGTCTGCTAAGGTCTGCCGAAGCGCTTTTTGGAGCCCATACAATGGTACTTCCGTTAGCGCTAAGGGCAACCGTTCCGCCCTGCGTTTTATCCCCGTCAGCATCTGTCCACGCATTCGCGGCTGGCGTCCAGGTTACCCCGTTATCGGTAGAGAAGCCCAACCTGGCATCTTTGTTCTCCGCATTGCCTACCCGTACGATTAAGTTCGAATTCAACTCGGCGTAATCCAGATCCGTGCTTGTTCCAAAGTAAGGGTTCGTGATCATGGTTGGCGCTTTGTCCAGGTCTTCATGCCGGAAGCCGCCGATGTCGCCCATTGCGCTGATCAGATGCGCGCCGTCCGGAGGGCTGATCAGACCGAGGACAGCCGTTTCCTCAATGCCTTCCGCATGTACGGACACCTGTACTTTATCCCCGTTATTGCGGTCCAACGCCGTCAAATGATCCGCAGCGAATAGCGTTGCGCCTGTTCCGTACAGAAGCCGGTCCGGATTAAACGGATCAATCTCGAGATCGCCGATCATCCAGCCAAGCTTCGGATTTTGCTCGACATCGGTCGGACTCGACGTTCTACCCCAATCCAGCCATGGGGATTGCGAGTAATCCAGATCATACTTATTCACCCTCGAATAGCCTTCCCCCATCGTCCAGAAGGACGTCCAGGTCGCTCCGCCATCCGTGCTTCGGAAAATATGCTCATCCGGCCACCACATATTCATTGTTGCGACCATCACCGTATTCGGATTGGAAGGATCTACCGCAAGCCCCCCGAACGGATAGGAAGGGACTCCGCTGGTATCGGTTGGCGCAATGACAACCGGACTGATATCCGTCCACGCCCCGCTTTTCGTATCGAGTTTCCAGACCGAACCGGCTTTCGTTCCGTTCCACGCCGGACCGTCGTAAGGGCCAATCGCGCTGTTATACGTAATATACAGCTTCCCGTCTGCCGTAATTACGCCATGATGAGGAACAAAGCCTTCATGCGGCTGTCCGGCAACCGGTGCCCAGGTCGCGCCGCCGTCCGTACTTTTGTAAATGCTTTGTTCCGTGTCTGCAACTCCCACGTAAATCGTCTGCGTCGTTTGCGCCGATTTCTTATGCTTTGCATCAGCCTTTTTCCCTGTTGACGCATCAAAGGCGATCCATACCGGTCCGACCTCGCCGCCGTAATAATCCTTCACGTTTTGCCCTGCCGTAAAAGAGGCGACTTTGCTCCAAGTCGCGCCGTAATCGGTGCTTCGCCACAATCCGTTGCCGTTCCGCGCGCCAAAATACAGAACGCTGTTATTATTCGGATCAATCGTTAGACGTTCGCCCATCGAGCGGCCGGGCATATTGCCGCCGAATTTGAACGGCAGCTCGGTCTTTTTCCAATTCTCCCCTTTATCGGTGGAGCGCAGCATAACCCCATTCTGATCCGTAAAGTCGTTTGAATATGTACCTGCGGCAATGTATACCCGGTTCGGATCTACAGGATCGGTTGCAAGGCTCTCCACGCCGGCCATATTCCAATTGTCATAGCCGACCCAATCAAGCAGCTGCTTCCAGGTATTCGTCTTCTTGTCCCAACGGTAGGCTCCTCCAATGTCCGTTCTGACATATACAAGATCTTTCTCGGAAGGATTGTAGATGATACCGGGGACAAATCCTCCGCCAACCGTCTTTACTCTCCCCCAGTCATAAGCTTGCGATTTGCTGCCGGATGAGGCCATAACTCCATTGCTGAACAAACTAGCTGCTAGCGCGATAATAGCAATGATACCTGCAACCTTTTTCCTCATTACACCTTCTCCTCTGTGAAAGTTTGGTTTAGCACATTAATTGAAAACGCTTTCTTATGTGCCGCTGTTATCGTACAACGAAAGCAATTTCCATGGATACCCTTGGTTTTATATGTAAATTCAGTTCAAAATTAGTGGTTATTTATGGCTGATTTCATTAAAAAAGCTTCTCCGAAATGAAACATTCGAAGAAGCTTTCCCATTAATGCGATTTGTTGTAATCGAGCAAATGAAGCACCATTGTTACTGCCTCTGCTCGCGTAGCCGCAGCCAAAGGCATAAATCGGTTGTTGCCTCTTCCGTTAACGATTCCCGCATCGTAAGCAGCCGCTACAAGCGACTTTGCCCATGAAGGAATGAGACTATCGTCTGCAAAACCGGTAGAAGCCGTTACTGCCTGCTCTCCAGCCGCACGCATGAGAATTGCCGCCATTTCCATTCGGCTTATTTCCGCATTCGGGTGGAAGCTGCCGTCCTCATATCCTTTAATCATACCCTTCTGATAAGCAAGATTTACGGCATCTTTCGCAAATGGCGCAATCTCCGATTGATCCGAGAAGGTATGGCTGCCAGCTTGCGTATCCGGCTTCAGGCCTAATGCGTTAGTTACGATAACGGCAAACTCCTGACGGGTCACAGCTTGATCTGGGCTGAAGCTTCCATCCGGAAAACCGCTTATCCAGCCCTGCTCGGCTCCGTTAACAATCAGCTTCTCTGCCCAGTGACCGGCAATATCGTTAAAGCCGACGGGCTGGGCCGGAAGATCTGGTGTTACAGTCGGAGGCGGCGAAGTTGGCGCATATCCTCGGTTGAGAATGACCGAATAGATTTGTTCTGCACCGCTTTGGGCGGTCACCTTAATTTGTATCGTATTGCTGCCCTGATTCAAGTTAAGCGGAACGCTGTTCGCCCCGCTTGCAAGGCTGGAATACGCACTGTGATTCAAGCTCAACTCCACGGTAGCGTGACTCTCGGCGACAACCGGCTTCAAGGTAATGGAATCAACGGCATAAGCAACACTTGCGTTATAGGTGAAAGTATTTTCGTCAAATGCTGGGTTTAATGTCCCTTCGGATGCCGTCAAGCTGCTTAATTTAGCATTACTGCTTTGCCGCTCGATGCGGATTGTATAAGTTTTCGCATTGCCGTCATCAGCTGTAACTTTGATATGCAATGTGTTTAATCCATCCTGCAGCGGGATCTCAGGGCAGTCCGTGTTATCGGCTAGGCTGGTATACGTGCCGATGCCGGATTGCCATTCTACCTTGGCCAAGGGATCCGCCACCTTAGGCTTAAAGGTGAAGCTGGCGGTTGCGCTTGGCACCTCGACATCGTACTCCGTCACTTCGCTGTTAAACGACGGATTCAGACTTCCGGCCGATAAGCTTAAGCTGGACAAATCCGCATTCGCGCTGCGGCGATGAAGGCTGATACTATAGGTCTTTTCGGCGCTGCCATCCTGTGCTGTAACTTGGACTTTAATGAGGTTGTCACCTACAAAGAGAGGCAAGTTTGAGCTTGCCGTTCCGCTAATTACCGCTTCGTTGGTTCCACCGTTAACGCTCACTCGAATAGTAGAGTGACCTTCCGCCGATGTTGGCGTTACGGCCGTTGACGATACGTTGTTAGCTACCTCGGCTGTATAGGAGGTTGTGCCGCTTGAGAACAACGGAAGTAGATTACCTGCCGATAGATTCAGAATGGATAGATCGGCATTTGAGCTAGCCGCTGCACGAACTACGTTTACCGAATAGGTTGTTACCGTACTGCCATCTGCAGACGTCGCCATTATGGGAATGCTGTTGCTGCCGACATTAAGATTAACGGCATCGCTCGCCTGACCGCTTATCGCAACTAGGCCATTTACTGTCGCTGAAGCATCCTCATCCGCGAGAGTCGGAGCAAAAGCAATCGAAGACGTCGTATACGGGACATTCACGGTGTAGCTTGTAATAGCAGAATCAAAGCCCGGCGATAAAGCTCCTTCCGACACCGTTAATTTCCTAACGGTAGAATCGTTTGGCAGCGGCCGGTGAACATGAAAGCTGATCATTCGGGTTGCCGTATTATCGGCGGAAGTAATTTTCGCCTCTATTAAATTCAGCCCCGGGTTCATGAATAAATTTCCGCTCGAAGTCCAATTCCCGATCGGATTCCAAGTGTCGCTATTTACCCGGTATTCCAGTTTCGTTTGATTATCGTTCACCAACAAGCCAATGTGGGTATTTGGATTCGAGCTTTTATCCATGTAAACCTCGTAATCCGAAACATTGTTCGAAAACGACGGATAGAGCTCGCCACCCACGCTTACTGCTTGTACGCTGACATCATTTCCTGCCGCGGCAGCATGCCTAATTGGCAATGGCAGCACGAGACAGACAATCAATAGAATTGTCATTATTTTTTTTAACTGCATGTTAGACCATTCCTTTATGTATGTAATATTCGACATAATTCTACCAAATTATATGATAAAGATTGTGGAATGCATAGATCTGAATATCAAAAAAAGACGCCCCTAATTAGAGCGTCTTCTATCATTTAAGTCCCGGCGGTTCCCGCGCTGCTTGCAGCCTTCTGCATGGCATGCATGCCGATGATTACGGCAATTAGTTCGTAGGAATCCAGAAATTCGCATTGATTATCGAGCACGAAAGCACCGGACGACAACCATCCGTTAACTTGTTTGAATTGGGCGACAACGTTATCGGATTCATCTATTACATCGTATTCTCTCGAAAAGGCCGGCGAAATAATCTCGTAATCACCGCGACCTATCGTCTCATAGGAATATTTTTTCGAGAAAAACGAGAGCCTGCTTCTAAGCACTCCTGCTTCCTCTCCGTCCGCCCCGCTGACCTCCCACTTGCCCGAGAAGAAAGGGAACCTCCCGTTATAGAGCAGTTCGCCGTTAGCTCCATAGATATCGATGGCAGAGCTAAAAGCGCTTCTCATATCCAACTGCCCGACCTGCTGCTCCTGCTCATTTAAAATCTCCGTCACACCGGCATTCCAAAAATTTTCACGAAAAAATAATTGCAATTCAGTCGCCCCTTTCGCGTGCCGTGACTATACCTTTTTATGTTAAGTATAACGCTGGTACAAGCCAAAATGTTTCAATTTTCCCGCAAATCCGACGCCTAATCGGTGATTATCAGCAAAAAGAAGGCTGCCATCACGGCTGCCTCCTGAGGCTTAATCTTGCGTTAGTTTTACTCTATGCTCAGCACGCTTGTACATAACCGACAAACAACTTTGCTCTGGCCTATTTTGTTCGGTCATTGTCCAAAAGAACTATTTCTGTCCCATCATTTAGAAAGGACGGATTTACCCGTTGCTTCGGCTGCTCCTGCTGCTGGACCTGCGGGTCCGCTGGTCCCGTCAATCCGGATTCTCCGGTTGCAATCTATAACTCTACTCTCTCTAGAGATGTGCTTCTACAAAATTGGAACATACACATCCGCATTGCGAACATGCTGTTCTTCACCGAAACGGAATACTTCAAGCGCTAGAGATCTCGTATTGTTTTTAAGATTCATCGCTTCCAGGGCTGCCTTGATCAACGCATAAGGATCCTGTTCGTTTGACCTTACCTTGGCATAGCTCTGTCCCGGAACGGAAAAGCCAAGCATTCCTTCGGGAACTTCGTCAATTCGGGATACTTCCATGCTGTATATATAAGTGAACAAAAAATCGTTGGCAAAATGAGGGCAAACATAACTGCCTGAATTAATCACATTCGGAATCTCTTTAATTCTGGACAGAAAAAGATCATTAACCTCCTGGATGCTTTTAGGATTTACGCGCCTGAACGCATTTGTTACCGCCACTCCCACAAAATGCTTCTCTTCCAATGTAACAATCTCAACCTGCTCCAATTGCTTATTGGTCACGCGAATCACTTCTCCCCATTTGGATTTGGATAAAGCGGCGCCAAAGCGATATCGATCTTGTCGGCAACAAGCGTATAGAACTCGGGAAAATTTGGGTTCGCTGAACTCGGAATTTCTTCAAAGCCTCGAATAAATAAACCGGCTGCACCCGCCGCCGACAAAATATCGCCAACCGTCCAGCTGCAGGCCAGCACTTTGCCAAGACCTTCCCTTTCTTCCTCCGGCAGGAGCTTGGCGAAAGCAACATCGCCCTCCTTAATCCCTTTCTCGAAGTAATTGCCGCTTGGCTCAGTGAGGTTTCTTGAGGTTACCCAGGCTCGTGCAAAAGGATGGAAATCCGTCAGCAGAAATCTTCCGTTCGTGCGCAGCCTTCGGCGGACAACATCAAAGATCGCATTCAGATCGGAGAAGTAATGCAAGACACCAAACTCCATCAGGACAATATCGAATTGTCCCAGTTCTTCCTCATCCGGAATAGACAGGGCATCCGAGCAGATGTAGTTCAGCTTTACTTCGGCCGCAGCCGCAACATCCAGCGCATACCTCCGATTTTCCGCGGATAAATCCACGACCGTAACCTCTGCTCCTTGCATGGCCAGCGAAATCGCTTTTCTGCCATGCGATCCCAGCAGATTAAGCACCCGCTTCCCCGCCGGATCGCCTATGTACTTCAGCCAATAACGCAGATTATGAATGCCCGTCTGTCTTAACGTCTCGGCCAATTCAACGGGGGTACCGTATTGCCGGACCCAAGCTTCATAAGCCTTCGTCTCCCAAGCCATTTTGTTTGCCTTCACTAACTGCTCCTGCAAACCAACCTCTCCTCTCCTGATAGACGGCTCCGAGAACTTCCAAAGCTAAACTTCCAAAGATAACCAGATCTATTATATACGAGACGGAACTTGGCAAAAAGAAAAAAATCCGCCTTGAGCGGATTTTCTGTTTATCCCTAATTGCTAGAATTTACGTTTGCTTATCTCTTGCGCCGCTCTCTCTTGCGTAAAGACATCCTCCGGCGGCACCATTCGCTTAGGCAGCGTCCTTCCGGCCATAATCTCTTTGACCGTCTGCATAAGCTGAGGCCCAAGCAGCGGATTGCACTCCACCACGGCGTTCAGCTTGCCTGCCGCAAGCTGCTGCAGCGCCTTGCGGGAGCCGTCAACCGAAATGACTATAATATCGACACCAGGTCTTAGGCCTGCTGCCTCAATAGACTCAATGGCGCCAAGAGCCATATCGTCATTGTGAGCGAATAATACTTGCGGACGCTCGTTTTCCGGAACTTTCAGGAAGGTCCGCATAACCTCTCTGCCCTCCTCTTCCGTGAAGTCGGCGGGTGCGCTTTGCGTAATGACCATATCTTTTCTTGCCTTAATAATGCTGCGGAATCCTTCTCCCCTCTGAATGGAAGGCGTAGAGCCTTTGGTTCCCTGCAGTTCCGCGATCCGGATCGGGCCAGGCTGGCTGCGCATCAGGTCAAGAAGGTATTTGCCCGCCCTTACGCCTTCTTCATAAAGGTTAGAGCCAATTGTCGTGACGAACAGGGACGTATCCTTCACGTCAACCGAGCGGTCCAAGATGACTATCGGAATCCCGGCCTGCTTAATCTCACGAAGAATATCCTCCCAGCCGGATTCCACGACCGGAGCAATAGCGATCACATCCACCTTCATCTCAATAAAAGAGCGGATGGCTTCGAATTGCTTGGATTGGGACTGCTCCGCATTTCTCAAAACTAACCGAATACCCGACTCGGCAGCCGCATCCTGGACAGAGGCCGTATTGGCGAGGCGCCATGCGCTTTCGCTTCCCAATTGGGAGAAGCCGAGAGTTATCGTTTTACCGGGATTTACGTTCGAGGCAGAGCTCTTCAGCCATTCGCTTATGGCTGGCGGCGCTTCGCTGTCTAAGGGCGGCGAGGGGACAGTCGCTTCCTCCCGGGAAGTGCAGCCTTGGAGCAGTAGGATCATGAACAAACCAAATAAAAGATAGATTAGCTTCTTCATTACCGTTCCGCCCCCTTGAAATTACGGAATAACTATGTCTTTAACGTGACCCGCCGGTCACTGAGCAGCCTCTGGAAGAGGATAAACACAAACAATAACAAACCGATCACGATCTTTGTCCACCAGGAGCTAAGCGTTCCTTCGAAGCTTATTATAGTTTGGATAACCCCCTGTATCAATACGCCAATTAAGGTTCCCGCGACGTATCCGACACCGCCGGTCAGCAATGTTCCGCCTATAACAACCGCCGCAATCGTATCAAGCTCCAATCCCATCGCATGCAAACCGTATCCGGATAACATGTAGAAAGTAAACACCACTCCCGCAAGAGACGAGCAAAAGCCGCTGAACGTATAGACCAATATTTTCGTTCTGGCCACCGGCAGCCCCATTAAGAGCGCGGACTGTTCGCTTCCCCCAATCGCATACACATTGCGGCCAAATCTCGTATAATGCGCCAGATAAATAGCGGCAAGAACAACAACCAACGCGATGATGACGTTAATCGATATATTGCCGCCGGGCAGCGATACCTTGGTTTGGGCTACCCTGGTGAAAAAGCCGTTTGTTACCGTAATCGTATCAATACTGATAATGTAACAGATCCCTCTGGCTAGGAACATTCCGGCAAGCGTAACGATAAACGGCTGGATTTTGAAATAATGAATAATGGCCCCAAGCAAAGTCCCGAATAAAGCCCCGAAGATAAGAACCATCGGAATAACTAGCGCCGGTGACCAGCCATGCCGCTCTACCAAAGTGGCGCAAATCATCGTGGTGAGGGCAATAACGGAGCCGACCGACAGATCGATGCCGCCGGAAATAATGACGAAGGTCATCCCTACGGCCGTAATAATTAAAAACGAATTATCAATGAGCAGATTATACAGCACTTGTGCGGAGAAAAATCCGGTGTAGCGGAATGATCCCGCGGCGAACATGACCGCTAGCAAGCCAAAGGTCACAAGAATCGGAACGTATTTGCGGTTAAGCATGGCGGGTAACCTCCTGTTCTGCAGGGTAATTCCTCTTTTTCCAGCGGGTAATCAACGTCTGGCGGAAGGCCTCGGATTGAATGAGGCATACGGCTAGCACGACAAAGGCTTTGACGACAAGCGTAATTTCGGGCGGAACGCCAATCATATAGATGGTGGTGGTCAAAGTCTGAATGATCAAAGCGCCAATAACCGTTCCCATTAAATAAAACCGTCCGCCATTTAAAGAGGTTCCGCCAATTACGACAGCCAGAATGGCATCCAGCTCATACCATAGACCGGCGTTGTTTCCGTCCGCGCTGGATACGTTCGAGCTTAGAATCAGTCCTGCTATTCCCGCGCATAAGCCGCAGAACACATAGACAGTCAAAATAACGGTTCTGGAGCGAAGGCCGGCAAGCCGGCTAGCCTCCGGATTACTGCCGACGGATTCAATAAACAATCCGATGGCTGTTTTTCGTGTCAGCAGCGAGGCAAACAACAGAACGGCCGCAACGATAAAAATAGAAAACGGCAAGGAAGCAAGCGAACCCGCGCCGATATATTCGTAGTTCGAATTGGATATGGTTATAATTTGCCCGCTGGTAATTAACTGCGCAATACCGCGCCCGGCAACCATTAAGATAAGAGTCGCAATAATAGGCTGAATACGCGTGACCGTAACAAGCGTGCCATTCCACAAGCCAAGCACGATAGACAGCGCGATGGAGGCCAACACCGCCCCAATTACAAGCAGCATGGAGCTTTGATCCGTGCCTTTGCTTATAGTCAGACAAGCCATAGCGGCGGAAATCGCAACGATGGAACCAACGGAAAGGTCAATTCCTCCCGTTGCAATGACAATAGTCATTCCGATAGAGACCAGAATTAAAGGAGCCCCGAAATTAAGTATATCAATCAAGCTGCCGTATAAGTTGCCGCCTCGGATCACTAGAGAGAAGAAATCCGGCGAATAGATGAGGTTAAATAACAGCAGCGCCCCAAGCACAACTAACGGCCAGAACAAATGATGCCGGTACATTTTGCCACCCATAGCTTATCCCCCTGCCATCGCTTGCATAATTTGCTGCTGGTTCACTTCGCCGCTGCCAAGCTCCTTGACTTTGGAACGGTCTCGCAGTACAGCCACGCGGTCGCTGACGCGGATGACTTCTTCCAGCTCCGAAGAAATAAAGAGAACCGACATTCCCTGCTTCGCAAGCGAGAGAACCAGCTTCTGAATCTCCGCCTTGGCTCCGATATCGATCCCTCTCGTTGGTTCATCCAGAATCAAAAGGTCGGGTTCCGTCAGCAGCCAGCGGGCAAGCAGTACCTTCTGCTGATTGCCGCCGCTCAGGTTCTTAATCAGATGTTCGGGGTTCGGAGGATTAATGTTAAGCATCCGGATATACCGGTCTGCGATTTCATCCTGCTTCTTGCGGGAGATCGGCCGGAGCCAGCCTCTTGCAGCCTGCAGCGCAAGGATAATATTTTCACGGACAGTCAGGTCGTCTATAATACCCTCGGTCTTCCGGTTCTCCGAGCAATAAGCAATGCCAAGATCAATAGCGCTTCTTGGCGATTTCACCGGACTGCCGGATTCCCCGGCAAGCAGCTTCCCTTGATCAGGCCGGTCTACGCCAAAGAGCAGTCTTGCCATCTCCGTCCGGCCGGAGCCCAGCAGGCCTGCTAATCCAATTACCTCTCCCTTACGGATCTCAAGATCGAACGGGTTAATCGCTCCTTTTCGGCCAAGCGAGGTTGCGGTAATCATCGTGTTCCCCACTGTATCCCCGGCCTCTTCAGACAGCTTCGGCAGCTCTTCCAGCAGCGTAAGATCCTTGCCAATCATCTTCAGAACAAGCTCAATGCGCGACAGCCCGGCTGCCATATACTCCCCTTCCAGCTCTCCGCCCCGGAGAACGGTAATCCGGTCGGACATTTCATAGACCTGATCGAGGAAATGGGTAACGAACAGAATAGCCAGTCCGTCATTTTTCAACTTGCGCATGATGCTGAACAGCTGCTGTACCTCATTTTGATCCAGACTGGAGGTAGGTTCGTCGAGAATAAGCACTTTAGCGGAAATGCTTAGAGCCCTGGCAATCGCAATAAGCTGCTGGATAGCGACGGAATAAGCATGGAGCGGCAGCGTAACGTCAATGCTCAGATTCAATCGTTCCTTCAGAAGATACGAGGCTTCCTTGTTCATCTTGTTCCACAGAATTCTGCCGAATTTTCTTGGCTCTCTGCCTATATAAATGTTTTCGGCCACTGTCAGGTTCGGACATAAATTCACTTCCTGATAGACGGTGCTGATCCCGGCTCTCTGAGCCTCTAATGGACCGCCGATCGAGACCGCCTGATTCTCGATCGTAACCGTACCTTCATCGATCGAGTAGACGCCGGTTAACACCTTAATGAGGGTCGATTTGCCTGCGCCGTTCTCTCCCATCAGCGCGTGAACCTCGCCGGGGAACAGCCGAAAATCCACATTGGACAGGGCCTTTACGCCGGGGAACCGCTTGGTAATTCCGGTCATTTGAAGAATAGGTGCTTGCATGCTGCTCTCTCCTTTCCAAGATAAAAAGCCGCCCAGCGGCAATCTGGTGCTCCAGGCGGCTTTTCATTCTTTTTATTAGTACTGGCGGCTCGGCAAAGCTTCCTTCGCCTGCTCGGATGTAAAGGTTGTTTCGTTCGTTACGATACGCGCATCAATCCCTTTGCCGTCTACGACCGCTTGAGCGGCTTCCATCAATTGAGGTCCAAGCAGAGGATTGCATTCCACGATAAAGTTGATCTTGCCGTCTGCCGCGGCTTGCATCCCGTCCTTAACAGCGTCTACCGAAATGATAATAATGTCTTTGCCCGGCACAAGACCTGCGGCTTCAATCGCTTGAATAGCCCCTAATGCCATGTCGTCGTTATGCGCGTACAGAACGTCGATATCTTTATGCGCCTTCAGGAAAGCCTGCATAACTTCCTTTCCTTTGGCACGAGTGAAGTCGCCGGTCTGGGAAGCGATAATTTTGAGCTTGGGATTCGAAGCAATCGTATCCTGGAAGCCCGCTTTACGGTCATTTGCCGGTGCGGAGCCCGTTGTTCCTTGCAGCTCGACGATATTGACATCTTTCTGCGTATCTTTGTATTGGTCTAGGAGCCATTGACCGGCTTTCTTGCCTTCTTCAATAAAGTCCGAACCGATAAAGGTCTTATACAGCGACGTATCAGCCGAATCAACCGCACGGTCCGTCAGAATGACCGGAATGCCTGCATCCTTCGCTTCCTTCAGCACCGTATCCCAGCCCGATTCCACTACCGGAGAGAAGGCGATAACATCAACCTTTTGCTGAATGAAGGAACGAATCGCTTTAATCTGGTTTTCCTGCTTCTGCTGGGCGTCCGAGAACTTCAGATCGAACCCGGCTTCTTTCGCCGATTCCTGTATCGACTTCGTATTGGCCGTACGCCATCCGCTCTCCGCCCCTACCTGCGAGAAGCCAAGCGTAATTTTCTTATCGCCCGCTCCCGAGCTGCTTGCCGTTTCTTGAGCCGCAGCCGTCTCGGCCGGCTTATTGGTTGCATTTGCCGTGTTCGAGTTGTTCCCGTTGTTGCCCCCGTTACCTCCGCAAGCGGTTACAATAGACACCATAACGGCAAGCGTTACCGCAAGTCCCCATCTTTTCTTTAGCTTCATCAGGTTAATCCTCCCTTTTCGTTCACCATGTTTGGCGTGATTCAAGTATAGAACCGTTCCGGTGAGCGAAAATACGGAGTCCGTTTGGAGAATCGTTGAATCCTTTTGGCATCTTCCGGGCAACCGGGAGCGTAAAGTGTAATTTTTTACGCAAAAGGTGCACTATACCGCGAATCTCTTAAAAGCATAAAATTTCATGCTATAATAAGAAAACAAATTTCATCCTCAATTGGAGAGCAGCCAATGAAGCTCATCAAATGGATTACGTCGAGCCTTAGGGCCAAATTGCTGAGCATGTTTATTATTCTTACCGCGGTTCCTTTACTGGTGGTTGGCCTCATCTCCTATCAGAAATCGTACAACACGGTCTCCGATCATAGTAAAGCCTCAACCCAGCTGGTCGCCGATCAATTAGCACGCAATATGGATATATTGTTCGGGGATACCGAGAGAATTCTCGAGATGGGGAAAGATCCGCAAGTGCTGCAATTTCTCTATTCGCAATCCGAGACGTATCAGGAAGCCAAATCCATTCTTCAGACGTTCAAGTTCTACCGCGAAACCTATAAGTACGACAAAGTGCTGAACATATCGATGGTCAATTTTTACGGAAAAGGCATCAGCGAACGGAAAGGCGTCTTCCAGCTTGACCGAAATCCTCTACGCAATCCGTATTTTCAATATTTGACGCAATATCCCGATGCGGTCCTTCGAATTCCGGAGTCATCCTCCTCCGATTCCAATCGGTTGGACGGTTTCACTTATCCGGGACAGAATGCTTTGTCCATTATTGCAGCGATCAAGCAACGGATTACCCATGAGGTAATCGGTTTTATCGTCATTGACCTCAATGAAGCGATGATTGACGATTTTCTCAAAAATACCGTTATCGGCAAAACCGGCTTCTTCTATATTAATGACCAATACGGAGCAACCGTGTTCCAGCCTCAGTCCCCTGCGGCCTCACCTGCTATTCTGGAACAGATCGATCAAGAACCGATGACCGCTACAAGCGACAGCTTTGTTCTCTCCACCAAAGCAAAGCCTCAGTTCATCGTGTACAGCACCTCCCAAATAACCGGTTGGAAAATTGTCGGCGTTGTTCCTTTTCAAGAAATTATCGCCGAAGCGAATGGCATCCGGCAGCTTATTATCGTAAGCGTTGCGCTCAGCGCGGTCTTTGCGTTAACGCTGTATTTCTTCTTGACGAACCGGCTGACCCACCCGATACAAATTCTGATGAACAAAATGCGCAAAGCCTCCAGCGGGTACCTCGATGCGAAGGTCACGCCAAGCGGAACCGATGAAATTGCCGACTTGGGCAACAGCTTCAACCGGATGATTGAAGAGATCAAAAGTCTGATGGAAAAAAACCGGCGGGAGCAGGAACAGAAGCAGCTGGCGGAGCTGCGAACCCTTCAAGCCCAGATTAACCCCCATTTTCTGTACAACACCTTGGACTCGATTATATGGATGGCGGAAGCGGAGAAAAAAGAAAGCGTTATCAAGCTTGTCAAGGCCTTGGCAAGGTTTTTCCGGTTAAGCTTGAACAAAGGCCGGGACTGGATCTCGGTTAAGACGGAGCTTGAGCATGCCCATACTTACCTGGTCATCCAGCAGATGAGATATCATGACATTTTGCAATACGAGATTAAGGTTGATCCCGAGCTGCAGGTCTACCCTATTCTGAAGATGAGTCTGCAGCCTTTGATAGAGAACGCCATTTATCACGGCATCAAAAACAAACGCGGCCAAGGGATGATCAGAATCAGCGGGCATGTGGAGGATCGCGATCTGGTTCTTACGGTCGAAGACAACGGGATTGGAATGACCCCCGAGAGGCTTGTCGAGCTGCAGGAGGAACTGGATCAGCCCGTCGATTCTATTGCCGTAAAGCAGGATGATCAGGAAGGCGGGTTTGGCCTGCAAAACGTGCATCAACGGATCCGCTTGTATTTCGGCCAGCGGTATGGGGTCGAGATCGAAAGCGTCTACCGGGAAGGCAGCAAAATTTCCGTTCGTATTCCAAAAAAATAAGGATGGTCATAACGATGAAAAAAGTGATGATCGTTGACGATGAAATATTGATTCGCGAAAATATCCGAAGCTGCGTCGACTGGACGAAGGAAGGCTTTATCTACTGCGGCGACGCCCCGGACGGAGAGATCGCCTTGCCGCTTATCGAGGAGCAGCAGCCCGACATTCTGATTACCGACATCAAGATGCCGTTTATGGACGGACTTGAATTAACGGCCATTGTCCGCAAACAGATGCCTCATATCAAAGTCATTATCATGAGCGGCCATGATGAATTCCGTTATGCCCAAAACGCGATTCGCCTTGGTGTCGAGGACTACTGCCTCAAGCCGGTCAGCGCGGCCGAGTTGATTGAGCTTCTCCGTAAAGTCAGCGTTAAGATTGATGAGGAGCAGAAGCGGCTCAAAGGACAGACGCTTACGAAAGAAAGGCTGCTGGCAGACCTGTGCGGCGGATTAATAGGCACTTCGGAAGCGATTGAAACGGCTAAAGAGCTGAATCTCCCCCTCACCTCACGCTTCTATGCCGCCGTCATTCTGGAGGTCAGACCGGCTGATTCTGCCGACCCGCAGCTATTGACCAGCGTCAGAAACGAGCTTGATCAACAGCTTGAACAATCGATCGAATGCTTATCCTTTTACCGCAGCAAGACAGAGCTTGTCTCTATTTTCAAGAGCAATTCCGCGGAAAGCCTAACCGGGTTTCTCCATACGTTCAACACCGATATCCGGTTACAGCTCGAGCAGCAGTTCGGCTGCGAAATTTACGCCGGAATGGGCAGTCAACACGAGCGGATACAGGGCATTCATATTTCCTACCTGGAAGCGGAAGAAGACAAATATATTAGCCGGCTTACCCGGCTTAACCAAGCTTCGCTCCTTGACATTCACGAGCCGATGGACATTGTCATCAACCGCAATCAGTTCCTTGAGTTTATGAAGATTGGCATTCCCGCAGAGCGGGATACTTTTGTAAGGGAGTTTGCGGCACCGTTAAAATCTCTTCCTTTTAGAAGCAGCTACAGCTTCTATCTGTTCAATGACCTCACCTTGGAGGCGCTGCGCTGCGCGAAGCAAACCTTCCGTACCGGTGCAGATCCGGGCTGCAGCGCACCCCGGCTTCAGCAGGAGATTAAAAAAATAGCAGCTTGGGAGGACTGCTGCTCTTATTTGAATAGTCTGCTGCAAGAGCTCTGGCAGTGGCGGTCGGAATCCTCCGACAAATACGGGGATGTGATCAAGCAAGTGAAGGATCACATTCAGGCTCAATACAATAATGAACAATTATCGCTCAAAATGATGGCTGCCCATGTGAGGATCAGCCCTAGCCATCTGAGCAAAGTATTCAGCCAGGAAACCGGTCAGACGCTTACCGAATATTTGACGCAGATCCGAATCGGCAAGGCGATGGAGCTTCTTAAGACGACCCGCAGCAAGTCCTTTGAGATTGCTTTTGAGGTGGGCTATAATGACCCTCATTATTTCTCCAATCTGTTTAAGAAAATGACGGGCATGACACCCAAGGAATACCGCAACCAAGGAGAAAAGGATGAGACGGCATGAGACGGCTGACGGGACTTTTTATCATGATCACCCTGCTGCTTGGCGGCTGTTCCAACATCGGTACAGGAAAACAGCCATTGTCTGCTGCTCAAGGCTCCCCTTCGCCAAACGGCAGCTTTACGAAGGATAAAACCTTTGGCATTATTTATCCGATGACCTATCCGACTTATGAGCTTATTACGCTTAACGCTAACGAAACCGCAGCGAAAAACAATGTGGCGTTAATCGTTAATGCGCCGGATGAGGCGAATACCGAGCAGCAAATTCGCATTATGGAATCCATGATCAAACAGGGAATTGACGGTATTGCCATATCCCCCGTCGATTCCGAGGCGCTTGCTCCCGTCATAAATAAAGCAGTGGCGGCCGGGATTCCCGTCGTTACCTTCGAATCGGATGCGCCAGACAGCAAACGCACCGCTTATATCGGAGCAGACAACTTTATGACCGGACGTCAAAACGCCATGACGGTCAGCCGTCTGCTTGGCCATAAAGGCATGATCATTGTGGAGAACGGCATGGAGGAAATGCTTGGAATGAAGCAGCGGCTGGAGGGCTTTCTTGACTATCTGGCTCAGGAATCGTCCATAGACGTGCTGGAGGTTCATTATAATAAAGGCAGCGAAGAGCAAGCGATGAGCGATATCGAGAATATGATTGATGCCCATCCCCATTTTGACGCCATGGTCGGTCTCGACTTTATCTCCGCTTCCGCGTCTACCTTAATCTGGAAGGCAAAAGGGTTAAACCGGCTGGCTATAGCAATGGGGATTACCTCCACAAACAATGATGCCTTGATTAACGGACAGCTTGCGGCCCTCATCTCGCAGAACGAGACGATTTGGGGACGGATGATTGTAGAGACCCTGCTCCGGGCAAGCAATGGAGAGAAGGTAGATTCCATGATGAATACGGGGATCGCTGAGCTTCGTGCAGACCAATTGAAGTAACGCTCATAGGAAGAATGGCGAGCCCCAATGGAGTTCGCCATTTATATTTATACGGTGTCGAGTCTGTACAAAGCGGCACCATGCGGCGCAATAACCGAAGATAACGAGGAGCTTTGCGTACCGATTACTTCGCCGGTCCACAAGTTCTTAATGCTTGCTTCTCCGTCCATACCCAAATCGCCGAAGGATACGGATACTTCCGTCTCTTCTTCACCGGTATTAAACAATGCAACATAACGTTCCCCATTGCTTCCTTCCGCCGACCATACCACTCTATCGCCAATCCGCGATACTTGTCTTGCGCCAAAGCTGGTTCGGTGCATATGCAGCACATCCCAGTTCGTCAAGAGAGACAACGTCCATTCGTCATTATCGCGCATTTCGCCGCCCATCATAAGCGGGGAACGGAAGATCGACCACAAGGTCATCATCGTCAACTGCTCGTCGCGCGTGAAGTTGGTCATACGGTCCGGATGCGAACAACGGACGCCGATGCGGCCAAGCGGAAGCATATCGCAGTCCGGCCAGTTGCCAGGCTTCGGAAGCCCTTCCCAGGTTTTGCAGCGGTCGAACATGTCGAGCAGCAGCGGCCAGCGGTCCCAGAAGTCATCCGTCATCCGCCACAGATTTGCGTTCTGTTCCAGGAAATCCGCATGCTTCACAGGTGCTGGACCAGGCGATAAGCTAAGCACGATCGGACGCCCTACATGATCAATGGCTTTGCGAATCAGTTCGATCTCGCCGAGATGCGCCCCGCCATGCAGCCAAGAGTCGGCGATATCATCCACTTTGATATAATCAACGCCCCACTCGGCGTACATTTCGAAGAGCGAGTTGTAATATTCCTGCGCGCCTTCCTTCTTTGCGTCCACGCCGTACATATCCGTATTCCAACCGCAGAAGGAGCAGGTATGCGCGATATCTCGGGCCGTTACCGAGGTGCCTTTGATTGGCGTATTATCATGAACGGCTTGACGCGGAATCCCGCGCATAATGTGAATGCCGAACTTGAGTCCAAGGCTATGCACATAATCGGCAAGCGGTTTGAAGCCTTGACCGCCTTCAGCGGACGGGAACCGGTTCACTGCCGGAATAAGCCGGGAATAATCATCCATTTCAAGCCGGACAAAAGGACGGTAAAGATCCGATACGGCTCCCGGTTCGTACCACTGAATATCGACAACGACATACTCCCAGCCGAAAGCTTTCATATGCTGCGCCATGTAATCGGCATTACCGCGGACTTCGTCTTCCCTTACGGTTGCGCCGTAACAATCCCAGCTGTTCCACCCGAGCGGCGGTGTTGGGGCAAATTCAAGATGCTGCATAATGACCCTCCTGTATTTCAAGAATGAATAGGAATGAATTGCTGCTATATTCCTATATTAATTCCAATCGGATCAGGTCATCTACAGTAATCTAGCTTCAATTATAGTAAAATATTGCGCTCTTCCGACTGTAGCTATTAGTCGAAATATACCCGATTATAGACAAGCTGGCCTTCTCCATTACGGAAATGACCCGGCGTCTCACCCGTAATTTTGCGGAACCATTTAATAAAATAACTGCCGCCGGAATAGCCCACCTGCTCCGCGATCCGTTCCACGCTCCAGTCGGATTCCTTCAGCAGCCGGATCGCCTCTTTAATCCGCACCTGATTCAAATAATCGTTAGGCGACATGCCAACCGTTCTGGTGAACAGGCGAAGCAGATGATACTTCGATAAGCTAAGCTGGTCGGCCAGTTGATCCAGACTGATCATATTTTCGTAGTGCGCATCAATATAAGCGACTGCCTCTTTCACCTTAAGCGGCCATTCCCTTGTATCCTCCTGTGGGGCAAGCGCGAACCGGCATAGCTCGGAGATGAACTGGTACACATAGGAAGAAGCCGTATAAGGCTCCTTGATCCGGCCGGCTTGAGCTTCTTCGTACATGCTCTGCAGCAGCCGTATCGGACGGCTTCCTGCCGGCAGGAAAGGAGTTTCACCCAGCTGCTTCTTCACTTCTTCCCAATTCGGGAGAATGAGAGAAGGACGAATTAATACGAATATAAAGGACCAATGCGATACTTCGGGCGGAAAATAATAGCGGTGATCCCCGGGGATCTCCGTCATAAAGGCTTGTCCCGCCTGAATACGGAAGGTCTCCGTCCCCTTCTCGTAAATCCCTTCTCCGTCAAACGTATATTGGAACAATAGCAGCGGTCCGTCATTCCGGGTCAAACCGTCCCAGCGGTAATGCTGGTCCCGAATGACATCTTGTCCGATTGCAAACAGGTTGCATAGGGCCAGATGCTCCGGCATTGTAAAACGGAATCCAAACGTTCCCGTGCTTGTTAATTGACCTGCGTTCATTCTTATTCCCCGCTTTATTCGGCTGGCCCGTCCAACTGGCGGGCTGCCGCGAGTGCCTGTGTCCGGGAGGATACGCCAAGCTTGGCGTAGATCCTGGACAGGTATACTTTTACCGTGCCTTCCTTTAAAGCCAGCTTGGCCGCGATTTGTTTGTTAGGAGCACCTTGTCCCAGCAACTGCAGGATAAAGGTTTCCTGCTCCGTTAAAGGCTCTACCAGTACCGGTTGTGGCTGGGAGGGATTCTCCTGCTGCGGGAAGCAATCCAGCAGCTTCTTCACATATGCTAGCGAAACGCACGACGGTTCATCTTCTTCAGCCTCTCGCTGCCGTTGCTCCGCATACATCTGCAGCAGCTTCTTCATTTGAATCCCCTCGTCAACAAAGCTGCGAATATAACCGTTCTGCTCGCCAATGGCAAGAGCTTCTTGAAGAAGCTGCAAAGCCGCGCCGCGATTGCCGCGCTGATATTCCGCGAGCGACTGCACAACGCTGATCTCTGTCCGAATAAGGAAGCAAGGATCCTGTTCTATTGAAGACTTGATAAATTCCAATTGCTTCAAAGCCTCGGTTGTTTTCCCTTGCGCGGTCAGTATTCTGGCATACACGGTATACTCGGTCCAACGGTTAGACGCCGGTTGAATGCGGTCTGACATGCGCAGTCTGGATATCTCCGCTTTGGCTTCCGAAAGATTGTCTTCCTTCACATAGAGATGGGCACGGCTTGCGCGCAGCGGATACAGCCAGTGATACTCGCCTTTTTGGTCCGCCATTTGGATGGCTTCGTCAATCGCTACATGCGCTTTCCGATACTGTCCGTCAGCGGCGTAAAGGCGTGACAGCGTAATCCGGTTAGGAATAAACAAGCCTGCCGTCTGTCTGGCCCTGTCGGACAGCTCGATTTTGCGAATGAGCTGCAGGCTGTCGCTTTGCCTGTTCCATTCGTAGTAGCCTTCGCTTAAGGCTTGAACGACATACAAATTAATGAGCGATTGCCCCCACCCGTGCTGCTCCAGTACGGATACGAACCGCTGTCCGATCCGTTCGGTATCGGCCGACAAAATGCCCTTCAAGCCAAAAGCCGTCCGTCTGACGAGCGGCTCAATCATATTGTAATTAAAGTTATAGAAGATGGGATCCTCCGGCAGCACCCCTTGAAGCCGGTAGCCGACAAACGAATCCCACAGCTCGTAACGCCCCGTATAGAAGAGCAGATTCGATTGAAGGAATAGCATGCCTCCCTGCAACGGTTCAAGCTCACCCGCGGAATCGGGCTGTTCGTACATTCTTTCCAGCTTCTCAACGGTCTCCGCGGAAAAATGCATCTGCCCCATCAACAGATGAGCAAAGGCCTGATACATTAATAAACTCGCCGGGATCGGGATATGTTCGGAGACTGCCTGAATGCGTTCAAGCAGCGAAGCAAGCTCGCCTTGCTTCAACGCATCGGGAATATATTGTTCCAACCTCTCTGCAGCATCCTTGTAGCTTTCTCCCGCTATCGCATGGTCGATCGCCTTATCCAGCATCCCTCTGGCAGCAAACGCCTGACTAGCCGCATAATGATAGTGCAACCATTGCTCAAGGCTTCGGGAGCGGAGACGGTTCTTCAAAAATTCGGCAAAGAGCGAATGGTACCGGAACCAGCCGTTATGATTATCCAGCGGAATAACAAACAAATTGAGAATACGAAGCTGCTCCAGCATTTCGCGACTGTCCGAACGGTTAAACGCCTGATTGCACACCTCCGCGTCCATGCGCTCGAATACGCTGGTTTGAAGGAGAAACTCCGTAATGTCCGAAGGCAGCTTGTCGAGCACCTCCTGGAACAAATAAGAGGAGACCTTTTCGTTGCTTCCGTCAAAGCCAGCGATAATCCGTTCAATATCCTGTTGAGCCTGAAGCGAGATGGAAGCCAGCTGAAGCCCCGCAACCCATCCTTCCGTTTTCTCGAACAGCTTGCGGGTATGCCTTTGCTCCAAATAAATCCCTGCCGATCTGCAAAACTCTTGCGTCTCCTCTTGGGTAAAATGAAGCTGCTGCATGCCGATATCCGTTCGTTCTCCTCTTGCAAGCCATTTGGCCGCGTCAAAGGAGATTTCTCCCCGGCTTGCAATAATAATCCGGTGATGGGATGGCAAGTATTCTATAAAGTAAGACAAGCTGTAATGAATTTCAGCCTGTTCAATATGATGATAATCATCCAGCACGAGGGCTATTGGATCTTGAGCGGCAGCCAGTTCGTTCAGAAGCGTATCGATGACCGCATTTACCGTTGTGCCCGATACGAATGCTCCAACAGACGAAAGCGAATCCGCTAAAGAGGATGGGCCCGTTTCCATATAAGCATTTAATACATAACGCCAAAATCTCGCTACATCATTATCTCTTTCATCCAGAGAAACCCACGAGATTTGAATTCGGGCGGATTGAGCCCATTGTGCTATTAACGTAGACTTTCCGGAGCCCGCCGGAGCACACACCGTCACCATTCGGCCCTGCATCCCTTGCTCCAGCGAATCAAGCAGCCGCTCCCGGATAATAAGATTTTTCTTAACAACAGGAAGCCGTATTTTTGTTTTTAATAGAATAGGTTCAGAGAATAACATACGATCTCCTTCTAAGTCCGACATATCATCTTTATTATACTGAAATTTCGACATTTTTTGCTCAAAAATAGTTTGAGAGGCTAGGCTGATTAAACAGAAAAAAACCATTGCCTTGGCTGGCAATGGTTTCTTCGCTTCTCTATTAATTTTGATAGAATTCGATGAGCCGCAGCAGCAGCACTGCAGCCTCCGCTCGAGTAGCCTGACCTGACGGCACGAACTTGCCGTCTCCTCTTCCCTGCAAAATACCTGCTTGCTGCAATGCGGCTACATAGCCGGCAGACCAAGCTGGAATATCCGAGGCGTCGGAGAACAAATCCTTCACCTTCTCCGGTGCCAGCGGCTTCATCCCCGCCGCTTTGGACAGCATGGTCACAAGCTCCGCGCGGGTAACCTGATCGTTCGGCCGGAACGAGCCATCCGCATAACCATTCACAATTCCGAACTCTTTTGCTCTGGCTATAGCTTCCGCTGCCCAAGCCGGAATGCCGTCTTTATCCGAAAACTCCGATTCCGGTGCTGCAGACGAAGATTTATCAATCACCGCATTCATAAGCATCGTGACGAATTCCGCCCTCGTTACCTGTCCCTCAGGCCGGAACGTGCCGTCGTTAAAGCCATGAACGATTCCGCAGCCGTATGCATCCTTCACCGTTTTTTCCGCCCAATGTCCGGACATATCGCCGAATTGGGATGTGCCGTCAGCTGCCGGCTTACATGCGACAAGCTCAAGCTTGCCGGGCTCTTCCGGCTCCACCTGAGGCGGATTGACCGGGTTGTATCGGGTGATTTTCACGGTGTACTCCTGTACCGTTGTCCCATCCTGGGCCGTAACGCGAACCGTAATGGTCTGAGTGCCAACTGCCAAATCAATGATTTCGCCCAGCGGCTCTCCTTTTTCATTCAAAATATCGACTTTGGCATTCGCATCGCTTGGGACAGCCATCACTTTCGTTTTTGATACCGAATACGTAACTCCCGCCGTATAGTTCAACGTTGCTTCCTCGAACGGCTCATTCATTTGGATATCGCTGAGCCTAAGCGTGCTTAAATTCGCATTGCTGGACACGATTTCAAAGCGATGTTCGGAAGTTAAGTCGCTTTCGTTGCCGGCAGCATCCTTTGCTTTTGCTTGAACGATATGTGCTCCTATTGCGAGATCCCGGCTCGGTACAAAGCTCCATTTGCCGTCATCGCCGGTTAACACTTTACCAATAGGCTCGCCATCCAGTTGAATAATAATCTCAGCGTGCTTTTCCGCTGTTCCGGCAATTTCGGGTTTTGTCCGGTTCGTCTTCGAACCTTCATCCGGCTTATTGACTAGCGGCGCCGATGGGGCAGTCGTATCAATGACAAAATTCAGCTGTACGCCATCTTCTTTCGCATTGCCTGCGGCGTCGGCGACTTTGATCTTGACCCGATGGCTGCCGTCGCTTAGACCAACCGCAGGAACAAAGGACCATTCCCCTTCTTCATTAACCTGAAAAGGCTCCATTGCTGATCCGTCCAGCGTTAAGCGAATCCAAGCTCTTGCCTCCGCATATCCGCGAATAAGAGGTTTGTCCGTATTTAACAGTGCCCCTTCGATTGGTGCCGATATGTCAGCCCATTCGGGAGCGATTGTATCTATCGTAAATGTTACTTCTTCCGATTGAGGTCCCTTATTCCCTGCTTCATCCGCAGCCACGGCATAAATCGAATGCTTGCCATCGGGCAATTCTTCGGCAAGAGTAAACGACCAGAGACCGGATTTGTTGGCTAGTCCTTGTGCAGCTTTATGGCTATCTATAAAAATAGTAATAGCTGCGTCCGCTTCCGTCGTTCCGGAAATGGTGGCTTTGTTCACCTTCGTAACGGCTCCTTCTGTGGGCTGAAGAATAACCGGCGCTTCCGGCGCCTTGGTGTCTATCGTCCACGAGACGGAATTTGAGTCGCCGCTGACATTGCCGACGGAATCCTCGGCAACGGCTTTCGCCATATGAACCCCATCCTTGAGCGCTTCGGTTAACGGGTAACTCCAAATGCCGTTTTCCCTAGTATTAATCGTTGTTACGGCCGAATCGTCTATATAAATCGTAACCTTCGAGCCCGCCTCTGCTTGTCCTTGAAGCAACGGCTTGCTGCTGCCCGTAATAGCACCGTTTGCCGGGGCTTCAATAATCGGAGCTGCAGGTGCTGTAGAATCAATAGTAAATACAAGCTGAGCGGAATCTGCGGAGGTATTGCCCACGGAATCCCGGATCGTAACCAACACATGATGAATGCCGTCTGCTAACGGGGACACCGGCTGAACCTTCCATTTCCCTGCACCGTCGGTAATGACGGCTGGCAGCGTTTGATCATCGATTTTAATCGTAATTTCGGCATTTGCTTCGGCAGTACCTGAAATTTCCGGTGTGTTATCGCTTGTAACCTCATTGTTCTCCGGCGTTAATACGACCGGCAATAACGGCGGAGTCCGGTCAATGCGAACGGTCGCTTCCGCGATAGGGCTACTATTACCCGCTTTGTCGATCGACCTCGCGCTGACCGTACTCTCTCCTTCCGCCGTAACCGACAGCTCTCCTTCATAGCTCGTCCAATCCTTCGCTCCGGCTCCCGAAATTCGGTATTCGGTACGGTCAAGGCCGGATTCACCGCGATCAGAGCCAGCCGTTATATTTACCTTCACGCCATTTGCCGATGTCCATTCCTCCGTATCGGGTACAACCGCTGGAGCCTCGGGTAATGACCGATCGATTTGCACCTTTGCTTCCCGCACCTCTCCAACATTCCCTGCCTTGTCAATGGTCCTTGCGCTGATCGTCGTAATGCCTTCAGCCTCAACGCCAACCGTTACGGAATAGACCGTCCAATCTGTTGTTGTTGCTCCGGATAATCGGTACTCCGTTCGGCTTACTCCCGATCCCCCTTGATCTTCGCCGGGCTCTATCGAGACATTCACCTTATCCGCCGAAACCCAGCCGGTTTTATTAATGACTATTTCCGGAGCGGTTGGTGCTGTTTTATCCACGTATACGCTTATGTCCGAGATGTCGCTTATATTTCCTGCCTGATCCAACGTTCTCGCGTGGATCGTAGTCTTCCCTTCGGCCGATACTGTAAATTTTCCGGTATAGGTCGCCCAATCCGTATCAACTGCTCCGGTCATGCTATACTCGGTAAGGCTTGTACCGGATAAAGGATCTGTCCCCGGCGTGATCGTAACGTCAACGCTCGAATTCGTCCACTTGTCAGTAGAGATCTCTATTTCAGGATGCTCCGGAGCGGTTCGGTCAATCTGAACGGTCACTTTAGAGGCCGTCCCCTTGTTGCTTGCTTTGTCTATCGTTCTTGCAAACACCTCGGTTTGACCTTCCTCGGTTACGATAATGGGGCCCGTGTAAGGCTTCCAATCCGAATTGGCAGCACCGGACAGGCTATACTCCACTTCTTTCACACCGGATCCTCCCTTATCGGTTCCCGCTGTTGCGGTTACCGTTACACGATCTCCGGCATTCCAACCGGATATGTCGGGAGACAGCAGCGTTTCTCCAGGCGGCGTAAAATCAATCCATTGCATTTCCTCGGACTCATCGCTTATGTTTCCTGCCTTGTCAACCGTCCTTGCCGTAACCGTCGTTTTTCCTTCCGCCGTGAGCGGAATCGGTGCCGAATAAGAAGTCCAGCCCAGCGTCGTTGCACCGGACAGCTTATATTCAACGCGGTCGACCGAAGAGGCGTTGTCCGCGCCGGCCGTTAACGTTACGGTTACATTAGCTCCTGACCAGATTCCGCCTGCAGGGCTTATAGACGGAGCTGCTGGCGATGTCCGATCCAGGTTCACCGTTCCCGTCGTTACGGGACCTATATTGCCCGCTAAGTCGATCGTTCTTGCGCTTATCGTTGTCTGGCCTTCGGCCGTTACGGATAGCTGGCCCGTATACGTTGTCCATGCAAGTGTAGCGGCACCGTTTAAGCTATACTCCGTGCGGCCGATTCCTGAACCGCTATCCGTTCCCGCCGTAACGGTAACCTTAACCGAAGCTGCATTTGTCCAGCCCGTTACATCCGGCGCAACGATCGGCGCCGATGGTTTTGTTTTGTCCACCTTAACCGTAAACGGAGCCGCCATACTCGTATTGCCAGCATTATCGGTTGTTCTTGCTTCAACCGTTGTCTGGCCTTCGGCGCTTATCGATAGGGCTCCGGTATACGTTGTCCAGTCTTTGGTTGTTGCTCCGGACAGCTTGTATTCCGTTTTGTTCACGCCTGATCCGCCCGCATCGGTTCCGGCAGCAACCGTTACCGCCACATCGGACGAACTCCAATCCGTTGCCGATGCCGCAACAACCGGCGCGGTTGGTTTTGTCTTGTCTATGGATACGACCGTCGTTCGTTCGGTGCTTATATTGCCCGCCTGATCAACGGTTCTGGCGTGAATGGTTGTCTGGCCTTCCGCGCTGATTAACACGGTACCCGGGTAGGTAGCCCAATCCACAATTGTTGCTCCGCTAAGGCTGAATTCCGTTCGTGCAGCTCCCGAACCGCCGTTATCCGTTCCGGCTGTAACCGTAAACGTTACGCTCAAAGCGGACCATGTGCCGTTAGAAGGAGTTATAATCGGAGAAGCGGGCTTGGTTCGGTCAATTTTTACAACCGTTGTCGAGATCGAACTGATGTTATTGGCATTATCGACCGTTCTAGCGCTTAGCGTCGTTTGTCCTTCCGCGCTGATCGTCACTTGCCCTGTATAGGTAGTCCATCCGAGCGTTGAAGCACCGCTTAGACTATACTCGGTCCTGTTGACCCCGGAGCCTGCATCCGTTCCCCCGGCGACCGCAACCTGCACGGAAGCAGCGTTTGTCCAGCTCGCCGTATCCGGCGTTACGACAGGTGCCGTTGGCTGGGTTTTATCCACCTTTACGGTTACCGTTTTGCTCGTTCCGATATTGCCCGCCTGATCAATGGTTCTTGCTTCAACGGTGGTCTGTCCGCTCGCCCCGATTAAGATCGGACTATTATAAGTCGTCCAATTCACGTTAGAAGCGCCTGTCAGTCTGTATTCGGTCCGATCAACGCCGGAACCTCCCGTATCCGTTCCGTCCAGGACGGCTACCGTAACATCCGTACTGCTCCAAGCTCCCGATGCCGGGGTAATAATGGGGGCTGCTGGCGGCGCTTTATCGATCATAATAACGGCTGTCCCTTCGCCGCTTACATTGCCTACCTGATCAATGGCCCTCACATGGACGGTCGTTTGCCCTTGCGCAAGAATCGAGAACCCGGCGGTATAGGTTTTCCAAGCTTGAGTAACGGCTCCGGAGAGGCTGTATTCTATCCGATCTACCCCCGAACCGCCCGGATCCGACGATGACGAGAACCAGGCCGATACCGAAGTTGAACTCCAGCCTGCTTTCGACAGGCTGATTGCTGGCGTTGTCGGCGGCGTCCGGTCAATCTTGACAACCGCGGTTGCTATAGCGCTTATATTCCCGGCATTATCTACCGTTCGCGCGGATATCGTTGTTTGTCCCGAATTTGAAATTCTTACCGGATCGGAACCGTTATACGGGGTCCAGCTTACGGACGTAGCGCCTGTCAGGCTGTACTCCGTCCGGTTAACTCCCGTTTCCGCATCCATGCCTGGCTGAATGGTTAAGTCGACATCCGATGCGCTCCACCCGCTGCCCGCACCTGTAATCGTAGGGGCTGTTGGCGGATTAAAGTCGAAGGTCAATTTATACATCTTGGTATTGTCCGTATAATCCCTATCATTGTAACCGCCTAAGATATAAACGTCAGACCCTATAGGGATAAGGCTGGCATTCGTTAAATGATTCGGATTTTCAACATCGATTGTCCAAGTATTCGTCGCCGGATCATACAGGTAGAAATTATAATTGCCCATAACCAATACTTTTCCGTTCGCAAGCGTCACTTGGGAATGCCTGGAAAAGATGTCCATTCCGACATATGGCAGACTAGCGACCTTTGCCCATGTATTGGCTGCCGGATCGTAAATATAGGAGTCAAAGGAATATACATATCCGCTAAGACCGCCCGTCAGCAGTACTCGTCCGTCCTTCAGCGTACTTTGAGCCGCGCCATATATGCCTCTTGGGAGAGGAGCAGCCTCATCCCAACGGTCGGCTGCGGGATTATAGATGTATGCGTTGTTGTACAGGATGGATCCCGAGTTTGGGGAATAAATTTCGTTTGCTCCGCCTACGGCCAACACGCGGCCGTCAAGCAGCGTGCTCTGGGAATGTCCCAGCACCGTATGAGGGAAATTCGCCGCATTGGTCCAAGCGTTTGCGGAAGGATTATAAATGCGGACAGCGTCGTTGTAGACGTAGCCCACATTATTCATGAACGCATTCCCTCCAATGGCAAGCACGCTGCCGTTTGGCAGCATGGATTGCGCGTGATAAGCCACCGGCAAAGCAGGCGCATTGGAAGTCCAGGTTTGAGTAACCGTATCGAAGACGTACGAGTTCTTCGGAAAAGAATTGTTTCTTCCGTTTTGTCCCCCGGTTAAAAGAATTTTGTTCCCTCCAAGCGCACTGGCCATAGCTCCGGGAAGCAGCTCCGGCGGGTTAAAAGACGATGGCAGCTCCTCCACCGACACAGCGGCAAATGCCGTTTTTTCACCCCCCGTCGGCAAAAATACGAAAGCAATTGCGATAAGCAACAGCATGCAGCTTAATTTACGAAACACAACCTTCGTCCTCCTCTAACTGAATGAGCAGGACAAGCTTAGCAAATATCATTTTCAGAGCCAATTAACTTTAGTTAACTGCATCAAATAATTTTTACTTATCTCCAGCTGACTCTCGGAATTGCCATGGCGTAAGCCCGGTTACCTTCTTGAAAAGGTTATGGAACGTCGGCCCGCTCTGATAACCTACCAATTCTCCTATTTCCTTCACCGGCCGTTCAGTCATGATCAAGTAGCGCTTTGCCGCTTCCATCCGACACCGGATCAGGAATTGGATGATGGACATCCCCACTTCCCGGTGAAACAAATGAGACAAATAGTACTTGCTGACGAAGGTGACTTTAGCAAGCTGTTCCAGCGTGATCGGCTGCTGATAGTTTTCTTCGATGTAGCTTCTAGCCTTTATGACAGCCGCTTCCGCAGGCTTGAATGGGATCATGCGCTCCCGGATCGCCGTCGTTATGGGCACGGTAACGTTTGCCGGTCACGTAGCCGGCCGTTATGGCGTAGCGGACGTTTACGGCAGCCACCTTGAGCTGTTGGAACATGCATCGGTGGACGCGATCGTAGCGCCGCAGCCCTTCCGGAACCATGCGAATGTTATTCCGGATATTTTGCGGGCTGGCATTCCGGTTTTGACGGAAAAGCCTCTGTCTCTTACGGTGCGGGAAGGCGGCAAGATGGTACGGATAGGCGAAAAAAGCGGCACGCTTCATATGATTGGTTACCACAAACGTTCGGATCCGGCGGTAGAATACGCCAAGCTTGTTATTGAAGAATGGAAAGCATCCGGCAGCTTTGGCGAAATGCAATATATCCGGATTACGATGCCGCCGGGAGATTGGGTTTCCGGAGCAGACTAGCCGATTGGCAGCGATGAGCCTTATCCCACGTTTCTGCTGGAACAAGGTCCCGAGGGATATACGGACAAAATGACGCAAATGCTGGACAGCTTCGTCAATTATTACATCCATCAGGTGAATATGTTTCGCCATCTGCTTGGCGAGAATTACAAGCTTACCTTCGGCGACCGCCGCGGTACTGTGCTAAGCGGCGAGAGCGACAGCGGCGTTACGATTACTTTGGAGATGGCCCCTTACCACACCTCCCACGAGTGGGAAGAACAGATTCTGGTAGGTTTCCGACAAGGCTATGTCCGCATTGATCTGCCTGCCTCGCTGGCACGCCAACGCGCGGGAAGAGTAACGATCAAGAAAGACAACGCCTCCGCCGGCGAAGCTCTTACTTACGAGCCCATTCTGCCGAACGTCTCCGCGATGCGCAATCAGGCACGTTATTTCCTAGCCGCCGTCCGCGGCGATCGACCAGCGCCTTGCACGGCAAAGGAAGCGCTGCAGGATTTGATATTTGCCCAATCGTATGTGGAGTACATGAATCGGACATATCCGGAAGCTCTGCCTGGAACCTAAAAAAAAACGCAGCTGCGCCAATTGCGCAGCTGCGTTCCTATTTATAAGGTGCTCATCACAATATTGCGGAGCTTCCGTGTCAGCGGCGTTGTGCCCGCATCCTTCTTCTGGATCATAAGCAGAATCGTCAACCCCTCTTGAGGGAAGTTGCCGAAGTATGCGCCTAACCAACCATCCCAGCCGTACTCTCCCGGACTTGCCAGTATCCCCGCAGTTTTCGTGTCCGTCACAACGCGCATCAAGTTCCCGTAGCTGTGACCGGTCAACGTATGCCAGGAGTCAAAGGCTGGCTGCTGGCGGGCATTTAACGTTCCCGACGTTAAATATTGAACCGTTCTTGGACGCAAAATCTGTACGCCGTCCAGGCTTCCTTGGTTCAGTAGCATGGTCGTAAATTTCGCGGCGTCATCAATCGTTGAGACAAGTCCCGCGCCTCCGGATTCGAAAGCCGGTTCACGGTCCATTTGATGAATAATACCCAGATGATTGCCCGTAAATAGGCTCATGCCGTCTTGCTCGCTGGCGTACGTTTTGACGAGGCGTCCTCTCTTCTCTTCCGGTAGCCAGAAGCCCGTATCCTTCATGCCAAGCGGGCCAAAAATCTCCCTCTGCAAAAACTCGCCAAAGCGCATGCCGCTTACCACTTCGACGACGGCGCCCAGCACATCGGCCGATGTGCCGTAAGTCCAGGAGGTTCCCGGCTGGAAAGCAAGCGGGCCTGCGCCAAGCTTGTTCATCGCTTCCACGGTGCCCATCGGAGATTCTCCGAGCAGACGCTCGTCAATTTCTCTGAACAAAGCCTCCGTTGCTTGTCCTGCCGCATTAGTTCCGCCGTATACCAGGCCGCAAGTCATATCGAGCAAATCATGAATATTCATTTCCCGCTCCACGGGCACAAGCTGGCCGTCAACCTCGGCCTGCTGATTTTTGAAGCCCGGCAGGTATTGGCTGACCGGATCGAACAAATCAATTTCTCCGCGCTCTACCAGAATCATGACGGCTGTTGCCGTAACCGGTTTTGTCATCGAGTACAAGCGGAAAATCGTATTCCGTTCTACCGGGCGTCCCGCTTCGCGGTCGGCTAAACCGTCTTCGTGATAAAAAATTTCTTCGCCGTCTTTGATCACCATAAAGCTGGCGCCGGCTACCTCGTTGTTATCGATGCTTTTTCTAAGCGTTGCTCTAATCTGGCTGACTGCTGTCTGATCCAACATGATCGATAATCTCCTTCTTTCCCCATACTTTCTATGACCAACAGTATATTCGTTATTAGAGCAGGAAACTCCTTTACAACACCTTACTTTGCTGCCTTAATCAGCTGGTATCTTCCGCCTGCAACCGTCTCGAATGACAATAAGCCTTGCTCATCCAATGTTGCTGTAATCGCAATACCGTCCGATTCCACGCGAAGCGCTGCAGCCGACCGAATCCGGCACACTCCGCCAGAGTTGGAAACGATCTCCGCGGTTGTAACAGCCCCTTGCTCCCATTGGAGCGAGACGTCGAAATGGCCTCTCGCCCGCAATCCCCTCACATACCCTTGCGGCCAGGCATCCGGTAAGGATGGCAGCAGCTCCAGGTAGCCTTGATGGGATTGCACAAGCAGCTCGGCGATTCCGGAAGTCGCAGCGAAGTTGCCGTCAATCTGGAATGGCGGATGGGCATCAAACAGATTGCCGTATACGCCGCCATGATGATAATTCGTGTTGCCTTCCTCTACTAGAGTCAATAGATTCGAGAGCAGCCCTAATGCCCGGTTGCCGTTGCCAAAGCGCGCCCATAATCCAACCTTCCAGCCTAGACTCCAGCCCGTGCCGCCGTCTCCGCGGATTTCGAGAGAACGCTGGGCTGCTCCCATAAGCTCCGGAGTCTCCCCCCATGTCAGTTGGCGACCGGGATAGACCCCGAACAAATGAGAGACATGACGGTGGAATTGATCCTCGTCTTCGAAATCCTTCGACCATTCCTGAAGTCTTCCATTCTCGCCGATTTGCAGCGGATGAAGCCGGCTGCGCGTGTCCACGAGCCGCTCTCTGAATGATTCATCAACGCCAAGAATCGTTGATGCCTCGATCAGATTCGTGAACAGATCCCAGACGAGCGACAGGTCCATGGTAGATGCAGCGCTGACCGCAGCCAGCCCTTCCGCCGTACGGAACTTATGCTCCGGGGAGGTGGAAGGCGACGTAATCAATCGTCCATCCTTTTCTTCATGCAGCCAATCGAGGCAGAATAATGCCGCCTCTTTCATGACCTGGTAAGCCTTATCCCTCAGGAACGTCCTGTCTAATCCAAATGCGTAATGCTCCCATAAATGCTGGCAAAGCCATACGCCGCCCATCGGCCAGAACGCCCAGCTCGGATCTCCGTGACCGTAATCGCCAGCAGGCGAAGACTGGCACCAGATGTCGCTGTTATGATGGGCGGTCCAGCCCGCAGCGCCATAGTTCGTTGAAGCGGTCTTCCGGCCGTTCTTGGACAGATTCTCGATGAAATCCAGCAGCGGCGTATGGCAATCGGCCAAATTACAGGTTTCCGCGGGCCAGTAGTTCATCTCCGCATTAATGTTAAGCGTATAGTTGCCGCTCCAGGGCGCTCTTGTCTCTTCATTCCAAATTCCTTGCAAATTCGCAGGCTGGGTTCCTTTGCGTGAGCTTCCGATCATCAGATAACGGCCGTAATGATAGAGCAGCTCGACAAGTCCCGGGTCGCTTGCCCCGTAATCCCGGATGCGCGCGTCTGTTGGATAATCGGGCGGGGCAGCCGATTCGCCAAGACTAAGCTGCACGCGATTAAACAGCTTCCGATGATCCTCAATATGTCTTTGCAGCAGCGATTCATAGGAATGCTTCATTGCTTGCTCCAAATAAGCGGAAGCTGCCGCCGACTCGTCCTTGCCTTCGCTTCCCGGTGAACGGTCATAGCCGTTAAAGCTGGTTGCCGCGCTGAAAATAAGAGTGACGGCCGTCGCGCCAGCAACTCGTAGTCCGTCATGGCTGTATGATGCTTGTCCTTCTTCCAGCCGGGCTGCCAATCGGCCTTCAAATCGCATCGCGTTGGCGCTGCCCGGCTCGCCATACCTAACAGGCATGTCCGTGTCGTAGTAACTCGGGTCCACATGCTCCGGCGCGTCTCCGCGCAATATCAGGCTATCCTCGTCAAAAGCCGTCTCGTACCGCAGCGGGCTCTCAAGCCGGGCAAGGAAATTCAGCTTCCTCGGCTGACTCGCTTCAAGACGAAGCACAACGACCTGATCCGGATAAGATACAAACAAACGTCTAGTATAAGTCACGTTGCCAATTTGATACTCAACCGTTGAGGTCGCATCATCAAGATGGAGCGCTCTCCGGTAATTTTTCATCGTGTTCCCGTGCAGGAACTTTATATAGAGATCTGCCATCGGCAAGTAGGATTGCGTATAAGTCCCCATCATCTGTTTGCATAATCGGTCGGCTGCCGCATATTGTCCCTCTTCGATCAGCTTTCTGACTTCGGGAAGCACTTTGACAGCGTTGTCATTATCTCCGTAGCGGGGACCGCCGGACCAGAGGGTATCTTCGTTTAACTGGATGCGTTCCATTTCCGATCCGCCAAACATCATCGCGCCAAGGCGTCCGTTGCCTGTTGGCAGAGCGTCGGTCCACCTGACTGATGCACGATTGTATTGCAGCTTCATAATAAACATGCTCCTTTTACAGGTTCATAAGTTGGCATTTACGCTTTAATACCATAGAATCTTGCGCAGTTCTCTCCTAATACAAGCGACCGTTCCTCTTCCGTAAAAGCTTCCAGGTAATGCCTTACGATATTTATCGTCTGCTCATACGTACCGCTTAACGTGCAAACCGGCCAGTCCGAGCCAATCATCAGCCTTTCGGCTCCAAAGCATTGAAACACGGTATCCATATAAATCGCGAAATCTTCTTCCTTCCAATTGCCCCACTCCGCCTCCGTTACCATGCCGGACAGCTTACAGAAGACATTCGGATTAGACGCGAGTCTTGCCAGATCCTGAGCCCACGGCTCAAATCCTTTATTGGCAATATCCGGCTTCGCGATATGATCAAGCACAAAAGGCTGATTAGGAAACATTTCGACAAGCTCGGCAGCGTAAGGAAGATGTTTTGGAAACAACAGCAAATCGTAGGTTAAACCGTACTTTTCGAGGGCGGCAATGCCATTCCTGAAATCCTCCCTCAAGAGAAAGCGGTCATCCGGCTCATCATGCACCACATGACGGACCCCCTTTAGCAAAGGGTGATGGCCATATTGCTCAAGCTGCCGATCAATTTCCGGCGAACACAAATCTACCCAGCCTACAACGCCTTTTATCTCGGAATAACGATCCGCTAAGTCTAAGAGCCATTCCGTTTCCTGAAGAGACTGCCTGGCTTGAACGGCAATGGATCCGTCAAAGCCGTTTTGCAAAAGCAAGGGCTTCAACTGCTCCGGCAGAAAGTCTGCCTGAATCGCCTTGTGCTGCCCGGACATCCAGCCGTAATCCCGCTCGTTGTACATCCAGAAATGCTGGTGGGAATCTATTCTCATACGCTTCCTCCTTTTCCTTAAGGCCATTCTATCATCGCTTTGATCACTTTGTTAGCAGGATCCAGCCAGGATTCGAAATGTTCTGCCATTTCGTCAAACGGCACAACATGAGTCACGTAGCTGTCAATATCAATCCCTCCGGCACGGATAACCTCCAGTACATGCCGGCAATCTTCCTTCGTTGCGTTCCGGCTTCCCATAATCGTCAGTTCCCGTTTGTGAAATTCGGAATCGTCGAAAGAAATATGGCCTTTTACTAATCCCACATACACAAGCGTTCCGCCATGCGCCGCGTAACGAACCGCTGCCGACATGGAATGGGTATTTCCCGTGGCATCAAATACGATGGTCGGATAATCGCCATCCGTCAAAGCTTCCAAGCGACCGAACGGATCATCCAGCGCGTTAACGGCATGATCAACCTTGGCCCACTGTTGGCAAAAGTCCAACCGCTCGTTATTCACATCCATTGCGATGACATTCGCGCCTGCATGCTTGGCGAGAGCCATGATGCCAAGGCCGATGGGGCCAGCTCCGATCACCAGCACCGTATCGCCGGCCGCAAGACCCGACCTCCGGACGGCATGCGCTCCGATGCTGAACGGTTCCACAACGGCCGCTTGCTCCAGGCTCAAGCCTTCCGCTTTGAGCAGATGCGTAACCGGAACGGAAATTCTCTCACGCATTCCTCCATCCGCATGGACGCCAAGTACTTGTATGGAAGTACAGCAATTTGTCTTCCCTTGCCGGCAGGCCACGCATTTCCCGCAGTGTAAATACGGGATAATACTGACCTGATCGCCGGCTTCGAAGCCTTCCTCGTTATCCGCGATTTGTTCGATAATACCCGACAGCTCGTGGCCTAGAATACGCGGATAAACGAAAAACGGCTGATTTCCTTTATAGGCATGTAGATCCGTTCCGCAGATGCCGACCCGTTTCACCGATACGATCGCCTCTCCTGGCTTAAACACCGGCTCCTCGAGATCCATATATCTGAATTGCTCAACCTGCTCGCATACAATCCCCTTCATTTGTGTAGCCGCTCCTTTATCGCTTATTGTAAAACGTTATACCGCTCGCCCATGTCTCGTTCATTATCGGCTTTAGGATTTGCCGTACTTCCTCAAGCAGCCCAAGGTTTATCGGCTCATCGACCCACATAGCGTTTTTTGCAATGTTCGAAGGATTCGCCGTGCTGACAAGCGTTGTTGGAATCCGCTCGTTCATGGTAGAGAATTGAACCGCAAGCTTGGCAATATCCTCGCCTTCCGCGGCGCAATGTTCCGCTGCCCGCTTGCAAATCTCTTTTACCTCCCGGCTGGCGGGATGCCAGTCCGGCGTACCGCGTGTACCCAGCAAGCCCATCGATAAAGGTGATGCGTTTACGAGTCCGATTCTCTTTTCTTCTATTAAAGGGAGAAGCGTTTCCAACGTTGTATCATTCAAGGAGTAATGGCAATACGAGATGATAGCATCGATGTCGGCGTTAGGCAGGAACTCTTCAAACAAGCTTAGCGGGAGTCCGCAAATCCCGGTATTTCGGATTTTCCCATCGGCTTTCAACTGCAGAATGGCGGGAATCGCCTCTTCGTAAATAAGAGCCGGCTCCACAAACTCAATATCGTGAAGGAACAAAATGTCCAGATAATCGGTATGCAGGCGCTGCAGGCTCTCTTCCACGCTCGCGATAATGGTCTCTCTTTTGAAATCAAATAGATCCGCCCCGTATCTGCCTGCTTTCGTAGACAGGTAGTAACGGTCGCGCGGAATGCTCTTTAATGCTTGCCCGAGCACCGTTTCCGCTTTTTTCAACCCGTAATAAGGCGACACGTCGATTAGGTTAATGCCGGCATCCAATGCCGCATGAACCGTGCGGATGCTTTCGTTGTCATCTGTTTCGCGGAACACGGAGCCAAGGGAAGAAGCGCCAAAGCTAAGTACCGATACTTCGAGGCCGGTCTTGCCAAGCTTTCTGTATTTCAAAGTGTCTCACTCCCGTATAAAAAGAATATAATCACATTTTACATCAGCATAATAAGACATGAAAACGCTCTACTCCTGTTATTTTATGTTCTAATTTGCTATCATCAAAGTAACTATCAGGAGAAAGGAAGAAGAAGCGATGCAAACCATACATAAACGCTTCGAGGAATCGGACCAATTCCCTTTCAGTTTTGTCTATCGGGATACGAAATCCCCGCAGCGGGAGCTGCCCGACCATCTGCATGACTGGTATGAGATTGTTTTTGTGTACGCCGGCAAAGGGACCTTCTTCATTAATCACAGCTTCTATGAAATGAACCCCGGCGACGTGTTTCTAATACCCGGCAATACGGTTCACCGGGCGTTCCCGGATGAAGATTCGCCCGTGACCTCCAGTGCGATCTTCTTTGGGCCGCGGCTAATACAGCCAATGGAATTCGGTGAGTCCCATTCGCTGCTGCGCTGCTTCGAGCAAGCCCGGAAAAGCAAAAGCTATAGGCTGGAGAATTCCCTTGACGTACGCCTGGCTTTCTCTAGCCTGATTGACGCGATGAATGACGAATGGCTTAACCGGCTTCCGAGCTATCGGGCGGCTATTGCCGTCAGGCTTTATGATTTTCTAATTGCCTTGAACCGGATGGCCTTGACGGAGACCGAGCATACGCGAAGCTCCAGCGCCGAGCCGTCCTGGATCAGAACAATCCTGGATTATATTGATGCTCATATCGGATCGCAAGAGATGAGCCTTGCCGACTTATCCTCCAAAGCATCCGTAACGTATGCCCATTTCTCTAGAGTGTTCAAACAGCATACCGGCATGAACGTAAGCGAATATATGCTGCTCAAAAAAATTATGTTAGCCAAAGAGAAGCTGATGCTCACGGGCGATACCATCGCCTCCGTGTGCCTGGCATGCGGTTTTGAAAGCGAATCCTATTTTTATAAAAAGTTTAAGCTGATTACCGGGATGACCCCCGTGGAGTACAGGCGCAGCTGCCGGTAACGTCGATTTTCGCTTTTGGCGATTTCCCCTTGTTTTTCGGTTGATTCACCAAGAATAGAAGGCGCCTAGCCTATATGCTAAGGATTGAAATCATACGATTAGAAAGGGTGAACGTATATGTTGGACAACACGAAAGTATTGACCGAGGCGCAAGTACGTTATTACAGGGAGAATGGATTCGTACAAATCGATAACATGTTGTCCGCGGAGGAAGTCGAGGAGCTGCGGGGCTACCTGGAAGAGACGATGGCGGTGCAAAACGGGAGATCCACGCAAACGGCCGCTTCGGGGGATCTCTATTATAAAGTGTTGAATCAACGGGTTAATACGTGGCGGGATCATGGCGGAATGGCCCGCTTTGTGTTGTCACGCCGGTTTGCCGATGCTGCCAAGCAGTTATCTGGAGCAAACGGCGTGCGGCTCTTTCACGACCATGCCCTGCTGAAGATGCCGCAGGATTCGAAACCAACGCCTTGGCATCAGGACTTGCCATACTGGCCAATGAACGAGCCCGGCGCTTTGTCCATCTGGATTGCGCTGGATGATGTGGACGAGCATAACGGATGCTTGATGCTGGTGCCCAAGTCGCAAAAAATCAAAAACTTAAAATCGATCGACCTTGTTAATCCCGAAGATATATTCTCCGACGAGGGTGCCAAGGATGTGGACCGCAATACGGCAGCCGTTGTGCGGATGAAAGCCGGCAGCTGCTCCTTCCATGACGGACTCACCTTTCATTATGCGCATGCCAACGAGACGGACAAACCGCGCCGCGCTCTTGCTATCGTCTATATGCCCGATGGAACGACTTACAGCGGTGCGAACCATGTATGTACCGACGGGCTTGGCTTCCGGAAGGGCGACGTGTTGACTGGAGGATTATTCCCTAGGCTCGCCTGATTCGGAGCGTCCTTTTACCCGCTTTCTGTAATGGCTTGGCGTTTCCCCCGTAAGCTTCTTGAAGACATGATTGAAATGGCTCAAATCCTCGTACCCCGTATCTAGCGCAATCCGGGCAATCTTGTCGCTGGTAGTGGCCAGTAATTGCTTGGCAAGCCGAATCCGCTGGTCGTTGCGGTATTCCACGAAGGACATTCCGGTCACTTGGCGGAACAGGAAGGTAAACTTGCTTTGGCTCATGCCCGCCATCTGACTGATTTGTTCCAGCGACAAAGGATGGGATTGATGGCGACTGATAAACTCGCATATGCGGGCAATCATTTCCCCATCGTTTTGCATGGAGGGCAGCGAGTGGTTCCGGTTATTGACATACATGCGGCTAAGTATGATGAATAACTCGATAAGCTTCGATTTGATTAGAAAGTGATATCCGCTTTCCTTATTCATGTACTCCTTCATGAGCTGCTCCAATATCCCTCGCACGTCCAGCATTTGCCTGGGAGACAAGGTGAGCTTCGCTTGGAAGGATACATCCGACCGCAGAAACGGCTCCATATAATAAAAGTCGATAAACGAAGTGACGCCCGATAATACGGCAAGCTCCCGTTCGAGAAGAGCTGGAACGAACAGGACATTCACAACCTCCATCCCATCGTTCCGATCGACTGTATACGCGTGATCCATGCCGGGTTCTATGATGAACACATCTCCGGCTGCAATAGGGAATGTTCTTCCTTCGTATTCGTGCAGTCCCGAGCCTTGGCTAATAAAGACGAGTTCTACGAATTCATGACGGTGCAGCGGAATCATCGTACCCTGCTTGAGCTCATAAGGTTCAATATGAAAAAGAAAATGTCTGCTTTCCAGATGCTGATCGCTTTTTAGAACATCGCTCATACGGGTCCCCCGTCGTTCATAAGGCGCTTTGCGCTTGCAAAGCGCCTTTGCTGGGCTATCAGTAATTAACGGAATTGCTGGATCTTCAGGAACAAGTCCTTAAACACCGCATCGCGGTCGATATAACGCACATAACGGATGAGATGCCTCGAAGGATCCGAGCTCCACCGGAAGTCTTCCGATATGCGGGGACTAGGGAGCAGCTGCGAAGGTGCCCATTTCGGATTATTCAGCCATGCGATCGTAGAGATATCCCAAATAACGCGGGAGTAGGCATAATGATCATTCGTGCAATCCCGGTAAGTCTCGTACAAATATTGCCCCAGCTCCCCCTCCGGCTGCACGTAATCGCGGATTTCGGATAACGTGGTCCGCAAGTTCGAAGCAACTCCCATGCAGGGGATTAGAACAAGCGGCACGCCGCTGTCCATAATGACTCTGGAGGCATGCAAGTCCTGGAACAAATTAAACTCCCTTGTATCTCCCCACTCCAACGTATGACCGCCAAGCCACACCACTACAATCTTTTCTATAATCCCCGGTTCTGTCAAAATGGCGCTGGCCACGTTCGTAATCGCGCCTATAGCCACGACATACAGAGGATTGTCGGCATCACGCTGCATCGCCCTTTTGATCAGATCATGGACTGCATCGCTTTCAACGGGCAGCTCAGCCCCGGGCAAGTATTGCTCCGAGCCGCGAAAGGCCGGAACGTCCTCGCGCTTCAGCAGCTTTCGTATTTTCAGAATCTCGTTATAGCTTTTTGTCATGCCGTCGCCCGGGCTGCTTGATAATTCGTTGAAGAACGGTGCGGCGTACAAAGCCTCGACTTCCATCCTCTCATTCGAGAGCAGGGAATAGGCTACGGCAAATTGATCGTCAATTTCGTTAAACGTATCGGTATCGAGAACGATATGAATTTTCCCGGTTGGCGGGGCTAATCTTTGGACCACAAATGATTCGGACAGCTTCGGATATACCATTTCCTATTCCTCCATTATCGACAACCTATTGTGTAAGCCCTTACAGGATCAACTTTAAGCCGTTTCGCCCCCAGCGTCAATGCGATTACGGAACCAATCCGTGCAGCTTCTTGAATGCTTCGGGATTCATCCCGTTCAGCTTGCGGAATACGACGCCGAAATAGCTCGAGCTCTCAAAACCAACCCTGCCCGCTATCTCGTACATCCGCATCGCCGGGTGCTGAAACATAAGCTGCTTGCTTCGTTTGATTCGCTGCTGGTTAATGTATTCCGTCGGCCTGGTATTCATCGTCTGCTGAAAGATTCTGCACAGGTATTGCGGGGTAACGGCCGCCACTGCAGCCAGCTCGGTAAGCGTTAACGGTCTTTGCAGATTGTTTTCTATATATTGCAAGACTGGCTTAACCCTGTCGAACTCTTGATCCGAGTAAGACGGGGATAGCAGCTGATATTTAAGATCGATTAACAGGCCGTATAGCAGCTTCGACCGTTCAAGATTGGCCTCCTGGTCATTATCCATGGCCAAGGTCAACATCTGTTCCAGCGATTGGATAAGCGTGTTGGCCTTTAACCTGCCCGTACCCGATTCGCTGATTCCGGCGAACAACAGCATTTGGTCCGCTTCGCGGCCGTTAAACGATACCCAGGAAACCTTCCAGCGCTGATTAAGCGGTCTATAGGAATGAGGAATGCCCGGATAGAGGAAAAACACGTCCCCGGCCTCCACTTTACAGGCCTTGCCGTTGACGACAACCTCTCCGATTCCGTCCAGCACTTGATGCAATTGATAATCCGGGAAGCCTTCCGGCCGTTCGGTTTCAATCTGATGTTCCCAGTATCCAACCGTTGTCGCATAGAGCGGAAGTCCGGAGGTTTCATCCTGCGAGCAAAAAATATAATTACCCTCCATCACGAAACCTCGTTTCATATTTTTAGAGATGACTGTAATATCCTTATATTTTATAAGTATACATTCCTCACTATAATATGAATATACTATCATTGAATTTTAGGAGATGAAAATATTGCGAGCCAAACTTAATTATCAGCCACCTGCAAACGGCTATCCGGAATGGAATAATAACCCTGAAATCTTCCAAATCAACCGTCTTCCTGCACACGCTTCCATGATGTCATTCAGCTCTGTGGAAGAAGCTCTGATTGGCGATAAAACGGGTTCGGAACGTTATTTGTCCTTAAACGGGGTTTGGAAATTCGCCTTTGCCGAGACGCCGGATCAGCGCATTCAGAACTTCTACCAATCGGATTACGATGCCAGCAGCTGGACCGACATGCCCGTTCCATCCCATTGGCAGTTCCACGGCTTCGATTATCCGCAATATACGAATATCCGTTATCCATGGATCGAATCGGAGCCGGAATTGCAGCCGCCTTTTGCTCCGACCAAATACAATCCGGTTGGTTCCTATATCCGAAGCTTTCAGGTTCCGGAATCCTGGAACGGCCAACCGGTATACCTTAGCTTCCAAGGCGTTGAATCTGCATTCTACGTCTGGGTGAACGGCGAGCTGGTTGGCTATAGCGAGGACACCTTTACCCCGTCCGAATTTGATATTACTCCTTATTTAACGGGCGGCGAGAACAAGCTGGCCGTGGAAGTGTACCGGTGGTGCGACGCGAGCTGGCTGGAGGATCAGGACTTCTGGCGTCTTAGCGGTATTTTCCGCGATGTGTATATATACTCGAAACCAAAGGTGAATATCTCGGACTTCTTTGCGCGTACCAACCTGGATGATCAGTACCGAAATGCCGAATTAGCTATTAACGTCACTCTCGAAAATTACTTTAATGAAGCAGCGGACGGCATCCGCGTTGAAGCCCAACTGTACGATGCCAACCAGCAGGCCGTATGGAAGGAACCAGTGGCAGTTACCCATTCTTTCGCAAGCGACGGCGAGCATCGGCTATCGCTGTCCGGATACGTGGAGAACCCGCTCAAATGGAGCTCCGAAGCTCCTCATTTATATACGCTGGTGTTATCGCTCAAGGACGATGCGGGCCTTATCGAAACGCATAGCAGCAAGGTGGGCTTCCGAACATTCGAGATCAAGGACGGATTGATGCGGATTAACGGCAAACGGATTATTTTCAAAGGCGCAAACCGCCATGAATTTTCCTGCGATACCGGCCGGGCATTGTCCAAAGAGGATATGCTCCGGGATATCAAGCTTATGAAGACCCATAATATTAATGCGGTCCGTACCTCCCACTACCCGAATCAATCGGTCTGGTACGAACTATGCGATGAATACGGCTTATACGTCATTGATGAAACGAATCTGGAAACGCACGGTTCCTGGACCTTCGGTCAGCAGGATTTGCCTGCGCACACGGTTCCGGGCAGCCACCCGGAGTGGAGAGCCAACGTGCTGGATCGCTGCAATTCGATGTACCAGCGGGACAAGAATCATCCTTCGGTTGTCATCTGGTCGCTTGGCAATGAATCCTTTGGCGGCGATAACTTTATCGCTATGCATGATTATCTGAAGGAAGCCGACCCTACTAGACTTGTGCATTACGAAGGCGTGTTCCATTACCGCCCTTCGGAAGCTGCGTCGGATATCGAATCCACGATGTATGTTCGTCCTAACGAAGTGGAGCAATATGCCCTGCATAATCCGAAAAAACCTTATATCCTGTGCGAATATTCCCATGCGATGGGCAACTCTTGCGGCGGGCTTCATAAATACGCGGAGCTGTTTGATAAGTACGAGATTTTGCAGGGCGGATTTATCTGGGATTGGGTAGATCAGGCGATCCGGACCAAAACAGCTGACGGCGTGGAATATCTGGCCTATGGCGGCGACTTCGGCGAATCACCGCATGACGGCAACTTCAGCGGCAACGGCCTCCTGTTTGCTGACCGGACCGTTACTCCAAAGCTGCATGAAGTGAAAAAATGCTACCAGAACATTTCGATTTCGGATATCAATGTTACGGCTCAAACGATTCGCGTAACGAATAAAAACTTGTTTACGGATCTTGGCGTTTACGATATGAAATGGGAAATTCAACATGAAGGTAAAACCGTTCAGAAGGATGTTCTTAAAGTGTCACTGGCACCAGGCGAGACGACGGAGGTAACGGTACCTTACAGCCCTTCGTTCTGCGAGCAAGAAGCGGTTCTGACTATTTCCTTCGTTATTCCGGAGGAATCGAAATGGGCGGAAGCCGGTCATGAAATCGCTTGGGAGCAGTTTATTTTATCGCCGCGCGTGGTGGAGGTTTACAGCAACGTTACCGATACCGTTCATGCTCCTCTGCAGTTCAATGAAGAACCCGAGTCGCTGCAAATAAGTAACAACGTATTGTCGGTTACCTTTAACCGTCTGACTGGCGATATCGTATCTTATCGCTCCGGAAACAAAGAGAATCTGCTTGAACCGATTCGTCCTAACTTCTGGCGTGCAGCTACCGATAATGACTTCGGAAACAAAATGCCGGAGCGCTGCTCGATTTGGAAGGATGCAGGAAGCACCAAGCAGCTTATTCAGTTTACTTGGACCGCGGCACAAGACCGCTGCCATGTCACAACCGTACACCAGCTGGCAACAAATCCTGTATCTTTGCTTACAATCAGCTATACGGTTCATTCCAACGGCTCGATTAATATTCATGAGCAGTTGCTGCCTGGCGGCGACAAGCTGCCTGAAATTCCGGAATTCGGCATGATGCTTGTTCTTGACGGCAGTCTGGATACTATCTCCTGGTATGGCTTAGGGCCGCAGGATAATTACTGGGATCGTAAAACCGGCGCTAAATTAGGTCAATACAGCGGTATGGTAAAGGACCAATTTGTCCCTTACCTGCGACCTCAGGAATGCGGCAATAAGACCGATGTCCGTTATGCAGAGCTTACAAAGGGCGCCGATGGAAACGGTCTTCGCTTTGACAGCGGTGCATTAATGGAGGTCAATGCCCTTCCATGGACCCCGGATGAGCTTGAAGCAAGCGACCACCCGTACAAACTGCCTGTCTCGTCCAAAACGGTCGTACGCGTAAACGACAAACAAATGGGCGTTGGCGGCGATGACAGCTGGGGTGCTCCTATTCATCCGGATTATAAGCTATTCGCTAACCGGGCTTACAGCTTATCGTTCACCCTTTCTTTGATCTAAACAAGAAAACAAGACCATCCTGGCTTCAGGATGGTCTTGTTTTCTATTGAGAGATTAGTTCGATTAATTGGGACGGGGTCCTGAGCTTTGGAAACTCCGTCCATTTCCCCGCTCTTTCTTCGGGAAGAAACCAGGTCGCATGGTAAGCCTGCAGCCCGGAGCTTGACGCGCCGGACAATTCATCAGAGCCTCCATCGCCAATAAATAAGGAGTCGGTCGGCGACACTCCCATTCGTTCACAGGCTAGCTGGTAGATATGCGGCTCAGGCTTGGCGGTATTTACCGCGTAAGAGAAAATCACGTCATCAAAGTAAGCGGCTAGTTCGCTGGTTTCCCATGAATATACCTCTTCCGGCGCACAATTGCTAATCAGACATCGTTTAATTCCAGACGAGCGAAGCTGCTCAAGCATGTCCAGAATAGCCGGGTCTATCCGGTTAAACGGAATAGATTTGGAAGCAATCCGTTCTTTGTGAATGTTATCGATGATTTCTTCGGCTGCTTCATGTCCAAGCGTACTCAGAATATCTCTTAATACGGAAGGGAAATCCGGAAAAGTCCCGTTCATCCTCCGCTCTTGCCTCTTTTTCCACTCTTGCTCGAACAGATGGGTATCAACCCCCAACTGCCCGACAAAATGATTCGAACGCGGCGCTTTCCGTACGCCGTTCTCAAACTCGGTAATTAAAGTCTCGAACAAATCAAAGAATACGGCTTGAACTTTCAACAGGATCCCTCCAGGTTGGTGTGGTACACGGGAGACAAATATTTTAAGCCAATTTTATTTAGATGCAACAGGCGTTTTTCCAATTCTAGCAATATAGGAAGCGAAACCGTTGCTTTATTAGGAGGTAAAAGATCACGGACAAACAACAATAGCTCTTGAGTAGACAATCTCGAAGTCTCATTAATCGTCAGACCATTTATCGTAACAGACAAGCATTCCTTGTCGTAATGACTGCTTTGGCTGCAATCCGGGCAACGAACCGGACCCGAAAAATAGTCAATAGCTTTTAGATTGCCTTTGCTTGTTGTGCCGGAATCTCTCAGAAACTTTACATCGTTCACGCAGCCTCTGTAGAAGCCCTGTTTGAGTTTAGATTTGTGTTTATAAGTTAGGAGCTCTTTCTTATAACCGTACAATAAAATCTCGATAAAGAGAGGATCTTGCTCTGTCAACGGACGATCATAGCAGATGCCCAGTACCTCGGCCAATTGCTTAATCATTTCGACCGGTCCGCAATTTGTGCCTGCCCATAATAGTACGGCTCCGCGCTTAAGCGACAGCTCGGAGGCAATCATGCGGCGGGGGTCAATGTCTATCATTGCCGGACTGCCGCCGCATGTCGAGCACTCTCCATTTGTTTTCCGTTCTGAGAATTGGTCCGCTTCCCATCTACTGCCGTCATCCGTTAGATTCCCGCTCCAAGCATATAATTGCTTTAGTCTTTCCTGCACACTTGTGATTATGGCAATTAGAGAACTGCGAGGATTAAACTTTTCCGTTGCTATCATGTTTTGCTGCATGCTCAGCGCCGCCATCCTCCCTAATATTGGAAATAACATCTACCACCAACTATAACGAATTCCAGCCTTCCTATCAATCATTCGATATGCTAGTATAGCGAAAAAGAATGCGTTCTTACTTCATTAAGGAGGCTCAGCAAATATGTCTACATTCCGTTTCTCGCCTTATAGCGTTGCGATCATTACGCCTTTCCGTCAGGATGACACGATTGACGAACAAGGAATCCATCACATGGTTCAATATTACGCGGAACAACAGGTTCCTGCCCTGCTAGTTGGAGGCTCAACCGGAGAGCAGCACTCCTTGTCCTTGGAGGAGAGAAACCTTCTCTATCAACGGACCAGGCAAGCCGCTCCTGGAGATATTTCTTTGTACGCGGGAGTAGCGGCGATCCGGACGCGTGACGCGGTCCGGCTGGCGACGGAGGCTGAAAAAGCCGGACATGCGGCCATTATGCTGGGCTTTCCGCCTTATGTCCGCCCAAGCCAACGTGAAGCCGCTTTATATGTTGAAGCGGTATGCTCAGCGACGGCGCTGCCCGTGATGCTCTACAATAATCCGGTACGAACGGGATTTAATCTGGAGCCTCAAACCTTAATAGCCCTGGCTAAGAAGTTCCCTCAAATTAAAGCGCTAAAAGAAGCCGGCAATCCGGACGTTGTCAAATGCGTTACCGAGGAGCTTGGAGAAGATTTTCAAGTGTTGTCCGGAATCGACGCTACCATTGCAGATTATTTCGCAAAAGGTTATAACGGCCTGACGAGCGTCGCAGGCAGCCTCTTCCCTACAGAAATGAAAGAAATCGTTAGTCGGTTAGGCTCAGGGCAACAGGCAGAAGCTTCGTTAAAACTTGAAATCGTTCAGCCTAAGCTGAAGCTGCTAGGGGACATTGGTTGGGTGAGAGTCATCCGTCACCACCTTGTTGCCCAAGGAATCATCGCCGGCGGTTTCCGCGAACCTCTTACCCCTCTAACCGCGGAGGAAGAAGCAGCCGTACGTACCGTCTTGCAGTAAAACATGAAGGCGCCTTGCAATTGGATTGCAAAGGCGCCTTCTCCATTCTATTCTATTATGCGGTACAGCTTATTCTCCCAGCCTTCTTGGCGGACGGGATGCTCATGCTGCAGCCAGAGGACCATCGTGCCCCGGGAACGGTTATTCCAGTATGGATACGGAACCGCCGTAATCGGACGGCCGTACGCATCCGTTGTCCGGATAATAACGGCGCCGTCGAAGAAGCTCGCGTCATGCTCCGTTTCGAATACTGGCTGAAGCGGGAGCTTGCGGTCCATATGATTCTCTCGCAGCGCTTCGCGGGTATAGAGAATGCTGCCGTTTTCCACTTTTTCATTATCAACCGACTCCAGACAATACAGCACAGGTCCGCGCCGGATGGCCGCTTTGTCCGCATGCGTCGTTACATTCGGATGAACCTCTACCAAATGAACGGGCATATCCAGTTCAAGCTGAATCCGGTCCCCCGGTGACCATACCCGGTGCAAGACGGCATAACCATTTTCCAGCTCAAAGCCGGCTGCCTGCTCGTTCACGAGGATCGTATATTGTCCGCACCATTCCGGAATGCGCAGCCTCATGTCAAACTCGGCATCCCGCTCCGGCGTAACCGCAATTCCAACTGCTCCTGACCATGGATAATTCGTCTGCTGCTTAACCGATACAGGTACATCCCCGATAAGTAATTCGCTTTCGCTTCCGACGTACAGATTGACGAACGCTCCCTTGCCGTCAAAGGCGTAAATATAGGAAGCCAGCTCAGGCAAAAGCTTTATGATCATCGGCGGGCAGCAAGGGCAGCTATGCCATTCCCAGCGGTTATGGCCGCCTTTGCTGACCAGCGGATTCTCGTAGAAGTATTTATGACCGTCCATCGAACGTCCAGCCAGTACGATATTGTAGATAATCGTCTCCAGCTTATCGATATAGCGGCTTTCTCCGGTAGCAAGGAACAGATTCCAGCTGAAAAAGCCCATGCCAACGCCGGCGCAAGTCTCCAAATAACCGTTATCCGGCAATTCATAGTTTGCGCCAAACTTCTCGTCATGATGAACCGCGCCAACACCGCCGGTAATATGCGATTTCTGGTACGAAATATTATCCCATAGCTTCTTTGCGGTCTCCAAGTAAGGCATTTCACCCGTGCATAAATAGAGAGCCGTCAGACCCGTGTACAACAACGTCGCGCGTACCGCATGCCCGACCGCTTCCTCCTGCTCCAGCACCGGCTTATGATCCTGCGCATATTCCCCGCCATGCGAATGTCTGCCTTCCTGATTGCCCCGGTTGTGAATCCAGAACGCAGCAAGCTCCAGATAATGGGAAGCAACAAAAGGCACCTTCATCACCGTGCCAAGCTCCGGTTCATCCAAAGCCAGCTGATACAGCTTCAGAACCGCCTCCTCCGGCAGCGAGTGGGCCGGGACGATGTTCCGTTTTGGCGGAGGCCCCATCATGCCGCTCATATGATTGGCATATTGAACCGCTGCTTTGAGCAGGGTTGTTTTGCCCGTTGCTTTATAATGATGAACGGCTGCTTCAATCAGGCAGCCCGCATTATAGACATCATGCTGCCATCTTAAGAAACCGCCATTCTCGCCCCAGCGCTGGCCGGGACGATCCAGCTGCGTATACGTGTTCAGGTATCCGTCGCCGCCAGCTTCTTGGGCTCGGACGATTTTCTCGATAATCTCGTCGACTCTAACATCCAAACGCTCATCCTGAGATACGGCTAGAATATCGGAGATCCCGCGGATGGTTTCATAGACGAGTCCGTCGAACCAAGGCTCCCCGGAATGGAATCCGCAGGTTCCCTCCGCCACAAACTCAAAATTCCGCATAGCTCCGTCATTCTCGAATTTATGAAGCACATCATAAGCGGTTACTTCATGCAGCACCTTTAATTTCGGCTCCCAAAATGCATCCTGGATGCGGACGGCTTGAATGGGCATGTTGTGCACCGTCTGATACTTGTAGGTTGTTGGTTTCTTATTAAGCTGGGTTGCTTTGGAAGTCACGCTTGGACACCCCTTCGCATGAAATGGAATTGTATTCATACCGCAAGCAAATCATTTAAAGCTTGACCAACGGTGTCAGCCCGATGGGTGGCCGTTGTCAGCACTGTATCGTGGGAATGGGACATGGCAAAGCTGCGGGAGCAAATGCGGAACATTGCCAAATCATTAAACGAATCGCCGATGCATGCCGTCTCTTCCCTGCGGATATCTAATAATTGAATTAAAGCTCCAACAGCCGCGCCTTTATCTACGCCGCCGGGCATGACATCAATGCCGTCGGGGTCGGAGAACGATGCCGTAATCCGGTCTGCGAACCGCTCATCCAAAGTCTCAAGCATCTGCTCCAGCAGCGGAACTTCGCCATAGATGGAAAACTTCGTGACCGGCATTCCGTTTGCCATATCTTCAATGACTTGGCGGCGCTCGATTAACGGCTTCAGGAAGCGTATGCCTACACGCTCCGTCACTGCCGTTTGCCTGGCAACGTAATTACCCTCGCTGCCGCAAATAACGGTAACCAGATTGGCCGGCGCTGTCAGCTGCTGCACGGCAAGCGCCAGATCAGCCTGGAACGTGCTGGCCCGAATAACGGTTCCATCCTGGTCCACAATGGTTGCCCCGTTCTGGCAAACCGCGTAACACGGTACGCCAAGCAGCTCCATAACAACCTTGATCTCCTCATGCATCCGTCCGGAAGCCAGACAGATATGGACGCCCTGCCGGTGAGCCAAGCGGATGGCGTCGATATCCTCCTTGTGAATCTGTTTGTTTCTGTCCATCAAAGTGCCGTCAATATCCGATACAAAGAGCTTAATCAACGTTCATCCACCTCTTCGCCTTTTTACTTCTCCACGCGTACCCGACGTCCAAGTTCATAGGATTGAATCGCCGCTTCGGCGATTAACAACGCCCGGTAACCCGCCGAGGCATGAACCGGAGGCGCTTCGCCGTTACGCAAAGCCTGAAGCAGCGCTTCAATATGGTTATCAAATGTACGGTGAAAATCGCGGTCCGCATCGTTGAAATAACCGGCTTCCCAGCTTTCCCCGACCTCATTGCCTGCGGCATGGAACGTATATTTCTTCACCGTGTCCTGAATGACGCAGCGGCCAAGCGAGCCGTTAATCTCGACACGGTGCGTATCCGGGTAGGCATAGGAAGAATCATAGCTTCCGACAAGGCTGCCCACTGCTCCGTTCTCGAACCGCAAGGCAAGCGACAATGTCCGATAGCCGCCGCCCGTCTTATCCGTCATTTCCGCCATAACCGATTCAACCGGTCCGCATAAATATTCCAGCATATCAAAACCATGACACTGCGTTTCGATGAGATTGGCATGCGGATGATCGCTGCTTCCTTCTCCTCCAAAGCGCCAGGTTGCGAAGGAAAGCTCGCCGAGCTTTCCTCCCTGAATGGCAGCATGCGCCAGTTGTACCGGCTTGGCGAACCGGTGGTTGAAGTTGATAGCGAAAAATACATTCCGTTTAACCGCTTCATTAATAAGAATGTCAGCTTCCTTCAAACTGAACACCAACGGCTTCTCGACCAATAACGGATAACCCGACTGGATTACCTCCAACGTAGCTTCGAAATGCCCCTGATTCGGCAGGCACATGCTGATCAAATCCGGCGTTTCTTTTTCGAGCATATCGGCAATCCGCGTATACGCTTTTGTACCGAACAACTCCGCTTTTTCCTCTGTCCGGGCAGCCTTTCTTCCCACGATAGCGCAGAAGTCCACATCCGGTCTTGCTTCCCAGATCCGTGCATGCTGCAAGCCCCAGCTGCCCGCCGATTGGAAGCCTTCCGCTCTTCCTCGGCTGCTTACTGCTCCCCCTGCTCCGATTAAGGCTACCTTCAGCTTTTTGTCCGCATTGTTCATTGTTCGATTAACACCTTTCCGGTATTGCCTTGGAAGAACAGCTCGTAAGCTTCCTGAATTTGATCAAGGCCGTATCGATGCGTAATAATCTGCTGCAAGTAAGGAAGATGCCTAAGAATAAGGGCATGATTCTCCGCCAGCTCGTTATATTGGAAATATTCGCTTCCGAGCACCGCGCGTTCAGGAGCAATCAGATCATTCGATACGCCGAGACTCAGTTCTTGCCCATGACCCACGCAGATCAGAACGCCTCGCTGGTTAAGCGCATCCAGGGAAGTGCGGCGACCGGATGTTTTGCCGCTTGTATCAATGGCAATATCCGCGCCTTCAAGACCGGCAGCCTTAATGACCTCCTGAACCGACTGATTCGCCAGCTGCACCGGAATAGCTCCCATCTTCTCCGCAAGCTCCAGACGATAATCGACGTAATCCATAATAAAGACCGGAGTTTCATCGCCAAGCAGCAGCTTCGCCATGGCAAGCACGCCAAGGCCGATAGGGCCTGCTCCCGCAATAAGAACGGACTGAATATCCGGATGAACCAGCTTTGCGCGCTTAATGGCGTGTCCTCCCGTTCCCATAATATCCAGAAGCATGGTTGCGTCAGCCAGCGGAATAGAGGAATCGATCGGGAAGAAGACGTTTTCATTAACAACGATATAAGGCGTATAACCGCCATCATGCGTGAAGCCGTAATCCGCTCTCTTATTCAGGCATTGGTTCGTGAAGCCCAGCTTGCAGCTGCGGCATTCCCCGCAGAAGTCCATCAGGAACACAACCCCAGGCGTCCCGATTGCCGTTGTAACGCCAACACCGGCACCAACGACAATACCCGCCGCTTCGTGACCGGGAACGGTAGTGCTTCCGTCATAGAACTGGCTGCGGTCCGAGCCGCAAAGAGCGTTCGCTTTTACCTGCAGCAGCAGCTGTCCTTTACCCGGTACGGGTACCGGCTTCTCGCCGTATTCGATTTTACCTTGGCCTACAAAAAGCGGAATGTTCATCGTTTGTGGTACATGGATTACTTGACTCATCTTCTTCCATCTCCTTAACCGTTCACATTATCGTTCATGTATTGGGGTAAAAAGGGCCGCATCCAACCTGCAATTATCTGGTGCTTTCCCTTAAGACCAGCTTGGTATCGATAATCTCGTTAAACTTCTGCTTCGAATCCGGATGATTGATCTTGTGCAGGACAATATCGACGGCCCGTTTGGACATTTTGCCCTTGGAATTGCTGACCGAGGACAGCTGGAACGGAATAAAAATCCGCGACTGGATATTATCGAAGCCGATAACCGAATAATCTTCCGGCACTTTGAAGCTATGCTTACTTAATACATATGCCGCTTCCCAGGCAATTACATCATTGAAGGCAAAGATCCCGGTAAACGCCGTCTGCTGCTCGATAAGCTGCTTCATAACCTGCCTTGTATCTCCCGCGGAAGCCCCAACCTCGATAATGAGCTCCTCGAGTACCGGCAAGCCCGCTTCCTCATGCGCCCGCTTATAGCCTTCAAGCCGCTCCTGGGCACTGGAAATCCGGATGGGACCGTTCAGGAACAACACTCTCTTATGTCCGCTGTCGATCAAATGTTTGGTTGCGAGATATCCGCCTTTCTCATCATTGCAGATCACGTAATCGAATTCCGGCTCATCCTTGAACCTTCTGCCAATCAGCACGAACGGCACGCCGTTCTTCTGCAGAAACCGGATGTTATCGGCTCCGCGCTGGGAAGGACAGATGATGATCGCATCCACATTTTTGCCGATAGCGGTGTAGATGGCCCTCTCTTCCATCTCGTAATCATCTTCCGTGTTAATGACAAAGATCGTGTAATGATGCTTGCGCGCCGACTTCTCGATTTCCTTCACCATAATGCCGAAGTGCGGGTTGGCTACATCACTGACGATAACCGCTATCGTGCGGGTCAGCCCCGAACGGAGCGAACCGGCAAGCGCGTTGCCGACATAACCCATTTCCTTTGCTAAATCCTTAATCATCTGCCGGGTGGAGGCTGCGATATCCTCTTTGTCCTTCAGAGCTCTTGAGATGGTGTTGACCGAAAGTCCGGCTTTGACGGCCAGATCCTTCAGTGTCACTTTCCTGCCTTCCATGCTTTCTCCCCCAGCTACTAGAATGTGTTTGCTAGACTCTCTTGTTTGATAAATAGATTAGCACTTGAAATTTTTGGAGTCAATTATCTAGAGGAGAACAGCTTGTTAACCTTTTAAACCTGTCATGACGATACCTTCTACAAAATATTTCTGCCCAAGGAAAAAGACCAGCATCGCCGGCAGAAACACGACGGTTGTCGCCGCCATCATTAAATGCCACTGCGCGTTATACATGCCTTTAAAGGTTTGCAGCCCCAGCGCAAGAGTATAAAGCTTCTCGTCGCTCAAATAAATGAGGGGACCCATAAAGTCGTTCCAGCCGTTCAGGAAAGAAAACAATCCGACTACGACAAGCGCCGGCACTAGAAGCGGCAGCATAATCCGGCTGTATATCCGGAAGTAACCCGCGCCGTCCACCAATGCGGCTTCATCCAGCTCTTTCGGAATGGTCATAAAAAACTGCCTGAGCAGGAATACGTTAAACGCTCCGCCGCCGAACCATGCCGGCAACGTCAACGGGATAAACGTGTTGGTCGCCCCAAGCTTCGCCCATCCGACATATTGAGGGATTAACGTCACCGCTCCAGGAAGCATCATGCTTGTCAGGATGACCATAAATACGAGGTTTCTCCCCGGCCACCGCAGTCTGGCGAACGAATAAGCGCAGATCGAGCTCGACAGCACAACCCCGGAGACTTCCAGCACAACGATAATAAACGTGTTCAGAAAATACCGGTTGAACGGCAGAATCGTAAGCGCCTCCCGATAGTTGCTGATCAGCCAGTCATGGGGGATCCAGATCGGCGGGATGACAAAGATATCCGACTGGTCCATAAACGAGCTTCGCAGCAGCCAGTAGAAAGGAAACAGACAAAGACAAGTTCCGGCAGCGAGCAGCAAATAGATGATGGTCTTGGATAATAACCGGCCTCTAATCATCGTTTCCCCTCGCTTTCGCTGTACACCCATAACGCGGAAGTCTTGAATACCGTCAAGGTCAACGCCAGAATAACCAAGAACATGATCCAGGCAATTGCCGATGCACTTCCCATGCTGGAGAACTCGAACGCTTCCCGGTACAGGTAATAGGAGTAGAACATCGTCGCGTTGTTCGGTCCGCCCTGCGTCATAATGTAAGCCTGCCCAAACACTTGAAAGCTTCCGATGAAGCCCATAATTAAATTAAAAAAGATCGTTGGCGTCATAAGAGGTATCGTAATGGAGAACAGCTTATGCAGCGGACCGCCGCCGTCTACCTCTAACGATTCATACAAATGCTTCGGAATGCCTTGAAGCCCGGCCAGGAAAATAACCATTGTTCCCCCGATCGTCCATAGGCTCATCAAAACCAGGGACGGTACGGCCAGATTCTCCGAATAAATCCACTGCAGTCCTGGAATCCCGAATACTTTGAGCAGCTGGTTAAGCAGACCAAGATCCGGATCGAATAGCCACAGCCAGATCATCGACGAAGCTACTGCAGGAACTATCGTTGGCATGTAAAAGATGGTACGGAAGAAAGCCTTCCCTTTGATCGGATGATTAAGCAGCAGCGCCACCATAAACGCCAGCAAAATCTGCAAAGGCACGCTCAGGATGACATAATAGGCCGTAACGCCAAGCGACTTGTAGAATAACGGGTCCGTACCGTCGAACAAGTCTGCATAGTTGGAGAAGCCGATCAACTTCAAGGGAGTGATGACGTTGTATTCCGACAAGCTGAATATAAAGCTGGCAATCATAGGCCCCAGGACGAAGATCAGAAAGCCGGCAATAACCGGTGACGCAAACAAAATGCCGGCCCGGGCCTCTTTATTCCAAAGCTTCCTCCCGGTCATCGCTCCGTATAAACCCCTTTCAGCTCTTTCTCCACTTGAGGTTTGATCTTGGTTAATGCTTCCTGCGCCGTTGTTTTGCCGAGCCAGACCTGCTCGAGAGCCGGGTCGATAATGCTGTTGATTTTGGACAAATTCTTCACGTAATAGGAAGTATTCGGGAAGCCGTTGTCAAAAGCATTTCTCATCACCGCATCCTGGTATCCTTCCGGGTGAGCCGGATTGCCGGCTGCCCATTTCGCCACCAGATCCGCATTTTCGTACCATTTTTTCAGAACCGGCATCCATAGTCCGCTTGTTTGCAGCTCCAGCGTGTTCTCCGGATTCATCATCCATTTGTACAGCATCCAAGCTTCTTCCGGATGTTTGGTATCCTTGAAAATAACAATCGGCTCGCCCAAAGTCATCGTCGCTTTGTTCTTCATAACGGGAGCAACGCCAATTCCGAAATTCAGCTTTTTCGCCGCGCCAAGATCAACCAGACTCCACTGGCCGTCAAGCGTCATAGCCACCTTGCGTGAGGACAATGCATTGGCGCCGGATGGGATGTTCTTCGACTGGGTTGGAGATGGAGCGACATGGTATTTATTAATCAGATCGGCCCATTGCTGAATCGCTTCGGCCGCTTCCGGATCAGCCAGCTTGAACTGTGTCCCGTCCTCGTTCACGAACTGCCCTCCGTTTGACACAACTCCGTTCATGTAGGCCCAGAGAGGCATCGTTACCCCGAATTGCTTGATCGACTTTGGATCAAAATCCGGATCAAGCGCATTTCGCCCTTTTTGGTCCAGCGTCAGCTTTTGCGCCGTCTCCACAAATTGCTCCCAAGTATACGCCTCGTCAGCCTTGGTTGGAGGGAGCGGCAGACCCGCATCCGTAAACGCCTCCTTGTTGTAGAACAAAGCGAAGGCTTCAAGCGCGCCGTTTACGCCTGCCAGCTTCCCTTCATCCCAGTAATACATCGTGTTTGGCAAAATATCGTTTACGCTGACATCCGGATCATTCGCAAGGAAATCCATGATGTTATAGATTCGGCCTTGCGACGCCCATTCCAGCGCAACATCGCCATTCAGAAGTCCAATGTCCGGCATCTGATTCGAAGAGGCCATCGTTGTCAGCTTGGTTGTATAGGAGTCCGGGATATGAAGCGTATTCACCTTGATCCACGGATATTTCTCCGTAAACGATTTAATCGCCGCTTCCTGTACCTTCTTCTCGTTCGGACTTCCCCAGAACGTATACTTGAGCGTCACCGGATCATGCTTAACCGGCTCTTCCCCGCCGGCGCTGCTTGCCGGAGTATTTGCTGAAGTTGCTGCGGAATTGCCGGAGGTTGCTTTTGCTTCCGAATTACCGTTCGTACCGCTATTGCCATTATTCCCGTTGCTGCTGCCGCATCCGGCCATCAAGACCGAAAGCGCTAACAAAGTTACAGATGTCATACCTGCCGTTTTTCTCATAGACTTACCTCCCTCAAATTGGTTAAAGATCCCCACTCTTTTTCTTTCAACCAATGTTGCAAGTCATGATGAAGTTTTTGCGTTTTGAGCTCTCTTTCACCCCCATTTACGTTAACATTATCGTTAATGTTGCTTACAGCGTCATTATAAAAGGATTGTTAAGGAATGGTCAATTGTAGAAAACGGACATTCAATAGCAATTATTCAACAGAGATTCGTCGTAATTTTGGAGTAATATTCCAGGATAACCAACATAAAAAAGCCGGCTCCAACTCTGAGTTGGAACCGGCAAATGACATTGCTCGACAATTATTTAATTGCTTTAATTACATTTTCGAGTCTGTTCAGGCCTTCTGTCAAAATCACTCGCGAACAGCCGATATTAATGCGGATAAACCCGTCTCCGGCTTTTCCGTAAGTCGAACCTTCGTTAATCCGAAGGCCTGCTTCGTCAAATAATCTGCGGCTCAGCTCGTCCGACCCAATCCCGAGACTTCGGCAGTCTACCCACATTAAGTACGTCGAGTGCGGCGTGATTACTTTTAGCCTTGGCAATTTTTCTTGAATATATGAAAGGAAATAATCACGGTTGGCTTTCAAATAAACCAGCAGTTGATCCAGCCACTCTTCTCCCTTATTGTACGCAGCGATTAATGCTTCCACCCCAAATGTGTTTGGTTCATGAACGCCTCTCATAAGCAGATCCTTCTTGAATTTCTCCTTGTATTCCTTATTGGCGGTAATGATGTTCGCCATCTTTAATCCGGCAATATTAAAGGTTTTGCTCGGAGAGGTACAGGTGATCGAGTTAAACGCGTCTATCGAAGCAAACGGAACATAAGGCTGTCCTTCAAACACCAGATCCCTGTGAATTTCATCGGCTACAACAAGAACCCCATGCTTTTGGCAAATGGCGCTTAACCGCTCAAGCTCGTCCTTCCGCCACACTCTTCCTACCGGGTTATGGGGATTGCACAAAATAAACAGCTTTACGGCTTCATCCGAAGCCTTCGTCTCGAAATCCTCAAAGTCGATCTCATAGGAATCGCCAGTATTGATCAGTTCATTCTCGATGATCTCGCGGTGGTTATTGGAAATAGTCGTATAAAAACTGTTATATACCGGAGCTTGAATAAGCACCTTATCTCCCTGGCTCGTAAATGCTTGAATAATAGCGGCCAACGCAGGAATAACGCCGGGACTGAAGGCAATCCATTCTTTTTCAATCCGGCAGTGATATCTCTTCTGCCACCAATTGATCTCCGCTTCATAATAAGCATCCGGTAAATGGGCATAACCGAATACCCCGTGCTGCAGCTTGCTCTCCAATGCCCGAAGGATGGGATCCGCTGCCTTGAAATCCATATCTGCAACCCACATGGGTACAATATCTTCTTTGTTCTTCGCTGAATCCCACTTGAAGCTGTTCGTATTTTTCCGGTTTACTACTTCATCAAAATCATACTTCATCTTGCACGCCACCTTTTCTGTTCGCAAACTTCTGCCTAACATATAATAGCACAACTCCCGCCAGCAATGCCCATAAGGGAGCCGATATGCCAAACAAATTAAGATGCGAAGCGGCCAGGATAAAGGTAACGATGGACGGAATGATGGATGAACGCAGCTGCACGGCCGATTTTACCGACTTCATAAATAGGCCCAGCAACGGTATACCGGTCATCAAAGCAATAAACGGCGCAGGCAAAATCTGAATCCAACCGATCAATTTCGATGCGAACAACCCGAATAAAATGGCTAAGACGTTTGAAGTTATTGCTGCGCCGATACGTTTTGAAGCATTACCCGTTTCGGGACTGCTGCACAGGGCGGTCATCATCCCTCCTACGTTCGCCGCATGTCCGCCAAACAGTCCGGCAGCTACGGAAGCCAAGCCGGAAGCGCTTATGATACGGTTGACCGGCGGATCATACTCATGGCTTTTTAAGGCGGTAAGTGCGACAGCCAGATCATTGCTCATCACGATAAACGACAAGGGGATTGCAATGGAAAAAATAGCGGCTGCCGAAAATTCGGGAATGATCAGCGCGGGAAGCTCAAACGGTAAACCTTGAACAGCCGCCCATGGAAGGCGCTGTTGAAGGAGTAAACCAACAAACCCCATGATCATTGCCCATAAGGCCGGCGACAGAAACCGTGTAAAACGCGGAATGATCCAATATCCGGCCGCGGCCAAGATACCGCATAGCGGAAGCTGAACCGAAGACGGAATCATCCCCCAGACATAGGATAACAGCAGCCCGGCCAATAAGGCATCGATTATGGGCTTGGGAATCAAGGGCAAAGCCCGGCCAAAAATCCCCGTACTTCCAGCCGCAATCATGATTACTCCCGACAGAAAAAATCCCCCGGCTAATTCCGGCAGCGTATAATGGGCGGCAACGGACCCGATATAAGCAATCCCCGTAATGGAATGCGCTCCCGCAAAAGGCATTTTATATTTTAGAGTGAGTATCGTATTTAACACGCCGCCAGCGACATAAACGGCAAAAAACCACGATAAAAGCTCATGATCGGACATTCCGGCCCGATCCGCCGCTTGGACAAGCAGGATTGCGCCTCCGGTACATGCAAGCATGGCGGACATCATTCCCGTAGTGATAAACCTCAAGGTAAATCCCTCCTTCAGCCCATCTTAGAACCAAAGGAAAAAACGGTAACCAGCCAATTCGGAGAAATTTCTGCCATCCACCCATAAAAAAAGAGCCCGCTCGCGCAGGCTCTTTCCTTGTTTAAGTCCACTTTTTCTGATAAGCGGCAATTTCCTTATATTCTGGCGTAAGCAGCCTGGATACCCGGACGTAGATTCGGCTCAGCTCCCTATAACGCTCAACGTTGGCTTGTTCAGGCAAATGCTTGTGGGAAGTTCCCATCATGCCCGACACGACATGGAGAGAATCCACTTCGCCGATGCTGTACAAGCCTAGGATCGCGGCGCCAAGACATGAGCTTTCGAAGCTTTCCGGCACATGGACCTCTTGTTCGAAAATATCGGACATCATCTGACGCCACAGCTCCGAGCGGGCAAAGCCGCCGGTTGCCTGGATTTTCGTCGGATGGCCAATCAGCTCCTCCAATGCCATATACACCGTGAAGAGGTTAAAAATCACGCCTTCCAGCACCGCGCGGATCATATGTTCCTTCTTATGCTGCAGGCCTAGTCCAAAGAAAGAGCCTCTGGCATTGGCATCCCACAGCGGAGCTCTTTCGCCCGCGAGATAAGGATGGAACAACAGACCATCCGCTCCCGCCGGCACGCGCGCGGCAATTTCCGTCAGAATATCGTACGGATCCTTGCCAAGCCGTTTAGCCGTTTCGGTCTCCGCGGCACAAAGCTGATCTCTAAGCCAGCGGAATATCATACCGCCGTTGTTAACCGGACCTCCAATTACCCACATATCCTCGGCTAACGCGTAGCAGAAGATCCGCCCCTTCGGGTCGGTTACCGGCCGGTCCGTTACGGCCCGGATTGCTCCGCTTGTCCCGATCGTGACGGCAACGGTTCCCGGCTCAATGGCATTCACGCCAAGGTTGGACAATACGCCGTCGCTTGCTCCCACAATAAAAGGAGTTGAAGCCGGCAGCCCCATCTCGGCCGCCCATTCGGCCTTCATTCCTTCCAGCGCATAGGTCGTAGGCACAGGCTCGGACAACCGCTCTGGCGTTACGCCAGCCACCTGCAAGGCTTCGGCATCCCAGCCCAGCTGGGTTAGATTAAACAGCCCCGTCGCCGATGCAATCGAATAGTCGATCACGTACCGGTTGAACAGCTGATGGAACACGTATTCCTTGATGGAGATAAACTTATGCGTGCGGGCGAACAGATCCTGCTGCGTGTTCTTTAGCCATACCAGCTTGGACAACGGTGCCATCGGATGCAGCGGCGTACCCGTACGCAAATAAATCTGATGGCCGTTCATCTCGTTCTTGATCCGCTCCGTCCACATCGCGCTGCGGTTGTCCGCCCAAGTGATGCAGCGCGTCAGCGGACGGCCTTCGCTATCAACCGCGATCACGCTATGCATCGCCGAGCTGAACGATACGCATAATACGCCTTCCTCGCCAATGCCGCCTAGGGCAACAACCTGCTTGATCGTGCCAACTACCGCGCGGAAAATCTCGTCCGGATCCTGCTCCGCTACATCGGGCTTCGGCGAGTACAGCGGGTATTCGATCGTATGAGTCGCGATGACTTGTCCAGACTTGTCAAACAATACGGATTTCGTGCTTGTTGTCCCGATATCCGTTCCAATTACGTAAGAGGAAGCCATTGCCGCTCACTCTCCTTTCTCTCTATCCAATCCATGCCTTCTATCTTTAAACGACGGCGTTCAGCCCCATAATGAGCACTAGCGCAACTACGGAAATAATCGTTTCCAGCGCTGTCCAGGTCAAGAGCGTTTCCTTCACCGTCATGCCGAAATATTCTTTGATCAGCCAGAAGCCGGAGTCGTTCACATGGGACAAAATAAGCGAGCCTGCGCCCGTTGCGAGTACAAGCAGCTCCACGTTGGTTCCGGGCATTGCTGCCGCGATTGGAGCCACGATACCTGCAGCCGTCATCATCGAGACGGTTGCGGAACCGGTTGCGATCCGGATCATCGCCGCAATTCCCCAGCCAAGCAGAATAGGCGATACATGCGAAGAAGTAGCAAGATCAGCGATGTAGTCGCCGATTCCGGAATCCAGCAGCACGCGGTTAAACGCGCCGCCCGCGCCAATAACAAGCAGAATCGTTGCCGTAGGAGCGAGACAGTCATTCGTAAATTTCAATACTTTTTCACGGCTGATACCGCGGGCAAAGCCTAAGCTGAAGAACGAGTATACCGTCGCAATCAGAAGCGCTACAACCGGATCGCCTACAAATTTCGCGGCAAGGAACAGAGTATCATCCTTCGCAAGGGAGCCGCTTTCCACGAATACGTCCGCGAATGTGGCAATCAGCATCAGGAATACCGGAATCAGAATCGTGATGAGCGTATTGGCAAAGCCGGGCAGTTCGCGGTTCTCATCGGTTTCCGCAAGCTGATCTCCCATTTCCTTCGGTACTTCCTTATGAATCCGTTTGCCGATCCAGCTGCCGTACAGAGGTCCCGCAACGATTGCGGTCGGTAGACCAACGATAATCGAATACAAAATCGTCTTGCCGATATCGGCATTAAAGATGCCCACTGCAGCCATGGCAGCCGGATGCGGCGGTACTAGACCGTGTACGACGGATAAGCCCGCTACCAGCGGTACGCCGATTTTGACAAGCGAAAGACCCGTTTGTTTCGCAATGGTGAAAATAAGCGGTACAAGCAAGACGAAACCAACCTGGAAAAATACAGGAATGCCGACGATAAACGCAACAAACATCATCGCCCAATGGACTCTCTTCTCTCCGAACACGCCGATCAAGGTCCGTGCGATCCGCTCGGCGCCTCCGGATTCAGCCATCATTTTTCCGAGCATCGTGCCGAGCGCCAATACAATCGCCAGGAAGCCTAGCGTATTCCCCATACCGGTCTTTATGGAGTCGATAATGCCGGTCTGGTCTCCGGTAGCCACGATAGGCATTCCCGCGGCAAGCCCTGTCCCGATCGCCGTAATAATAAGCGCGACAAACGGGTTCAGCTTGGCAATCGTAATGAGCAATAGCAGCACAACGATTGCTGCAAGTACAATAAATAGCAACATGGTGTAGTTCCTCCTAGAATGGATTATTGCGGCTGACCGTCGCGGTATTCCTGCGGCGTCATGCCGAATGTTTTCTTAAAGGCGCTGATGAAGGAATGCGGCCGTTGATAGCCCAGCCGGGCGGCAATGACATAGACCTTCTCATCGCTGCGCCGCAGCATGGACTGGGCTTCTTCCATCTTCGCGCGCTGAATGTAATCACTTAAGTTCTCGCCTGTTTCCAGCTTGTATACCTTGGATACATAGACGGGATGCAGCTTGACGTAATCGGCCACCGTTTGAAGCGAAATATCGCCGGTTACGTTGTCATCTATAAAGCTTCTTATTCGCTCGATCAAGGAATGGCGATTGTCCTTTGTTTCCTTAGCCATATCCTCCTGCAACGCTTTTAGCGTACGGAAGGCCCATTCCCGGAGATGCTGCACGGTACGGAACGGCATACCCGTCGTCATCCGGTTGTAATCGGTACCAAGTGTTTCGTTTAGAAGACGTCCGTTCTTATGGGCGATATAAGCATAGGCCGATGCCATCGTAAAATAAATTTCGAGCAAATGTTCTTCGGACACGGATACCCCGCTCTCCACTCCCGCGAAGATACGCTTATACCTCTCATCCACTGCTTCCCATCTTGCGGCTTCCAGCAAATGAATCAATGCCGGCGGCTCGTATAGATAGTCCAGCGACCGAATGGCATCCGGCTTGCTTTCCTTCTCGTCCAGACGCATGAACTGCTCCGGCTCCTGCCCGATCCGGTTGCGGAAAGCCGTAATCGACCGGTTATAGAAGCCGGGAACATCTTCGGGAAAAGCGCCCGCGCCGCTTACCATGACGGATACCTTTCCTTTCAGGTAGACGCCTACGGCGGATTGCAGCACCGTTGCCGTACGCTCAAGCCATCCCGGATCTTCCCCTTCCGCTTCCTCCTTAGGGGTCAGCAGAAAGATCAGATAATCATGGGCATCCTTCGCATGCCACAGCGAGTAACGACCGCCGAACAGCTCCTCGGCCATATTGGCGACCGCGTATTCCTTCCAGGACAGATCCTCTTCGGCAAACTCCCCGAACCGGTCATCCAGCCGAATAGCCATCAGCGAAAATCGCTGCCAATCCCGATCGCCAAGCTCTAACCGCGACATTTTTTCCCGAAGCGTCTGTCTGCTCCACACCTTTCCCTGAAGCAGCTCCTGCAGCAGGTTTGCCCTTAAGAGTGGCAGATGCTCCTTCAGCGTATACGTCATCCGCTGGGCGGAGATAACCTCCTCCCACTCCTGTTTCAGCTTGAGAAGCACGCGGTCCACCGTTGACAGAAGATCCGCGGTCTTAACCGGCTTGAGCAAATAGTCCTCGGTCTGGAACTGCATAGCCTGCTTCGCATAATTGAATTCGGAGTAGCCCGACAGGAGGATGCTTTTGGTCTTCGGCCATTGCCGCTTGATCTCGGAAATAAGCTCAAGCCCCGACATCCCCGGCATGCGGATATCCGTAATAACAATATCGATGGAGAATTGATGAAGCTGCTCCAGCGCTTCCTGGCCGGAATACGCTTTGTACACCTGATCGATTCCAACGGATCCCCAATCGACCGTTGTCGCCAGACGGTCCACGACATGCGCTTCGTCATCCACAATCAAGAGCTGGGCCATTCCGCTTCTCCCTCCAACCGATTTTGATCCCATTGCTTGGCATTTGCTTCGCTCTTCAGCCACGCTATGGTAACGACAAGACCTTCTCCCTCCGCTGCATGCCGGAAACGAAGCCCCGAACCTTTTCCGAACCGGCCTTGCAGCCGCTGGTGCACGTTCCAGGTACCGCATCCGATCTCGTCGCCCATTTCCTTCTCGCCTAGCAGCGCTTCCAGCCGAAGCCGTTCCTCGCCGGTCATTCCCGCTCCGTTATCGGCAATTTCAAGAAGGTTATAATCCCCCTCTTGCCTCCCGGTAATGACGATACGCCCTCCGCCAATCCGGCTTTCAATCCCGTGCACGATCGCATTTTCGACAATCGGCTGCAGGGTCAGACGGGGAAGCGGCTCCTCTAATAAGGCATCCGGAACATCGATTTCGAAGGCCAGCCTTCCCATCCTTAGCGTATGGATGTTCAGGTAATGCCGGACAAATTCCAGCTCCTCTCCCACCGTTGACAGCTGATTGTCCACCCTGGTCGTATACCGGTAAAACTCGGCCAGATTTTCGGACATGGAAATAACCGAATCCCGGTCCTCCATCATCGCCGAGTTGATAATAAAGAACAGCGAATTATACAAGAAATGAGGATGGATCTGCGACTGCAGCTGCTTAAGCGTCGCTTCCCGGGATCTTAGCTTTTCGCTGTAAATATCTTCGATCAACCGCTGAATCTGGCCAGCCATTTCGTTGTAATGCCGGATCAAGTCATCAAATTCATTATTAGCCTTATAGCCGATCCGCCAAGACAAATCGCCGCCCTTCATCCGTTTGACACCGGCTATCATCTTGGATAGCGGTATCTGAACATTGCGGTAGAGCAGAACGGAAGCCAGCAGTCCAACCAGGATCAGAAAAGCGATTGAGCCGTAGAACCAGTTCCTGGCTTGAACGATAGGGGCTACAATCCGCTCGACCGGTACGTAATCAACCAAATACCAGCCTAACTGGCGCGACTTCGCATAACTGACCAGATACGTTTGTCCATCCATCTTCAGGATCCGTTGACCGCTTTGTCCGAGGTTCCCGTGGCTAAGCTCTTGAATGACCTTGGCGGAAGACGCTTCCTCATACGTACTGTTACGGACAGACTGCTCATTAAAGCGGAGCAAAAACGGATCACCTCGGTTCTCCTTCTTGTACGCATCAAGCATGTCGCTAATATTCTGGATGGGAAAACGGACCTGAATTACGGCTTCCGCATCCCTAACCTTTACGGCAGCAGCAGGAACTCCGGTCTCCCGGACAAACGTATCGACCGGATAACCGCGCGAGCTGTCCCGCTCGTAAGTCCAATCCTTCTTGATTATTCTCTCTGGCGATTGGACTTCGCTGCCGTTTAAGTAAATGTTCGAGGAGAGAACGAGATTTTTCTCCGGAAAAGCAAAGGTTAAATCGTTGGACCATGAACTGGATACGCTTTGCAGTCCAAGCTTTTCCGTTACTCTGGCCTGCTCCTTCAGGAAGCCGCTTTCCGGCTCGCCCGAGGCCGGGGACAGAAAATCGCGAATATGAGGATCATCGCTTAAGATGACCGGGAACATCGACAAATTTTCCATCGTTCCGTCCATTTGATCCATAAAGAAGACGAGCTTGCTCAAGCTGGAAGAACGCATTTGCTCTTCCACAACGCCGGTCGCAATTCGGTTGGAATAACCGTACAGCAGCACAACGGGTACTAGCAGCAGGACAATGGTGAAAGCAATCTTGTTGAAAATCGTCAGTCGGCGCGGCATCTCGGTTACTCCGCTTCCTCATCAAGGAGGGCCTGCAGAGCGGCATTGGCCTGATCGGCCGATTGCCGGATGTCCGTCTCTCCCGTGATGACCATTTGTACGATTTTCCCTACCTGCTCCCGCGCTGCCGCTACGTCAACGGTCTGAGGCCGGTCGTGATCGATGCCTCCGTTAACCGTTTGCCGGAATACGGCTGCCAGTTGTTCCGGGAAGCCAATCGTGCCCCTCGGATCCTTCCATACCGACGATCTTGGTCCGGGATTGCCCGCCTGCTGGGTAAGCAGCATGACGGACTTTCCGCTTGCCCATTTGATAAATGCCCATGCCGCCTCTTTATTCGGCGATTTCGGGTTAATGGCAAGACCCCATGACGTAATGTTATACGGCAAGGAACCTTTTGGCCCCGAAGGAAACGGCGCAAAGCCGACATTTCCCCGAACCTTCGACTCTTCCGTATCAAGCGCGCGGTAGATCGAATTGGCATCGGTGTATAGGGCGGCCTTCCCTTGCGCAAAAAAAGCACTCGCCTGTGGCCAGGACATGTTGATCGCATTAGGCGGCCCGTAATCCCGAAGAAGACCGCCATAGGTCTCGAAGGCTTTGATCGCTTCCGGAGAATTAATGGCTGCTTTGCCGTTCTTGATAAAATCGCCGCCTTCGGAATAAAGAAACGACGAGACCTGCGTCACTAGCGGACTCCGCTGTCCTCTGACTACAAAGCCGTAGACGCCTTGCTCCGGATGATTCAGCTTGGCTGCCGCTTCTTCAAGCTCATCGATGGTTGAGGGAACCTCAATCCCCGCTTCCTTCAACAGATCTTTCCGGTAATACAGTATTTGTTGCTCCGTCACGATCGGAATGCCGGCTAGGTGGCCGTCTACCGTAGAAGAACGGATGGATTGCGGCGAGAAATCGCCCAAATCGTATTCCGCATCCTGCCCGGCATAAGCATCAAGCGGTTCAAGCCAGCCGCTCTGGAAGAACAGCTTACCTTCCTGCAGCGGCCGGTACATGAACACATCCGGGGTCTCCGATCGTGCCGTGAATTGTACCGTCAGCTTCTGTGTCAGCTGATCTTCGAAATAGCCCTGGATCCGCACATTAATGCCGGTTTCCCTCTCGAACTCTGGAATTAACGGCTTAATGACGTCAACCCAGGGATGGGATCCGGTCACGAACGTAATCGTTCGACCTTGTAATCCCTCTCCGGGCTTTGCTTCGCTCACTGCTGCGCCCGGCTGTTTGGCCGGATTGTTACTGCATCCGGCTAATGCTGCAACGACCAATAATCCAGCCCATCCGGTCTGTAAGAGCTGCAGCTTTTTCATGCCTTACTCTACTCTCCTTCAAGCGGAATCGGCCTTGCCTCAAAAAGCAACGTCGATTTGCGTCGAAAAATTTTATTAAGCATCCTTAACATTACTGGATCGCCGGTTTAGGCGATATAACGAATACTAAACATTGATAACGAATCCTAAAGATCGGCGTTACCTATTATTGCCTGTACGTTCGTTTATCACTCCAATCGGGCAAATAGAAAGAGGCCGCAGCAGGCGCGGCCTCTTTCGTAAGCTTATTTATACGTAAAAACTTCTAAAAACAATATCCTGATCGTAATTGCCAAAGCCCTTTCCGTACAGGGTTAGACCTCCCCGTCCGCGCCCCGTATCTTCCGCCGCAATGCGGAATGTCCAGTTGATGGCGCCCGTTCCGATATCTTTAAGACCTATGTCCGATATTTTCAAACCGTCGATATAAGAGCCGCTCTCCTTGACCCGGAGCACCTTCAAGAGGCCGTATTGATTGACGTCGCTGGACCACCAATCCGGGGTAAGCCTTCCTCTTGTTTTCCCGAAATCTCCCGGGCTTGTCCATATGCCAAGCGATTTGCCGTTGAGACTGAAATGGATATCCGACGGCCAATTCTCATTGACGCGAGGAGCCTCGGAGCCGATTTCGAAGGAAATCTCGATCTCGTGCAGCCGTTGATCCTTATAGAGATAATTAGGAATTTTATATTCCACCCAGCCTCTTGCAAGCCACAGGATTCCCGCGTTTACCCTCTCCGGGTCCATGAAGCAGGCCGGATTATCATACTGCCCGATCATTTTCTCCGTGGTTGCAACCCCGCAGGTTGGCCATGCCTCGTAGTCGGTGTAGTGGCCGATGGGCACGGACAGCCCATGAAAGCTTAAGGACGAGGAAACATTGGGAGACAGCTTGATCTGAAGAAACTCAGACTTGATATAACAATACTTATAAGTTCCTCCGTCAATCCGCTTCATCTTGCTGCCGACAATTCCCGCTTGTTCCAGCTTGCGGATATGTCCGCTGATGACCGCGCTGCTAAGAAACATCTCGGAGGCGAGCTCCTTCACATGGCGCTCCCTCTCGAACAATTTATCAATAATTTTCAGACGCACCTCGCTTGCCAGCGCTTCATAGACGATTAAGGACTCCGCATTGGTTGATAGCATCATTTCACCCCAGTAGGATTTTGTTTTTCTGAAATCCTAAAACTTATTGTTGTCTGCCAATACCTATTATGTTACGAATATTATAGGATTTCAACCATACGGATTTTGTTTTTCCCTAATTCTAAAGGAGGCTTTTCCATGACTATTCGTTCCAGCATGCTAATTGACAAGAACTTTACCGTCTCCCCTGTTGATCCCCGTGTATACGGTTCCTTTATCGAACACTTGGGCCGCGCCGTTTATGGCGGCATATACGATCCGGGACATCCGACGGCAGACGAGAACGGCTTCCGCCAAGATGCCATTGAAGTCATCAAAGCTCTGCAGGTACCTATTATCCGCTATCCTGGCGGCAACTTTGTATCGGGTTACAATTGGGAGGATGGCGTAGGTCCAAAGAGCGAGCGGAAACGTCTGCTTGAATTGGCCTGGTGGACGACGGAAACCAACGAGGTAGGCACCAACGAATTCGCGGATTGGGCCAAGCTGGTTGGCTCCGATGTCATGATGGCGGTAAATCTGGGTACGCGGGGAATGGATGCGGCAAGAAATCTTGTTGAATACTGCAATCATCCTGGCGGTACTTACTGGAGCGATCTGCGGATCTCCCACGGCTACAAGGAGCCTCATCGCTTCAAAACCTGGTGCCTGGGCAACGAAATGGACGGTCCGTGGCAGATTGGCGCCAAGACAGCCGTCGAATATGGACGGCTTGCCAATGAAACCGCAAAGGTGATGAAATGGGTTGACCCGTCGATCGAGCTTGTTGCCTGCGGCAGCTCCAGCAGCGGCATGAGCACTTTCGCAGACTGGGAAGCTACGGTTCTTGATCTTTCTTATGATCAGGTAGACTACCTGTCTCTCCATACCTATTACAATAACAACAATAACGATACGGCTAATTTTCTGGCCAAATCGCTCGATATGGACCAATTTATCGACAGCGTAGCCGCGATTTGCGACTATGTAAAAGCGAAGAAACGCAGCAAAAAGACGATCATGCTCTCCCTCGACGAATGGAATGTATGGAACACCATTGGCACAAGCCGCGCCGACGAGCGTTGGCAGATTGCGCCTCCGGAATTCGAGGATGTGTATACGCACGAGGATGCTCTTGCGGTTGGCTGCTTCCTGATTACGCTGCTTAAGCATGCGGACCGTGTCAAAATGGCTTGTATCGCCCAATTAATTAACGTTATCGCTCCGATTATGACCGAGACGAACGGCGCGATCTGGCTGCAAACGACCTATTATCCGTTCCTGCATGCCTCGAACTTCGGACGGGGTACGGTACTGCAAGCCAATATCTCTTCGCCGAAATACGATTCCAAGGACTTCACCGACGTTCCGTATCTCGAAGCGATCAGCGTCTTTGACGAGGAGCAAGGTCTGGTTACGGTGTTTGCGGTTAACCGCCATATTGAAGAGCAAATGGAGCTGAGCCTGGACCTCCGCAGCTTTGGCGAGGTAAGCGTAATCGAGCATATTGTACTGGAAAGCGAGGATTTGAAAGCAACTAACACCAAATCCAATCCGCGCAATGTCGTTCCGCATGCCTGCGGCCGCACTACGGCGGATAACGGCAGCGTTCAAGCGATCTTGAACAAAGCCTCCTGGAACGTGATCCGCCTGCAAACCAAAAAAAGGATAACCGCATACTTCCCTAAATAAATACTTTAGTTAAGCCCCAAACAAACTAGGGGCTATCCCACCGTCAATTTAATGACTTATGGGACAGCCCCTTTATAATAGGATTTAGGATTTATAACCTAAATAAAACATAATAAGCCCAATCGCAATCCCCCAAATTGCCCCTCCGAATACTTCGATCGGACGGTGGCCGAGCAGTTCCTTCAGCTCATCATCATGCTTGAACTCCGAAATGGAGTGAGGATGCAAGAACTTGATTGACTTGGCAATCCTGTTAATGGATGAAGCATGCATGCCCGCATGACGCCGCACTCCTGCAGCGTCGTACATCGTGATCGCGCTAACGACGGCAGCGACAGCGAACATAGACGATGACCACCCTTCGTTCAGTCCGACAACAGTTGCCAGTGATACAACTGCTGCTGAGTGTGAGCTCGGCATCCCACCCGTTCCAAAAGCCTTCGATATATTCCATTTACCGTCCGAAATAAATCCGAGGGGAATTTTCAACCCTTGTGCTGTAATGATAGCTACTAGTGCAGCAATTAAAGCGATGTTGTGAAAGATGTTCAATGCCTTCTAGCTCCTCATGTTGAAGAATTAATAAATATTTAAGAAAGAGCTGATACAGTAGTAAGAAACAATCAAGCAAAGGAGTAATGATTCGATGTTATCCTTTCACATTCCAACTATATCCGTGAGTGCGAGATGAGCCGGTTACGAATTATGCGATGGATCATCCCCGCTTCGATCACCCTTATCGTATTGTTACTTTTCCCGGCTAATTCCTATAATGATCCGGATACGTTCTGGCATATCGAAAACGGCCTCTATATGATCGAACACAAATCCGTGCTCCATCATGCCATCCATACGTTTTACGGGAATAACCTGCCTTATATCCCTCATGAGTATGGATTTGAATTCATTGAGGCTGCTCTTTACCGGACATTTGGTTGGCCGGGTACATATCTGCTCACGGCAGTCAGCTTCGGATTACTAATGACCGGCCTCTACCGATTAATGAAGGTTTCCAGGCAGGAAATAGGCTTTCAGAATATCCCGTTTATTTGTACGTTGCTATTAGTACCCGTCGGCTTATGGATTTATTATTGTTATTTTACAAGCCGGCCTCAAATCATTTCTGCCTTCCTCATTGTCTGGTATTTCATTTGGATGAGACAATTCAAGATGACAGATCAGCTCCGATACGTTATCGCGATGATGTTCGGCTCCTGTGCCATTGCAAATATCCATGCCGGCGTATGGCCCGTTATTGCAGTATTTTCCGGTATGCAGATTGCTGAGACATTATGGGAGAAATCGTTGCGATGGCGGCACATGTTGCTCTACGGAGCGGTTGCCTTAGCGGGTATGTTGAATCCCGGGGGCTACCGCAGTATAACTTACGTGCTCGTTGTAACGCAGCATCATTACAATCGTTTAATTAATGAATGGAAGCCTATTGACTTCTTGGATTGGGAGAACATTCCTATTGTGCTGATTCTCATCTTTTTTGCATATATCCTCCCTTTCTCCCTGCACAAAAAAGTATTCCGGATCCTACTGATGCTGGGCATCATCTATCTGGGCGTGACCAATATCAAACAAAATTTATTTCTATGGCTGTTTGTCCCTTATTTTGCCACAACGGAGACTCCTTATGCTTATGGACTTCGTTCACTTTCCAAGTTGCGCCTTCCGTTTCGGCCGGCAACTGCCGCTTTAGGTCTCGCCGCCGGTCTTGCCATTAACGCGGTGCTCGTATTCGCAAATCCACCTCAGGTTAATGCGAAGCAATATCCGGTGGACGAAATGAATTATATTCTTGCACATACCGATTCAGGAGCGCGTCCGAAAGTCATCTCTACTTACGGAACATCCGGCTATGCCATGTACCGCGGTGCTGACGTATTATGTGACGGCCGGCAGGATCCATTTATTACAGAAGCATCCAAAGGCGTCTTTGGCTGGAATGCTTTCGAACGTTCGATGTACGGCTTCTCGGACAAGCTTCCTCAGATCGTGAAGGCTGATCAGCCGGATTATCTTATTACTCCGAACACCTCATCTTCCCGGCTTCAGGAACAATGGGAAACTGCCTTCGGCAAGCCTATCTATTCAGGACGTTACGGCAAAGTATTCGATACCCGTTCTAGCCTTTAAATCGATACCCGGCTCCCCAGATCATCTCGATAAACACGGGATTTCTGGGGATCTTTCTCCTCCAAATAATCTCTCTGCAGCTCTGCAATGGCTCGATCATCCTCGACTATTCATATTCGATTGTTATTCAAATTCCGCGCCTCCTTACCTTAGAAGTGGTATCGTTATGATGATACGGGTACCTGCGCCTTCCGTGCTTTCAGCCCGGATCGTTCCATGATGCTCCAGTATGATTCGCTCTGCGATGGCAAGACCTAGACCACTGCCCTTAATTTCGGCGTTCCTCGAAAGATCAGCCCGGTAGAAGCGTTCGAATACAAAGGGAAGCGCCTCTTTCGGAATACCCTTACCATTATCCTCCACCATCAAAAGCAGGCTGTCATTCCCGGTATACGCGATTAGACGAATTTCTTTATCGGTTTTATCCATAAATTTCAGACTGTTTTGAATAATGTTCGACAGAACGCGCCGGAATGAATCCCGGTCTACGTTCATTACAGCCATGTCCGCTAACTGAAAATCCGAATAGAGTAAGACCCCCGCTTTATCCAGATCAAAAGCCAAATCCTCAGCCCAATCATTCAAAAATGCGGAAATGTTGACCGTCTCAAATGAAAAAGCCATCCGATCCATATCAAGCTTGGAATATAAAAACAATTCATCAATTAACCGATCCATTTCGGCAGCCTTTACCGAGATCGTCCGTAAATATTTATCCGTTTTCTCCAGCGAAACAGCTACTCCTTCCAATAAGCCATCCACGTATCCCCGAATGGAAGTGATCGGAGTTTTCAAATCATGTGAAATATTTGCAATCAGCTCTTTGCGATTGGTTTCATATTGTGCCTGTACCTCTATCGAATGGATTAGCCGAGTCCTCAAATCCTCGAAAGCCTTGCCGAGTTGGCCGATCTCGTCCTTGCCCTTCACATTCACCGGACGATTAAGATTGCCTTGGGTAAATAATACAGCTGATCGGCGCAGTGACATAATCGGTTTTATGATATGTCTGGACATATACAAGGTTAAGAGTACGTTTGTAACAATAAGCACAAAAAGTGCTGAGATAAGCAAGTAAGGCGCATATTTTTTGGAATAATAAACGATCGGATCCACCTTCGTAATCAAATATAGACGGAAGTGGCTTCCTTTGTTCTGGAGATCATAGCGAACATAGTGATAAAACTCATTGTTACCGTATGGCTTCGCCGGTGATACAAAACGTGCTTCAGCGTGAGACGATTTCGGTAAAGCGGCTAAAAGGCCCGTTTTCAAGCGAATCCCTTCAGACAAATAAACCTTGCGGCTGCCCTCCAGAATATAGAGGTACGTATCTATGGAAGACAGCTGATCCGATAAGTCATGCAAATAGTTTGAATCCGTTAGCAATTCGGGGTTCTGTTCTATGGAATGCTTGATCAATCGATGGTAATCCTTTTCTTCAAATCCCTCGATTTTCGTCTCATATATGAGCTTAATTTTGTGAAGATCTCCTTGAAAGACAACGACCAACAGCCCGGATGTCAGCAGGATCGTTAATAACGGCACCACCAGCATTACCAGATACGACAATAACAGCTTCAATCGGATGGACATGAAGAATGCTCCTTGGATTGAATAAACAACTTGGACGGCATAAGCAAATAGGAAAATCCAATTACGCTAAACAATAAAGCGCTAACGTGAAAAGGTGTGGCTAAATTCCCGTTCGCATAAACCCAGCTCCCGATCAAAGGACCTACAACGACACCTAAGCCTTCAATCGTTGAAAGCACTCCCCATCCCGTACCGGGAGCATCATTCGGAATATGTCTGGACATTAAAGCATTCCAGGCAGGAAGCAGCATCGCGTAAGATAAACCCATAACTGCAACGAGTATTACGGTCAAGGAAAGTGTATCCACGCCGGTCAGAGCAACTAACGTTACGGCGAATAAGCCAAAACCTCCAACGAGAAACCACCGGCTGCCGGAGGAGTCGTACCATTTGCCCATCGGGACAAGCAGTAACACGACACAAGCACCTCCCAAAATCATGACAAGCGACAGCTCCGAATGAGATAACCCGAGCCGCTCTAAAGCAAATAAGCTCAGAAATGGAACGACGATGCCTGCACCTGTAGTCTGCAATACGATTGCCGGCAGCAGGTATGGATTATTTTTCATGTAGGATGCGACATTTCTCAATTGCGAAATAACCGACAGAGGAGTAGTCACCTTGCCGTTATTAACCATGACCCTGCATCCAAACGTGCCCGCTGTCCAACCCATCGCCAATGCCAGAACCAGCAACATATCGCCATATATCCCTCCCGCATCCAGCACGAAATTAAAGAGGACAGGCCCCAGACCAAGACCTGCCATCCAGTAGGCATACAATTTCCCCACTTGTTCCGCCCTATTTGGTCCGTTCACCTGTTTCATGCAAATAAGCCACACCGGAGATAACCCTAAGCCCATTAAAGCCGACGATGTTATGATCAGCCCTTCTGATGTTTTGGTCATTAAAGCTATAGTGAGGCCGACTAAAGCTAGGATTAATCCTCCATGCATAACAATCCGAGTTCCATACCGATCCATTAAATATCCGATAAATGTTTTGCTCAAGCTGTCTGTTAAATAATGTACGGAAACCGCCAGACCAACGATGGATCCAGGCAGTTGAAGCTTCTCGTCCACCAGGTTAGGTAAGAAAGCGATGAGATACGCTCCCCTCACCCATTCAGCAAACAGTAACAGGAAAGCTAGAGAATACCGGAATTGCGATCGGGGCAGCCGTACTTTAAAGCTAAACATGAACGTGCACGGCCTTTCTTTCTTGAGGCACAATGCCCGGTCGTCTTTGCCCCTTCATATCGGTTAATTTTACTGCTTCCGCAGCGATGCGCAGCGCTGAATTTTCACAGTATACGGCATTTATCGCAGCCTTCATTGCCTTTGCTCCGGCTGGACTTAACGCATGACGCAATTGCTCGGCCAATTGTTCAGGCTTATAAGAGATACCAATTGCCCCAACGGATGACAAATGGACAGCATTTCCTTTTTCTTGCCCTGGCAGCGGCTTATAGACAATGGTCGGAAGAGTCATTGCGAGAGCCTCGGTTAACGTAATTCCTCCTGCTTTAGAAAGCAGGCAGTCAGAAATGGCCATTAACTCATGAATCTCATTCGTGTAGCCGATAATCGATACTCTGTTGTTATCTAAGAAAACAGATGCGAGCTTCATTTGCAGCTTTTCGTTTTTGCCGCATACGATGATCGCATCACTGTCCGTTTCTTGAAGAATGGTATCGATCATCTCCTTTACGGAGCGCTGAACCCCATATGCACCTGCCATAACAAGCACCCGCGAGCGGCCTGCATCGAATCCCCAACGTTCGCAGAGCCATGCACGGCTTGAAGACGGCTTGAACGTAGAGCGGATCGGTATACCCGTAACGGTAATCTTATGATCAGGAACACCTGCTTTGTTTAACGACATCTTAAGCTGTTCACTAGCCACACAATATTGGCTTGTATTCTCATGAAGCCATCGACTGTGCAGAACATAATCGGTAATTACCGTTACAGTTGGAATGTCATGTCCAAGCTCATACCGCAGCTCATCCGCAGCAAGATAAGGAAAAGTATGGATGATTAATGCCGGACGCTCGATCTCCCATTCTTTTTTCATTTTTTTCATCCCATAGAAATGATTCATCCTGCTTAAAACACGGCTTGGCCGGTTGATGTTGGTAACATCGTAAAAAAGGCCATACGCTCTAGGCGTATAAATCGTACTATTCAAATACAGCATTCGCACAGCCGAGTTTAATCGAGGATGCGTTGCATCGAATAAATCGATTAATGTAACGTTGTGGTATCCAAGCCATAATAACGACTCCTCCAGCGCATGCGCAGCCTTGACGTGGCCGTCTCCGAATGAAGAATAGACGATGACAATTTTCGAATCCGACTTCATATCCTCAGCTCCTAATCTCTGATCTTGAAGTCAGTCTAGCCTGCAAACCTTTATTCCCGGTGAAAGACTTATTAACAGTTTCTTAATTCAAATGCCCACAATATTAAGGAATAGGATCTTGTGAAAAAGAAAAAAAGAACTATTCCAAAGGTCATTGACCAATAGAATAGTTCCGTGTACTGCCGTTATTCTGCTGTTAGGTTCATCTCAAAATCCTCGTCGCGGTTGCATACGAGAATCCCGTCCCGCACATCGAGCCGTGCTGCTTGAACGGATGACCGGCGCTGCTCGTAGCCTTCTTTCGCGCCCTCCTGCATCCCGTTGCGTCCCGGGTGGGTGAAATAGAAGACATACGCTTCGTCTCCGGAGACGACCACATCCGCATGATGGCCGATCCATTCGTCATCCTTACGGACGCCCGGGGTTTCGAGAATCATCCCGTTCCGTTCCCAATTATCCAAATCATCGGAACGGTAAACGCCCTGCCCTCTCCATTCGTCGATTATCATCCAATAGCTGCCCTTGAAGCGGAATACATTAGGTCCTTCATGCCCGCGATGCGTGAGAACGGGTCTGGCGCTATGCCAATGGTACAAATCCTCGCTATCCGCCGCGTAAGTGGCCGATCCATGCTCTTCATCTTTGTACCACATCCGGAAGCCGCCTCCCGGAAGCTCATGGACGCAGACGTCAATCACGCGATTCGAGCTTAAGGAAAGCGGTCCTTCCAATTGCCAGTCGATAAGGTTTTTGCTTGTATAATGAATAATCCGGCGGTCTCCCGTCCATGCAATCTGTATGCCTTGGATATAGCTGACGTACATATGATAGACGCCGTCATGCCAATAGATTTCCGGCGCCCAGAACGTATTGCGCCCCCACTCGAAATCAAGCCCTTGAAGCGTCCCCCGGTAAACCCAGCTCCGTCCGCCATCCGCGGACGTCGCGACTCCAAGATCAGAGCCATGCACCCAGGCCACTCCGGGACCTTCCGCGGTTGCCCGTCTGCTCGTATAAACCATCCACCATTCTTTTGTTTCCCGGTTATAGATGACGGTAGGATCCGTTGCCCCGTCATAGATCGGATCTCTGAATAAAGGTGCTTTCATAGCCGCTTTTCCTCTCCGTTCCCAGTTGGAATTAACCTTTTACCGAACCTAGCAATACGCCCGAAATAAAGAACCGCTGCGCAAACGGGTACATGACAATCATCGGAATCGACGCGATTACCATAGAGGCTAATTCGATCGTACGCGAAGTAATTTCGCCTTGTCCTTGCGCCAGAGACAGCAGTTCGGATACCGCGGGATTGGACAGCGAGGCCGAGCTTGACAGCTGTTCTACCGCCGAGCTTGTCTGAAGCAGCTTCAGAATTAAATACTGCAGGGTCTGTAGGTCATTGGATTGCGTAAAGTAAAGCGTTGTTCCGTAATCGTTCCAAATTCCGACCGCCGTAAAGATCGATAACGCCGCCAATACCGGCTTGGACAGCGGCAGAACAAGGCGCAGGAAGATCGAGAATTCGCTTGCCCCGTCCAGCTTGGCGGATTCAAACAAGGCATCCGGAATCGCTTTGTAGTTCGCATTCAAGATAATAACGTTCCAGAAGCCGCCAAACAAAGAAGGAATAATGTATACCCAATAATTATCATAGAGATGGAGCCAGTTAATCAATAAAAAAGATGGAATAAGCCCGCCGCTGAAATACATGCTCGTAAATCCAAGCGCCATATACCATTTTCTCCACTTTAAGTAGGGACGCGAGAAGGCGTATGCGAACATCGCCGTATAAAAAATCGAGATGATCGTTACGAACGCGGTACGGGATATCGTAATCCACGCTGCGCTGAGCAGACCCGGATCGGCCAGAACCGCGCGCCAGCTCGCCCAAGTAAAAATGCGAGGCCATAAAAACACCGGTCCGCGCTGCAGATCGATCCCACTGTTCAGGGAACTAATGATGGCGTACCAAAAAGGATATACGGTCACAATCATGATCACGACCATGATCACTGTATTCGTAACGGAAAATGTACGGTCTCCTAGAGACTTTCCTCCAACCATACCGGGATGCCTCCTTAGAACAGACCTGATTTTGTAATTTTTTTCGAAGCATAATTAGCTCCCACAAGCAGGACAAGCGCAAGCACGGACTTCATTAATCCGATAGCCGTTGCGACATCGAACTGAAAATTCAGCAAGCCCGTCTGATAGACGTACGTATCGATTACTTGGCTGGCTGGCATATTCAAGGAGTTCTGCAAGACATAAATTTGCGTAAAGTTATTGTTCAGCATGCCGCTTACGGCGAAAATGATCATGATCATTAAGGTTGGCATGATTCCTGGCAGCGTAATATGAAACATCCGTTTGAACCGTCCCGCTCCGTCTATTGCCGCTGCTTCGTATAACGATTGGTCGACGCCGGACATTGCAGCCAAATACAGAATCGCTCCCCAGCCGAGGTCCTTAAGCAGATTGGTCACGATGGCCAGACCCCAGAAATAGCTGGGATCGGACAGAAATTGGAGCGGCTCGTTCACCAGATGCAGATGGACCAGCAGATAGTTGATAATCCCTTCCTGCGGATTCAGAAGCGTAATATACAAGCCGCCATAAATAACCCAGGACAAGAAATGCGGCAGGTAGGTAATGGTCTGAATAGCCGATTTGAACTTCGTACCGACGATTTCGTTAAGCAGCAAAGCGAAAATAATCGTAACGGGTATACCAACAAGCGACCCGATCAGATTGATGCCGAGCGTATTTTTGACCATGGGCCAAAATTGAAAGTTATCAAAGATCAGCTTGAAGTTATCGAAATGATTCCATGGGCTTGTGAAAATCCCCTTAACTCCGCTGATCGGGTCATAATGCTTGAAGGCCATCAGCAGACCAAACAGCGGCAAAAAGCTGAATACGATAATGGAGATCACGCCTGGCCCAATCATAACCGCCAGCTCGGTCTGCGTTCGCAAGTCGGATTGCAGCGCATAGCCCTTTTGTTTCTTCCTTTTTTTATCCGACGGATTCATCAGCTGACTCCCTCCTGCTCAAGGGCGGATCATGCCGAAGCTTTCGGCTTTGACACGATCCCCTTGATCCACTACTTAAGAATTGATCCCTTTAATCGTTGTACCGTAGCTTTCTTGCTGCTTATGGAACTGCTCGTTGATCTTCGCATTGATATCTTCGATTCCCATCTTCTTCACCTGAGCGATCATATCGTCATAGAGTTTATCCCTTGTAACATCGTCTTTAGCCAATACGATTTTGGAGATTTGGGCTTCCAGGTACGTCTTGATTTGCAGCTGATCATTGGCCATCTTGCTGCCGGCTTCAATGAAATTGCTAGGCATAATCAATGCTGAAGAATCGTAAATTTCGGAGTTTTTGCCTATTGTTGTCTGCACCTGCATCGCCATGACGCTGTCCGCCCCTTTATTGGAGGTAGGAGCAACCGTCGCATGGTCATGCCAGGCAATATTGTGGAACGGCCAGAAGGCAAATACGCCAGTTTTGGAATAATCGGCCGCATCCTTCAGACCTTGCTCCGTCTGTACGACAAGTCCGTTCGCGTCCAGCGTATAGTCGGTTCCTTCGAAGCCGTAATAGTTAAGCAAAAGTCCTTCGTTGCTGGTCATGAAATCAAGCCACTTGGCAATTCTCTCCGGGTTAGGCGCATCCTTGGAAATAAACGTATTCATCCAACCGGTTCCCGCCTTCATGGAGCGGCCTGCCACCGGCTTTGTTCCCTCATTCGACAACATTGGTCCTGGCGTAATCCACGTGCCAACCGCGTTCTCGTCCGTAAATCCGGTATTGGCCGAGTTGCCGATGAAGCTGAATACGCGGCCAGTCTTGACGGATGCTTTCGTGGATGTATCGTCCACGGTCATCTGGCTTGGATCAAAGGCGCCTGCTTTGGCCGCTTTGTACAGGAAATCAAGCGCATGCTTCGTTTCCGGGGCCAGGATCACGTCGCGATAATTGCCGTCCTTATCGACCGGCATAGCTCCGAACATGGCTTCCAGCGTACCTAGAGTGCCGCCGTGTCCAGTTCCGCCAACCGATAAGCCTTGATAATCTTTCCCGTTAATCATCAGGGGAATAACGGGCGCTCCATCGATTTTCAGCCCCTTCACTTTCTCGAAAGCCGCAAGCACTCCGTCCTCCGTCTTTAACTCATCCTCCGTAATACCCGCTTGCTGCATAATTTCCTGATTGAACATAATGGAGTTATTGTTGCGGTACTTTGCCGCATCGGAGTAATATTCACTGGATGGCGGATAAATCTTGCGGGCATCCTGCGTATCCATATGACTCGGATAGGCATACCAGCCGCCGTCGCGCTCGGTTAAGGCTTGCTTCAGATCTTGCGGAAAGTTCGTTAGCAGCGGAGAGGACGGATTATATTTTTTCAGAAATTCGTCCAGATTCCATACTTTGCCCGCGTCAATCAGCTTCTTCTCCAGCGTGCCGTCCGTCAGCGTCATAATGTCCGGCAGCTTATTGGACGAGACAAGCATCAGGCTTAACTTCGTACCCGCATCCTGAGCCGGAATGTTGAATTCGAACGATAAACCGGTCTTGCTTGTAATCGTCCCTTCTACCGAATTGGGATCCGAATTCCATGGCGACGGCGGATTCCATCCGCTTACGTCAGAGAACCACGTCAGCTTGACCGGAGCTGTATTCTCCGCCGCGCCGCTTGAGGAAGACGGTTCCGCGGAATTGGCTGCCGCGTTATTCGTTCCTTCCTGGCTGTTATTCGGTTGATTCGAACTGCAGGCTGAAAGCGCAATCGAACAAGACAATAGCATGACCGTCCACAAGCTGTAATGCTTTCTCATACCTTTGTTCCCCCTTAAGACTTGTAATGGCTCTTACCCTTCTCATGATAGTTGGATCCAGTCCATAGCCATATGTTTGTAATTTTGCAAATTGGTGCGGATTGTAGATAGCGCTTTCATATTTTTCTGAACTTGCTTGGCGTTAGCCCGACGTTTTTTTTAAACAGCTTGTTGAAATGAAAATAGTCCTTGTAGCCGACACGCTCCACAACCTCGTGAACGGATATGGAGCTTTCCTTGAGCAGCTCTTTTGCAAGCGCGATTCTTTTGCCCGTAATATAGTCCGAATAAGAGGTTCCCGTCTCCTTCTTAATAAGGAAGCTAAGATAGCTAAGGCTCAGATTAAAACGTTTGGCGATTGCCCCCAGCATGATATCCTCCGTAAAGCTTGAATCGATATAGTCCATTACGGCTTTCACCTGCCCGCTTATTACCGGGAGATCGGGCGTTCCTTCCACCTCGAAGCCGGACTTCAACCTTTCAAATACGGCATCTATAGAAGAATAGGTCCTCGCCAGCTGATCGTAAGTATAAAATTCCATATCCTGCTGCGGGCTTGCCTGGCTGTAATATTTATGGATAAGCGAGATGATCTGATTGTACACGCTAGTGAATTGATCCAGCTGCATGCCGCGACATTGCTCCATAAGGCGCTGAAGGCATTCCTGCATGCCGGTTAATTTTCGTTCTTTCATGCTCAGCTCCAGCTGCAGCATAGTTCCCGAGATTCCGGCGGCCGTTGCCTCATGCTCTTTATAACGGACGATGCGCTGATCCGGATAAAAGCATGAAGTGAATAACGCGATATCTGCCGCTTGAAACATCTTTGAGAGCGGATAAGACAAATCCGCCGGCATACTGATTCCGATATGGCTCGCATCATTAAGACTGCCGGTTATAAAATCCAGCAGTTCCTTGGCATGCACGGCTTCATCATATTGCAAAATATAAGACAGCTTGTTAGAGCCTGTTCTCATGACATGGGCATTCATCGCGGACAATTCCGCAACTCTCTCGGAGGAATCCGTCACCGTGGCATACGGAAATAGAGCGTTTATAAGCAGAACATTCGGATGCTCGGGCTTCATTCCCCGGTTGCCTAGGTACTGACCAATCGTGGTATGGCCGTCGGCATCCAGCAGCTCAAACAAATCGTTCAGCGGTGCATCGGGGTCGCCGGCATCCAGCTTTTTTTGCTCCAAATGGCCTCTCAAACGCACGATCGTTTCGAGCAGCTGATCCTTCTCGATTTGCTTAAGCAAATAATCAAATGCGCCTAGCCTTAGCGCCTGCTGGGCATATTCAAATTCGGAATACCCGCTCGCAAGAATAACTTCCGTCCCGAGCTTCTGCTTAGCTATTTCATTCAGCAGTTCAATTCCGTTAAGCCCCGGCATCCGGATATCCGAGACAACCGCTTCAGGCTGATGCTCTTCAATAAACTGCAAAGCCGATGAACCGTCGTAAGCTTCGCCAATAACCCGAAACCCTTCCGACTCCCAATCAATAAGTTTCGATATGCCGTAAGCTACCCAAGGCTCATCATCCACGATTAACACGCGATACATGTTCGGTTCCTCCCTCGATGACGTACGACGGGAAAGAAATCCTGACGCTCGTCCCTTCATTTAACATGCTGTCAACCTCAAGCGTTGCAGCTTCGCCATAGAATAGATGCGTCCGGTTATAGATATTCGAAATCCCGATACCCTTCTGCTTACCCTGTTCCCCTGACGCGAAGTCCTGATCGCCGATAAGGCCTTCCTTTAATTCTTGCATCTGGCTCTCGCTCATGCCGTAGCCGTTATCTTGAACAAGAACCCCGACCCGATGATCGGCGGATTTATGAATATCGATCAATACTTCACCTTCACCTAACTTCCGCTCCAGCCCATGAAATACCGCGTTTTCAACAAGGGGCTGCAGAAGCATTTTGAGCATCGTCTCGTTCAATAAATTCTCTTCGCAGCGGATAACGATCTTAAACCGCCCCCTGAATCGAAAATCAATAATTCTCGCATATTCCCTAATGTGGGCCAGCTCCTCCGCAATCGTCACAAAGTTGCTCCCTTTCACCGCATAGCGGAACATGCGCGACAGCGACTCCGAAATATCCGCAATATCGCGGACATTATGGTAAAAGGCCATGGCGCGGATGCTTTCCAGCGTGTTATAGAGAAAATGCGGATTAATCTGGTTCCGGAAAGCCGATATTTCCATTTGTTTTTTGGACAGCTCAATTTCCAGCATCCGGATTTGGGTAGAGCGGACCTCATCGCTTAACTCGCTAATTTCGTCGAGCATATTATTCAGCTTTTGGCCAAGCACGCCAATCTCGTTTTTGTGAACGACCTGATAGCGGCTATCCTCTCCGTTTTTCGGATAAGACTTGATGAAATCCATTAACGATTTGATCGGCTTGAGAATTCGGGTGAAGAAAATCAGCAGAAACATACACAAAATACCGAACATAATGGCGTAGGTTGTAATATTAATCCGTTTAACCGTTCCCAGCTCGTTAAGCAGCTCGCTCTTCGGAATGATACTGATCAGCTTCCAGCCGGAAGGAGCAAGCGTAATCGACTGGACGATAAACTTCGAGTTTGCTTTCCACTTGCCTACGTTCACCGAATCGCTGCTGGACACCTTGCCTTCGCTGGTTAAGATATGATCATTCCGGTCCAATAGCATAACCCGCGAGTTGGCCGTAACTTTTGCGCTCCTCAGAATCGGGCTCAGGTTTGAGACATCCATCACGTATCGGCCTGTCCCCCGGTATTCCGTTGCGATATGGTTGCTGTCCAGTCCGTAGATTGGAGCCGTAATAATATAAAAATGCTCCGTAGGGCGGTCATCCAGATTAACCAGGCCGGAATAGGACATCGTCTGTACGGGAGCCGTCGTCTCGTCCTGGCCCTCGCCAAGCCTTGTCATCAGCTTCCCGCTTCGGTCGTATAGCTGAATCCCCCTTATATTGGATTTCATCGACATCGTGTTGGCGAATACCGACAGCACTTCGCGGTTCATCAGTACCCGGTCCAGCATATCGTCCGTATTGACATAGGTCTGCACGGTAGGGCTGTAAAACAAGAAGGTGGATATTCCTTGCATGTCGCTGTCAAAGCTCGTCATCTTCTCGTTGACCTGTTGCAGGATGGTATTAACGGATGCGGTTACCTTCCGTTCGATAATTTGCTGGGCAACGCGGTTCGTAATGATATAAGTAATAAGCAGCGTAACCAGCATAAGCGCAATCAAGATCAAGATTTGCCTCATCAAGCTGGGCTTCCTTATCCGGTTCAGCATAACAATCCCCTTTTCGAATAGCGGCTTTATAACCCCCAAATGGACGAAACAACAAAAAAACCGCTTTTTAAGGCGATTTTTTTGAATGCTTGCTCTATTTCACTCTGAATACCGTAATGGAATGCTTAGGAAAACTGTACGCAAACCGGTTGCCTTGGGCACGAATTTCGCACTGCTTCGGAGATACCCGATCAGGTGCTTCGAATGTATTCTCGTCATCCAGCGAATGGCCGGACATCTCGTGGACTTCAATAATCAGAAGCGGCTTCTGCAGATCTTCCAGCACGACGTCAACGTTAACCGAGATGTCCTGCACATTCACAACCTTCACGATGGTATCGCCGGTTGCCCGGTCATAGCTGGCGGAATAATACAAAGGCTCGATGACCGGCTGCGTATCTTCCGTCTCATTGTAGAGCTCGCCGTTAATCCATGCGCGTATCCGACGACCCGACACCTCCAGTTTCAATGCGTATTCTTTATGATCTTCCACGTTAAAAATGCTTTGGGTGAGGACGGAGCCTCTCCCATTGATATTGGAGGCAATAATCGAATCCTGATTCTGCCAGCCGCCAAACTCCCAGATTCGCTTATTCTTCTCGTCCGTTTGGCCAAACTTGAGATTAAAGCCTTTAGGTCCGCTGATTCTTTGGGCTTTCAGGGTTATCGTATAGTTCTCCCAATCCGTCTCTCCTAGATCAATTGCCCGGACCGACGTCCCGTTAAGTCTGTCTTCTTCCGTATCGGAGAGTGTGCAAGGCAAGCCTCCGTTCAGCTCTTTTACTTCCCCGTTGTCGTTGTTCACCAGCACGATATCCCAATAGCGGAAGGAGCAGCGATCCGTCTCAAGGGATAAAGCCCCATTAATCGGCTTCTTTATATCTTGAGGAGGAGCTTCCAGACCACTCGCTTCAACCGTTATGAGCTGATCCCCTTGATGATGCATGAACAGCTTCTGCACATAATAGTTAGGCGTGCCATAAACCTCATGATTGTTGAACCAGATCATATCCGGCTTCCAGTTCACGTAATCGACGTTGCACAGGAGCGGTGCATAGCAGGCCAGCCCTACGGCATGCGCGTTTTTCTCAAGCCCCGTCATATAAACCGCTTCGGCAAGGGCGTTGTAATACGTGTTCCCCCAAGACGCATATTCGCCCAGGAAAACTTTCGGGTCATCCGCTTTGAAGTTGTCATAGCGATGGTAGTTAGCCAGGAACCATTCCGGCGAACAGTAATAATGCTCGTCCACCAGATCCGATTGATGCTCTCTGGCAGATTGCCAGCCGCGTTCATATTCCGTTCCCGCGGCAAATGGCCCCGAGGAGTTAATCACCTTCATAGCCGGATACTTCTCTTTGATGGCGCGATGGAAGTACGGGTAACGTTCGAAAAACGGCTCCCCGACCTCTTCGTTGCCGATTCCGATATACTCAAGCCCAAACGGCTCCGGGTGACCCAGCTCCGCGCGAATCGCTCCCCACGTAGTTGAAGCATCGCCGTTAGCGAATTCGATGAGGTCTAGCGCATCCTGGATCCATGGCGACAGCTCCTCAATCGGCACGATTCGGTTGTGATGCGGATCATATCCGCCCGGCAGAATCGGGATTGGCTTGGCGCCAATGTCTTCGCATAATTGAAAATATTCATAATAACCGAGGCCCAGCGTCTGATTGTAACGCCAGTTGTTCCTTCTAGCCGGTCTTTGCTCAACTGGGCCTATCGTGTTTTTCCACCGGTACATCGAGTTCCGGTCATCCGGGTTCAGGGAACCGTCATGCACAAGACATCCGCCAGGGAAACGCATAAACTTCGGCTTCAAGTCGGCAAGAAGCTTCGCAATATCCTCTCTTAATCCCCCCGGCCGGTTAAGGTAAGTTTTTTCCGGGAAAAGGGATACCATATCGAGGTACAGCTTCCCTTTCCCTTTTGTCACAAGAACAAGGCGGCAACTCGTATCGGTTGCAGCGGACGTTATTACAGCTTCATATTTCGTCCAATCCGCTGACTTCACTTCAATGACAGTCTCACCGTAAACGGAACCATCTGTCCCTTCAATCGTGACGGTCAGAGGTTCATGGAAGCTGGCATCACGCCGCGCAAATACGGAAAACAAATACTTCTCGCCTTGCTTGACGGGAATACCGCTGTTGAAACCAAGGTTCATAATCCCAACGCCATTGCCCTCCGCAACAATATCAATTACCGCATAATGAGGGTTACGCGCGTTAATCGGATCGCTTTCCCCGATCGTAATTGCCGTCTGTCCGCCGCCTCTCTCTACCTTCTCCCAGGCCATTAAAGCATGGTAATCGGGATGATCGATCGGATCAAATTCAAAGGAACGGTTCTGAACAAGCTCCGCGTAGAGTCCCCCATCCGCCGCGTGATTCAGATCCTCGAAAAATATGCCAAACAAGTCGCCTAATTCCGCGCCTCGTTCCATCGTGCGTACCGTTAATGCCGGCTGTGTGCTCATGTCGATAAGATCTCCTTTGCCCTCGTTTTCTTAAGATTCTAAGGAGTTGCCTCATGGAAAACAATTCATTATCCTGCGTTAAAACTGACCTATCGTACTTTCCGTTAACGAATAACGATTAAAAAAATAGCGTTGCGGGCATAACTGCCTGCAACGCTATCTTTTATCAAGTCGCAATCTCCTGTTGAATAACATGGCTGTTATTCAAAAAGACAGACCGTTCTACTTGATATAAATCGTAGATTTGCTCGGTATGATTGATTCGCGAATACATATACGGATTAAGTTCATTGGCTTGGGTGACATAGGGCAGCTTCTCGACCGCTTTTTTTGACCGGATATTTTGCTTGCGGATTTTTATAAATACCGTTTCAATCTCATGCTCCAGAAAGAGCTCGGTAAAAAAAGCCTCCTTAGCCAGCCGGTTATATCCTTTGCCGAAATAAGGAATGCCGATCCATGTAGCCAGGAAGCCTGTATGGTTAACAATATCGTAGAGGTCGATACTGCCAATGGGTTGTCCCATTTCATTCAGAATCGTTCTTGAAATACATGTGCCCTGCTCTTCTTCGACGATCAACTGCTTGGTTGCGAATAAATACTCTTCATACGACTGGGGTTTGTAGCGAACATAAGGGAAAACAGCGGGATCAACCAATAATTGATACAAGGAGTGGCATTCGTGCAAATCTCGTTTTTTAATCATCGTATCTATCACCCTAGTCCTTGAAAGTCGTCTTCTCAAGTATATAAAAGGACATGAGGGATTGTATGAACGCCACGTTTTGATTGTGTAAATTGCGCTTGAATAAGGACCACTCCAAGCCAATCGGAGTGGTCCTTTCCTCTAATTAAAAGTTAGCGTAAATCCGCTTTGCACGTAGTTCACGTTCGGGTAAGCGATGTTTCTCGTAACGAGATTGTTAAACGTTGCCGATCCGTTCCCCGTATAGGTATAGATGGCCGCGCCTAAATGCGGGCCCGAGAATCTCGACGTCGTTACCCCGTCTTTGCCGGTACCGTCAATGGTCACGTTGTTAAAGACGATATTCTCGAAGCCGCCGCCGTAACCGAACTGAATCCCGTCACGCTGCGCATTAATGATATCAATGTTGGTAAAGGTCACGTTTTTGATCGAATCGTTGGAAGCTTCCAGATCGATCGCTCCCCGTTCCCCGTTGTACAGGTCCTGACTCGTGCCGCTATTAATGATCGTCGTATCCGAGATTGTAATACCCGTATTATTTTGGAAGTGATAACCCGGGAAGACCGTATTCAGACGGACGCCGGAACCTCCAACGGTATCGATAATAACGTTGTGATCGGCTTTGTGTCCGCTTCCGCCAAAGAAGGCAATGCCCGCTGCTCGCCAGTTGTTCTCAATGGTGTTGTAGGAGAACGTGTTATTCACGCCTGCGGGAGCGCCGTTTGTGTTACTCGTCCAGACCGCCAGAGCATCGTCGCCGTTATTGCGGAGATTGCTGTTGCGAACGATGGAATTGCTCGTTCCTTGGGAGAAGTTGACTCCGTCAGCCAGGTTGTTGCGGATGCGGCTGTTCTCAATCGTCAGCCCGTTCGCGTAAATTGCAGGCGTATGAGCATAATCCCCCACCCAAAAGCCGCATTCAAAATGCTCCACCCATACATCATGGATTTTGGAGTTCGTTCCGAAATTATCCATAAAGCCTTTGTAAATCGCGTTCTGCCCGTAACGGGAACGAAGCTTGGAATTCAGGTAGACGTTGCTGAAGTCCAGCTTGCCCGTTATCCGTAGCGAAATCCCTCCGCCAGCCGCATTTGGGTTCGTGAACTGGATATTCGTATACCAGTAGCCCGCTCCCGTAATCGTCAGGTTATTGATCATATTGCTGACCGAGCCAATCTCCCACATATTGCCCAGATGGAAGGTACCCGCAGGGATATACAAGGTTTTGTTAGCTGCAACCGCTGCATTAACCGCAGCTTTGAAAGCTGTAAGATCGTCCAGCCCGTCATTGGCAATCGCGCCGTAGTCCGTAACGGACACCGAATTAGCCGGTTGTGCAATGGCTGTCGGAACCTGCTCGACCTCGATGAAGTCTACCCCGTATTCGATGCTGTCATTTCCTTTCTGAATGCGAACGGTATCACCAGGCTGAAGGGGAGTATCCAGCTTCCAATGCACCTCGTCGAAGCGGAACAACGGCCTTCCTCCGCCCGGAGCATCTGCCGGCATATCTCCCGAAAAGTATTGCCAGTTATAGTAGGAGCTTAACGCTATGGTCTTTACCTTCACGTTGTTGACATAGACGTCAAGGGAGCCGCTCAGACCCATGCCATCCGTCGAGTCAGGCATAGTAAAGCGCATCGTCACGCCTGCTCCGCCTTCACCCTGCCGAACGGTCCATTGCAGATAGGAACCGCTCGAAGGAAGCGCGATATATTTTTGCCCGGAAGCTTCGGATGCCGTTAAGGCCTGGTCGAAGGTTGGTGCGGACTGAAGCGTTGCTCCACCGCCGCGGGTTGCGTCATCCGTATCGTAACGGGTATACGGAACGCTTGCTCCACGGACCGAATAGACAACCAGATTCGTTGTGCTTACGTTATTCCCTTGCTTGGACGCCGCTTCATTGGCATCAGCCGCAATGGTTGTCGTTACGGTGTAATTGCCGTTGACGGCCGTCCAGGTGCCCGGAATGCTTACATTAGCCGAAGCCCCCGAGGCTAATGCGCCGTTATACGAACCGCTAAATGTCTGGATCGTGGAGCCGGCCGAATTTTTCAAGGCAACGGTAATGGCATGGGAGCCGCCAGCGGAAGCTACGGTACCTTGGTTTTTCAAATTAACCGTAAAGACAATCGAATTACCGGCTACCGGATTGTTAGGCGTCCATGTCGTAGTTCCGACAAAGTCGGCGCTTGCAATTGGCGCAACCACCAAGGCCGATGCATTCGTATAGCTGTTATTGTTGTCATTAAGCTCGATAATCGCATTATTCTCGTCTACTTTCGCGCTGACCGAATAGCTTGCTGCGGTCTTGCTGCCGATATTTACGGATACCGGAGCAGAAGCACCGGCAGCTAATGCCGTGACTGCGGCAGAACCGGCTAGCTCGTTGTTCAGGTAAAAGTTGACGGTAGATGCCGCGGAGCCGGCATTGCCATCATTCTTAACCGTTGCGTTAAGCGTTATGGCGCTGGATTCATCCGGTAAAGCCGGCGTCCAGGATAAGCCTGTAATCGTCAAATCCGGATTGGCCGCAGGCGTGCCGAATACTTGGAACTCTGCAATTTGACCTGCGGGAGCTCCGGAATTGGCCGTCAGGTTTAATTGAAGTCGTTTTACCGTAGCCGTAACCGGTATCGTCACAGTGTTGCCGGAAGCCGGGTTAAAGGTATAAGACTGCGATGAGACAAGATTGCTGAAAGTTGTTGTCGTCTGATTGTGGCCAAGCACTTGAATCGTTTGGGTGCGCGTGCTCCACTCGCTTGCCGGATTCAGCTTCAATACGATCGAGGTGACATCGTAGTTTTTGCCGAGATCAAGAGTCAGCGTGCTTGGGTTGCTGCCGCCTTCCCAATACGTGCTTGTATTGTTGTCGTTAGCGTTCGAAGCCACAAACGCTTGCGTGTTTGAGGACGCCGTCATGGTCTTGCCAATCGCGATGTTGTCGGTTGCCGGCGGTGTTGGCGTTGGCGTTGGCGTTGGTGTTGGTGTTGGCGTTGGTGTTGGCGTTGGTGTTGGCGTTGGTGTTGGCGTTGGTGTTGGCGTTGGTGTTGGCGTTGGTGTTGGTGTTGGTGTTGGTGTTGGTGTTGGCGTTGGTGTTGGCGAGCTGGATGCCGTTACTCTGATTTCGTCAATGTTAATGTTCGCGGAATCGCCGGCATCGTATTTGTAGGTTATCGTGTTGTTGCCTGCGTTAAGCGTAAGCGTCTCTACCTTGGTTCCCCAAGTATCCCAATTCGCCAGATTAGGCAGCGTAGTCTGACGGATCTTTGTGCCGTTCACATAAATGCTGACAGTTCTAGAATCGCCGTTGGCATTGCCGTACTTCAAAGTCACGTCATAGCTTCCAGCCGAAGAGACGCTTGCCGTAAAAGCAGTCGATGCCCCTTGCGTCCAATAACCGTCAACAAAACCGGTACCGGAGAAGCCCGTATGATCGGTATTTACCTTTGCTCCGCCAGACAAAACGGCGGACTCCGCTTGATATGTACCAGGCGTCGCGGGAGTACTTGTTCCATAAATTTCGAACTCGGATAACTGAGCTGCCGGCCATCCGGTATTTGCCGTAACATTCAAACGGACATAACGGGTGCTTGCCGCAGCAAAGTTGATCGTAACCGTGTTGTTCTGAATGGCTGGATCAAACGCATAATTGGTTGAAGCAACGATATTCGAAAACGTCGAGCCGTCCGCGCTTCCTTGAACGGCCAAAGTTTGTGTCCGCGCGCCCCAGCCAGCTGGCAGCTTCAGTACAATCTGATCGATGCTTGTAACGGCACCTAGATCAACCTGAATCCATTGCGGGAACGCGTTATTCGCGCTTTCCCAATAAGTAGCCTGGTTACTGTCTTTCACATTGTTTGGCGAGTACGTTTGCGATTGTCCGCTAGCCGTAATGGTCTTGCCCAGCGTTAAATTTTGTCCGCCTGCAGCAGAGACCGGCTCGCCGATTGATACGAACAGGCTGGTGATCAGCATCGTTGCAATCAGCAGCCATGCGACATACTTGTTGCGCATTTTATTCCTCCTCGAATGATAACTCTGATTAGCCTTTCACTTGGAAGCGATTACAAGTTGTCCCTTAACGGTCCTCCTTTCATTTTGCATATCTCTAATTATAGGAAGGATAAGGCTGCGGCAATAAGATGCAAATCTACGGAAAATGTATGTATTTCCAAGATAATCAAGCCGGATGTTCGGGCATGCGGAGCAACAAAAAAAGCAGTGCATCCATTCGGGACGCACTGCTTATCACAATGATTAAGCTAATACGATTTGATCTTGTCTAACGCATACGTGCCAACGGCCGCCTACCAGGATGCCTCCGGAAAAAACTGCTTCGCGGGGAGGTACAGCCGCGATAGCATGCCGGGCATTTAAGGCATTGACCAAAGAAAAGCTAGCGCGGTCTCCAACCTTCGGAACAAGCGAATCCGAAGAAATAAGCAGATAGGTTTGCAGCAGCTGTTCGTCCGTAATCCAGCCGAATTTTTCAGCCAGCCTCGAGCCGCGCGCAAGCAAATCTCCGTTGCCGAACGGACTCCACGCATCCAGAATATTGTCCGAACCGACATGAACCCGAACCCCTTCCTGAAGCAGCTGATCTACCCGCGGCATAGGACGGTCGATAGGAACGCTGGTCATAATCGCCACTTTGCTTGCGCTAAGCTTTTGCGCCAGCTCTCGGGATTCGGCTTCACTGACCTGCCCGAGACAATAGGCGTGGCTGACAGCCGTACGACCGCTTTGGCTTGCTTTCAAGGTCAAGTCAGCGAATCGGCTAATCGTATAGGTCCCCAGATGCCCGGGGTCATGCAGATGCAGATCTACGCCGGCATTAAACTCCGTGCCGAGCTCAAACATCGCTTCCAGGCTCGCGTCAACCTGTCCGTCCAGCCCGGCCGGATCAACTCCTCCGACGTAATCCGCTCCTGCCCGAAGCGCTTCTTTCATAATAGATATGGATTGGGACCGCAGCAGGCCCTGTTGCGGAAAAGCTACGATTTCGATATTCATCCGCCCTCTAAAATGCTCTCTGACCTCCAGGATATCCTCCAGATGAGAAAGTCCAAGCTTGGGATCAACATCCACATGCGTCCGAATCGTCGTTGTTCCATTCATCAGCAGAAGCTGCAGCAGCCGGTGCGCTCTTACCGCAGCACGCGTAGGCAGTGCTTCCAGCATGCGAGTCTCGAACGCAAGCTGCCCGGGCAACGTAACAAACGGCTGCAGCGGCTTCCACGGCTCCCCGAGAAAATGTTTGTCCAGATGGATATGCATATCGGACAAGGCCGGCAGGTAGAGCAGCCCGTCAGCATCCCAGACTCGCGCGAAGTCCGCTGCGGACGGCATTGTTTTACCGCTGGCTTCAATCTCTGCCACGCAACCTGTCGTCAGGTCCAGAGTCAAGTCATACAACCGGTCTTCGATCTTTACGTTTCGCACTATCGTTTTATTCGCTTCCATCACTGATCACCTTCATCCCTCTCTGGTTGGCTAATGGGCTCCCAAATAAGCTTTAACCATCCGCTCATCCCGGAGCAGCTCGTCGGAATCCCCGTGCATCGCGACCGAGCCTTTATCGATCACGTATCCTCTGCTTGCTAGGTTTAGAGCTTTATGAGCCATCTGCTCGACAAGCAGAATCGATGTCCCTTCCTTCGATAAACCGTAGATCGCTTCAAAAATTTCGTTTACGATAATCGGAGCAAGACCAAGCGAAGGCTCGTCGAGCAGCAGCAGCTTGGGCCTGCTGATCATCGCTCTCGCCAGAACCAGCATCTGCTGCTCCCCGCCGCTTAAGGTGTAAGCAAGCTGCGTCCGCCGCTCATACAGCTTCGGGAACCGGTCAAATAAAGGCTCCAGCTCCTTGTTGAACTGCTCCTTTCGAACTGAACCAATCCGTCGCTTTAAGCCCATCCGCATATTTTCAAGCACCGATAAAGTACCGAACACTTCCCGCCCCTCCGGAACAAGTGACACCCCAAGGTTTGCAGTCCGGTTTGCCGGCATCGCGGTAATATCCGTCCCCTCCAGCAGCACCTTGCCGGAATGCGGCTTCACAAGCCCTAAAATGGTTTGCATAAGCGTTGTCTTGCCGGCGCCGTTCGAACCGATAATGGCTACAATCTCGCCTTTCTCCACCTCGATATCCACGCCCTTTAACGCTTCAACCGGACCATACCTGACGTGTAAGCCATTAACGCTCAGCATCCGCAGCAACCTCCTCTTTGCCTAAATACGCCTGTATCACCCGCGGATCGCTCAGCAGCTGGGCAGGGTTACCCGTCCCAATGACTTTGCCGAAATCCAGAACAGTGACGGTATCGGATACGCGCTGAACAAAATCCATATGATGCTCGATCAGCACGATCGTGAGGCCATAACCGACAAGTCTCTGAAGAAGCTCCTCCAACTGCTTGATTTCGGCTGCCGTCATGCCTGCAGCCGGCTCGTCGAGCAGCAATACGCTTGGCTCTGTCGCAAGCGCCCTCGCAATCTCCACCATTCGCTGATGACCGTAAGGCAATTGGCTGGCGGACATATGCCGGTTCCCGTCGTAACCAATCAGATCAAGCAACCGATGCGCCTTCTCCTGCAAATCCGCTTCCCTGCGGCGTTGTCCGGGTGTTCGAAGGAAAGCCGCTCCAAGCCCGGTCCTTGCCTTTACGGTCATTCCGGTCATGACATTTTCAAGAACGGTCAGTTCTTTAAACAGCCTGGAATGCTGGAAGGTCCGGGCAATGCCTAAACCCGATACCGACGACAGCGAACCGGAGAGAGAAGCTCCATGCAGCTCCATTGCCCCTTGTTCCGGCGTATATAAGCCCGAGATTACATTAAGGAGAGTCGTTTTCCCGGCACCGTTAGGTCCAACAAGGGAATGGATCGTGCCGGCTTTAATCTCAACCGAAACTTCTTTTAATGCTTGTAGACCCCCGAACGACTTATCAATGCCCTCTAGGCGAAGTGCGGCACTCGGAAATCCGCCTTTTTTCCTATCGTTTGCGAACAGTAAGCTATGATCAGCCTTACCGCCGCTATGATCAGCTTCCTGTGAACGCAGCTTTAAGCCAAACCGCGATTCCAGCCAATCGTTCATCGTTCCCATAATCCCTTTCGGGAGAAAATAAAGAACCGCGAACATGATCGTCCCGTACAGCGCCATACGCAGCTTCTCCATCTCCAGCACTTCAGGCAGGAAGACCAGTATAACTGCGCCGATGATGGGCCCCAGCAATCGTCCGGAGCCGCCTAAGATTACGATAAGCACAAGCTGAACCGAAGCCTGGAAATGATACGTATCCGGACTGATAAAGCTGTTCGTATGGGCATACAACGTACCGGCAAGACCCGCTAGAACGGCGCTGACGGCAAATCCAACGTATTGCGGCTTAAACTTTCGAATACCCAAGGAAGCCGCGGCTATCTCGTTTTCCTTCGTGGCGATCATGGATCTCCCCCAAGCCGATCGCCGTATATTGTAGGCAAGGACAAGAGCCCCAATAGCAACCGCCGCTACGAGCAGATACATGCTCTTCAGATCAAAGGCATAACCGCCAAGCTTTGGCTTTGGAATGCCCGATATGCCAAGCGGCCCGCCTGTAACCCCATCCCATCTGATCAACGCTTCATGCACAACTACCCCGAAGGCGATGGTAATCATGGAGAGATACACGCCCCCCGCTCTAATCGTAGGAATGGCAATCAGGCTGCCGATGATCAGAGAAACCGCAATGCCGGCAAGCGCGGACAGCCAGAAGTTCAATCCGTAATGCGTGCTGGCATATGCCGACGTATACGCTCCCGCTGCCATCAATCCGGCATGGCCGATGGAGACAATCCCGCAGTAGCCGACCAGAATATTCATGCCGACACACGCAATCACATAAATGCCGATTGTAAAAAACAAGTTCAGCATATATGCATCAGCCGTCCATGATGCGGAAACAATCGCCGCTGCGGCAAGCAGTCCGCCCCAAAGAGCTGACCTGCGGAAGATTATATTTTTCCTGGTATCTTTCATTTCCGCTTCCCCCTAAGCAAGTCTAGCCCTATACCTTGACGACTGTTTTCCTAACGTTAAACAGCCCCATCGGCTTCCAATACAACACGAGAATAACAATGCCGTATACGAACATCTCCCGAAATGCGGTCGAAATATATTGACCGATAAACACCTCGGCGACGCCAAGCAGCAGCCCCGTGCCTACGATTCCCTTGGGATTATTGACGCCGGCCAGAATGGCGACGGAGATGGCTTTTAGACCAAGCGGCAAGCCTACATCGACGGATACGGCATAGTTCGTAGACATTAAAGCCCCGCCAATCCCCGCGAGCAATCCGCTTAATGCATAAGCAACGGCCACGACACGCCCGCTACTAATGCCCATCATCTCAACGGCTGTCCGGTTATCCGCCGTTGCGCGCAGCCACAAGCCCCAGTGCGATTTTTGATAAAACAGAATTAACAACGCGAGCAGCACGCCAACGATAGGGAATAAAATAAACTCCTTCCAATAGATGCCGGCATCCATAATGCGAAGCATTCCGCTGCCCGCCGGAGAAGGGACAACCCCTTCATCCGGACCATTGAAATAGAGAGCAACGTCTTGGATAATAATGCCGACTGCGATTGTGCTTAGCACCCATTCAACCGAATTCGCACCCTTATCGAACTTGCGTATGGCCAGCCTCTCGATCACGAGATTCAGCAAGGCTACCAGCAGGATTGAAGCAGCAAACGCGAGAGGAAACGGCAGCCCCGCGTGCTCGGAGAAACCAAACAGCAGGACTCCTCCTACCATGACGAGCTGGCCTTGCGACATATTGAGAGTACCGTTTACGACATAGGTTAAGCTGTAGCCGAGAGCGATAACGGCATAGAGGCAGCCGACCGCAAGACCACTGATGATTAATTGCAAGATAAGCGACATGCTGATCCCTCTTTTCCGCTGTGTTACTGTTTGTCGGATACGACAAGCTTGCCGCCCTTCCACACGGACATCAAATACGAATGAACGTCGATTGCATCATGATTGTCTTTCGTGAACGCCTGATCCCAATCCTTGATAACCCCGCTGTACGGGCCAAGATTGGTTTCCAGCGTGTTTTTGACCGCCTCGCGGTCTTTCTTCAGATTGCCCGTCAGCTCCGTGCGTTCAATGGCCTGAAACAGCATCATCGCGCCGTCATAGCCTTGTGCCGCGGAAGCAAACGTCGTTGGAATATGGCCGAATTTCGCCGTAAAATCCTTCAGAAATGCCGCCGCGGGCTCACGGGTCTGATCAACGTTAAAGTTGGCTGTCTGAATCGCATAAGTTCCTTCTGCCAGCTGCTGGCCTACCTCTTGCACGCCTTTATTGGCCATGCCGTTCTCGCCAACGATCGGAACCTTCCAGCCGAGCTTATCCATCGCTTGAAGCACATAGCCATTGCCGGCTCCTTGCCCGAACAGGTAGATTACTTCGGCTCCCGCTTCCTTCGCATGGTTGACCTGCGCGGTCATATCTTTATCCTTGGCATTATCAAACGACTCCACGGCTACCGGCTTCAGTCCCTTTTCCTCAAGCGCTTTTGTCATCGCCGCGGCGGCGCCTTTGCCGTAACCGCCATTCTCATGAAGAATGGCGATTTTGTCGGTAGCAAAATATTTATTAATGAATTGCAAAGCGTATTGTGCCGTAATGTTCGCGTTCATCCGTACGCCAAAGGTCCAAGGCATGCCGCTTTCTACCGATGCGGGAACATTGGAGGTGGCTACGACAAACGGAAATTTCTCCTCCATAATAATGGGGGATTGCGCCAGCATAACGGTGCTGTAAAAGCCCCCAACTGCTCCAAGCACGCCTTCCTTCTGCCCAAAATCCCTGATAATGCTGATGCCTCGCGTAGGATTCTGCTCGGTGTCGCGAACGACTAGCTCAACGGTTCGGCCATGCAAGCCGCCTTTGGCGTTAATCTGATCGACGGCGATTTGAACCCCCTGGTACAAATTAATAGAGTTCATGGCGTTATCGCCCGTAGCTTCCGTAGACATGCCGATCAGAATCGGTTTATCGCTTTTGTTGCCATCGCCCGAAGCCGCTTTGTTGCCGCCGCAGCCCGCGAGCACCAGTACCATAACCGCCATCCATGCCGCACACCATACCTTAAGGTTATAACGTTTACTCATCTATGATCCTCTCCTCTATCTTTCATAACATGGACAATCTCTCTCGATTCTTGTATCCGCGACCTTAACGCCTCTTTTCCATACCGTCCTGGTCTCGGACTTATGAAGCAATACGTCTCTTTCCGTCCTCTCCCGGAACAACACCATGTCAGCCGGCGCCCCTTCGCGAATCCCGTAGCCCTTGAGGGCTAACACCCGGCTTGCGCCTTCCGTAAGCATCCCGAGCAAGCGGCTCGCATCCCTTTCGCCTCCCAAATAAGCGGTAACGGCAAGCAGCCATGCCGTTTCAAGGGGATCCGCTTTGCCGAACGGAGTGAAGGGATTCTGCACGTTGTTCATGCCAATGGCTACATTAACCCCTTTTTCCTGAAGCAGCTTGACGGGCGTCAAACCTCTGCGCGGCTTCTCCTCATCACCCCGTCCATTAATATAAAGGTCGGTTGCCGGCAGCGTGATGATATGAATGCCCGCTTCGCTCAGCAGCTCTGCTGCCGCTTCTGCCTCCACTCTCGCAAGAGAACCAAGAGAGGTGACATGCCCGGCGCTTACGCGTCCTTGCAGCCCGTATTGCATGGTCCGCTTGGCAATTTGAACGATTGCGAGATCCTCGGGCTTGTCGGAGAAATCCGCATGGAAATCCAACGGCTTGTTATACTTGCCCGCGAGCTCAAACACAAACTTCAAATGTTCGTCCAAGTCCGGATCCTGATACGTAATTCCGCCCACAACGTCACAGCCAATGCGAAAAGCTTCTTCCATCAGATCCGCGGTTCCCGGGCTTTTGAATATTCCCTCTTGAGGGAATGCGACCACTTGCAAATCCAACAGATGCCGTACGGATTGCTTCAGCTCGAGTGCCGATTCAATGGCCGACAATCCTAGGATGGGATCAACCTCCGCATGACAACGCATATGGGTCACGCCGTTGCTTACGGCTTCCTTAATCACTTGCAGGGACCGCTCTCTCATATCGCTTCTCGTAAATATCTTTTTCATGTCGGCCGTCATCCTTATGGCTTCCTGAAGCGATTCGGCTTCCTTTTCCATCCGGGACAACAGGTATGCCTTTTCCAGATGGATATGCGGTTCTACCAGACCTGGCAGAAGTACGCCGCCTTCCCCATTTACAACGGTATTCGCCGTCCATTCCTTTGCAGCCCCGCTGTTCTCCACATAAACGATATTGCCGTCTGCTACTCCTACATCCATCAATAGATGATGACCCTTTACTCTGACATTCGATATGATTTGTTCAAGCATTGCAGCCCCCTCCATGTCATATTTCTTGACTCCACTTAAGCTAAATTCAGAATAGCTGTTCCTATACGGAAAGTCATTGGCTGCATCAACTAAAAAATTAAAAGAAAATTGGATGGATGATCCAAATATTGATTTACACCAATCCATTTACATGTTACATTTCATGACACAAAACTCTTTTCGAAAAGGAAGGGATCCCATTGCTGCTAAGCGAGCTGCTTGCCAACGACATTTACGAGCATGCACGAGTTATTGCCGGGTTTAACGGACTTACTCGCAAGGTTCAAACCGTCAATATTATGGATGCCCCCGATATCATCCGGTTTCTGCGCCCCGGCGAGCTTCTATTGACCAACGGTTATTTCATGAAGCAGAAACCCGGCATGTTTATGGAGCTAATGCGGGATATGCAGCGTATGGAATGCTCGGGTATGGCCGTCAAGACGGAACGCTTCGAGCTCCATGTCCCCGAGGAAGCGCTTCTCGAAGCCGAGCGGCTTCAGTTCCCGATTATCGAAATCTCGGCAGTAGAGCTGTCTTTAGGCGAAATTTTGCAAAGATCCACAAGTCTGATCATGAATAACAAGAATGAAGAGCTGCAATATGCCTTGCACATCCATAAGCAGTTCTCCGAAATGATCATGAAAGGCAAAGGCATTACAGGTATTGTCGATGCCTTGACCAAGCTGCTTTCCTCTCCCATTCTGCTTCTTAACGGAAAACTGCAGCCCATTGCGGAATCCAGGCTCGGTTACGCATCTCTTATGCCTGCCTTGGCAGCGGCAGCGGATGCCATTCTCGATGGAGCAGCAATACCGTCGTCGCCAACTTCCTTCTGTCTCACTGACGTTTCGCTTCGCAATCGCTGCAACGTGCTGCTGTATCCGGTTCACACCTACCGCCACGAAGGTTATTTACTCTCCTTCCATTCCGGAGAGAAAATGTCCAATTTGTACGGTTTAACTTTGGAACAAGCCTCCAATGTCATTGGCATGGAGTTGACAAAAGCACAAGCGGTGAAGGAACGTTCGCGCCGTTACAAAAATGAGTTTTTCTCCGATCTGATTGACGGCTACATCACCTCCGAGCAGGAAGCTATTCATCGAGGAAAGAAATACGGAATAAAAGCTGACGGAGCTTGGGTCATGCTTGCGGCTCGCCGTGACGGGGCGGGCTGGGGGAACGGCCAGAGGGATAGCCAAACAGAGCGGCAGGATGAACGGAACGTATCCGAGCGTGATGAGCATTACGAGAGGATCAAGCGGCATTTTTCCGCTATCGGGCAGTCCTTTGCGATGTTTACGAAAAACGATTCATTTGGACTACTGCTGCATCTTTCCGCTTCAGGTTGGGATGAATCCTTATTCCTCCAGCAACTGGCTCGCCTGTCTGACCGACTATACGAGGAGATCGGATTCAGCTTGTCTATAGGTATCGGCAAGCCTGCAACAAATGCGCTTGGAATCAAGCAATCCTATGAGGAAGCCATCAAGGCTCTCCAATACGGCTACCGCTTGAAGCGAACCAAGTTCGTGCAATCCTTCCAGTCGAAGGATATCGGTTATTTGTTCCACATGCTGCCGCATGACGAACTGAAGCAATTTTACGAGGAGACTTTTTATGGCATCAGACATACGGAGGAGCAGGAGCGGAAAGAGCTGCTTCGGACGCTTAGCGCCTTCTACGACACGCAATGCCAGCTGATGGAGACCTCAAAACTGCTTTTCGTGCACCGCAATACCGTCGTGTACCGGCTGGATAAATGCGAGAAGCTGCTTGGGGTTAAGCTGAAGGATCCCGTTGAAAGCTTAAGGCTGCGAATTGCTCTTTCCATAGAACCGCTTCTGAGTGGAGACTTCCCTGTTTCTTTGTCGAGGCAACAAAAAAAGCCCCCTAAATAAAGAGGGACGCATGTTGATCATGCGTCCCTCTCCCTTCGGCAGAGCCCTAGTTAACCGTAATGCTATCCACCGTTATCGTTGCCTTATCCGCATACCAGACTCTATACTCGAGATTCTGGTTAAGCGTCTGATTGAAGGACAACGTGAAATCTTGGTATTGATTCGCCGTCGCGAACTGCTGCCGCGTAATCTTCGCTTGTTTCACGACGGTTTTTGTTGCCGCATCCCAAACGTCGATAACAGCCACTACGTCTTTGTCGGACGTGTTGTTATCGATCTTCATTCGATAAGCAATCGTATGCTTTCCCATTGGAACATTCGCATCATCTGGACCGTTCAGCATATATCCCGTTCCATCGAGCGATGGCGTAGCTTGCCAGCCATCTCCGCTGGCACGTCCCACTTCATGCCCGACCACAGCACCTTCTGCTTCATACTTGCCGATTCTTTTTGATACCGTCACCTTATCAATGCCAATTGTCGCTTTATCCCGATAATAGACCTTGAATTCCAAGCTGCTTCCGGACGGATTGTCAAAGGACAGGTTGAAGTCTTGATACGTATTGTTAGCTTTGAACTGATTGCGGGACACATCAACCGAAGCAAGGGTATGCCCGGTTGCGTTATTGCGAACTTCAAGCGTAACGACGTTATCGTTTGTGCCCGCGTTGGAATCGATCTTCATCTTGAAGGTCGCCGTATTGCTGCCTGCAGGAATGGTATTATCGGCATTGCCTGACAGCATGTAGCCTGCATTATCCCCGCTTACGCTAGCCGACCAGTCGCTGCCGCTCGCTGATCCTGTTTCATGCGAGAAGGCGGTTTCCGCTTCGTATTGTTTAACGACCATAGAAGGATCGATAGGCAGTTGGTTGTTTTCGCGCATTAATTGGAAATAAGTATCGGGTCTGACAAAAACGATATTGCTATTGCTGCTAAAGTTATTTACCGCATTGACGATCATCTGGTAATTAACATCCCACGGATTGGATTGGATGCTGACAAAACGAGGTGCCGTTCCATCCCAGCCTGCAATCGCGTGATTAATCTCAGAAATAATCGTTGCTTCGGAGTAACAATAAGTCGCGCTTAGCCCCTGCGTTGGCAGCGAATTTCCGTAGATCGTAATTGGACTGCCGGCGTTTTGACCCGTTAATCCTAACAAGGACGGCGCATATTGGGCAAAGCTTTCTCCTACGTTCGGATTAATGCCGCCGGTAATGGTATTCCAGATTGTAGCTACCTTTAATCCTGCTCGATTCATGTAATCATTAGATAAAGCAACAAATTTATTCAGATAGGTTTGGTTCGCCCATGCATTCGGATACGTATAGCCAAACCCGGACGGCCCTGCGATAAGCGCGTCATTTGGTGTAGCGGAATCATACAAATAATTCAGCACGCCAGGCATCGCATCGAGCATAGCCGGCGAAACCGTCCAGCCAAGCGGTACGGCTCCGCGGTTAGGCGAATCCCAAATTTTCTTGAAGCGGTGTTCCATATACTGCAAGTTGTCACCATCGCTCAAAATGAGCGAGACATAAATTTTGTTCTGAAGAGCCGGTTTATTCGGCACAGGCTTCACGTTAACCGTTCTGGAAGTACCGCCGAATACCGTCAGGTTGGAGGACCAGTCGCTGGCAATCGTAGAAATGCCATACTCGGAAGCGGCTTGAACGCCAATCGCTTCATCCGGCCACCAGCCCATGTAAACTCCGCTGCCGGCAGGCATGTCGGCAAAGAAGCTTTGCAACAGGGTCTTCTCTGCCGGGACAGAAGGATTCAACCAGATGACAGCCGCGCCAGTTGCCGTTGCATAATCGCGAAGCGCGCCTTTAATTCCCGGACTTAATCCAATAATGAGATTATGGGTCAGCGAGGACCAATAATGATCATGCAAATATTGATAGACTTCAAGCTTTGTGCTGAAATCCCCTCGCAAATCATCAAGGATCGGCAGATTGTACGGTGCGGAAGTCAGCTTGCTGATCAAGCTTGGCGGCGCAACAATAGCTCCCGATTGAGCCGCGATTGTTGTCGCCAGGTTTAACGTATCCGGCAAGGCATCGTCATAAACGACAATTCCGTTAATTTCGCTGGCATACTTGGTAATTAAGGACCAGTTGTCCGCTACATCCGCATGTCCCAATCCCAGGTCATTGAGCCATTTATCTTTTCCGTCTTCGTTTCTGACGTTGTCATCATACGTATAGATCCTTGGCTGCGTTTTGTTGACAAGTCCCTTAAGAGTTGTAAATAAAACCATTTCATCCGATTTCCCTTGCTGAATGGAGCCCACGGCATCTACTTTGGTGTAAGCCCGGCCGTACCAGTACACCCTGAATTCTAACTCATGTCCGGTGGTCGGGTTATTGTAGTTGAGCGTAAATCGCTCGTAAGTGCCTACCTTCGTCCATTGCTTCCGGGTAATGTCTCGGCTTGCCAATACCTGTCCCGTCGTATTGTCTCTGACATCAACCGTAACAATGAGATCATCATTAGCCGTATTATTATCAATAATCATATCGTAATAAGCCTGATTCTCTCCTGCCGGAATATCCTTAGCGTACGGCCCGTATACCATATGCTTATTTGGAGCATCGATCGATGTTTGCGCCAGCCAGCCGTTGCTTTCCGGACGACCGGTACCATGGCCGATTCCTTTGCCTTCCGCCTCGTATCTATATTCCGTTACCAAATTCATAACGTCGAGCGTAGAAGCCGGCGCCGAGAAAGACGGCAAAATTTGCTCGGAGGGCCAGCTTAATCCGGCTGCCTCCGCTTTGGGAAGCCCCACGAACGGAGAAGATGCAGCCATAATAACGGTCGCAAGCAAGACTGCACCAAATTTCTTATTCCATTTCATCTTTAGTCTCCTTTTCCACTTGAATGATTGGGTTAACTTTTATGCATACCAGTTGCCGTTTTCCTCCCTCCTACCACCTGCCTTCACCCTTATATAATGCACGGACATAAAAACGCAAATAAGCGCCCCACAATCATGCCAAATGTGCCTGGATATGTAAGCGCTTATCTCGTTGAAGATTATATCATTCATATTGTATATATTCAATATATCTTATTGCATAATTCTTTCCCAACCTTTAGAGATGGTTTATATTGAAGAGACATGACTAATTCGACTTAAGTAATTGCAATTGAAGGAGGCACAAGCTTGAAACAGGCATCAACCATTATGGTGCAAGGCACGGCATCAGACGTAGGAAAAAGCGTTCTGACTACGGCGTTATGCCGCATCTTCGTGCAAGACGGATGGAAAACAGCGCCTTTCAAATCGCAAAACATGGCGCTTAACTCCTATGTAACGCTTGACGGCAAGGAGATTGGCAGAGCTCAAGGCGTTCAAGCAGAAGCTTGCGGGATTTCAGCTACAACTGATATGAACCCGATATTGATCAAGCCCACCGGAGAGATGAAGGCGCAAATCGTTGTCCACGGCAAGCCGCTGGAAGAAATGAGTGCCTGGCGATACCGAGAGGAGTACATTCCTTTAGCCGAAGGTATTGTAAGAGACGCATTGGACCGCCTTCGCGCGGAGCATGATATTATCGTGCTGGAAGGCGCGGGAAGCCCGGCCGAGATTAATCTGAAGGACCGGGACATCGTAAATATGCGCATGGCCAAATGGGCCGATGCTCCTGTCGTGCTGGTCGCTGATATTGACCGGGGCGGAGTTTTTGCTTCAATTGTCGGAACGATGGAGCTGTTGGAAGAAGACGAACGAAGCCGGGTAAAAGGATTTATTATCAATAAATTTCGCGGCGACATCAGCCTGCTGCAATCCGGTCTGGATTGGCTCGAAGAACGTACGGGAATTCCCGTGCTTGGAGTTATCCCCTATCTGCCAAGGCTGGATATTGATGCGGAGGACTCGGTTGTGCTGGAGAAGCGGACGGACCAAGCCGGGACCGGAGACTTGGATATCGCGGTTATTCGACTGCCCCGCATTTCGAACTTCACCGATTTTGATCCGCTGGAGGCCGAGCCGGACGTCATGGTTCGTTACGTCGGGAGCGTAGATCAATTAGGTCATCCGGACGTTATCCTTATTCCGGGTTCAAAGAACACGATTGAGGACCTTCTCTTTCTGAAGAAAACCGGACTGGCGGAAGCCATCGGCATGCATGCCGCAAACGGCTGTTATGTTGCCGGGATTTGCGGAGGCTATCAGATGCTTGGACAAAAGCTGTACGATCCGCATCAAGTTGAATCCGCATACGGCGAATCGGACGGACTAGGGTTTCTTCCGCTCTCGACAACCTTTTATACCAATAAACGAACGGAACGAGTCAGCGGAATGGTTGCCTGCGGACAGCCCGATTGGAATGACATGCAAGGACTTCCCATTGAAGGCTATGAGATTCATATGGGCCATACCGCTCCCCTCGAACAGGCTCATCCCCTTCTGTCCATTAACGGACAAGACGAGGGCAACATTTCGGAAGATGGCCGGATCTTCGGAACGTATGTGCATGGCATTTTTCATAACGATGCCTTCCGGCGACAATACCTGAATATGGTGCGCGCACGGAAAAATCTCGCTCCAATCGAAGAAATATTGCCCTTCCGCAGCAGACAGCTTGAAGCCTTTGACCGGCTGGCCGATCACATACGGAGCCATCTGGATATGGAGAAGGTTTATAGCCTTTTACATAAGCAATAAACATAAGGAAAGCCTCAACAGCAATCCGTTCGGCGGATATACTCTTGAGGCTTTTGACTTTCCCGTTTCCCGCATGATCAGGATCAAGCCGACAGGTAATGCCCTGCCTGAAGCCGGAACAGCTTGGCATAGCTACCATCCAACTGCATCAGCTCCTCGTGGCTGCCGGATTCGATGATCTCTCCGCGCTCCATCATATAAATACGGTCGGCCAAGCGGGTTGTGGACAGCCGATGAGAAATAAAGATCACCGTCTTATCCTCCGCAGCCTCCAGCATCGCCCGGTTCAAATTGTATTCGCTAATCGGATCAAGAGCGCTGGAAGGCTCATCGAGAATGAGGACCGAGCAAGGCTTGGCGAATGCCCTGGCGATTGCGATCTTTTGCGCTTCTCCGCCGGAAAAGATCTGCCCTTTATCCGAAAACTCTCTTGTCAGCTCGGTATTCAGCCCCTGATTCAGACTGCTCAAACGGCCGGAAAAATCCGCTTTCCGCAGCGCCTCAATGATACCGGCCTGTCGTTCCGTATCCTCGTCCGCTACCCGGTCCATCCATACGTTCTCCGCGAGACTAGCCGCAAACAGCTGAAAATCTTGAAACGCTACCCCGAACTGGCCGCGATAGTCTTCCGAACGGTAATCCCGAATGCTCCGTCCATCGTAACTAATATCGCCCTCGCTCGTGTCATGCAGCCTTAACAGCAGCTTGATCAGCGTAGACTTGCCGGCGCCGTTGTAGCCAACAATCGCGATTTTCTCCTTCGGACGAATGCACATATGGATGCCTCGAAGCGTTGGAATATCGTTATTACCGTAGGTGAAGCTGACGTTGGACAATCGGATCTCTTTCGGTAAGCTCGGCATTACGCAGGGCTGCAGCGGCTCCTCCATTTGCGGCTTATCGTTTAGAAAAGAGCGCAGTTGCCGGATATAAAGGTTATTCTTCTGGAACTTTGTCACCGTATCAATCAGATTATTGAGACTCCACCCCAGCGTCCATACACCGTTCGTTACAGCCGCAAACGTACCGTAAGTAATCGAATGCTGAACAATAACTTGATAAGCCGTAATGGCAAAATAAATGCCGTCCATAAGCAGCGTGCGGAACACAAAGCCGTTCAATATCCGAAGCAGAATTAAACGGGGAGCGTATTTGCGAACAACCTGCTGCATCGCCGTATTCGCCTGGCGGTAATCCTCCATGAGCGGCGCTGCGATTCGGCTCGTGCGGAGCTCCTTCGCGTAATCTGGCAGATAGAATACCCGGCTGGTATAGTTCTTTTTCCGTTCCAGAGGTTTTAACTCCAGCTCGCTTTTAAACTCTGCTTTATTGGACAGGATCGTAATCCCGAATCTCGCCGCGAGTCCGATAAGGACAACCGCAACGCCTAAAGGATTCAAGACCAGCAAGGTACCGGCGATTCCCGCTACGGTGATCGTACTCTTAAGCAGCTCCGCAGTCTGGTCGAGCACATCAGCCGCTTTGCCCTCCGTCTGGGACGCCGCCCACACGAATTGATTATAATATTCGGGGTCATTGTACCTTGCGTAATCCATTTGGATAGCCTTCCCGTACAACTCCTCCTGCATCGCTTTGTTCAGCTTCTGAAGCTGGATTGGCGCAAACATTTCGTAAACGTAACCGGCCGCAGTCTGAATGGCTGCCCCGTATAGCAGATAACCGCCCGCGGCAAGTAGAATGGGGACAACCGAATGATGAACCGTTACCGCGTCAACGACAAGTTTGATGAGCAAAACGCCCCACATCACATCAAACAACCCGAACAACGCCTGCATGATTAGGTGCACTACGGCGTATAGCGGTACGATTCGAAACACATACCTGAGCATAAAAAGATTATTGCGAAGAACGTCTCCCCGCTTAACCATATTGTGCCGCCTCCTCCCGGTAATGCTCCGCCTGCTTGCGGAACATATCCGCGTATTTCCCGTTTACGGCCATCAGCTCCTTGTGGGTGCCGGTCTCTACGATTCTGCCCTCTTCCAGCATGTAGATTCGGTCGGCAAGCGCGGCAGACGAGAGCCGGTGCGAGATAAAGATAATGGTCCGGTCCCCCGATGCCTGCAGCAGCAGCTCGAACATATAGGCTTCCGCTGCCGGATCAAGCGCGCTTGACGGTTCATCCAGAATAGCGATTCGGCTGTTATCCGCGAATAATCGGCTGATTGCAATTTTCTGAATCTCCCCGCCGGAGAGCACCAAGCCTTTCTCGTCAAATTCCCTGGTCATGACGGAAGAAACCGAGCCTCCCATGCTTTTAATCTTTTGATAGACGCCAACCTTATCCAATACCTCAGCTGCCCGCGTATATTCATGCTCGGATGCTCTACGCATAAATACATTGTCCGCAAGCGGCATCGCGATCACCTTGCAATCCTGGAATACGGTTCCGAACAGCTCCCGATAATCGCTAAGCCGATAGTTTTTGATCTCCGCGCCGTTTAAGCGAACGACGCCTTCCGTTGGATCATAGAGCCGCATCATCAGCTTGATCAGCGTGGATTTGCCCGCTCCGTTATGACCAACCAGCGCGATCTTCTCGCCGGGCTTCACCTTAAGATCAATGCCGCTCAGGATTGGCTGAGACTGTCCGTTATAAGCAAATCCGACCTGTGTAAGCTCCAGGCTTGGCTTTCCGGCGTCCGGAGCCACACCCTCTTGGCTCTGCGGAATAACCGGCTCATAGCGCAGAAATTCCTTCACATTCTCAATATAAATGCCGTTTTCTTGCAAATTGGTGAAGAAGCCGGACACGGTAGCCATTGAGTGGCTTAAATTGTTAATGGCATTCAGCAGAACGATAAACTGGAAGGCTTTGATTTTCTGAAGGACAAGCACGCTGTATCCCGCATACAGCATGGCCAGAGGATACGGAGCGACTCTGCCCAGAACATCGTCAAGCGCACGGTATTTGGCGACCTGCCTGCCCAAGGTCAGGAAGTTGCCGCGCATGATGCCAACAGCCTTCCCGTAACGGTCCAGCATCACCCGAAATATATTCGAGAGTCTGAGTTCCTTCGCATAGCTCTCCAGATAAGCAATCCGGTTTACGTATTTGCCAACCCTGACGGACGGGGTGTTTGCTTTGTTCAGTTCATATAAAGCGCGGTTGCGGCGGACCGTGATCGTAAGCTTGGTTACTGCCGGAAGAATAATAAAAACAATGGCAATCGGATCCAGATAAATAACCGTGATTAACAGCATGATGAATGAAGCAAGCGCCCCCACGAAATTCGTCAGATTGTCCAGAACGCTGGCCATGCGGGTGTCCGCTTCCAGCCCCGCCCGCGTATATTTGTCGTAAAATTCCGTATTTTCATAGCAGGCTAGCTCAACCTCCGCGGCTTTTTCGAACAAGATCCGGTTGAGATCTTGAGAGATCATGAGATCGCACACCGGCTTATAACGCTTCTCGAACCATTCGGAGACGACTGACAAAATGAAATACGTTGCGATCATGGCGCATATAAAAGCTAATACATAGCGATAAGGCGTCCCGTTCTCTACCGCACCAAACACATACCCGATAAATAATATGGCATAGAGATAATCCATTCCGTAATTTAAAACAGCGAGTGTAAATTGCAGGATAACCCGGCGAGGCGCCGTGCGGTAGGCGATTCCCAGGAAATACATATTATTGTTCCAGTACATTCGAAATTGCCGGTAAACCGATTCTTTACTAGACATTGGATTCCCCTGCCTCTTCTTTCTGGCTTCTTGCCTCTTGAATTACCCCGATTTCCTATGCTTCCGCAACCGATGAACGGGCGATCAATCCCCCTCTAAGCTTTCGGCTTCACAGATCCCAATATATTACAACCTATTTGACATGTCAAAATAAAATTATGTATATCTTTTATAACAAATTATTTTATTTGTTTTATCCAATGCTTCTTCTCGTTCAGGCAAAAAAAAGAACAAAAAGGACATCGGCCAATATCCCTTTTGTTCTTTAACTTTATTGCCCAAGCTGTTCCTCGTATTGCTTGAGCAGCTTATGGAATGCTGCGGTACTGGCGGTTAGACCGCCTTCTCGGTTGCGGGCCAACCATAGACGTTCGAATTCCCTCAATGCCGTTTGAAGGTCCGCATGCAGATGCTTCAACCAATCCGTCTGTGCAGCAGAATTCGCAAACTCCTGTCCGCAGATATAGCGGTGTAGCCCGGCTCCTTGTTTGATTAACCGCAGCGTATTCCGCAGTTCATCCTTCACAAGCTCCGAGTCCGATCCATAGAGCTCCAGCGCCTCGATCTCCTCCCGGCGGACAGCAAGCCATTTGTCCATCTCCGGGTATCGGTAATCGAGCCGGAACGGAGTTCCGACGCCTCCCAGAAGCGCGGCGATTCTTGGAAGCAGCTGGGTGTCCCGCTCCAAGTCTTCTCGAGAGGACAATCCGTGATTGATCAGATAGTTGGTGTAAGTACCGTTCTCGATCGTGCATCTTTCCAAAAGGTAATATCGGCCAAGCGTCATCAGCAATTCCCCGCCGATTCCGCTGCCGTCCTGGAGCATCCGACGCGAGATGTGAAATTTCAGCGCATCCAATTGATCAAGATTGGCATCTAGCTGCCAGCTGGCACCGGCTGCGTAAGCATAACCCGGGTAACTAACGGCCGGTACCTGCCAATGGCCGCCATCGCCCCAATCGGCGACGATTAGACCGGCAGCGCCATACGCTTTTCCGTTCTTGGCGGCGTCGGCAATGTTGCCGAGCATATTGTCCGTACGGCCCGCGATGGAAGACCAGGTGCTTGTTCCCGGACAAACATAATACCGGATGTTATTCTCCTGCAGTCTCCTGCAATGCGGTTCATAAGGGATCGGTTCGTCGTAATTCCAATGAAGCACCGTGACATCATCCGGCAGCAGGCTTATCAGCTCCGGATGATGCGTAAGCACGTCTCCCCACATCATCGGCTTCTTGTCATGGGAACGCGCAACGGCAAACATTTGCTCCGCGTATTCCAAGTAGAGCTTGCCGACGCCAATCTCGTCAGCCCGCTCTTTGCTTACGCCGGTGCCAAGCCCAAACGGTTCGTCCATGTTCAGATTGACATATTCCGAAGAGAAGTTTGGCAGTAGCTCGTCGAACAGGTCCTTGGCCAGCGCTGCGGACCTCTTGTCGACCGGATTCATGGTTGTAGGCGGAATCTTAAACGGCAGCGGCGATGGCATCCCGTCCGGATGCTCGGCCAAATCCCGGAGCTCCGGCTTCGACAACCAAGGCCACATATGGCCCAGACAATTCTGGCTTGGTACGAGATCAACGAAACGTTCCGCCGCGTAAGCGTCCAGCTCCCGGTATTCCGCTGCCGTCAATGGCGTTGCATCCGGGAATAAGGCGCTGTATTTCTCGTAATGGAAGCTGTAGCCCTCCATATAAAGCTGGAGGTGATTGTATTTCAGCTCGGAGATGCGGTCAACGCTAGCGAACAAGGCTTCCATCTTCGGGATCTTGTTCCGCCCGATGTCCAGCATCACTCCGCGGACCGGGAAATCCGGTTCGTCCTCGATGAGACAGTGCATCCATTCCCCTTGCTGAGCATCTATCATCTGACGAGCAGTAAGCAAGGCGTAATACAGCCCTTGCGCCGTGCTTGCCGCAAGCCGGAGTCCCGCAGGACTCCATTCGAGAATATAACCCTGCGGATGAAGACCGGACTGATGTTCAATAAAGACCAAGGTTGCAGGAAGATTCGTTGATGCCTCAGCCTTCAGCAAGCCAGCTAGCCGATTGGCAACGTTAAGCTTCTCCGCCATCCACAACGCTTCTTGATCGGCATGCCGCACGACAAACCGTTCGGCAGCAGGCGAGCTTTCTCCGGAAGCGACATACCTTCGAGGCTGGGGATAGAGATAAACGGGCGTCATCATCGCGCTTCCTCCTTCTCGCATTGTTCGTTCAACCGCGTCAATATCGCGGCAAGTCCCGCTTCCGTAAACTTGCCTCCGCTGAACGAGAGCAGCCCGCGAAGCGGCATATGCTCCATAAAAGCCCTCAGCATGGCGGCATGTTCATCCGTTAGTCCGGCAGAGAACGGGAGATTCGCGATGAGCTGATTCACGATTTTTGCTCCAACCGGACTTTGGTTCAACTCCGACAAGGTCGAATTGCGATGGAACGCCATCCGTCGGACTGTCGTCGACTGTACGGTTACGGTCTCGGACAAAACGATATCCTGCGAGGACCGGCCAATAAGCAGCTCGAATTCGCCTGTTTCCACGGTCCAATCCCGCAATTCCTCGTCATAATACGCAAAGCTTCGTTTATCCAGCTCAAACGATACCACCTTGGATTCTCCCGGCTCCAGCCTGATTTTATCGAAGCCCTTCAGCTCCTTGTCCGGACGGATAACCTTACTCACTTTGTCCCGCACGTACAGCTGCACGACTTCCATACCCGCGCGCCCGCCGGTATTCGTCACCTTCACCGATACCTTCAAGGTATCGGTATCCGTCAACGTTCCTTTATCCGCTGCAAGCTCCGAATAGTCGAAGGAGGTATAGCTCAAGCCATGACCAAACGGGAATAACGGCTGTATCTTCTTCTTGTCGTAATAGCGGTAGCCCACAAAAATCCCTTCCCTGTACTCCACCTTGTCTCCTTCGCCAGGGAAGAACAGGTAAGAAGGATTGTCGCACAGCTGCGCGGGAAACGTCTCGGCAAGCCTGCCCGAAGGATTGGCATCGCCAAACAGCAGATCAGCGATTGCTCCGCCTAATGCCTGTCCGCCGAGATACGCCTCTAGCACGCCTTTGGCACGGCCGAGCCATGGCATCTCGATTGGCGCTCCGTTGCTAAGAACAACGACCAGATTCGGCTGCGCCTTGCCAACCGCTTCGATGAGCGCAGCTTGATTGGCGGGCATCCGCAAATGCTTCCGATCAAATCCTTCGGATTCGTAGCGGCTTGGCAGTCCAGCGAACAGAACGGTAACGTCCGATTGCCGAGCAAGCTGAATCGCTTCCGCGATAAGCGCTTCATCCGGCTCCTCGCCGTTCAGCTCGTAACCTTTCGCAAATCGAAGCGTTGCCTTATCGCCCGCCGACTTCGCAAGCTCTTCGCTGATATCCTCAAGCCTTGTCGGCCGGATTTGGGAGCTTCCGCTTCCCTGATAACGCGGCTCTTTGGCCATCGCTCCAATGACGGCGATGTTCTTGCTTTTGGACAGCGGAAGAATGCCGTCTTCATTTTTGAGCAGCACCATGCTTTCGCGGGCAATCTCGCGTGCCAGAAGGTGGTGTTCTTCCGCGTCGACAACCGTATCCGGACGCCGCTCGTCCACCGCTCGAAACACGATGTTTAGCAAGCGCGTAACGGCCTCGTCCAGCTTCGCTTCATCCAACTCGCCGCCGCGTACCGCCTCAACAATCTGCCGCTGACCCTCGCCATGACTTGCCGGCATCTCCAGCTCAAGTCCGGCCGCAAGACCTTTGGCGCGTTCGTTGACCGCGCCCCAGTCGGACACCACAATTCCCTCGTGGCCCCATTCCTCCTTCAAAATATCCGTGAGCAGCTCTTTATTCTCGGAAGCGAACTCACCGTTCACTTTGTTGTACGCGCACATCACGGTCCAAGGCTGAGCCTGCTTCACGGCGCCTTCAAAGCTTGCCAAATAAATTTCGCGAAGCGTTCGCTCGTCTACGATCGAGTCGGAGGTCATGCGGCGGTGTTCCTGGTTGTTGGCCGCGAAATGCTTCAACGAAGTCCCTACCCCCTGGCTCTGCACGCCATGGATATGATTCGCCGCCATCTCGCCCGACAAATACGGGTCCTCCGAAAAATACTCGAAGTTGCGCCCGCATAACGGCGAGCGCTTAATGTTCGCTCCCGGTCCGAGAAGGACCGCTACTTCCTCCGCCTGGCATTCGCGGCCAAGCGCTTCGCCCATGCGCCGGATCAGACTTCGGTTCCACGAGCTTGCGACACCGGCCGCGGACGGGAAGCAAGTGGCCGGAACGCTGTCGAAGAGGCCCAAATGATCCGCCGAAGCGCGCTGCTTGCGCAGTCCATGCGGGCCGTCCGTCACCATGACAGGCGGAATGCCCAGACGTTCGATGCCGCGTATATGCCAGGTATCCAAGCCGGAGCACATACTCGCTTTTTCTTCCAGTGTCATTTGCGCAATCAGCGCTTGTATATCCCTTGCTTGACTCATCTTCCGAAACATCTCCTTCACGATTCGATTAATTCCATTTGTACCGTCTGCACGTCCCGGCTGTTAGGCCCAACCATAATGCTGAAATCACCGGACTCTGCCTTATAGCCGTGAACCGGAGACCAAAAGGAAAGATCCGAGCAATCAATCTCGAATGCGATTTCCAGGCTTTCTCCGGCTTCAAGCATGACTTTGGCAAAACGCTTCAATTCCTTCACCGGGCGAACCGCGCTGCCATAGACATCCTGGATATACAGCTGCACCGTCTCCTCTCCCGCACGGCTTCCGGCATTGGTAACCGTTACGCTGGCGCGGAGACTTTCCCCCGGCTTCATTTCCTTCCGGTCCAAGGTCACTTCCCCGTATTCGAACCTTGTATAGCTAAGTCCGAAGCCGAACGGGTAAAGCGGCTCGTTGGGACCGTCCAGATATTTGCTTATAAATTTCTCGGCAGCATTCGCTTCCGTAAGCGGGCGTCCGGTGCGGAAGTGATTGTAATAGACCGGAACCTGTCCGGTATGCACCGGGAAGCTCATCGTCAGTCGGCCTGCAGGGTTGTAATCTCCCGCAAGCACATCCGCTATGGCATGCCCCGCCTGCGCGCCAAGGTACCACGTCTCCAGAATCGCGTTTACCCTTCCTTCGAACCCTGTCAGCACAAGCGGTCTGCCGTTTGTCAGCACCAGCACGACCGGCTTGCCCGCTCCAATCACCGCTTCAGCCAGCCGAAGCTGGGCTTCCGGCAGCTCGAGGCTCATCCTCGAGGCCGCTTCGCCGGACATATCACTGCTCTCGCCAAGCGCCAGAATAACTAGGTCGGCTTGTCCGGCTTGCTCCACCGCAGCTTCAATGCCGCCTTCAAGAGAAGCACTCACGCCGGAGCCGGCAGCATAGAGTAAGTTTTTTTCGGGGATGCCTTTATCCCGCAGTCCTTCGTACAGGGTCACCGTCTCATGGCCATACCGGGAAAACTGCCAAGGGCCAAGCAAATCCTTACTGTCGGCGAAAGGACCAATCAGCGCGACTTTTCCCGTTTCCCCCGCAAGCGGAAGCACCCCGTCGTTCTTCAGCAATACAATCGATTTCCTGGCCAGCTCTCTGCTCGCCCGCAAATGCGCCTCGCTAAAGTGAATAGCCATCTCTTGCTCCGGACGAATATAACGAAACGGATCGTCCATCAGACCGGTCTTATACTTGAGAGTTAGAATTCTGCGCACGGCTTCGTCCAGCTGCGGCTCCGAAAGCTTTCCTTCGCGGATAAGCTCCGGGATATAATCGAAAGAACGGGTCACCATCTCGATGTCCATCGTCGCGTTCACCGCATGCTTGGCCGCTTCCTTGGCATCCTTGGCATAGCCGTGCTCCACGATCTCGTCTACTGCTCCGTAATCCGAAATCAGAATGCCGTCAAAGCCAAGCTCATCCCTAAGCAGCTCCTTTAGCAAATAAGAGCTTGCGGCCACCGGTACGCCTTGATAAATATTGAAAGCGTTCATGACCGAGCCGGCACCGGCTGCTATTCCCGCCCGGAACGGCGGCAAATACAAATTCCGCAGCGTTCCTTCGGAGAAGTCAGCGGTATTGTAATCACGTCCGCCTTCGGACGCGCCATAACCGATAAAATGCTTCAGGCAGGCGATAATCGTCTCCTCATTCTGAAGAGAAGAGCCTTGATAACCCTCTACCTGCGCTTTCGCAATCAGCGATCCCAGGTACGGATCTTCTCCCGCGCCTTCAACGACGCGTCCCCAGCGCGGATCGCGGGAAATGTCGATCATCGGGCCATGATTGTACATGATGCCGGAGGCGCTGGCTTCCTTGGCCGAGATCGCGCAGGCTTCCCGGATCGCTTCCGTATCCCAGCTGCAGGACCAGGCAAGCGGAACCGGAAAGATCGTCTGCGCTCCGTGAATAATATCGCCGTTGAAAAATAACGGAATCTTATGCGGCGACTGCTCCACCGCAATCTTTTGCAGCTCGAATACCCGGTTGACGTCAAACGCGCCCAATACCGAACCTGCCCGCCCTTCGGCAATCAGCTTCTCGGGAGGATCGGAAGTCACGGTACCGCCAAACGAGAAGTTGGAGGCCATGCATTGGCACATCTGACCGATCTTTTCCTCCAAAGACAGCTTACCGAGGAGCTGCTCTACCGCAGCCGCTATCTCCTCATCCGTACGTTCGGCCATCTTGCCCTTGCGGTACGGCTTCACCGTCTCGACTAACGCCTCCGACAAGAATGGACCGCGTCCCTTCCCGCCCTGCAGCGCAAACGAACCAAACATCGGAATGTACAAGGTTCCGGTAAAAGTCGATTCTTTGAAAGCCAGCTCCACCTTCACCTTTTCATCCGGCTTCCAGAATGCATGTCCGGTTCCCCGGAGGCTGTCTTCCCCTGCCTCAACCGTTTCCATTCGAATGGGCAGCGGTATGGGCTCCATCGCGATGTCGAGCGTATAGTCCCCTTTCTTCGATACCTTAAATTGCAGTTTCAGCTTCAATCGCGGCGTTTCCACGAAAGCATGCCATAATCCAATCATGGTTCTCTCTTCTCCCTTCTAGCTATATGAAGCCGGACTGGATCAGCCCTTCACGGCGCCAATCGTCATCCCTTTCACGAAATATTTCTGGAAAAACGGATAGACAAGCAGAATCGGAATAACGCCGATCACCGCAATCGCCATCCGGAACGTCTCGCTTGGCAGCTGCGCCAATGCCTGGCTGGTCCCCATCCGGCTGTTTGTGGTCAGGAACTGTATATCGCTCATGATGCGGTTGAGCACGTTTTGCAGGCTGAATAAATCCGGATTCGTCACGAACACAAGCCCGTTATTCCAGTCGTTCCAATAGCCAAGCGCTTGGAACATGCCCACCGTAGCGAGAATCGGCATCGACAGCGGCAAAACAATCCGGAAATACGTCTTGAATTCTCCCGCTCCGTCAATCGAAGCCGACTCCAGCACCGCCGTCGGGATCGTTGTGGAAAAGAAGGTTCGCATCAAGAGCACGTTAAAGCCGTTCATAAGCAGCCAGGGGATCAGCAGCGCAAACAGCGTATTTTTCAAATGGAAGACCTGCGTATAGATCAGATAAGTCGGAACAAGGCCCCCGTTAAACAACAGCGTGAAAAAGACGATAAACGCAATCGTCTGGCCTCCCGGCAAATCCTTGCGCGACAGCGGGTAGGCCAAGAGGGACGTCATGATCAGGCTCGCCAGCGTTCCGATCACCGTTACTAGGACGGTAACGCCGTAAGCGTGAAAAATTTGGCTCGACTGCTTCCACAAATATTCGTAGGCTTCAAAGCTGAAGGCCGACGGGAAAAGCGTATAGCCTTCCTTGACGATGGTTGATTCATCGGTAATCGACGCCATAAACAGCAGGATAAACGGCAGTACGCAAGCGGCCGAAAGAGCGATCATGATGATATGCGCCGACCACTGCCAAATCCGGTTTTCTTTATCCATGACAAGAGCTCCTTTCTAGAACAAAGCGTTCTCTTTGTTGATTTTGCGGACGACCAGATTGGAGACGAGAACCAATACGAATCCAACCAGCGATTGATAAAAGCCCGCCGCGGCGGACATGCCGATATCGCCAAGCTGCATTAACCCGCGGAACACGTACGTATCGATAACGTTCGTGGTGGAGAACAACGCTCCCGAGTTCATCGGCACCTGATAGAACAAGCCGAAGTCCGAATAGAAAATCCGGCCGATGCCAAGCAGCGTCAGCATAATGATGACAGGCGTAATCATCGGAATCGTGATTTTGCGGATCTGCAACCACTTGGATGCGCCGTCCAGCTTCGCCGCCTCGTAATATTCCGGATCGATGCCGATGATTGCCGCCAGGAAAATGATGCAGGAGTAACCGGCTCCCTTCCACAGATGGACGATCGTCAGGATATAAGGCCAATATTTCGGCTCGTTATACCAATTGATCGGTTCCATGCCAAGCGCGGGGAGGATCGTCTTATTGATGAACCCCGTGTCGATGCTGAGCATGGCATAGACCAGATAGCTGACCAGAATAATCGAAATAAGGAATGGCAGGATAATAACGCTCTGGTACAAACGCGACGCGAACCGGCTGCGGATCTCGTTCAGCAGAATCGCAATCGCGACCGCCAAGGCTAGACCAAGCACGATAAACACGGCATTATACAGCAGCGTATTGCGCGTAATGAGCCAAGCGTCGCTCGTTTTGAACAGGTATTCGAAGTTCCGGAACCCGATCCAATCGCTGTGCCACAACCCCTTGCGGAAGTTAATGTCCTTGAAAGCAATCGACAAGCCGAACAACGGCATGTAATTGTTGATAGCCAGGTACGCAAGCCCCGGCAGAAGCATGATGTACAGCGGTATGAACCGGCGAAGGCTTCTTCTTTTGCTGCGATGCGTGATGGTAGTCACCGCTTCTCTCCCCTTTCTCGCTTCGGCTTATCGCCGATGTTACTTATATGGTAATGAATTTGGGCCTACCCCCTCTACCGCGCGAACGACTTCCGGCTTGCGTTTTACCGACCTTCATTTGACCTTCCAGGGAAGCTTGCAAACGCAAAAAAACCGACCAATTCCGGATTGGTCGGTTCTAAGCTTAAAGCGATGCCGATTATTGGACGGAGTTGGCCCGCGCCCATGCATCCAGCTGTTTCTGCTTCTCCGCGATGATCTTGTCGATCCCCGCAGCCTTCAGCTTGGAGATGAATTCCGGCAGTACCTTCTCCGGATCCACGCTGCCCGTCTCCAGCGGCATTTTGTATTGCGTAATGACGTTGGAGACGGCGGCATACTCCGTTTTCACCGGTGTCGGATCAAAGCCAAAGCCCATCGCTTTGGAGCGATTCGCAGCTTTGTTGAACTCCTCCGTCTTGCTCCAGATGGCCGGATCATTGCCCTTCATCACGTAGGACAGGAACTGATTGCCGAACATCCAGCCATACGGCATATTGTAGCCGGTTGTCGTTGCGTCAACGCCCTGCGGATAGTCAATGACATTCTCCCCGTCCTGCGATTTCACGTAATGCTTGCCTTCGATTCCCCAGTCGAGCAGATTGACGATAGCCTTATCCGAATACATGAGATTGAGGAATTGCACGGCTTTATCCTCGAGCTTCGTATTCACCGGAATGCCCCACATCGCGCCGGTAACCGTGCTGGTCATTGCAACGGACGGCAGAAGCTCGATCGCCACGAGCGGCGTTCCGGCCGCTTGCGATTCCTGTTCGGCGAAGCCCGGCTTCATGCCCGCGATATACGCAAATCCTTTATTGGATTTGATCAGCTCCCAAGGCGTTGTCTTGTTGGTGCCGGCATCCTTCATAATATAGCCCTTCTGGTACCAGTCGCGAAGTCTCGTCAAGAGATCCTTGTATTCCTGCGTTTCATAGAGATTGACAACCTTCAAGCCGTTATCGTAGCCCGGCAGCACGCCAATGCCGTCTCCCAGACGGTCGTAGAACAAATAATTGTCCAGATATGTCTGACCGGCACCGGAAGGAATAAGCGGAGCAAAACCTTCTCCGTCCTTAATGGTCTTCAGTACACCGTCGAGGTCATCCAAAGTCTTGATCGAGGCCGTGTCTATCCCGTATTTATCCACGAGATCCTTGCGCATGGTGATGCCGTAATAAGCTGCCATGTCACGTACGCTTGGAACCGCAAAGATTTTATTGTTTACTTTGGCTGCGCTCAAATAGTCCTCGCCAACCGCCGACTTAATGCCTTCCCCGTATTTGTCCAGCAATTCGTCGAGCGGTACAAGCTGCTCTTTCGACACCATGCTGTTATACAAAGCGCCCGAGACAAACATCAAATCCAGCTTTTCGTTGCTGGTGAGCATCAGATTCGTCTGCTGCACCCATTCTCCCCCGCTGATTGAAGTCAAGCGGACTTTCGCCTGAATCTTTTGCTCGGTAATCTTATTGATCTCATCCTCAACCAGCTTCAAATCCTGTGGCGATGTTCCCGGAAAAGCAATCGTAAGCTCATCGATCTTGCCGCTTGGCGCCGAAGAGGCGTTGCTCCCCTTGCTTTCCGAGCCGTTATTGCCGTTATTGCCGCCGCATGCCGACAAGGTAAGCGAAATCGCAAGAAGCAGCGCCGAAGATACGGCCAAAGACTTTTTCATTTTCTATTCCCCCCGCTAGATTCATTCTGTGAAGCTGTCTTTATTGTAAAAGGACAACGCTTCACCCTCTGCCGTTCTTACGACTTCACGCTGTCACTTTTCCGACTTTCCTGTGACTGCCGGTATTCCAGAGGATTGATGCCCATGTATTTTTTGAAAATGCGGGAGAAATGAGAAAAATTTGCGTACCCGATCCGGCTTGCCACCGCGCTGACCGCCAGATCCGTATTCGCCAAGAGCTCGGCAGCAATGCGAAGACGCTGCTGCAGCAAATAATCCGAGATCGACATCCCGGTCTCTCGCTTGAAGATCCGGGTCAAATAATCCGGGTTCAGAAATACATGGCTCGCAATGTCTTCCCTTGAAATTTCTTCCGCCAAATGCTGATGAATATAAGTCTTCGCTTGTTCCACGACGCTTGGCGAATGCTCCAGGGAGTTCATGTAATCAAGGGATTTGTCCACCATATGACGAATCCAGATAACCGCATCCTTCGCCGACCTTCCGGCGCGGGCAAAGCGTTCAGCCGACAGGCTGTCGCTAAGCAGTTGATGGGCCTGGATCCCTTTTATCTGCAGAACGTAATGGACCATCTGCTGAAAATCCTGGATAAACAAGGCCAGAAGCTGAGGCGAAAGCCGGCCGGCTTCGACCTGCTGACCGATAAAGCTCTCTGCCTCCCCGATCACCTTTTCCCCTGCCCCTTCCTTCAGCATGATGCCCCACATCCCCATATCGGGGAGCGTGTGCGGAGAAGCCGTGCCCTGCCGATCTCCAAGAAAAACAACGCAGTTGTCCGAAGCCACGTTATCGGCATCCATCCGTTGCAAACGCTGATAAGCCGCAGCCATCTCGTGTCCGCGGACCTTCTCTCCGATATAGCAAGAAACATCGCACATGAAATAGGTTCGGCAAGCGGAGATGTAAGAATGGCATAACGCTTTCAAACTCTCCGGCTCCGAGGCTTCTTTGCCGCCGTTCAACACAACCAGCATACTATCGTCGCCCGCGGAAATGAGCAGACCGCTGTCCTGCCGCTGCATCAGCACTTCTTCGGCGGCCTTGCGGAGAGCATACTCCATCGTCTTCTTGTCCCTCAGCGAATACTCCTTGTACCAGCGGCGGACGCGCAGCAGAATAGGCAGGAAAACAAGCTTGTCGGAATACGGAATGTTGCGCTCCTGCGCTGCCATGCTGATCGCCCGAGGCAAAGCGGGAATGGCCTGACCGAGCACATCCAGCCAGAAACGCTCCACGAGCAACGGCTGATGCTGCAGCCAAAACTTTCCGAATTGGCTGAATTCGCTCATGTACCGATCCTTGTCCATCTTGCGGATCGCTTTCTCCACGACAGCCTTAAGCTCGTCGTAAGGGATGGGCTTCAGCAGATAATCGAGACTGCCCAGTTGAATCGCTTGTTTCGCATATTGAAAATCGGCATGGCAGGTTAGAAATATCGTTTCCGTCCCCGGACAATGGCTTCTCACCCACTCCAGCAGCTGGAGCCCTGATGCCTTCGGCATTTCGATATCGCATAACAGGATATCCACCCGCTCCCTGCCGAAAATCTCCATGGCCTGATCGGCATTATTAGCAGTCATGACCCGCGAGATTCCAATCGATTGCCAGTCGACGCCGGATTTCAGACCTTCTACCGCTATCGGTTCATCGTCCACAATAAGCAGCTGACGCATGCCCGTTCACTCCTTTTGCTCCTGACTAGCATGAAGAGGGATCGCAATCTCGGTTACCGCTCCATGCGGGTCGTCATTATAACAATCCATCCATGCTTTATCGCCGAATTGAAGCCTCAATCTTTCTCTTATATTCCATAGTCCGATATGCTCGCCAGTCTCATCCGCATAGGTCATTCCTTGACGCAAACGGGAAAGAGCAGCCTCGGAGTAACCTTCGCCGGTGTCTCTTACCGTGATGACAACCATCGGCTCCTCGGCCAAATCATCTAGCTCCGCTTCAATAATCAGCTTGATCGGCTCACCGGGCTTAACCGCGTATTTAACGGAGTTTTCGACCACCGTCTGCAGAAGGAGCGGAGGAATAGCCGTTGTCTCCAAATAAGACGGAATCTCCACCTCGCAAGAGAACGTATCCGGAAAACGCATCTGCTGAATACGCAAATAGTGCCGAATATGGCTTAGCTCATTCTTTAGCGGGACGAGCGGATGATAGCTTTGAAAAAGGTATCGGAAATAATGCACGAGATGCATGGTCATTTCCTGAATCGGCTCAAATTGCTTCACTTGAGCCAGATTGTACAAAATGTTTAACGAATTCATGAAAAAATGCGGATTGATTTGCAGCTGCAAATGCTTCAGCTCCGCCCTTTGTTTGCTGAGCTGCTCCTCGTATACGTGAATCTTAAGCTCTTCAATCCTGGAAATCATCGTATTAAAAGCCTGGTTAACCAGCTGAATCTCGTCGGGCGCTCCGGCGGCATCAATCCGGATTTGGAAGTTGCCCTTCCCGATCTTTCTCATGGCGCTGACCATCTTGCCGAGCGGAAGCAAAATCGCTTTTCTCAAGATCAGGAAGCTAAGCGGCAGCATCAGCAGAGCCAATATAATAACGACGGCGGACGCTTTGGTCAAGTAAGGAAGGTTCTCCAAAATAGACTCGTCCGGAATGGCGGCCGCGAGGCTAAAGCCGCCTTTTGCCGAGGACTCACCCACGATCAGGAACTTGTCCTCTCCTCCGGACAAATAATAACGCTGAAACCCTTTCGCGAGATCAAGTTCCTTGTTTGAGAGATCTCTTGTGGCAGATAAAATACCGCCATTGTCATCAACGAGGAGCACCGCTCCCGTGTTGCCGATACGCATTCCGCGCAGCGGCTGCAGCACGGTTGAAGCCTTAACCCATGCCCCGACAACCAGGTCTCCGTCGCGCATAAGGCGAACCAGGTACGACTCTCCTCCCAGCAGCATGATCTTCCAATCGACGTTCCGATACTGTGATTTCTGCGTCAGCTCGGACACCCTGTCTGCCAGCGCTTGCCGGATACGGGTCAGCTGAGGGTAGGACAAGTTGCCTTTGTATGCCTCAACCCCTTCATGCCGGTTAAGGGAATAGACATATAAACCGTCAATATAAGGATAAATCGACAAGTCCGAAGTGAGCTTGCGGTAGACCGCGGTTTTGGCCAGAACGAAATCGTCTTCCGTCCTCGCGTCGCCCATGTCCTGTACGTTAAGATCCGTTGAGGTTAGACTGGCCAAATGTCTCTCAACCTCGGTCAATTGCCCATCGGTCTGGTTCATGTAAATAGCGATTAAATTTTTGTTCGACGCCGCTACCTGACTGTGAACGACGTTCATGCTATACGAATTGTTATAGAACAGAAGCGCGATTAAAGGCATGGTAATACCTAAAAGGCCAAGCACCAGCTTGACCGGAATCGAATTCCACGGAATAGATTTCAAACGTTTGATCATTCGGGCCCTCCGATCGAAGTTCCTCATCTTAGCGGCCTTCACCCGATTATGCCGTCACTCTTCATCTTACTTGATAGCTTTTAGTATGGTCTATGCCTTTGCCGACTACTCTCTTGCTCTTTCCCGACCTGCTTGCATGCCAAAAAGCCCAAGTCCATGGAAGATCCGGACCTGGGCTTTATCATTGTTATGAAATTAACGCTTTGGCGCAAGCTCTACCGCTTGGCGGAGCGCTTCTTTGATGCTTTGGTCATCCGCGATGCCTTTGCCCGCGATATCGAAAGCCGTCCCGTGATCGACGCTTGTGCGGATAATCGGCAGGCCGACGGTAATGTTCACGCCTGCTTCGAGGCCTAATACTTTTACCGGACCGTGTCCCTGATCGTGGTACATCGCAACAACGATATCGAAGTCGCCGCGCGTCGTACGGAAGAACAAAGTGTCTGCCGGCAGAGGACCTTGCACGTTTATGCCTTCCTGCTGAGCCCGCTGAACTCCGGGAATAACCTTCTCTTCTTCCTCTCCGTAACCGAACAAGCCATTCTCTCCGGCATGCGGATTAATGCCGCAAACCGCGATGCGAGGCTCCGCGTAACCTGCTTTACGGAGAGTCTCATGAGCCATTTTGATCACCTTGTAGACGCGTTCCGGCTCGATCATTCTTACAGCATCAATGATGCCTACGTGCGTGGTTACGTGAATAACCTTCAGCTTTGGAGCGGAGAGCATCATCGCGAAATCCTGCGTCCCCGTCAAATCGGCCAGGATCTCCGTATGACCGGGATAAATATGTCCGCCCTTATGCAGCGCTTCTTTGTTCAGCGGCGCCGTGCAAATGCCGTCGATCAGCCCTTCGTTCGCCAGTTCAATGGCGGTCTTCAAGTACATAAACGCGGCATGCCCCGCTTCCGGAGACACTTGTCCAAACGGCAGGTCGGCCGGAAGCAGATTCAGATCAAGGCAATCCACCGTGCCGTATTCGTATTGCGCTTCCGTTACGGAAGCAATAGGACGAACCTTGAGCTCGCTGTTCACAACACGGGCCGCACGCTCTAAGATCTTGGCATCGCCGATCACAAACGGATTGCTGTCCTCGTATACCTTGTTATCGCCAAGAGCTTTCATAATAATCTCGGGGCCGACGCCTGCGCCGTCTCCCATTGTGATCCCAATAATCGCTTTCATTGTTATTCCCCTCTTCCTTCACGTATATGCTGCATGGCATGCCATAACGATCCTTTACGGCCGAACGCCCCTGCTTTCGTAATTGCCGGCAATCGGGATCCGCCAACTAACGTTCCGAACGGGATACCCGGCTCCACCTCATGATGAAGTTCAAAACCGCTGACGCCTAAATACCGGCAGACGGCTTTGGCTGTATCTCCGCCGGTGAGTACGAGACCTTGTACGGAGCTGCCTGCGGCAACCTGGCTAGTAATCTGACCAAGGGTATCCGCAATCCGGTTGGAGACATCCGAGGGATCTAGTCCTAGCGCGGCTCCCTTTTCCTTGGCTGCGCGGACCTGCTCCGGAGAAGAACCTGCGTGCAGCGAAATATCTTTCCCTGCTGCAATCGCAAGCTGCAGCTCGGCCGCACACCTTGCGATTTCGCGCTCCCGCTCTTCCATCGGTCCGATGGCCGCAAGCGGATCCATCTCCAAGGCGGTAACATTAGCCTGCCGGTTAACCTCCGCAACTTGTTCCCGGGTAATAGCCGAAATGCTTCCCGCTACGAGAACGACGGCACCTTCCGCTGCTTGTTTTTCGTATCGTTCAGCGGTTCTCGACGGGTCCGGCGCAATCAGGAACTCTGCCAAGCCGGCCGAGCCTCCCCACAATACGCTGGATTGAAATACCGGAATAAGCGCGGCAATAATAGCAAGATCACCATCCGTCTCCGCGTCGAACACAAACAGCTTTACAGCTTGACGAAGTTGTTCTTCGATAAAGCGGCGGACAGCTTCCGGACCTTCGCGCAGCAAAGCAAGCTCTACGTTCGCGCTGGCAAGGCCTGATTGCTCCTGCAAAACATTGGCGACCCGGGAATCCGGAACCGGTGTCTTCGGATCTCTTGCCATCTCGGTTTCGTGAATCGGCGTACCGTTCAAGTAATGAATTCCTCCAACGGTCGTCCGGCCGATTCTTGGAAAGGCAGGCGCAATAAAAGCGGCATCGAAGCTGTAGCTGTCCATGACCCCGCGTATTTCCTGCCCCAGATTCCCTCTTAGCGTAGAGTCCATTTTTTTATAAATAAAGCTAAACCCTTTTTCTTTGAGCGCCGCGGCTGCACTGGCCGCCCGTTCATAAGCCAGCTCGCCCGGCATCGAGCGGCTGTCCGTGTCTAGCACGATCACATCGAGCTCCGATTGATCATCGGGAATGGCCGACCAATCAAACAACACCTGCGTCTTTAGGCCATTCCGGGCAAATTGAACGCCGGAGTCCGATGCGCCGGTTAAATCATCTGCAATAATCGATATTTGTTTCACGTTGCATCCTCCGTCGTTTTATTTGCTTCTAGCTTCCAGACGTTTAGACCACCATGCGGTCACAATCGGCGTAAGGATAGCCGTCACAATAACGCTCGAAGCAACAAGCGCGGTTGCCGAAGGCACCAGCGGTACATAGATCGCGTTTGCGGCGGCGACGGCCGCCGGTACGCCTGCGGCATTGCCCGCGGTAGTAGCTGCAGCCAAGCCGGCTACGCCATTGCCGCCCGTAAGCCGGTCGGTACCCATCAGCGCCAAGCCTGTAATGACAACAACCGCAACGCCAAGCAGCACGCCAAGCGCGCCCGCTTTCCACACATTGCCCAGATTCAGCCCGGCACCAAGCGCAAAGGCAAAGAACGGAACGAGGACCGGTACCCCTTTAGAGAGAAAACCGCGTAGCTCTTTATCCAAATTACCGAGAATCATGCCGACAACCAGCGGAAGGATAGCGCCTACAAGCGTTTGCCATGGGAACGCGGCGAGGCCGGCTGCGCCAAGCGTAATCATGGTCAGGAACGGGCCGGACTCAAGGCTCATGATCGAATATGCGCCTACATCTTCTTTGCGTCCGAATTGACCCATCAGCGCCATGTACAGACCGCCGTTTGTATCATTCATGGCCGCGACGATTGCCAGAACGGATAGCCCGGCGAAGAAACCGTTATCAATCATGCCATTGCCAAGAAACTTGCCGGCGATAAAGCCGACCAGCATCGCAATAGCGATTTTGGTGATCAATAAGGTGCCGCCTTTTTTTACGATGTAAGGCGTTGCTTTAAAATCGATGGTGGATCCCATACAGACGTAAAAGACAGCCAGCATGGGAAGCGATCCGGTCATCAATGCGCCGGTGAAGGAACCAAAATAAGTCGAAATCGTTGGAAAAGCCGTATTTATGATTGCTCCAATCAATAATGGGACGATCATCATACCGCCAGGGATTTTTTCAATGCTCGCTTTAATCTTCACAAGTAGTCCCCCTAAGATACATTTTTGTTTCATATTGAAACAGTAAGTTCAATTTGTAAGCGCTACATTGCTAATTATAAAGCGAGCTTATGTGATGAACAACCATCATTATGTTTCATTATTAAACGTTTTGTTCATTTTCCTCCAAAAGGTTGTCCGGTTCATACCGAGCCTCTTGCAGGTTTTGGATTGATTCATTCCTTCCTCCTGTAAAACATAAGTAATGATCCGGCGCTCGATCTCCTCAAGCGTCCCTCGCAGATCTATCGTGGTGGAAACATTGTCCGCATCCGCAATCATGGACTCTTTATATTGTTCAATAACAGTAACCGCATCCTTCTTCTCTACATGATTGCCTTGGGTAAGGACAAGCATTTCGTGAATGGCACGCTCCAGCTCGCGTAAATTCCCCGGCCAATCGTATTGCAACAGCTCATCAAGAGCCGCTTCGCGGAAACCGACGATCTGCTTGCCGGATTGAAAATTATAATTCGCAATCATGACCCGGATGATCTCATCGATGTCCTCTATCCGTTCCTTTAGAGGAGGAACCGCTAACTGAAGCTCGCCGAGCACTGCGATTAGCTCATGATTGTAGTCCGCCTTTCCTTTCAGGCGGGTTAGGCTTGTTGAGGAGGAGGCAATAAACCGGATTTGCGGGTACCGGCGTATGGCCTGCAGCCATTGGTCCTGCGCTCCGCGGTCCAGCCTGTCCACGTTGTTCAGATAGATCGTTCCGCAGAAACCGGTCTCGGGCAGACCAAGCTCCTCCGCAGTTCCTTTTAACAGAAGATTGGTTTCCTGCTCCGTCATCCCTTCGCACGGAATCATATAGAAGCCTTGCGCATGGCGCTTGCTTGCCGAATGGATCGCTTGAGCGAATAGCGATTTGCCTGTTCCCCTATCACCGGAAACCCAAAGGTTACGATCGCTTAGTGCATACTTTTGCGCCTTCGCTATCGTTTTATTCAACATCACGCTGGAGCCCACCATTTGATTAAACGTTGTAAGCCTAGGAGGAATATAAGCAGCGAATCTCCGCTCGTTGCGCCAATTCTCGATCGAGTCCAGGGAAACCAGATAGCGGAAGCTTCCTTCCTTGCGGCCCTCGCTAACGCTTACTTTGTATTGCTGCTCGTTCAAATAGAGAAACTGCTTGGACCATTTGGCGGAACTGTCCGTCTCCTCCGCTCCGCTTATCAGCTTGTAAAGCGCCGGTAACGAATATTGAATGCTGCTGCCTGACAAAGCCTCCGCATCCGTATTACCGCTGCTGCCGAGCAGTTCTCCCGCAGTATGGTTCATGAACAGGATCCGCTGACGGTCATCAAGCGCGATAATCGCTCTGGTATCCTGGTCCAGGATGTCCCGGTAGAACATCGTTTGTTCCTGGCCTTGCCGGTAAACGTCGTATACGCGCCTAACCTCCCGGAACATATCGCCGACCGATTCCTTGCCTGAGGTAATAAGAATACCGTGATAGCCCATTTCTTGCGCGGCCCGGACCGTAACGGCATCCCCCAGCACGATCTGAACCTTGTCGCCAAATGCCTGCCGCAGAGCGCCGCGCACCTCGGTCTGGTCGCTGATCTGGATAATCGGAATTTCAAAATCAAGCAGGCTGGACACCTCCGCAACTGCCTTGCATATATTCGGAAAGCCGATAATGGCTACCTTGGAATTCGTGCGGCGGATAAGCGTCAGCACCCGCAAAATATCGTACCCGGATACCGGGATGTCCACGACCGGCAGCGAGGAATGCTTGCGAATCAGGTTTGCCGTACCGCCCCGGCTGATAATAATGTCGTAGCCCCTTTCCTCGGCCTGCTGGATAAGCGGAAGCGCTTCTTCCAAATCCGCTACCTCCACATCCATCCGAATCGTTGTTTCTTCTTGCACCATTTCCAAAAGCAAATCCCGCAACCCTACATACGGAGCTATAGCTAGAACTTTAATATTCATCATTACACCTCGTTTTTCGTTTCAGTTTGAAACACCATGACTGCATTATAATATAAATTAGGCCAAAACAGAAAAACGGAGCCCGCTTGCCGCGCGGCTCCGTTACTTTCTGTAAACTTCTTATATAGGGTCCTCAAATTCCGCACTGCCCGATGCTTTGCGAAGCGTCTTGATATCCTGAAGGGGAGGCTGGCCGAACAGTCTTCGGTATTCCCGATTGAACTGCGACGGGCTTTCATAGCCTACCGTCAGCGCGGCTGTTGTTGCCCCTACCGGACCGCTTAGCATCAGGCGCCTCGCTTCCTGCAGGCGAAGCTGCTTCTGATATTGCAAAGGCCCCATTGTAGTGATGGCTTTAAATTTATGATGAAGCCCGGACGTGCTCATATTGCATGACTTCGCCAGCTCCTCGACGGTAAAGGAGTGAGTGTAGTTCTCCTGGATCCAGTGAATCGCCTTCGCTACTCCATCCGCCCGTTGGTCAAACAATACCTTCTGCATAAACAAATGTCCGAAATCGCCTGACAGCAGATTAAAAATCATTTCCTTCTTCAACAGCTCGGACAGAAACCGGGCTTCTTTCGGCTTGTCGATTAACTTCAGCAGCCGGTAAAAGATGTCCAGCAGATTGGCATCCGATTTGCCGATAAAAGCTGCGGAAGTCAAATCTTTCTCTTTTGGCTCCGCAAGGATCTCAGCTTCCACAACGACGGAAGCAATCTCCTGCGTCGTGAAGTCTATGCGCAGTCCGATATAAGGCTGCTCTTCGCTTGCTCCAACAACCTGGCCAAAAGCAGGGATATCCAGCAGCGATGCAACGTAATCCCCCGCTCTGTAATGAAAGATATCCTGACCGAGATACAGCTTCTTCTCCCCTTGGAGAATCAGACAAAAAGAAGGTGTCAATACGCCTGGACACCGCACCGTATCGTGACTGCGTTTGACGATGGACAGGAAAGGCACGATCGTTGAATTCCGCCCTTCTTCCAACGTCATCCTCTCCGTCATTCCAATAAGCTGATCCAGCGTTTTCTTATAAATCGAAATGCTTTTCCCTCCCGTTGAACGGGAATCCATTGTTTGCTCCGGCATATCCGTTGATCCCTCCCGCCTTGTTCCTGATTATATAAGCATTCTTGTCGCTTGGAAAGTAAAAGAAAAGCTGAATTGCAGGTTTAGGCAACTTTTAAGCAGGAACGATCTACTTCGCGCCGCCGATCCCATTCATAATAGCTTTCAGGAACACTAACACGGAACAGGAAAGGAACGTGAACATGCATCAGTCCAAATGGATTATTCTCACGATTATTATCGCGTGCCAGCTTATCGTTGTGCTTGACGCGTCCGTTATGGTAACGGCCATTCCCCAAATCGGCCGGACGCTTCACATGTCGACAACCAGCTTGACTTGGGTTCATAACAGCTACATTCTCGCTTTTGGCGGTTTCTTGCTGCTTGGTGCCCGCGCGGGAGATTTGCTGGGGCGCAGACGAATGCTTGGCATAGGAATCGGGTTGTTCTCATTGACCTCATTTTTTGCGGGTATAGCGCCGACGGCTGAATTTTTGCTTATCTCGCGGGCCCTGCAAGGGTTTGCCGCCGCACTCGCCACGCCAGCTGCGCTGGCTTTGCTGTCTGCCACCTTTGTTGAAGCGAAGGAACGCTCCAGGGCGATTTCCATGTACAGTGCCGTATCGGCTGCGGGAGGAAGCATCGGCCTCATTCTTGGCGGATTCTTTACCGATTTCGTCTCCTGGCGCTTTGGTATGTTTATTAATGTACCCATCGGAATTGTTTTGCTGTACCTGGTTCACAAGTTTATTCAGCCAACAAGCATCAGATCCGGCCGCTTTGATATTGGCGGCGCGCTGACCTCTGTTATCGGCATGTCATCCTTGGTCTACGGGTTGGTTCAAGCGGCTGATTACGGCTGGGGTAATCCTGCAACTTGGATTCCCCTTGCGGCGGGAATTATCCTGTTGGCGGTATTTGTTCTTATTGAATCCAAGGCAGCAGAACCGATTATCCCGCTGCGGTTATTTGCGAACCGCCAGCGTTCCGGGGCTTACTTGGGAAGATTTCTGATGGTAGGCGGGAACTTCTCCCTCTTTTTCTTCATCCCGCAATATTTGCAAAATGCCCTCGGGTTCAGCTCCTTTGAAGCAGGTCTTGCCTTCCTGCCGTTTACCGTTGCGCAGTTCGGAATGATGTACATTATACCGGGGCTGGTTCGGCGGTATGGCAATATCAAAGTGCTGTCTGCCGGGTTAATCATCGCGATTATCGGTACTCTTCTGCTAAGCCGTATGGTTTCCGCGCAGACGTCATTCTTCCCGGATCTATTTATCCTTCTCGCTATCATGGGTATCGGTGCCGGAATGGTATTCCAGCCGCTTACGGCAATGGGTCTGACCGGTGTGCAGCCACAAGATAGCGGCGCAGCTTCGGGTCTGGTCAATGTCGCCCATCAAAGCGGTGCTTCCTTGGGCCTTGCGGTTCTTATTACGGTGTTTAATACCTCGATCCGCATCGAACAGCCTTCCGCATCGGAATTTGCCCATGCGATTTCGAACTCTATATTAGGATCCGTCTTCTTTATCGTCTCTGCCTTGCTGGTGACGTTTATCTGCTTTGCATCCGTTCGGCAGTTGACCCGCAAACGGGCTCTGCAGGCTAATAAATAAGAACAGCAAAAAGGCTGCCTATAAAGTAGGCAGCCTTTTTTGGTTAAGTATTTACTAACGACGGAAGTTAGTGGATGCACCGCCGAGGCTTTGCTCAGCGATTTCAACCAAGCGGCGAGTAATCGATCCGCCGATTTTTCCGGCATTATAAGTTGTAATATCACCATTGTAACCATCACGCGATAAGGAAATACCGAGCTCTGAAGCCACTTCGAATTTGATTTGATCCAAAGCTTGCGCTGCTTGTGGTACCACTAAAGTATTGCTGTTGCTTCTAGACATTGAAAAGCCCTCCTAATGTGTTGGTTTGTGATGTAATTTTTGGTGCTGAAATTAATTTCTCCAGCTGCAACCACATTATGCAGGGTACCGAAAAACTTTTTTAATAGCGGAGCCATACGTTCATTTCGCCAGGCTCGCGGTTGCCCCATAAATAGTAAGGAATCGCCTTGAAACGGACCGATTCTCTATGCTTGGTTAGCAGCTGATAAGGCTGACCTTCTGCCCAGCCGGCATTGTCGATAACAACTCCGTTCCCTTCCACAACGACGCAGCCACCTAGCAGATCCGAAGCTTTGCTGGCTGTCAATTCCGGTTCTTCCGCCAGCGACAGGGATACCAGCGGTTTGCCGTTGTCTGCTTCTTCCACGCAATAGACAAGCGGACCGCGTTGAATGGCGGCTTTACCGGCATCCGCACGGATTAACGGGTTCGCGGCAATCAGCTGCGTCTCGAGTGGCAGCAGCCATTCCACCTGATCACCGTCCTGCCATACGCGGTATACGGTAGCGTAACCTTTATCCACATGATATCGGACCGTTTCTCCGTTTATTTTCAATACCGGCTCTTTCGAAGAGAACCAGTTCGGAATACGAAGCGCAAGCATAAACGGAACATCACCTTTATCTTCTTGCAGCGATACCCTAAATTCAACCTGGCCGTTCCACGGGAGCTCCGATTTCTGGTTCAGCACGATTTTCTTGCCTCCCGTCTCGAATGCCACATCGCTTCCGATAAAGAGATGGACACGCACGGTTGAGCCATCCTCAGATACATCATAAATATACTCGTCAAGAGAACCAAGCAAACGGGCTACGTTAGGCGGGCAGCAGGAGCATCCGAACCATTTTTGCCTAACCGGCTTCACATGAAACTTATCCGGGCTTTTCGTGCTCGCTTCCGGCCAGACCTCAAGCGGATTCACATAGAAGAAATGCTTGCCGTCCTTCGCCATGCTTCCGAGCACGTTATTGTACAAGGCCCGCTCCATCACGTCCGCGTACTCGCTCTTGGCCTCCAACTGAAGCATCCGACGCGCCCAGAAGATCAGGCCGATCGACGCGCAGGTCTCCGCATAGACAATGTCGTTCGGAAGATCGTGGTCGAATGTAAAAGCTTCTCCGAGATGCGTCGCGCCGATCCCCCCGGTAATGTACATTTGCTTGCCGGTCGTATTCGCCCACAGCCGCTCGCATGCTTCGCGGAGCTTGACGTCACCGGTTAAGCGGGCAAGATCCGCCATTGCCGTATACAGGTATACCGCACGAACGGCATGTCCGACGGCAACCGGCTGCTCGCGAACCGGAAGATGGCTTTGGTAAACCTCGAGATTAGGCTCCCCTTGGGCCCAAATCGTTGTCCGGCCGCGGCGTTCCCATTCCTCGATAAAATAATTGGGCTTGCTGCCGCGTTCGTCGATAAAGTACAAGCTCAGATTCAGATAACGCCCTTCTCCCGTAGCTTGATACAGCTTAACTAAGGCTAGTTCAACCTCCGGATGGCCGCAATAAGCCCGCATTTGCCCTGGTTCCGTACCAAACAAGCTTGCGATAAGGTCGGCAAAACGGCAGGAAATGTCGAGCAGCTTACGCTTGCCCGTTGCCCGATAATAAGCAACAGCCGCTTCGAACAAATGACCCGCGCAATACAGCTCATGAGCTTCATACAGGTTAGACCACTCTTTGCCCGGCTCTTGGATCGTGAAATAAGTGTTTAAATATCCGTTCTCATGCTGAGCTTGTCCGATCAGCTCTATGGCTTCATCCGCAATCTTTTCCAGCTCCGGATCGGGCTGACGTTCAAGCGAATAAGCAACGGCCTCCAACCACTTGTAGAGATCGCTGTCTTGAAAAATCCATCCGCCGAACTCGCCCTTCTCCAAGCCCGCGGCAATCCGGAAATTACGGATCGAATAGCTGGGTTCGGCGTCTTGAATGCGGTCATTTAAAGCCTCCCATTGATAAGGGATGACCGTACTGCGTACTAGCTCTGTATATTCATTCCAAAAATCATCCTTGATGCTGATCTGCGTGTTCTTCATCATAATCCTCCTTCAGATGACTGCCAATTCGCTAAAAACGATAAAAATTGACTCCTTATAAGTTCGAGTATATGCTTTATTCATCTGAATCAATAGGAACGGAATGAACTTTTTCTTATACAAAATGACACAGTAAAGGATGTGAATCGTTTTTGAGCTTCATAGAACTGCAAACCCCGCCCCTCCCATATTACTGGGAGTCCGGCCGCTCCGAGTTTCGGGCCGGAGACCGGCATCCCAATCGCAGAAACTTCGGCATATTCGACTTGATTATTGTGGCTGAAGGAGAGTTATTTATCGGGGAGAACGGTCGGGAATGGTCGCTTGGCAAAGGGGATACCTTACTTTTGCTGCCGGACGGAGAACATTATTCGGTGAAGCCATGCGAGCAGCACACCGTTTTTTATTGGGTACATTTCGAGCATCTGATCTGGCGATCGCATGCCAAGGAAGGAGCTTCTGCGCAATCTTTCTTGAATCCTCACCTCATTCGGATTCCGAAGCATCTCTCCCTTAATGATCCCGAGAATGTTTTCAAGCTGATGCTTCAGCTGCTGAATCTGACCGTCGGGGATTCCTTTTGGGAGGAACAAAGCTTGCTGGCACAGCTTCTCTCGTTGCTCGAAAACGAAAGCTTAAACAAAACAAGCACTCCCGCCACACGTCTCGCGGAAAAAGCCGCCTTTTATCTTCAGCAAAATTTTCAGAAAGACATTACAAATGAGCTTCTTGCTGAAGAGCTGCACTTTCATCCCAATTACATCGTCCGCTGCATGAAGAAGAAATACGGCATGACGCCTAGCCACTACTTGCTTGAATTCCGCCTGGACCGGGCGAAGAAGCTGCTCGTTTCCTCCGAATGGTCGATTGAACGAATTGCCGAAGAGGTTGGTTTCCGGTATGCCCCTTATTTCACGGCCTGCTTCAAGCGCAGGGAAGGCATCTCCCCGCTTCGCTATCGCAAATCGGTTCAGCAGTAACAAAAAAAAGCCGATAAGTTATCGGCTTTCCTTCTGCTTAAGCAGGTTGATGATTCGTTCATAGTCATAAATGTTAAAGGTTTTAAAGGCTAATTTATGAAGGCTGCTGCCTTCCGTGAATTGAAAGATAACATAATCCGCATCCCTCTCGAAATCTGCCGAAAGACTATTCTTGCTGATCTCCTTAATGAGCACGGCTTCAGACTCCGCCTGGAACAACGATTTTTTCATCACTTTAACTTCAGTATCGGTAAATACAAAGAATCCTCTAAAACGCACATCGTCTATTAATATCGTCAGATCCTTAATTTTGGTGTCGGAGACTTCAGCGATCTTCTCCTGTACGCTTCTGGAGGAAGTTGGCTGGAACAGCGATAGAATGCCGGGCTGAATCGGTTGGTCGGCATCAAATTTAGTCACTAGCTTCTGCAGCAGGTTAACAATCTCCGATAAGCCTATAAAGATAAACCCTGCCGTAACTCCCGACAGCCACCAATATAGGGCAATGGTCATATGAAAGCCATCAGGAGCATTCCCAAAAATTAGGCCTTCAATAAACCCAATGACAAGCAGCAAGATTCCGATTCCCATCAAGCATGTAGAAATGTTGTTCCTCATTTGTCTATGACTCCTTGTTAGGTGAAAATTTTCCTATTGGCATCATAGCAAAATTTAGTAGATTGGACTAGTTATTTCTTCCTAAGCAGCCTTTTTAGTATTTTTCCCCTTTTTAATACTCTCTTTTGATTTCTTTATTAAACCAATGAATATAACCGCAACGATCACAGATCAATATATTTGCTGAACGGTTAGCGAAATCAAGATTAAGGAAACTCATAAAAGCCGTGTTTAATTGCGCGTAACTTTTTTCGAATTTATTATTATGGCAATGCACGCAAAGGACAGTGATTCCATTAGCGCTATATTCACCTGGTCCCTTGACTTCCTTCAGATTTTTGGCAAACAACTTAAAAAATCTTTTCGCCCCAGCTATAATCTTTCATCCTCTCTTGAACTCTTCAATTCTTTCGAGCAATTAATGTTCCTACCGTTCCAACTACTAACGTAATGAATATAAGGACGATATGGAATAACGTTTCTTCGAAATCATGTACTCTATGTATTGTGTTTGAAAAACTAAAACATTTCGATAATCAGAACCATAATCCATATCGCATAAACAAGAAACCGAATCACACTTATGTCACCTCAGCTTTCGTACTGAAGGATTGACTTTTAACAGGGATAAGTTGAATCATCTATCTTTCCTCCCGTTTTAAATTAGAATAGGTCGCTTTAAGGTTATATGAATTGTACCACATATTGGAATCCCCTCCCCCTTTCGAGGTAATTATTTACATCGAATCTTGCTTGCAACAATTTGCGATGTACATGCGTCAAAGCTAGTGCAACTTGAACGGGGACATATCCCGACATCCCGAGGAGGTAAATAAATTGAAATTTTATAAATCCATGAAAAAAATCGCAGTGGCTTCAGTAGTCGCTGGAACGTTAGCATTGTCTGCCACAGGTGCTGTCCCATCGCATGCAGCCGCTGCTCAAAGCGCCGCTTCTGTTGATGCGCACGCAAAAGCTTTTGAAACGCTAATGAGCTTCTATAAGCCGGCCCTTAATGGCCAGTTCCCTAATTTCCACGGTTTCACGATTGGTTCAACTACGCATGCGTCGGTTATCAAAGCTATTGGTGAAGCTGAATCTCCGGCAAAGGATTCCGACGACTTTGATGTATATCATGCCGAAATGGGACACCCTGGATATGCGATTAGCTATAAGCTAGGCAAAATCAAGGAAATGCGTTACTTCGGAACAAATGTTGAGCGGCAGACCAACCTGGGAGGAATCTCCCTTAAAATGCTGGTTCAACACTGGGGCGCTCCCAATGAGTCCGTCCTGATTAAGTCGGGTAAAACCGTACAAAAGAAAATCACTTATGTTCGCGGAAAATACCAGCTCGAATTCATCTTTGATGGCACGAGTGGAACGAACTTAAATCATATCAACCTTGTGAACAAAACGATTAAGTAAACAGCACTCTGTTAAGAAATAAAGGCAGATGGTCCGCTTAAGACCATCTGCCTTTACACCAAGCGTATTAATCCGGAAAAATAATTGCGCCTTCTTCACTGCTGACATCAAAAAATCCTACCTTGCATTCAAAAGCCAATTCTCGCAAGGTCGTGTATGCTTCATCAGCTACGGAATATGCAAAAGCCGCATAGATAACGGCTGAGCCCAATGAATAATCGGTTAACCGATTATCCGTCCCGGCTTCCTCCATTGCTTCAAAAACTTCCTCATCCACATTCATATTGGGAAAATGCTCTGAAAGCTTTTTATATAAGCGCTGCAACGCCTCAGAACAAACCGACGGATCATTATATGGATGATCTTCCGACCACTCTACTTGCTGATCATACCATTCCATAAAGTCCTTTCTTTCCCGTGGTGCCTTAGTTGGTTCAAAAACCATTAAATCATAGCTCATTTAAATTCCTCCAAGATGAAATAACTGCTCCGTTTTATTTGCGTTTTCCCAAGAAAAGTTGACTCACCCGTTTAGAGAAGTCTTCTATTCCAAAACTTGCCGTATCGATCCGATTGTACCAATTCGTTATCGTTTCCAATATCCATAAAGGGATCTGCACTCCGCTAATCATAGGATAAAAATGATTGTATGACCATACTAAGTGTTCCCACCGGTTATCGTTTCCGTCCTTGCTATATTCCGATACATCGAGAACTTTTCCTCTTCCGTCTTGCAAGAGCACATTTTTAAGATGAATATCTCTAGGGTTCATCCCTTGGCTGCGAATAAACGCTCGGGCATTTTCGACGTCCTGTATCACCTGCTCCGAAACAGGGATCCCCTGTAAAAGACAATCATATAGAGTAACTCCTTGTTCAAAACTTAACACTAGAAAGTTGGAACCGGCACCATAACAATGGGGAAAATAGGGGGAGCCTTGTAAACGTTCATAGATGCCTGCTTCCACGTTCTTCTTCTCTAAAGACTGAGCGGTATATACTTTATATGCGTAATCAGGGGTGTCAGAGTGATAGAAGACCGCGGCATCCGTACCTATGCCGATGCAACGCAAATCTTCCGAGAAGCCGATGACCGAGACCGGCTTATTATTTTCATGTCCAACGACCTCAATGCTTTTTAATGCTTCCTCAACTTTTTTCCAATCTTCACTCACAACGATCTTCTCCTTCTTGTTTTGGCATTACATACGTCGTGGTTGCTTACAATTCGGAGGAATAAATACTATCTCGTCAGGTTATCGAATAATAGTTTTACGTTTACCATGCGATTACTGTTTCAACTATCCCGTCATAAGAAAAACCGACTGTGCAATATGCACGGCCGGCTCTCTCAAACATAATTCAATTCATGAAGGCATCCTTGTACCAAACTCCCAAAATAAAAAAAATTTCAAACAAACACATGAGGACAAAGATCAGAATTACCGAAGCTACAAATATCCCTAGACTTGTTTTCAGAATCTTATTCGTTATAGCTTTCACTGTGATTCACCTCTGCACGAAAAATCATCTCCTCATCCAATCAGCAAATAAATGATCTTCACACCGTAATTAACTTCCCTTACGTATTTTTAATTGTAAAGTATCCATATTTTTCATTTCTTCCATTACGTTTATACTCCTAATCGTACCTTGCCTTATTATTTTATAACGCCAATAATGCTGAAACCGATAAATAATAAAAGCATCCCTGCGCTGAAAAACAGCGGGTGGAAGCTCCTTTCATCCGTGAACCTAAAAGCCCTCTTAATACTGCCACCACCTAAAGTAACGATTACAGCAGTCAGCAGGACAGCGGCTAAATGGGATAAGTGAATCCGCCCTACAACGATAAAAACAATGGCGCTGCTGCATACTCCGGCTAAAAACCAATATATGTTCTGCCTGCTTGGTCTCAATTAATCAACGCTCCTTACCAGAAAAAATTGTTTGATTATTAGCTAAAATATATACGTTTCCAGCGATTGGAATGTTACGTTGAACTCTCTTTTTTAAAAAAAAGACAGCTGGTCTTTTTGACCATCTGTCTCATACTCGGATTACAAATCCGATGATTATCTTCCGCTTCTCACCTGTTTCGTCTGCTCTTCCAACGTATCAGCCTGCTCCACCTTTAACACGTCCAGCATAAACATAAAGATCGGAATACCAATCAACAGCCCCCAGATGCCCATGTAATGCTCGGACAAAATAAGGATAAAGAATGTGTAAAACATCGGCAGGTTTGTTTTGTGCGAATATAACCTTGGGTTCAGGAAGTACGTTTCAAGAGCATGAATGAGCAGCACCAGAACGATAACCCAAATAACGGTTTTAGTTCCGCCAATCTGGTAGCCGATAATTCCAATCGGGACAAAGGAAACAACGACGCCCGCAACCGGAATGAGGCTTAGCAAAAATACCATAATGGTCAGCGCGAATAGGTACGGGAAGCCCATGATCCATAGACCGGCAATGGTAAGGGCGGTATTAAATACGGCAATCATCAGCTGTACTTCAAGTACCTTGCCGAAGGAAGCAATAAACTTGCCGCCAAAATACCGGAATTCGAGATACAGCCAACTAATCGAGCTTTTGCTGAATTTCTCGGTAAACTGAACGATCTTGCGTCTCTCCAGCAGGAAGAAATAGCTAAGCAACATAACCAGCAAAATAATTTCGAGCCAGCCGCCAATCTTCTTCGCATAAGCGAGAGCACTGTTCAAAAACGTTTTGTATTCGATCTTGTCGAGCGTATCCGCGACCACTTGGGCGATCTGATCGTTTTGCGCCGATCCTAAAAACTTTTGCACGTTGTTGACGATATCCACGATCTCGTTAATCAGCTTTGGCACGTAATTGACCAGACCGTAAACGAGGCCGAACACAAGCGCAACATACAGGACCGAGGTTACTACAACGGGCGACACCGGAATCACCCTGCGAATTTGCTTGGTTATAAAGCTCTGCAGCCGCATCATCACAAACGTGACCATAAACAGAAGCAGCAACAAATTCAACATATCGCGGAGACTATAGAGAAGAACTACGACCAGTAAGACAAACACAATTCTTTTGATAATCGGATGAGTGAAAAAGGTTCTGAGCGTTTCCAAAGATTTCCCCCGCAAAATTGAATTTATTTATTATTCGTTTATATTTAATAATACCTGTTTTATTTATGAAACGCACCTTTTATGGTCAATACAAAAAATAAAGCTGCCGTAGCCGGCAGCTTTATTCATATAAACGGAACAAGTTACTCTTATAACAACTTTACACAAAGCATAAGCCTGCCGTATACGGAAACGGAACCGGGAATAATTTCTGATAGGCTTGGGCTTCAGCAGGCAGCTCTACTGCATCTGTTCCGACACGATCAAATAGCAATCGAATCAGTTCTTCATCGCTTAACGTAGCGGAAGGCCGGCCTGTGGAGTCGGACAATTGCCAGCTGTTTTCCTTCCGGTTCAACCGAAGACCATTCGCAGTTTCTTGTTTCTCCAGCCATGGCGATAACTGGTTGATTAAAGCCTCGCCGCTCAGAATTTGGACGGTACCCGGTTGACCTTCCTCCGCAGAAGGAATTGCCGACAACTCTTCATGAATGTCTGTTTCATGCCACGGAATAGGAATCTCCAAGGACTGCAGGCCATATCGGTTTACGGCATCGGCGAACAGTCTTATAACCTGAGCCGAAGCTCCGGCATACTCGAGAACCGCCCCGTTTAACTGCTGATCCGACGTAACGCCAATAACTGCAAAATTGATGACTTTCCCATCCGACTCCTGGACAAGTACCCGTTGACTCATCCGCATCACGCTTGCGATAGCTTCCGCCTTGAGCAGCGTGCCGAATTCATTAATGCCCAGCTGATAACGAACCTCCCGAGTTTCAGCAGCCTCCTGCATGGCAAACAAATCTTCCGGCCGCATCTCCCGGATCTCGCCTGTTACTTCCGATCCACCTAACAAGGACTCTGCTTGCAGCGCATCCATGCGGTATTTGCTAACTCTCCCGAACAACTTGCAACCCGCCCGCGTGTATAAAGAACGGTCACCGGATACGAGCAGCAATGACGCCCCTGCATCCCGCGTGAATTGCTGAACTTGCTCCAATAGCTGACTCGCGTACCCTTTGCCTCTTGCCGACGGTTCCGTACAGACCGAACCAAGCGAGGCTACGCGCAGCGCAGCCTCGCCAATCCGGATCGTCCATAGGACAACGCCCATAAACGATACCAATTTGCCGTCATCTTCAAATGCGCCGTAAGATAAGTGCAACGCCGCATCGGAGAAGAGGATTGGAAACAATTGGCCCATGGAAGTCTGATTGCCGTCCCGGAATGTCGCATCCGACAAGCGGACAGCTTCTTGTATTTCAATGCCTGTCAATCTTCGGATCTGCACCATTTCCATTCCTCCGATTTCTTCAACATACCTGCTTGACTGCTATACTTCTTTCTTCATTCACTGCAGCTTTGGAAAGAACTTCCGTGTCAAACTTCTTCGCCTTCTCGCATGAAAATTCCTTCACTCGCATCTTCACAAATACGAGTAATTTCGATTAATAATAAGCATATTTATCCGCCAAGGCAGCTCTTCGCAAGAACGGAAATGCAGAGATACGCAGCCATCCTTTTTTTGCGTAATCGGGATGATTTCCGTGGCATAATCTCCCGCTTTAAGAGGCTTATCCGGCCTCCACTTCAGCTGACCCGCGATTTCAAGCTCTGTGCAGGAAGGGGCTGCTTCGTCTCCCGTGACGATCAGGAGATCGTATCGGCCCTTGGGCAGCTCGATCCTAAAAACGGCATCGCCTTCTCCACCAACAAAGTCTCGCCGAAGCAGGTCGGAGGCTCCTCGGTCGATGGCGGTTAGCTGATCCATCCGCTCCCAGCCAATCCCGCTATATGGCGTAAAGATCATATCCGGGGTTACTTTTCGGAATGCCTGACCAAGCACACCTGCAATATGAATCTGGCGGGGAAGGGCTTCCGTATAATTTTTGCCCAGCAGTTCTTCCTTGACGCCAAAATCAAGCCGGTATGCCGCAAGTCTCGATACTCTGCTGTTTCCCGCATAATAATCGAACGTAAAATGATCGAGCAGCCGGTAATGCTCTGTGTCCCGGTTCTTCCCCAGAAATACGCGCCGCCTTGTGTGCGCTTCATGAACATGCGGGCTGCTGAAGGCATTATCATCTCTTATCCTCCTTGTATGAGCCAGCGGCCAATCTGACTGTAAAATACCTTCCGCATGATCAACAAAGACGAGGTAATCACTGCCTTGAACCGTATCGAAAACCAGACATTCTTGATGAAGTGCATACTCCTCCATCGTCAAGGCACGTCCGGATAAATTCACAACCTTGATGTTCTCTTCAACGTCAAACGGATATCTCAAAACAACCTTTCCGCCGGCAAGGCTTCGTATATGAACCCATTCCGTACGTCCTTCCCTGCGTCTGGCACTGACTTCGAAGCCGCCAACCGCAAGCAATCCCCGGAAAGCGCAAGCTTCCCATTTGCCATAAGTCCGCTCCTCTAACTGATGGTTATACATCTTATTTGTCTGTTCCTGCTCCAAGGTTCCTTCCGGAACGGCCGGGAATACTTCGATTACGCCATCATAGCTTTGCAGCAGCATCTCGTTTACGGCAGCGACAAGCTCGCCGGAAGCCTCCATCATAAACGGATGGTACAACGGTTCGTTGGTTATGTTGCAGTAATTCATCCACCTTTCCGTCTCCTCCGCGAACAAACCGTTGCAACGAAGCGACAGGTCGATACCCTGCTCATACAGCAGCCGCAGTGCATCGTCTCCCTTGCCTAACCGCGAAGCCGTACAGGACAGCCACCCGAATTGGAACATGCCAAATTCCGTATTCTCCTCCACGTAACTCAGCGTATTCTCTGCCTGCTGTCGCAGCGGCAACTTGGCTTTCCTATCGATTTCGCCAATCGGATAGAGAGGCATTAATAGGGAAGGATGCCGCAGAGGAAGATCCGGTTGCGCCCATTCGGAATCGAGCCATATTTTGCCGTAACGCGTAGAATCCGCTTCAGGATATGGAGCGAGCTTCCGGGCAATGTCCTCCCATTTACTCCGCTCTTCCTCCGGCTCGCCAAGCAACTCGCTTGCTTCTATGGCCATGCGGAATAAATAGCGGACGGATGCCAGCGTACAAGTCGAGTTACGCGTAAGCGGTCCTTGCTCCGGCGAAATATCCGGGAAGACGTTATACAAACCGCTCTCGGCATCAAATAGCAATAACCCTTCAAAAAAATGGGCGATCTTGCAAATCAGCGGATAAGCCTTCTCCCGCAGAAACGTCTCGTCCATGCTGTACCGGTAATAATTCCATAAAAATTGCGCGCACCAAGGCCAGATGCTGTAATACAAGGCATGCGGGTAATCCCCGGCAATCCCATCCAATCCGTAGAACTGCTTAGCCATTCGTTCGGCGCTGCCGGCATAGGAAAGTAAGCCTTCATTAAACAAGCCGGCCAGTTCCAGGTGATTGGACGTATACAGCGGCCAAAAAGCGGCTTGAATGTTGACATCCCAGTACCACATGCTGCCCCACTTGGTCGGCTGCTTGATATCCCATAGCCCGTTTAGTCCACAGGCCTGTTCAGGCATAGTTCCTCCCCGTCCGCTGCTGCAGGACAGAGCATAAAGGTTGATCCTGTATAAATCCTCAAGCAGCTTATCCGGAAGCGTAACGGACGAACGCCTCCAGAAGCTCTGCCAATAGGATTGATGTCGCTCTCTCGCCGCAGCTAGTCCAGGAATAAATTGACCCAGACGCTCAAATGCAGTCTGCAGCGGGTCCTTCGCCTGAACTTCCGTAACGACCGTCGTAAGCAAAGTTAGACTATTCTCTGCATCTTTTAACCGAATTCGAATAGCTCCGGCGCAACTCACTACTGTACCTTTCGCGCCAAGCAGTTTTGTCATAACAGCAAAGGAAAAGGGGCGATGACGATCCTTGTCTTCCCCGTCCGGGTAGAAGGAGCCTATATAATAAAAGGTTGTATCATCATGCGAATGGTAGGAAGCATTAATATCGGCATATCTTCTTAACGGCAGCGCAAGTTCGATTTCGCTTAGCAGAGTGCCGTCCGTTTGTTTAATATCCGTAACAATGAAATCCTCTCCTTCGGCTGCCATCGTTGCAACCTCGAGCTTCTTATCCTCTTTCTCGATTCGCAGCCGGACATCCGCCTTGATTACGTCAAGCTGCAGCTCGTAATGATCCGGAGCCTTCAGTTCTGCAGACGGATAAAGCTTTATCTCTCCGGTCGGATAATGGGAGCTCCCCCCGGGCGGCTTGCCGTATTGCCGGTACATGCTATTGTCGCTCAGGGCATCTCCATATAGAAAAAACGGTTCTTCTGCAGGGTTGCGGTACATTTCCTGCGCATGCTTCCGAAGCTCGTCAAACGTCCGGCCATACTGCAAACGGAAATGTTGTCCTTCCCCTTGCCGAAAGGCTGTGCTGTAACGGTGCAGCTTGCGATAGTACACCTCGTAATGGTTAAGCGCCATGGTCATCGTCTCGTCTTCGTAATAGACCATTCCGCCGAAATGCCCATTGCCGAGCGGCAAGGCTTCGTTCCAGCTGCTTGGCGTATTGTCGTACGTCACCGTTGTCATAGGCCATCCTCCTACCCTTTGATCGCCCCGATCATAACGCCTTTAACGAAATACTTCTGCAGGAACGGGTACAAGCAAATGATCGGCAAAGTCGAAACGATAATCGTCGAGTATTTGATCGTTTCTCCAATGGCGTACTTATCATCGCTTGCCGCACTGGTCATCATCGAATCCGTGCTGTTGGCGATCAGAATATCGCGGAGCACGAGCTGAAGCGGATATTTCTGGGTATCTCGCAAATACACGAGCGCATTGAAATACGAGTTCCAATGGCCCACCGCATACCATAAAATCATGACGGCGATAACCGGCATCGAGAGCGGAAGCACGATCCGGAATAAGATGGTCCATTCCCCCGCTCCATCCATCCTTGCCGATTCCTCCAGGCTTACCGGAATGGTCTGGAAAGAAGTCCGCATAATTATCAGGTTATACGTATTGATGGCGACAGGAATAAGCAGCGCCCACATCGTATTCATCATGCCAAGTTTGTTGACAAGCAAATAGCTTGGAATCAATCCGCCGTGAAAGACCATCGTGAGCACAATGAGGAACATCAGGAAATGCCGGAAATACAAATTCGGCCGGGACAGTACGTAAGCGCCGATAGCGGTCATGACGAGGTTAATTGCAGTGCCGAGCAGCACGTACAGCAGCGTATTCTCATACCCTTTCATAATCATCGGGTTGCGGAATACCGCTTTATAAGCACTTAAATCAAATCCTGCAGGCGCTAGCAGCAGCCCGCGGTTCTGCAGAAAAGCCGTTGCATCGCTAAACGATGCGAACAGTACATACAGGAACGGATAGAGCGTCACCACGCAAAGGCCAATCATCAGGATGACGTTGATCCAGCCGAATACCCTCTCTCCCATCGTTCTTTTCATAGCAAGTCTCCTCTATCACCACAATTTGGTCTCGCTGAACCGCCTGCTGATTTTATTGGCTGCCAAAATCAGAATGAAGCTGATTATCGAGTTAAATAAACCTACCGCGGCGGTAAAGCTGTAACTGGCTTCCAATACCCCTTTACGGTACACGTAGGTTGAGATCACATCTGCCGTTGAATAGGTAAGCGGGTTGTAGAGCAAGAGTACTTTTTCGCTGCCAACGGACATCATATTGCCCATTTGCAGGATCAGCAAAATGATAATCGTCGGCATAATCCCGGGCAGCGTTACGTTTAGCGTTTGTCTCCAGCGCCCCGCTCCGTCGATTCGCGCAGCTTCATACAACGTAGGGTCAATCCCTGATATTGCGGCCAGATAAATAATCGATCCCCAGCCCACGCCTTGCCAGACTCCCGAGGATACGTACAAGAACCGGAACCATCCCTCCTCCATCAGGAAATCGACCGGCTGGAAGCCGAAGGAGCCAAGAAGCTGGTTCACAAGACCGGTGCGGCTAAGAAAATCGACCATCATTCCCGCAACTACAACGATGGAGATGAAATGCGGCAAATAGGAAATAGACTGCACAATCCGTTTGAACGAGCTCTTCCGGATCTCATTCAGCAGAAGAGCCAGAATAATCGCCGCCGGAAAACCAAACAGCAGCTCATAAAGATTGAGCAGAATCGTATTCGTAATTAAACGCCAGAAATAGATACCGTTAAAAAAGCTCTCGAAATGCTTAAACCCCACCCATGCGCTGCCCCATATGCCATCGGACGGCTGAAAGTCCTTGAATGCAATCTGCAAGCCGTACATGGGGCCGTAATGGAAAATAATATAGTAAGCAAGAACGGGAAGCGCCATCAAATAAACGCCCCAATGCCGCTTCATATCCGTTTTTATCGTGTGCAGCAAAGCTGGATTCCCGACGTTTTTGGACATCGATCCTTCCTTCCTCTCTGTTCAAGGTGACGCACTCGCGCTGGTGGAGACGAGCTCTCGCCCCCACCCAGCCGATTCCGGAATTAACGCTTGGAGAAGCGTTCGAGCGCAGCCTGCTGAATTTGGACAGCATCGTCGATTCCCATGCTCTTAATCTTCTTCACGTAGTTATCGAATTGGTCGATAGGCTCAACGCCCATAATAAATTTCAACAGCATCTCATCTTTGTAGGTATTGATATCCGTCATAATCGAGGCGAACTTGCTGCTCTCATCCTGCGTAGGCGTCACAAGCGGCATCTTGCGCTCAACCGTTGGCTTGGACCAGATCTCAAGAGCATCCTTCTGCTGCGGAAGCGCGAGATATTGCAATTGGAAGTTGTCGCTGAGCACAAACGGAGCGCTCCATGTGGCACGGTTATACTTCGCAATGGCCTGCTGGCTGCTGATCCCGTTAGACGGAGTCAATAGATCCTGCTTCAGGACAGCTCTGCCGTTCTCCATGGTATAGCTCTCGCCCTCTATGCCGTAGTTGAACAGCAATTCGCCTTGCTCGCCATAGGCATAATCGAGCCATTTAACGGTTTCGATCGGATTTTTATCGCTTGTTGTAATGGCAGCGCCAATTCCGTTAAAGGCAAAATCCTTTTGCCCCCAAATCGGCGTATCGCCGGCGTTTAGTACCGGATAAGGAGCCGCAACAAGCTTGAAGTTAGGATCTTTGTCTTTCATAAGACCGGCATATTTGCCGATCCCGCCGCCGTTATAGGTAGCCGTTGCGCCAAGCAGGTTTGTTGTCATTTTATTATCCAGCAGCTTGGCATTTGGCGCGGCGAAATCTTTATCCAGCAGCCCTTCCTTATACCACTTGTTCATCGTCTCCAGGAACGACTTGAATTCCGGCTGAATCGGGCCATACTTGACGGTTCCGTTATCCTGGTAGAAGCTGTTGTTAATTCCCCATGCACCAAGGAATGGAGCGTCTACATTTAACAGGTCTTTGTCCAGATAGAGAGGAATTTCGTCTGCCTGTCCATTGCCGTTGGGATCCTTCTCCTTAAACGCTTTCAAAACGTTGTACCAGTCATCAATGGTTTCCGGCTTGCCTAGGCCCAGCTTGTCGAGCCAATCCTGGCGAATCGCAGGTCCGAAGAACACCCTTACTTTATCGTCGCCGCGGAGGAACGGGAAGGCATAGATACTGCCGTTGTCCGTCGTGATTTGCTTCTTCCAGTCCGGATGCTCGTTGAGCAGCTTCTTCAGATTAGGAGCGTATTGATCGATAAGCTCGTTAAGCTTGATGATTTTGTTATCCTGTATCGCTTTCTCCGGTCCGCCCAAGTAATCATTCCAGTTGTATTCAATGACATCCGGAAGCTTGCTGGACACGATCATAAGGTTAAACTGCTCCTTCGCTTGCGCCGGGTCGAGCGGCGGATGCTGGAATTCAACCTTAACGCCCGATTCCTTCTCCCTCTCCTTATACATGCCCATTTCCGCGTAGGTTTTCATTTGTGCCGCGGCCGCGGCGTGATTCGCCACCCAATAAGATAGCTGACTAAGCTTTGGCGGCTGTGTTTCCTTGCTTCCTGACGATTCGGTTCCGCTTGTCTGCTGCTCGGCGTTTCCCTTGCCCCCGTTATTCCCGCTGCTGCATGCCGCAAGCGATACAGCAAGAGCCGATACGGTCAAAATACTGCCGGACCATTTTAAAGTTTTGTTCATGCGTGTGAACACTCCCCCTGAATTAGTGGTCATCGTCTTGCAAGCGCTTACGATTCCAAGTGTACGTTCGGAGGCCGAGGTGCGCCTATGCTCTACTTTTCATCTGCGTTGTATTTTCATAAGATTTTGGCGCAAGCAAAAAACGAGTCAGTTGGATCTTAAAACCGATCAGTGCTGATTTATAAAGGAAAAGACAGTCCCATGGAGACTGTCTGGCTATTCATTCAAGCTAATGGCATCCGGCACAATGGTCTCCCGGTATTTCCCCGGCGTAATTCCCTCAAGCTTCTTGAATCCCCGGATAAAAACGACGTCATTGTTGTAGCCGACCAGCTGCGCGATCTGCGCAATCGTCAGATCCTTATTGTCCATCAGCTGTTTTGCCGCCTTCATCCGCTTCTGGGTAATGTAGTCGATCAGGTTTTGCCCCTGATTTTTCTTAAAGAAGGTAGAGATATACGGCGGGGTCATCCGGAAATGCTCGGCGATCATCGCAAGCCCCAGATTGGAATCGCCAAGCATCTCCTCTACGTAAGCAAGTATATCCTGAAGCAGCTGGGTGCGATGATCGGACCGTTCCACGTTGAAGGACCGGGTCAGCGTATCGTACAGCTCCTTTGTCTTGCGCTGCATCCCCTCTGCCGTTGAATACGTAAACACGGCCTTTATTGGATCGAAGTCCTCGCCAAGCTCCTCCAGCTGATTCATATTGGTCGAGTTCATGATTTTCAGGAACGTACTGATAATATTGAAGAACAGGCATTTCCCCATCTCCGGCGTGAAATGGCTGGACGAGAAATTCATTTCGTAGATTTTGTCCAGCAGCTTGCCGGCATTGTCGGTATCGCCGCTTCTTACGAAGTTCGTCAGCTGAATCTCGATTTCAAGCGGATAGTAATAATGCTGTTTCGTGCTGGAAAGGTCCTGGAAATAAATAATGGCGTTTTTGCCCAAAATCAGCCTATATTCCAACGCGGCCAGCGCTTCCGGATAAGAGTTCCGAATCGCTTTCGGGCCTTCGTGGACGCCTCCGGCCGCGATCGTTATTCCGATTTTGAATCTCTTCGAAAGGATCTCGTATAGGGACTGCACGATATCGTGTATGACGGCTTCCTCGTTCCTCCGATCCTTATCCAGATTAATAAGGAACGCAAGCCGATCCCGTTCGAGCTCCACGACATATCCCTTCTGCGGAGGGCCGATCAGATCAATGCCAATGTTGGACACCACAAACCTGGCTCTTGCCCACTTCTCTTCATCCTCGTCGGAGAAGAGATGCACATCCTCGATTTTCACCAGAAATACGGCAAACCGGTCGCTAATAAAGTTCAAATTCATGAAATGCAGGGATTCTTCACTCTCGGAGGACAGATCCACATCCATATAGCCGTGCAGCAGGCGGGACAAGTAATTCGCGCGTATGAACGGTGTCTGCCTGGTCAGCGTGTTCCGCAAATGCTTTTCTTCGTGAATAGATCCCTCAAACGTCTGCCTTATGAACTCGTATTCATTGTGGAAGGAGCGCCCGTGTATGGCTTTGCCGCGCATGATCGCATGTATGGTGGCATGCAGCGGCTTATAGCTGCGGTATACCCCCGCTACAACCGCAAGAAGACCTGCGATTAGGCATAAGAGAAATAATCCAAGCGACCAGCTTTGAATCTGGTTCACCTGCTTCATAAACACGTTATTCGGAGTAATCGATACATAGCGGAAGCCCGCTTTCTGGGAGCTTACGAACGATACCATCTGATCCACTCCGCCCATCTTGTAAGCAAAAGGGGCATTGGTCTGATCCATTCGCTTCAGCAGGTCCGCCGGGAACAAAGCGGAGCCGGTGCTCATAATCGTCTGTCCGTTGTTACCCAGAATATAGATGTCGCTGTTGCTTGCCGATTCGAGCTGAGCGAACATAGCCTTGATCTCATTCACGTCGATCAGAACGATAAAGTTCCCCATGCGATCCGACGGTGAGCTGACGGGCAGCGTTTGCTCGTATACGATGACGTCGCCCGGAATAACCTCAAGACTTGCGAGTGGATTTAACCCTCGGGAGAGGGAAGTAACCGGCAGGTAAGCCGACTGATGCGTGCTTTCCAGCATTCCGGATTTCCACTGCTCGTAGGATTGATCTTTAAAGGTATAATTTGTTTCGTAAAACGTATGCGAATCGGTCAGCTGATCGGATTTGATAATCGTATCGCTTCGCGAGAAATAGACGAAATAATCAAAAATGAAGCTGCTGGTCATATTCCGGTAACGAGCCAGCTTGTCCCTCATAAATTCGACGAACTGATACCGGTCCGCGCTGCTCGGATGTCCTTGTATCTTCAGCATGTAATCCAGCTTGGGATCAAATACAACCTGACGGGCCAACAGATCGACTTCCGACAATTTATTGTCGAGCGTCAGCCTGAGCTGCTCCAGCATTGCTTCATTGGAACGGTTCGTGCTTTTCTCGAGGCTGTTCTCAACCTTGGCATACAGAAATACACCCATAGCCAACGGAATGAGAAGAATGAATAAATTGGAAATGATCATCGTTTGAAGCGCATGGCTTCGATTGCCGAAAAGCCTTTTATACATCCGCAGCTGCAAAGCTAATCACGTCCCATCTTGAATGTGATCACGTACATTTTGCACCGGACAACCTTGAGGAAAATCGAGGCATATCGGAGGAAAAAATTTCTTGTCTTACATATTCGACAGGGTTTCGGAAGCTCCTTTATCTACCGGGACCGAATTCCAATTGAATCCGCACTAACAAGCAATCAGCCCAATCCGCATTGGATCGGGCTGAAGATATCGTGCGCTATTGACGAAACGGAAACGTTCGGTTAATCGGTTGGCTATTTGGTTCCGATGTCACAAAATGGTTCCCTGCATCGTTATATGTGCAAAACCTAACAAGGGGCTGGAAAAAATGGAGACAAATAAACAAAAAATTTTAGAAGCTTTCCGGTTCAGGCATGCGTGCAGAGTTTTTGATATCGACAAAAAGATTCCGGACGACGATTTTTGGTTTATTTTAGAGACGGGCAGATTGTCTCCAAGTTCGGTTGGCCTAGAGCCTTGGAAATTTGCCGTTATCCAAAATCCGCAGCTTCGCGAGAAATTGAAAGCCGTAGCGGGAGGCGCCCAAGGGCAGCTCCCTACCGCAAGCCATTTTGTCATTCTGCTGGTCAGACAGAACTTGAGAGCTGATTCAGCCCACGTGATCAAAATGTTAAAGGACATTCAGCGAATGCCGGATGAAATTGCGCAGCATGTTGCCGGCCATTATCAAACCTTTATTGAAAACGAGCTTGAAAATGACGATCGCCTTATTTTTGAATGGGCAAGCAGACAAACGTATATTGCACTCGGAAATATGATGACGGCCGCGGCTCAAATCGGAATTGATTCCTGTCCGATCGAAGGCTTTGACAAAAAGCAGGCAACCTCTTTATTGCAAAAGGAAGGCATTATTAACCCTATCGATTATGGCATAGCCTGCATGGTTGCTTTCGGCTATCGACTGGAGGAGCCTAAACGACCAAAAGCAAGGCAAAACCTAGAGGACATCGTTGAGTGGGTATAAGGGCCGCTTGTTAAAACTCAAAATTTCCTTTATGGTGAAGGAAAAACCCGTTACGGAGGGAGCAGGTTGATGCAGGATCTTTATTCACGATACAAGAAGCTGTTGTTTAAACTTGCTTATCAATTAACGGGATCGGTTTTCGACGCGGAAGATGCCGTTCAGGATGTATTCGAAAAGGCGCAGCGCGTTTCTCTGGTACAGTTGGAGGAGCCTAAAGCGTATCTTTGCAAAATGGTCGCCAATCGATGCAAGGATATGATGAAATCAGCACGCAGAACACGGGAGAAATATGTCGGGGAATGGCTCCCGGAGCCACTACTCTCATTGGGCGACGATTCATTGGAGGTCTCCTACGAGAGGCAAAATCTCCTGTCTTACGGAATGCTTGTCTTGCTGGAGAAGCTGACGACTTCGGAACGAACCGTCTTTGTTCTCCGGGAAGCGTTAGGCTTCGATTATGCCGAGATCGCGAGTCTTATGGATAAAAACGAAGCAAGCTGCCGTAAGCTGTTCAGCCGCGCAAGCGCCAAAATCGGGCGGATACCGGATGAACCCATTCCGACGCATCCGGAAAGTCAGGAATGGGTTCGCGGATTCATGGGAGCGCTCCAGCAAGGAAACATGAAACAGCTTATTTCCTTGCTGGATCAAGATATCGTTCTGGTTGTCGATGGCGGCGGTAAAGTGGTAGCTACCGTCAATCCGGTTGTTTCGCCTGAATTAGTAAGCCGTTTCCTCATCGGCGGTTTGCGTAATGCTTCAGCCTTAGACAAGGAGCTATTCGTCGAAGTGTGCCGGGCTAACGGTCAATCAGCCATCATTCTTCGCTTGGGAGACAACGAGGTTCATGCCGTTATGCTTTTCCAATTCGAAGAAGAGAAGATTAACAAGCTGTACATCGTCCGAAATCCCGATAAGCTTCAGGCTTTTCCGCGTTAAATAACAACAGGGTAAGCTATAATTAGTGTAGGAGTCATGCAATGATCAGAGCAAATGGAGATAAACAGTTCCTTCCTCTTTACGACGCGCTGGCTAGCGAAGTCAGATGGAGAATTATGGAGCTGCTCGCCGAAAAGGAAATGAACACCAAAGACATTGCCGGTCGTATGCAGCTTAGTCCGTCCATCGTAACGATGCACGTCCGCAAGCTTGAACAAGCCGGACTGATTGGCAGCCGCAGAGTCCGCCTGAACGGCGGAACTCATAAAATATGTTTTCTGACGGAAAGACATATCGAGATTGAATTGCCTTTCGCATACAAGCCCCGGCCCTTCAGGGAACAATCCATCCCGGTTGGCCATTATACCTCTTTTGAGGTCTATCCGACCTGCGGGCTTGGAACCCGCGAGATGGAGATTGGCGTCTGGGACGATCCCCGCTATTTTCTCGATCCGGAACGGGTGAACGCTTCTATTCTGTGGTTTGGAAAAGGATACGTGGAATATAAAACGCCTAACTATTTGCAGCCCGATCAAACCGTCAGCGTCTTGGAAATTTCAATGGAAATCGCTTCGGAAGCACCCGGTCTCAGCGATCATTGGCCTTCCGATATCGCTTTCGCTTTTAACGGGATTAACCTGGGAACCTGGACAAGTCCGGCTGACTTCGGCAGAGCCGCACGCGGCAAATATACGCCGGATTGGTGGCACCGCAACGTGAATCAATACGGGTTATGGAAGACGATTCGCGTGGATTCGGAAGGCACCTTTATGGATAATGAACAAATGTCAGACGTTACGGTTGCCGATCTTCGGCTGGCGGAACCTTTTTGGACGCTTCGTTTTACGGTTGATGAACACAGTCCACACGTTGGCGGATTAACGCTGTATGGCGCCGGCTTTGGCAACCACGATAAGGATATCGTTATCCGTGTCTATCCCGAAGACGAGTAATTAAATTCATATGAATGTGAATTCAACCAAAATAGTTCGCCGCTTCCCTCTTACGCCATTGAACGTATGGTGCTTATGTTGTTTAATTTCCTTATTGGCGCCATCCCAACACTTAGAGGAATTAGAGGTAGCGATATGAAATTCAACAACCCGGTTATTAAAGGCTTTTATCCCGACCCAAGCGTATGCAAGGTTGGAGACACTTATTATCTCGTATGCAGCTCCATGCAGTATTTTCCCGGCGTTCCGCTGTTCGAAAGCAAAGATCTCGTGAACTGGAATCAGATCGGCCATTGCTTGACCAGAAAAAGCCAGATCCAGCTCGGAAAAGTAAACAGCTCCGGCGGCGTCTTTGCCCCTACGATCCGTAACCATAACGGACGTTTCTACATGACAACCACCAATGATACCACCCGTCAAAACTTCTATGTGTGGACGGATGACATTTACAGAGAATGGTCCGAACCGGTCTATGTCGATCAGGGCGGAATTGATCCGGATTTATTTTTCGAAGACGGCAAAGCCTTCTTCATGAGCAACGGAGCCGATGATTTCGGAGTTGGCGGGATCGTGCAATGTCAGATTGACATTGAAACCGGACGCAAGCTGACTCCAAGTCGCACGATCTGGCAAGGTACGGGAGGACGTTTCCTTGAAGCCCCCCATATGTATAATATTAACGGCCTGTACTATCTGGTAGCGGCCGAGGGCGGCACCGAATTTGGACATATGGTTACCTACGCGCGAAGCGAATCCTTACATGGCCCCTTTGAAGCTTATCCCCTCAATCCGGTCCTAACCAATCGCAATTTAGGCGGTTATGAAGTGCAGGCTGTTGGTCATGGAGACCTGGTTCAGGATCCAGACGGGAATTGGTGGATGCTTCATCTAGGCTTCCGCCAAAGCGGCAAATGGCTTGCCTACCATCATCTTGGACGGGAAGTCTTCCTTACGCCGGTTACCTTCGGAGAGGACGGCTGGTTTACCGCTGGTCACAACGGCACTACTCTCAGCAGCTTTGATACTGCCCTGATTCCGGATCAAGTTGTTCAGACCGAGAAGACAAGCTTCACTTTTGAAAATACGGACTGGGGTATGGATTGGTGTTACCTCCGCACTCCGGAGCCGGACAACTATCTGCTTGAACGGAACAAGCTGACGCTTAAAGGTACGGAGATTTCCTTGGATCAGGCAGACTCCCCGACCTTTATCGGCATTCGTCAAAAGGACTTTATCGCGGATATTTCCTGCGATGTCTCCTTAACCAGCGGCGAATCCGGCCTAACCCTCTATATGGATGAGAATCATCATTATGATTTGGCCATCCGGAAGACAGAAGACGGGTACAAAGTAATTCAACGCCTGAATATCGGCGACATAAAGTCAGTCGTGCATGATGTGAATTTGAAGCAAATTAATCAGGCGTCGCTGCTCATCAAAGCAAGCCATACCCGCTACAGCTTCCATATCGTTACGGACAATGGGCTGATCGACTTGGGATCGGCGCAGACGAAGTATCTCTCTTCGGAAGTCGCCGGAGGATTTACTGGCGTCATTATCGGGCTGTATGCCCATGGCCATAACTCTCGAGCAGAATTCTCAAACTTCAAATGCGAGTATCTTCCTAATTCTTAATAAACAAAGAGCTGACCCAATAGTCATTAACTGACATTGGACAGCTCTAACATGGATTGATAGCGTAACGCCATTTAATTGTAAGTCATCCAAACCGTACTTCCTACCACTTCAAACTGCTGTTTGTACCAAAAATTCTGAGATTTATCAAGCGAATAGACATACATCTTTTTATTCGGATATCTCTCTTTCAGCCAATTCATGAAGTACGCCGCGTACCCTTTTCCTTCATGTTCCTTCAGCACATCCAAAGCTTCAATAAAAATAAAGTTCGTCTCGTTCTTGATATCAATATAGAAATCCTTCTCCAGGTACCTTTCATCCGGGTGAAAATAATCCTTTTCCGCCTTCTGAATTAACTGGTTGCCCTGCGCGTATTCCCGTACGACTCCGTATCCAACCATTTCGTCATCATGCTCAATCGTATAAATCACTTCCGGTAATTCCGAAGGATCCTTCCGGCTTAATTCCCCGGCATGATAACCCGAGCTTAACTCGCCTAACAGGTTTTGCATTTCTTTATCGAACGGCTTGGTTATAATCGAAGGCATTTGTATCTCCCTTTTGCTGTTTCATCGTTCTATCAGAGTATAGCACGAAGCGGCTGTAGTCAAATCCTATCTGATCATCATGACAAAAATCCCGATCAATCATGACCGGGATTTTTGTCGGGCTTTTATACGGCTTTTTGACCCACCGTGTTTAATTTAGGCGCACTCGTGCCTCTTCTTACGAGCAGGAAGTAGGCGAGCATAGCCGCGATACTTGTGATTAAAATAATGATCCCAAGCGGAACAGCCGTATCTTCCCCGGCAATGCCAACAAGCGGAGCAACAACCGCGCCAAGCAGGAACGGAACAACGCCAAGCAGTGCAGCCGCGCTGCCCGCCTGATTAGCCTGACTTTCCATCGCAAGCGGGAAGGCTGCCGTTGAAGTAATGCCAATCGAAGCTACAAAGATAAACAACGGAATAACAAGCGTGAATAACGGTCCATGAACTAGCGTTACCACTACAACGATCATGCTTGCCAATAAGGCAAGGCAAAGACCAACCAACAACAAGCTGCGTTCAGATACGCGATGCGCTAGACGTCCCACAATTTGGGAGCCGATGATCAGGCTGACCCCGTTCGAGCCGAACAGAAGAGCAAATACGGTTGGCGATACTCCGTAAATATTTTGATAAATAAACGGGGTTCCCGATACGTAAGCAAATACTCCGGCGATCATAATGCCTTGTGCCAGCATGTAGCCGACAAACTGGCGATCTCTTAACAGCGAACCATAGTTTCGCAGCTGCTGCCCGAAATTGGAAGGGCTGCGGCGGTCGACCGGCAGCGTTTCTTTGAGGCTCCATTTTGTCACGGATAGCAGGTAGATGCCAAGCACCGCCAGGAAGATAAAGACGCCAATCCAGGAGGTAACCGACAACACCCCGCTCCCGGCAACAGGCGCCACGAGAGGTCCCAAATTACCTACGAGCAAGAGCAGCGAGAAAAATCGGGTTAGCTCGTGACCGCTGTACAGATCGCGTACGATCGCGCGGGAAATAACAATACCGGCCGAAGCGGCAGCGCCTTGAATAAAGCGGAATAGAATCAAGAGAACGATATTCGGCGCGAATGCGCATGCCAATGAGGACGCCACATAAAAGGCCATTGAGATAAGCAGCGGAATACGTCTGCCATAGACATCGCTTAGCGAGCCCATCACAAGCTGGCCGATGCCAAGTCCCAGTAAGCAGGCGGTGAGACTGAACTGAACGAGTGAAGCCGACGAGCCAAGCTGTTCCACAATTTCCGGGAACGCCGGCAGATACATATCAATCGTAAACGGGCCTAGCGTCGAAAATAACCCTAACAGCAAGGCTTGCCGAATGAAATTCGATTTTTTGTTTGCATTCATTGCGAATAAGAATCTCCTATCTCCCTAGTCTGTTTTCTCTGTCTGTATCAAATGTGATTATACAACCCGGAGCTCACTCCAAGTCAAGAGAAATAAAAAGTAAAGTAAAGCAAACATACGGGGTACAGCCCTAGCGATTATAAGAATCTTAGCTAGTAGTAACGAAAAGCCGCCGGTTTAATTAACCAGCGGCTTTTTAAGGCTATGTTGCACGTTATTCAAGCAGATCTGCGATGTTTAATGTGATTCCGTTATATGTGGCATATCCGTAGCTTTTAGGCTTGCCGTCTTCGTCTTTGTCAAACAACAGCATTGCAGGCTTTGGTCCTCCAAGCGCCGAGAAGGCTGCCCTAAACTTCATCTCTCCCTGATTGGAACCGGTCAGTTGAAGGTCGGATTCATAGCGTCCTCCAGCGGCAGCACTATAATTGACCTTCTCATATCCGTTGTAGAAATTCACGCCGTCATCGGAAAAGTTGACATACTGCGCTTTCGACATTCCCGAGTAACCAGAGACATTTTTGATAAAGTTCATGTATCCGGAGTGTTTCCCGGCAATTTTCCCTTCTACGTTCGGGTCAACTGAATCTAATACCGTTAAGTCTTTGATCCCATAAGGAATATGATCCGTTGTCGTTTCAAACGGTACAGAGGAGGCCGGCTCATAATCCAGCAATTTCGCTGTCTGGAGCCGCATCCGGGAACCATCGCTTCCCCTCATCATCTCCGGCCACATGACATGTTTCCCATCCGGATGCCAGGACATAGGCGAGCAATACACCCAATTCTCATCCGAAGTAAGCTGTACACCTTTATATCCTGGTTCGTTCATGGAACGATGAATGTCAATCAATACCGGACCAATGTTCCCATCTCTGAATTTACGTATTCCTGTTACCGCATACGTATATAGAAACCATGCCATCCCCATCCCGGTATAGATCCCATAAGGTCTAGGAACGAGTCCGAATATAGCCGGATCCGTATGTTTGGAGAACCTGGTACTCATGACGATTCCTAATCGTTCATCGGGAGAGAAGATGGTGGTCTCGTCATATCCAGGTGTATAGGTAATTTGCGTAAGATTATCGGAAGTCAATTCCTGCAATATGGAATCTGGCGTACAGTTATGTTTTCCCCCAACGACGGATATGGCGTTTCCTCCCCGCACAAACTGCTTCACTTCTCCCCCCCGTATAGGACAAGGAATAATAAAGCCAGGGTTATTCGGGTCTTGCTCAAAGGCATGCATATTGTTAATAAGCTGTACGTTTTCAATCGCGTAACAATCCGCTTTACGTTCCAGAACGCCTATAGCAACGGCAGCACCAAGATCCGAGCGGAGAATCGTCCAGCTTATATGTTTATTATCGGGTGCGATGATGACTTCAGACCAGTGATGGGTTGTGCGTTCATCTTCCTCGAGGATCGACGGATATGTGACAGGAACTATTTTCGTGCTTCTACAAGTATCAATATCGGGCGTACATTCAAGCACGTAATCTCCTAGCAGCACACGCGTATTATCTTGATAAGGCATATACCGAATCCCGTTGGCCTTAGCTTTTGTCGGAATTACGCCGGAGAAGATCGTGTTAAAATCCGTTCCATCATCATTGAGAACAGCTATGTTATAAAAATCGGCCGTATGGATATCGTTTTCCGTCTTATACGAAATCAGTACTTTCCCGGAGTAGGTGTAAGTTCCGCTCAATAATCTCACGAAATCCGGCAATGTAACGCTGCTTATCTCTACACTTTCAATTGAAGCATTTCTTTTTTCCACCTCAATCGCCTCCTAAATTGTAAAAGTATAGTCGCCGCTTCCAACCGTAAATACAATACGGCCCTCTTCATAGCGAGCATCCGGGAAATCGCCTTTTACTCTCTTCTGATCATCCAGGGTTCCGGGAAGCATAATTGTCGCTGTCGTATTCGCAGGCACCCCGAAACGGTAGGTTACCTGTTCGTTCGACTTCTCCCAACTGGATTGGATGTTGCCGTAAAGAGATGCATACGTTGCGGATGCGTTCGTCAGCGTTCCTCCAACAAGCGGTTTTAAAAGGAAATGTTTATAACCAGGTATCTCCCACACCGGACGTATACCGGCAATACCTGCGAAGAGGAAATCGCATACAGCCCCGTAAGAATAGTGGTTCAAGGAGCCCGATAATTCTCCGTTTGGCTTCATCCCTCTCCAGCTTTCCCATATTGTTGTTGCTCCTTTGGTTACGGCATACAGCCATGACGGGCAAGTATCCTGCTCCAGCAACCGGAATGCAATATCGGCATGCCCATTATCCGCAAGCGCATGGAGAATAAATGGCGTCGATAGGAAGCCCGTATTTAAATGATAATCCTGCTCGATAACCAGCTGCGCCAGCCGATCGGCGACCGCTTGTTTCTTACCTTCTTCTGCCAGACCAAATGCGAGCGTTCGGACATTTGGCGCCTGTCTGTCATCGAGAATAATCCCGTTTTCTTTAATGAAATATTTATTATAAACTCGTCTGATTTTCTCATAGCGTTCACGGTACTTTGCCTCTTCCTCCGTCTTCTCCAGCACCAAAGCCATCTCAGCCAATAGACGGGTGGAATAGGCATAATAGGCTGTCGCTACGTCCGGATGGCAGCCTTGGGACTTGCTCATCGCCGCAAACAGGTCGTTAAATTCCGTGTCGGCTTCGAGCCATTCGCCCCAATGGAACCTTGTATCCCAAATATAATCGGCGTCAAGCTCTCCATCCGTATAAGTCTGATAGGCTGGCGTTTCTTTGAACCGCTCGTTTGCATTTCTCGCGCAGGCAGCCATATAGTCTACCCATGCCTTCGCCGAATCGAACTGGTTCTCGAGAATGGCCTTGTCTCCATAGCAGAGATACATGGTCCACGGAATAATAACGGCAGAATCCCCCCAGCCCGAAGAACCGTCAAGCATACCGGCGGTTCCAGGCTTTGGCCTGCGCATAGCCATCATGGGGTTCGTGATTTCTTTAGATACCCGCTCCCATTCCTCTGTGCAATGATGTCCTAATACCGTAGGCACCGTACTTCCGACCGAACCGTCCTGGAATTGCTCTGCCGCTACATCAGCCATCCATTTCTCAAAGAAAGGATATACATTCATGAAATCCGCAGCCGTTCTGCTAAATACCTGCGCATCTCCCGTCCACGCCGCCCTCTCCCTGGTCGGGCAATCGGTTGGCACCTCCATGAAGTTGCCTTTCTGGCTCCACTTAGAGTTGGATGCAAGTTGATTAATCAATGGATTGGAGCAGGTGAAATCGCCGGTCTCTTCTAAATCGGAATAGACGGCAACAGCGGTAAAGTTCTCCGCCTGGATATCACCCGGATAGTTCTTCACCAGAACATAACGGAAACCAAAGATAGAAAACCGCGGATGGTAGCTCTCTACCCCGTTACCTGCCAGAATATAATGAACCTCTTGGAAATCCTCAATCGTTTCATGCTCCCCAAGATGCTTCAGCGTAAAATTACCGTCCCGGTCGAGCGCCTCCCCGTGGATCAACACCACTTTGGTTCCCGCTTCTCCTTGGACCTTCATATCAACCCAGCCGGCGATATTTTGCCCGAAATCCAACACCGTTTCTCCATTTGAAGTCTGCATGACGATCGGCGTAAATATCTCTTTCTTTCTTACTGGGACACTGCGGGTAGCGATCAGGTTGTCGAATCCATCATCGGTTATTTGAACATAATCCCAAGTAGAATCGTCATAGCCGGCTTGGTTCCAGCCATCCATGGCAACCCTGGCATCGAAGAGATCACCGGCTTTCATGTCCGATTTCAGCAGTGGACCGTGAGACGTCTTGAAAGAATCGTCGCTGCCGATGATCTCGCGTAATCCGTCCTCGTATTCCAACATGAGTTGGCCTAGAAAGGCCACCTTATATCCAAAATTGTTTTTCAGACTTGCCCCGCCGGTTGCTCCTCTCCACCAGCCGTCCCCAAGAATCACGCCAAGCGTATTGGCTCCTTCTTTCAAAAGAGGGGTCACATCGTATACTTGATACTGTAGCCGTTTATAGTAGGAGGTGAACCCGGGCGTAAACAGATGATCCGTTCCTTCGACGCCGTTCACGAAAAAACTGTACAGCCCTTTCGCCGTCAAGCAAGCTCTCGCCGAGACAAGCCCTTTCTTAACGCTGAATTCCTTCCGGATATACGCCGCAGGCTTATAGGCGTGAATGTCGACTTCTTTCTCCGGCTCAATCCACCGGGCGCTCCATTCGGAAAAATGAAGCAACCCGGTTTCGAAGTACGCCGGCTCGCTGAACGCCGACTCTTCCCCGAGATTGTTCCAGACCTTCACCCGCCAATAAACGCGCTCCATCGATTTCAATGCCGGACCTGCATAACGGATGACTTGCGATTCGCTCGTCTCTACTTTCCCGCTGTCCCACAGAATAGTAGCGAAGCTCGCTGCTGAAGAGGCTTGCACTTGATAGGCGGTTTGCATGACGTTGTTGCCATCGCACCGGAGCTTCCAGCCTAAACGCGGCTCCTTCGCGTCCAGACCCAACGGATTATTCAAATATTCGGTTCGCAACGATAATACTTCCAGCATGGATGTGACCTCCTAGGCTACGCTTTATAAAGAACACGACCAAATCAATGGTAACTCAGGCACGCGGCGTATATTGGAACCAGTCGAAAGCGGCCGGTGCCGTCGACGCTTTGCCGTTGCCTGTTGCGTACATTCCGAAGTACACGCCCGTGAAACCTCCGGCAACCTCGGTTGACAGCAGCGCACACTCGCCGGAACCAAACGGGATGCGCTCTCCATCCGGCGAGGCGTAGTAGAACGAATATTGCGATGGATCGGCTTCCAAGCCAAGGACAATGTCAGCGCCTTCATATTTCGCTTCCAGCTCCACTTTCCACAGCGACCCGATCCGCCTGCGAAGGATCACTTTGCGTTCTCCTTCCGCGCCGTAGACGAGCGCGATCTCGTAATGGAACCGATCGTTCATATAAACCGTCAGACCGGCCTCCTCGCCTTCTTGCTTTGGCGCGAAGGACAAGAAGGTTGCAACGCTGCAGCGAAAATGCTGCTGTCTCCTGCCGACAAACGCAGGAGATGCGGTATCGTTCAGCGTTACGGCTGAGCCGCGAAGCGTCAGTCGGCCCGGTTGCTCCGACAAGGACCAGTCCTCGTCCCGGGGATTGCGCAGGAAGTTCCATTCTGGCTGCATGCGTCCTGCGTCAAAATCATCTCTGTCCGCCCCAGGCGCTCCGTCATCTTCAAGCGGAAGCGTTCCTGCGTCCATCTTCTCCGCAGCCTTTCCTCCATCTCCGATGACTGGCCAGCCTTCAGGGGACCAGGAGACGGGAGCCAGGAACGTCTCGCGGCCAAGATGATGATGCCGTCCGCTGAACGGAACCGAAACCGGGCGAATTCCGAGGAACACGGCCCACCAGCTGCCATTCTCGAGCTGAACAAGATCCGCATGCCCTGTCGCCTGGATGGAGATGCCCGAGCTACGGTGCGTCAGAATGGGATTGGAAGGATTACTCTCGAATGGACCATACGGCGAGTCGCTGCGAGCTATTGTCACCATGTGGCCGTACTCCGTCCCGCCCTCCGCAATCATCAAATAATACTGGCCGTTAACCCGATACAAATGCGGACCTTCCGGCGCTTTGGCGCCTGTGCCTTGCCAGATCAGACGGCGTTCGGTCAGTAGCTTCCCGGTCTCTATCTCAATCTCCGCCTGATAGATTCCTTTCGGCTCGTCCCCGAAAAATCCGCCTGTGCCCGTAATATAGACGCGGCCGTCATCGTCGAAGGTCAACGAGGGGTCAATGCCCGGCCATTCCGGCCAGATCGGCTCGGACCACGGTCCCTCCGGATTTTCCGCCCACACATAAAAATTTCGGAACATCTTCACATTGGTTGTAATCATATAGAATCGGCCGTTATGGTACCGAAGGGTCGGAGCATAAATACCCACCGAGCTTCTGCACCCTTCCAGATCCAGTTGGCTCGGCCTTGTAAGTACATGTCCGAGCTGCTTCCAGTGCACGAGATCGCGGCTGTGAAAGATGGGCACGCCAGGGAAATATTCAAATGAGCTGGTGACCAAATAAAAATCCGAGCCGACTCTGCAGATGCTCGGGTCGGGATGAAAACCGGGAATGACCGGGTTCGAATATTGCTTGTTCGCTTCTGTCAATGTCATCTTCCTTCCGCCTCTGTTGCTTACTCTCATCATACGAATAATATTTATCGGTCACTAACAATCTCACGACTTATCGATGACGTTTTGCCGACTTTCAAGCGAGCCCTCCAATAAACCAAATAAAAATAGACCTGCTTGATATCAACCTAGCAGGTCTTCTATGATCGGTGCGATCATATAACTGGTCGCCCTCCAGTATATCCTTAGGATGACGAAGCCTTTTTTATCTTTGTAAGTTCTTTATTAAGTGCGTACAATAGCTTTTCATTGAAGTATTCCGGTGCCATATCCGCCAGAATATCAATCGTAAATCCTTGCGTCATGCCATACGTAGGTCTTTCCCGAAAGTCTTCTCCAAAATACTTATTCAGGACGGCCGCCGTTTCAATATGGTCAAAAAGCTCTTTAAACGTGCAGCGAGTGGAATACACATCGTCCGTAATCTGTAATTCCTCTATTTCCTCTGCTTGCAGCTCAGGTGCTTGGAACCAGTTATTGACTTCTTCGCCTTTGTCAGTTCCCGGGGCTTCATAGCTTGTATTAGGCCCATCCACTTTATTAATTCTAGCTGTATCAAGATATTGCTCATTATTTTCTACAGCCACTGCAAGTATTTCATTCATGCCTTCATCTAAGGACACGTTTTCGAAGACGAAGATTTTATTATCGCTTATTTCGGACTGGAATTTCTCGCCATTCACGTATAGCGTTACTTCCTTGCAGTTCGAATATACTTTCACATGAATGCTGTCCTCTGGCCGATCCACAAAGCGCTTGCCGGTAATATGGACAAATTTCTCTTCCGACCAGTGGGCTTTATACATATAGAAAGCGTCCTTCTTAATCCTTCGGTCATAAGTGACTAGACCTTTATTATTCCTTCCCTTCACTCCGCCTTCATCTCTTATATTGGCGCCAAAATCAAACATGTTCCATACATAAGTAGCCCAAAGGAAAGGTCTTTTCTCGAATATCTTCCACACAATTTCATGGTATAAAGCGTGGTACTCTTCGGTGTAGTCTTTTACCTTTGGAGCAGCGCTGTGATATTGTACGATCCCTTCGACGCCGTATTCGGAGATGCACAACGGCACATCGGGATTAATCGCATGAAACTTCTTCAGCCAAGGCTCGAAATCCTCAGCCTTGCCATGATACCAGCCGTAATACTTATTGTATCCGATCACATCCGTCATTCGGTTGTATTTATCTTCCTCTTTGACGAATAAAACATTCGCCATCGTCGTTAGTCTGGACGGGTCTTCCCTTTTCGTCAGTTCATTCAACTCTTTAACGAGCTTTCGGACCTCCGGCCGCTCTCCGCCGATTTGAATCTCATTTTGCAGCCCCCAGAATAGAATGGAAGGATGATTGAAATTCTGTTTGATCAATTCAAGCATCTGCTGCTTGGCATTGATCCCTTCCCATTCGTTCTGCGACATAACCGAAATGAAGGGAATCTCCGCCCAGACAACCATGCCTTCTTGGTCGCATAAATCATAAAAATATTGGCTGTGCTGGTAATGGGCCAGCCGAATCGAAGATGCGCCGATTTCCTTAATGAAGGCCATATCTTCGGCTTGCTCTTGTTCCGTAATGGCCCAACCTCTATCCTTCCTGTCCTGATGCCGCGAAACGCCCCGCAAAGGCAAATGCTCCCCATTCAAGAAGAAGCCTTTTTCGGGATCAACATGATAATATCTCACGCCAAAAGGTATCGATACTTCCTCGATCGTGTCATTAAAGGCCGTCATGGAAACGTTGGCTCTGTACATATAGGGTTTTTTTCTGCCATGCCAAAGATTTGGGCTGTCGATGACACAGGACATCTCTTCTGTTCTGGTTTCTGCCGCTGCCAGAATAATTTCCTTGGCGGCATAGGTTACAGTGCGTTGATCGGCATCGAGAATATCCGCCCAAAGTCTAATTTTTTTCTCCTCATGACTATCATTGACAAGCCTTGATTTAATTGTCAGTCGAGCTTGCTTCATGGATACTTCTTCCTGAACGATATATACGCCATTCGAACCGTAGTCCATTAAATCAAAATGAACGGGAGTCGTAACAATCAAATTCACGTCACGATAGATTCCGCCGTAGAAGGTAAAGTCTGCCTTCTGGGGATAAACGTCATCGACAACCGTATTGTCAACTTTAACCGCTAGTACATTATTCGTTTCATAGTTAATCTCGTCAGTAATGTCAAACCTGAAGGTCGAGTATCCGCCTTTGTGCTGACCCATATGCCGCCCATTGACGTATACATCCGTAATGCTGTTCGAACCGGCAAACTCAATAAATACTTTACTGCCCTCGCAAGAAGGCTCCACCGTAAACGTCTTTCTATACCAACAAGCGCCTTGATAATATTGATAGCCGTTTGCGCCATCGATTGCGTTCCATGTGTGGGGAATATTCACAACCGTCCATTGATTGTCATTAAAATGCTCACGCTTGGCATCTTCTATGTTCTGCCGAATAAATCGCCAACCGTCATTCATCCCGATACGCTTTTTCATTGTGCAGCTACTCTCCCCGTCTAGAATCCATGTATCATTGGAAACTTATTAATAAGCAGTCCAACCGGCATCTGCCGTAATTGTCGCGCCATTCACGAAGCTTGCGTCTTCGGATGCCAGAAATAGTGCGACCTTTGCAATATCTTCCGGTTTGCCTAAACCGGGATTGATGCCCATGCCAATTTGCGCGCGCTCTGCGCCGAATGGATTCAAGGACGTCATGGTTAAGGCGATATTCGTCGCAACCGCACCCGGCGCAATGGCGTTGCAGCGTATGCCGAGCTTGGCATATTGGAAGCCTACGTTCTTGGTGAACCCGACGACGGCGTGCTTCGAAGCGGTATAAGCGACGCCAGCCCGCGAACCGAACAAACCGCCGGCTGAAGCGATATTTACAATGACGCCTGACTTTTTCTCGATAAAAAGGGGAAGCACCTTGCGAGTCGTCCGCATCGGACCTGTCGTATTCACGGCGAACACTTTCTCCCAAAGCTCGTCCGTAATATCCCCGGCCGGTACAAAATTGTCCATAATTCCCGCGTTATTGACCAATATATCTACCGTCCCGAATTCTTGAACAGCGGTTTCGATCAACCTTTGAACATCTTCTTCCAAGGCGACATTGGATGCCACCGCGACGGCATTACCGCCGGCCGCTTTGATTCCTTCGACCACTTGGCCCGCATTCTCTACATTCAGATCCGAAACGACGACCTTCGCTCCTTCCGCAGCGAAGAGCTCCGCGATCGCTTTGCCCATACCTGACGCCGCCCCTGTGACAACCGCGACTTTTCCGGAAAGCTTCATCTTCCATACCCCCTATATGTTCTTGAGATCGGTAACGATAGCTGCTAACTGTTCCGACGATAAGCCTGCCTGGGGAAATCCCGCTAATTGAGTAAGCGAAAACCCGCTTGCCATTCCGAGCATCGGATTGGCAGAGAACCCGGGAATATGTTTATCCAGCACGGCTTTAGCCGCGTCGCTGGCTAACAATTCACCCAACGTGGAATTCTGATCGAATTTCATTTCTTATCCTCACCTCCTTTCACTGCTTTCTCAGCTTGCTTCTATCATATAAGCAACCCTATTGGCTCACTAACAATCTCACGACTTATCCATAACGTTTTACCGACTTCCTGTTTCGAGAGAAATAAGTGAGAGAAAATAAAAAACCAGGCCCAATATGGACCTGGTTTTCGCGCGCTTAATCAGAGAGTCTTATACGAAGTGCGCTCTGCTGATTTTAGTAAGTTCCTGATTCATCCGATACAGCAGCTTCTCTTTACGGTCATCATGAGAGAAGGAAGTCAGCGATTCCAAATTCATGGATAGTACCATTTCATTCATGGAGCCTTCGATTCTTTTAAGCAGCTTATCCAGATACTTCTCCACAATCGCTTTTGCTTCATCATTAGCCAACAGCTCACGAAGAACAACTTTTGTTGAATATACATCATCCGTGATTTCAATATCCTCTATGATGACATCATCCAAATCCGGGACGGAGAACCAATTGGAAACAGCTTCCCCTTTCCCTTTGTCAGGGGCTTCGTAGCTCAGATTTGGCTCTTTGACCTTATTAAAAATGGCGACATCGATAACAGCTGCTCCATCCTGATTCCCTACAGCCTTGATTTCATTCAAACTGCCGTTTAAAGGAACCTTTTCAAAAACGAATACGCGGTTATCGCTTGATTTCGTGGCGATTTCTATCCCGTTTGAGTAAAGCGTGACCGCTTCGCAATTCGAATATATCTTGACTGTAATCTCGTTGTCCGGGCGGTCGACAAACCGTTTGCTTGTAATATGGACAAACTTCTCATCCGACCAGTTAGCTTTATATAGATAAAAGGCATCTTTTTTAATTCTACGGTCGTAAGTCATTAACCCTTTATTGTTTCGCCCCTTTACCCCTCCTTCATCCCGGTTACTGGCGCCGAAATCAAACATATTCCATACATAGGTAGACCATAAATAAGGACGTTTGGAGAAAATGTCCCATACCTTCTCGTGATACAGCGCATGATATTCCTCCGTGTAATCTTTAACCTTTGGATCATTGCTATGATATTGTATAATTCCTTCCGCGCCGTATTCCGATATGCCAAGGCACACGTTAGGATTAAGCTTGTGAAACTCATCCAGCCACGTTGCAAAATCCTCGCATTTCCCGTTATACCAGCCAAAGTATCTATTGTATCCGACCGTATCCGTAATATAGTTATACTCGTCATCATCTTTCACGATATAGACGTTGGCCATCGTGGATAATCGGGTTGGGTCTTCTTTCTTTGTCAGTTCGTTTAACTCTTTGACCACTCTTCTAACTTCCGGCCGGTCTCCGCCGATTTGAATTTCATTTTGAATTCCCCAGAAAACAATAGACGGATGATTATAGTTCTGCCGAATTAATTCAATCATTTGCTGCTTGGCATTTATACCTTCTAGCTCGGTGCTGGACATCATCGTAATAAACGGAATTTCCGCCCACACAATCATCCCTTCACGGTCGCATAGCTCATAGAACAGCTGATCATGCTGGTAGTGCGCTAACCGAATCGAGTTAGCCCCCATTTCTTTAATAAGTGCCATATCTTCCTCTTGTTCAAGCCTGGTTATAGCCCAGCCCATTTCTTTGCGGTCCTGGTGCCTGGACACGCCATGCAAAGGAAGATGTTCTCCATTCAGAAAGAAGCCGTTCTCCGGATCAACATAATAATGTCGAACACCAAAAGGAATAGAGACTTCATCAATCGTGTCGTTGAACCATTCCAGAGATATCTTTGCTTCATAGCAGTAAGGATTTTTTCGTCCATTCCATAAGATTGGATTCTCGATCACTACCGGCACTTCGACTTCCTTCGTCTCACCGGCAGCTAAAATCTCTTCTTTCACTGTGTAAGCCACTTGTTCCCCATCTGCATTCTGAAGATCCGCCCATAATCTCACTTTTCTCTCTTCATCGCTATCGTTAGCAATCCTTGATTTAATAGTAAGCCGCGCCTCAGCTGCCGCAACTTCATCTTGCACGAGATAAATTCCTTTTGAGCCGTAATTCATCAAATCAAAGTGCACCGGATCGACAATAACCAAATTTACATCTCGATAAATACCGCCATAAAAGGTAAAATCGGCAGCCAGCGGATATACATCCTGAACTACGGTATTATCAACCTTAACGGCCAACGTATTTTTTTTGCCGAACTCGATCGCATCCGTTATATCGAACCGGAAGATGGAGTAGCCGCCTCTATGCTGACCGAAATGCCGGCCGTTCACATAAACATCCGTAACACTGTTTGAACCGTTGAATTCGATAAATATTTTTTTCCGCTCGTACCGGGATTCCATTGTAAACTTATGACGATACCAACAAGCCCCTTTGTAATAATCCACACCGGATGTGCCGTCAATCGCATTCCAAGTATGCGGCAGATTAACCGCTTCCCAATTTTCGTCCAGGTAGACTTTATTGCAGGCATTCGCCTCATCTTGCCTAATGAATTTCCATTCCATGTTTATAGGAATGACTTTTCTCATGATTCACTCGCCTCTCTGTATGAATGATTCTAAAGAAAAACCAGGTCCATAAACATGGAAGCCTGGTTTTCGTCTGTCTTACTTTTGGTTTGCTGCCGCCCATGCGTCAAGCTGCTTTTGCTTTTCTGCAATAACTTTATCGATACCCGCGGCTTTCAATTTGGCCTTGAACTCAGGCAGCTTGTCGGCCGGGTCGAAAGTTCCCGTCTCCAGCCCTTTTACATACTGATCCGTTACATTCTTCAGAGCCGTAATCTCATTCTTGACTGGTTCCGCATTAAAAGCGAAGCCAAGCGCTTTCGATTTAATGGCATTCTGATTGGCTTCCGCTGTCAATTTCCACATTTCCTGCTGATCAGACTTCATCAGATAAGCAATGGAAGGATTTGCGTACATCCAGCTTTGGAACGAATAACCGACCGTCTTCGCATCAATTCCTTCCGGATAATCAATCGTAGTGTCCGATACTTTCACGTAGTCTTTACCCTCAATGCCGTAAATGAATAAATTCGCAATATCCTTGTCCGTGTACATCAGATTCATAAACATCATCACTCGTTCAGGATTAGCGGAGTTGCTGGAGATGGTCCATAGTCCCCCTAGCGTGTCGGAGGTCGTAGCATAGATATTGGACATTAACGGCGCAAAGACAAGCTCTTTGCCGGTCGTGCGCATTTCCGATTCCAAGTTACCCGGCTTTAGACCGATAAAATAGGAAAATGCCTTGCCAGCTTTCAGAAGTTCTGAACCGCCCACTTGACTCGTAGCGGCATCCTTGTTGAAATATCCCGCTTTCGCCCAGCTGTGCATCTTGTTCAAATAATCCTCATATTCTTTCGTTTCGAACAAGTTTACGACTTTAAGATTGTTGTCAAATCCAGGCAATACCCCGTTGCGGTCCCCCAGCTTGTCATACCAAACATACTTATCGGACGGCACGGTTAAGCCGGCACCCAGCGGAACGATCGTCGGCTCGTTTTCCTTAACGGTCTTATAAACTTGATCCAGATCATCAATCGTCTTGATGGATGCTACATCAATCTTGTATTTATCAATCAAATCCTTGCGCATAAGCACCCCGGGAACCCCTGTCGTATAATCTTTGTATACGGGTGCCCCATAGATTTTTCCGTTAATCTTTGCGCTATTTAGATACTCGGGAGGTATCTGGCTTTTGATCCCCTCTCCGTATTGATCCAAAAGATCGTCAAGCGGAATGATTTTGCCTGCAGCCACATCAGGACTGTAACCTTGACCAAAGTCAAAGAACAGATCCAGCTTCTCTCGGCCGGAGGTCATCAAATTCATTTGCTGCCCCCATGCACCGATACTGATAGGAAGGATTTTTACCGTTGCATTAATTTTGGCCTTCGCAATTTTGCTGATCTCGTCTTGTACTGCCACCAAATCCTTCGGGACAGGACCAAAGACGGGAATCGCAATTGCGATTTCATACGAATCTTTCGTGGCACTGTTTTGGCTATTGTTTTCATTTGTGTTTGTGCTCGAAGCCGGCGCTCCGGAGTTCCCGTTGTTCCCTTCATTCTTCGTTGACGCGCATCCGGCCATCACACCTGTCAGCATCACGGTTGCTAGCGTTAAAGTGGCTAGTCTGGCTTTTTTATTCATCGTATTCCCCCCAAAAATATAATGAATTTACTTCTTCATCATATCGCTGTCCATTGTAGGCCGACTAGCACTCTACCGACGGCATAATAGCGTTTTCACGACTTGTTGAATGTTGAGAACTGATTTCTATATTCCATCGGCCCAATCCCGGCATGCTTTTTGAACAGCTTTGTAAAATAAGAAAAATTCGTATAGCCGAGCGTTGATGCAATAGAGCTTACGGGACGGTCGGTTTGAGACAATAATTCTTTGGCTACCTTTACTTTTTCCAGCACAATATAATCCGATAAGGCATAGCCCGTTTCTTTCTTGAAGATTCTGGTTAAATAATCCGGATGGAGAAAAACCTGATCGGCAATCGATTCGCGCGTCATATCCTGATCCAGATGAAGAGAGATATAATTTTTGACGATTCGCACTATCTTTTCGGTCTCTTTAACCGCCTCCGCATGGTTCATGGCTCTGCTTACGGCATGACGCACCCAAGCCATCATATCCGTTACGGACCACAAAGCCGACTCCGAAATACGTCTAGACTCTTCATCTCCGAATAATTGATTCGCTTCAATCCCTCTCAAGTTAAGAAAGGAAAACACCACTTGCGTAAAATTCTGATTGAATTGATGCAGAACTCCGGCATCTATCTCTTGATGATTAACAATATTGTTTACGATCGCCTCCACTTCATGAACGACGGCATCCCTCGTGCCGGTCTTCATCAGCGAAGCGACAACTCCTAATGCAGGCAGCTTAACGGCCGGAATGGAGCCCCTGTTATCATCATAAAGAAAGAGTTGGTTCACAAAGACTACATTGTTCCGATCGCGCCCCCGTAATTCCGCAACCATAGATGCCATCTCATGGGCTTCTACGGTACGTCCGAAATAACAGGAGAGGTCACAATAAAAATAACCGATACAGGAGTCCATATATTGCCTGCAAGCTCTGATCAGATGTTCGTAATCCCAGCTGGTTCCCCGATTTGCGACCAATATGATTAGAAGAATCCCCCGGTCAAGCAGAAAGCATATTCCGTTTGAGTTGTCGCCGATAAGCATTTCTTCAGCGGATTTTTTTAGGGCATATTCCAGAATCTTCTCATCCCTGCGGTCAAGTCCTTTTTTCCATCTTTTAATGGAAATAAGAATGGGAAGAAACACGGATTCATCGCTAATCGGAATATGGTGATGCTCTACTAGCTCCCGAATTGCAGCCGGTTTGCTTGGCGTGGAATGATTAATAAGGTCCACCCAGAACCGTTCGATGATAAAGGCATGATGCTTCAGCCATAATTGATGGGACTGGCTGTTGCGATTAAATTCGCTGCTGCGGTCAATTACCGCTTGTGCCTTGCGAATGGCATTCTCCAAGTCAGCCTTGCGAACAGGCTTAAGCAGGTAGTCCAGACTCCCTAGATGCAACGCTTCTTTGGCATATTTGAAATTGGCATGACTCGTGAAGAAAATCGTCGCCGTATTCGGACAATGCTCCCGCACCCAAGACAGCAAGTCAAAGCCACTTCCTTGGGGCATTTCGATATCACACAGTAAAATATCGATCTTCTCCCTTCCAAACAAGTCTTTGGCTTGTCTGATATTGAGCGCTGTCAGCAATTTTGAAATGCCCAAGTGATGGAGATCGAGATCAGCCTTCACCCCTTCGATGGCGAGAACTTCGTCGTCTACAATAAGCAGATGGTAATTCATATCGATTCCTCCATTCCCGGATTGGTAGGCAAAATCATTTCGATTGTCGCTCCTCCAGTGTCCTTGGCGTTATCATATCTGACAGACGCGGTTTCACCGTACAGAAGCCTTATTCGCCGCTCTACGTTCCAGATTCCGGTACGCTCGCCCCGCTCATTTGCAATGCTTCTGCCAGCCTGAAGCTCTGCAAGCAGATCAGGATGAAATCCTCGACCCGAGTCATTAATGCTTATCTTCATCCGGGAGCCCTGCTCCTCTGCCATAAATTCAATACTAACCGCAATAGAGAGCAGCTCATCTAGAGTAACCGCATGCTTAATGGCATTCTCAACAAAAGATTGAATGACCAGCGGCGGGATCGGGACATCCGATAAATATTCCGGCGAACGGATATCCCATTTCAGTTTTTCCGGAAATCTCAGACTTTGAATCTTCAAATAATTCCGGGTATGATCAAGCTCGTCCCGGAGCGGTACGAAAGAGGTGTTGCTTCGGAACATGTAACGGAAGTACTCGATTAACGACATCGTCATTTCCAAGATTAAATCATAATTTTTGACCTTTGCGAGATTATAAACGATATTAAGCGTATTCAGGAAAAAATGAGGGTTGACCTGGAGCTGAAGCCGCTGCAGCTCTTCCTTCTGCTTGTTCAGCTGTTCCTCGTAAACATTGACGCGAAGCCGTTCCACCTCGGACATCATGGCGTTAAACGCACCGCCAATGATTTGAAATTCCCCGGAAGTATGACTCAGCTCTACCCTGCTGCTCCAGTCGCCGTCCCGGACCTTCTTCATGGTGCGCAGCAACCGATATAAAGGCAGCAGAATCGACCGCCTCATGGAATAAAGCCCGATAGGAACAAATAGAAATGCGGCTACCGTAATGAACCAAATAATATATTGAAGATAAGGAAGCTTAGCTAATATATCATGATCGGGTACAAGCGCAACCATATTGAAATCACCGCGACTGGACGGGGCGCCGATAACGAGAAATTTCTTTTTCGTACCCGAGATATAGTATTCGTGTACATCTTGCCTCAGCTCAATCCCATATTTATTTACTAGAGTGGAATTGGAAATAGGTTCGTTTTGCATATTGGCCAATAACGCTTCTCCCCCTTCTCCGATTTGAAGAGAATCCAGAGGCGTTAATATTTCGTCGGTTTTCACCCATGCTCCAAGATAGGAATCACCCGCATGTACAATATCGATGAGGTAATTATCCTGATCGATCCGGACAGACTTCCATACTTTAGAGGTAGCTCCCGTCGGATATTTGCCCGAATGAATGAAGTCGATCACATACTTTTCGATCCTGTCATGTTCCTGAATGGCATAAGGGTCATCCTTCGAGATGTTCAGGAAATCTTGCCTATGCTCCGTATATATAAAAAAAGAACCAATCGGATCAAACAAATTAATATCCTGGCTCAATTTGTTGAACAAATAAATCTTGGCGGTGTAATAATCTCCATCCGTTGCAGCCTGGCTAAGCGATAACAAATCATAGCCGGAAGCGACCGTGCTCATATACGAGTCGATATCGTTCAGGCTGGAATCAAGCTGATTCTTGTAGAGCTTTAACATGTTCTTATAGGAATCTGCAACCTGACCTCGGACGACATGAATTGCATAATAATTGTTGTATAAGAGCATCCCTACAAGCGGTATCGTCATTATAAGTACGCTGGCGATCAGCTTGAATCGCAAAGAGGTTCGCTGCCAGTACAATAGTAGGGTTTTCATGTCGTTCCAGGCTCCTTCTGGGGATAGGTAATAAGTCTTGCATCTATCATAAACGCATACCTAGCAAAAACGCCACAACCAGATGTTTCAGTTGCGGCGATCGTTCGTACGGAAGCGTTAATCCCTTATCCTTTAACAGCACCGATCATGATGCCTTTAATAAAGTATTTCTGAAAAAACGGATAAGCGACGAGGATCGGCAGCACTCCTATTACCGCAATAGCCATTTTTACGGCATCCGTAGGCATTTGCTGCATGACATCACTTGCATTGCTTGATAAATTTGTGTTGATGAAATCGATATCCTGCATGATTCGGTTAAGCAGGTTCTGAATGCTGAACAGTTTGGGATTGGTTATATAAATCATCCCGAGCTGCCAATCATTCCAGTACATGATGCATTCAAACAAGCCAATCGTCGCAAGGATGGGAGCAGATAAAGGAAGCACGATAGACCATAAGGTTCTGTATTCCCCCGCTCCGTCTATTTGCGCGGATTCAATCAATGCGCCCGGTATCGTTGTTTGGAAGAAGGTCCGCATCAGCATCACGTAAAAGCCGTTCATCAAAAGCCCGGGGAAGATTAAGGCCCAGATCGTATTTTTAACATCAAAGATTTGGGTATATACCAAGTAGGAAGGCACTAACCCGCCTTGAAACAGCATCGTGAAGAAGACGATAAACATAATAAGATTACGGTGAGGGGTGACGCTTCTGGACAACGGATAAGCCAGCAGCGTAGTTATCGCTACACCAAGCGCCGTGCCAACTACCGTAACGAAAATCGTTACCCCGTAAGCACGGGCAATTTCCGTTCCTCTTTCGTACAAATACTCGTACGCTGCGGTGCTGAACGTATGGGGGATAAAGGAATAGCCGTGTGCTATGATGTCGTTCTGATTCGTCAGCGAAGCGGAAATGAGCAGAATGAACGGGAGTATGCAAACGACTGCGAACAAGAACATCATGATATGGCTGAACAAAGTTAAGCCTCTGCTATCGTTTTTCAAGGATATCTGCCTCCTAAAAAGAATTATCACACAAACAGCCATGTTCAGGCTGATCGTGATGATTCTTGCATCGTAAGCTTAAGCTAAAAGAATTGCGAAGCCATTCTGCTTCGTAAGCTTAAGCTAAAAAAAATATGGTAAGCACACGCTTAGAACAGTGCGCTGTCTTTGCTGTACAGCCGCACGATATAATTTGCAAGTATGACGAGCAAGAAACCAACAACCGATTGATAGACGCCTGCCGCTGCGGACATGCCAAGATCGCCGGTGCCCATCAACCCTTTGAATACATAAGTATCAATCGTAGCCGTCGTGTTAAATAATGCTCCGGAATTCATGGGAACCTGATAGAACAAGCCGAAATCCGAGTAGAAGATGCGTCCCACGCTCAGCAGTGTCAGCATAATGATGACCGGTGTCAGAATCGGCAAAGTAATGTGGCGGATCTGCTTGAGCCGGCTTGCGCCGTCGAGTCTCGCAGCTTCATAATATTCCTCGTCAATGCCAAGCAGAGCTGCAAAGAACACGATGCTGGAGTAACCGACGCTTTTCCAGAAATGAACCAAGCTTAATATCCAAGGCCAATATTTCTCTTCGGTATACCACGAAATACCATCCTTGATTCCAAACCAGGGGAGTACCGTATGATTCATAAATCCTGTGTCCGCACTCATGAACGCATAGACCAGATAGCTTACAATGACCATGGAAATGAGATGCGGCAGCGTGATGATGCTTTGGTAAAACTTCAACAATACTTTGTTCTTGATCTCGTTTAGCAGGATGGCACAGGCAAATGATAGGAACGTTCCAACAACGATAAATAAAAGATTATAGAGTATCGTATTTCGTGTAATGATAAAAGCGTCGGACGTCTTGAAAAGGTAAGTGAAATTATCAAAGGCGACCCAATCGCTTCCAAGCAGCCCTTTAGCGAAATTGATTTTTTTGAAGGCGATTGCGATCCCCAGCATCGGCAGATAATTGTTGAACAGCAGATAGAGAAGTCCAGGCACCATCATGATCAGGAGAGGTGAGTATTTGCGATATTTATTCTTTTTTTTCTTGTACGGAATATCCGTCTGAGGTACATTCGCCGACAGCGCTTTTTCCATCTAATTATTCCTTCCTTTCTGTAATAGACTTATATATAGGTCTTGCTATGATCTTAGCGGATGCGGTTTCATCCCACTAACAATCTGACGACATCATCCTGACGTTTTATCGACTTTTCGTTGATACAAGCGTAAGCAACTGCGCCGTGAAAAAAGGCTGAGCGAGCATATGCCCGTTCAGCCTTACACTTGCCTCAATAACCCGTCCAGCCGCCGTCGGCCGCGATTTCGGTCCCATTTACAACGCGTTTAACTTCGCAATATTCCCTAGGTGAATACCGCTTGGCTTTACCGTCCGCTCTTGGGTGGTACGGTCCACTTCAATGAGACCAAACCGCTTGGCGAACCCGAGCTGCCATTCAAAGTTATCCATCAGCGACCAATGCATATAGCCCAGAACCTGAATGCCGTCCGCAATGCAAGCATGTACCCCCTTCAAGGCCCGATCAATAAAAGCAACACGGCGCGTATCGTCATCCGTAGCTATCCCGTTCTCCGTGATGATGATTGGAATATTTAGCTGTTTGCTGACATAGCGGACAACCGCTTCCAACCCCTCCGGGTAATATTCGTTCCCCATTTGCGTGATCTCCGCGCCTTCCGGGACAGGAAGAATTCCTTCAGGTCCATAAACGGCACGCGTATAGTTTTGCAACCCGAAAAAGTCATCGTCTTGCAGATAGGGTAGGAATTGAAGAAACTCTTCCTTCCAGGCATGTGCCGCCTGCTCTTCTCCGCCGGGCTTACTTTGTATGTCGTAAAGCGACAGTGTCACTCCGACTTGAGTTTGCGGACTAATCTGGCGGATTGCGCCTTTCGCTTCCATATGCGCTTGAAAAATCGTTGCTAGACCTTGCTCGGAACGGGGAGCCAGGAAAGAGTGAACCTCGGTTGGAGGCACGCCAAATGCCTTACTCAGTTCCGCAAAATATTTTTGCATTTGAGACATACTGTCTCCCGTATTCAAGCCGACCTGTGCTCCCGGAGTCTTCGATTGGGCTTCCATACGCTTCATAATTTTTTTGATTCCGATGGAAATGTTCGCTTCATTAATTGTACAAACATACGGAATCAAGCCGCCCAGCTCGCTCATGACATGTTTGCAATAACGGGCAAACCGGGCAGGAGTTTGAGCCGACTCCCAGCCTCCCTTACGGATAAGCCATTGCGGCGAGCTGAAGTGATGCAAGGTCACGACCGGAGTAATGTTATTTTCTTTGCACGCAAGCAGTACATTCCGATAATGTTCAATTTCGGCCGCTTCGAACCGTCCCTCCTCCGGCTCGATCCGAGCCCATTCGATGGAGAAGCGATAGGAATTGAGGCCCAACCGGGCAATCGTTGCAATATCTTCCCTATAACGGTTATAGTGGTCAACAGCGCTGCCCGATGGTTCCTTGAACAACGAACCTTCCAAATTTTCCATCAGCCAGAAGTCGGAATTGGTATTATTGCCTTCTACCTGATGCGCTGCCGTTGATGCTCCCCATAAAAAACGATCCGGAAATAGTAATGCCATGCTTTATCCCCCTTAACTTCGGTTATAGCTACCCCCTCATTCTATAGCTTCAACAATAGGACAACTAACAAATTAACGACTCAACACTAACGTTTTGACGACATTTTTTAACCATTGACGCTACAAAAAAGAGATGCTGTTTCTTTCAGCACCTCTTCATTCTTTCAAAGCTATTGAACTGTAAGTCCCTTAACCGTAACCGGTCCGATAAGTCCGCTTGGTTCCTGCTGCGCAAAGGACGACAAGAAGTCGCGTTGATCCTTCGCAAGCGTATTCGTTACTTCAATGACAAGCTTATTGACGCCCTTCTTCAGCAGGCCGCTGATCTCGAGGCGGTAAGGAGGACAGATGCGGACGCCCGCCTGCTTGCCGTTTATCCAAACCTCCGCCGTTTCGTATACCTCTCCCAATTCGAGGATAGCCTGTTCCGATGCTTCGCTCCATTCAAATTCCGTTTCATACCGGAAAGTACCGCTAAACCGCGGCAAATAATCCGGCCTGCTCATATTCGATAATTCCGCGAGCCCACCCCATTCCTTGAAGGCAGGGTACTGCTCGGCTTCAGCGGTAGACACTCTCCATCCTCCAGTCAATTCGAGTCCTGATCCAACCGTATACGATGGCAGTGCGGTACATGGGTCAAGATCCTTACCGTGGAGCAGAACAACCGATTCGTACGGAGAAAGGACCAACTGCACTGTATTTGCATCGTCTTCACTGACTGCCTTTATTCTGCGCAAGCGATTCAGATAAGCATCGTAAGCATAAACCTCACCTTGAATCGAATCGGGCAAATCAAGCTTCGTATCAATCGTTTGATACGGGTGTTCATTAAAAAACATAATTACATCCAAGCCATCATGCTGATAATGATAGTTCCTCAGATACGGCTGGTATTGATCAGCCTTAACCTCATAATAACCGTTTGCCGTAAGCTCCTGAGCCAGATTGTCTAAAGCAACCCGCTTCACCTTCGGATGATGGGCGAGTGTCCATAAATTATCGGCAGCATCCAGTCCCTCGCTTGCTCGTGAAGGCAGCTCTCCCACAAAGAAAATCTCCAGACCTTGCTCCGCAAATTGCACTAAGCTTCGAATCATCTTCGCCGGAAGCGCCTCCGCGTAAGGCACGATCAGGCATCTATAATCTTCTTGATGAACAACAAGCCTATTATCCATTATGCTGGCTGATTCCAGTAGAACATCGACAGGGAGAATATCGCAGTCGATCTGATGCTGCATTAATGCTTTCGCCGGTTTATGGAAATACATCGCCTTCCCGGACCATTCTGCTTCGGCATGATACATAATGGCGGCGGTTGCCACATGCCTTCCACCTGAGATGAGGTGGCTCATGCGGTTCATGTAGTGATTCAAATGCTTATAGTAGCGGTATTGCGGATTTTTCCCGTCAGCATACATATGCGGCGGGCAATCCGGTTCCGGGAACGCTTTTTGCGTAAACGCGTGAGGCACAAAGTAGTTCACGCCGCGGACCAGCATGTGGTCGGTCAGCCACTTCATCAGCTTCAGACCTTCCGTCCAGCCATAGGCACCGTACACTTCGCACATGGTTCTGCCTTGTTTTTTCGGATCCATATGAGCGAGCGATACGCCTAGCTTAGCTAAGCCGTAATGAAAGAACTCGCTGTCCGTTTCCCCCGATGTATTGCGGAAGCTCAATTGGTCAAAGCCGGGAACAATCTGCCACAACACGACATCAAGCCCCGACATGTCCTGCCCCCAGAGCGAACGGAAGAAATGCCCCGGACCTGGTCCAAGTCTGGCATGAACATTGTTATCCTCAAGGACATGCCCGATATATTCGACTCCCCGGGCTCTGCACCAATCCCCGATCTGGCTGCAGAAATTATCCGCATAAAGCTTGCTGACGATATTCATATACGCGTAGCGAACAGCATGAAATTGCGCATCCGCATCCTCCTGCCAGAAAAGATAAAGCCGCTTGCGGTACTCTCCCCCAAGTGCCTGTTCCAGCAAATCAGGCATCTCGCTGCTCCAAGGAAGCGGCACTCCTTTTTTACCCGGCCTCGATTGGAAATCAAAGGTCTTTTTATCGTTATAGAATCCGGGTTCATCGGAAAAGAATCCTGCAAAGGCGCTGCCGAAATCCGCTTTGTAGCGTTCATAGACGGCTTCATACACCGTATCGATCAGAATGCGGACGGAATCCCGAACCAGTGGATTCAAGTAATCTTCTTGTGCGGCGCTTCCCCCATCCTTGCTCTCCGAAATAACGAATATCCGCCAATACCCTTCCGGGATATCCCAATACAGGATGCCGTCCGTGATAAGTTCGGTAAGATCTATACACTCGCTAAGCAATGAGCCATCGGAAAAATCCCGGCGTACCGCCGTAACCGAAACGAGCTTATTTTTGCCCTTGGCATACTCTAGAGTGGAAAAAGTCGGCCGAAGTCCATTCGTCAGAAGCGTGTCCAGCAAGAGGGAAGTGCCTTTCGCCGGACCAACCGTATCGATATAACGTTCGGCCAGGAACTTGCGATGCAGCTCTTCCGGAGCCTGCTTGACCTTGCCTGCCGCATGCCCCGTCGGGAAATGATCGTCATCCAGCAGCCATACCTTCATGCCGCGCTGCCTTGCCTCATCCATAATGACATCCATATCCGCCCACCACTTCGGACCGAGAAAATCCGGATGCGGCCGGGCTTCAACACAGACGGCGCCGATTCCCGCTTCATGCACGCGAGCCATCTCCTCCCGAATCCTGTGCTCCTCTTCCCCATGCTGCCAGAGAAACGGAAGAATATAATTTTGTTCCTGGCCTTCAAGCACTTCCTTAAGACGATTCCTCATGATTGCCTCCTGTGTGAGCTCTATAAAAAAATCCGCCCGTCTTGGACTCGGGTACGGGTCGATACGGGCGGATATCCATAGAGATTATTTATTTACTTTCTCGTACCATTCTCTTGCGCGCATCGTTACTTCTTCACCGCCGGATTTGTTCCACTTCTCAACAAACTCGTCAAACTTGCTGATCGGATACTCGCCGATAATAATTTTGGTTGCATACTCCGCATACAACGTGCGGTTGTTGATATCCGGGAAGCCGTCATAAATGCTTGCGGGCAGTCCGGCGCCGGCAATCGCTTTGGCATACTTCTGAGCTTCCTGCATGTTGCGGGTAACTTGATCAATCTCCCACTTATTCTCTTCGGATGCCGTGCTGTTAAAGAGATCAATGGTCATGTCTAATGTCGATACGTTATTCACCGGATTAAGAATTTGATTTTCTTGCGTGCTCTTGTCATCCGGCAGCTTGATGGCTTTGCCATCCTTCATTTCGTAGTGCATGCCTTCTACGCCTAGGTACAGGTCTTTCCAGTTTTTCTTGTCGTATATGTTGTTCAGCAGCTTCAAAGTTGCCATAAGCTTATCTTGGTCCTTGTTGTTCTTAACGAGCCATTGCGGATTCGCGATCTTCTTCATCGTGTAGAAGCCCTTATATCCCGGGACCTCGGGCAGTGGGAGAACGGAATATTGCGCTTTTACGCCCGTGCTCTTATACAGATTCTCGAACACAAGATTTCCTTGTTCGACCCAATGGAAATAGTTCCCTACCCTGTCCGATTGAATCTTGCCTTCCCACTTATCCTTCGTGTTAAGCAGCGATTCCTTATCGATCAGGCCTTCTTTGTACAGCATGGCTATAAACTCCAGGGAAGCTTTCATATTTGGCGTTACCGCGGAGTAAGTAAGCTGACCATCGTAAATATCCCAGTCCGGATAACCTTCAAACATCGCTACCCCGTACATGGCAAACAGATGATCCATCCAGCGGGCTTGTTCCCGGCCGCCGGTTGGAATTTCATCCTTTTGGCCGTTGCCGTTCGGATCCTTGTCGCGGAATGCTTCAAGCACCTTCACGTATTCATCTTGCGTCTTAGGCATCGACAAGCCTAGCTTATCCAGCCAATCCTGGCGGATCATACTCGCGTAACGTCCATATTCCACAATGTTTGGAATATAATAAATTCGGCCTTGACCGGTCGGATCGTTTGCTTTTACGACATTCCAGATATCCTCCGGAATGGCTGACCAAACGTTTGGCGCATATTTAGGCAGCAAATCCGTCAAATCCGCAATCGCGCCGTTTTTCGCCAAATTATCTTCTATGCCCTGTTGGGGTATGAATAAATCCGGCATTTCGTTAGCTGCGATTTTCAGGTTCAGCTGGTTGAGGTAGTTCGTGCCTCCGTTCCATTCCACATACGGGTTAATGACGCCAACCCCAAGCTTTTCTTTATAAAATTCATACAGCTTGCTGCCCTTCGTAACCGGCTTATACCCGATATTGGTACCCCATACCTCAATATCGACCGTACCGTCCGCGCTTTCCGTTTGATTCTTGCCGGCATTCTCGGACGAGTTCTTTGCGTTTCCGCTGCAGCCCGTTACGGCCGTAATGGCAAGGACGCCTGCAGCTAATAATAATCCCATTTTCCTAGCTTTCATTTCGTTTCCCCCTTATGTGTATGATGGATATGTTTAAGGCTGGCTGCCAATAAACCGGATAAGAACTTTACCCTTTTACGGAGCCAATCATGGCCCCTTTGACGAAATACTTTTGCAGGAAAGGATAGACCAGAATAATCGGGATAATCGCAAAGATGACGGTTGCGGCCCGCAAGGTCCGGCTATTATAGTTCAGATCCGCTGTTGACGCGGAACCTGCCATAATCACGCTGTCATCCGTAATGAACTGGCGGATCTTGATTTGCAGCGGGAACCAGTCCGGATTTTGAAGGAAGAAGAGCGGATGCTGGAACTGATTCCAGAGCAGTACCCCATAGAATAACGCAAGCGTTGCAAGTACGGCCTTGGACAGAGGGAGCACCAGCTGGAACAGCATCCGGAAATATCCGCAGCCTTCAAGGAATGCGGCTTCCTCCAGCTCCTTGGAAAATTGTTTAAAGAACGTCCGCATGATGATGAGATTAAAGGGATTCAGAATATGCGGTACGATGAGAACCAATGGATTGTTATAAAGTCCAATGCCCCGGACGGTCAGGAAATAGGGTACGATTGGCGCTTTAAATATCATGGCGATGACTACGCCGATCATAACCACGCCGCCCCAGCGGAACTCCGACTTTGTCTTTGACAGCGGGTAGGCAAGCAGAGCGGTCATCAGAAGAGCCAACGCCGTTCCGATTACTGTCGTGACCAAGGTCAGGAAGAAGGATCTCCACAAATCGGGACGGTCGATAATATACGCCCAGGAGTCGAAGGTAAATTGCTTCGGCCATAAGGTTACCAGGTTCATGTCCACTGCGCTTTTGGAACTAAGCGAAGTAGAGATGACGGACAGGAGCGGTATGATCGCTATGGCGGACATGAGGATAAGAATGATCGTAATGCCGGAAACAAAAACCTTCTCGCTTCGCGATTCGAACATGTCTACCAGAGCCCCCCATCCGAAACTTTCTTCGACAGCCTGTTAAAGATATAGACCAGGATAAATCCGATAACGGACTGGAATAAGCCAACCGCCGTCGCAAAACTATACTGTGCCTGCTGAATGCCTGTCCGGAATACGTAAGTATCGAGGATGTCCCCTACGCTATAGGTCATCGGCGTAATGAGGTTGAATACCTGGTCGAAGCCCAGATCCAGGAAATTGCCGATCTCGAGCAGGAACAGCACTAATACGGTAGGAAGCAGCAGAGGGAACGTAATGTGGCGCATTTGCCTGAGCTTGGACGCTCCGTCGATCATGGCCGATTCGTACAGCTGAGGGTCAATGGCGCTGATCGCCGCCATATACACGACGGTTCCCCAACCGGCATCCCTCCATATGGAGGAAATGACATACACGGGACGGAAGTAATCGCTCTCCTGCATCGCCAGCACCGGCTCATGGCCAAACCAGCCAAGGACGATGTTAAACAACCCGCTTAACGAGAAGAAATCAAACACGATGCCGGCTACGATTACCCAAGACAAGAAATGCGGGATATAAAGCGCGGTCTGAATGCCTTTCTTCAGCGCCGATTTGCGAATCTCGTTAATCATCAGCGCCAGCAGAACGGGTATCGGAAAGACCAATACAAGCTTGAGTAATCCGAGCATTAACGTATTCCCGAACACCCGGGCAAAGTCCGGATGATGCAGCAGCGTCTCAAAGTGCTTGAAGCCCACCCACGGACTGTCGATAAACCCTTTAAACACCGAGTAATCCTTGAAGGCGATTACGGCGCCGGCCAGCGGAATGTATTTAAATACGACAAGAAAAATAATTCCCGGAATCGCCATGGCATATAGCGGCCAGTAGACCTTCATTCGATGAAATGCAATTGCTTTCAATAGGTTCCCCCCTGTATCTTAGATGTTGAATTCGCTTACATCGTAACTATACAGTCAGGGGTAAGCCCTCTCAATCGGGCTTTTTTAAGGATAAACAAGGCCATTTTTAAGTAAAAAAGGCGAACCGGCTCATGTGAAGGTTTTCGAATTAATTACGTCTTGGGCAGTTGTTTCCGGTAATCTCTAGGTTTGTAACCCATTAATTTCTCAAACATTCTCGCAAAATGCTGCGTATCCGAATAGCCCACCATTTGGCAAATCTCATACACCTTCAAGTCGGTTCGCTCAAGCAGCTCCTTCGCTTTGTTTATCCGTATTTGGGTCAAAAAGTTAACGTAGGTATCCCCCGTCTTTTGCTTGAAATACTGGCTTAAGTAATAAGGACTGATGAAGAAACGCGCGGACAAATCCGCAAGCGTAATCGGTTCGCTGTAATGCTCGGCGACGTATTCCTTAACCTCCGCGATAATATCCTTTTTCTTCGGGATGTTATGCTCTTGCTTGAATACGATAATTTTCCGAATGACCTCAGCCATCCACTCCTTCAGGCTTTCAAGCGTCCGAAACCTGGACATCTCCTCCAGCGACAGAATATGGCGGCCCAGGAAATCATTTTGCTGCAGCTGCTGGAACGACATTTTACGGACGCTGGATAAAAGAATGTTCAAGCACTGCAGTTGAAGATCCGCCGGGCTTATGCCTGCTCTGGCTTCCATCGTCCGGAAAATGTCGCGTATGAGGCTTATGCCTTCCTTCTCGTCGAGGTTTTCGAGCGCTGCTTCCAGCTTCGTAATCATCTCCTCGGGAACCGGCTCGCTCCGCCCTGTCAGATGATCAAGTTCAGGAAAGGCGATTACTGCGTTTGCGCCCTTGATTACCTTATAGCTAAGCGCATGGCGGGCTTGCTCGAATGACAAGCTGATCCCGGCTGCCCCCTTTTGAACCGTGCCGATTCCAACCGTCATTGACAGCTCGTAATGCTGATAGACCTGCTCCTTCAACCGATGCACCGAGCTTACCAGGTCCGCATAACCGATCGAGCGGCTTTGAGACACAATGACCGCAATCTGGGTGCTTGAATAGCGAAAACGGTAAACTCCCCGGTATTTGCCGAGAATCTGGTCAATCTGAAGAAGCACCTGCTGAATAACGGAATCCTTCAAGGTATCCGCGGAACCATAAAATTCAAGCAGCATGCAGCCAAACCAGGTGCCTGCCGACGGAATCCGCGCTATTTGAAGCAGCTCTTCAATTACTTCCTCGTTCTCGCTGCCGATATCCAGCAGATCGCGCAAGGCATTCTCTTGCATAAGGCTGTGCACCTCTTGCCTTAAATCATCGACTTCCCGGCGCTTCACCCTTTCCTCTTGAATCGCCTTCATCACGCTATACAGACAGTCCCGCAATTCCTCTTCCTCGACCGGCTTATTGATATAGAATTGCACGCCAAGCTGCATCCCTCTCCGGGCATATTCGAAGTCGGCGTAGCCGCTAAGCAGAATGAACTTTGTATGGACGCCAGCCTCCTGCACCATATGGATCATATCGAGACCGTCTGTCTGAGGCATCCGAATATCCGTAATGACAATATCCGGTTTTATTTTCTGAACAAGCTTGATCCCGTCCGCGCCGTTGTGGGCCGTACCAACAACTTCGCATTCCGGGATATAACGGCTTATCATTTTTTTGAGACCGTCCACAATGCCTTTTTCGTCATCCACCAAGATCAACCTCATATCCAACACCGCTCCTTGTCTCTTCGCATCCAGCATTCACTTAAAGCCGGGGGATTAAAATTTCCACAATGGTTCCTCGGTCCTGGCCCGGACGAATCGTCAGGGAATACCGCTCGCCGTAATGGAGCTTAATGCGTTCGGCAATATTTTTCAGGCCTAAGCCTTCATTCTCGGGCAGCTCGGCGTCTGCAAGCCTAGGCTTGCCCGCTCCTGCTTCCTCAAGCATTTGGAGCAGCTCCTTATGCTTCCATGAGGAAATTCCTGCCCCATCATCCGTTATCCGGATCAGGATCTCCCCTTCTTCCGTCCAAATGCCCTCAATCTCGATATTTAATGGCCGGCTGTAATCCTCGAATCCATGGTTGATGCTATTTTCCACAATAGGTTGGAATACAAGGGGAATAATGCTGCATGACAGCATTTCATCCGGGACCTTTATATGCAAATGGAAAGAATCGTCAAAGCGGATATTCTGAAGCTGCAAGTAATTGGCCGTATACTCCAATTCATGACGCACCGAATGGTACTTGCCTTCTTTCCCCAACGTTAAGCGAAACATGCGCGCCAAAATCTTGATCATTCCCGCTGTTTCCTCGTCGTCCTTCATCAGAGCCTTCATGCGGATGGATTCCAGCGTATTGTACAGCATGTGGGGATTAATCTGGTTCTGAAGCGCGATAAGCTTGGCTTGACGCCGCTTGATCTCGGCCATATACACATCTTCGATTAAGGTTCCGATTGTCGTAATCATGTTGTTGTAGCTGCGGACGAGACTTCCGATCTCATCGCTCGACTGTACTTGTTCGATGGGCAAATACTGGCCGGTCTCCGCCTGCTTCATCCTTCTGCGGAGCGCCTTGATAGGTTTCGTAATCGTATAACTGAGTCCAAGCGAGATAAGCGTAATAACCAGGCAGCTCATCAAAATAGCGATTACGGTCATCGCTTTAATCTGATTGATTTTCTGCAACAGCTTTGAGCGAGGAATCTCGGTCTTGATAAACAGCTTCTCCTGCGAAGTCGTCCCGGTTAAAATAATCTTCCCATGGCTGCTGTCATCCTGGATATATCTCTCTCCGGAGTCAAGCACCTGTTCCCAGGACAACCGGCCGCTGGCCGCATCGGAATGGTACACAATCTCCTGCTCGCGATTGCTGATAATGACGCTGATCCCGTATTTATCCCTGGCTAGTATAAAATCAGGGTCAAGCTGCAGCAGGGCAAACGGATCCAGATCAATAAGAAGCATGCCCGCATACGCTCCGTCGGAGCTGAACAGCACTCGTCCTACCGTCACTACCGCACCCGCGCCTTTATCCTCGTAATAGGAACGGTCATGCAAGCCGGTAATAAAAAAAGTTTCCTCCGAGCTGCGGAGCTGCTTGTACCAGTCCCGCGATAACAGCATCCTTTCGTTTACTCTGCTTGTTGTTGTCGTGTATTGGTACACATTGTTCTCCTTGCTGATTAATATAGCCGTTCCTATAGCCGGCTTGAGTAAAGTAATGCGCATCAGTAATCTTTGAATAGCCACTCTTTGAATAATTAACTCGTCCATGGATAAGTTCCGCTCTTTACCAAGCTTGGAAATCACTTCGCTGTCGACCAGCACCGACTTCGTAACCTTGTCATACTCATCAATAAATTCGTTTAATGTCGTCCTGATTTGGGACGTATACAAGGAAGCGAATTCCTGTGAGGATTGTTCAAGCCCTTCCGCCGATTTATGAAAAATAAGCGTACTTACTCCAAGCAGAGGAATGACGCAGGCCAAAAGGTACCCTGCCATTAATTTGTTCTGGAATCTCATATTTCGGATCAATAATGCTGCCCTTCGCAGCCAGCCTCTTCGCTCCATATGCAACCCGCCTTCGTCCATGTTTGTAACCGATTACACGGAAGTGTAAATTAAGCATAATCGATAATGAAATCGTGTTTTTTAAGTTTTTACCGGGTCTTTTTTATGAATTATTGTAGTCCTTATCGTCCTGTAATCAAAATTCCCTCCTCTATGGAACGCTCATGCTTGACAGTTCTGCCTGGCAAAGCTAATATCCTTATTAAAACATACACCTGTATGTTTTAATAAGAGGGGGTGTTTGGCATGACGGATTTCACAAGCGTAAGCGGTAAAATAGCCATTGTAACCGGTGCAGCCGACGGTCTCGGCAAAGCTATCGCGCTTTGTTTTGCGGAGAACGGAATGAAGGTCGTTGTCTCCGATATTCATTCGGACAAGGGCTCGGAAGTTGTACGGGAGATTGCGTCAAATGGCGGAGATGCGGTCTTTTTCAAAGCGGATGTCAGCAAAGAAGAGGATGTTAGGGGATTAATCGATTTTGCGGTTGAGACTTACGGACGATTGGACGGTATCGTCAATAATGCGGGCATAAGCGCCGACAGCAGACCCATTCACGAATATTCCATTGAAGAATTCGATAAAATTACGGCTATTGATCTCAAGGGTGTATTTATGGGAATGAAATACGGGATCGAAGCGATCCTGAAGTCGAAATCACCGGGCGGATTTGTCATTAATGTGGCTTCCCTGGCAGGGATTATGGGCAATAGTTCGATGGGTATTTATACTTCTTCCAAGCATGGGGTTGTAGGATTAACGAAAACCGCCGCCCTCGATTATGCCGCTTATAACATCACCGTCAACGCCATTTGCCCGGGAACGATCCGGACTTCGATCTGGGGAGACGCACCCGAAGAAGTGATCCAGCAATACGCGAAGATTCTCTCTCCAAACGGCAGGCTTGGGGATCCGAAGGAAGTGGCTCATGTCGCCTTATTCCTGGCCTCCGATCTTGCCCGTTACATCAGTGGTTCCGCCATTACGATCGACGCCGGCTCCCACGTTGGCAAAGTGACTCCTACGCAGTGGTCTCATCCGGAGATTCTGGACTAATAAACCTACTAAAAAATAACTTCCCGACCAGGAAGTTATTTTTCGTTTTATGCTATAATCCGCTTTAAGAGCTGCTTACGAAGTACGTTTAGTTCATGACCAAGATTAGCCTTGGTCAAATGAACTAAACGTTTGAGGAGTTAAAAAAAAATGATCACGACAAAAGAAAATATGTGCGAACTAGCCATTCATATGTTCAAGGAAATCGGCTTTGAACAAGTTAGCGTTAATATGATTTGCAATCAGCTGAAGGTTACCCGCGGTTCCTTTTACCATCACTTTTCCAGCAAGAACGACTTATTATTATTCTGGTTTTCTTCCCAGGTCGAAAAAAATATAGCCGTTGATATGAGCTTGGCATCTCCTAAACGGATTTTGAAGAAACATACGATGGATTACGCTGCCATTATTCATCAGGTGGGGCATGATTTCATGTACCATATTCTAATGGCCGAATTTGAGCTTGAAGGCCGGCATTTTTACACGTATCTCCATGCGGAGGAACAGTCCGTCAGCTTAATCCATAAAGCTATCGAGCTTCAAGAAATCCATTCCGCTGAATCCGCCAAGAAGCTTTTCGACGCTTATACGGCAGCCATGGTCGGAGCTATCGTTATGTGGAAGTTTGACAATGGCCAGTTCGATATTGCCGATAAAATCGAATCCATATTTGATACGATTTTTAGTTAAGTCCCGTGTTCCAACGCTCTCACTGTCAACTTCCATGCCAGTCCATACCGGCACTTTCTATTAGGCGAAGTTGTGGTTTATACTATGTATAGCGTTTACATTGTTTTTAGGAGGGTTCATTGATGGCTGACATCGGAATGCCCGGCTTTATCCTTCTTATTATTGTTGCATTGCTTCTATTCGGCCCCAAAAAGCTTCCCGAACTTGGGCGTGCGCTTGGCCGCACCGTCCGGGAATTTAAATCCGGCATGCATGGCCTGATGAATGAGGATGAGCCAATTGCGAAAAAGAACACGGCAGAGTACGAAACCGACCGCCCCAATTCAAAACAGCAACTTCCGGAATAACGGAAGCTGCTGTTTTCTTATTGGATATATAATGGCCAACGGGCTTAGATAATCATCTCATAAATACCAATGCAAATTAAAATTATTCCCCCTATAGCATTGGAATACTTCCCAACCACCGTATTGGATATTTCGTGTCCAAGACGCGAACCCAATGCAATGGTAATAATCGAGAACGCTCCTACCGAAATCGTTGTACCCCAAGCCGATACACCGGTCACTCCCGCCCCTAATCCGCTGGCAATGCAATTTAACGAAAGAGCAATTGCAAGCGTCCATGTTTCTTTCCAACTTACGATGACATCTCCGGCTTGATCCGCCTTATATGATTTTTGAGCATTTGATGCTTTCCTTCTGTTTGTCGCCATCAGGGACTTCATTATCGCCCACAAGCCAATGGCCATAATCATACTGCCGCCAACGGCATTCGCAAAGGTTGGTGACGTATACGTTGCAATGAGATGTCCGCATCTTATAGCGATATAAGCGGATAACGTTGATAAGGCGGCAATAAGTAGGTTAGAACGAATAGGTATTTTTATGCGCCGGGTGCCAAAAGAAAAGCCGATTCCCAAATTGTCTAAATTAGATGCCAGACCGATCCCCAAAATACTAAGCCAATGCAATTTCCTTCCCGTCTCCCCTCTTGCTGACAATAGTTCATGTTATGCCGGCTTTTCTTTATGGGTTCCTGCCTAGAGCTGACTGCGGATTGAACTTGCAGCGGCGGCCTATCTCACAATGTGTACCGCAAGCTAAAAAATAAAGAAGCATGAGCGGAAAACGTCCATGCTTCTTTATTTTGCGTTTCAAATAATCTATTGGCGAACTCCGGCGCCTCCGGAGCAGCGGACGTTATCCAGTATAACGATGTAATAATGTCGCACCCGATCAGCCTTGATACTGATCGTCGCTTACTTTCTCCAGCCATTCGACCGCCTTGCCGTCCAGACGCTCCTGTATGGCAATATGAGTCATCGCGGTCGTTGGAGAAGCGCCATGCCAATGCTTCTCTCCCGGCGGGAACCAGACTACGTCTCCGGGGAAAATGTCCTCAATTGGTCCTCCCCAGCGTTGTATCCGTCCGCTGCCCACGGTTACAATCAACGTCTGGCCAAGCGGATGCGTATGCCACGCGGTCCTTGCTCCCGGCTCGAACGTCACGCTTGCTCCGGCAGCACGTGCAGGGTCTGGCGCTTCAAACAGAGGATCAATACGCACCGTTCCCGTAAAATAATCAAACGGTCCTTTACCGGAAGGCTGAGAGCCAATTCTTCTGATGGTCATTTTAAAATTCCTCCATTTCGTATTCGTTCAATAAGATCTTACTGATTCATCATCGTGCTGACGTCAATGACAAATCTATACCTGACATCCGAAGCCAATACGCGCCCCCAAGCTTCATCGATCTGATTGGCTGAAATGACTTCGATTTCGGGAGTAATCCGGTGTTCAGCGCAAAAGTCCAGCATCTCCTGCGTTTCGCGAATTCCGCCGATAGACGAACCGGCAAATGAACGGCGCTGAGGAATCAACGAGAATACTTGAACCGGCAGCGGCTCCGATGGAGCACCAACGTTGACTAATGTACCGTCCACGGCCAAGAGCGAAAGGTACGCATTAATATCAATCTTAGCGCTTACCGTATTTACGATAAGATCAAAGGAACCAGCCAGCTGCTTGAACGTCTCCGGATCGCTTGTCGCATAATAATAATCCGCGCCAAGCTGCAGACCGTCTTCTTTCTTCTTCAAGGATTGCGATAATACCGTTACCTCTGCTCCCATGGCGTGAGCGAGCTTAACGGCCATATGCCCAAGCCCGCCAAGTCCCACAACGGCAACCTTTTTGCCTGGAGCGGCTCCCCAATGTCGCAGCGGCGAATACGTTGTAATGCCGGCGCACAAAAGCGGGGCGGCCGCGTCTAGCGCCAACGCGTCGGGAATTTTAACCACGAACTCTTCCTTTACGACGATATGGGTGGAATAACCGCCTTGCGTATATTGCCCGTAGCGGTCAATAGAGCCATAAGTACCGGTCATTCCTTCCAGGCAATACTGTTCTTCCCCCTTATGGCAGTTTGCGCACTTCCCGCAGGAATCAACCATGCAGCCTACTCCAACCCGGTCGCCAACGTTATACTTGGTTACTTCCGAACCAACCTTAGAGACAATTCCGGCAATCTCGTGACCCGGAACAAAAGGATATTGTACAGGCCCCCATTCCCCCCTGGCGGAATGGATATCGGAGTGGCAAATTCCGGCAAACTTGATTTCTATAAGGATATCGCGAGGCTGCAGTTCCCTGCGTTCGATAGCCGTGAGTTCGAAAGTACCTTCTTGACTAAATGTTGCGCGTGCATGAGCTGTAATCATTGTTCAACCTCCCGGTAGACTATTCGAATAAACATTGAACTGGATAAACAAAACACATTGTTTAATCAACTCATGTTCATTATTATATAACTTAGAAGATCGCATTCAATGGTTAAAAACTCGGATTATGTTGATATATCAACACGAAAGACAAAAATGTTAAATATCTTTACGAAAGCCAGGTGACTATTTTCATGCCCAAAGTAGATCGGAGAATTCTTAAAACGCAGGAATCATTAAAACACGCGGTTATCGATCTAATGTCGGAAAAAAGCTTTGACGAGATTACGATTCAGGATATCGCGGACCGGGCAAACCTAAATCGCGGAACGATTTACCTGCATTATCAGGATAAATACGACTTACTCGATAAACTCATCGAAACGCACTTAAATGAATTGGGAGAAATGGATAAATGGGCATGCGAAATGGATTGGGTTGACGCGCTGGTTCCTTATTTCAACTATTTCGAAGAGAATTATCTTTTTTTCTCCACGATGCTTGCCAGCAAAGAAGCCAAAGGTGCCCCGTCCTCTTTCCGAACCCGGCTGCTGAACTCTTTTATGGAAGGCTTCAAAGGTGAAATTGACAGGGAAAGCGACAGAAATACCGATTTGAGCGAGGATGTTATGTTGCAGTATGCCGGAACTGCTTATGTAGGGGTAATTGAGTGGTGGATCAGAAACGGAATGCCCCATCCGCCGGAAGTTATGGCGAAGCAAGTTGGTTTATTATTGGAGCGAAGTCTTTAATTAAGATAGCTGCTGGCTAACAAAAATAAGTACTGAAGCCCCTAAGGCGTCAGTGCTTATCCATTATCTTTGCATGTTCATCGCATGTACTTCCATAGAACCCAGCAGATCAGGGCGGATATCCAAGATACAAATCCGAAAATAATAACGATTTTATTTTCGCTCCAGCCATATTTCAAACTGAAATGGTAGTGAATCGGAGCCATACGGAACAATCTCTTTTTCGTTCTCTTGTAATACCAGACCTGCAGAATGACCGATAGTTGTTCCGCTATATAGACTGAAAATAATATCGGAATAAGAATTTCAACTTTTTCAATGACAGCTAGAAAGGTAAGCGAACCGCCAATCGCAAGCGAGCCGGTATCGCCCATAAAAGCTTTGGCCGGATAAATATTGTATAGGAATAACCCCAGCAGGCAGCCAATCATAACTAACGAGAAGGTCTTAATTTCTGTTTTGTCCGAAATCATAAAGAAGAAAAAATAAGTTGGGATCGAGACGTTAATCAGCAGCCCGTCGAGCCCATCCGTAAAGTTAATCGCATTCGCGGAGCCGACGATAAACAGCATCATTAGTATCAAGTATACCCACACCGGCAGATGAACCGCTAAGTTACGAAGCAGCAGAATATCAGAGCTCAAATGAAATTGAGTCAACAGAATATATAGCAATAGAATCGTAAAGGCAAATTGGAATACTAGCTTTGTTTTCCCTGAAATGCCTGAAGGATCCTGAAAGGCCGCCTTCTTCATATCATCCATAAAGCCAACCAGGCTGAACAGAACAAACGTTGCTCCCAGAAAAAGCATAAGCGGACTGGGATGAAAATAGACCGAGGTAAACACGCCGGTAAGCAAAATAAGTCCAGCCATTAGCGGCGTGCCGCGTTTGGCCTGATGATCAGCCGGCAGCTCAACCCGAATAGGCTGAAGCAGCTTCAGGCTGCGCAGCCCCCATATCAAGACAGGAGTAAACACCGTCACAATGGCAAATGAAATACTTAACGCGACAAGCAACGAAGTATCCACCTCAGCCTCTCTCCCCCAACCGCTAACCTACGTTTTTCCAATCATGCTTATCCAATATTTTACTGCGTTGTCCTTCCAGCTACAATGACTCGTCAATGATAATTGCATTATAAATCTTCAAGGCAAATGAAAAGGGAAGATCAGGACGCACCTGTTTCTTCCCTTTTTATTTGCTTGCATCAGCCAAGATCCAAAGCGGTGTTGAGCAGCTGGACATCATCGACGAACAAGTCTACCGAACTAGCCAGCAAACTGTTCATAATGAAGATTTGAGCCACGGTCGCTCCCGAGAAGGCAGGCTCCACATTGAAGTAGGCGGTTTTCCAGTTATTCGCCGTGCCGTCCGGCAGACGGGAAGGCACCGTCGCTATAAGTCCCGTATTCTGATAGACAAGCCCGGGCGTGAAGTAAAAGACGCCAATAAAGACCGACGGTCCAAGACCGGAGCCGTTCTTCGACAACGAGACCATTAGCTCGAAGCTGTTGCTGTCAGGTACGTTCACGAGCTTATAGATGTAAGAGCCGGCCGTCCCTCCTGCAATCTGGGCGGAGTTCGAGCCGGTCTGGCTGTAGCTTGAATTGAGAGTTACTGTCCCGGAGGTTACCCACCCTGTCAGCCCCGATTCGAATCCGCTATTCGTGACATAATTAACGATACTCATCGCATGTTTCCCCCTCATAGATGGATGGTGAAGCTATCTCATTTTATGAAGGCTTGTACGGCTTGGTTCTTTCAATGGCCTGACTTGAAGCCCATTTCATAGAGTTACGGGAGAAACATACGATTTCTAGTAATAATGCAAAACCCCGCTCCGGCATATCCCGAAGCGAGGCTGTTTGATTAGATTAGCTTTAGCTTAGTAGCCCAAAGCTGTTTTTGCGTCTTTCCATTTTTTATTCAGCTTATCGAATGCTGTTTTGAGATCATCAGCTACAATGTACTCTTGAACGTAGTCGCCGGTACCGATGCCGATTTGCGCTTTGTTCGCGATTTCATTGTATTTAGGATCCGTTGCTTCGCTTTCGATTAGCGTCGGGTTCAGCGCTTGGAACTCTGCCAATTGCGGAATAGAGGATTGCGCCGATTTGTCGATTGGCATAAAGCCGGAATCCTCAACGTAACCGGATTCTTTTACAAAGAATTCGACCCATGCTTTTGCCAGCTCTTTGTTTTTGCTGTCTTTGCTTACGGCTACGAAATAGTCGGAACCAAGCGGTGCGTTATATTTGCCGCTGTTATCGTAAGGAAGGGGGAAGAAGCCGATATCCTCCGATGCCGCACCCGCACCGATAATTTGAGGAATTACCCAGTTGCCAAGGAAATACATGGCCGCTTTGCCGCTAGCTACTTCGCCTTTGGACATTTCCCAGTTATTTGTGTACAAGTCCTTCTCTACATAACCTTTTTCAACGAATGTGCGGCCGATCGTTGCGAGTGTGCCCCAAGCGTTATCCAATTGGAACGGTGCATCCTCGGATACTTGTTTAGTGGCGAATTGCGGGTCACCGTTTACGTACCAAGCGGAGCCATCTCCCCAGTTGCCCATCGGCCATTGCGCGCCATAGTTCATGTACAGAGGCGTGATCTTCGCCGCTTTCAGCTTTTCAGCATCGGCATAAAGCTCATCGAGCGTTGTTGGCACTTTATCAATGCCCGCAGCCGCGAATGCTTTCTTGTTGTACACGATACCTTGCGTGTTAACGCCGGTCGAGAGACCGTAACGTTTGCCGTCAAACAACGTGTTATCCGCGAAATAAACGTTATTGAACCATTCATCCGGAAGCGGTTCGAAATATTTGCTGTACTCCGATGTAGCCAGGCCTGCCGGAATCATCAGAACGTCGCCGGCTTCCCCAGTCGTCAATCGGACTTGAATGTCCGTAGCATAGTTCGTAAGACCTTCGAATTCGATCTTCGCGTTTGGATATTTTTCCTTGAATTTTGCCGCATACCGGTCGAAGGTTCCATCGTTTACGTAGTCCGTTCTTTGCGTAAGTACTTTAATCGTGCCGCTCAGATCGCTTGGAGCATCCGTCGTTTCAGCATCTTTCGAACCGGCGTCGTTAGAAGCTGCAGCATTGTTAGTGGCGGAATTCGTAGCCGTTCCCGCATTGTTATTACCTGCATTGTTGCCTCCGCAAGCTGCCGTGAGGACTACCGTTAAAGCAAGAACCAATGAGACCGCAAATCTTTTTTCCATCGTTGTTACCCCCTGCAATTAGTATTTAACAACTTCCATCTGCTTTGTTCCACACTTTGGTATCGCTTACATCATCATCATATCTTCTGGAAAAACAAATTCATATGAAGTTTTTTTGTTTTTATTGTCATTAATTATGCTAACAATTTTTGTTTTGTTAGGTTGAAAGGCAGTAAAGGACTATACGGTTCCAGCATAATGCTGGCTTATGACTGCAGCCGCGATTTTGCCATACATGCAGTAATCGTCATTGTTTGCAGCTTCCTCACTCTCATACAATCGTGCCGGCCAATCCCACAGCATATAACCCTGCATCCATTCGCGTTTCGAGCAAGCTTCGAACATCGCTTCGTAATAACGCTTTTGTTCGAGCTCGGAAGGACCTCCGGGAAGCGACCAATCATTGGGTCTCACAGCCGAACCCTCACGGCTTGGACAACCGGCCTCCATGAAGAAGAACGGTTTGTCCCAAGACTTCACGGCCGCTTCGATCCGATCGAGCTGAGCTTCCCATTGATCAATGGGATAATAGCCGCTGGAGGAAATAATATCGACGGCATCCCACCAGGTGACCCGCTCCTCCTGATATTTGTCGCAATTATAAGTAATAAGCCCGCTGTAGATTTCACGAACCTCCGCAATTAAAGCACGCCATTCCTTATCGCGTTTGTCGGTCTGTACCATTTCGCAGCCGATGCACAGCATTTCGCAGCCTTCCGCTTCCGCAATTGCGGCATAATGCTTAATAAAAGTGCGATAAGAACGGAACCACTCCGCCCAGCTCGGTTCGCCGGGCACCTCATCATCGAAGAAATTAATGTGAGCCCGCCAAGTCCCGTTTGCACAGTTAACGACCGGCTTCAAGCATACTTTTAATCCATGCCGCTTCGCCTCTCGGATCGCCCACAACACTTCGTTGTCCGTTACGGTTGGTTCATTCCAATAAGGAATAACGGTGGATTGCGGTGTTTCTTGATTGGCAGCAAGAGCGATCGCCACCCAGTTTACATTCAGCTTTGTCATCTCCGACATGGAGTGCTCAGCTTCGGGACTTGCCCAAGTGCCGCGCACGCCGGTCCAGCCCCACGTCATTCCGTTCACGTGTTCATTCCATGGTTTCAACATTGATGCACTCCCTCATGAATTCCTTTTGTAAGTTATTTAGTCCATTCTTCAGCTACTTAGTCCATCCAGCTACTTAACCGCGCCATTCGTAACTCCCGCAAAAATATAACGCTGGAGGAACAGGAACAGCAGCAGCGTCGGTATGAAAATAATAAGAATGCCGGCAGATATCACGTTTAATTGGGCAGCATTTGGTCCGACAAAGGAATAAATGGCTGTCGATACGACCTTCAGCTTCTGGCTCGGCATGTATAAGTACGGGGTATAGAAATCGTTATAAATCGAAATGGTTTTCAGGATAACAAGCGTTGCCGTGGCAGGCCCCAGCAGCGGGAAAATAATAGAGCGGTAAATTCGGAATAGCGAAGCCCCTTCCATCATCGCGCTTTCGTCCAAATCCTTCGGAATGCTATTCACAAACTGCAAATAAATAACGATTTGAAGCACGTCTGCGCCCAAATACAAAATGATCGGACCGCCCATCGTATTGTACAGATGCAGCGATTTAATAACGCTGAACGTAGCAACCTGGGTCGTTACCATCGGGATAACTTGTGCAATCAAATACATCCCCATAATCGGTTTTTTCAACTTGAAATCGAATCTTCCGACCGCATAAGCTACCATCGTTCCGAACAAAACATTGCCGGCAACCGCAATAACGAGAATGATTAAAATATTTTTAAAGCCTAGCCCAAGCTTGCCGATTTCGATAACCTTGCTAAAGTTTTCAAAGTTAAATAGATTAGCAGGCATTCGGAGCCCGGATTGGTAATATTCCCGCTGCGTCTTGAACGCGCCGATAAATACGGAATACAAGGGAAAGAACACGACGAACAAGGCCATGGCCAGCGTCACGTATTTGAATATCGTAAAGGAGAATGACTCTTCTCTTTTCATCCCGTTACCTCTCCTCTCTGAACAGCAGCTTGCGTTGAATAACGATGAAGATAAGCACCATGATGAGCAGTATCACTGCCATTGCGGAAGCAAGACCGAAGTTCTGGTATTTGAACGCCGTGTCCACGGTCTTAATGACGAAGGTCGAGGTATCGTTCGCGCCAAGCAGCATGACATAAGGAATGTCGAAGGCTTCGAGCGCTCCGGTCAAGGTCAGAATAAGCATCAGCTCCATTACTTTTCGGATGCTCGGCAACGTAATGAACCGGAACTTCTGTCTGCCGTTTGCCCCGTCTATCGAAGCTGCCTCATACAAATCACTAGGAATGGATTGAAGCGCACCGATAAAAATAACCATGTTGAGCCCCATGTACTTCCACATCGATATAAAAGCAAGCGAGTAATTAACGAGATGTTTGTTGCCAAGCCAGCTCTGCTGCCAGGACTCCAATCCGATCGAGCCAAGCAAGACGTTAAGCGACCCGTACTCCATGTGATACAGGTTTTTGAACATGATTACGGTTGCAACGCTATGCAGGACGTAAGGGATGAATAACATCGCCCGGAATCCGTTGCGGCCGCGCAGCTTGCCAGTTAGGATCACGGCGAAATAGAGCGATAACGCAACCTGGACAAGTCCTCCGATAAAATAATAGAGATTGTTCTTCAGCGCGCCGAACACTTCCGGTTTCGTGAAAATTTCCTTGTAATTGTCGAGGCCGATGAAATTCATATCCCAGCCTAGTCCACTCCAATCGGTCAAGCTGTAATAGAGCAAGGAGATGGCTGGATAATAAGAAAATGTCAGCGACAGCAGGACGGGAATCGTTAGAAATCCGAATAAAATAAGATAACGCTGCGTTTTATAACTGAAATTAAACAATAGGCTCCCTCGCTTTCTGTTTGATGACTGCGGGCTGAGTTGTTAACGCTTACATCCTATTATAGGAGAAAGGCTCTATCATTTTAATGGACTCCGTTATTTTTTATTGTCTTCAATTTCGCTAACTTTCACCTAACAACAATCACCTAACAATATCACGGTATTCCTTGGGCGTTTTACCGGTCATTTTTTTGAATACTTTCGTAAAATAAGCCGGATCCGCGTAACCTACCATCTCGCCGACCATATAGGTTTTCAGACCATGCTCGTCGCGAAGCAGACGTTTGGCCTGTTCGATTCTCTCCGAAGTCAAATAGTCGGTTATCGTCTCGCCTGTTTCGGTTTTAAACAGCTTGCTCAGATAGCTTGGCGTCAAATAGACAAGATCAGCCAGACGCTGCAGTTCGATTTCTTCCGTATAATGCTTCTGAAGATAGGCTTTAATGGTTTCAACCGCCTTATTCTCGGAACGCCCCTGCTCAAGCGTATGGAAACGGTCGTTCATATCCGCGCGCAGCTGAGCGGCAAAGGCCCGCCAATCCTCGAAGCTCTCGGGAGCAATCATCTTGCTCGGCTCGCCGCCAATCGACAGCTGCCGGTCAAGCCTTTGCTTTATTTCCTCGTTTATAAGCACATCCATGTCCGAGCATACTTCCCTCAGCTCATCCCAATTTAAACGGTATTTGGCGCACTCCGTCAGCCAGCTCTCGAAAGCGCGGCTTGCCATAGCAAAGTCGCATATCTGAAGGGCTGGCAAAACCTCCTTATCGATAATGCGGAGCAACCGATATCGTTCTTCCTTATGCGCCGCTTGGTTACTTACCCCCGAGCAATCGCGAAGCTCACTATTATACCAGGCTTGTTGAAATGCGGCCGAAGCCTCGCGATAGGCCTGCCCGAGACGGCTGCTGCCGCTAAATACACCGCTAAATCCGATCTTTGCCTTCGTAAAGCCAGGCAATCGCTGCAGCAGCGTTACCGCAAGATCCCGTACCGTATTCGCATGGTCATTCTGTCCGATTGCGATAATGACGGCTTGTCGCCGACTCTCGTTCCTTACGATTTTGCGTTCACGCTGCCAATCGCAAGTCCATTTCTTGAGATGCTCATCGGTAATCGCCGGTTCAGCACCTATAAGCAATACGGCATAATGTTCAGCAAATAACCGGCTGCGGTCAAGCTCGCTGCTTACCTCCTCTTTCAATAAAGCAGGCAGTTGCCTGTCGTCAGCAAACAGCAGCAGACTGACCAAATCTTCCGATTCCAGCCGTCTGCGGTTATTGTCCTGCCTTACTTCCGCCTCCACCTTTGCAAGCATACGGTTCAGTTCTTCTAAATTAACGGGTTTAAGCAAATAATCCTTAACCGCATAGCGCAGCGCCTCGCGCACATATTCGAAATCATTAAAGCCGCTCAGGACGGCGAATTTCACCTTTCTTCGCATGCCGACCACTTTTGAAATAAGCTGAATTCCGGTCATTTGCGGCATTTTAATATCCGTAATAATTAAATCCGGCTCCAGATGCTCAATTTCGTCCAGAAGCTCCTGACCGCTGCCATAAGAGCCGATAATGACGTAGTTATCACCCGCCTGTTCGATCAGCTTGCACAATCCGAGTCTAATTCGTTCTTCGTCATCGACTACGATAATGTTCATAAGGTCATTCCCCCCTGTTTGGATTGAATCGGAAGTTTAATGGACACCGTTGTTCCTTCACCTGGCATGCTGTCGACCGTAATGCCGTAAGCTGCGCCATAGCGTAATTTGAGCCGCTCGTTCACATTTCTCAGACCGATGCCGCGGCCTTCCCATTCCGGCATTTGCTCCGCATCCAGCATGCTTCGCAGCCGTTGCAGCGCTTTCTCATCCATGCCGCTGCCTTCGTCTTTGACGATAAAATATTGATCTCCTCCAGCTTGCCTATAACCGATTGAAATAACTAAATCTCCCGTTTGTTCGTCGTACGCATGATTAATGGCATTTTCAACGATTGGCTGGAAAAGCAGCTTCATCACTTCGATTTTCCCAACCGCGGGATCCTCCGGCAGCTCTAAGGAATAACGGGTTCCGTAACGATAGCTTAGAAGCTGCATATACATTCTTAAGTGCTCCCATTCCTGCTTGGCTTGTACGGTCTCGCTTCCGGCATGAATGCTATAGCGGAGCTGCTGCCCGAGCAGCTGCACCATCTGCCCTACTTCCGGATCATCATTAATGACGGCGGTCATCCGAATCGATTCAAGCGTGTTATAGATGAAGTGAGGATTGATTTGACGCTGCAGACTCTCGAGCTCGATTTGTTTCTTGCGCTGCTCGATCCGGTAAATATCGTCAATTAAAGAGACAATGCGTGACATCATCCGGTTAAACGCGTTACCCACCATGCCTACTTCGTCACGCCGCTTGATGGGGAACATCACATCCAGCTTCCCGGACTGAACCTGCTTCATCAGCTTAACGAGCGAGCGCAGCGGTTTGGTTAACGCGAAAATAGTGACAAGCGAGATGACAAGCGCCAGACACATCGTGGAAATGGCAGCCGCCGTCGTATAATTGCGTGTTCGCAATGCCTCGGACTTGAGCTGCTTCTCCGGGATTGAGATCAGCATCAGCCAACCGGATACCTCCGATTTGCGGTATATGACCAGCTGCGAATGATCTTTTTCGCCAATATGGAAGCTGCCTTCTTTGCCTGTTACCTGCTTTAGCAGCTCATTATCCGATAGATTTTGCAGCAAGTATTTTTGCTCACTGTCATAAATGACGTTCTTCTGCTCATCCAAGATGAGTGTTGTACCATGCGTCGTCGCATCCAAATCTCGCACAATATTCGTAATAACCGATATGTTCGCGTCAACGGCGATGAGTCCGATAGGGTTATAGGATTTATCAATGATTTCGCGGACAACCGTAAAAACATACTGCTTGCGGTTAACCGTGGTCACTTCCTGCGTGCTGACCAGGACAGGCTTGCCATGCGCTTCATCCGCAATTTGCTGCCAGTTCCCATAATAGTCGCTTAGATTCGATCGTACGCCCCCGCTCTTTATCACATAATAGGAATTGCCGTAACGGTCAAACAAATAGATATTGCTTGTACCCTCTTTAATATTGTTCATGAAATAGATACTGCTCTCGATCTTGCGCTGAATCTTAAGCCTGACCGTATCATCCGCAGCCGATTTGTCCGTTAATGTCCCTTTTGCTTCAAGCTCCTTCGCGTAATAGTCGTTGGACTGTTTCAACCCGGCTTGGATCTCGTCCAAATAAGACGGGATTATCGAGATTTTTTTCATATCCACCGTGTAATCGTCCAGCTTGCCGATCATCTTATCGGTGAGCTCCGATGCATAAGATACCGTGTTCCTTTCAATCGTTTGCGTGTATCGCTGCGCAGACAATAAAGTAAGCAAAGCTATGGGAACCAGAATAAGCAGGACAAAAACGATTAACAGCTTCGCTTCCATCCGCGTAGACGGCCACTCGGTCCATATTCGCAAACGGGAACTCCATTTACTCAAATTGTCATCTCCTTTAACCGGCTGCCCGGTTAGCTGCCCACCGGAAGCGCTGTTGATTCGCGTATGATGAATTCTCCTGCTAGCAATATTTTTTCCTGCAGACTATCCGGATGCTCCAGTCTTCTAAGAAGCATTTCCACGGCCCGGCGGCCGATTGCTTCCTTCTGGACATTAACGGTGCTCAGAGTTGGCTTTGCCCATGCGGCATCCTCAATGTTATCAAAGCCCGTAACGGAGCATTGCCCGGGAACCTGTACCGACAGCTTGCCCAGCACGGTCATCATGCAAATGGCTATGGAATCGTTCGCGCAGACAAAGGCGGTCGGAAGCCGATGCTCGTTAATCAACTCTTTCACAATAACTTCCAGAGCCTCGGTGATTTCACTCCGATTCCCGCCTTCAAAGGTAAGAAGTCTTTCCTCCTGATTAAGAGCAAGCCCATGCTCCTCCATCATCGTACGGTAACCGATATAGCGGTCAACGAAGCTGCGCGAATAGCGGGTGTTGCCGACGAATTGAAGCTTGCTGTGGCCGCAGCCAATCAAATAATTGGTGACGCGTCTCGTGCATTCCATATTATTCATGAATAGAACATCCGAAGGAATAAGCGGATCCTCGTGATCGACGAGAACAAACGGAATGCCGAGATTCCGAATCTCGAGCAGCATTTTGGAAGCAATATAACCGACGCCAATGATGCCCAGAACGCCATTTGGATTAATGAGATTCGAGAAGTTGTCCTTGAAATTCTCGGTTACGACCAGGGCGCTTATATCGCGGTCGGCGAGCTCCTCCGTAACGCCGTCAATAATTCGTCCCCAGAAATAAGAATCCCGCGTCTGGAACCTTACTTTCGGTACGAGTAAAATGACCGTATCCCGAGTATTGGTTATAAGTGATGCCGGTTTATTCCGTTTCGCGGCGGTATTCGTTTGTTTATTGACAAAATAGCCAAGCTGCGTGGCAACGCTTACAATTTTGTCCCTTGTTTCCGCGCTGACGCCCGGCTTTCCCGAAAGCGCTTTGGATACCGCGAACTTTGAAACGCCGAGATGATCGGCAATTTGCTGCATCGTAACTTTGATGACCATGATTAAGCACATCCTTTTGGCTGAATTAGCTGTATAAGCGTTATCATAACATATCTTTTGTTAGGCAAAAATAAATTTGTTTGCGCTAACAAACGCATTGAAGGATAAACAAGAAAAACGGCACGTACATATGTACGTGCCGTTTAGTTTATTATTGTAATTTCGTAAGCGCCGATGAGATGGTCGCTCAAAAAATGAGTCCAAACTTCTATTTCCTGCCCATTTGTTAAATCATCAACGGCTGCGAGTTCCCTTTTTCCATCGCTTTTCTTTTTGAAAACAAGCGTATCTTTTGTAACAACGAACCCTTTGGGTGCTTCTAAGCTCTTGTCCACGGACTCCCCTTGAAAAGTCATGGATCCTTTATAATCAACGAAATCAATTTGTTTTTTAGACATATGCAATTCGCTTATCGATCCGACTGATAACCAATGTTCGTTATCAGGCTTTGGGGTCATCTTATCCTGGTAATAGAGAAAACCAAATACGGAAAACCCAGCTGCCAACATAATGATGATTAGTGTAATTTTAGCTTTTGAATTTAATCCTCTCTGAGGATAACCCATTTTCCGTCCTCCCGTACCATGGCATAGTTTGGATCAATTATGGAACCGTCCTTCATTAAGTAGAACACCTTTATCAATTTCATATTAGAATTGTTGATTTGTAACCACTCTTTTACGGCTTGGGCTCTATTGTCAGGGTCGTTTTGTATCCATAATATTTTGTCAACCTTATCCCGCTGCTTATAAAATGGAGCTAGAACGCCCTTTCTGTCCAACTCAGCGAATTTTACCGCATCGTTCTTCTTCATTGCCTCAAACAAGCCAGTAATAGTCGATGATATTTCTAAGGTAACGGAACGGTGCACAGTAAATTTTAACTGTTTCTTGTCCGTTAGTTCTTGATAACCGACGAGCTCGTAATCTATGATGCTGGTCATGTCCGTATACCCGCCAGTTGGGAATTCTAAGAATACGTTTGTCGTAAAATCACTGCTGGTTAATTCATGGTATGTCTTACTGTCCCTTTCATCATAGGCCATAATAAATTTAAAGACCATATTGCGATAGGGTACCCACCATGTCCGATCCGTCTCTTTATCATACGACGGGACAGAATTCACATAGACAGATTTGTTTTTGTTATCCCAGGCGATTGCTGCTCCTAACCCTTCCGAGATTGCCCAAATAGGAACGTATACGCTGCCATTTATCAATTTGGGCTGGGCAGTAGTCTTAACTTCGTTGCTGTTAATAAAGATTCTGGGTGCGACGGTAGCTGCGTAAACTTCAGAACTGAATAATGCTATTCAAGCAGTACCTACTAATCCAACTTTCACATATAGTTTCACTCTACCCCTCCTAATCATTTTGTTGTGTATAGACGCACAATAAACACAATATGTTTCCAAAAGTGTTTAAAAATACATGCTATCTAATTACTTTATAGCCAAACAATTGCGATTTGTTTCCTAATAAAAACCCGTAGACAGTCATAAAACTGCCTACGGGTTTCTTTCGTTTTTTAGGAGGTACTAACTCACCAATGTATGTTTAGTTATTCTGTGTCGTATTCTTATCTCTAAAAGAACCAAAAATTCCAGTAATAAGTCCAACAATGCCAATAGTAAGTCCATACCCACTTGCTTCATTGTAAGCTAATAAAATAACTGCTCCGAACACGGTTAGTTGAATACCTAGCAGTTGAATTTGAAGAACAGTGGGACTGATGAGAGTTAAGACTATTCCTGATAAATAGACAAGCATTAGTAAAATAATTATTAAGGTTAGAATCATTAAACCAAGATGCAAGCAATTCACCCCTTTACTGAACTATCCATCGGTAACTTAATCATTAGTTACTTTTGCGTTTATTGCAATACACTTTAGATGATTTAATAACCGATCACTATAAGAGTAGAGTATTATATTTTCATTTCCTTTATATACATAGATAGTTGTTCGGTCCCATCGTTTAGTTCTTGTAATTAGAGATATCTCTTCAATTCTCCATCTTTTAGTCCTTCTAAAATAGGTATGATACATCAAATAATCATTAGTTAACTCTACGTATGATAATTTCCCTAGCCCGAATAGTATAAATGCCATACCACCGATTATTGATAAAATGCCGGCTATGACCCCAACGATTGTATGCTCGGTTATAGGTAATATAGCTAAGCAAATCAATAGAAATCCCAATAGGACAAATTTTTTACTTGGAGTATAAATTTCCACAGCCTTCTCCTTATCTCTTTGTCGGATTAATTTTATCATGAATTATTTAGCTGAATCCGGTATATCCAAATGATCGGAGTTGGTCAAAACACTTAATGTTCATTTCTTCTCCTCCATCCTTCCAATTCCGAATCCGAATAAAACTTCTCCTGTAATAGCATCAATTACGGTACTACTAATATCCAACGGTTCTTTCCCTCTATGGTCTGGCACAAAGTCATCTGGAAGAAGCCCTTTAAATGTGATTACCCAGACAGGTACATCTAAAATTGATTTTTTATTCTTTAATACCGGATTTGCATTTTTAGCCTCTGCTGATATTGCGCCTATGCCAACATTAGCCATTATTAGACCGTATTCAAGATATATACCTTTGGGTTGTGCAGCGGTTTTCCGCAATAAATCTTCAGTGATTTTGCGCACTTCCAGTTCCCTTATTCCAGGTGCTATATTTGTTGAACTTAATTTAATACCCAGCCCATCTAAAGTCTTCTCATCATAAGCAGAAGTATGGAATATGGGAATCAATGAATTATTTATTTCTAAATTAGCGGTAACACTATTTGTTTTACTTGAGCATCCGCACAGTACAAAAAGTATCATTAAAGAAATTGCGAGCTTTCTCATATTCATCATCTCTCCTCCAAATTATGTCGAACCGTAATTATCCCCCTTACTTAGAAAATATCTCTATTTCTGCTTCTAAATAATTTTGATTCGGCGGTCGCGTTTCCCTCTATTTATTCGAGGATCCCTAGGAGATTTTATAACCGTTTAGCGCGCTGTGAGCGTCGTTATATTATTGTCACAGAAAAAAACCCCTTTCGGGGTTTTTTAGTATCTTTATAATCAGGATTTATCCTCGCTGCAGCCTGCCGGCTGCAGCATCTGGCTTAAAGGAACCGCGCATCTACTCTACAGCCCGGTACTCCATCCAGTCAAAATGAGCCGGCGATATAGAGCGTACCCCATTGCCTGTTGCGTACATGGCGATAAATACACCGGTGAACCCGCCGGCTACCTCCGTAGCCAGCATTCTGCACTCCCCTTGACCCATTCGGACAGGGTCTTCCTCCTCGCTTCTGGCGAAGCCAAAAACATAATCGGCTCTATCCCCTCGAATGCTTAATACAACGGTGTCATGGGGCCACGGCATCTCGCTTTCTACCTTCCAGAGCGTGCCGAGCCTTCTGCGGAAAATCAGCTTGCGCGCGCCTGCTATTTGCGTGACTGCAAGCTCGTAATGGAAGCGTTCGTTCATGTACACGGCAATACCCGCTTCTTCCCCATCCCGCTTTGGCGCAAAGGTTAGGTGAGTACTTGCCCGGAATGAAAAATGCTGCTGTCTGCGCCCGACAAAAGACGGAACCCCCGTTTCATTCAGGGTATCCCCGGAGCCGTATAACGTCAGGCTGCCTTTCTTCGCGGTAAGCGACCAATTGCTTGGATCCGGCGAGCGCAGGAAATTCCAGCACGGGGCAAGCGACGCGTCTTCAAAGTCATCTCTAGCCGCAGGCTCCGTCTTGAGCTGCAACGGAAGATTTCCCGCAGGCATGATTTCACCGATCATTCCGTTATCTCCAATAACAGGCCACGCATCTTCCGTCCAAGCAACGGGGGCCAGGAAGGTCTCTCGGCCCAGATAATGATGATTAGGATAACCGGCTGGGCGAATGCCGAGGAAAACAGCCCACCAGCTGCCATCCGGCCCTTGAGTAAAATCAGCATGCCCCGTTGCATGAATGGTTTTCAATTGGCTGCGATGGGTTAGGATCGGGTTGCGCGGACATCCTTCGAATGGACCGTCCGGCCTCTTGCTCCTCGCAACGGTGACCATGTGACCGTACTCCGTTCCTCCCTCGGAGATCATGAGATAATACCATTCGCCAATGCGGTAAACATGCGGGGCTTCCGGATATTGACCGCCGGTTCCCTTCCACAGCAGGCTTACCTCGGACAAGCGTTCCCCGGTTTTAATATCGATTTTGCTCTGATAGACGCCTTGCCCTTCGGCATCATGAGAAGTTGTATAATAGACGGAGCCATCCTCGTCGAAAAACAAATCGGGGTCAATACCCGGCTGGTCTACAAAGACAGGATCTGACCACCTTCCTCTTGGGTCGTCTGTGTAGACGTAGAAGTTCCCCCCGCCGGATACATTGGTCGTCGTCATGAAGAACGTTCCGTTGTTATAGCGTATGGTTGGCGCATAAATTCCGCCCGAGCTTCCAGCCTTGCTTAAATCCAATTGTTCCGTACGCGTTAGAACATGCCCAATCTGCTCCCAATTGACGAGATCCTTGCTGTGAAATAAGGGAACGCCCGGAAAATATTCAAACGAGCTTGTCACCAAATAATAATCTTCTCCTGCCCGGCAGATGCTGGGATCCGGATGAAACCCGCTAATAACGGGATTGCTATATTGATTCACTATGTTCTCTCTCCTAATCCATTCCATTTCCTTAAGTCCTATTCACTCCAAAGCTTGACGCGGTCTTGAACATACTTCGTAAAGCCTTTTTCCATCTTCTCGACACCTGCATCGAGCAGTTCCTTCTGGTAGCTGTCCCACATCTTATCGAAGTCTCCCGGCTTCGCCATGATCATTTGCGGAATCTGCTTCCATGTAATGTCCTTCATTTTGTTGGCGAGAATGGTCACTTCATCATCGCCAGGCACGCTTATATTCCAAGCCGCTCCCCAAGCCTTTACCGGAAACTGATCTTCTTGCGGGAACAGGTCTTTCCAGGTTGTAGCGTTATACGCCTTAAGCGTTTCCTTATCGGCGCTTGTGTACGTGCTCACGATTTGCTCAGGGAAATTCTTGGTATAATAATTGCCCGTGGAATCTTTAACGCCATCACCGTAATGCGCGCCAATATTAGAATAGAAGCCAATGCCGGATTCTTGACTAAAAGCCGTATTATCGTTAATGATGCGCTTCTGAACATCTTCCGGAACTACGCGTTTACCATCCTGGATCGTATAATGCTTGCCTTCAATTCCCCAGTTGTTAAGAACCTGTGCTTGCTCCGATGCCAGATAATCCAGGAATTTAATCGCTCTTACCGGATCTTTGCAGGATGTTGTAATGCCTACTCCCCAGCCGGCCATAAAGCCCGTGGACTGGAAGCGGTTATCTTTATAAGCGTCCGACAGCATAACCGAGTAATGCCCGTAGGTTTGGTCAAGCTTGTTGTCAGCCTTCAGTGCTTTTTCGCCGTCCGCATAACCCCAATCCGCATCAATCAAACCGATTATCCGACCGGAGGCAATCTTCGCCAGGTACTGGTCATTCTTCTCCACGAAGCTTTCTTTATCCAGCAGCCCGATGTTATACATATGGTTCAACCACCCAAAATACTCTTTCTCGCCTTCCGTACGGTAGTGATAGGTTGCTTCATTCGTTTTCGGATCAATGTAATACTCGCCGTCCCCTGACTTGCCGGTCGTTTCGGCTGCCGGGTTGGTCACGGAGATATACGTATGCCAGTCATCCCCATTGAGGGTGAGTCCGATATTTTTATTTCCGTTTTCATCGGTCGGGTGCTTCTCCAAATAGGATTTGATGACATTCTCGTAATCCTGCAGCGTCTTGATCTCAGGGTAACCCGCTTCCTTCACCGCGCGGTGCTGCAGCTCAAATCCGCCTCCCGCTACAAACGTTTGTCCGTCAACAGCCGAATAGGTCGGGATCACATAGATGGACGGATCGTCGTTGCTGTAGCGCAACCGATTAATTTGATCGCCAAACAGCTTCTTGAGATTTGGGGCATATTTCTCGATCAAATTCGTCAGATCAAGCATGGCTCCCGCATCGACCATTTTGTTCAAATCCCCTTTGGGGCTGATCAGATCGGGATAATCCCCGCTGGTCGCGATGAGAGCTACTTTCTGTGCCGGGTCACCTACCGCAAACTCGGCATCAAGCGTAACGCCCGTCTGCTTTGTAATCTCTTTGCCTACATCATCCTGCATATCCCTCCAGTTGGGATTTGGATCCTCGCCGAAGAACGAGAAGGTGACCGGGGAGGTATCATTTCCCTGCTCTTTTCCCGTGTTACCGCTTACAACATTGCCATTGCCGTTATTTCCCGCGCATCCGGCCAATACGCCTACCGCGAGCGTAAAGACCATGCCCAGCTTCGAGATTTCCCCTGCTTTTACCATCCTGTATACCCCCATTTAAATTAAGATTCGTATATCGTATAAACAGGTTACCCTGCCGATACCGCTGTTAGGTGAGTCAGCTTTTCACCGCACCAAGCGTCATGCCCGTAACGAAATACCGCTGCAGAAACGGGTATACCAGTAGAATCGGGACCGTAACAATGATCGTGATCGCCATTTTGACCGATTCCGGGGAAATTCTATTCATCACTTGATTCATGCTCGTCCCATTAACCTCTTGACCGTTGCTGCCCACCTGGGTGCTCTGCAGCACTTTCATCAGCTCGAACTGCAGCGTGGTCAAATGCTCCTTCGAGCCGTTGTACAAATACGTATCAAACCAGGAATTCCATTGGCCAACCGCGAGGAACAACGCAACCGTTGCCAGTGCCGGCATCAATAAAGGGAGAATGACGCGCCGGTAAATCGTAAAATCGTTAGCTCCGTCCAGCTTGGCCGATTCCTGAAGGGCATAAGGCAGCCCGTCGATAAACGAACGGATGATAAATACATTGAATGCGCTTACGAGTCCGGGCAGCACATACACCCAGAACGTTCCGATAAGATGCATATCGCGCATCAGAAGGTAAAACGGAATAAGACCGCCCGATACATACATCGTTAGCGCCAGGAATAGGGATAGAAATTTACGTCCGTCGAATTCCGTCCGGCTCAGCACGTAAGCCAGCATGGAGGAACTGATAAGCCCCAATACCGTACCGGCCAAGGTCCGCAGCACCGAAATCTTGAGTCCGGTAAGCAGCCCTGCGAACGAGAAAATGAGCGAATAATTGTCAAACGTCAGGTGACGGGGAAAAACCGTAATCCCTCCCCTTACCGTGTCGGTTGAATCATTCAGGGATATAGCCAGCACATTCAGGAACGGATAAAGGGTACAGACCGCTACCAGCGAAATAACGAGGTAAACGATCACGTCAAAAAGCCGATCCGTCAGTGAGATACGAACTTTCACTATTTCAAGCCCTCCTTACATAATGCTTTCTTTGGTGATTTTCTTGAAAATGCCGTTCGCGACGAATAGCAGGATCAGACTTACTACGGAGTTAAAAATGTTAATTGCGGTGCCGAACGAATAACGTCCCATTCCCAGTCCGTAGTTAAGGGCATACAGGTCAAGAACTTCGGATTTCTCTTTTACCAGACTGTTCCCGAGGAGAAACTGCTTCTCGAACCCGATGCTTATCAGATGACCGATTGACATAATCAGCAAAATAATAATCGTGGAACGGATACCCGGCAGCGTAATATGCCAAATCTGCTTCAGCCTGCTTGCACCGTCAACCCGGGCTGCCTCGTATAGCTCCGGACCAATCCCGGCAATGGCGGCCAGATAAATAATGGCGTTCCAGCCGGTTTCTTTCCAAATATCCGCGCTTGTCACCACGTACCAGAATAAATTTTCCTTCGCCATGAATTGAATCGGCTCATGAATCAGATGCAGGCTTACCAGCACTTGATTCACAACGCCATTCTCCGCTGAAAGCATCTTCGTCACAATCCCCGCAACAACCACCCAGGAGACAAAATGCGGCAGATAGGAAACCGTCTGTACGAAGCGTTTCAGAAACGAAATACGGACCTCGTTCAACAGAACGGCGAAGAGGATCGGAATCGTAAAGCTCGCAATGAGCCCCATAAAACTCATCGCCAAGGTGTTTCGCAGCGCATTAAAGAATTGATCGTCCTGAAACAACATCCGGAAGTTATCCAAGCCGACCCACTTCTGGTCGAAGAAGGATTTGCCTACTCGAAATTGCTGAAAAGCCATCGTCCAGCCCCATAACGGCATATAACTGAATACAAAAACAAAAATGACAAAAGGGACCGACATGTAATAAAGATATCGCTGCCGAACGATGCGCTGCCAAATGCTTATGACGGACAAATCTGTACCACTCCTCTGCATTTTCTTGTTCACTTAGCATTATAATGGAGAAAATTAGACCTAATCCTTGATTTTAAGGTCTTAAAATAGCATGATTAGGACATCAAACTAGCTTACGTCATGTTTTTGAGGGGAGTCTTAAGTCTATGAGAAGCGTCCATTTGAATTGGTTTACCTCCGACGAGCAATTTCTGTTCTATATCGGGTATGGCGGGCATGACGAGGACATGTATCTTCATGATCATGTGGATTTTTCCGAACTCGTTATCGTTTTGAACGGGAATGCGACGCATATCGTAAACACCGAAGCTTCGTTTATTAAGAAGGGGGATGTCTTTGTTATTGACGGCGCTGCCTCTCATGCCTACAAGGATCCTCATGATTTCCGGATCTGCAACATCATGTACCGTCCGGACATCCTTGCTTCAGCCGGCCCCGACCTGAGATCCTCTAATGGCTTCCGGGCGTTGTTCGTCCTGGAACCGTTTTATCGGAATATCCAGTCCTTCAGCAGCAAACTCAGCTTGCCGATCCCGGGTCTGGAATACGTATCCTCCCTCGTCGCCTTTATGATTGAGGAATACACGGACAAGCTTCAGGGCTATCAGACTATGCTGCGGTCACGCTTCATGGAGCTTGTCGTTTATTTGTCCAGGCAGTATCAGAATCAGGACCAGCAAGGAATCCAAGGAAATCTGATGCATTTGGCGAATGCGATTTCCTTTATGGAAGACCACTATCTTGAGCCGCTTACGCGTGAGCAAATCGCCGATAAATCGGATATTTCGGTCAGGCACTTAAACCGGATATTTCAATCCTATTATCAAACGACGCCCTTTGCCTATCTTCTGCGCCTCCGCCTGGAGCATGCTTGCAATCTGCTTAAGACAACCCATGTCCCGATTACGGAAGTTTCTTATAAAAGCGGCTTTAACGACAGCAACTATTTCACCCGCCAGTTCACCAAGGTTTACGGGATGTCTCCGAAGGTATACCGCAGGGAACAGTTTAATTGACCAAATAAAAAAGCACCGCGCCGTATGCCGGCGAGGGTGCTCTTGTAAGGTTCACTTAAACATCGTGGAGATATATTTGGCGATGCGGACGCTAATCTCTGCGCGGGCCGCATCGCGGATCATGGAGAAGCGGTCCTCGTAGCCTCGGCAGACGAACTTGTAATGAATCGCTCCATGCTCGCTGTCGCTCTCCTCGAGGAAGACCCGGATATTGCGCTCCTTAAGCGCTTTGCGGACAGCGGTCAGATCCGTGTGTATATGCCCCATTAAGACGCGAGAGGCTTTCATAAAGAGCTGCTTCATGGAGTAGAAGGACAGCTCGATTTCCTTGCAGTTCTTATCTACGATCGTCAGCATCATGGGGAGCAGTACGTAATCGCGGATAAGCTCAAGCTCCTCTTTGCTTGGGACGGGGACAGGTCCGGAGGCTTTGGACGGCTCGCGCCGTTCTAAATATTGCTCCCGGTGCTCAGGCAGCATCATACGGCTGGATTCCCAGCGGCCGTTTCCTTCCAGTTTCTTGCTCATTTGTAGTGTCCTCCAATTTTGACGCTGCGCTCACGGGCCTGGGCTGACTCGAGCAGCGAGGACGCCCGGAGAATCGAGGTCGTTCCGAATTTATGGCGGATCGCGTCCGTGACGCGATCCAGCTTTCTTTCCTTCTCCCTATTGCCGAATAAGGTAAGCTGATATTGGTCGTCGGGAACCAGCTTCGATAAGGTCACGCCAAGCTTGCGGACGGGGAGCCGGTCCCAATGGGCATAAAATAACGTGCGGGCCGCAGCGAATACTTCCTTCGTAATATTCGTCGGGTCGGGTACCGTCATCTGGCGGAAAAAGCCGGTCGGGTGGTCGAAATCCGCGCCTTGCGCGCCTGCTGCAACGACGCTGCCCATATAGCCCTTGGCCCGGCTGCGTCGGCATACCTCCTCGCTTAGTTCCAGCAGGACAACGTCGATCTCCTGCGGTTTGCTGTAATCCCTGGGAAGCGTCATCTGATGACCGACCGCTTGCTGCGCGTCATGGGTGCTTGGCTTGACCGGGCTTGGGTCAATGCCGTTTGCCGTCTGCCAGAACAGCTCTGCCTGAATATCGCTGTTGCGGCCCATCCGCGCCTGCAGCCTGCGCTTGAATTCCGGCAGGGGCAGACGGCCGAGATCTCCGATCGTCGAGATCCCCATGCGCTGGAAATGCGCGGTCATCCGCGAGCCGACGCCAAACATTTTGTTCACGGGAAGCGGCCATAATAAAGATTCCACCTCGGATTTCGGAAGAGTGAACTGGCCGGTATCGTTTTTTTTCGCCCAAATATCCGTGGCCATCTTGGCCAGAATCTTGTTGGAGCTGATGCCAACCCGGGCCCATACGCCGGTATAGGTCATGATCTTGGTCTGGATCTGCGTTGCAATTTCTTCGGGCGTGCCGAAGTAAGACAAGGAACCGGTAACGTCCAGGAATTGTTCGTCGATGGAGAAGGGCTCCACCAGATCGGTAAACGAACGAAAAATGTCGGTAATCATTAGCGAGACATCGATATAAGCTTGCATCCTCGGCTTGATAATGACGAGATGCGGACATTTGCCCAGCGCCTCGCCAAGGGTCTCGGCGGTCGTCACGCCGTACTGCTTCGCAAGCGGACAAGCTGCCAGAATAATGCCCGAACGCCTCGAAGGATCGCCGGCCACAACGACCGGATCGTTCTTATATTCGGGATGCGCCGCCTTCTCGACGGACGCGTAGAACGACTGGCAGTCAATCAGCATAATGACACGTTCCATAATCCCCACTCCAATACAAATGCGAAAGTATGTTCGTATATTATTATATACCGAATGTATGTTCGCTATGCAAGGGATATTTAAAGGTAATTTCAAACAGTTGGGCCAGAAGCCGATCCTGCCCGTAAAACAGCCAAAAGAAGCCTGATGTTCGGGTTGGAACAGCATGCTTCTTTTGGGGCTGTCTTCAAGGACGCGGCTTCTTCCCTTCCTCCTCCTGCCTCAGCTGCTGGGCAGCAAGCACGGCAAGCTCAATTTTGTTCAGCAGCAGGCCGTATTCGTTCGTCAACTCGAAGCTGCGGGGGAGCTTCAGCTTTCGGAAATACGGCAGGATGCCGCCAGCCGAGCCGAACCAGTCTTCCCGCTTCGCGGTCTCGAGCTTCTGGTTCGCCCAGGCATCGCGAAGCTCCGGGCTGTAGAGAGGCGCGGCTCCCGGCAGAAGCTTGCCGCCTAACAATCGCTCCTTGTACAGCGCTGTGGGCGGCTCCCGGCGTACCCGGGCGAACAGATGCGGGGCATAGTCCGCCCTTGACCCTGTATGGCGCGCATTCGCCGCAAAGGCCAGCGCCCCTCCCCGTACCCGGGGTACGCCGAACAATATCGCATACAATGACTTGCCGAATTCAATCCGCTCGGACACATCGTCGAAGTCCTCCATGATTAATCCGGCCAGCCGAAGCTCGCGTTCCCCTTCGGTATGATACGGGAACATCACCGCGTTCAGCTGCAGCAGCGACTGCATGCCGAAGAAAAGGGTATCGAGCACGTTTTTGCGGAAGTAATCGTCCTGTACTACCCGCTGCTCAATGAAATGCTGCTCGTTCACAATAAGCGCTACCGTTAGAGGCACGGAATCGCGTCTTCGCCAGAATTGCTCCCATACCGGCTTCATAAACCGTGTTATCCCAAAAGCCGGAAGCAGATGAAACAACGGACGCTGCACGCGGACGCTTTCCTCATAGAGCAGCAGCTGCGGATAAGCATCGCCAAAAATAAACGTATTCGCATGCTCCAGCAGCAAGAAGACCGACTGGCGCTTATCGCCCGGGAGCAGCTGCGGCAGCCATTCGCCTGCCAGATCCGTCATATTCCACCCGCCGTTGCGGGAAACGAGATGGGCCAGCATCGCCCAGTGCAGCTCCGGATGGCGTTGATACATCAACCGGTAGGCTTCCGTCCGCGTCACGTTATTGCGGTTCAGACGGGAGGTCTCCGCCCGAATCCGTTCGATAAGGATTTTCTCTTGCCCGCTCCATGCGCCGGTCACCTGCTCCGCCTGCTGCTCCTCCAGCTTCCGCCATTCTCCGTCCAGCTCGGCGACCGCATCCTCGGCAAGCTGCAGCGGAGCTGCTTCCGCGAGCATCTCATGCGAAGCCTCGAGGCCATGCCATTTGCCCACCGCATAATCCCATGCCGCGGCAGGCAGAGAAAAGAACTGTTTGATTTTGCGAAGCCGTCTTCCGAAGCGGCCGTGCCCTCTCCCCCTGCTTAACATCGACCGCCCTCCTCCTATCCTGGTAACACAAGTATTTGCCGTCAGACCGCCTGTTCATGCATAATAAAAAGCAAAGAACGCACAAGTTTTGTGGAGCTGTGTTTTTGTTTCGCGAAAATCACTTAATTTCCGAAAAAAAATTTTAGGAGGACTGGCCATGTGCGGAAGATATACCATCACCGTATCGCTCGAGGAGCTGATGATTCGTTATATGATCGGCGAGACGAAGGTGCCTTACCATCGTCCCAAATATAACGTGGCGCCTGGCCAGCAGGTGCTTGCCATTATTAATGACGGTCAGCGCAACCGGCTCGGCGAGCTGCAGTGGGGGCTTGTTCCGCCTTGGGCGGACGATCCGAAGATGGGCAATAAAATGCTCAATGCCCGCTCCGAGACAGCCGCCGAGAAGCCGGCCTTCAAGACGCCGCTCCGCCGCAAGCGCTGCCTGATCCCGGCAGACGGCTTCTACGAATGGAAAAAGACGGACGGCGGCAAGCAGCCGATGCGTATTGTCCGAAAGGACCGCTCCATCTTCAGCATGGCGGGTCTATATGAATCGTGGCTTGCGCCGGACGGCACAACAACGGTCAGCACCTGTACCATTATGACGACCTCTCCCAACGAGCTGATGGCCCCGATCCACGACCGGATGCCCGTGATTTTGCGCCGGGAGGACGAGCCCTTCTGGCTCGACCGGGCCGTGCAGGACCCGCAGGCCTTGCAGCGTCTTTTCCTGCCGTATGCGGCGGAAGAGCTCGAAGCCTATCCGGTATCCCCGGCAGTCGGGAGCGTCAAGAATGACACCGCGGAATGCATCGAACCGGTATCCCCGGGCGGCCAGCTGCATCTGTGGTAGATTACGGGCAAAGTGCACCCATCTGCCGTATAAACTCCAACGTAGTCAGCATCGCCAAATAAAAAAAAAGCCGACCGCAAGCGGTCAGCGGAACATCCCCCATAGCTTCAGCAAATGGAAGGTGTTGTTTGGATCTATTTTTTGCGCAAGGACAAAATCGATAATCTGTTCTTCCTGAATATCCGTCAGCGGTTCCTGTAAAATAGAAGTCGCTGATTTCACCAGCTTCCGCACCTTTACCCGGTCCTGCAGATCATACTTCGTGACATTGCCCAGCAACAGCCGTATCCGGTCCTTAACGACCGGATTTTTTAATTTGAATTTGACGCGTTCGACCAATTGCGGCCGAATGCCGTACTTTTGGTAACTCACTTAGGCTTACACCTCCATCCGGCATTCCGATGATTCGATCGTTTAACTATATGCCGTAAGAGGGAAGATATTGCTTAGTCGAGCTGTTCCCCTTGAAAAATTTGATCCTTCAGCAGTTGGACACGCATCCGTTCAAAGGTCGGATTCGTCCAGAAATCATCCCGTCCGGTAAGCTCCGCCGCATCATCGCGGGCAAGCTCCAGCATCTCGTAATCCGCTGCCATATCCGCGATCTTGAACTCCGGCAGGCCGCTTTGCTTCGTCCCGAAGAAATCTCCCGGTCCCCGCAGCTCCAGATCCCGGCGAGACACCTCAAAGCCGTCGTTGGTCTCCGTCATCACCTTCATCCGCTCGCGTCCGTTCTCCGACTTCGGATCCGCCACCAGCACGCAGAACGACTGATGCGCCCCGCGCCCGACGCGCCCGCGCAGCTGATGCAGCTGGGAAAGTCCGAACCGCTCCGCGTCCATGATAATGATAAGCGTGGCATTCGGAACGTCGACGCCAACCTCAACGACCGTTGTCGCAACAAGCAGCTGCGTCTCGTTGTCGCCAAACGCGCGCATCACTTCATCCTTCTCGGAAGCCGACAGCCGCCCGTGCAGGAGCCCCACCTTCAAATCCGGAAAAGCCTGCTGCATTTGCACGTACAGATCAATCGCATTTTGCACATCCAGCTTGTCCGATTCCTCGATCAGCGGGCAGATCACATACGCCTGGCGTCCCTCTTCAACCTCACGCCGGATAAAACCAAGAACGCGGTCCATCATGTCATGCTTCACCCAATACGTCTTAATCGGCTTCCGGCCGTGCGGACGCTCCTTGATCGTGGACACATCCATATCCCCGAAGGCCGTAATGGCCAGCGTTCTCGGAATCGGAGTGGCCGTCATCGTCAGCACGTCGGGATTCATCCCTTTGCGGCGCAGAATACTCCGCTGGTTCACCCCGAACCGGTGCTGCTCGTCCGTTACGACAAGCCCCAGGCTGCGGAAAAAGACATCGTCTTGAATAAGCGCATGCGTACCGACCAAAATATCAATCATGCCCATTTGCAGCCCGGCAAGCACATCGCGGCGCTTCTTCTCCGTCAAGCTGCCCGTCAGGAGAGCGACCTCAATGCCCGTATCCGCAAACAGCTTCTGCAGCGAGCGCAAATGCTGCTCGGCAAGAATCTCCGTGGGTACCATTAAAGCCCCTTGATGCCCGGCTTTGATCGTGCAATACAGCGCAATAGCCGCAACGACCGTTTTGCCGGATCCGACATCCCCTTGCAGCAGGCGGTTCATCGCCGCGGGTTGGCGCATATCCGACATAATCTCGTTAACAACCTTCTTCTGGCCATCCGTTAGCTCGAAAGGAAGCGTAGCCGCAAAGTTGCGAATCGTCTCCCCGTTCACCTGATGAACAATGCCGTCCCCGCGTTTCCGTGTTAAAGAACGGTAAGCCTGCAGCTTCAGTTGAAAAAGAAACAGCTCCTCATAGACCATCCGCCGCCTGGCTTCGAGGCCTTCCTTGACCTCACCCGGATCGTGGATCCGCTGAACGGCATCCCGCCTTGCCATAAGCCCGTGGCGCTCAACAAGCTCATGCGGCAGCACTTCCTCAATCATGGAGCCGTACTGAAGGAGTGCCTGCTTGATCGTCTTGCGCATCCAGGCCTGCGTAATTCCTCCGCCTACGGAATAGACCGGCTGAAGCGTGCCCGACTTCACCATGCCTGTAGACTTGTCCGCAAATTCGGATTCCGACACGGTCATCTGCAGGCGCTGCTGCTCCCACTTGCCCGTCAGCATAATTTCTCTGCCTGGGACAAGCTGGCTTTGCAGAAAGTGACGGTTGAACCAGACAGCCGTCACCAGCATATGGTCAACCTCGATTTTGCAGGTCAGGCGCGATTTGTTTTTGCCATACCGCTGCAAAATCCCGTTCCCGCGAATCGTCCCCTGCACCGTCACCTTTTCGCCGTCTTTGATCTCGGCAAGCTCCCGGATGCGGTAATCTTCATATCGAAATGGAAAATAATCCAGCAAATCGGCGACCGTGTGTACGCCAAAGGCGTGAAGCTCTTCTTCCTTCGGAGCGCTCACGCCTTTAATTTGCCGGACCGAATACTGTTCCAGCGTCATTGTTCTCTACCTCACACTCTGCGCACGAACACAGCCATCGTGCCGGGACCCACATGGGTTCCGATTACGGCACCAACGGTTGCGTATTCAACCCCTTGAACATTGAAGCGTCCCTTGATCAGCTCGAGGAATTCCAAAGCAGCTTCCTTATTCGTGTTCCAGGCGATTGTTACAATGACCGGATCCTGGCCGCAAGCATCGCCAAGCATATCCATAATCCGCGCCATTGCCTTTTTTGTACCGCGCATTTTATCTACGGCATATACCATGCCTTCTTTGTCGAGCGACAGAATCGGCTTAATATTAAGAATAGATCCGATAAGAGCGGAAGCTTTGCCGATCCGTCCTCCTCTTTGCAAATATTCAAGCGTATCCACGAGAAAATACAGCTGCGTTTCCCGCTGCATCCGCTGGATCTCGGCCATAATCGCTTCTTTCGAAGCCCCTTCTCTAGCCATTCTGGCCGCTGCTACAACGCGCATGCCATAGGCATAAGAGGCTGTTTTCGAATCGATAACCGTAATATCCGGATCCCCTTCAATCATCGAGCTGGCGATAACGGCGGACTGATAGGTCCCGCTGACCGCACCCGACAAGTGAATCGAAATAATGGACGCCCCGGGATCTTCCCGCAAAATGCGTTCGTATACCTCTTGATACTCCATCGGTGATGGCTGGGACGAAGTAGGCATTGCCGGTGATGACGCTACCTTCTCGAAAAACTGCTCCGTATCAATCGTAACGGCATCATAGTAAGTCTCTTCCCCGAACAGAATTTTCAGCGGAACCATCTCAATGCCAAGCTCTTGCCTCAGCGCGAGTGGAATGTCCGATGCGCTGTCGGTCACGATGCGTATGTTCCCCATACGTCCCCTCCCAACTTATTATGGCTATTCCATAGCGAACAAATAAGGATATAAAGGCTGGCCGCCGGCATGAACCTCAAGCTCAACATCCGGGTATGCCTCCTCGATCCATTCGCATAGTTCGGCTGTATCGGATTCCTTCGCATCCTCGCCGGTCAGGATCGTCAGCAGCTCGCCGCCCCCTTGGGCCATAGCCGCCATCAGCAGCTGGCAAGCTTCAAGCAGGGTTGGCTTGGAGGAGACAATCGTCTTCTCTTTAATCCCCATATAGTCGCCTTCTTGGATGTCTACGCCGTCGATTGACGTATTCCGTACCGCCTGCGTCACTTGGCCGGATACGACCTGCTCCGCCGCGCTCTTCATCCATGCCGCGTTACGCTCCGCCGATTCCTCTTCCTTGAAGGCAAGAATCGCGGCCAGGCCCTGCGGAATCGTTTTTGTCGGAATAACCGTTACCTGGCGTCCGCTCAGCTCTGCGGCTTGTTCTGCCGCGAGAATGATGTTGCTGTTATTAGGCAGCAGGTAGATATGCTCTGCCGGCAGCGATTCAATCGCGTTCACGAAATCCTCTGTGCTCGGGTTCATCGTTTGTCCCCCGGACAATACGATATCCACCTCGTTGCTGAGGAAAATGTTCGCGATGCCTTCGCCAAGCGCAACCGCAACGATGCCAAATGGCGCAAGCTCATGCAGCTTCTCAGGCGCTACCACCTGCGCAGCCGGTCCTGCCAGCAGCTCCGTCGACGAAATATCGCCGGTCAGCGCGTACTCGGGTACCGGTGCAAAAGGCTCAGCCGCCGCTTCATGCTCAAGCAGGTCACGGTGCTGTTCCCGCATATTCAGAATGTGGAAGTCCGTCAGCTCGCCGTAAGCCATTGCAAGGTTTAATACATCGCCAGGCTTGCGGGAATGGACATGCACTTTGATAATATCGTCGTCGGCAATGACAAGAATCGAATCGCCGTCTTTTTCAAGCGCCTTCTTGAAAGCGTATTCATTAAAAAACGTTGCAGGTTTCCCGCTAATTTTGCGGTTAATAAAGAATTCCATATCGTATAGGAACTCGATATCCTCTGTCGCCAGCTTCGATTGCGCGGATGCCGGCACGGACGGTTTTACGACGGCTGACGGTCTGTTCGACGCAGCCGGTTGCGCTGCAGCCACTTCTTCCGGTGCTGCCGCTTCGGACGGGAATGCGAATACCTTCTCCTGAATCGTACCGCTATGCGTCAAATACTGAACAAAGCCCTCGTAAATAAAGACGAGACCTTGTCCGCCGGAATCAACGACGCCAACCTGCTTTAATACCGGCAGTAGGTCCGGCGTGCGCTGAAGCGCTTCATTTGCCTTCGCATGAATCTCTTGCATCAGTTCAACGACATCACTCGTTCTGCGGGCATACTGAACGGCATGCTTGGCCGCTTCTCTTGCTACCGTAAGAATCGTTCCTTCGACCGGCTTCACGACCGCTTTATAAGCCATATCGACGCCGTTTTGGAAGGCAGCGGCAATCTGCAAAGTCCCGGCCTCTTCCAGGTTGGAGAGCGATCTGGCAAAGCCGCGGAATAACTGGGACAAAATAACCCCCGAGTTGCCCCTCGCCCCCATCAGAAGTCCTTTGGACAATGCTTCGGCTGCCTTTCCCAAATGGGCGGATGGCTTGTTCCGCAGTTCGCGAACCCCCGAGACAATCGTTAGATTCATGTTCGTACCCGTATCTCCGTCTGGCACAGGAAACACATTTAATGCATTAACCCGGTCTACATTTCTTTCTAAATATTCCGCACCGAGCAGTGCCATGGCGGTAAAATCAGATCCGTTAATGGAGCGCTTACTCAACGACAATTCCCCTTCCTAAAAGAATTGCAAAAGCAATTCTAACTTCGTAAGCATTGACTACGTAGATACCCTTACGTCTTGAACAAATATATGGACCTGGTCCACTTGAAGACCAATTACATCATTTAGGACGTACTTAACCTTGTTCTGTATATTATGCGCGACTTCGGAAATTTTCGTGCCGTAGCTTACGATAATATGCAATTCAATATGGAGCTGTTCATTCTCCCGGCGTACCTCGACGCCCTTCGACATGTTCTCTCTGCCGAGCAGCTCGGCGATGCCATCCTTAAGCTGTTTGCGGGAAGCCATCCCGACAAGCCCATAACAATCCATGGCTGCAGAGCCTGCAATCACTGCAATGCAGTCATCATTCACAATTATCTGTCCAAGCTCGTTCTTAATCTGCAGTGGTATGGGAATACACTCCTTTACCGAAAATAATATGGACTAAGGATTATTGTACTATAAACCGCTTCATTATAGAAGGGCGCAAGGCAAAAACGATGACAAAATCCATCATTTCATGTACATTTAAGTTGCTGATACACAACAATTGTGATACGATAGTCAAGTATGTTTATGTGCAGGCTTGACCCAGGTATTTTTTAATACAGCTTGTGCTAACAATGCAGCTAATGGCTCAAAAAGCAAACTCTAAGCGCATGCTTGCAGGAAAGCCTCGCTTTCTTGCGGCACAACCTTAAGGAGGTGTACTCATGTCCCGCAAATGTTTCATTACTGGTAAATCGCCTGGTACAGGCAACCATGTATCCCACGCAAACAACAAAAACCGTCGTTCTTGGGGTGTAAACGTGCAAAAGGTTCGCATCTTGGTAGACGGCAAACCGAAACGCGTTTATGTCAGCACACGTGCACTGAAATCCGGCAAAGTAACTCGTGTTTAATTGACGGATTCCAACCGAGCGGTCTAGCGCAAACGGCTGACGCCGTCAATCTGGCGGCGCAGCGAACGTTTCGCTATGAATATAAGCGTCGTATACTTGTTTATACTTTCTTATATTTAGACAAAAAGCACCTGAGCTCAGGTGCTTTTTCTTCGTTCATTTCTCCGGAATGCGACCCGCCCTTTGACACGGAATGGTGGAGCCGTTTCACTCTCCGGATCGGAGCGATTCCGCCGCCATGAAATGGCGGGACCGTTCTGCTACCTGTGGATAGCGCAACAGTTCTGCCTGAATTCTAAGCATTATAAGTTTACCTTTTATAATTTCGCTTAGAATTCTACGGATCGGAACGCGTTTTGCTGCTTATAGACAGCAAAACTGTTCCGCCTTGAATTCTAAGGATTATAAGTTTACCTTTATAATCTCGCTTAGAATTCTACGGATCAGAACGCCTCCCCCCGCCTCTAAAATGGCGGGACCGTTCTGCCTTGCCCACGATCGTTCGTTAAGCCGTGCATCGGACCTAGTTTTTTTGGAAGGTATTCAATATTGCTTTTACGAATCCGCCCAGAAATTTCGGCAGTTTGATCGTGTAAAATTTCATGCCCATCCCTCCTCAGACACGCTCATCGAAATTGGATGTGTACCAATAATATAAACGCAAAAATGGCTACACGAACCTTCGTTCATGTAACCATCCTATGCGATGCTAAGCTGTCCTATTCCAAAGCGCCAGCTAGTATTCTATTAGCCTGCCGGCATCGGATTATCCCGCATATAAACCACGATTGCGATGACAAGAGCCGTAGCGAAATAAACGATTATTGCGGAAACGATAAAGGAAATCCGCGGTCCCCAGGTAGAGAAGCGCTTAAAGCATTTAATGGCGATATACAAAGCCACCAAAGAGCAGACGTACTTGATAGGCGAGCTGATGGCCGTAAAGAGCCCCAGCAGAACGCCGGCCGTTATCGCGTAAAAAGCAATCCAGAACAGTTTCTTCCAAATACTTTCCTCTAACTCGAAATCTTCATCCACACTCGTTACCGAAGCGCAGCAATCGCGGCCGCGCGATCCCTTTCCCCGAATACGGCATTACCTGCAACAAGCACGTTCGCACCGGCTTCTACAACCTGCTTAGCAGTAACGCTGTTAATACCGCCGTCCACTTGCACATGAACAAGGCCGAGGCCGCGCTCGTCAAGCATTTTGCGAAGCTGACGAAGTTTATTGAGCGACTCCTCGATAAAGGCTTGTCCCCCAAAACCAGGGTTAACCGTCATAATGAGAATCAGATCGACATCCCCCAGAATATGTTCCAGAACCGACAACGGCGTGCTTGGATTAAGCGCAACGCCGGCAGGCAGACCCAAATCCTTGATCTGCTGGATTGTGCGGTGCAGGTGAACCGTTGCTTCAGCATGAACCGTAATCCGATCAGCTCCCGCCGCTGCATAGCTCGGAATCGACAGCTCCGGACGCTCGATCATCAGATGCACGTCAAATGGAAGCTTTGTAGCCGGACGTACGGCCGCGATAACCGGAGGACCAAAGGTTAGGTTCGGTACGAATTGACCGTCCATAACATCGACGTGAATCCAATCCGCTCCGGCCTCTTCAGCTGCTCTAATCTCTTCTCCAAGCCGCGCGAAATCCGCCGACAAGATAGATGGTGCGATAATTGCCATATGGTTTAATACCTCCGCTTTCTCTCTTTCATTTCCGTCATAAACGTCAAATAGTTCTGATGGCGGCTAGGCGCAACCGCGCCCTCCTCCACCGCCTTCAGCACTGCGCATCCCGGCTCATGCACGTGGGTGCACGCCCGGAATTTGCAGTCCGGCGCAAGCTCGCGCATCTCGCGGAAGCAGTACCCCAGGTCCTCAATGCCAAGCTCCGTGAAATCAAGCTGGCTGAAGCCCGGCGTATCCGCCACGTAACCGCCGCCTATCTCGACGAGTTCCACATGGCGCGTTGTGTGCTTGCCCCGGCCAAGTCTGTTGCTGATCTCGTTTGTCTCGAGCGCAAGGCCCGGCACAAGAGCGTTCAGAAGCGAGGATTTGCCTACGCCCGATTGACCCGCGAAGACCGCTACATGCCCTTTAAGACGGCCATGCAGCTCCTCAACGCCTACGCCCTGGCGAGAACTGGTTCCGTATACTTCATAGCCAATAGCCGTGTAAATCCGGTTTACCGCTTCGGCAGCTGCTATGGCTTCTTCCGTCTCTTCGCCGTCCTGCTCCAAATCCTGCTTGCTTAAGCAGAGCACCGCCTCAATACCCGAATGCTCGATATGGACAAGGAATTTGTCAAGCAGCTGCAAATTCAAGGTGGGCTCCGTCACGGAGAAGACAAGGATAGCCAGATCGACATTGGCGACCGGCGGCCGGATCAGCTCGGAAGAGCGGGGGAGGAGTTCCTCCACCGTGCCCTCGCCGTTCTCCGTTAAGCTGTACACCACGTCATCGCCGACTAGCGGCGTTAAGCCTCTCTTCTTGAATACGCCGCGAGCACGGCATTGCACCGTTTGCCCCGACGATTCCGCATCATGCGGCAATACGTAGTAATAACCGCTGAGCGCCTTGACGATTCTTCCCTTGGCTTCACTAGTGCTGCTCATCTTGGCCTCCGTTGTCAGTGCTTTCTGTCGGATCCGCATTTGCCGGCTGATCCGGGTTTTTCGTTTTCTCTGTCGGGTCGGTGCTGGTCTCCGTATCCGTGTTGCCATTACCGTTGTTGCCGTTATTACCGTTATTGCCGTTATTGCTGTTGCCGGAACCCGGTATCGTAAGCGAAGAGGAATTCGAGCCCTGGGCCAGCTCCTCGTATGTGATCGTGCGAGTATCTACAAACTGGCCGTCCCGATATACCGTCACTCTGGCTTCCGTATTTGGCGCCAAGATGACCTGCACAGGGAAGGATTGGGTATCTTGAATTTGGCGTTTGCCCCACTCGATGTCCTGACCGCGCGCATCGGAATATACGATCCGGATTTCGCTTGTTTTACCCGCTTCGGCCGGCGATATCGTTACGTTGAACGTATGGTTCTTCGCATCCTTCGGCGGACCGGAGCTTACGGTAATCGTTATTTTCGATCCTTTAGGCACCGGATCGTTAGGCTTGAATTGATCCTGGTCAATAACGAATCCTTTGCCTTGCGTGTAGCTTGGCTCTTCCAGAATATCGTCATCCTGAAGGACCAGCCCGTTGGACTTCACGATATCCTTCGCTTCGGCAACGGTATGGCCGATCAGATTCGGCATCGGAATCGTTTCGCGGCCTTTGCTGACCATAAACTTAACGGTCGCCGTCTTCGGATCGAACTCCGAGCCAAACTCCGGCGTCTGGCTTATGATCGTGCCCGGATCCTGATCGCTGAATACTTGCTCCGCTGAAATCTGCGTTTCAGGTACGCCAAGGGATATCAAATCATCTTTGGCTTCCTGCAGCTGCTTGCCCTTATAGTCGGTTATTTTCTCCAGCACGGCACCGTCGCTGACGGACAGCTGAATCCAAGAGCCTTCCTTTACCCGCATATTGGCCTTATCCTGCGCAAAGACCTCCCCGGCAGGTACATCGCCCATAAACTCATGAATAACGGGCTCCTTGACCCTAAGTCCGGCTCCCTCGATCATAGACCGAGCTACATCCTCCTGCTTGCCAACTACAAAAGGCACGTCCACTTCCGGCACGTCAAGCTTGTTCAACAGAGCAAAGAAGCCCCATATAATCAAGCCTAATATGACCAGGGTTACCGCTACGATCGTCGTTGGGCGCTTCCAGCCTTTAGGCTTTCCGCTTGCTTTCTCGTCTTTCCATTCCGCTTCCGGCTGACTCGATGCAGCAGTAGCCTTATTCGCTCGTTCAAGGGGAGCGGATGCTTCAACAGGCGGCGGAACAGGCGTTAATTCGTACTGCTGCGCAGAGGCGAGCATATCGCCCCGTATCGCAGGCATCACGCGGGTCTCATCGAGATCGCTGCCGCTTGTGAACGTCGCCTTCGGCTCGCTTAAACGGCTTGGCTTAAGACAAGTATCCAGGTCGTTTAGCATCTCGCGGGCCGATTGATAGCGTTCATTCGGGTTTTTGCGCATCGCGCGCAAAATGACGTTTTCCACACTCTGCGGGATGTGAGGATTCACCTTCCTAGGCTCCTCGAACTCCTCCTGCAAATGTTTGAGTGCAACGCTGATCGGGCTTTCCCCGAAGAACGGAAGCTTTCCCGTCAGCATCTGGTAGAGCACGATGCCCAGGGAGTACAGGTCGGACTTCTCCCCCGTACTAATCCCTTTGGCATGCTCGGGCGAAAAATAATGAACCGAACCGACAACCGATCCGGTCTGCGTAATCGTAGAGGAAGTTACGGCACGGGCAATCCCGAAGTCCGTTACCTTCACTCTTCCGTTCTTGCCGATTAAAATGTTATGAGGCTTAATATCGCGATGAATAATATGATTCTGATGGGCGTGCTCCAGCGCATCGCAAATCTGCACGGCAATCCGCACCGCTTCGTCAGCCTGCAGCGGCGCACGCTCATGAATAATTTCGTTAAGATTATGACCCTCGATATATTCCATTACGATGTAATGGGTATCCTCTTCCTGCCCTACATCGTAAATGCTGACGACATTCGGATGGGACAGGGCGGCAGCCGACTGCGCTTCCCTGCGGAATCTCCGAATAAATTCTTCGTCATGGACGAATTGCTGTCTCAGCACCTTTACCGCGACGTTACGGTTCAGCAGGATATCGTGCGCTTTATAGACAAGCGCCATTCCGCCTCCGCCGATTCTCGTTAAAATTTCATAGCGTCCACCTAATTGATGTCCGATCATCCGTTGTCACCTCCTCGATAAGCAGCGCTTTCCTCCTGAAGAAGCACGACCGTAACATTGTCGTCTCCCCCGGCTTGCAGCGCCAATTGAATGAGGCGATCCGCTTTATCATCCAATCCCAGCCCTTCCTCACGAACCGTCTGCAGCATCTCTTCGTCGCTGACCATATTGGTCAGACCGTCACTGCAGAGCAGCAGAACATCGTTATCGGACAAGGCTGCGGTATAAATATCTACCTCGACTTGCGCGTCCGTGCCAACGGCACGCGTAATAACATTGCGGCGCGGGTGATGCGCCGCTTCCTCCAGGCTGATCTGGCCGGATTTGACCAGCTCGTTGACGAGGGTATGATCCTCCGTCAGTTGCGCAATTCCATCTGCGGTAATGAGATAGGCGCGGCTGTCCCCGATATGCCCGATAATCAATTGCTGTTCCTTGTACAAGGCAGCAACGATTGTCGTTCCCATATTGTAGTACTGCTCGTTGCGCGATGCCATATCGTAGACGACGTCATTAGCCATGACAAGCGCCTGGCGAATTAGCATTTTCCCCTCTTGCATCGATAAATCCGCCTTCGACGCGCTCTTCTCAAGCATGTCTCTGAACGTATTAACCGCCAGCTGGCTCGCTACATCCCCGGCTTGATGGCCGCCCATTCCGTCGGCGACAATCGCTAAAGTAATGCCGTTATCCAGCTGTCCTACCCACGAACGATCTTCGTTAATATGACGAATTCGTCCGACATCGCTTCGGTTTGCCGTAATCAACCGTGATCACCTCGTCGTGGACTCCATATGTTTCGCCCTCAATTGGCCACATGCAGCCGCAATATCATGGCCTTGCTCCCTGCGGATCGTGCAATTGATTTTGTTCTTTTCCAGAATGCGCTGGAATTCGAAAATGTCATTGCGCGGCGTGCGTACGTAGTTCCGCTCCGGCACGTGGTTAACCGGGATCAGGTTGACATGGCACAACATGCCTTGAAGCACGTCGGCAAGCTCCTGCGCATGCTCGGCCTGGTCGTTAACCCCGCCGATCAAGGCGTATTCAAACGTGATGCGGCGGCCGGTCTTCGCAATATGATTGCGGCAGGCTGCCATTACATCCTCAAACGGGAAGCGGCGGTTAACCGGCATCAGCTTGGATCTGAGCTTGTCATTAGGCGCATGGATCGAGATGGCCAGGTTGATCTGCGTATTCTCTTCCGTAAATTTATACATGCTTGGGACGATACCGCTTGTCGAGACGGTGATATGGCGCTGGCCGATATTCAGACCCTTCTCATGAATCATAATGCGCAGGAAGGTCATCGTGGCGTCATAATTTTCGAAAGGTTCGCCGGAGCCCATAATAACGATGCTTGAAACGCGTTCTCCGGTTGCATCCAGCATCTGCTGGGCCGTTACCACTTGCGCAACAATCTCGCCCGCGGTCAGATTGCGTTTCAGTCCGCCAAGCGTCGAGGCGCAGAAGGTACAGCCAATCCGGCAGCCGACCTGCGTCGTTACGCAGATGCTGTTGCCGTACTCATGGCGCATGATAACGGTCTCGATCGCATGGTTGTCATGAAGGCCGAACAGGAATTTGACCGTGCCGTCCTTCGACTCGAATTTTGTTATCTCCGACAGCGTCACGAACTGGAAGGACTCTTCCAGTTTCTCGCGAAGCGGCTTCGGCAGATTGGACATGTCTTCAAAGCTCTTCACGCGCTTCACGTACAGCCAATCGAACAGCTGTCCGCCGCGGAATGCCGGCTCGCCGTTTTCTTTCATCCAGTCTTGAAGCTGATCTAGGTTATAGTCATAAATTATTGGTTTCATCTTCTTATTATCACACCTGACTCTGAAATAGCGCGCCAGTTATGCCGGCGCTGATGATTTATTTTACCACAAACGCCCATGCCGAGCCACAAGGGGCCCTACGGACGTCTGCGAAGACGGGCAATAAAGAAGCCGTCGCTGCCGTAATGATGCGGAAGCAGCTGCGCTTGTCCGTCAAACGAACCGTCGACAATGCCTTTCTCGCGCAGCGGCGCGAGAGCTTCCTCCGGCCATTCCGCGTCAAGCTGGAATTCGGGATGTTCCTTCAGGAAAGCCGCCACCTGTTCTTCGTTCTCGGCGCTCTCAATCGTACAGGTGCTGTACACCAGCGTTCCGCCAGGCTTAACCAGCCCTGCAACAGCCCCGAGCAGCCTGCGCTGAATAGCCGCGATCTCGGCGACATCGCCCGCTGTTTTGGTCCATTTGATTTCCGGCTTGCGGCGGATAACGCCAAATCCCGAACATGGCGCATCCAGCAGCACCGCATCCATCGAAGCCGGAGCAAACCGCTCGCCGAGATTGCCTGCGTCTTCGGTAATCGCCTCGATATTTTGAAGGCCAAGACGTACCGCCTGATCGACAATAAGCTGGCGTTTGTGCGGATGAAGGTCATTGGCATAGACCTTGCCTTTGCCGCTCATGAGTTCCGCCATATGGGTTGTTTTCCCGCCCGGCGCCGCGCAGCAATCCAGCACCTGCATGCCTGCCTTAGGCGCGACCACCTCGGCGACCAGCATGGAGCTTTCGTCCTGCATCGTCCAGAGGCCATCGCGGAAGCCTTCCGTATCGGCCAGGTTGCCGCCGCGGCGCACCACGATACCGGCAGGCGCAAGTCTTGAAGCTTCGGCATCGCCGCCATGTTCGGTCAACAGGCTCAGCACCTCGTTTCGCGATGAGCGGAGCGGATTGACGCGAACGCTCGCATGCGGCGGCTCATTGCCCGAAGCGCAAATCGCTTCAGCTGTTTGCTCGCCGTATGCTTTGACCCAGCGTTCAACCAGCCACTCCGGATAAGAATGTCTGACGGAGATCTGCACGACAGGATTCTTGTCCACGATGGCGTCAACCGTCAGCTCCGCACGGTTCCGGTCAATGCTGCGAAGAATGCCGTTCACCATTCCTGAAATCCCTTGATGTCCTCTGCGCTTTGCAATGGTAACCGCCTCGTTCACCGCAGCATGGGCCGGAATACGGTCAAGATACAGTAATTGATAAGCGCTCATGCGCAATAGCTGATGCACCCAAGGCTCCAGCTTGCGCAGCCCCTTGGCCGCAAATTTGCCAAGCCAATGATCCAGCGTCAGCTGACGCTGAATCGTTCCGTATACCAGCTCGGTTACAAGAGCAGCGTCCGCGCGCTGCAGCTGTGCATCCTGAAGGACACGGTTGAGCTGCAGGTTGCTGTACGCACCGGTCTCCGCCACCTTCACCAGGGTATCAAGAGCAAGCTCGCGCGGCGTACGGACGCGTGCCGGGCGCTGTTCCTTGCGCCCATCCTGTCCAGGTCCGCGGCTATGGCCTTTTCCGCCTGGCTTCCGCTTTCGCTGCGATTTTAAAGATTCCCGTTCGCTCATGCTTCGCCACCGCCAAATACAGCATCGGAAGACAGCCGTGCGCCAGGCAGCCAGTCCGCAACCGTCATAACCCGCTTGCCTGAGGGCTGAACCTCAAGCAAGCGAAGCAGCCCGTCACCGGTCTGTACGTCAATACCGGAGGTGCTTGCGGCAACTACGGTACCCGGAGCAGCGGATCCGTTACCCGCCTTGCCTTCAGGCTTCGCGCATGCCCATACTTTAAACACTTCGCCGTTCAGGTATGTAAAAGCGCCTGCCATCGGAGATAAGCCGCGTACCTGGTTAAAGATGCTGCGCGCCGGCTTGCTCCAGTCGATCCGCTCGTCCTCGCGCGTTAAGTTTGGCGCATACGTAGCCAGCTCGTTATCCTGGGGCTCGGCCTTCAGTTCGCCTGCAAAAAGAGCGGGAAGCGTCCGTCCCAGCAATTCAGCGCCGGCAGCGCTCAGCTTCTCGAACATAGTACCAGAAGTATCCTCGTCCGTAATCGGAACTTCAACCTTACTGATCATATCGCCGGTATCGAGTCCTTCCGCCATGTACATGATCGTTACGCCGGTAACCGTCTCGCCGTTGATAATCGAGCGTTGGATCGGAGCACCGCCGCGGTAGCGCGGCAGCAGCGAGCCATGCACGTTAATGCAGCCAAGCCGCGGGATGTCCAGCAGCGCCTTCGGCAAAATTTGCCCGTAAGCGGCCGTGACAATCAGATCCGGCTGAAGCTCGGCAATAGCCGCAACCGCTTCAGGGCTGCGCATCCGCTCCGGCTGAAGAACCGGCAGGCCAAGCGCAAGAGCCGCTTCCTTCAGAGGAGGCGGCGTCAGCACGCGTTTGCGTCCTTTCGGGCGGTCCGGCTGCGACACGGCAGCGACTACATCGTAGCCCTGCTCGATCAGAAGCCGCAGAGAAGGAACGGCGAATTCCGGCGTTCCCATAAATACGATACGCATTCCTTTACTCGCCGCCTTTTCTTTGTCTTGCCGTAATGTCGTATACATTTTGCGCAATATCCGTGAACAGAATGCCATTCAGATGATCAATCTCATGCTGGAACGCAACCGCAAGGAAGCCGCTTGCCTCTACCGTGAACGGATTGCCTTCCGCGTCCTGCCCGTTTATAACGATACGCTCGTAACGTTTTACGTCTCCGTTCAGGTTAGGGATGCTGAGGCAGCCTTCCGGACCAACCTGCTCGCCTTCTTTTTCAACGATAACGGGATTAACCATCGAGATCAGACCTGTCTCGTCGCCGATGTCCACAACAATGACGCGCTTCGAGATCCCGATCTGCGGAGCCGCAAGCCCTACGCCGTCCGCGTCATACATGGTCTCTGCCATATCCTTCAGAAGCTTTTGAAGATTGGAGTTGAATTTCGTTACTTCCTTTGCCGTCTCGCGGAGCACCGGATCGGGTTCTTTCACAATAATACGAATGGCCATGGCCGTTACCTTCCTTTACAATCGTTATCTATTTTATAAAATGACTTGTGGGTCGACATCGATGCTGAACTGCACCTGCTTTGCCGGCGAGCCCTCCACAAAAGGCGCCATTGCATGCCTCAGCAGCGCGGGTATGTCGATGTTTCCACGATATTTTATCACACATTGAAAACGGTAGCGATCTTTCATTCTGGAAATGGGCGAAGCGACGGGCCCAAGAATATCCATCGCCCTCGGCAGACCGCCTTCAAGCGGGCCAAGAACCCCTTCATCCGCCGCCAATCCCCTAAGCCGCTCGGCAAACTGTTCGCTGACCGAGGACAATAGAGGCAGCTGTTCATGCGACATTGTCACCAGAACCAGCCTGCAAAAAGGCGGATAGCCCATCACGCTCCGGTGCTTCAGCTCTTCCCGCACAAATGCGGCATAATCATGATGCTGGGCGGTAAGGATGGCGTAATGCTCGGGAGAATACGTCTGAATGATAACCTCCCCGGGAAGATGATGGCGCCCGGCGCGTCCCGCTACCTGCGTCAGCAGCTGGAACGTCCGCTCCGCCGAACGGAAGTCCGGCAGATTGAGCGACGTATCCGCGGCTATTACGCCAACCAGCGTAACGTACGGAAAATCGAGCCCCTTCGCGACCATCTGCGTGCCCAGCAACACATCCGCTTTCCGCTCGCCGAATTGCTTCAGCAGCTTCTCGTGGGAATGCTTCTCGGAGGTTGTATCCACATCCATCCGGATCACCCGGATCCCCGGGAACAGCTTCGCGAGCTCTTCCTCTACCCGCTGCGTCCCTGTCCCGAAATAGCGGATATGCTCGCTGCTGCAGGAAGGGCACTCCTTCGGAGCCAGCTCGGCATGCCCGCAATAATGACAGCGCAGCGCCCGTGATTTCTGATGGTAGGTGAGCGATATGTCGCAATGCGGACAAGCAGCCGTATACCCGCAGGAGCGGCACATCACAAAGGTGGAGTAGCCCCGCCGGTTAAGCAGCAGCACCGACTGCTCGCCGCGTTCGAGCCTATCGGCCAGAGCGGCATGCAGCTTCCGGCTGAACATCGACCTGTTGCCGTCCTGCAGCTCGCCGCGCATGTCAATGACTTGAACCGGCGGCATCGGACGGCTGCCGACCCGCTCCGGCATGGGCAGCAGCGCCGATTCCTTGCCGGGCGCAGGCTGCCTGCTGGCGGCGGCGAACGATTCCAGCGACGGCGTCGCGGAGCCAAGCACAACCGCGGCCCCATGCTGCCTTGCGCGCCTTACCGCGACATCCCGCGCGTGGTATTTCGGGCTCTCCTCCTGCTTGTAGGAGGATTCATGCTCTTCATCAATAATAATAAGCCCAATCCGCTCAAAAGGTGCAAAGATCGCCGAGCGCGCCCCGATAGCGACCTGTACGCGGCGGCTCCGGATTTTGCGCCACTCGTCATAACGCTCGCCGTTAGACAGCCGGCTGTGCAGCACGGCAACGGCTTCGCCAAAGCGTCCCTTGAACCGCTCCACCATCTGCGGCGTAAGCGAAATCTCCGGAACCAGCACAATCGCTTGCTTCCCTAATTCCAGACAATGCTGGATCGACTGCATATAGACCTCGGTCTTGCCGCTTCCCGTAACGCCATGAAGCAGCAGCACCTGCGGCTCGCCGCGACTTACCGTGCCGGCAATCCGCTCGTACACGGCCTGCTGGCCGGGCATAAGCGGCAGCGGTACGGTCCGCTGGAAATCCCGGCCTGCGTACGGATCCCGTTCCTGTTCGACCTCATGAAGGCCAAGCAGGCCCTTGTCGGCAAGCGCACGTACGCTGGCAGGCGAACCCCCTGCTTCCGCCAGCAGCGCCTGAAGCGGCATCGCCTCGCCTCGCTCCAGCATAAAGGCGAGCAGCTCCCGCTGCTTCCCGGCCCGGGCCGGGAAGCTCTCCAGCGCTTCGCGCGCAGCAGCTTCATCATCCGGCGGGAATACAGTCAGTACCTTGCGGATGGCCAGACGGTCGCGGATTGAAGTCTGCTCCTGAAGCAGCCCATCGCGGAGCGCTTCCTTAATAGCCGCCGAATGCTCCGGATACCGCTGCTGCAGCGTCTCCAGCTTAAGCTGCTTCTGTCTGCCGATCCACGTCAGCATCTCCTCCGGCAGCAGCGCCGTCAGACCATTGTCCTCCGCCGTATAATCCGGATCATCGTTCAGGCTGATATACCGCTCCGCTTTCCCTTTCAGCGCGGCCGGAATCATGGCCTGCAGCGCTGTCGTCCAAGAGCAGCAATATTTGTCGCTCATCCATTTGGCCAGCTCGATCAGATCGGGCAGCAGCGGCGGAACCGGATCAAGCAGCTCGGATACGGCCTTAAGCTTCATAGGATCCACATCCGCGGTCTCCGCCAGCTCAATAACGAACCCCTGCAGCGTCCTTGGGCCAAAAGGAACGCCTACCCGGCTGCCGACCTCAATCCAGTTCTCCATGCCGGGCGGTACTTTATAGTCAAACGGCCGGTCCGTCTGGCGGCTCGGCACGTCTACGATCACTTTGGCAATCATTCTTCGCCCCGACCCCCATCGCGGGAGGCTACCTCCGCAAGGCGCCGGGCAGCAATCGTCAGAATGCGCTGCGCCGTCTCGCGCTTGGACAGCAGCGGCATCGCTTCAATTAATCCGCTTGGACCGTACAGCTGTACGATATTCGTGTCCCCATTGAAGCCTGCGCCTTCCTGGCTGACGTCGTTGCCCACGATCAAATCGGCATTTTTGCGCTTCAGCTTGTCCATGGCGTACTTCTCCAGCTGCTCCGTCTCCGCCGCAAAACCGATCAAGAGCTGATGTGTCTTCCGCTCGCCAAGCGTCTGCAAAATATCCGTCGTTTTCTCCAGCTCAAGCGTTAAGGTTTCCCCGGACTTCTTAATCTTCTGGCCATGTCTGGTCACCGGGCGGTAATCCGCTACGGCTGCCGATTTAACCACTATATCCGATTCGTCGAATCGTTCCAGTACGGCGTCAAGCATCTGCTGCGCCGACTCTACCCGTATAACCTTCACGCCCGCCGGCGGATCGACGGAGGTTCTGCCCGCGATAACCGTAACCTCGGCCCCCATCACCTTGGCGGCTTCCGCGATGGCAAAGCCCATTTTGCCGGAAGAATCATTCGTTAAATACCGGACCGGGTCCAGACGCTCCATCGTGCCTCCCGCCGTTACGAGCACGCGCTTGCCCGCTAGCGCTCCGTGCTCTTTCGCTTTCAGCAAAGAATGAACCGCAATGACGATATCCTCCGGCTCCGCAAGACGGCCTTTGGCTACGTAGCCGCAAGCAAGCTGCCCCGTTCCCGGCTCCACAAACATCACGCCGCGGGATGCCAGCAGCTCCAGATTGCGGATAACCGCCGGATGCTCATACATATGCACGTTCATGGCCGGAGCGATCAAAACCGGACTTGTTGCGGCGAGCAGCGTAGTGCTCAGCATATCGTCGGCTAGTCCGTTAGCCGCTTTTCCTATAATATTCGCAGTTGCCGGCGCAATTACGACCAGATCCGCACGGTCCGCCAAATCTATGTGCGTAACGACCGAAGGGTCCTTCTCGTCGAACGTATCGATGTGCACCGGATGGCGGGACAAGGTCTGCAGCGTCAGCGGCGTAATAAACTTGGTAGCCGACTCCGTCATGATGACGTGAACCTCGGCCCCCGCCTGCACAAGCTTGCTGCAAAGAGCCGCGCCTTTATAGGCTGCAATACCGCCAGAAATGCCTAGTATTATCGTTTTCCCTCTCAACATACTGTTTCCCCCGATTTATGCTGTTAATCTATGTATTGACCGTTTAGGTGAGACCCATTCGCGCTTTTTCCTATCATACCATAGGTCATCCCAATTTGTAGCCTGCACCGTTCCCAGATGGAGGAATGGAAATCTTCTATTCAAATCCGTATACTAGAGAGTAGCTATTATTTTTTCTAATCCTAACAGAGGTGAGAGCAACTCCATGGACGAACTAAAACGAGCTTACGAAACGATGGGTCTTCCTGAAAACGCTTCGAAAGAAGAGGTCGATAAGCGTTACACCACCTTAATGCGACAAGCTCGGGCGAGACAAAGAGAGAACCCGGAAGGAACCGACCAAGCTGACTTTGAAGAAGTCACGCGCGCTTACCGGTATATTCTGGACGAGGACAACCGGAAAGCCAATGAAGCATTCAATCAGCAAGAATACGGCAAGTACAAGAAAATGGCCGGCTCCGCGGAAAAAGTAGACCATTTCTGGCGCTACTACAAGTTCCACGTTCTTGGCGGCATCATTGCCCTCATTCTTGTTATCGTTGGCATTAACAGCTATCTGGATCATCGGGCTGAGCAGGAACGTCTTGCCAAGCTTCCGCCGGTGGACCTGTCCATCATGTTCCTTGGCGAGTATTACATGAGCGACAGCACGGGCAAGCAGACCGAAGAGACCGATATCGAAGAAGCGCTCATTAAGCAGTTCCCGGAATTCAAGCGCTTTAAAGTCAACTTCACGTACGTACCGCTGGATGCGAAGGATCAAATGGACATTGCCTCCCAGCAAAAAGCCATGGTCGTACTCGCGACGGAACGCCCCGACATCTATATTACGGATACGGCTGCGTTTAACTGGGTTGGCCCGCAAGGCGCGTTTATGAATCTGGATTCGCAGACGGCTATCACCAAGCTGCTTAAGCCGGAGGACAGCTTTAAGCAAAAAACGGAAGAAGATCCAACCGAGCATACGTATGGCGTAAAAATTTCCGGCAGCCCGATCATCGGAAATATTCCGATGCAAGCCAAGGACAATTATATCGCCAGCGTTCGCGAAGGCTCCAAAAATACCGAAAAAGCGCTTCAGTTCATCGAGAAATTCCTCGAGACCAAACAATAGGATATGTAAAAGCAGCAGGTTCCCGGAGTGGGAGCCTGCTGCTTTTATATGGCAAGAAACCGGTTGACCCGATTTACCCAACCTCCTTGCTCGTCGGCGAGAAGAGTCGTCCAGCCGCGCAGCTCGGGTTCCTTGAAGTTTTTCGCTTGATCGTCAACAAACAAGATGGGCGCCTTTGATTCGAAATGCTGCTCAACCCGTTCGTAAATTGGCGCATCCGGCTTGCAGCAGCCGGCTGTACTGGAGATCGTGACGCTGCGCAAATATGGACGCAGCGGATCAACGATCAGCTCCAGCCATTCCAAGCGGTGGTTGCTGAGCAGATGGATATTGGCATGCTCGCTCCAGCGCGGAATTTGGTCCGCGGCAGGTAGCGGCGTAATCTGGGACAACAGCTGTATTCTGGCTTCATCCCTGTCGATTGCCGGAAACCCGCTGCAAATCTCGTCCCAGAATTCATCTTCGGATATAACGCCCGTCCACAAACTCACGCGAATCTCCTGTTTGAATTGGGCCAGCTTGTCGTATGGCAGCCCATACCGCCATACAAGCTCCTGCCAAAACCTCGGTGAAAAATTCGACGCAATCACGCCTGCCGCGTCTAGTACGAGCTCCGGTTTCGTCTTCATGAAGCCACCCTCCTTGTCTTGAATGCCAGTAACCACTAATTCAAGACGGACCGACCGATTCCTGCAAAAAAAGCCCGTGTGCTCATCAGACCGGACGCCATTAGCGCCGCATCAAGCATACGGGCATTCCTCATGTAACTACTCCAAAAGGCTAACGAAACTACGCATCGCTATTCGCCTAATTTTGGGGATTTTCAAATTCTAGCGAAACTACGTATCGCTATTCGTTGCTTTTGCTCCTCATATGGCCTCTAACGAGCCAAATAGCGTTACTCCGTTTCGTTAGGTTCCGAATGTGGTTGTTTTTCGGCAAATAAGGATACTACGTTTCGTTAGCGGGACGAGTCTGCTCGCGTAACTAACCAACTAGCAAAGCGTAGACAACGCCGGGGCCGTGGACGCCGATCGTCAGGTCATTCTCGATATCGGCCGAACGGCTTGGTCCGGAAATAAAATGAATCCCGGCCGGCAGCTGGTCGCGTCCCGCTTCATCGAAATTGACCAGGATCTCACCTAGTCGCGTCTTCAAGCGCTCCAGCGGGATCAGAACAAACAATACGGTCGGCAGCAAGCTCACCGAGCGGCCTTTATCCTTCGAGGATAACACGGTTACGGAGCCGGTATACGCGGCTGCATAGTCGGCCATTACGATACCGAAGTCCGATTCCGCCGCGCGAGCTCTCCAATTTTGTTCCGCCTCGCTGTTCCATATGCGGACTTCCGCCCCGGACGCAGCAAGCGACTCCTCGAGACCAAGACCGTTTAACTCCGGCTGATTTTGCCGGATGACGTATTTGGCGCTAAGCGCTTCCGCTTTCTCCGCGATAAACCGCTTAGCCGCCTCCATGTCGGCAAGCCGCTCCACATGCCCGCCGGCTGCCTCGAAGTTCGCCTCGAACCGGTCCATGCGTTCCTCAAGCGGCCATTCGAACGCTTGCCAGAAATCCGGCGCGCCACGGAACGGATGCTCCGGCGCCGAAGTCACCCGGGGACGTCTCAGCTTCTGGGCAATCCCGTTCATGAACGCCTCCTGCTTCCGTTTCGACTCTTCCGCCAGCTGCTTCAGCCATTCCTCATGGGAATCCGCCTGCTTAGCCATGACCGTTGCCTCCCTTGCTGTCTCTGCCTTTCACAATGGCTTCCATCCGGCTGCGCACGTCGGGAGCAACTTCCTTCAATCCATGGCGCAGCTCCTGCTCAAGCGTCCCCCACTGGTCGCGGAACGACTTTTTCGGCAGGCTTGGCGTTACCCGGTACGTATTCCAGCCTTTAAGCGGGCCTAGCTTCAGACGGATTCCTCCGTCCCTCACCACAAGCTTTTGTCCCAGCTTGCCTAGCTTCACAAGGCCGGCATAACGCTTCGAGCTGCCCATGACGGCAGCAAAGCCCTTCATCCCGATCGACTCGGCCGCATTGCCATGCCCTTGCTCCTGCTTGCGCCGGCGCAAATAAATCAACATCTCGTGAAGCGGAATTTTGACCGGACAAGCCTCATAGCAGGCGCCGCACAAGCTTGATGCGTTGGCGATATCATCCCACTCCGCTACGTTTTTCTGCAAAGCAGGCGTCAGCACGGCACCGATAGGACCGCTGTAAGTACCGCCGTACGCATGTCCGCCGATGTGACGGTATACCGGACAAGCGTTTAGACAAGCGCCGCAGCGGATGCAGTTCAGGAGCTCCTGGAACTCCGGATCGCCCAACTGCAGGGATCGTCCGTTATCGACGATAATAATATGCATCTCATCCGGTCCGTCCGCGTCAACTTCGCGTCTTGGACCGGTAATGCCGGACATGTAAACCGTCAGCTTCTGTCCTGTCGCCGATCGCGGCAGGAGAGTAGCCATAACCTCCAGATCCGCCCAGGACGGAATAATCCGTTCCATCCCCATTAGCGTAATCTGCGTCTTCGGAACGGTTGTGACCATCCGCGCGTTTCCTTCGTTCTCGAAAAGCACCATCGAGCCGGTCTCGGCAATCGCGAAGTTGCAGCCGGTCATCCCGATATCCGCCTCCAGGAACTTCTCCCGGAGCTTCTTGCGCACAAAGCCCGCAAGAATGGACGTATCCGGAGCAAGCGTCTCGCCCGCTTCCTGGGACAGAAGATCAGCCACCTGATAACGGTTCTTGTGAATAGCCGGGATAATAATATGGGAAGGCGTCTCGCCGGCCAGTTGAATGATATACTCGCCAAGATCCGTTTCAATGGCTTCAACGCCAATGGACTCAAGCTCATGATTCAAATGCAGCTCTTCCGTAACCATCGATTTCGACTTTACAACCGACTTCGCCTGCTTGCGCTGCGCAATCTCGAGAGACAGCTTTACCGCTTCCGCAGACGTCTCGGCAAAATGCACATGCACGCCGTTAGCGCGCGCCTGATTCGCAAACATATTCAAGTAGTAATCCAAATGAGCGATCGTATGAAGCCGGATTTGCCGTCCGCGCTCCCGCCAGTCATCCCAATTGCCATGCTCGGCGGAAGCCTGTTTTTTACCGTTCCGAAGCCGTTCCGTCGTGAACTTGACCGCTTTGCGCAGAAATTCGTCGTTCAGCGCCAGCTCCGCGCGTTCTTTTACCGTTGATGCATTCCCAGCCGTACTCATGCCTGCTTCACCCCTTCATACAAGAGCTCTGCCAAATGCATTACCTTTACCGGCTGATTGCGGTACCGCAGGTTGCCGGCAATATTCATCAGACAAGCCAGATCGAGTCCTACCAGTACTTCAGCTTCCGTCTCCAGCACATGGTCTACCTTCTCGGTTACCATCGCGCCGGAAATATCGGCCATCTTTACCGCAAACGTGCCGCCAAAGCCGCAGCAGTCCTCCGCAAACGGAAGCGGCACAAGCTCAAGCCCCTGCACATGGCGCATAAGCTCCATCGGCTCCTCTTTAATGCCAAGCAGCCTGCTGCCGTGACAGGAAGGATGGTACGTCACTTTGTGCGGGAATACCGCGCCGACGTCTTTTATGCCAAGCACTTGAACAAGAAATTGCGTAAATTCGTAGGATTTGCGTTGAAGCTTCACTGCCCGCTCATGCATAACCGGATCCGTTTCAAACAACTTGGGATAATGATGGATCATGCCCGTGCAGGAGCCGGAAGGCGAAATCACGAAGTCCGAATCCTCGAACGCATCCAGAATCGTCTTTGCGCTCTCCCGCGCTTCCTTCCAATAACCGCTGTTGAAAGCGGGTTGGCCGCAGCAGGTTTGCACCGTTGGAAAATGCAGCTGAATTCCGTACTTGGCCAGCAGTCTGACCATTGCCTCTCCCACTCGGGGATATATCGTGTCGCTAAGACAGGTGATAAATAATGAGACCTTCACCTCGTCACCTCACAAACGTATCGATTCGTTAAACCATCGTAACCGGTATTGAACGCTCGGATAGTCCGGCTGCGGCTTCCATCGAAAGCCGGCGGTCCGTGATAATGGCGTCAACCTCCGCCAAATCGCCAACATGGGTAAACGCCTGAACGCCGAACTTGCTGGAATCCGCAAGCAGGATGACCTGCTCCGCAATGCCGAGCATTTTATGCTTAATTCGTGCCTGAAGCTCATTCGATTCGCTGATGCCGCGCTCCAGATGCACGCCCTTGCAGGATAAAAACAGCTTGTTTACATGATAGGATTCGAGTGACCGTTCCGCGAGCGGCCCTACATAGGATAAAGAACGCGAAGCCAAAATGCCGCCGGTCGAGATCACTTCGATCTTCTCCTTATTGCTTAGGGCGACGGCAACTTTAATCGAATTGGTCAAAACAGTGAGCGGAATATCCGGCAGGATCGATGCCATATACCATGCCGTGGAACTGGCGTCCAGCAAAATCCGGTCATTCGGCTTGATCAGCTTGACCGCTTCTTCCGCAATACGTCGTTTCTCGTCTGCATGCATAATTTCCCGTTCCGCTACCGGAGTCTCCGGCTGCGTATCCTTCACGCTGACCGCGCCGCCATGCGAGCGGCGAAGCCGTCCCGCCTGTTCCAGGCGATCCAGATCGCGGCGAATCGTCTCCTCCGTGACCTGACAAAGCTCGCTCAGCTCCGATACTCGGATGCTGCCCCGCTCATTTACCAATCGAACTATCGTTTCGTACCGTTCCGCAACCAGCATAGCCTACCTCTTTCTCTTTCTTCTCAATTTTTCCATACCTATCGATATTTTAAGGCCAAGCTATTTATTATACAACGAAGGATCGGAACCAGAAGGACAACATGCCGGGTTAACAGGAATCCCATAACTTGCGAGCCATTTTGTTTTCCCTCCGATTAGATTTGTTTTTGTTTGTTTATATGTTAACATGTTTGTTTATTTTTGAAAACTGTTATTTCAAACAAAAACGGACATGACCACAAACGAAAAAAGCAAAAAAAAATAGGATGGAGCTGATCAGCTCCATCCTATTTTTAATAACATTATTGTTGTTGTTTGTCCGCTGTTTGTTCGACTTGCACGATGTCGTGGAAGATTTCTTCCAGTGCAACACCAACAAATTTGCGGGATTTCGGGTTGCGAAGCTCGGATTTTTCACCGTTACGCAGCATGCGGGCGCGTCTCGAAGCCGCAACTACAAGCGAATATTTGCTGTCTACTTTTTTCACCATTTCATCAATCGATGGATACAACATTGTTCTTCACCTCTCGCTCAGACTTTCTCGATAGCAGCTGACAGCTCTCCCAGATGGGAATAAAACCGGTCTCTCCGGCAATGCTCAGCCGTAATAATACTTTGAATACGATGGCACGCGGCGTCGATCTCATCGTTAACAACCGCATAATCATAATGACGGATCAGATTCATTTCTTCTACCGCTACCGTCATCCGGTTATTGATTGTATCCTGGGTTTCCGTTCCCCTGCCCGTAATACGGGACTTCAGCTCATCAAGCGAAGGAGGCAGCAGGAAGACAAATACGCCTTCCGGGAACTTTTCTTTCACCTTTAATGCGCCTTGGACTTCAATCTCCAGAATAACGTCTTTGCCGCTTGCAAGCGTACTCTCCACGAAATCGCGAGGAGTACCATAGCAATTGCCAACATATTCGGCATGCTCGAGGAGTGCGTCTTTTGCAATCATCTCCTTGAACTGCTCTTTCGTCTTGAAGAAATAATTAATGCCATCGATTTCGCCTTGTCTCGGCTTCCGCGTCGTGGCCGATACGGAATAGACAAGCTCAGGCACCTTTTGGCGAAGGACGGAACACACGGTTCCTTTTCCTACGCCTGAAGGTCCGGACAATACAATCAACAATCCCTTATCCATATTACTCCCCGTATTATTCGTCGTTATCGTCATCCTTGGTCGACAAGCGATGCGCAACCGTCTCCGGCTGCACCGCCGATAAAATGACATGGTCGCTGTCCGTAATGATAACAGCGCGCGTGCGTCTTCCGTAAGTCGCGTCAATCAGCATATGTCTGTCACGTGCTTCTTGAATAATCCGTTTAATTGGTGCCGACTCCGGACTAACAATTGAAATAATGCGATTGGCCGAAACAATATTGCCGAAGCCGATATTAATAAGTTTAATAGCCAAGTCAGGTTCCCCCTCCGGTCTTCCTCGTGCAACTCCCGTATAAATCATATATTTGTATAAATGTATTGGACCCTGATGAATTGCTCCACCCTGCCAAATAACGACAGAACCATTGCACTATTGTTGACGAAAAAAGTCCGGAGCATACGTTCCGCGCCGCGCCTCCATGCCTGTTCCCGCTATTCCGGGGACACTGCCTGTCCCGGGAAAGATGCAGCCGGTCAAAGAGGCAGCCCGATCCATTATTATATAGTTTAAAGGATTTTGGAGAAACGAACAAGAGAAAACAAGAGAAATTGCGAAAACGGACTATTTTATCGTTTTTTCATCCCTGTCCTCGTCCATACATAGTCCGTCAGTTCCACCGCCATCTCGTAGAACATAAACGGCGTCATGAAGTAAATTCCCTTGAAATGACGGATTGCGGTATCCAGCAGCTCACGGGAGATTCGAATGCCTTCCGCGCGTCCCGCCGCGCCTTCAAGTCCCGCCATCCGTTTCCGTACTTCATCGGATAATTGGATGCCCGGAACCTCGTTATGCAGGTACTCGGCATTGCGCCCGCTCGCAAGCGGCATAATGCCCAGGAACACCGGAACGGATAGATGCTTTGTCGCATCCGCGATTTTCTCGATGAGCGCCGGATCATAGACCGGCTGGGTCATAATATAATCCGCGCCGGAAGCGATCTTTTTCTCCAGCCGCTGGACCGCCTTGTCCAGATGCTTGACGTTTGGGTTAAACGCCGCGCCAACGACGAATCTGGCCTTCTGCTTAAGCGGCTTGCCGGAGAAGGCGATCCCGTCGTTAAGCTGCTTGGTCATCCGGATCATCTCGAAGGAAGTCAGGTCGTACACCGAGCTGGAATCCGGCAAATCGCCGAAACGCGCCGGATCGCCGGTAACCGCCAGCACATGGTCGATCCCGAGTGCGTCCAGCCCCATCAGATGCGACTGCGTTCCGATCAGATTGCGGTCCCGGCAGGCAATATGAACGAGCGGGCGCAAGCCGATTCGATCCTTCACCAGCGCGGCAAGCGCCAGGTTGCTCATACGGGTCACCGCCAGCGAGTTGTCCGCCATCGTAATGGCATCCGCTCCGCAGGCTTTAATGGCGGCTGCGCCGGCCATAAATTTCGTGATATCCAGATCGCGCGGAGGATCCAGCTCAACGATAACCGTATGTCTTACTTTTACGGTATCCACCAGCGATGGTTCCGGAATAATCGGCGTGTCCGCCCGCTCCTCGGAAGCATTTTTCACCACTTCGGCAGGTTCCGCCTCTATTACGATAACCTCCGCCTCCGGGGAGTCGGTTATCGCAACGGTTGCGGCGGCAACGCTTTCCGGAGCATAATCCTTCAATGCCTTCGCCATGGCCGCAATATGCTCCGGCGTTGTTCCGCAGCAACCGCCGATGATCCGCGCGCCGCGGTCCGCGAATTGCAGGGCGGTCTCCGCGAAATACTCCGGTCCCGCCGAATATTTGTATTTGCCGTCAACGTAATCCGGAATACCCGCGTTGGGGAAGATGGACAGCGGCAGCTCTACCGGTCCGCCAATCGACTCAACCGCCCGCATAATTCCGTTCGGACCGCTCCGGCAGTTGAACCCGACGACGTCCGCTCCCTCATCCTTCAATAAAGCGAAGGCATCCAGCAAGCCGGTACCGTCCTGGGTGCGTCCGACATTCTCTACGGCAAACTGGCAAATGACAGGCAGTTGGGTATGCTTGCGGGCAAGTTCCAATGCCAGGCGCATTTCGTCAAAATCATAAAACGTTTCGAACAGAATTCCGTCCACGCCTTCAGCAAGCAAAGCGTCGAGCTGACGCTCAAACGCATGGCCGACTTCGGATGTCCGCACATCCTTCAGCTTGCCCGCGCGGATCGAACCAACAGCGCCAACCACGTAGGCATCCTCGCCAGCCGCCGATTTCGCAATTCGCACCCCGGCACGGTTAATCGCTTCCATATCCGGCTCCAGGCCGTATTTGGACAGCTTGACCAGATTGGCAGAAAAGGTATTGGTCTCGATTACGCGCGCCCCTGCCTCGTAGTACCGGCGATGGACGCCTTCAATGACATCCGGACGGGTCATATTCAATTCTTCGTAAGAAACGCCGACAGGGAACCCCATCTGATACAGATAGGTTCCCATCGCGCCGTCCCCGGTCAAGATACGCTGCTTAAGCTTCGTTCTTAAATCGGGCTTCATATTCATTTCTCCCTATTCCCATTCGCCGCGGTAGACTTCGGCTGCAGGTCCAGTCATATAAACATGATTATCTGCTTCGTTCCATTCAATCTTCAGGTCTCCGCCTTTGAGCGTTACAACCGCAGTGCGGTCCGTTAAACCGTTCAATACGGAGGAAACGACCGTTGCGCATGCGCCGGTGCCGCAAGCCAGCGTTGGTCCGGCTCCGCGCTCCCAAACGCGCATCTCCGCATGCTCGCGGGAGGTTACGGTAACGAACTCCACATTGATCTTGCGCGGGAACATCGGATGAGTCTCTAGCTTGGGGCCCCAAGTTGCTAGATCAAAGTTGGCGGCATCGTCCACGTAGATCACGCAATGCGGGTTGCCCATCGATACCGCCGTGAACCGGAATTCGCGGCCATCCACCTCAATCGGATGCTCGATTACGCGTTCCTCGTCAACCGTTGTAGGCACCTGCAGTCCGTTTAGAATCGGCGCGCCCATATCAACGCGAACCTGCTGAACTTTGCCGTCCGCTACTTCCAGCTGAACCGTCTGCGCGCCGGCGCCAAGCGTTTCGATCGTTAACTCCTCTTTATCCGTAAGACCGTTATCGTAAATGTATTTCGCCGCGCAGCGAATCGCGTTGCCGCATTGCTCCGCTTCGGAGCCGTCGGAATTGATGATGCGCATGCGGAAATCCGCCACTTCCGAAGGAAGAATGTACACCAGTCCGTCCGCGCCGATACCGAAAAACCGGTTGCACTGGTTTTTCGCAAGCTCCGCTACATTGACCGGAAGCTGCTGCTCGCCGGCGATAACGATAAAATCATTCCCCAAACCATGCATTTTTGTAAACTTCATCATGGTGTTCCCCCTTTACTGCAGCCAATGGATCAAATAAGCTATCATTTTTCCTTAGCATACCGCAAAGCAAAGGGAAACGCTATTCATAATTCCGTTCATCATTTGTACTTCGTTACACATTTTTAAACGCCATTTTTGCCGGCTTGCTTTTAGGCTTGCTTGTTCCAAGCACGCTGCCGATACCCATCAGGAAGGTTGGAATGCCGGCGGCCACAAATACCAGACACCATTCGCGGAAGTTGAGCGGCACCGTCTTGAAGATCGGCTGAAGCATCGGAATGTAGAGCACCCCGATCATCAGGATCAAGGACGATAGAACGGCAAGCACCAGGTAACGGTTCTGGAACAGGTTGCGGTGAAAGATGGAACGCGAGCTGCGGCAGTCAAAGACGTGAATGAGCTGGGCCAATACCAACGTGGCAAAAGCGACCGTCTGCGCCTTGGTAAGCTGCTCTGAGGCTGTACCCGGAGCAAGCTTTAACGTAATCCAGAAGGCGCCTAGCGTACATACCCCGATCAATACGCCGCGGCTGATGATTTTCCAGCCAAGCCTTCTTGCAAATACGCTTTCCTTGGCCGAGCGCGGCTTCTGCTGCATAAGATCCTTCTCCGCCTGGTCAACCCCAAGCGCCATAGCCGGCAAGCCGTCCGTCACAAGGTTAACCCACAAGATCTGAATCGGCACGAGCGGAAGCGGCAGACCCGCCATCATCGCCAGGAACATCGTCAGAATCTCGCCGACGTTTGACGCCAGCAGGTAACGGATGAATTTGCGGATATTCTCATAAATACTCCGGCCTTCTTCGATAGCCGAGACGATCGTCGCAAAGTTGTCGTCGCTTAATACAAGCGCGGAAGCCTCTTTGGAGACATCCGTTCCGGTAATGCCCATTGCGATACCGATATCGGCGGCTTTAATAGCCGGAGCGTCGTTTACGCCGTCGCCGGTCATGGCAACCACATGCCCTTTTCTCTGCAGGGATTTGACGATCCGGAGCTTATGCTCCGGCGATACGCGGGCGTAGACATAGATGTTGTCTACATGCTTGTCGAGCTGATCGTCCGTCATATTTTCCAGCTGGCTGCCGCTCAGCGCAACGCCGCCGCGCGGCATGATGCCAAGCTGGTGAGCGATCGCTTCCGCGGTTAACTGATGATCGCCCGTGATCATAACCGTCTTGATGCCCGCTCTGCGGCAGGTCGCAATCGCATCGCGCACCTCGCGGCGCGGCGGATCGATCATGCCGGTCAGGCCGACAAATACAAGCTGGCATTCCACATCGCTTTCCGTCTCCGTCGCTTCGCCGCTGCGGATATCCCGGTAAGCAAGGCCAAGCACGCGCAGCGCGTTTTGCGCCATTTCTTCCGCGGCATTCGCGCATTTTTTCTTGAGCGTAGCGGTAAACGGCACAACCTTGCCGTCCCATAACACGTAGCTGCAATGGTCCATCAGCATGTCGGAAGCGCCTTTCGTATACACAACCTTGCCACCCTGATGCGAGACAAGAACGCTCATCCGCTTCCGTTCGGAATCAAACGGAAATTCCTTTTCCCTCTTATATAAGCCTTCCAGCGATTTCGCGGACATCCCAAGCTTAGCCGACAGTACGGTAAGCGCGCCTTCCGTCGGGTCGCCTTTCAGCACCCATTCCTCCTGAGACTCTTTGCTTTTCCGTTTCTTCGATTCCTGCTGCTCCGCCTGCGTAATGGTCGCGTTATTGCAAAGCGCCGATACTTGCAGGAGACGCTTGAGGGAGATATCATGCTTCACTTCCACCATGGCGCCATCCTCGAAAGCAGCTCCAACCGGCTCGTAGCCTTCGCCCGTCACCTGGAGATGACGGCCGCCCAGCCAAATGTTCGTGACGGTCATTTTATTTTGCGTGAGCGTGCCCGTTTTGTCGGAGCAGATAACCGAAGCGCAGCCTAACGTTTCCACGGAAGGCAGCTTGCGGACAATCGCCTTCCGTTTAATCATCCGCTGTACGCCAAGGGCAAGCGCAATCGTAACGATGGCCGGGAGCCCTTCCGGAATAGCCGCTACCGCCAGGCTGACACCGGCGAGGAACATGCCGTAGGCAGGCTGTCCATGCAGAATGCCGGCAACAACGACCATAATCGTAAGTCCGATCGCAACGGCGATTAATATTTTGCCAAGCTGCTCCAGTCTGTGCTGAAGCGGCGTTTCCATCGATTCGGTCTGTTGAATGAGTCCCGCGATTTTACCCATTTCCGTTTCCATGCCCGTCCGGACGACAACCCCTTTGGCTGTTCCGCGGGTAAGCATGGTCCCCATAAAGCCCAAATTCCGTTGGTCGCCCAGCGGCAGGTCCTCTTCATGAATAGCTGCGGCATGCTTGCCGACCGGCACCGATTCGCCTGTCAGGGCAGATTCCTCGGCATAGCAGCTGTTCGCTTCAATCAGCCGGATATCGGCCGGAATGCGGTCGCCGCTTTCGAGCAGAATAACATCCCCGTTTACTAGCTCTTTCGCTGCAATCATCAACTGCTGTCCGCCGCGAATAACTTTTGCCGTAGGCGCAGACAGTTCCTTGAGGGCACTAAGCGACTTCTCCGCACGGAATTCCTGAATGAAGCCGAGTACCGCATTAATCGCGATAATGGCCACAATCGTCACGGCATCCAAATATTCGCCCAAGAGCCCCGATATGAGAGTAGCGCCCATTAGCACAAGCACCATGAAATCTTTGAATTGATTCAGGAAAAGCACAACCGGGGAAATACGCTCGCCCTCCGCCAGCTCGTTTCGCCCGTTCTTCGACAGCCTGTCTTCTGCTTCCGATGCAGACAGCCCTTGCGCAAGCGAGCTGCCCAGCTTATTCGCCAGTTCGCCCGCCTCCATTTGGTGCCATTTCAATTGTTCCATTGTACGACTCCCTCCCGTATATGCCGAGCGCTCTCGGACAGCCTCTCAAGCCTAAATGTATTCGGACAAACTGCAAAATATCCCACTTAAAGACTTAAGTTTTTGGTTTAACTATGGCATGATAGAGAAAGACATTGATAAAGGAGACTTAAACCCTCATGGCCTTAGACGGCATTGTTATTCACGCAGCAGTTGAAGAGCTTCAGCGCTGCATTGGCGCTCGCATTCATAAAATTCACCAGCCGACGGACAATGATCTCGTATTCAGCATCCGCGGCGCAGGGGCGCAGGGCAAGCTGCTCTTGTCCGCCAATCCGACGTATCCTCGCGTTCACTGGACGAATGCTTCTTACGTTAATCCGCTGGAAGCACCGATGTTCTGCATGCTGATGCGCAAATATTGCGAAGGCGCAACGATTGAAGCAGTCAAACAAATCGGACGCGAACGGATTATCCATATCGACGTCCGGCACCGCGACGAGCTTGGCGATGTTTCGCTCAAGACGATCGTTATTGAAATTATGGGACGGCACAGCAACATTATTTTGCTGGATCCCTCAACCGGGACGATTCATGACGGCATCCATCACGTCACGCCTGCCATCAGTACGTTCCGGATTGTTATGCCGGGCAGCAAATACACTGCCCCGCCCGATCAAGGAAAGACCGACCCCCTTGCCATTGCAAGCGAAAAGGATTTTCTGGCCGCACTCGAGCAGCATGCGGATGACAGCAATGAAAGCCTGCCGCCCCAGCGGCAGCTTGTTCAGGCGTTTAGCGGACTAAGCCCTCTGCTCGCCAAAGAGATCGTATTCCGCGCGGAGAACGGAAGCAGCAGCCTCTGGAACAGCTTCCAGGCGCTTATGAGCGATGTCCGGGCACATGTCTACGCGCCAACCATAGCGGTGGATGCCAATGGCAAATCCTACTTTTCCATCACTCCGCTAACCCATGTGCAAGGCTTTTCCGAGCATTTTGCTTCAATCAGCGAATGCCTGGAAGCCTTTTACGGCGATAAAGCGGAACGGGATACGGTCAAGCAGCGCGCTTTGGATCTCATCCGGTTCGTCCAGAACGAGAAGGTCAAGAACGAGAAGAAGATAGAAAAGCTGAAGGAAACGGTCGAGGAAGCACAGGATGCGGATAAATACCGCGTGCTGGGCGAGCTGCTGACTGCCTATATGCACCAGATCAACCGCGGCGACACATCGGCCCGACTCATCAACTTCTATGACGAAGAGCAGGCAACGGTCACGATCGAGCTGGATCCGCAGCTTACGCCCTCGGACAATGCGCAGCGGTATTTCCGCAAATATACGAAACAGAAGAACAGCATTGCCGTGGTTGAAGAGCAAATGGCGATCGCCCAAGGCGAAATATCCTATATGGAAACGCTGCTGCAGCAGCTGGACAATGCTTCGCTTGCCGATATCGAGGAGATCAGGGATGAGCTTGTCGAGCAAGGTTATCTTCGCAGCAGAGTGAAGCGCGGACCGAAACGGAAAAAGCCGGCGCGTCCAACTTTGATTTGCTACACTTCCTCCGAAGGCGTGAGCATCTATGTCGGCAAGAACAATACGCAGAACGAATACTTAACGAACCGGCTTGCTTCCCCTTCGGATGTGTGGCTGCATACGAAGGATATTCCGGGGTCTCATGTCGTCATCCGCGGAGGAGACTTTGGAGATGCCACCTTGGAAGAAGCAGCTATGTTATCCGGCTATTACAGTCAAGCGAGGGAATCCAGCCTAATCCCCGTGGATTACACGTTTATCCGCCATGTCCGCAAGCCAAGCGGATCGAAACCGGGTTATGTCATCTATGACCATCAGAAGACCCTGTTTATTACTCCCGATGAGCAGCGGATCAAAGCCATGCCATCGCGCAGCGTGAATTAAACAAAAAGCAGTCCGCCCCCAACCTGAGGCGGGCTGCTTTTTCGTTTTTTGCTCGATCTATCCTAAATTAGAAAACTTTAACGAACCTTAACCCCTTCGCTATCCTTCTCTGGAATAAAGGCCCAATCCGATAAATCAGGAAACCTTAAATTACCTAATCATACTTAAATACATAAATACAGATGACTAACGGTTATTATTTATTTCATTTCTTTCTTTTTTGACGATTATTAATTGTTAAATTAGCATTTTTTGTTTTAAAGGTGAAATAAGGGTTTATAAAAGAATATTTATTTTAGTCCTTTTCAATGGAATTGGTAACTTTTATTAGCTGACTACCCCCTTAAAAAGTCATTAGTATTAAAAGTGCCAAACAAAACTTGTCCTGGCAGACTACACGCTTTCTTGCACAAAAAAACCATTAGGAGGATATATACATGACTAAAAAAACGATTTTCAAAAAAGGGATTATCACTTTGGCAGGCGTTATCGCTTTAACCGGTGCTGTACAAGCCCCTGCGCTTGGAGTAACCACTCCTAAAGCGGCAGCAGCAACCTCTACTCAAAGCACGCAGCTTAGCAAACTGATTACGAAAGGCAAAACCCAGCTTGGCGTAAAATGGCGCAGCGGAGTACAAAAACCCGGTTACGGCTTTGACTGCTCCAACTTTACTTCCTGGGTATACAGCAGCACGCTCGGAATCAAGTTTTCCAGCGCTTCGCGCACGCAGCGCTATAGCAGCAGCATCGGCAAGCAAGTTATCGTTGACTCCAAAAATAAATACAAGAACCTGAAAGTCGGAGACTTGTTGTTCTTTAAAAATTCGGCCGATCGGGGTGACGGATCATTAAACCGCTCTACAAGCGGCGGCGGCGGCCATGTCGGCATTTATGCGGGCGTGGTTAACGGCAAGCACTACATCCTCCAAGCCGGCGGCGGACGCGCAAAAGTCACTTACGAGCCAATGGAAGGCACATGGTTTGCATCTTCGCTGGTTTACGCTAAAAGAATCGTTAACTAGCGGCAAATATATAGAAATAGCGGTGCAGGGACATCTCCCATGCACCGCTATTTTTCGTGAATGTTATTTATTGTTGCGAAGTTGGTCCAGCACTGAGGCATCAACGGTTCTGCTGCCGATCTCGCCGTGGAACACCTCGCCTTGACGCTCCCCGTGGAAATCCGAGCCGCCGGTCATAATAAGTCCGTGTTTCCTTGCCAGCTCCGCGTAACGCCGTTCTTCCTCCGGTCCATGGTCGGAATGGTATACTTCGATCCCTTGAACGCCCTTCCCGATCAGGTGCTCGACCAGATCATCCCGGCCATACAAGCCCGGGTGCGCGATTACGCTTGTCCCTCCCGCTTCGCGAATCCATTCGATTGCCTCAAACGGATGGAGACGCGGAGGATTCACGTACGCGGCGCCGCCTTCCCCCAAATACCGTTCAAATGCTTCCGCCATCGTGGCAACGGCGCCTTTTCGGATCAAAAGCTCCGCAATATGCGGGCGGCCAATCGTTTTCCCTTTGCCTTTTCCGTTTCCGGCCAACGCCTGCTCGGCAGCAATTCGCTCGACCTCTTGCAAAGTAACGGGAATCCCGAGCTGGACTAACCGCTCTATAATCATCTCATTCCGCGTGCCGCGCGTCTCACGAAGCCCGGCAAGTCGCTCCTGCCAGAGCGCATTATGCCAGTCCGGATAGTATGCCAGCATGTGAATATCGCGACCGTCGGCAACCGTGCTAAGCTCAACCCCGGGGACAACGGTAATCCCCAACTTCCGTCCTTCCGCGAGCGCTTCTTCCACTCCTGCCATCGTATCGTGATCGGTAATCCCGACAGCAGCTAGCCCCGCCGCCTTCGCGCGGGCAACAACGGCGGCCGGCGGCATCGTTCCGTCCGAGGCGGTTGTGTGATTGTGCAAATCCGCTTTTCCTACAACCATTGCTGCAAATCCTTCTCTCTTAAAAAAGTGAGAAACGTAACTGCCGATATCGGCAAAAGCGTGGATTTCAAATAAATCGAGTAGAACTGCCGTTTGAACCGGGTGTCCTCAATCGGAACCACATGCAAAAGCCCAAGCGCCACCTCATGCTTTACGGACGATTCGGAGATAAAAGAGACGCCAAGACCGGCTTCTACCGCCGACTTTACCGCCCCCGTACTGCCCAGCTCCATCACAATCTTCAGGTCAGCCGGATCGATTTTTTTCCGCTTAAGCTGGTCCTCCATTACTAATCGTGTACCGGAGCCTTGCTCACGCACAACAAACGGATAATCAGCTACTTCGTCAAGGAGAACCGTCGGCTTCTTTGACAGCGGATGATCTTTTGGGACGATCAGCTTCAGCTCGTCGCTCATGACGGCCTCCATCTGCATATCCGGGTGATTGACCGGGGCTTCGATCAATCCAAAGGTCAATTGATGATTGATAATCTCTTCAATGATTTGAGCGGTATTCATTACCTTCATGCTGATCGATATTTCCGGAAACGTCTGCCCGAACGGACCAAGCAAGCGCGGCAAAATGTATTCTCCAATCGTCAGGCTGGCGCCAAGTTGAAGCCGTCCCTTGAGCTGCTTGGTAAACGCCGACATCGCTTGATCCGTATCGCGGATCAGCTCGATGCTTCTCCGGGCGTAAGGCATCAACGCCTTACCCGCTTCCGTCAAGTCGATCCGTTTGGTAGACCGCTGCAGCAGCTTTGTCCCGAAATAGTCCTCCAGCGACTGCACCTGCATCGTCACGGCCGGTTGAGTCATATGCAGCGACAGGGCGGCAGCAGAGAAGCTGCCCCGTTCCGCTACCGTATAAAAAATGTGCAATTGATGAAAATTAAGCGCCATCTGTCCGACCATCCTCTCTTCTTAGCGGTTATTATACTACAAATGCACGCAAAAAAGCGCAGCACCCTTCGAAAGGATGTTGCGCCAGCGGTTCTTCGTTTATTTCCTTTTTCGACTGTTTTTCACCAAGGTCATTCTTCTGGAGTGACGAAGCCATGAATAGTATGATTTCAAATCCCGCAATTCGATCGTCTCCGACATACGGCCCAAAAAGGTAACTACAATCATCTTGTGTAGCGGGTTGCCAAGCAGATCAATGTCTGTTTCCGATGGGGCAAATTCAGCAACAAACACCAGATCGTCGTCAATCAGGTAAACATCCTCTTCATTCCGGTAATAAGGCTCAACTCGTCCTTGCTTCAGGCATTCCCATAAGAATTCGGCAATATCCTCGTAACCCGTCTTCTCACTTTCAACCCGATCCACCCACCGGCTCCTGGCATGGTTAGTAATAACGATGTCCGCCACTTTCTTATCGCCCAATTCGATATAAAAAGTCTCATAAGTGCTCCATCTTCTAGTCGTTTTGTCCTTCATCGTTCACCACACCTCCATCTTAGGAACCAGGTCTTTTTTACCATTTTTATGTATAAGGATATTTTAACCATGATTGTCCGAGATTTCAACAATAAAATAAACTCAGCCCATAAATGTAATTATTTGTAAAACTTAATAAAAGAAAGAAGATCGCCGTACATTGGTCCTCTGTGTACCAGCGATCTTCCCGCAATTTTATTTAATTATAATTAACTTCCTTCTTTGAATTTCATAAATATTCATGCTTATGAAATTCTAGTTCTACATGCTGTAGAATCTGGTCTTATCCTCGGCATCTTTTGTATATTCTGTCTTTAATTCGTTGCGGTAAGATCGTTCAACCTTGCGCACGAACGGCAGACGGCTTATTGTCTTTACCGCTTCCTCCGCGCGCTCTGCGTTCATATAGATCACGACATAATGCATCTTGCGCGACATATAATGAACGGTTCCGTACTTTTCCAGCGTTCTGGCCGCTTTCAGATCGCTCACCCATATGATATAACCTGTCCGTTCCGGTAACAACATCTATTCCCTCCGTCGAGTCGAATCAAGCAAAGGTCTATCCGCAGCCGCCGCTTCCGCAGCTGCAGGATCCGCCGCCTCCGCAGCCACCCGTTTTCCCTTCATTGCCCGGTACCTTAATCGTCTCGGATACCGATTCCGCAATCATGCGGGATACGTCATACAGCATCGTATCTACGAGCTGCTCGGCCGTCTTGAACCGTTTCACCGCTTCAATCTCGTCCAGCTCCCGCTCGATTTGCTTCACTTTATCCTTAGCTGCATGATAATCCGGATGGAATCTGCCGAACCGCTCGCATTCCGAGAACAGCTCTTTCGCTTTGGCGAATTGCTTGGTCAGCACCTTCACCTGCTCATCCTCCTGTACAGCTTCTTTCCAATATAGATAATCGGCTACCTCAGCCGATTGGTTAATAAAATCGCCCAGCTCGTAAGCGCACATTAACAGCGACGCCATATCCAGCGAAGAAACGCCGCTTGCACCATCATAGGGCAGAACTGTGGTTGTTGGCATTTGTTCACCCTCTTTTCTTTTACACTTGCTTAGAATCTATCATATCATAATCATTCAATGAATAGATACAATTTTACACAAATCCACTCACTCCCGGCGCAACCAACTTCATCCCTTCCCACATTTCCGGAGACAAGCATACTTCGCGGTGCGTCTCGGCTTCGCGCAGCAAGCCGGTGACGGTCCAGCCGTCTCCGCTCCTCTCCAGTCTGGCTGGCACAAAAGCCACAACGCTTTCGTTCATCCTTAATTGGACCGGAGCCTGCCAGCTCAAAGCCCTCTCCAGAATTTCCAGGCGCGTGGAGTGATGATAAGATCTGAACTGCTGCATCCAATTTATAGGTACCCGTTCAAGCTCGGGCAGAAACCGCTCTATTCTGAAATCCTCATGATTCATAAGCTCGCAGCCCGCAAATGCCCGTCCGGAAAAACAAAGCGCGAACCCGCTTTCTTCCGATGGATGTTCAAGAGGCAATTCGGGATACGCTTCTGATGCCTGCTTAGCAACCGCTTCCGTCTGTTTTTCCCAATCGGCCAAGCTGGTTTCGAGCAATGGCGAGATTGGCATTCCGCCGGAAGCCGATTGCAAAAAGGTTATAACCGAAGCAACGCTCCGTCCGTTAATAATTGCCCGTTCTATAGAACTTCGCGTTAATTGCCATACGGACAGCAGGTCGTCGCTCTTCCTGTCTGCCACAAGCTCCAGCTCCCATCGGACCCTGTAAGAACAGCCCGGAGGAACAAGCAGATCGCCGTTAGGTTCTATCATAATGGGCTCTGGCCTCGCCGACGGACGCCGCCCAGTATCGAGGAAGAGCGGCATCATCGTCCACCGGAGCATTCTATGGTCTCCGGTGCGCGCGAGTTCCATCCATCCGAAGCTGCGCAGCAGATTCAAACAAGTAGCGCGGCTCTCACCCCACTCCATGCCTTCCACATCAAGCAGCGGGAGCTGGTCTGCTATATCCGCTTCCGAATACCAGGCCCCAGGCTCAAGCCGGGTCAACAGCGCCATGACATGCCACATCGCAGGTTTTTTCTCCAGAAGCTCATCCAGGCACCAGAGAAATAATAAAGCCTCCCGCTTAAGCTCCTCCTCCGAGAACCAAGCAGCAAGCGTATCTTTCTGCCACCTTAACTGCTTTCCTTCAGTTGCCACTATGCCTAATTGCCTGCTAAGCCTCAGCGCAAAAGATACGGCAGGAGTATAAGGATCCGTTTCCTCCTGCTGCCAGCCAGCCTGGAGAAGATCCGCATCCGTAATAGAAACGGCATGCATAAGTTTTGCGGCTGTTTTCTTGGGAAGAACTCCTTTTGACGTCAGGCCTAAACCGCTTCGGGCTAGCTCCGCCCATATCGACAGCAGCTGTCTTCCAAGCGGTTTAAGGGCCATATCCTCCTGCCGCTGCTCCCACAATCCGCTTAACCTGTTTGCTGCGGGCAGTTGATCAAGCCGAAACAAATAGGGATGCCACCGCATAAAACAATCGCTTGGCATCGCATACAGCCGCTCCCCCCAGCCTTGACGGAGCGCAAAAATAATCCCCGCATTTTGCAGCTGGATCAATCCGTAACGGAACTCGGCACCCGAGAATCGCTGCCGCAACGAAAAAAGCCGCTCCTCCGAGACGGGACCGGCTCCAAAGCAATTATAAAATGCCCGCAGAACGGCGGCGGCTGCTTCGTCCATCCGGTTCACCGCTTCTTCGATGGATCGCCTGTCGATTACGGCTTCCTCCCAATGCAACCCGCGCTCTGCAGCATCAATCCATAAGGGAGACATCATGAATTGCTGCTTCACGCGGCTTGTCAGTTTCTCCGACCATTGTTGTACAAACATGAAGAATGACCTCCCTTACTGGTGTTTTTCAAGCTCGTATTGGTAGCCTTGCTCAAGCAGGAACATCTGACGCCTAGCGGCGTATTCCGTTTCGCTGGTCTCATCGGTCACAATGGTGTAGAACCAGGCTTCATTCCGGCCTTCCTTCGGACGCAAAATGCGGCCTATCCGCTGTGCTTCCTCCTGCCTTGAACCGTAGCTTCCCGAAATCTGAATGGCCACGGCCGCATCGGGAAGGTCAACCGCAAAATTCGCCACCTTGGATACCGCAAGAACAGGCACATCTCCCGACTTAAACTGTTCGTACAAGCTTTGGCGTTCATTTTGCGGCAATTCTCCCGTAATGACCGGCACCTCTAATGAATCCGCAATAGAATGAAGCTGATCGAGATACTGCCCGATGATGAGAGTTGGCGTTCCCTCATGACGCTCCAGCAGCTGGCGGACAACCGGTACCTTGCCGGGATTCTCCGCTGCGAGACGCAGCCGCGAACGCTTCTCCGCCGAATGGTACAGCTCGGATATGCCTTGATCCATCGGCACGCGGATTTCCGTGCATTTAACCGATGCGATATGCCCCTCCGCTTCGACCGTTTTCCATTGCAGCTCGAACTGCTTTGGTCCAATCAGGGAAAATACATCCTCTTCGCAGCCGTCTTCCCGAACCAACGTTGCCGTGAGTCCTAGCCTTCTTGTTGCCTGGATATCGGCCGTCATGCGGAATACCGGGGCAGGCAATAAATGCACCTCGTCGTATATAATGAGCCCCCAGTCGCGCTCGGAGAACAGCTTCATGTGACGGAACGAATCTTTCTTCGACTTCCGGTGGGTCAGAATTTGATACGTTGCAATCGTTACGGGGCGGACCTCCTTCGAGGCGCCCGTATATTCTCCGACTTCCGCCGGTTGAAGGGTTGTCTTGTCCAGCAGCTCTTCCTTCCATTGCTGTACGCTGGTTGCGTTGGAAGTAAGAATAAGCGTAGCGCTGTTCAGCCTTGCCAATGCCGCGATCCCGACGATCGTTTTGCCCGCTCCGCATGGCAGAACGATAACGCCGCTGCCCCCTTGAATCGTCCCTTCTTTATAAAAAAGATCAACCGCCTGCCGCTGGTAGTCCCTAAGCTCGAAGGACCTGCCGCTCAGCGTTAACGGTCTAAGCGACACGGATAATGCTTCTCCCGTATGGTAGCCGGCCAAATCGATGACAGGGAACCCAAGCCGGATTAATTCCTGTTTAAGCTGGCCCCTGTACTCCGGATTTACCTCCCAGGAACCGCCGGTTCCGCGTTCCTTCAGGCATTCCAGAATGATCGGATGCCCTGCGATCTCATCCAGCAAAGAATTGTCACCATATAAGATGAGATGGTACTCGTTGATTTCCAGCCGAAGCTTGCCATACCGCTCCATAAGCGTACGAATATTCGTCTCCAATACTCCGGGCAGTCCGTACCTGGCATATTTTCTTAGCGATTCGATAACCGTTGCCGCATCCATGCCGGTAGAAGCCGCATTCCACAAGGATAAAGAGGACATTTTATACGTATGCCAATTTCCCGGACGTTTAACGAGCTCCGCGAACAAGATCAGCATCCTGCGCGCTTCCTCCGATAAAGGATGCTCATAATCGAGCAGCACCGTCATATCCGACTGAATAATTAACGGTCCATCCTGACGTTCCAACATAAGATCTCCCCCATTGTTCATAGCGGTAAGCATTCACCTCACAGTATGCAAAATTATCCAGAATTTTATACGAAAAACGGGATTCCTCAAAGGCGTTCGCCCCGGAAGAATCCCGTTATTTCATCTAATGCACATGCTCCGATATTTCGTTAAGGGCTGCGCCTACCTCGTGAATGAAGGCATCCCGGACAGCCAGATCGCCAATTGCGACAACTCCAACCAATTCACCGTTTTCTACGACGGGAAGACGGCGTATTTTATGCTTGGCCATCAGATCTGCCGCTTTATCCATGGTTGTGTCCGGCGCAATGGTCAGCAAATCGGTTGTCATGACTTTCTCGACGGCTGTGGAGCCGGAATGCTTATCCGCATAACCGCGTACGACAAGATCCCGGTCCGTTACGGCGCCAATCAGCTTTGAGCCTTCTACTATAGGTATAAATCCGATATCATGCTTCTTCATTAAGACGGCAAGCTCATATACGTTATCCAGTAAAGTTGCCGTAATGCACGGCGAAGACATAACCTCTTTGATCGTTTTACGCAAGGCGGACAAACCTCCTATTCGGAATTTCTTCCTTTAGGATATCCAGCCAGAAGAGTTGTCATCCTGCCGCAAAATCTTCCGCCATTTGAATAAGAAGCTGGGCGGAATGTACCATGGCACGCTCATCGATATCAAAGCGAGGATGATGATGGGCGTATACGACTCCCGTCTCCTCGTTCCCCGCCCCAACAAACATAAAGCAGCCCGGTACCTTCTCCAAATAATACGAGAAATCCTCCGCGACCATCATCGCTTCCGAACGAAGGGTGTTCTCGACACCAAACAGTTCGCCGGATACCCGGAAGAAACGGCCCGCCTCCTGCTCGTCGTTGATGACGGGCGGATACCCGATACGCATATGGTAGTCGTATTTCGCTCCGTACATGCTGCAAGTATGGTTAATCAGTTGCTCAAGCCTTTCATGCGTAAGCTTTCGGGATTCCTCGTCGAATGTACGGACCGTCCCTTTCATCGCGCAGCGCTCGGCAATGACGTTATTGGTTGTTCCGGCCTGGAAGGACCCGATTGTAACTACCGCAGGCTTCAAAGGATCAACGTTGCGGCCAACAATGGATTGAACCGCCTGCACGAGAGCCGAGCCGATTACGATTGTATCGATCGTCTTATGAGGCATGCCGCCATGTCCGCCAAGGCCTACGATTTCTAAAGTGAATTCATCCGCTGCTGCCATAAAAGGTCCCGGCTTGGTTGCGGTCTGACCATACGGAATCGGCGACCACAAGTGCACCCCGTATATGGCGTCTACGCCGTCCAAGGCCCCGTCCTCAATCATGCGGATCGCTCCGCCCGGTGTCTGCTCCTCGGCAGGCTGGAAAATCAACCGGCGCTCGCCGGCCAGCTCTGCCTTATGCTTCTGGTAGTAATTCGCTACGGCTAGCAATGCCGACGTATGCCCATCATGTCCGCATGCATGCATCACGCCGGGAACCTGGGACCGGTATTCGCATTCCTTCTCATCTTGAATCGGAAGGGCGTCAATATCCGCGCGAAGCGCGATAACCGGACCCGGCAGTTCCCCTTTTATCGTAACCAGCAGACCGTGTCCGCCAACGCCTTCGCGCACCTCACAGCCAAAGGCCTTTAATTGCTCCGCAATCCACCGGGATGTATGTACCTCTTGAAAAGACAGCTCCGGATTCTGGTGGAGATGTCTGCGCCACCGGACCATTTCCGGATAAAGACGCTGCAGCTGCTCTTTTATATAGCTACTAGTCTTCATTGGACACACCTCCTAAAAGTTTTGTTTGAAGTAAACGCATAACCTTACAAAAGCGTTATGAAGCAAAACTTATTTCCATCTATTCTAACAGAACGGCGCCATGCGGCAAAGAGAAAGCATAGCTATAGCAGAGAGTAAGTCTTGCGCTGACTGGGGAAACATACTATCATGGGAAAAGATGTACAAATAAGTTTTGCGCTTTGAGCAAAACGGGCTTTGCCAGCATAAACCTTACATTCCACAAGCAACTATAGGAGGAATAACGATGATTATTGAAAACTCGGGTCTTAACGGCCTTCAAAGCGATCTGGCTCATCTTGACGAGTCTGCCGAGCAGCTTGGCTTTGTACGTTGGCAGTGGGAATACTACCGCGCTACATACGATCTGAAGCTGGAAGATCAAGCAACGAAATCGGAGTACTTCCTGCGCGTCAACACTCGCGCTGTTGAAGGCAAGCTTGAAAATCCTAATGCCGTGCTTGCAATTGAACACGTATACATCGGAAAAGCTACATTCCCACATGGTCTTGAATACGAATCGCCGGTTCCGCAGCCGATCATGACGATTGCGAATCAACGCCTCGAGAAACTGAAACAGCTGCTTGCCTAATCTATGAAGAAGACACAGCAGAATGGCAGTCGTGGCAGACCGGACTTTCTGCTCCTTATTTTAACGCTGCTGCTAGTTGGATTTGGACTGGTCATGGTGTTCAGTGCAAGCTCGAACATTACGCTGACTTCGGCGAAATTCCACAATGATGCGTTATATTTTACTAAGCGGCAGCTCATTTGGGCGGTTCTCGGCATCTTTGCAATGCTTTTCTTGATGAATCTCCCTTACCAGATTTTTAAAAAGGGATTTATCTTCCTATTCATTCCGGTCATAGTCATGCTGATGATTGTACCAACCATTGGATCGTTGAACGGTGCGAGCAGCTGGTTCCGTATCGGAACCATGGGAATTCAGCCGACGGAGATGGCCAAGCTTGCCATGATCCTCTATATAGGGGCTCTTATTACCAAGAAGGGCGAAAAGTTCCGGGACTTCAAAAAAGGCCTGCTTCCGGTATTAATCATCGTAGGATTTATTTGCTTCCTTATCATGATGCAGCCGGATTTGGGCTCCTGTCTCGTTCTTGCTTCTTGTGCGGGGATAATGATCATTGCAGGCGGCGCTAATCTCAAGCAGGTTGCCGTTTCAGGAGGCGTAATCGGTATCTTCGCCGTCCTTTTCGCAGCGATCGGCATGGCCACAAATCCCGATGGTTGGGCTTACCGGGTTGCCCGGTTTACAGCCTATTCCGATCCACTGGCGGATCAACAGGGCTCGGGGTTCCAACTGGTATCCTCCTTGCAGGCGCTTGGGCACGGGGGTTTGACGGGAGCTGGCTTCGGGGAAAGCGTGCAAAAGCTGCATTACTTGGATTACCCTTATAATGACTTTATCTTTTCTGTCATTGCCGAGGAGCTGGGATTTATCGGATCAAGCCTGTTCCTCTTGTTTTACTTGCTCTTTCTCTGGCGGGCGCTTATCGTTGCCCTTCGCTGCCCCGATCACTACGGAACCATTGTAGGAGTCGGAATTGTTGGCTTGTTCGGAATCCAGGCCTTCGTTAATGTCGGCGGCGTAACCGGCGCAATACCGCTGACCGGCGTAACGCTGCCCTTCGTCAGCTATGGGGGATCCTCCCTGCTGGTCTGTCTGATGTGTATCGGAGTGCTTCTCAGCATCTCGCGGGAAGCCAACAAGCAAGACAAGCCAGAGCGCACGAAACGTTCTCATCACTAAAAAAGGCTGAACCCGTCTAAGTAACGGTTCAGCCTTTTTTATGTAAGTTCCGCATACTATTTCAAGCGTTGCTGCGGTTCTTCAGACGTTTCCTCTTCTTTGAAGGCAACGCCTTCCACTTTTACATTAACTTCAACAACATTAAGACCGGTCATATTCTCAACCGATTCTCTTACATTCAGCTGCAGCTGTCTGCAGACCTCCTGAATCGGAATGCCGTAATGAACGATAACGCGAAGATCGATTGCCGCTTCCAGCTGACCTACTTCGACGGATACACCTTTTTGCACGTTTTTACCGCTAAGGCGCTTCGCCAGTCCTTCGGAGATCCCGCCTGACATTCCGGCAATGCCTGGAGTCTCAAGCGCAGCGAGTCCTGCAATCGTTGCCACTACATCGTCTGAAATACGGATAATGCCTGTTTGAAGGTCCTCGTTCATGTTATTCCACTCCTCAATTTGCCATATACCATCATTGTACTGGATGGCTCAATTTGAAGCAAGGAAGGAAGTAGATCTATCTGAGGCCCTATGCCATATTTTTTGGAAAAGTTTACATGGTTGCCTTTTTTCGTTATGATTAATAATGTTTTTTAGACTTACATAATTGAAGAGGTGGATTTGGTGAGACAGAAACTGTTTTTCGGCGGATTAATTGTCATGTTCCTCTTGAGCGCACTCGGGCATTTCGCCCATTGGGACATGACGCTTCAATTTATCATTTCCGCTATCGCCGTCGTGTTTGTGGCGGGCTTTCTCGGCAAAGCGACGGAAAGTGTTGCCCATTACGCCGGACAAAGGCTTGGCGGGTTTCTAAATGCCACGTTTGGTAACGCGGCAGAGCTGATCATTGCGATCTTCCTCGTTAAAGAAGGCTTGTTCGATACCGTTAAAGCGAGTATCACCGGTTCCATCATTGGCAACCTGCTGCTCGTCCTTGGTCTTAGTCTCCTTGCGGGCGGCATTAAATTCAAACAGCAGTTTTTCAATAATCAATTGGCCGAGCATAACGCAACGCTGATGATTATGGCTGTTATCGGTTTGTTTGTACCGGCTGTCTTTGTTGGAGCCGAGCATTTCACGCTTAATAAGGACCATTTCCTCAGCATCACGGTTGCCTGTATTCTGATCGTTTCTTACCTGCTGTGGCTTGTGTTCTCGATGATTACTCATAAAGATGTTCTCGCGGATAACGTAATGAATGCCGATCATGGCGAGGAGCCGATGTGGTCGAAAGGCGTATCCGTTATTATGCTGATTGTAGCGACGGTTATGGTCGCTTTCGTCAGCGAATGGCTTGTGCATACTCTCGACAGCTTTACCGAGAAATTTGGCCTGTCCCAGCTGTTTGTCGGTGCGTTCGTTATTGCGATCATCGGAAATGCAGCCGAACATAGCGCAGCGGTTATGCTGGCACTTAAGAACAAAATCGGCGCAGCAGTCGAAATCGCCATCGGCAGCAGCTTGCAGATCGCGTTGTTTGTAGCTCCGGTGCTGATTCTGATTAGTGCGTTTATGGGCAATACAATGGATATTATCTTCACGCCAATCGAATTAACCGCTATCGGCGTTTCCGTCTTTATAGCGAAATCCGTTTCCCGAGACGGTACGACCAACTGGTATGAGGGGTTCCTGCTCCTTATGGTTTATGTCATATTGGGCGTTGCCTTCTATCTAGTTTGAGAAAACAAAAAAAGAGTAGGCTCCAAATGGAGACTACTCTTTATTATTTAACGCTTCATACAACTGGGCCAAGTTGCGTTCCAATCGGCTTAACATTTCTTTTCCGCTCTGCTCGGCTATCAATCCCGCGCGCACAGCAAAGTCAATCTCCCGCGAGAATCCATACATTTGCGTGTCCAAAACTTCCTCGTACAGCGGACATTGACGGGTCGTCAAGTTCTCCATCTGAACTTCGATAAGTTTTTCTATTTTACTCGCATCTTCCGTTAGGAGACGAAGCGCTTTCTCATGCAATTGAACCGTGACTTCCGGTGAAGACATCGTTTTCCCCCCTGTGCGTGTACCCGCCGTCGTCTATATCTTTTATATTAGACGAAAAAGAGCCAATACACAAGGACAAAACAAAAAAGCGCTTCTTCTTTTCAGAAGAAGAAACGCTTTGTTTGCGACCGAACAAGTCTTATTCGCTAATTACCGATACATTCAAGTTATGTTTCGCGAAAATTTCTGCCATTTTTGCTTTCGCTTCTTCCGCATCAGGACCATGAACATGAAGCTCGTAAGCGTGGCCGCCTACCAACGTCGTAAACAGTCCAAGAATGCTCTTAACATCGATATATTTGTTGTCGGCTTGCAGAACGATTGAAGAGCGGAATTGGCTAGCCGCTTGAGAAATTTCTACGATAGCTGCATTGTTGGACATGGGGAATCCCTCCAGTTAATTAGTAAAGCTTTCCTTGACATCATGATAACCCGAAATATATCATCCATCAAGAGAAAAGTTCAAAAACGCTTCATTTTCATTTATTTCAAATTTTCGGAATTTAGTCCTTCCAGCTCCGGCAGCACAAAAACGCCGTCTTTGCGGATTAATACGTCATCGAAATAAATCTCGCCACCGCCGTACTCCGGACGTTGAATCAATACTAAATCCCAATGAATGGAAGAACGGTTGCCATTATCCGTTTCCTCATACGCCTGACCGGGCGTAAAGTGAAGGCTTCCCGCAATCTTTTCGTCGAACAAAATATCGTTCATCGGATGTAAAATATACGGATTAAAGCCGATTGCGAATTCGCCGATGTAACGCGCGCCTTCATCGCTGTCCAGAATCTCATTCAATTTCTTCGTGTCATTGCTGGTAGCGTTAACGATCTTGCCATTCTCGAACGTAAACGAGATATTCTGGAACGTTGTTCCGGAATAGACGCTTGGCGAATTGTACGTAATTACGCCATTAACCGAATCCCGAACAGGCGCGGAGAATACTTCGCCGTCAGGAATATTCCGCTGGCCGGAGCATTTTTTCGCACCGATTCCTTTAATGGAGAAAGTTAAATCGGTACCCGGCGAAACGATCCGTACTTTGTCCGTACGGGACATCAATGCCTGAAGCGGATCCTGCGCCCGGTCCATTTTCGCGTAATCCAGGTTGCATACATCAAAATAGAAATCCTCAAACGCTTCCGTGCTCATGTTAGCCAGCTGCGCCATCGATGGAGTCGGGTAACGGAGAACAACCCACTTCGTACGCTTAACGCGCTCCTCCATATGTACGGGATGTGTGTATAATTGCTCGTATAAACGCATTTTTTCCTTTGGCACATCAGACAATTCGTTTACGTTCGAGCCCGACCGAACGCCGATATAGCCTTGCATTTGCTCCATGCGCTCAAGGTCATGCTTCGCCCAAAGCTCAATTTGCTCCTTGGTTGCATGCGTCAGCATCGTCCGCAGGACAGAGCGGTCGCTCAGCTCCACAAACGGTCTTCCGCCACGCTTTGTTACTTCTTCAATAAGGCATTTGCCCAGCTCCAGCTCGAGGCCAATCAAATCGATCAGTACATTGTCGCCGGGTTGTACATCAATCGAGTAGCCGGCTAGGTTGGCCGCCAGCTTCTGTAATCTTGCATCACGCATCTTTCTCAAACCTCCATTACTTATGAGCACTGTTCTATGAAAAACAGCCTTCGAACATATTAGCATGTTGCTTGCTTATTGAACAGTTCCTGTTCCTGCTCTTGTGGCTGTTCCGTTAAAGGGACTAAAGGTAACGTTGGTATCGCGCTTTTCCTGTTTGTCTTGTCCGGAGAGCGAATAATGAAGGACGGAATGCTCCTCCAGCTTGGTCGGAACAAGATTATTTCTGTCGATCAACACTTCATATTGAGCTTTAACCTGAAGAGATTTCAGCATTTTGTCCATCTGCTTTTGGGATTCGTTAAATTCTTTCAGCCAGGCTTGTTTATATGGTCCTTCTTCCAGCGGTTCTTTGGCAGCCAGCGCGTTCATCTCATCCTGAAGCTGCTCTTTCCAGAGCTTGTTGGCATCCTGATCGCTTAGCTCGATATGCAACGCAACCTGGTCGGCTGTTGTGGCCGCGTCGACAAAGTTTACTTTCTTATCCGCGTTTTTCACTTTGTTCAGAACCTCAATCGGGCTCCATTCCAGATCCTCGCCGTCATCGCCTTGTGCATGCAGCTTGGTGTGCTCTTCAATATGTCCTTGAAAGGTCCGGGGCGCATAAGCCCAGCCTTCCGCCGAGTAGATGGTTGTTTGGCCGGAGAACGCATATTGATCCTTGCCCGCAAGACCGGCAATCGACATGTTAAGCCATTCCTCGGGCGGGCGGCTGGAGGTTGAGCATCCGTTCAAGGCTAGTACAAGCGCTGCAAGCAGCGTGCTAATAAGAGTATGTTTCAGGGTCTTCAATTAACACAGCACCTTTCATTAAATCGTTCCATATAACCTTATCGTCCCTGAACGGACAGCGCCTTATTCGGATCTTTTCCAAAAAGAAAAGGACACCTCTGGAGGTGTCCTTCGTAACAATCAATTGGCTTGTCCGATATAAATCCGGTTTCTTCCGTTGTTTTTTGCTTCATAAAGCGCCATATCCGCTCTGTAGAATAGTGATTCCACGCTGATTTTCTCATTCTCAAACGTCCATTCGGAGACACCGCAGGAAACCGTCACAACCGGCTGTGTCTCTGCTTCCACATGGGTTCGGATCCGTTCGGCAATCCTGTAAGCTTGTTCTGAATGAATACCCGGCAAATAAACCGCCAATTCCTCCCCGCCCCATCTCGCGGCAATGTCGCCCTGCCGGATCGAGCTGCGGATTATGCTGCTGACCTGTACCAGAATCTGATCGCCAACCTGATGGCCAAACGTATCGTTGATTTGCTTGAAATGGTCAATATCGACGAGGATCAGTGCACCGAGCGGATCTTTCCTTTGACGGCTTTGAATCTGCTCATTCAGATAATGGCGGGCGTGCAGGCCCGTCAAATTATCCGTAATCACCATTCTCCGGACTTCGGCATGAAGCGATGCATTCGTAATGGCCAGCCCTATATGCGTAGACATGACCTGCAACAGCTTGTAATTGTCATAGGAAAAGAAATTTGCGCTTTTATGGGCAACCATAATAACGCCGACAACTTCCGAATCGACAAGAATTGGCGTAGCAATTAGCGAGCGTGCGCCCGTATTATCCATCAGCTTCGAATTGACGACTCTCGTGTGCCAATAATCCGAGATGATAAGAGGTTCCTTCGTGCGATGCACGATGCCGCAGAACCCGTATTCGGGCGAGAAATGTTCGCTTGACATGGCAGGGATATTGCTTGCCATAACGACAAATTGATTTTTCTCTTTGTTAAGCTGAAGGACGCAGCAATAATCGGCATCAAATACGCTCAGAAGCTCTGACGAAGCAAATTTGAAAATTTCCTTCAGCTTCAGCGATTGGTTCAGCCTCTTAGTAAGCTCGTTAATCAATCTTAGCTCATTAATAAGAAGGTTCGACTGCTCGTACAGCTTCGCGTTCTCAAACGCTGTGCCGGCCGTGTCGGCCAGCAAAACAAATGCCGGCAGGTCCGCATCGTCCCAGCTGCTCGCGTTAACCGTCAAGCATAAAACGCCGTAAGCAGCCTGCTTACCCGTCATGGGTACCGCAAGGCGCTTAGTCCCTTCCCGGTCCTGCTCGGTCACAAGCTTGCCTTCCAGAAACGACTTGGCTACCAGGTCATGCGCCGCATTTTTAAATACAAGCGGTTTGACTCGGGAATCCCCGTTGACATGATCCTGCGATAAATACAATTGCGCAACCGAATTCGGATATAACTGCTCCAAACTGCTTAGCATTTCGGACAATACCGACGTGACATCGAACTGGTCATACAGCCTTTTGGCCGCCAAAAACAAGGCGTCGCGCCTGCTCGCTTCCTTGTCCGTCCGCTTTTGCTGCAAAAGCAGATCTTTGATGTAGAGCTGCTCAAACCTGCGGTAAAAGCAAGTCCGAAGATGAAGCGCGCTAAGCTGCGCGATGGATTTGGCCTGAGCCCCGTCAAGAAAATCTGTTACATAAACCAAGACGCAAAAAGGACGACGATCCGATCGAGTGAGTAAGGGAACGGCCACGGCCTCCAACTTCCGCTCATCTTCTGTCGCAGATTCTGATGATGTCATGGAATCGGCAGCAGCCTGCCTCGCGGCGGCAATTACCTCCGCCTGACGATTTATCTCCAAAGTTCCCGCGGAACCAATTACATTGCTGTTCAAATCAAACAATACGAACTGTCCGTCTACCTGCATAGCTTGCTCATCGGAATCCTTGCGCCAGCATGCAAAGCTCTCCTGCAGCAATGGCAGCAAGTACGGTTCATCCGCAGCTTGAATATCTTCATTCTCAAACCATATTGTTCGCATATCCTCTTCAATCCGATGAGCTGCCGCGGCAGTTTCATCTAACGCCTGTGGATTATTATATAAATCCGCCATCGGCAACACCCAGCCCTTCCCTCTATATAAAGGAGACGAGTCTATCAAGCTATTATTTCAATTTATAATATACTTTATTTTTGAGAATTTTGCACTACTCAAAATTCCAGCTTTTAGGTCTTTTGAACCGCGTCTGCCGCCATTGATGGGAAGTGCTGGCGCCTTGACAAAGGCAAGCAATTTCATATATTATCTATAAATGAATGCATGGGCGTACGGTTTTGTGTCACCCTCAGAAATACGTTCGCTGATATACCAGCGGCTGAACTGTTTATCAGGCTTCGAAGATTTCGAGCATAGAGCGTATTCGGCGAAACACAACCCCATCCTCAAAAATACAATTTTGAAGGAGTTACACAACTCATGTCCCGTTATACAGGTCCTAAATTTAAATTAAGCCGCCGTCTTGGTATTTCCTTGAGCGGTACTGGCAAAGAATTGAAACGTCCATTCCCTCCAGGCCAACACGGTCCTAACCAACGCAAAAAGCTTAGCGGTTATGGCGTTCAATTGCAAGAAAAACAAAAACTGCGTCACATGTACGGCTTGAACGAGAAGCAATTCCGCAACTTGTTCGACAAAGCGGCTAAACTGAAAGGTATCTCCGGTGAAAACTTCATGGTCCTTCTCGAAAGCCGCCTGGACAACCTCGTGTTCCGTCTTGGTTTCGCTAACTCCCGTGCAGGCGCACGTCAGTTGGTTTCCCACGGTCACGTAACCGTTAACGGTAAAAAAGTCGACATCGCTTCCTACACTGTATCGACTGGCGACGTAATCGGTCTGCGCGAGCGCAGCCGTGGTCTGAAATCGATCAAAGAAGCAATCGAAGGCCGTCATCACCTACCGAACTACCTGGAATTCAACGATACAGCTGTTGAAGGTAAATACGTTCGTCTTCCAGAACGTGCTGAGCTTTCCCAAGAGATCGACGAGAAACAAATCGTCGAGTTCTACAGCCGTTAATCGCTTGACTCGGAAACCCCGGGAGCTTATGCTCTCCGGGGTTTTTACTGTTTTCTTAACCACACTAGAATTAAAATTTACAAGTTCCAGGACAATCGAAATTACAATTCTATTTGGCGATAAAACTTACTTCTAAACGCGGTCGCTCATCTTCGAAAGTCCTCGATTAAAGTTTCATCATAGGCAAAAACTATAAAGTGAATAGATATTATATATTTCACTTATATGGCTCAAGGAGGTAAAACTAAGGTATAACAAATCGGAGGCGATGAAACATGATCAATCAAGGCACGCAGGCATGGAATCCCGGAACGTACGATACGCAGCTCGGATTTGTATCGAAGCTTGGCAAAGGCATTCTGGATTGGCTGGATCCGCAGCCAGGAGAACATATTCTGGATCTGGGCTGCGGTACAGGCGATCTGGCCGTTGAAATCGCAGGATCGGGTGCGAAGGTAACCGGTATGGATCAGTCGGAAGCCATGATTGTATCCGCAAGAAGCAAATATCCGGATATTAACTTCATCGTTGGTGACGGTGAGCAATTCAGTTTCGAAGCTCCGTTTGATGCCGTTTTCTCGAATGCGGCCCTGCACTGGATGACAAATGCCCGCGGTGCTATCGAATCCGTTCGGGATTCCTTAAAGGGCGGAGGAAGGTTTGTTGCCGAATTTGGCGGCAAGGGCAATGTAGATGTTTTTGTCCAGGCCTTTTATAAAGTGATGCCCCGGTATGGCATTCAGCCGGCTGAACGGAATCCATGGTACTTCCCTTCAATTGGCGAATATGCAAGTTTGCTCGAGCAATATGGATTCGAGGTAAAAATCGCCGAGCATTTCGACCGCCCTACTCCTTTGCCGGAAGGTGAAAAAGGGGTAATGCATTGGCTGGACGGATTCGGGGATGCTTTCTTCAAAGGCCTCGATAACGCCGATAGACAGTCTGCCAAGCAAGAGGTATACGACGCAGCCAGACGAAAGCTGCTGGTCGTTAATGGCGTTTATCAAGCGGATTACAGACGTATCCGTATATCTGCCGTGAAGTTATGAGAAAACCTATTCTATTGCGGTAAAAGAAATCCCGGTGAGGATCCAATTGTCCTCTCCGGGATTTTTATGTTTCGTTATTCGTTTTTCTCCACAGGCTCAGCAGGCTGCGGGATTTGCACAGGTGTCTCGGCAGCTGCTGCCGCAGGCGGAGTTAGAGCACCGGATACCCGGGACGTTAAGTTTTTCATCAGGGAATTGACATCAATTCCGGATACGTTTTTCAGCATCTCCGGTGCTGTCGCCATTAAGCCGGTTACGTAATTGCTTAAGCGCGCTGCCCCTTCGCCATGACCGGTATCTACAACCGTCAGTTTGTCGATGCCTTTAATCGGCTCTGCCACTTTGCCGGCAAGCTCAGGCAGCATTTTCACGATGATATCGAGAACCGCAGCTTCGCCAAAGCTTTCGAACGCTTGAGCAAGCTTTTCCTTCGCTTCCGCCTCGGCAAGACCGCGCAGACGGATGACCTCGGCTTCGGCCGTACCTTTCGCACGCTCTGCATCGGCGATCGCAAGACCGTCCAGACGCTTCTGCTCAGCAAGCGCCTTCGCCTCCGATTCAATGCGGTATTGCACGGCATCCGCTTCGCGGAGCTTTTTGGTTTTATCCGCTTCGGCCGCTTGTTCGACCGCATAACGGTCGGCTTCGGCTTTTTTCTTCACTTCCGCATCATACTGCTTCTCGCGGCGCAGAATTTCTTTCGCTTCCAGATCAATCTCGCGTTCCTTCCGGACGAGCTCAACCTTCATCTGCTCTTCTACTACGCTTTGCTTAGCGCGCGCTTCCTGAATCGAGTAAGCCTGATCCGCTTCCGCTTTCGCCATATCCTGTTCGCGTTTGAAGGAAGCTACCTTCAGTTCTTTCTCTTTAGCAGCCTCGGCGATATTGGTATCGCGCAGAAGCTCGGCCTTCTGTCCTTCTTCCTCGGCAAGTGCCTTCTTAATCCTGGAATCTCTCACCGCTTCCGCTTCCGCAATATCCGCATCGCGCTTTACGGCAGCAATACGCGGTTTACCAAGTGCATCCAGATATCCGTGCTTATCCCGCAAATCCTTGATCGTGAAGGAAACGATCTGCAGGCCCATCTTTTTCAAATCCTTGGCTGCGACGCCCTGCACCTCTTGAGCGAATTTGTCGCGGTTCCGGTAAACCTCTTCTACCGTCATCGTACCAAGGATAGCCCGGAGATGACCTTCCAGCACCTCTTGCGCTTCGCTCTTCAGCGCTTCGGTTGGTTTACCCATGAACTGCTCGGCTGCCGTCGCCACATCCTCAACGATACCGCCGATTTTGATAATCGCGACACCATCCGCCATAACAGGTACGCCTTGTTCCGTATATACTTCCGGAGTAGAGACGTCCAGCTTGTGGGAGAGCAGCGATAGAAACTCCGCCTTCTGGAAGATCGGAAGGATAAAGGCGCCTCCGCCGCGGACGATTTTAATTTTACGGCCGGTTTCATCCGTGCTTACGTTCCGGCTTCCTAAGAAAGAACCCGTTACGATCATCGCTTCGTCCGGGCTTACGGTACGGTAGCGCGCCCAAAAGGCAATACCGAGGATAACGAATACGGCAACTACAATAGAAGGAATAACAAGATACTCTGGCATGAACTTTCTTTCTCCTCTCAGTTAAGCACTTTTTAGTAAGGGTCAAGCTTGGAGACGTACAACGTATTTTCTTTTACTTCCACAACGACAACCCGCGAACCGCCTGGTATGTCATCACCGTCAAAGCTGGCTGCAATCTGGTTGGTATATCCCGCTCCCGCTTTGACCAACACCTCGCCGTAACCCTTGGAAGGAATGGCTGTAATCACTTCCGCGATCTTGCCGCTTAAGTCCTTCTCCGAGAGCGCAATCGAATTCTCGCTTTCGCTCATCGGCTTTACGTAAAGGAAATAGCCGCTGCCGCCAATGACCACACCTCCCGCAAGGGCAAGAATGAATACGGCCGCGAGCCCAAGTGACGTGTAATGCGCAAGCAGCAGCCCAGCACCGCCAAATGCGGTAATTCCGCCAACCAAGGTTGTCGGATTAAGCCACGGATGACCGTCCAGCGACAAAAAATCAAGAATGCCGCCTAGCGCGTGACCGATCAAATCCCCAAGCAGAGCACTAATAATGGCATATAAAGCTCCGCCAATGAGACATCCCCAAAATACCGCCTCCAACTTCCTCCTCCTCTCACAGCAACCATATGCTGTTAATTCATACGCATATACTCCCACTTTGTTTCGAAAAAATGGGAGGTTTCTAATCGAAAGCTTCATTTTTTTAATTTTTTCAAGCATCGGCAGTAAAACTATTCTAATTACGCCATACAACTTTTCCTGTCTTTCAACGTCTATATAGACGGCAAATGCTGCTTTAGGCATTCGTCGGCAAAAGAACGCTGCCGAAATTAAACATTTGGGCAATATAACAATACATGAAACATACCTCGTTTCGTTCGACATCATTCGCTAGTTTTTACCAAGTCAATCAGCGCATCAGCTTAAGTACCACAGGGCTAAAGGGAAGTCAATCATGCTAGTGCTCCAAATAAACGTTCTGTGTTATAATAGGTTCTGGTCATTTAGAGGGGGAATTTGTACATATGCAAGAAGAAGATCGCAAATCGCCGCCCCGCAGGAGCGGATGGCGTACTTTCGGAATCATATCATTGATGACTGTCAAATGGCTCATTTATTTCGGCATTTTTATCGGTTTATTAACCGGAGGGGCTTTAACCGGCTATGTCGCCTCGCTTGTCAAGGACGAAGCTGTACGTCCTCGCACATTAATAGAGGAGAAGGTAAACGAAAATTCCATTACAGGATATGTGTATTTCAATGACGATACGCTTGTTGGACAGCTGCGGACCGAAGAGGACCGTACGCCAATCGAATACGATGATCTGCCTCAACAGGTTATCGATGCCGTGCTTGCCATTGAAGATAACAACTTTATGCATCACAAAGGCGTCGATATTAACGGCCTTGGACGGGCTGTCAAACAGAAGCTTTTAAATGAAGATACGCAAACCGGCGGCAGTACTCTGACGCAGCAGCTGGCACGACGCGTGTTCCTTAGCTTGGACAAAACGGACAGCCGTAAAGTAAAAGAGATGTTTCTTGCGCTTCGGATGGAACGTTATTTGACCAAAGGCGAGATTCTCGCCGCCTATTTGAACAAGGTGCCATTTGGCAACGGATCCAGCGGTTATAATTTATACGGTATTAAATCGGCAGCCAGAGGGCTGTTCAATATCACCAACCTTAATCAATTAAACATTGCGCAGTCCGCTTATCTGGCCGGCCTGCCACAGCGCCCTTCGGCCTATACCGCGTTCACGAGCAAAGGACAATTCGATGAGGAAGGATTCCAGCTTGCTATTGAACGCCAAGGCACTGTACTATCGCAGATGCTGAAATTCGGACGGATTACGAAGCAGCAATATGATGAAGCAAAAGCTTTTGATATCCGCTCCTCCCTTGCGCCTCCATCGGAGAAGGCATATACGACTTATCCTTACCTGATGCTGGAAGCGGAACGGCAGGCTGCTGAAATTCTGGTTCTTCAGGAGAATCCAAAGCTTACCAAGACGGATCTGAAGAAGAAAGAAAACTCCGCGCTTGTAGAAGATGCCCGCCAGCGTCTGCTCAACGGCGGATATCATGTCTATACTACGATTGACAAAGAGATCTACAAGATCATGCACGATATCGCGGCAGATCCTAAGAACTTCTCCGCATTCAGCAAGGAGAAGGGCCTCGAGCAGACCGCCGCTGTCATGATCGATCACAAGACCGGCGCGATTCTGAGTATGCTGGAAGGCCGCGACTTCTACGAGGAGCAAATGAACTTTGCCACTCAGATGACGCGTCAGCCAGGCTCGGCGATGAAAACGATCGCCGCCTATCTGCCAGCCATTGATAAGGGACTCATTCAACCTGCAAGCATCGTTGATGATGCTCCCGTAGTACTGAAGGATGGACAAAAAGGCTTCCATATCCCGAAAAACTCGACAAACAGATACCTTGGGCTTGTGACGGCGCGCGAAGCGCTTAACCGCTCGCTCAACCTGCCGGCTATCAAGATCTTCCTTGACGATGTTACGATCAAAGGCGCATGGAGCTTCGCGCGCGATCTTGGCATTACAACCTTGCAGCCGCAGGACGACAATGCGCAGACCGGTGTAATTGGGGGTCTCAGCATCGGGGTTTCGGTTGAAGAACTTACGAACGCATATGGCGCTATTCCGAATAAAGGCGTCTTTAACGATGCTTACATGATTTCGAAAATTACCGATTCGCAAGGAAAACCGGTTTACGAGCATAAAGCTGCTCCAAAGCAGGTATTCTCGCCGCAAACGGCATTCCTGGTTACCGACATGCTGAAGACGGTCGTATCGAGCGGTCAAGGTACTGCTCATTCCTTAACTTCCGACTTCAAGCAATACGGTAAAATTCCAATCGCAGGCAAAACCGGTACGACGCAAAGCTACGGCGACGTATGGTTTATGGGCTTCACCCCTGATGTTACTCTTGGTGTATGGGCAGGTTATGAAGAGCAGATTCATACGTTGTCTGACCCTGGCAAAAAGCGGGCACGGTCTATCTGGGCGCTTATGATGAATGAGATTACGAAAGCCAAACCCGATCTGTTCACAACGAAGGAATTCGAACGTCCTTCCGGCCTTGTCAAAGCTACGGTATCCAGCGCAAGCGGCAAGCTTCCAAGCCAGCTGACGAAGGAATCCGGCATGCTGGTCACGGACTGGTTCAATCAGAAGTATTTGCCGAAGGAAACCGATGACGCTTTAGTGAAGATGGCATATATTCCGTTCAACGGTGTCAATTATGTACCTAATCCTGCTACACCGAAAGATATGGTCCGCGAACGTATCGTTATTAAAAGGAAGAAACCGCTTGATGAATTAATGGACGAAATCAAGGCGGCGCAAGCGAAGCTTCCGGCAAGCAGCAGAAAGTCGCTCGAATCCTATCTTCCTGCTGATGCAGATACCAATGCGCCTTCCAAAGTGGATCCGCGCGTAGATGACGGGAATGCGCCAAATGCGCCAAGCAATGTGAAGCTGCAATCGATTGGTTCCGGAGTTGTTATGCTGACCTTCACAGGCGGCACCGAGAAGGATATTGTAGGCTACCGGGTTTATCAATCCGTTAACGGGCAGCCGGCTCAAAAGGTTGGAGATTCCATACTTGTTGGCGATGAGCTGAAAGCAAAAATTTCGGTAGGCGGCAATCAAGGATACAGCTTCTATGCCACTGCGGTAGACGTAGCCGGTAAAGAATCGGCGGCAAGTCAAGTCGTTACCTTCGGAAAAGGAGCTGTAGAGCTTCCTGGCCTTCCTGGTTTGCCTGGCGATAACACCGACAATGGCAGCAACACGGGTGCCGAGCATCCGGATCTGGCTCCGCCTTCCTCGCCAAGCGGCTTGGCTGCAGCACCAACTGATTTGAGCGTGCTGCTGACTTGGAACGCAAATGCGGATGCCGAATACGTTACGACTTATCATGTATTCTTCAGCGCAAATAACGACGGTAAATACGTTGAGGTAGGAAAAACTCAAAAACCAAGCTTTGAATATGCTTCACCGCTTACGACCGGTACCTTCTACGTCATTGCGGAGAATGATACCGGCAAATCCCCTCCTTCCCAGCAAGTAAAAGTGGGGAAGTAAATACTTCGCATTTGAATGTTCTTCCGATCGCTGTTGTACCCGGATTCCTTGAACAAGTTTATCAGGGTGGGAATCCGGAGTACAAAGGCGAACGCTACGCTTCTCCAGAATCATTCAAACTGCTCCGTTAAGAAAAAGAACAGAAAAAAAGCGCCGCGGATTAATTCCGTGGCGCTTTTTTATATGGGGTTAGTCCTCGATTGTGGACAGGTCGCCTGTTGGGAGGTTAAGCTCCCAAGCTTTGAGGACGCGGCGCATGATTTTGCCGCTGCGCGTCTTCGGCAGCTTGTCTTTGAACTCGATCTCGCGTGGTGCGGCATGAGCAGACAATCCGACTTTTACGAATTGCGCAATCTCGGCCTTCAACTCATCCGAAGCCGTATAGCCCTCACGAAGAGCGATAAACGCTTTAATAATCTCGCCGCGCATTGGGTCCGGCTTGCCAATTACACCGGCCTCTGCGACCGCTGGATGCTCTACAAGCTTGCTCTCTACTTCAAACGGACCTACCCGCTCCCCGGCTGTGTTGATGACATCATCAATACGGCCTTGGAACCAGAAATAACCGTCCTCATCCATATAAGCAGAGTCTCCGGAAATGTACCAGCCTTGAATACGGAAATATTCCTCGTATTTCGAAGGATTGTTCCAAATTTTCCGCATCATCGATGGCCATGGAGTCTGCACGGCCAAGTTACCCATGCGATATGGCGGAAGCTCGTTGCCTTGATCGTCGATAATCGCCGCTTTGACGCCCGGCAGCGGTTTACCCATCGAACCCGGCTTAATATCCATGGACGGATAGTTACAGATCAGCTGAGCGCCGGTTTCCGTCATCCACCAAGTATCATGGATGCGTTGATTGTAAACCTTCATTCCCCAGCGAACAACCTCCGGATTAAGCGGCTCGCCAACGCTGAGCACGTGACGCAGGCTCGACAGATCGAATGAGCTTGACAGGTCGTCCCCTGCTCCCATCAACATACGGAACGCGGTTGGAGCACTATACCATACCGTTACGCCGTATTTCTGAATCGTACCGTACCAGTCGCTTGGACTGAAGCGTCCGCCGCGAATAACGTTAGTCGCTCCGTTCAGCCATGGCGCAAAGACACCGTAAGAGGTTCCCGTAACCCAGCCCGGGTCAGCCGTACACCAGTAGATATCGCCTTCTTTTAGATCCAGTACGATTTTACCCGTGTAGTAGTGCTGAATCATGGCGTTCTGTACGTGATAGACCCCTTTAGGCTTGCCGGTAGAACCGGATGTGTAGTGAAGAATAAGGCCATCTTCGCGGTCGAGCCACTCGATCTCGGCTTCTTCCGAAGCTTGCGCCATCTCCGCGCTGAAGTCGACAATCACATCGTCAGCCGCTACGTTATCGCCAAAGACAAAAATATGTTTCAAGTTAGGCAGCTCGTCGCGTTTAATACGCGGAAGAAGAGCCGGCGTTGTTATAATCGCCGTTGCTTCGCTGTCCTGCAGACGGTCTTTGACAGCCGTCTCCATAAAAGCTTCGAATAGCGGGCCTACAACGGCACCTACCTTCAGAACGCCTAATACGCCAAAATACAATTCCGGCGTGCGCGGCATAAAGATAAATACCCGTTCTCCCTTGCCGATGCCGTATTTCCGCAATACATTCGCGAACCGGTTCGACTGCTTGCTCATTTGTTCATAAGTATAAGATTCATCGCGTGCGCTGTCGCTGTAGTAAAGAGCGATATTCGCTCCTTTACCGGACTCCACATGACGGTCAATGGCTTCGTACGCCATATTTACTTTCCCTGTCTCGTGCCAGCTGAATTGGCTTTCAATCTCTTCCCATTTGAAATCATTCGATGCTTGCTCGTAATTCTTAAGATTTGGATTTGTTGCAACTGCCGGAATACGTTCTTGATGCAAGTTGATCATTCTATCACTCTCCCATCAAATCTGTTAAACATTAACCGCAAAGAATGCGCTTTCAAATGCTAGCCGGATCTTGCAGGCAAACAAGCCGTCTATCGAACGCATCTATTCCGGTTACTCAACCGCCACAACAATTATAGCATAATGACTTTCCATTCGACTATGCTTTTCATTTTCCCCGATGTTTGCTATAACCTTAAATATAAGGGAGCTCACGGCCTCGGAAAGGAGATACCGTTATTGGAGCATCGCAAAATGTATCAACGGCAGCAAATAGAATTGCAGGACGGCCGAGTCTGTATCATTGAAGGCCCCGTCCCTCCGAAGTCCTTGCAAACCCTCGCCATGCATGCCGATCTGGACGCGTTCCGGCGGCCCAAGGATCAGCATGAAGCTTTGGTGGAGATTGCAGGTCTTAAAGAAGGACGAATTATTCTTGCCCGCGTAGACGAGCTGATTGTTGGCTATGTCACCTTTCATTACCCGGACGAGCTGGAACGCTGGTATGAAGCCGGCATGCCGGATTTAGTCGAACTGGGAGCCATTGAAGTAGCGGATCAATACCGATCCTATGGGCTCGGCAAAAAAATGATTCAATTGGCTTTCGCAGACGGACAGCTTGAAAATATGATCGTTTTTACCACCGAGTATTACTGGCATTGGGATTTGGAAGGGACAAAGCTGAGCGTATGGGAGTACAGGGGCATTATGGAGAAGCTGATGAAATCCGTCGGCATGGTCTGGTACGCAACCGATGATCCGGAGATTTGCTCGCATCCTGCTAACTGCTTGATGGTACGAATCGGCAAAGAAGTGCCGCAGGAGTCCGAAGAGCAATTTGACCGAATCCGTTTCAGGCAGCGTTTCATGTACTAGCGTGTTTTTATTTGGGAGGTTAAGAAGTGACTAACGCAATATTCGTTCATCATTCTGACAGTACCCGCTATCAATTTGGAGAGCAGCACCCGTTTAGCCCTTTTCGTATTGCTCTAACGCTTGATTTGCTGCAAGCTGCGGGAGCACTCCATCAAGATCAAATGAACTCCCCTTCTGCGACGGCAGACGAGGAGCTGCTTGCGCTCGTTCACCGGGCGGATTACATAAATACCGTTAAGCAGCTAAGCATGGACAACCCTGCTCACGAAGCGGCAGCGACTGCCGGAAAATACGGACTTGATACGGAGGACACGCCTTTTTTTCCGGGCATGCATAACGCGGCGGCAACCATAACTGCCGGCTCCGTCCACGCCGCAGAACTCGTCATGAGCGGTCAAGCCGCTCATGCTTATCATATGGCAGGCGGGCTGCATCACGCCTTTCCTGACCGGGGTGCAGGCTTCTGTGTCTATAACGACGCCGCCGTTGCTATTCAATACCTACGCCAAACCTATGGCGCGCGCGTCTTGTATATCGATACGGATGTCCATCATGGGGACGGAGTGCAATGGAGCTTTTACCATGATCCCGATGTCTGCACCTACTCCATTCATGAAACCGGCAAATTCCTCTTCCCCGGAACCGGATTTGTCCATGAGAAAGGAGCTGATACCGGTTACGGAGCCTGCTACAATGTACCGATGGAGCCTTATACGGAGGACGACTCCTGGCTGGAGTGCTTTCGGAGCTCGGTAACAAAAATCGCCGAAGCCTTCAAGCCCGATATTATCTTAAGCCAACATGGCTGTGACGCGCATGCGTATGACCCTCTATCGCATATTCATTGCAGTATGCGGATCTATCAGGAAATGCCTATGATCATCCATGAGCTTGCCCATAAGCATACGGACGGTCGCTGGGTTGCTCTTGGCGGCGGCGGTTACGACTGGTGGCGGGTTGTGCCTAGAGCCTGGTCGCTTGTCTGGCTGACGATGACGGATCATCCGATCGTAGATCAGCTTAACCGTCATGAAGACGTTCCGCTGCCGCAAGCCTGGCTGGATAAATGGTCCGCCTCAAGCCCTGATCCCCTGCCTGCAAGTTGGCTGGACGATATGAGTCAGGTCCTGCCTATTCCGCGGAGAGCCGAGATTGAACTCAAAAACCGCCAGACCGTCGCCATCGCCATTCAAGATCTATAAGTGATCCCTAACGGAATATAAAAACGTCCGTACCTTTCGGTACGGACGTTCATTTTTGCATTAAATATGCTGGATCATGTCATCAATAATCGCATAAGAATTGTTGGCTGCTGTTACCGTAAACTCTGCATAATTCACATGTGCCGAACCGTCAGCTTTATCCGACATCGAGCGGATTACAACAAACGGTACCTCATTCAAATCACACACATGAGCGACCGAAGCGCCTTCCATCTCCGCACACGCGCCCTGCATGTTCTCATACAGCTCGCGAACCGTATCGCGGCTTGCGATGAACTGATCGCCTGACAATACTTTGCCGATCAAGCTGCGCCCTTCGAACAAACGCTCGCTTGCTTCCGATGCAAGCTTCACGAGCCGTTCATCGGCCGTGAACTCCGAACGCTCCTGGTAAGGAATAACCCCTTTGGCGAACCCAAGCGGTGTTACGTCCATATCATGCTGCACGCAGCTGGATGAAACCACGATATCGCCGATATTAAGACGTGGATCAAGCGCCCCTGCTACCCCGGTGAACAACACGCTGTCAACTCCCAGATCAACCAGAATCTGCGTGCAGACAGCCGCGTTAACTTTCCCTACGCCGGATTTGCAGAACACCACCGTCTTCCCATGAAGCTGGCCTTCATAATAGGTAATGCCAGCTTTCGTTACGCTGTTTGTTACATGAACATTTTGATGCAACAGCTCGATCTCTTCGACCATTGCGCCAATAATACCGATTTTGTTAAAAGCCATTATGCTTGCAAACCTCCAACGGATTGCCGAACAACGATTTCATGCGGCAAAATCACTTTTGCGTGTTCAACAACTTCCTTCTTCATCAGCTTCGTGAGCAGACGCATCGATACCGCGCCGATATCATACATCGGCTGAGCAACAGCAGTAAGCTGCGGACGAACCATTGAAGCCATGCGTGTATTGTCAACACTGATAACCGAGATATCGTCAGGTACTTTCAGACCGGAGTCTTGAATGCAATGAATGGCACCAATAGCCATCTCATCCGTTGCAGCAAATACGGCTGTAGGACGCTCAGACAGATCAATGAAATATTTCATCGCTTCAACACCGGATTCGTAACGGTAATTACCCGTGCGAACCAGCGTTTCATCATAAGGAATCCCGGAGTCTTCGAGTGCACGCTTGTACCCCTGGAAACGAGCATAACCATTTGCTGGATCCTGCAGCGTACCGCTGATCATCGCAATACGTTTATGCCCTTCCTGAATCAGCTTGCGCACTGCGTCATAAGCCGCTTCTTCATGGTTAATGTCAACAGACGGAATTTGACCATTCTCATCCGTTGTTGCGCAAAGGACGATTGGCACGTTCGCAGTCTTAAAAGCCTGCATATGTTCTTCCGTTACAGCGCCGCCCATAAAGAGCAGCCCGTCCACTTGCTTCTCCAGAAGCGTGTTGATAACGCGGATCTCTTTATCCTTCTTCTTATCTGCATTACACAAAATAATATTATAATGGTACATATTCGCAATATCTTCAATACCACGCGCAACCTCGGCGAAATTCGCATTCGAAATATCCGGAATGACAACGCCGACCGTAGTCGTTTTCTTGCTGGCCAAGCCCCGAGCAACCGCATTTGGACGGTACCCGAGTCGTTCAATAGCCTCGTACACCTTTTTGCGCGTTGCCGGCTTCACGTTCGGATTGTTGTTCACAACCCGAGAAACCGTAGCCATCGATACTCCTGCTTCTCTTGCTACATCATAAATGGTAACCGTCACGGTACTTCTCTCCAATATCTCAAATTTTATTTACGTTCGCTGCATATTAACGTAATCATACGACAAAATATTACTTTTCGCAATGTTAGCGCATGTCTGGCGTCAATCTGTGCATCATCATGCAGCGAATGGAGAGTGATATTCCCGTATGGCTTATGTATGCATGGACCGTCTGCTAAGTTGAGATAGCCTTTTGTTAATATCAGCAATCCATTCCTCATCATGAAGCGATTGCGCAATCAGATGCAGGTCGAGCAGGTTGTTGATGCGCTCTTGCGTCAGCCGTTCAATATGATAAGGATCCGGCTGATTTTTGTCTTCACTTGCTTCTACGAGCAGGTCTGCCCATTCGTTGCATTCATTAAACATAAATGTTTGCTTCGGAGGCTCCTGGCCCAGCTTTGCGATGAGTCCGGTCAGATCCGGCTTCACATCGGGAAGTACTTCGCTGCGGCTGCATACCGAGCATGAATAGATCGGAACATTGTCGATTTCGACTTTCCCCGAATAGATCACTGTACGCAGTTTCATCTTCATGATGTCACCGCAATGACACCTTTTCTGCACTTTGGTCCACTCCCTTTACGCGCTTCTCTTCCGTTCCTCTTTTTCTATTTCGAGATGCGTAAAGGATTCGACCTTTTCTGCATAAAATCCTGCTTATCCGCACTATGTAATTTTTACTATGGAGCGAGTTTCCGCCAGCGCTTCTTCAAGAATGGAATCGATACCAGAATGACCCAAATGGCTGCTCCGATCATATCGTTCCGGATATCCATCACATCGGGCATCCTGCCGCCAACAAAGGATTGATGGTATTCATCCGTCACTCCGTACAGACCGCATCCGATAATTATCGACAGCTTGTAGAGGAAACGGTCTCCCTTTTTCCCAAGGCCGTAATCGAAAGCGGCAGCCAATATAAAATAAGCGATGAAATGCCCCCAGTCGAAGCTTGCCATATGCGGGAAAAACTTACGGAAGAACGGCAGCATCGTATTCATCTCATCGCCTGTGCGGGAGGAAAATCCGAAAATAACAGCCATCCAGATCACGGCCGGCGCAAATCGGAGGATCCTGCGTCTGTTCGTTTGATTCATGTGTTCTCCTTCGTTACAATGAATATGAAATAATAAATACGGGAGGAAACCAATCATGTCATTACATAATAAAACCGTTATTTGTCTGCTTGATGACGAGTTCGAGGATCTTGAGCTATGGTATCCGGTATACCGCGTCCGCGAAGCCGGAGCTACCGTCCTGTATGCCGGCCCGGAAAAGGGCAAGAAGCATATCGGAAAATACGGCGTCCCCGCTGTCGCCGACCTCTCCTTCGACGAAGTAAACAGCGCCGATATTGACGGCCTGCTCGTTCCCGGCGGCTGGGCACCGGACAAGCTTCGCCGTTATCCAAAGGTACTGCAGCTTGTTCAGGAGCTTGACGCGGCAGGCAAACCGATCGGTCAAATCTGTCATGCCGGCTGGGTTCTCATCTCCGCCAAAATCCTGCAGGGACGAAAAGTCACCTCCACGCCGGGCATTCGCGACGATATGGAAAACGCCGGCGCCGAATGGTTCGACGAAGCGGTCGTGGTAGACGGCAACCTGATCTCGGCACGCCGTCCGCCGGATTTGCCTCCTTATGCAAAAGCGTTTGTTGACGCCTTGGAGCAACAGGCCTAGCCGGAAACGGCACTAAGACAAAAGGAGCCGCCCGCTAAATCGCGGAGGCTGCCCCTTTCTCGTCAACGGAGTCCATAAATTGCTTCAGCTTCTGATGAATGTCCGCACTCATGCGGCATTCCAGCAGCTGCGGCAGCAGCGAGCGGCTGTCCTTCTGCGTTGTGCAGAGCAGCCGCTCTTTCACTTGCAGAATTGAATGGGAGGACATGCTGATTTCATCTACATCAAGACCCAGCCAGATCGGCAGTGCACGCAGATCGCCGGCAAGTTCGCCGCAGACTCCAACCTTGATTCCGTTTCGCTTGGCCGCTTCAACCGTCTGCTTCAGCATACGCAGCACCGCAGGGTGAAACGGTTCGTACAAATAACTGATTTCGTCGTTCATCCGGTCGACCGCCAAGGTAAACTGGACAAGATCATTTGTACCGATACTGAAGAAATCAACCTCCTGGGCAAGCAAATCCGAGAGCATAACCGCGGCAGGCACTTCAACCATAATACCCACCTGGATGCCCGGATCGTAAGAAATCCCTTCTCTCTCGAGCTCCTGCTTGGCTTCCGCCAATACCTGATTAGCTGCTCTAACTTCCTCTACCGAGGAAATCAGGGGATACATCACCTTCACCTGCCCAAAACTGCTCGCTCGCAAAATCGCCCTCAGCTGCGTCTTGAACAAATCCTTGCGATCTAGCGAGATCCGGATAGCCCGGTAACCAAGAAACGGATTGTCCTCTTCCGGAATATTGAAGTAATCAAGCTGCTTATCCCCGCCAATATCCAGCGTCCGGATAATAAGCGGCTCGCCTGCCAGCTTTTCGGCGACGCTTTTGTAAACCTCGAACTGCTCCTCTTCCTTAGGGAAACGGTTCCGGTCCATGTACAGAAACTCCGTGCGGAACAATCCAACGCCATGCGCGCCGCTCGACAACGCGACTTCCAGCTCCTTCAGAGAGCTGATATTCGCCGCCAGACCAAGCACCTTGCCGTCCGGGGTCACCGACTGGTGTCCGGCAATGCCGCTCAGACGATGTCTAGCTTCCGCCTGTCTGGTTTGAAGCTCGGAGTAATGCCGGATTAACGAGTCATCGGGTTCAATGAACAGCAGACCTTCCGTACCGTCGATAATGAGGGATTGACCGGTCTGGATCGGCTCCTCCAGCTTGGCTTCCACTCCTACGACTAGCGGTACGCCTAAAGCACGGGCCATAATGGCGGAATGAGAGGTCGAACTTCCTGCAAGCGTCACAATGCCAAGCACGTTATTCGGGTTTATATGGGCCAGCTGGGAGGGTGAAAGCTCCCGTGCAATCAGAATAAAAGGCTGCGTATCGGATGGGAGAGTAATCTCCGGAGCGCCAAGCAGATGTTTGAGCAGGCGGTTCCCTACATCCTTGATATCGAGAGCTCGTTCCTTCATATACTCGTCATCCAGCAGATCAAACATCGTTACAAAATGATCGATGGCCTCCTTCACTGCAACTTCCGCGGCCTTGTATTGACGCTGGATGATTCCCTGAATCTCGTTCATAAACACCGGGTCATCCAAAATCGCAAGATGCGCATCGAAGATTTGCGTTTCGTCGGAACCAACCACTTCTCTCAGCTCATCCTTGATCTGTTCGATCTCATGCTTGGATGTACGTATCCCCTCGTAGACCCGCTCGAATTCACGGGCGAAATCTGCTACATCCACTCGCTGCTCGGGAAATTCCCACTCCCAGTTCGGCAGCACAAACGACTTCCCGATCGCAATGCCGGCCGAAGCTCCTATTCCTTGTATCATGGTTTTTCCCCTCCACCATTTCTCTCTTTAAGGACAACGGACAAAACCGAAGACTGCCCCTTCTTCACTGCTTTGAACGGCGCGAAGCGCCAGGAATGAACAAGATCCGAATTGGTAATCACCATCGGCGTAGCAAGAGATTTGCTTTCCTTGCGGACGCGCTGCAGATCAAATCGCACGAGCATGTCGCCCGGCATAACCTCCTGCCCCTCCTCGACAACCGCTTTGAAATACGATTTTCCGGTGAGCTTGGAAGTGTCGATACCGATATGAAGCAGAACCTCAAGCCCTTCCTGCGTACGAATGCCCACGGCATGCATCGTAGGGTACACGATCATTACGGTGCCTTTAACAGGCGATACAAGTTCGCCTTTCTCGGGAATAAACGCAACGCCCTGTCCAACCAGCTTGCCTGCGAATATCGGATCGGGAACATCCTCAAGCGGAATCATGCGTCCTTGCACAGGCGAACTGAACAGCACCTGCTCCTGGTCACGCTGAATGGCTTTTAGCATCTCTGCCCGAATTAATTCCGAATACGTACCGAATACGACCTGAACGTTACCTCCGCCAAGTCTAAGCACTCCTGCCGCCCCCAGATTTCTCAAGGCATTATTATCGAGCAGCTTCTCGTTGGAAACTTTAAGGCGAAGCCTTGTAATACAGGACTCCATCTGCACAATGTTGTCCTTGCCGCCGATTGCCTGCAGGATAAGCGGAGCACGGTAAGGAATGTCGCCCGCCCATTCGTCGAGCTGCGAGCCTTCCTCGCGGCCCGGAGTAGGAATCCGGAACCGGTTGATTGCCCAGCGAAACACCACGTAATACACAAGTCCAACTACAATCCCGATCGGGATCAGCAGCCAGCCCCTAGTAGCCAGATGTTCGTTAATAATGTAGTCGATAACGCCGCCGGAGAAAGAGAATCCGTGCCGGATACCCAATTCATAGGTGACCCACATAATAATGCCCGACAAGATCGCATGCACCACAAACAAATACGGCGCAACAAACAAGAACGCAAACTCAACAGGCTCCGTGACTCCTGTCAAAAAAGAGGCCAGAGACGCATAGAGGAACGTCTTCCGGATCTTTGGCTTCAAATCTTCCCTGGCCTCATGAATGATGGCGAACGCTATAGCCGGCAAAGCAAACATGACGATCGGATACATGCCGGCCATAAATGCCCCGGCAGTCGGGTCGCCTGCGAAAAACCGCGGCAAATCGCCGTATACCATCGATCCGTCCGCCGTCTCGTAGCCCCCAACCTGGAACCAGAACACATGGCTCAGCAGGTGATGAAGACCAAACACAACGAGAATCCGGTACAAGAATCCGAACAAAAACACGCCAAACCCGCCGCCGGAAGCGACGATATCACCGAGCCCCTCCAGCATGCGCTGAATTAATGGCGCAACGCCGATCATAGCCATGGACAAGATAACGGTTACAACACTGACGAATAAAGGCACAAACCGCGGCCCGCCGAAAAACTGTATATATTCCGGTAATCGCAGGTTCTTAAAACGTTCGTAACTGAAGCCGGAAATCATACCGATAATGGAGCCTACAAACACGGTTGGCTCGATTTGCGAATCGGCCGTTCCGGTTACGCCAACATAAATAACCATCCCCGCGAGTGCAGCCATACCGGCTGCCAGCGCGTTGCCCGTTAAACCCAGCGATACGCCAAGGGCAAAAATATAGGGAAGAAACGTAAAAATCGCATGGCCTGCCGCCTGCAGATAGTCCCCGGTATTGGGAATTCCAAGAAGATCCCATGGCAGCTGGCTTAGAAATAAAAAGATTGCCGCAGCGGGAAGTACGATCATAGGCAGCATAAAAGCCCGTCCAAGCTGCTGAAACCTTCCTAGAAAATTCACTTTGTCACCTCCTGAAAAGAATTGCGAAGCAATTCTTGCTTCGTAAGCATTCGCTTAAAGAATTGCGAAGCAATTCTTGCTTCGTAAGCATGGACTTAAAGAATTATTGCGTTTTTTGCGATAATTCTTTTTACCTGATCCTTTTCTCTATAACGATGGTACGGCGTTCAAGCTTTTTTGTCAAAGCAAAGACGGGCCTTGATGGCCCGCCAATGTAAGGTATAACTTAAAAGGCACTGTTTAGGTTGTCTGCTTCCCATGCGGCAGAAGAATCGAATCCTCCACCTTGATGCAGCGGTCCATAATGACCTGAAGTCCACCTTCGGATGCAATTCTCGCCGTTTCGTCATTCGCGATGCCAAGCTGCAGCCAGAGGGTCTTCGCACCGATAGCTACGGCTTCTTCCGCAATTGGAGGCGTATGCTCGGGGCGGCGGAAGACGTTTACGATATCAACCGGCTCCGGAATATCTTTGAGGGAAGCATAGCTCTTCTCGCCCAGAATGGTCTCGGCAGCGGGATTTACCGGAATAATGCGGTAACCCTTCTTTTGCATCGCCTGCGATACCATGTAGGATACGCGGTCCGGCTTATCGGACAATCCTACGACGGCAATGGTGTTGCTCGCTTGCAGAATTTCCTTGATTTCATCTCGGGTCGGATTCTCAAATGCCATAATCAGCGCCTCGCTTTCATCCTTTTACCTTTATTCTACCCATTCTACGTTTGCGCCTAACGCTTTCAAATGATCGAAATAAATCGGATAGGACTTGGCAACATGATGCGCGTCGCGGATCCGGATCGGATTTTTGGCGCGCAGGCCAACGACGGTAAGCGCCATAATAACACGGTGGTCGTAATGGGCATTAATCTCCACGCCGCCTTCAACGCCTTCCGGACGGCCGTGCACGATAATCTCGGCCTGGCGTTCTTCTACATTAGCGCCGGCTTTGCGCAGCTCGTTCAAGTAGTCCGTAATCCGGTCGCATTCTTTGTAACGCAGATTCTCAACGTCATAGAAGCGCGAAGTGCCTTCGGCAAAGACCGCTGCGGCAACCATAGCGAGCACCGCATCCGTTGCTTTATCGCCATCGAACTCGACCGCTTTCAGTTTGCTGTTGCCTTTAACATGAACGATGCCGTTCTCGTGCGTAAGAGGAACTTCCATCATTCTAAGCACGTCAACAACCGCGCGTTCGCCTTGCTTGCTGTTCTCAGCCAGCCGGTGAACGATGACGTCCGAATTCGTTACCGCAGCCGCAGCAAGAATCGCCGCCGAACCGGGGTAGTCGCCTTGAACGACATATTTCTTCGCTTCGTATTTCTGATTGCCCGGTACGCGATAATGCATGAGATCTTCGCTAGCGTGGATCACGATGCCTGCCTGCTCAAGCACTTCAAGCGTCTGTCCTACTACAACCTTCGATTTCAGATCATGCAGCACTTCGATCTCGCTGTCTTCCTCCAGTAGCGGAGTAAGGAACAGAAGCGCGCTCAGGAATTGCGAGCTGACATTGCCGGATACTTGGATTTTGCCGCCTTTTGGCGCTCCGCCTTGGATGCGGATTGGCAACTTGCCTTCGTTATGTTCAATCTTTACGCCCATTTGACCAAGCGCATCGATCAGATCGTTATGCGGGCGTTTGCCCAAGGAATCCGGATAACGGTTAATGAAAGTAACATCCGGGCACAGCGAAGCAATGGCCATCAGGAAACGCAGTACCGCGCCGGCATTGCCAACATCCAGTTGATCTACGGCTTTCGGATTTTTGCCAAAGCCCGTGATAACGATCTTCTCGTCGTCCTCTTCCACGATTGCACCCAAATCGCGGATGCAACGGCGCATCGCGTCGCTGTCTTCGCTGTGAGCCGGGTAGTAGATCGTGCTTGTACCATCCGCAAGCGCGGCGACAAGCAGGTAGCGAGTCGTATAGTTTTTAGAGGAAAGCGCTTGAATTTCCCCCTGGAGTGTTGGAGTAGGTGTAACAATTACGTCCATTATGCAGCAATTCTCCTTTTTATTAGAGTGGTTCTTATCTCTCCTGCAATGCCTTCAATATCACCTCGGCCGCTTCGTGCGGCGTTAATGATGTCGTATCCAAACGGAGATGCGCGAAATCATAAGCATTCTTGCGCTGCTCCATAATCCGGTGAACGTTGGCTGCAATGTCGCCCTGCAGCAGCGGACGCGAAGTATCGGATTTCACCCGATCGATAATATGCTCCGCCTCTGCAGTAAGCGCGACTACGAAACCGTGCTTCAGCATGGCTTCCCGGTTCTGTTCCATCAGCACGCAGCCGCCGCCTGTCGCAATAACGGAGCTTTCCTCCGCTTCCAACAGCGATGCCAGCACCTTGCTCTCAATGTCGCGGAAGCCCGCTTCGCCGAGTGTCTCGAACAGACTCGAGATCGTTCCTTCGCGCTCTACAATGACTTCGTCCGAATCGTAACGGGACCAGCCAAGCTGCTCTGCAAGCAATCGGCTGACGGTGGATTTGCCCGTTCCCATAAAGCCTACCAATACAATTTTGCTTGTGCGTTGCTCCAATGCAAGAACTCCCCTGTCTTCTTTTCCCCTACATACATGCTTTTCCACAACATCATATCATTTTTTATAAGGTATAGGGTATAAAAATGTTGCATATGCCGTAAGGATGATAATGATGCATATTTCATAAATAGGAGTGAAAAGGCATGACCACTGAATCGAATTTGCCTGACAGCCGCCTGACCAACGAAAGAATTGACCGAATCCTGAGCCCCGATCACCCGCTCTGCCGCGAGGACGTGGTCTGGATGCTTGAATATATTAAAAAAAAGGTGGCTGACGGGGACCCTGCACTCAGGGACCTTTCGCAGCCACGCTTATTGAAAAACTTTCATTATTTCGCCGAAGCCTCCATGCTGCTGATCCGCCGCAAGCATTACTCCGAGCAGGAGGCTACCCGCCTGCGGAATTGCCTCATCGAGGCTTCATACGGGCTAAAATAATCAAACCGGATTAGGAATTCATCCAGTTGTAATGGAACGTACCTTCTTTGTCCAGACGTTTGAACGTATGTGCACCGAAGTAGTCGCGTTGCGCTTGCAAGAGGTTTGCAGGCAGACGCTCTGAGCGATAGCTGTCGAAGTACGACAGTGCGCTTGCGAATGCAGGCACCGGTACGCCGTTAGCTACGGCTGTGCCAACCACTTCGCGCCATGCGCCTTGGTACGACTCAACGATACCTTGGAAGTAAGGGTCAAGCAGCAGGTTGCTCAGGCTAGGATCGCGGTCATAAGCGTCCATGATGTTCTGCAGGAAGCGTGCACGGATGATGCAGCCTGCACGGAAGATCTTTGCGATGTCGCCATAACGCAAGTTCCAGTCGTATTCTTCGGAAGCTGCGCGCATTTGAGCGAAGCCTTGTGCGTACGAGCAGATCTTCGAAGCGAAGAGAGCTTTACGAACGGATTCGATGAATGCTACTTTGTCGCCTTCGAAAGGTTTTTTCTCAGGACCGTTCAGTACTTTGCTAGCTGCGATGCGCTCGTCTTTCATAGCGGACAGGAAGCGAGTAAATACGGATTCCGTGATGATTGACAGTGGCACGCCAAGGTCGAGGGAGCTTTGGCTTGTCCATTTACCGGTACCTTTTTGGCCAGCGGAGTCGAGAATAACGTCAACCATAGGCTTGCCAGTCTCAGGATCGTATTTGGAGAAGATGTCAGCCGTGATCTCGATCAGGTAGGAGTCGAGTTCGCCTTTGTTCCACTCCGTGAAGATGCTGTGAAGCTCTTCAGCGTTCAGGTCCAAAGTGTTTTTCAGCAGGTCGTAAGCTTCGCAGATGAGCTGCATGTCGCCGTACTCAATGCCGTTGTGAACCATTTTTACATAGTGGCCCGCACCGTCCGGACCGATATATGTGCAGCAAGCGTCGTCGCCGACTTTTGCCGAGATAGCTGTAAGGATAGGCTCAACCAGCTTGTAAGCCGATTCTTGGCCGCCTGGCATGATCGAAGGACCTTTCAGGGCGCCTTCTTCACCGCCGGATACGCCGGTACCGATGAAGCGGATGCCTTGCTCTTCAAGAGCTTTGCTACGGCGAACCGTGTCAGGGAAATAAGCGTTGCCGCCATCGATGATGATGTCGCCTTTGTCCAGATGCGGAACAAGCGCGTCGATTGTTGCGTCAGTACCTGCGCCTGCTTGTACCATGATCAGGATTTTGCGAGGAGATTCGAGCGATTGCACGAACTCTTCAACTGTGTATGCAGGAACAAGGTTCTTGCCTGCGGATTCTTTGATCAATTCATCTGTTTTCTCACGGGAACGGTTGTACACCGATACAGTGAAACCTCTGCTCTCAATGTTCAGGGCAAGGTTTTTACCCATAACTGCGAGGCCGATAACGCCAATTTGCTGTTTAGCCATTTTGGTTCTTCCATCCTTTTCTTTATAATATGGTGGTCTTCAATAGTCTTATATTACTCCTTTTGCAAGGAGATGAAAACCATTTGCGCGGAATTTGTCGGCATTCGTCCATTAGTTTTCCTGACCGCATTAGAAAGTTTACCTTATATTGCGAAGAAATGCTAACCAGAAAATGAGAAATCCGGGTAGACAAAAAAACGAATCAATCAAATGATTCGCCAGGAACCATCCGTTGATTCGTTTTTGGAAAAAAAATTATCGATGAGATCTCAAAGCTCCAGCTGCAGCATTTCCGAACGAAGCAGCACCAGCTTTTCCTTCGACTCGGCGATAGCTTCCTCGTTGTTCTCCTGGAGTGCGTCGAACAGCACCGTCAGCTCATAATCGAGTTCATAGCGCAGCACCGCCGCGCGTTCCTCGGCACGCTTGGATTGGAATGCCTTAATCATTTCCTCTATAGTTACGAATGGCTTCTTTTGATAAATAATCCGATGTTCCATTCCGGACACCTCCACAAGTCGTATTATTTCACCAAACATGATGTTCTCAATGACGATCTGACGATCTTTGATCCGCTTGACTATCGCATGTCCGCGCGTGTCATTAATAAGCTTTTCAAGCAACTCCGACAGCTTCTCGTCCTTAATGGTGTAATCCCCAACGATCTTGTAACGGTTCTTCATCCGCTGAAACCTTAGCTTCACGAGCTTACGACCTGTTCGAATTGAAATGAGGAACTGCCCCTCCGTCTCGCTCCAATACAAGGAGTACCCTTCCTGAATGAGATCACGGATGAGGTTCTGGATTTGCCGGCGGTCAAAACGCAGCTCCAAATTGCAATATTCGACTTCGTAGCTCTTATTCACGGCAATCCCTCCTTTCAAGCATTTGACGAAATAGTCTGACAATTTGGTCTTACTTCTATCTTATACTCCATCTTATGATCTGGCAACTTGGATTATTGACTAATTTTAAAGGATTGGCCGTCCAAATCGAAAAAAGGGCAGTCAAGCCGTCCAAATCGGATGCTTGACCGCCTCGCAAAGCTTAATGTGAACGGAAATAACCCTTTGCAAGCGTCACCGCTTCCCCGGTTGATACCTGCAACACTTCTCCTGCGTTCCTGTACTTGAGCTCTACAACGCCATCAGCCGCTTGTCTTCCGACAACGATCCGGACCGGAATGCCGATCAGATCGGAATCCTTGAACTTCACGCCCGGACGCTCATCGCGGTCATCCAGCAGCACATCAAATCCGGCAGCTTTGAGCTCACCGTACAGTTTGACGGCAACGTCCATTTGCAACGCGTCCTTGGCGGATACAGGCACGACATGGACCTGATAAGGCGCAAGCTCAAGCGGCCAGCGAATCCCCTGCTCATCATGATACTGTTCTACAATGGCAGACATGACGCGGGATATCCCGATCCCGTAGCACCCCATAATGATTGGCTTCTCCGATCCCGTGGCGTCAAGATAATTAGCTTGCATGACTTCGCTGTACTTGGTCCCCAGCTTGAATACTTGTCCAACCTCAATCCCGCGGAACATCCGAAGCTTCCCTTCCTCGCAATTCGGACAACCATCCCCTGAAATGGCATTACGTACATCACTTAAACGGGATACCTCAAAATGCACTCCGGGACGAACATGCTTCCAGTGGTAATCCGTTTCATTTGCGCCGGCAATGGCGGAACCAACATCCGCGGCGGAATAATCAACGATAACCGGAATGCTTAATCCGATTGGTCCCGCAAAACCAATCGCTGCGCCTGTCAATCTCTCGGTTGTCTCCTGATCGGCAAGCTCCAGCTTATCCGCCTGCAGCAAGCCTGCGAGCTTGAGCTCGTTGACTTCATGATCGCCTCGGACGATTACCGCAACAGGTCTGCCGTCAGCAAGGAACAGCAGCGTCTTCAGCATCCGATCCGCAGATGTACCCAGTGCCTGAACCAGCTCATCGATCTTTCTGACATTGGGAGTATGGATTTTCTCCAGCTCAGGATATGCATTAGAGTCACCTGTACTTATAGCCGCCTCAGGGGTCCTATACCCGGCTTTCTCGAGATTAGCCGCATACTGACAGTGGTCGCAGGCTGCGATCGTATCCTCGCCGATATCGGCAAGCGCCATAAATTCGTGGGTGCCGCCCTCTCCGCCTATGGTCCCCGCATCCGCTTCCACCGGTCGGAAATGCAGCCCGCAGCGGGAAAATATCCGGTGATAGGCGTCATACATCCTTTGATAGCTGTCATTAAGCCCTTCCCAGTCGGTATCGAAGGAGTAGGCATCCTTCATCATAAATTCCCTGCCGCGAAGCAAGCCGTAACGCGGTCTCTTCTCATCCCGGAATTTGGTCTGGATCTGATATAACGTAACCGGCAGCTGCCGGTAAGAGTTTATTTCCCCGCGAACCAGATCCGTAATGACCTCCTCATGGGTTGGACCAAGCGCAAACTCGCGGTCATGCCTATCCTTCAGCCGTACCAGCTCGGGACCGTATTTCTCGTAGCGGCCGGACTGCCGCCATAGATCGGCGGGCTGCATCGCGGGCATAAATACTTCCTGGCAGCCGGCATTGTCCATCTCCTCCCGAATAATCGTCTCCAGCTTGCGCAGTACCAGGCGGCCCGTCGGCAAATACGTATAAATTCCGGCAGCAAGCTGCCTGATCAGGCCTGCGCGCAGCATCAGCTGGTGGCTGATCGCTTCCGCTTCGGAAGGCGCTTCGCGCAAGGTTGGCAATAATAGTTGACTTTGACGCATAATTCTCACTCCCGACGGTTGATAGAAAAACAAAAAGAGCACATTCGCAAGGGACGAATGTGCTCGTGGTACCACCCTTTGTTAGCCGGAGCAGCAACGCTGCCGGCCCTCTAATAGATAACGGGATTCTCATCCCGGCAAAAACTGAGCTGGAAGCAGCAGTCTTTGCAGCTCACAAGGCAGGATGAGTCTTAAGCGTTCATAGAAGCCTTGCAGCGGCGGGCTCCCTCTCTGGAATGAACATTGGCTTAATGCTCGACCTTGGTCAAAGCTGTTGGAATATTTAGATAAATTTACAACAAGTGATCTTCCTCGTCAAGATGGTCCATGATGCGCGGATAAGAACAAACGTGCTATAATCAAGCTTAATTATCGGCTTTCATGACGAGGAGAGATCAAATAGATGACTACAACACCAACAACGAGCGCCTTTACCGGCTTCGAACAAAAAGATTTTGACACGTTTCTGATTGAAGGACTGGAACAGCGCATGGCTGCCATTGAGGAACGGATTCGTCCGAAGTTCCGCTATTTGGGCGAAAAGCTCGCCGGCGACATTGCCGTGCAGGCAGGCGACGAAATGTTCCTGCATATTGCGAAGCATGCCCGCCGGACCGTAAATCCGCCTAAGGATACCTGGCTTGCCATCTGCAATAATAAACGCGGTTACAAAGCTCATCCGCATTTCCAGCTTGGCTTGTTCGACGACCATCTCTTCCTGTGGTTTGCCCTTATTTACGAAGCGCCTAACAAGTCCAAAATCGCTTCCATCTATCTGGACCATCTAGATGAAGTCATCGCGGCTGTTCCTTCGGATTACGCGCTTTCGCTTGACCATATGAAGAAGGAGTCCAAGGCCGTAAGCGAAATGAGCAAGCAGGACTGGGCCAATGCCCTTACCCGGCTTCGCGACGTGCAAAAAGCCGAGCTGCTGATCGGCCGCCATCTTCCTGCAGGCGATCCGCTTCTTCACGATGGGGATGCGCTGTACAAGCTTGCTCAGGATACCTATGGAACGTTGATGCCTTTGTATCGTTTGGCTGCTTCTGTTTAAGAGGATCAGGTTACTTATGGCACACTGCGCATGAAATGTTCTTCCGATCGCCATTGCTCGTGGATTCCTTCGATTAGATTGAACAAGGTTGGAATCCACTCACAAAAGCGAACGCTACGCTTCTCCAGAATCATTTGAATTGCTACGTCTGCAATTAACCTAACTATTATGCAGAAAAAACAATACAAAGGCTGGGGGAAGAACAGAAAAGCTGTGCGGAATGAACTCCGCACAGCTTTTTTGATTGGGGTTAGACCGCGGTTGCTGCTTTAGCAGCCTGCGCTTTGGCACGGCGCTGCTTGCGGGAAGCGCGGAAGAACAGCAATTCGTACATGCAAGGAACAACGATCAGCGTCAGAAGCGTTGCCGCAGCCAGACCGCCAATCACGACGATCGCCAGGCTCTGCGATACGATACTGCCCGATTCGCTTGCCCCGAACACGAGAGGCAGCATAGCGCAAATCGTTGCAACAGCCGTCATGATAATCGGACGCATCCGTGTTGTTGCTGCTTCTACAAGCGCATCTCGGATCGACATGGTTTCTTCGTTTTGCTTCACGCGGTCGATTAGAACAATCGCGTTCGTCACTACAATGCCGATCAGCATCAACGCGCCAAACATCGCGGTAAAGTCAGGCGTAACGCCGGAGATCAAGAGGCCTACGACTGCGCCAATCGCCGCAAGCGGCAGCGAGAACATAATAGCGAGCGGAGCACGCAACGTTTTGAAGGTCAGCACCATAATCAAGTACACGATGCCGATCGAGATCAGCGCTGTCATGCCAATATCCGCAAAATCGCTAGCCTGATCAGCCGATGCGCCGCCAACCTTCAGTTCGACGCCATCTGGTAGTTTTAGCTTATCTGCGGCTTTCTGAATGTCCGCACCAATAATCGAGAGCTTCTGCGGATCCGCATCAGCCGTAATCCGGACATAAACCTTGCCTTCTTTGTGGTAATACAAGCTAGGTTCTTCCGTACGTACCAGCTTCGCCACGCTCGACACCGGAACGACGCCGGATTCCGTCGCAATAGTCAGATCCTTGAGAGCCGCTTCCGTATCCGGATTAACAACCGGCTGCACGACCACGGATGTGTCGCGTCCGTCTACCTTGACGCTGCCTACCGGTACCGGATTAAGAATGCTCTGCAGCTGCATTGAAACTTCCTGGCCTTTTGCTTTTTCCGGGTCCACTTGGAACGTATAGACCGGTTTTTTCTCTTCCTGATTGCTTTGTACTTTGAGCACGCCTTTAATCGGTTTGATTGCGGCAATCAGTTGATCCGCTGTTTGCGTCAGCTTCTCCTGATCATCGCCCGTGACGTCAACGAAGACTTGCGAACCTCCTCCGCCCATCATCAGATCTGTCGCATTTACGGACAGCTCGGCATCGCTGAAATTCGTTTTTTGTTTTTTCACTTCATCCATAAACACTTCGGCGTCTACGCCTTTCTTCAGATCAACCATATACGTAACAAGCGTCGGCGAGGATACCGAACCGTATTGCGCATTTTCTGAGCTGTTGCCAAGCTGCATAATAACCCATTCAACGTTTTTGTCATCCTTCAGGAAGTTCTCCAGCTGCGTACCGCCCTGCTCAACCTTTTCGGAAGGCGTATCGCTCGGATACTGCAGGGAAATGTTCAGGTTTTCCGCACTGGAGGAGTCAATCGCACCCTTCGGCATCATCGCGTAAGAGCCGACAGAGCCTAAGAACAGAACTAAGGCGATAAGCAGCGTGACCCATTTGTGCTGCAGATTCCAACGGATAAACGATGCGAATTTCTTCGAGCCTTTATGCGGCTTTTCCTTCGTGCCGCGAAGCAGAATCGCGCTAAGCAGCGGTACAACCGTTAAGGCAACCAGCAGCGAGGACAAAAGCGAATACGCTACGGTCAGCGCGAACGGCAGCAGGAAGGCCTGCAGGGAGCCGCGGAGCAGACCCATCGGCAGGAATACCGCTACGGTAACCAGTGTCGACGAGGTAATCGCCGTTGCGACTTCTTTTGTTGCATCGGTAATAACGGTAACCGAGAACGGCTCTTTTTGCAGCCTGCGGTAAATGTTCTCGATAACGACGATACTGTCGTCCACGAGGCGTCCTACCGCTACGGCCACACCGCCAAGCGTAATGATATTCAGGGTTACGCCGGACAGGTCGAGCAGGTACAGCGTGATGCCAAGCGACAACGGGATGGATACGATCGTAACCAGCGTTGCGCGGAAATTACGCATGAAGAGCAGAATGATTATCGTTGCGAACAATGCACCCATCAGTACTTCGCGAAGCATGCTGTTTACCGAATGAGTCACGGATTCAGCCGTGCTGAGCAGAACCACCGCGTCAACGCCTTTTACATCCTTGTTCAGACGTTCTACCGTCTTCTCAACGTTTTTGCCCGTAGATACGGCGTTGGCGTTAGCCGACTTCGATACCGTGAACAAAATCGCGTCCTTGCCGTTCATCCGGCTGATGCTTTCCTGCTCTTTCGCTTGCTCAACCTTTGCGACATCGGACAGCTTCACGCCAGGCGCAACCGGAAGATTGCGAAGCGTATCGATGCTTGTTACTTCGTCATATACATTAATGTTGCCGGCAGCACCGTCTACATTGCGTTCGCCGATCGAAGCGGATACGCCGCGTCCTTGCAGCACGCTGAGCAGGGATTGAACTGGAAGTCCCTTTTGCGCCAGCTTATCCGTATCGGGAGTTATGTGGATCGATGGCGTAGACTTGCCGTTAACGCTGATCTGACCCGCTCCCTCAGACTTTTGCAATTCCGTATTGACCAGCTTGATCTTCGCGTCCTTCTCCTGCTCGCTAAGACCTTCGTCAAACGTAACAACGATCCAGGAGATCGGAATCATTGATGTATTAAACTGGATTACAAAAGGCTTCATAACGCCTTGCGGAAGCTGTACCTGATCAACCGAACGCTCGATTTCGGCTTTCGCTTCCTTCATATTCGTATTGGAATCGAAATTTACGTTAACCTGGGCGTAACCGTTCCCCGATGTAGAGAACATATCGGTCTTGCCTTTCGTGAACATAACCGCTTCTTCGAGCGGGTTGGTCACTTGCTGCTCCATCGATTTGGCGTCCATGCCAGGCCCGATTACGGTCACCATGACTTGCGGGTTGTCCGCTTCCGGCAGGAACTCCATTGGCAGCTTCAAATAACTGATGACCCCAACCGTCAATGCCATAACGACGATCAGGATAACGGCCGCCTTGTTACGGAACGACCATTCGGTTAACTTGTTCATTACAACTACTCCTTCTCCCTATTCGGATTTCTCTTTTATGTGTTTTTGACATTTCTAAGCATACCTGCATTGAAAATAATGTAAAAACGTCTCCAGACGGTATTTTACTCTCGCCCCGGGTCGGAGTGCTTCTACGACTTTGGTCCAGTATTCAAAAGTGAGCAAGTACTCACTTTACAGCGGAACAACTGACTTCTATACTAAAAGTGAGTATTCACTCACTCCACTCAAAGAGGTGTTTCTATTGACGAAATCAGCGGAAAAGCCTGCTATTGCCGTCTCCGGAATCGTGAGAAAGTTCGGGGACCGAAAGGTATTAGATGATATTACGCTCACCGTTCCATGCGGGGAGCTGTTTGGACTTCTTGGTCCGTCAGGCTCCGGGAAAACAACGCTTATCAAGCTTATAACCGGCATCGACCTCGCCGACGCCGGACAGGTTGAATTGTTCGGCGAGCCGATGCCCCAGCTCAAGATGCTGCAGACCTTCGGGTATATGGCGCAGTCCGATGCTCTCTATCAGGAGCTGACCGGTAAGGAGAATATGGCTTTTTACGGCTCCCTCTACGGGTTGTCCGGCAAAGCTCTCGCTACCCGAATCCAGTCCGCTTCCGCGCTGGTGAATTTGACCGACCATCTGGATAAGACGGTAAACGCTTATTCAGGCGGCATGAAACGCCGCTTGTCGCTTGCCATATCTCTGCTGCATGAACCTCAGCTTCTAGTGCTTGACGAACCTACGGTTGGCATCGATCCTGTTCTCCGTCAATCGATCTGGAATGAGCTGCGCGCCTTGACGCAGCAAGGCGTTACGATTATCGTCACCACTCACGTAATGGACGAAGCCGAGAAATGCGACCGCTTGGGACTCATCCGCGACGGTAGATTAATTGCGCTGGACACTCCCGAAGCTATTACCCAGCAAGCAGGAGTCCATACGATCGAAGAAGCGTTTATCGCACTTGGCAGCCGGAAGGAGGAACAAGCATGAGAATACGCGCGCTGGTTGTACGTATTATCCGCCAATTCGTCCGCGACAAACGGACTTTGGCTTTGTTATTCCTCGCCCCTCTTCTCATTCTCAGCTTAACAAAGCTTGTATTCGACGGCAGAACCGTATCGCCAGAGATCGGATTGACAGGTCCGGCTAGCACGTTTGCCGAGAAGCTCGAAGAGCAGAATGCCAGCATTACCGTTTTTGATTCTGTTAGCGATGCGGAAGAGGCTTTGAAGAACGGGAAGCTCGATGCCGTCATTCAGATCAAAGAAGGCAAGCCGGATATTACGCTGGAAGGCAGCGATCCATCGGTAAGCCGCAGCACGCAGCTAGTCATGCAGAAAGCTCTGCAGAGCAATGTTCAGGAGCTTGCTCCTACGGTTCACTATCTGTACGGCGGACCGGATATGGCCTCTTTTGATTCATTTGGCCCGGTACTCATCGGCTTCTTTTCTTTCTTCTTTGTTTTCCTGCTCGCGGGAGTATCCTTCCTTCGCGAACGAACGAGCGGAACGCTGGAAAGGCTGTTGGCGACTCCAATCCGAAGGTCGGAGATTGTTCTGGGTTATCTGGCGGGCTTTGGCATTTTCACGCTGCTCCAGGCTTCCCTGATCGCCTGGTTCTCCGTTCAGGTGCTTGGCATGGCGATGGCCGGCCATATCGTCAATATGCTGCTGATTAATCTGCTGTTGTCTCTGACCGCATTAACGCTTGGAACCTTGCTATCCTCGTTCGCGAGCAGCGAATTTCAAATCATTCAGTTCATTCCGATCATCATTGTGCCTCAGGCATTCTTCTCCGGTTTATTTAACCTGGATGCCATGAATCCGGTCCTGCAGAAGCTCAGCTACATGATGCCGCTGTACTACGGGGCGGATGCCATGCGAGGGATTATGATCCGGGGGGAAGGCATTGCCGATATCCAGCTTGATATTTACGTGCTGGCCGGCTTGTCGATCCTATTCGCCCTTCTCAACGTTGCGGCATTGAAGAAGCACCGCCGGATGTAGGCGTCCTTCTATTTCTGCTATAATGACGGGAATGGTCAAAAAGGGAGTGTCTGGCATGAGCGAGCCGATTGAGGAATGGCTGAATGAGCTGAATAAGCTTGGCGATGAGAAATCGATGACCGATAAGCAGCTGAAAATCGTCAAGGCTGCCTCCGAAATATTCGCGGAGAAAGGCTTTGCCGGATCATCCACGAGCGAGATCGCACAACGTGCGGGTGTGGCGGAAGGTACGATTTTCCGGCATTACAAAACCAAAAAAGAACTGCTTGTCTCCATCGTGGCACCGGTGATGGCTAAGCTGGTCGCGCCTTTTGTGATGAGGGAGTTCTATAAAGTGCTGGACGGCAAATACGACAGCTACGACCAGATGCTTCGCGCGATTCTCGAGAACAGGCTGGCATTTCTTGAAAAGCATTTAAATGTATTGAAAATTTTTATCCAGGAAATTCCGTTTCATCCGGAGCTGCAGGAGCAGTTCGAGAAGCTGATTCTCGCCAAGGTGTTCGAGAAGGTCACGCCGAATATCCGCAGGTTCCAGGAAGAAGGCACCCTTGTGAACTGGTCGCCTTATACAATCATTAGACTTACAGTCTCCTCCCTCCTTGGATATGCCGCAATACGAATGATTTACGGCAAACGGGAAGGCAGCAGCTGGAATGACGAGCAGGAGCGGGAAGCGACTATCGCTTTTATTATGAAGGGATTAGCCCCGTAAGCGTACGAAGCAAATAAGCCGAAGGCATGGCAGGAATCCCCCTCTTGCAAGAGAGGGGCTTCCCGCGATGCTTTCGGCTTTTTAATGATGCTTGAATTGGTGATTATGCGGTAAATTCCACGTGCATAGACTTGTCGCCACCCCTCCTGCCGCAACCGTTATGAGAGATAACAGAAACGTATCTTCCGGCAGCAGAATGGCTCCAGTTCCGATAATAATAAAATCCGTTAAAAAAATAATAACCCCAACGTTTAACGGCATATACCGGGACAAGAAATGAGCCAGAAGATCCGTCCCTCCTGTAGAAGTACCGTTCCTGAGCATGATTCCGAGGCCTGTCCCAATGCAAAAGCCGCCAAGCACCGCCCGCGTAAACGGAGTCCATTCAATGTAATAAAGAAAGTGGAACCGGTAGGGGCTAAGCAAATCGATGACATAGCTGGATAACAGCAGGCCGTTCAGGCTCTGGTAGATCATACTCCGGTTTTGAAACCAGACCAGGGCAAAAATCGGGATACTGCATAGCAGCATGGTCAGCCCTACTTGAATATGAAACAGATAATTGACAATGAGGGCGATCCCTATAAGCCCCCCGTCCAAAATCATCAATGGTACCAGAAAAAAATTAATCCCGACCGATATCAGCAGGCTTCCCAATATGATAGCCGCCCACCTGCGCCATGACAGTATCCCCATTCTTCCTTTCACCTCTTTTTGCTCTACCTCATTTATATGCGGGTCTGGTACATGCCATTCTCTGGAAAAACAAAAAAAAGCCGGCCTCTCATATATTCATGAGAAGCCGGCTTTACGCCAGTCCTTATTCCTGTGCTGCAGTTGAACCCGCCGTGCTGTCCATTCTGCGGAACTGTACAAGCAGGATCAACGCCAAGAGACACAGAATGCCGCCGGAAACGTATGGCAGGCGCAAATCGAGCGTAAACAAGAACGAACCAACAAGCGGTCCAAGAATACGTCCCAAGCTGTCCATCGAAGAGCTGAGGCCGGAGGCAACGCCTTGTCCCACCTGCGTCTTCTGGGTAATTAACGAGGTTACGCACGGTCTGATCAGCGAGTTGCCAATGCCAAATACGGCAAGCGACATCGTAGCCCACCACAAGGAATGGGCAGCAAGCAGGAGGAAGAAGCCAACCGCCGAAATAATCAAGCCAAGCGCGATATATTGAGGCTCCTGCCCCCGCTTGATTCTCCGCCGAACGACACCGCCTTGCACAAGCGCGCCAACGAAGCCGCATACGAAGAACAGCATCCCGACCTGCACCGGGGTTACGTCAAAACGCTGAATGCCGAAGAACTGCAGCGTTGCTTCCATGCCGGCGAGCGTAAACGTAACGAAGAACGCAAGAACGTACAGAAACTTAAGCGGCCCGGTAAAGGCCGACCAGCGGGATTCCCGCTTCTCGCCCGCGGCTCTCCGCTTCTCGGGCGGCAGCGATTCCTTCAGCTTGGTTATTGCGAAAAACAAAGTAATTAACGCCATGACCGAAGCCGCGTAAAAAGGCGCTTCGAGCGAAACCTGACTGAGCAGACCGCCTACGCCAGGACCGATCGTAAAGCCGAAGCCAATCGACATTCCGACAAGCCCCATTCCTTTTGTACGCTGCTCTGGCGGTGTAATATCCGCTACGTAAGCGACAATAACAGAAGTGACCGCTCCGGAGAACAAGCCCCCGAGAATACGGGAAAGATACATCATGGTTAAATTGTCGGAAGATAAGCCAAACAAGAAGAAACTGATTGCAAAACCGGTCACGCCAATGATAATAATCGGCCTTCGGCCAATCCGGTCGGATAAGCCTCCCCAATATGGAGAGAGTATGAACGATACGGCTGAGTAGAGCGCAAGCATTAAACCCGTATGATGCTCGGCGTTACCCGGGCTGACGGCTTTAATCATTTCAGGCATAACAGGAATAATAATCCCGAACCCGATGAAGGTGGTCATTAGAATAGCCATTACTATTAGAAGTCGTTTATCTCGCATTTTGTCTTCACCCCATCCCTTATCGTATCATATCAAGCTGGCCATAGTTATGAACAAATGGAGAACAATACTTGTCCAGCTTCGGAATGCCTGTCTCCATCATTAAAATTGTTGCTTGCATTCCGACTTGTTTTTGCTATACTCAACTTTGTTTGTACATTAGACATTAGACGACAGTCGAAAGGCAGGGACGAAAGCGATGGATCATAACAAAACCCCGCTCTTCAGCGCACTCCGCCGCCATGCGGAGAACGATCCGGTACAATTTCATATTCCGGGGCATAAGAAAGGTCTCGGCAGCGATACTGAGTTTCGCGAATTTATCGGCGACAACGCCTTGTCGATCGATCTTATAAATATAGCTCCGCTTGATGACTTGCATCAGCCAACCGGCGTTATTGAAGAAGCGCAAAAACTTGCTGCAGATGCGTTTGGCGCAGATTACACGTATTTCTCCGTTCAAGGCACCAGCGGCGCGATTATTACGATGATTCTGACCGTCTGCAGCCCGGGCGACAAAATTATCGTACCGCGCAACATTCACAAGTCGGTAATGGCCGCTATTATTTTCGCCGGCGCGCGTCCGGTATTTATCTCGCCCGCACGCGATTCGAATCTCGGGATCGACCACGGCATTACGACCCGCTCGGTGAAACGCGCGCTGGACCGTCATCCGGATGCCAAGGCCGTTCTGGTTATTAACCCGACTTACTTCGGCATTTGCGCGAACCTGAAGGAAATCGTGGATCTTGTTCACAGCTACGACATTCCGGTTCTTGTTGACGAAGCCCATGGCGTACTTATCCATTTCCATGAGAAGCTTCCGATGTCCGCTATGCAGGCCGGTGCCGATATGGCAGCTACAAGCGTACATAAGCTTGGCGGCTCCATGACGCAAAGCTCGGTTTTGAACGTTCGCAAAGGTCGGATCAACCCGTTCCGCATACAGACAATCCTGAGTATGCTGACGACAACTTCGACATCCTATATTTTGCTCGCATCCTTGGACACTTCCCGCCGCAATCTGGCCATTAACGGCCATGAAATTGCGGAGCGTGCGATTGAACTTGCCCAATATGCCCGTGAACAGATAAATCAGATCCCTGGCCTTTATTGCTTCGGCGAAGATATTCTCGGCGATGAAGCGACGTACGATTATGATCCAACCAAGGTTACGGTGCATGTCCGCCATCTTGGCGTAACCGGCTACGAGGTTGAGAACTGGCTCCGCGATCACTACAACGTAGAGATCGAGATGAGCGATATGTATAACATTCTTTGCCTCGTGACGCCTGGAGATACCTCCGAGTCGGTCGATAAATTGCTGCATGCGCTCCGCGGCTTGTCGGAGACGTACCATGAAGGCGCGGAAGCCCGCGAGCTTGTCGTAAAAATTCCGGATATCCCGCAGTTGTCCCTGACGCCGCGCGACGCTTTCTATGGCGAGACGGAAATTGTACCGTTCAAGGAGTCAGCCGGACGGATTATCGCCGAATTTATTTACGTGTATCCGCCAGGGATTCCGATTTTGCTGCCGGGTGAAGTTATTTCGCAGAAGAACATCGACTATATCGTGGATCATGTTGAGGTTGGCTTGCCTGTCAAAGGGCCGGAGGACCGCAGCATTAAGTTCGTTAAAGTTATTGTGGAAGAGAACGCGATCTTCTAAACGAAAAGCCAACAGCAGAGCTATAAGGCGATGCTGTTGGCTTTTTGCATGATTCCACTTATTGTAAACCCTTAGAGAGCCATGCTATGATGAGGTGGGGGTGGGACGAATGAGTCAAAGCGCATTTATTAAGCTTGTTCAAGGATCTGCCGTTAGTGAACTTCCGCTGGAAGAACTGAAGGAAAAGCTAATCCATTACCGGGAACAGACCGCTTTAACCGGAACGCAGCTAGATTGGGATTATGCAAAAGCGGCTTTTCCGTATACGTTCGAATCGAAGCAGGATGACCGATGGTTTTACTTGCAAGGCACCAATCCCGGATACAAATATATCGTGTTTGGCAATGGAGATGAGGGCCCTTCCACGATTCAAGTCGTCCTTCCCGACGGGTCCACCCATGGCGACAAAGCCAAAGCTAACGAGCTTTGCAAGTATTTAGCCAAACAGCTGCTTGCCGAGCTTACGATGTTTAACGGCCGCACGATTTATTATAATCCGCGTAAATGACATACAAAAAAACACCCGTCTATCCGGGCTGAAGCAGCCGCTTGGATTAGACGGGTGTTTTAGGTCATTAACCTTCTTTGTTCTCGTTCTCGGTGCGCGCGATTTCTTCGTAGATCGCCGTTACGCGATCCCACTCTGCATCGTCTTCGATACCAACGAGAAACGCTTCGTCGTTCTCTTCTTCAATACGGAAGATAACGCCGTCAGCCTCCGGATCGTTGCGATCCAGCAATACCGCATATACGTTGTTCTCCGATTCAAATGTATAGACCATGACCATTTCACGCTCTTGGCCTTCGTCGTCTGTCACGATGAACACATGCTCATCATGTTCATGATCTTGTCCGCAGCCGCAGTCTTCGCCGTGCTGATGTTGATGCTCGCTCATGGAATTACCCCATTTCAGTTATTTATACATACTTACGTATCGTACCATGCGAAGTATCGCCGGTCAAACAAAAGACGCCCTGCCGTAGTCCGGAGCGTCCTTTTTTCAAGCCTTATTTACTGGGATGTGATGAGCTTCTCCGATACAACCGTCCAGTCATCCGAAGGCGATGTTTTCAAATAGAACCGTACCGCGTATTTGCCTGCGTACTCAAAGTTATATTTGATATCCTCCGTCCGGTACCAGAAATTATCCTTTGTGATGCTTACATTCTGGGATTGAATAACCTTCTCGGTGCCGTATGGGTCCGTAATCGACACTTTTACAGCAGAGATGTCTGTCTTAAGATTGTCGATTTGGGAGAAGACATTAAACGTATATTTGTTGCCTTTGTCCACATTGCCAAAAATGACTTTATCCTGGAACAGAATCATATGGACATTAGGCTTGTTAATTGTCGCTTTCTTGCTCTGATTATCCCAGTCAACAAGCGCATTTAGGCTGTTTACCATCTGGCGAAGAGGCAAGTAGGTTTTGCCGTCCACAATAATGCCGCCGTCATCCAGCTCACTGCCGTTTACAATGACGCGTACTTTCTGGGATGCTGAATCGGCGAAAATGAGCGTGCCTCCGAATACCGACAAAATAGCGAGCAGAATAGCTACTTTTTTAAATCCGACTTTCATTGCTGTTAACCCTCCCTCCATCCGGTTTGTCTGGATGTTTGGTTATACTCGGGTTTTGGCCCAAAGTTGCGCCCGGCAATAAAAGTTTTTAAGCCTGATCGTTCAAGGCAGAACCTGTCAAAAGCTGTTGAAACATGCGCTTGCCCAGGAAATACTTACGTATTGCCCGCGGTTAGCTGTAAGTGCGGGTCAAGATGCAAGGTACGCCCTTCCCTACCGCTCCGGGCTCCTGCATTCGCTTCCAATAGCGCATCCCACGCTCGCATGGCGTTTTGCACACCGCGCAAGTGTCGGACAACACAAGCTTGTAGTAATACTGCTTCCTGTCACTGGACGACTTTTTCTTCTTCACAACTTTGCCTTTGCCCTTTGCCGCTGCTGCACTCATCTTCGTTCAATCCTCCCGCCTTTTTGCTTCTGCATTATATGTAGGCGGAGAGCATTATGCATCTGTTGTTTGTCAACATCTTGCGTTATTTGATAAAGTGGAGACAACCATGAAATGGGAGGCGATCTTAGCATGCAGATCCAAATGTTAGGCACCGGCGGTGCTTTCGCGAAAAAATATTCGAACAATAATGCTTTGATGGAAGTTGACGGCTTCAAGCTGCTCGTGGACTGCGGCATCACGCTGCCCCGGTCGCTTCACGATGCCGGCTACTCGTTTGACGATCTCGATGCGGTGCTGATCAGCCATATGCATGCCGACCATGTCGGCGGGCTGGAGGAATACGCGTTCCAGATGATGTTCCGTTACGGCAAAAAGCCTGTCCTGTATATTGCCGATACGCTGGTAGAGCCATTATGGGAGCAGACGCTTCGCGGAGGCTTGACGCAGGATCCTCTTAATGAGCTGTCCGATTTCTTTGATGTTCGTCCAATCAAGGAAGGCGAGTCGTACGAGATCCATCCCGGAATTCGCGTGAAGCTGATCCGGACAGATCATATCGCAGGCAAGCTCAGCTATTCCTTCCTCTTTAACGAGACCTTTTTCTATTCCGCGGATATGAAGTTTGACGGCGGACTCCTGATGGAGTTGAACGCAAGCGGGGTAACAACGATTTTCCATGACTGTCAGCTTATCTCCCCGGGAGTTGTTCATGCGAGTCTGGACGAGCTGCTCACGCTGCCCGAGGACATCCAGGAGAAGATGTGGCTGATGCACTATAACGACAATATGGAAGAGTTCGTCGGCCATACGGGAAAAATGCGTTTCGTGGAGCAGCTTGCCGTTTACGAAATTAAAACCTAACAAGCAGATATCCACCGCGCTACTGGCGCTGCAGACATCCGCTCTAGGTATAGCTTATGCAGGCTGCCTGTTTCCGGTCAAAAGATTGTAACCCTCGGATGCCTATATGAAATATGAAATTAGCTTCATGCATTTATTCAGCCTCAGTGATCCATACTATCATCGGAGGATGATAATATGGATCACACACAAGAAGAAGTAGTTGCCGTACGCAAGAACGGGGACGGCGATATTGTTGAGCTGCAATTAACATCCGGCCGGGTCGTCGATTATAAAACCGCGCAATCGATGGTTAAAAATAATGAAATTGCCGGATTAAACGTCTTTAAAGGCCGCGACCACGAAGAGCATCTTCGTTCTAACGCGGACGGCCGCAAGGACAATAATCTCGACAATCTGCCAACCTTCTAAAACCGGAAAATCGGCTGCCGCGATCGCGGACAGCCGATTTTTTCTTTACCTCATATCGATGATCATTTTTTCTTCGTTTCGGGAGGCAGTTTTCTGCGCCATACATGAGTTTGATCATAAGATAAGGAATCTTTAACGACAAACCTTGCCACACAAGCGATTACCGTACCCACGATGCCAAACAAGCCCAGAAGCCATACGGCCATATAGGCATACTCCTGTGCCAAACGATACCGCCTCCTATTAGTCATGCAAATGCTTTCTATACAGGTATGTATGTCGAGAATAAAATATGCTAATTTTGTCACAAGTTCGCATCATAATTGCCTATCCGGATCATACTAAATGGCGGACAAACGTACTCACAATACAGAGGGAGAGTGACTTTACCATGACTTCAGATTTGAACAGCAGCTATGATTGCGCAAATGCTTCTTCCGACTTGCCGAATCTTATCGCGCAGCTTGACTCGTTAAGGAACGGGTCCGCTTCCACTGCCGAGCAGCAGGAAGAGATTAACCGCCTCGAGAATCAGATCCGGTTCATTCAGAACAAATGCGATATTCCGCATAGTAATCATCAATAGCGAGACACGAAAGGTCCATGCTAAACGGCATGGACCTTCTTCTTTAATAAACCCCGAAAAAAAATTCAATTTCCTTCAAACCGCTTTCTCATTTCCTTCGTTACCTCCTATAAGAGACCATTATTCTTTAAGGAGGATTATTCATGACCACCAAAAAATTAACTATGTTTATGTTTGCCGCAGTACTCTTAACGGGTCTGCTGTCGTCTGTTATCGGAGCTTCGGCAGCGGAAACGCAGCCCGCTTCCGTGACAACCGACGCAGAAACGGCGGCGAAGCTGGGGCTTCTGCTGGGCGACGGCAACGGCCTTAACGATGCTTACCTGGCCAAGCGGACCACCCGCATGCAGGCGGCCATCATTTCTTTGCGCCTGAACGGCCATTTGAAGGAGGCCATGGCGGGCAATGGCGCTTCTTCTTTTAAAGACGCAGACAAAGCAGGCAAATCCAATGTTCCTATTCTCGCCTACTTGAAGCAGCATCCTGAACTAGGCTGGGCCGGCAACCCGGACGGCACCTTCCATCCGAACGATCCCGTCAGCGCACAACAGCTGTACAAAGTTCTTCTTGAAAATATCGGCTTCCGTTCCGGTTCCGAGTTCGCTTATGCGGATACGTTGACGTTTGCGGCTTCCAAAGGAATGGCATCCATAGCGGCAGCCAGCCCGCTGACCAACGCGCATCTTGCTACAGCGCTTATCGAGTCCTTAAACGTACAAACCCCGCAAGGGCAATCCTTTTTCGATAACCTCCAGCAGAAAGGCGTACTCCCGCAATCCGCAGCACTGCCTCAAGGTAAAAGAATTGAGCTGCGAAGCCATCAAGAGCTGGGTACTTATCTGACCGACAATAACGGCATGACCTTGTACTATTTCACCAAGGATGCCGAGAATATTAATGCTTGCGGTGGGCAATGCCTCGTCAACTGGCCTGTGTTCACGTCAGATGAGCTGCAAATTCCCGCCTTCCTGAATAAAGCCGATTTCTCGAGCATCACCCGTGCCGACGGCACGAAGCAATGGACTTACAAAGGCTACCCGCTCTACTACTTTATCAAGGATGCACAATCCGGTGATGTGCTTGGCCAGAACGTAAACCAAGTATGGTTTGTTATAAATCCTTCTACATTTAAAGGCATGACACCGGAAGCCAAAGCTTACCGGATAGATATTAAACAGTTCTCTTTCGGTACGGAACCTCTTACTGTTGAAGCAGGCTCCAAAATTACCTTCACCAACTATGACGAAATGGAGCATAACGCGGTGGCCGTAGACGGCAGCTTTAAAGTTCCCGTGCTCAAAACAGGAGAGTCCTATGCAATCACCCTGGATAAACCGGGTACCTACAATTACTATTGCGAGCTGCACAAATCGTTTATGACCGGTCAGATTATTGTGAAATGAGGGATTTATCATGAAGTATATAACAAGTAAAAGCCTGCTGCTCATGTTATCCGGACTACTGTTTGTGTTTTTACTGGCGGCATGCGGCAGTTCATCCGATAAGGCGGCCTCCGCTCCCCCTCCATCGCAGGAGGCAGCGACCGTTACGCCAAGCCCTACCCCAGAAGCTTCTATGTCTAGTGAAGAGCACGAGAATATGCAGCATGAATCAGCCGCGCCTTCGGAATCGCCATCTCCGTCTGCAGTTCCCGAAGTATCGGCAACGGCCAAACCGCAAGCAACGGCGACGGCTACGCCAAAACCTTCGCCATCCCCCACTCATGATGATCATCATGGCGGGCGTACACACGATGATGATTCGAAGACATCTCCTGCTGCCAGCGAGGATCATCCAAAAAGCTCGCCTGCCGCAACGGCGCCAAGTACAGAGGATGGCGGCAAGGAATATGTCGTTGAAATTTCCAATTTCGCCTTCTCCCCTGCCAAGCTGGAAATAAAGCCGGGGGACCGCGTCAAATTTATTAACAAGGACGAAATCAAGCATAGCGCAACAGCAGACGACAATTCTTTTGACACCGGGCTGCTTGCAGAGAATGAAGCTAAAACGGTTACCTTTGATAAAGCAGGCGATTTCGCCTATCACTGTATGCCGCATCCCGGAATGCAGGCCACGATTAGCGTCTCGGACAAATAGATACTAATGAAGGGATAACCATACTTGGTTATCCCTGTTTTCCTTTTCGCATTGCAAGGCTGTAAACACTTGATAGAATAGATTTATATCATCCTCTTGGAGGTACCATCGTATGCGGGAGCTTACGGATCATCAATTGATGCTGCTCATTCAGAGCAAGCAGAGCGAGGCGCTTTCCGTTTTATATGACCGTTACTCGTCTCTCGTTTATTCCTTCGCCTGGAAAACCTTAAAGGACGAGAATGTCGCTAAAGAAATCGTCCAGGCCGTATTTATGCGATTATGGACAACCAAATCCGTCTATGATCCCGAGCAAGGCAGGTTCTCCAGCTGGCTGCTGACCATTACCCGCAATATTACGACCGATTGGCTGCGCAAAAGACGGAGAGATACGGCTCCTCTCGTTCAAGTCGAACCGGAACAGCTGGCTAAAATCCCGGATGAAGCTTCCGCCACGCCGGAAACGGCTGCCGTTAACAGCGCGATGAAGGACCAGATCCGCAGCGCTTACCGCGATTTGTCCGCCCAGCAGATCCATCTGCTTGAGCATTTCTATTGGCAGGGCTACAGCATAAGCGAGCTTGCGGCTATATATAACCAGCCGATAGGAACGGTAAAGAACCGTCTGCATCAGACGTTAAAAATATTACGCAGGCATCTCGTGGCCGAAGGAGAGCAATCATGAAGCAGCAAAATGAGACGGTTTGCCATAATGCCCTTGACTATATTTCGGGTGCTTGCTCCGATAAAGAAAAGAAAGCTTTCGAACGGCATCTTTCAGGCTGCCCCGCCTGCCAGACCGAGCTCGAAGAGCTTCGGCTCGTATGGGACTCTCTCCCTTCCGACATGGAGCTGATCGAACCGCCGGCTGACTTGAAGCAGCAGGTCATGGACGCCGCGCTGGCCTCCATTCAACCGCGCCCTGCAAAACGCTCCTTCCGCAAGCTGACCTGGGGTACTGCTGCCGCAGCCGTACTCGCCGTATTGATTGCGGGCACGGCATGGAATGTGGAGCTGTATCGCAGCCGAAGCGGTCCGGCCGTTATCCCTATCGAACAGGCATTGTCCGTATCCGCTTCCCAGATCAATCAGCTTATTTCCTTAAAGCCTGTATCGGATGAAGTCGCTTCGTCCTATGCCGTCGCCTGTATCGTGGATAACGGAAGCAACAAGCAATTTGTCGTCTATGTATTTGGCGCACCGGCATCCAAGGACAGCTCCGTCTACCAGGTATGGCTGAACCATGCCGGACAAAAGGACAGCGCAGGTACTTTCCGGGTTGATGACAAAGGTATCGGAGTACTCGCGATGCCTATATCCGGCGATACGCTTGCTTTTGACTCTATTGGCATTACGCTTGAGCCTGACGAACACGGCAAGCAGCCAAGGGGAACAAGATTGTACAGCTCCATCTCCTGATGAATAAAAACCGCCATCCGTACGCTCGGGTACGAATGGCGGTCTACTGATTAGAAGGATATCTGTCTCCTCTGGTTGTAGGTTCCGAGATGACAAGAAACTGAATGTCGCGATCCGATTGGTTAAACATCTGGTGCGGAGTATGCGGGGCTACGTGAATCCCTTCATGCGCTTCCAGCTCAAAGGTCTCGCCGGCAATCTCAATGGTCGCCGTCCCTTCAAGAACAAAGAAGAATTGTTGGGACTTCTCGTGGTAATGGCGCGTTTCAGCCGTATGCGGCGGCATTTTCTCATGGATGATGCTCAAATCCTGCCGCTTCAGCAGATGCCAGCCGTCGCATTGGTCCCCCCATATGTAATGTTCCGCATTGCTTTTGCTTACCTTCATCATACTGCTCCTTGCTGTCAGCTTGACCTTTAATGTGATAGTTATCGTAGCAGTTTTCCGGGTAGATGAAAAGGTAATAATTGTGTTGACATTCATTTTGGATGCTGATATATTAATATTCATCACTCACACGATCTGTTAGCTCAGCTGGGAGAGCACTATCTTGACAGGGTAGGGGTCAGTGGTTCGAGCCCACTACAGATCATACGAATAGAAACCCGCAAAGCCTTAGGCTTTGCGGGTTTTCTTATTGGTACAGGTATTCCATATGAAGTGATACAGGAGTGCCGAAGTTCAGCCCAATCACACGGTATTTGCGTTTTTGATCTATTTTTTCGAATGTTTCTTGGAAGATGCTTTAGCTTTTTTCCCGCGTTTCGCGCTCGAAACCATAACATTTTTCTCGGTATGCGTGTAAAGATGCTGATAAACAGGGCAACAATGATGTTGCTTCACCGTTTCAATATTTTGGACGACATTCACAAGCTGTGGATGGTAGTAGTTCTCATAAAGAGTAATTGGAGGATCATAAATCGTCTGCGTTGGACAATCGGGACAAAAGTTAGCTTCATTCATACTACCTACATTGCCCATGCCCATGTAATAGTTGCGGTTCACTGTAATTATCCCCTTCCAGTTTTAGATTACAGCTTATTGTATTCACTGAGGGGAAGTACGACCTGTACACTTGACCCTGAAGGCGATAGCCTCCGATATTCATGGGAGTTGAAAGGCGAGAGAATTGCCGTGTATCGGTTATTGCCTGTTCAAGTGGCTAGTCAAGGAACTTTGCATTAGGAAGAGAGCACAACTTCTACCGAGGCATGGCAGTGGTTCGAGACCACTACAGCTCATACGAACAGAAAAGCGGTGCATGGACTACCCATGCACCGCTTTTTTAAAACTCTGAACCAACACACTGCTCCCTATACTCGCTTGGGCTTAATCCCGTATGATCCTTGAACACGCGGGAGAAATAATGCTGGTCGCTAAAAGAAAGCGCATCCGCGAGCTCCTTGATTTTCATTTCCGGCTTGGCCCGCAGCTGCTTGCAGGCCTCCTCGATCTTCAGCTCCATGTAATACTGAACGAACGTTGTGTTCGTATAGCGCTTAATAATCCGGCTCACATACGACGCGCTGACATGGAATTTGGCTGCCAGATCATTGATGGAAAGCTGCGAAAATTTATGGAGCTTAACGTAAGCATCCATTTGCTCGAACAACTCTTCTCCGCTCTTCCGGTTGCGCTGCTGCAGCTGCTCAAAGCTGTGGGCACACCAGTCCAAGCATTGCTCGCAGAATCTCTGGTAGCTGCCTTGCTCCAGTATTTCTTTGACAGCCGCTGCCGCTGCCAGCCTTTCCTCAGGTCCGCTGCTCGGCAGCGCATGGACGAAAGCATCTCCAATCGCCGATACAAGCCTCTCCAGATCAACATATCGGGCATGCTCTCTATAGGAGATTTGCAGATACTCGCGGAGCTTAATCTGGAATGGCTGCGATTGGCGCTGTTCAATCATTTCGGTAAAGCTTCTGATGACGTCATCCTTCACCGTTTGTTCCGGAATGCGATAATCCGTATCGAGCAGCACTCTTTTATCCAGCAGCGTCTCTTCATTGAGCAGACCTTTCAGCCTGTCGTATTGAAGCTGCAGCTGGTTGAAATCTACCGGCTGGAAGCGGCCAGCCATGGCGATTTCAATGCCAACGCTTAGCAGCACACGTTCAACGGATTCCATCCAAGCAAGTGTCGTGACGAACCGTTCCTTCATAGCGGACTGGACAAATACAAGGTAACCGTCCGAATCCTTAGCAGGAAACACCCAGCAGCTTTGCGGCTGGCAAATAGCGTCAAGCAGCGTTTGCACCGTTTCGCTCTTCCAATTGCCCGAATCCGGAATAAAAGGCTGCTTGCCAATTAGAAACAGCGAGACCGGCTGTTCATGAAATTGCGGCCCAAGACGCAAGCCGGATAGAAAGGCAGGAGCCACGATTGACTTTAAAGGCTCGAGGCTATACTCCAACTTTTCCGCGAGCGAATCAACGATCCGCTGCATAACCTCGATCAGCTGGTTCCGCTCGACGGGCTTCAGCAAATAATCAAACACCTGCAAATTAATCGCTTTGCGCGTATATTGGAAATCGCTGTAGCTGCTAATAAGCACAACTTTCAGCGACGAATTCAGCTTCTTGGCCTGCTCGATAAGTTCAAGCCCGCCCAACTTGGGCATCCGGATATCCGTGATCAGAATGTCGACGGCCTGCTTCTTCAAATAATCCAGTGCCTCTTCCCCATTATAAGCCGTAGCCGCGATCCGGATCGGTAGTTCCGATGATTCGAGAAGCGCCTTGATATTACGCAATATCGGCTTGCTGTCTTCGGCTATCAAGGCGTTAAACATAGGCTTCTACCCCTTCTAATAAAAATCTTTCGTGAGAGAGGCGATAATTTGCACGGTTGAACCTTTTTCCTCTCCCGCGTTATTGTACAGATTGAAAAACAACCGGTTCTTATACATCAGCTTAAGTCGATTCACCGTATTAACAATTCCCATATTTCCAAAGCTTGAAGGCATATGGAGCTCATGCTCCCTCGCCTCGGAATTCGAAATATTATTCATGATTTCATTCATCTTGCCGGCTTCAATACCTTCGCCATTATCGCTGATTTCGATGGCCCAAATGCCATTGTACAGCTTCACCAGAATTTTGATGCGCAAAGGCGGATCGGTATTCGTGAACGCATGCTCGATACAGTTCTCGACGAACGGCTGGATGACCAGCCTTGGAAGCTGTATAAGATTGGCGGCTGCATCTTCGGCGATAATTTCCCATTCAAGGTCGTTTTCGTAGTTTTGCTCGACAAGCGACAAATAGTTGCGGGTATGCTCCAGCTCTTCGGCCATGGAGACATGCTGGTAAGGAGACGTCACGATATACCGCAAGGAATCGGACAGTTGCTTGCACATATCGGATACCGCTTTGTTTTTGCCCTCTTGGGCGGCAATGCTAATCAAATATAACACATTGTGAATAAAATGCGGCGCGATTTGCGCTTGTAGAGCCGAGTTTCTGGCCTTCACTTCTTCACGCAGCGCCAGCTTCTCGTTTTCGATCGATTGCTGGAGGCGGCCTAACAGCTCCTGAAAGGACTCGTTTAAAGCGATCAGCTCGTTGTTATGCGAACGGTTGTCCACTTTGATATCCAGGTTGCTATAGTTGATGCGTGACATTTGGCCCCGCAGCTTCCGAATCGGCAGCAGCAGATTCCGGGTACTGAAATAAATATACACGAAAGAAAACAGCATCAGGATGGAAATAAGCGTAATCGACAAATATTGGACGGAATTGACCGGTCCAAGCACGGCCTGCTTCGGTGTAACAACATAGGTTATCCAACCGGTGCTGGCCGAATGGTTATAGGCGATGTAATTGGAATCGCCGTCCACATACATGCCGCTGCTCTCAGGGTCAGCTTCCACAGGCTCCAGATGATCTGGCTCCTTGGCATTCTGCGAGCGGGCAATCAACTGATGCTCCTGGTCCATGATATAGACGTCGCCAACCGCTACATCTTCCGTTGGCAGCTGCAGCTCGGATTGGTCCAACTGAATGGATAGATAGCCGTAAATCTGGCCATTCTGATTGATAATCGCTCTATCAAACGCCGTTATGCCATTTTCCTGCTGGTATAAGATATAGTCGCTATCGTCCATTGCAGTCCGCAGACCGGCCTCAAGCAGCATCGGGTTGGACGGATAACCGATATAGGAAGAAACCGCCCGCCCTTCAAGATCATAGATGATCATATCCCGAATATCCACGCTTGGACCGATTGCCTCGAACATCATTTGTTTTAATATACGGCTCTGAGTCAGACCTTCCGCGGAATCCGCCGAATGATAGCCTCCGGATAATGCCGCCGCAACCTGCTGGTTGGACAAGACGCGCTGAGACAGCTGATTCTGGTTTTTAATATATTGGTCCAGCTGTCCGCTTATTTTAGCTGCCGTGAGCTGCTTATCGTTTTCGTTGTTTTCCTTCAATGGCCGGATGACCTGCCAATTCACATAGGCCAAAAAACAGCACAGCACAAAAAATAGCAAAACTAAAAACATAAGGACTACCTTCGTTTGAAGGCTGGTGTGTCGTGGAGTAAATTTGATTTTCCTGCTGAAGCCTTTCAAGAATGATAGCCTCCGATTCGATATGAGTTCAGAATTTTACACAGAAAAGGTAAAGGTCAAACATGTACCTCCTTTTGAAAAAAACCTACAATTGGATTGTAAACGGATTCAGTCGAAGATACAACAAAGGGCACCATGAGGGGAGAAAAACATGAAGCAAACAGCACGTAAGCTATCATTAGGCGCAGTAAGCGCGGTACTAGCCGTATCGCTGGCAGCCTGCGGAAGCAACAGCTCGAATTCCGAAAGCGGAAACACCGGAGGCGGCAAAAAAGTAACGATTGAGCTTGCTCTATCCAAAAGCTCGCAGGACTCCGCATTCGTGCAGCAGGACCTGCTCGACGAGTTCGAGAAAGAGACGAATATCAAAGTTAATTTGCAGCTGCTTCCGGCAGAGCAAACGTCGACCGTGCTTCAGACCAAGCTAGCCGTTAACGAAACGCCGGATATTCTGCAATACAACCTGGCTAGCGCGACGACCGATCTTAATCTCGAGCGCAACTTTGAAATATTGGATGACCAGCCTTGGGTCAGCCGTCTTCTGAACAAAGACGTCCTGTCCGCATACGGCCATGTTTACAGCTTCCACGTAAGCCAAGATACGGGCATGCAGGGGGTTGTATATAACAAAGATATTTTCAAAGAGCTTGGACTTGAAGTTCCGAAGACGTATGACGAATTCCTTGCGGCTTGCGAGAAAATCAAAGCAGCCGGCTACACGCCAATCTTTATGCCATTTAAAGACAACTGGGCGGCTAACGTAATGCCGGGCGCATCGTTTGGCGAATACGCGGCTAAAAACGAACCTACCCTCTTCGACGATCTGAACGCAAACAAGAAAAAATGGACGGACATTGAAGCGTTCCAGACAATCCTTGACCAACAATACGATCTGTATAAAAAAGGCTATACCAATACAGACGTATTGAGCGACAGCTACGACATGGCTGCGGGTAAATTCCTGAACAAGGAAGTAGCGATGATGTTCATGGGCGACTGGCTGATCGAATCGGTTCAGCAGCAGGATGCTAACATGAATCTGGGCCTGTTCGCTTATCCTACGGACAACAGCGGCGACGCGTACCTTGGCGCAAGCCCGCTTGGCGGCCAGCTGTTTATTCCGAAAAAAGCAAAGCATATCGAAGAAGCCAAAAAATTCCTTGATTTCATTGCAACAAAAGAAGTAGCGCAAAAAATCGTGAACAACCAAAGCTATGTATCCAATTTCAGCGACGTGACAACGCCTGAGCTTCCTGCTTACAAGCAAGAAATTTTGGACAACTACATCACGCCTAAGAAGGTTGCCATGACGATGGACGCATACATGCTCGTTGACCGCAGCGAACTGTATAGAAGCCTGCAAGACGAGTTCACGGGCAGCAAAACGTCCAAGCAAGTACTTCAAACCTGGAATGACAAGTTTGCCGAGCTGATGAAGGACAAAGGCGAAGCCGGCTTCTAAGCTACAACAATAAATCGGTTACACGTTTCTGCGGCTGCTGTTCCATACGGCGGCCGCTCCGTCTAAGGAACACTGCAGCGGAACTAGAATATAAAATCAACAATTTTGGTGGGATGAGAAAATGATGACACGCTCCAAAAGTATGTATGGCTATTATCTCGTATGGCCTGCGCTGCTGATCTATACGGTCTTCTTCGTAATGCCGGCCATTATCGGTCTGTATTATTCCTTTACCGATTGGCGTCTAGATCGTATCGGCATCAAGTTTATCGGCTTCGATAACTTCAACAAGATCTTCACGGACGATACCTTGCTTCTTGCCATGAAAAACACGTTTATTTTTGCGCTAGCAACGGTTGTCGGAAAAAATGTGATTGGCCTTGTTCTCGCCATCGCTTTAAATATGCGGCTCAAATCCCGCAATTTCCTTCGCGCCATATTTTACTCTCCTTCTATTTTAAGCGTACTCGTAATCTCTATCGTCTTTACCCCGATCCTTCGCACAGAAGGCATGGTGAACAAGTTTTTTGACGCCATCGGCCTTCACTTCCTGAGCCAGGCTTGGCTGACCGACCCTCATCTTGTTATTTGGACGGTTGCTCTCGTTGCCATATGGCAGCAAGCCGGCTTCCAAATGGCTATTTATTTGGCTGGCCTGCAATCCATCTCGAAGGAATACTACGAAGCTGCAACGATTGACGGTGCAGGTGCGTGGAGAAGCTTTACGAACATTACCGTTCCGCTTCTGCTGCCGGCCATCAATATCAACCTGATGCTTACGTTGATTGGCGGATTGAAGGTTTTCTCCGAGGTATTCGTATTGACGAGCGGCGGTCCGGGCAATTCCTCGCAGGTTGTGGGTACGATTATTCTCCGGGCGTTTGGCGAAGGCAACTGGGGCCTTGGCACGGCGATAAATACGCTTTTATTCCTCATCGTCAGCCTGATTGCAATTCCGTTGCTTGTCTTCATGCGTCGTAAGGAGGTTACCGAATAATGAATTTCGCACGAAAAATATCACTGCGCAACTACCTGGTAGAAATCTTGCTGTTAATCGCTTGCCTCGGCATCATCATTCCGCTTTTGCTTATGATTTTTGGCTCGTTTATGACTAGCGCCGAAGTATCCAAGTTTCAAATCCGGTTTCCGGACAAATGGATGTTCTCAAATTATGTAACCGTATTTAAGGAAGGCGGTCTTGCTCGCGCGTTTCTGAACGGAATCGTCATTACCGGGGTATCCGCCATATTGAATATTATTACGTCTTCCGCAGCCGCCTTTATACTAGCGCGCCGCGACAGCAAGGTTGCGAGCTACCTGTATCTGTTTTTCTTTATGGGACTTATCGCTCCGATGTCCACGATTACAACGATCCGCGTTGTGCAGTGGCTGGGCTTCTACGGCAGTATCACAAGCGTCATTTTGATTTACGCTGCATTAAATACGGCGTTTAGCATTTTTTTGTACAGCGGTTTTATCAAATCCGTACCAAAGGTGCTCGACGAGGTTGCCTTCCTGGAAGGCGCGAGCCTGATGGGCGTGTTCTTCCGAATCATTACGCCGCTTATCGTGCCGGTTAACGCAACGGTTGCAATCATGGTATTCATGTCGGTATGGAACGACATCACGATCCCTCTGTATTTCCTTACGGACAGCTCGACATGGACGATGCCGCTTTCCATCTACAACTTCTACGGCAAATACAGTCGTGACTGGAATCTCATTTTTGCCGACCTCGTAATGACGTCGATTCCTGTCCTCATTCTTTATTTAGCGGGACAAAAATATATCGTCAGCGGTCTTACGGCAGGCGCGGTAAAAGGTTAGGATTGTTCTTCATGAAAGGCCTTGAGAGATCAAGGCTTTTTTGTTTCTATCAGACGATCCGGCGGCATGAACGTTGATAGCCGTGCTTATCCGCAGCTTCATGCATTTTCTTCCTTAAATCGCGCAAACTAAACCGTCTTGCAAAACAATCGAAGGAGTGGATATCATGCGTGAAGGTTTGATCCCTGCCGTTCTCGGAACCGTTGTGTCGGCCTCTGGTGCATCCCTGCTAAGAAAAAGCAAGTATAAGCTTGTAGGTACCGGTGTTCTCGGATTTGGCCTAGCCCATATGGTGCTTGGCGCTATTGATCTGATTGAGCACCGTTAGTTTTGCAGGACAAGCAGGGAGGGAGCCCTTGGCTCCCTCCCTTTCCGCTGACTTTTAACTACGCCTAAAAATCTTGACCCGTTGCAACACTGTTTCTCTAGACCCACACGACCTTCATCATATATGATAAGGGTCGTTGTTTTTTCACGTGGTTAGGAAATTATTGGAGGTTGTAAAGAGTGAGCGATTCAAACGTATCAGGTACAAAAGTTTCATCGAATGTCTTAGCCATCTGGATCAGCTTACTCAGCAATCTGATTCTGACGGGCATTAAACTAATTGTAGGCCTTATGTTCAAAAGCCAAGTATTAATCGCTGACGGTGTACATAACGCCGGTGACGTCATTGCGTCGATGGCCGCCTTGGGCGCCGCAAAGGTTGCGCAAAAACCCGCGGATGAGGACCATCCGTACGGTCATGGCAAAAGCGAGCTGATCGGCTCTGCGCTGGTCGCCATTATTATGGTGATCGCCGCTTTATTTATCGCTTACCATTCCTTTGAGTCCTTCTTCCACCCTGCCGCCGCGGCGAGCATGGTCGCCTTTGTTGCCGCTGTCGTCTCCCTTTTCTGGAAGCTGTGGTTATACATTTATTGCATTCGAATCAGCAAGCAGACGAGCAGTAAAAGTCTCGAAGCTACCGCTTTCGATCATCTGGCCGATGTTTATGCGTCGCTTGCCGCCGTTATCGGTATCGGAGCGGCTATTATCGGGGAAAGAAACGATATCTCGTTCCTTAGCTACGGCGATGCGGCCGCCGGGATTGTTGTTGCCTATTTCGTATTGAAGCTTGCTTATCATATGGGAAAAGAAGCCGTGGATGTATTAATGGAGAAAACCGTATCTCCGGAGATGCTTCAGGATTACGAGCGTCTTGTCTCCTCCATCCCGGAAGTAAAACGAATTGACAGAATCCGGGCGAGAGAATTCGGCCAATATGTCATGATTGATGTCCGTGTTGGCATTCCCGGAGAGCTTACTATTCAAGAAGGCCATGACGTCTCCCGAAAAATAAAACAAATCATTCTCGACCATCACAAGGACGTGGAAGAAGTCCTCATCCATCTGAATCCGTGGTATAAGGATAATTCGAAATAGCCCTGCTCTAAAGACCTGCAAAGGTCTTTTTTTCACCTTAACTGGCGGCTAGTCATTCAACCGCTTTCGACCGGCAGCCTGCAAAAAATTAGCAGATTTTCGTATGACTCTTCTCTTTTTGGTGCAACAATACCAATATCGGACTCGTTATTATAGATGCTATAGCAAATTTCAAAACAAGAGGAGAGTCGATGATGAAACTAAAAGCAGTTCTATTGTTAGCCATGTCCATGCTGCTTGTATTTACTTTGGGGCAAACCGTATTCGCCTTCAGTGATACGAGCAAAGATCCGAATAAATCAAAGATTGAGTCCCTGCATAAACAAGGGGTAATAAAAGGCGAAAAAGGCGAGAAATTCAACTCCAACGGTAAGCTGACCTATGCTGCCGGCATTTCGATGATCGTCAAAGCTTTTGACCTCAATATCGACAACATTCGTTTCATTAAGAAGCCTGAAGTTGCCGATTATTATCCGAATCTGAAGAACGGCTCCTGGTATGCGGATGCGTTTATCATTGCCCAATACAATGGCCTGGAAGTACCTAAGAACGTAAAAGCCAATGACGAAATGACACGCGAACAGTTCGCCCATCATCTCTTCAAGGCGATTACGAAAAAAGGCGATTTCGCCTTTATTGAACTGTACATGACGATTAACGACGAAAAGGATGTTAACAAGGATTATATGAACAGCATCCAAAAGCTGCTCATTTCCAAAATCGCAACGCTGGATAAGAAAAACAATTTCTATCCAAAACAAAAAATTACGCGCGGCGTTGCGGCAGGCTGGTTGTACGACGGTCTTGAATTCGTAAAGAAGACGCCAACGATCCCGGCGGAACCGGCTCCGCAGCCGATTCAAGATCTTAAACTGACTGTAACTTCGGTGAACAAGGACATCAACAAAGTAACCGTGTCCGGTCAAGCGCCTCATCCGGGTTATGGGCTACGCGTTACATCGATCTCCTTCGTTGACGGTCAAGCGATTATCAAAGTAGAGACGGTTCAACCGGACCCGAACAAAATGTACCCGCAAGTGATCACGGAAGTTAGCGCAACCACTTATGTAGACGCGGCTTACAAGCCGGTATTGGCTTCGGCAAACGCCAATACTGCCGTTAGCAGCCTGGCTTCGGCAAGCTAATATTGCCCAAATGAAAAGCCTCCCCGTCCATTACGACATGGACAGGGAGGCTTTTTTTGTATTAATTTTCTTCCGGATGCTCAGGCAGACTCCAATCAATCTCCGTATAGCCAAAGCTCCGCAAATGCTCGTTCACTCTGGAGAACGGACGGCTGCCAAAAAAGCCTCTCCGCGCCGCCAACGGGCTAGGATGCGCCGATGCGATAACCCGATGCTTGTTGGTATCGATAAAGGCTGCTTTATCCTGGGCGTGCTTGCCCCATAAAATAAAGACAACCGGCTCTTCCCGTTCATTCAGCTTGCGGATAATCCGGTCGGTGAACCGTTCCCAGCCCAGCTTCTGATGCGAATTGGGCTGCCCCTCTTCAACAGTCAGGACGGTGTTGAGAAGCAATACCCCTTGCTTAGCCCACGAGGCAAGTGAGCCATGCTTCGGAATCGGACAGCCGATATCCTGCTGCAGCTCTTTATAGATATTTCTCAAGGAAGGCGGTATAGCAATCCCCTCTTGTACCGAAAAGCTAAGCCCATGCGCCTGACCCGGGCCATGATAAGGATCTTGTCCGATAATGACAACCCTCGTCTGCTCATAAGGCGTAAACGAAAGCGCATTAAAAATATGCTCGACCTTCGGGTACACGGTCTTCGTTATATAAAGCTCCCCAAGCTGCTCTTCCATCTGCTTGAAGTAAGGCTCGTCCATCTCACTCTGCAGAAGCTCTGCCCAGTCATTGTTCAGCTGAAAATCCATCTGTCGTCTCCCTTATTTCCGTCCGAAATCCGCGCGGATTTCACCCCATTCTTCCGTATTCCATTTCACGACTTTATTGCTGTACGTATTATTGCGCAGCCAGTCCAGCGCCCAATCGGCCAGCTCCCAAATCTGCTTGGTCGACGCGTTTCTCACAAGACTGGAAGCAATCTTCTTGTTCCGCAGCCAGCTTAACGCCGTTCGCGAGTCGCTGTAGATCGTTTGGTTACTGCCTTTTTTCTTGAGATAATCCAGTGCATGAACGACCGCAATAAACTCTCCGAGATTATTGGTGCCATTCGGAATAGGACCCACATAGAACAGGATATCGCCTGTTTGCGTATCCACGCCCTTATATTCTACAGGCCCCGGATTGCCCCGCGTGCCAACGTCAACCGAGATGCTGTCATAATCAATCTCCTGCTCCTCTGCTGCCGCTGCAGCCGGCTTGGAGGCGTAAAAGGAAGGTTTCTGCTTTGCAGGCGAAGCAGCAGACGTTGCCGCCCCTTTCCCCTGGCCCCAATGGTTCTTCCAGCCTTCCTTGTACGCGGCTTCCGCCTTATCCTTGGATTCAAAAGATTTATATTTCGCTTCCGGATATCCGTTCACCTGCGCTTGACATTCCGGCCAACTCTTGTAAACGCCGGGCTGCTTGCCGACCCAGACAACATAATGTTTGCTTCCCGCCATCCATGAACCACCTTTGCTTTCAACATTGTCTTCCTATTGTAATGGATTCGTGGATAATCATCCATACCTAAGTAAAAACCCCTTTCAAAGACCATTAGGTCATTCGAAAGGGGTTTATCTTATAATTCCTATGTAGTTCTGAAAAATGGTGCCGAGGACGGGAATCGAACCCGTACGGTGGTCACCCACCGCAGGATTTTAAGTCCTGTGCGTCTGCCAGTTCCGCTAAAAGCTTGATAAAACTCATTTTTTCAATGCTTACTTTACTTAGCCACTCAGAACCATTTTATAACAACATTAAAGGTTCTTTGTGATTGAATCAAATTTATAATACACACACAAAAATGTCAAGTATTCCAAATGATTACTGCATTTTTTCACGACACCCTATCTATAATATGGTACTATACTAGTAAATATTGTAAAGTGATTTTTTAGATAAAAAAATATGGAGGGAATACTCATGGCAGTAGGTAAAGATGAATTAAATCTAAATCTGCTTGAAAATGGTTTGGACTTTATAAGGTCTTCTATCACGTATTTATCTAGATCAAAAGAGAAAAATAATATAAAGTATGCAATATTGCATTTATCAGCAGGTGTTGATTTAATTCTAAAATATAAACTTTCTTTAGAACATTGGTCATTGTTATTTCAAAAAATAGATTCTGCAAATCGTGAAGACTTTCACTCAGGTAATTTTAAAAGCGTTGATTCTAAAGAGTGCGTTGAACGCCTTGCAAGTATTTGTGGAATAGTATTAAATGAGCAAACAAAGAAGAATTTTACTCACTTAAGAGATAGAAGAAACAGACTTGAGCATTTTGAAATAAATGAATCCGTTCTTGCTCTTAAGTCATCCTCAATGAAAGTATTAAACTCCATTCTTGATTTTATCAATGATCAACTAAGTGAAGAAGATTTAGAAGAGTACGATGATTTACTTAGAAATATACGAATTGGATTACGTGATTTCAGGGAATTTATTGATAAAAGAATGAAATTACTTGCACAAGATATTTCAGAGCATAAAAAAAATGCTCCAGTAACAAATTGTCCTTCCTGTTACCAAGAAGCACTCTGCATTAGTGATGAAAGTAGATGTTTATTTTGTGGCTATAGAGAGACAGATGCAGAGAAGTTAGCAAATGAATATATATGGGAAATACTTGATGAAAGCGAGTATGAATGTGTCAAAAATGGAGGAGAATACCCGTTATACTCATGTATTGAGTGTGGTCATGAGACAATGGTTCATTTGTTTCCATATATAGAGGACAAAGGATGGATTTGCTTTTCTTGTGGCTGTGAATGGGCAAGTAATGATATAAATTTCTGTAATAACTGTGGACAGACATTTAGAAACATTCATGGAAATTCAGTTTGTAGAGAATGTATCGAGTACAGATTAGACAAAGATGATTAAGATACCTCCACTGTAAATTTTATAAATGTGTAACTTCTGATTTTAAAACAATCAAAAACCCCGTTTCCAATTTTATTGGTTAAAGGGGTTTTTGATTTCAGTCTGTTTTTAAGACCTACCATTATCGCCTATCTATTCATTACTTACTTTTGAACCTAATCTGGTTTCATCTCATCGATAATCATTTCTATTATACTCTAATTTCAAAAAAATCTTGGCATTCGATAATCCCTCTATTTATAACTGCCTTCCAATAGTTCAGCCCATGATTTCGCTCCAGATTCATAGTCTCAATACTTAGTAGTCTCTTTAAGTCCATCTCTTCTAGACCTTGCTTCAAAGATTCTAACGTTGTCTCGTGTTTTTCAGATACATAAGTATTTACTTGTGAATTGATTCTAGCAATTATGTTTAATTTGCTAAAATGAGTATTCAAAATTTTATAGAAATCACTATTGTTTGGGGGACACAAAGTGATTTCAACAGTAGGAACTGTTGGGCTATCAAATACGATATTAGCATTAAGAAAGATTTCATTTGGAATTTCATCAAAGTAGTAATGCAAAAATGTTCTATGTCCAGCTATATCCTCTTTCCACTTTAGCCCCTTAAGAGTATTACAATCTATACAACAAGGAATTAGGTTAAAAGACATTACGGAGAACTCAGGAAAAAGTTCTTTCGGCAAGTAATGATCCCTCGAAGTCGGTGAATTTATACCACAATAGGGACACTTATCTTTAATAAATTTGTCCTGAATATTTAATAACTGATGATACAGCCAATCCATTGCTATAGTATTAGAAGTATAGCAGCCCTTCAAACACTCTTCAGCCTGTGTAGAAAAACCACTGCTATTTGATATTTTAAAGAGATCTAGCTTATTTTGTTTGTATTCCTCATATCTTTTAAAGACCTTATTCTGAACACAATTTGTTGGATTAGCTTCATTTAAATAAAGAATATCTTTACATGGATTATTTTTACTTGATGCTATACTTAAAAAGATACTTTCTGGAGAATCTTCTAGACATGCAAGATTTCGCATTTTATTATATCCTCTTGTTGTTTTTATCAATAATATTTAAATATGTCATTGCATTATAGCTTAATCCTATTGGAAATTTTTCTAGTACATCCTCTAGAGTCAATCCTTCTTGCACGATAGCATTTCTCAAAATTGTTTTATACGAACTTTCTGTATCCCTAACATTGAAAATATCTTCAGTAATTGCCGATAAATTCTCTCCAAAAGTCTCCAATGGAACTTCCATTATGTCTAGATAATTATTTTCCCTAACGAATTTTTTAATATTACGCGATGGTATCTCTTGTACAATTAACGGAGAGTGTGTTGCAATAATTGCGTAAGAATTATATTCGACAAATAAATCATATAGCATTCTCATCAAGTTAGAGATCGCATTTGGATGTAAGTGGAGCTCAGGCTCGTCAAATAATAAAATTGATTCTTGATCAATGTTGGCAATTACATTGGTCATTGTATATAACAAGATGCTTTGACCAGAACTAAGTTTTTTACTGAAGATGTCTTCTGGTTCTTCAAGTAGATTCTTTTCAAACTCTTCCTCGAAAACATTTTTAAGGATTTTTTTCCAAGCCTCAAATCTTTGTTCATCATCTAAAATTCCACTTAGCCTCTCCTTTCCTGTTTGCTTCATTTCAGTTATGGACAAGGTCTTTCCATCACTACCTTGAATACCACAATAAATATAGTTATTCAGTTTTTCTCCTTGAGAAGTAGCACTTATCCTTTTCTCTTGATGAGGTTTCTTAAAGTTATCAAATGCACTGAACGAGACACCAATTACCTTGCTAAAAAGAGGCATTTCATCAAATGCTTCCACACTATTCTCTTTGCTCTCACTTCCACATAAAGAATTAGCAAAGTTAGCCATGAATTGTGTTTTCCCACATCCATTTTTCCCCACTAAAATACAGATTCGATTAGGCAAAAAATCTTTTTCTGAGAAATCAAATCCCATCTTAATTCTCTGATTGGAATAGGGAGGGGTAAAGTCATATTTGAAGATGAAAACTTCATTCTTTTTCTCACCGCCAAAAAACTGAATTGCTGAAGAGAATGCCTTCTTTGCCTCACTGCCTCTGAAGAAAGAATCTTCAATACCTTGCTTAGGGAAATTATTATAAAACTCTTTATGAATTGCAATGTCCTTAAGGCTTCTGAATATTTTAGATGAAATATTACTTCCTAATTTTTTCAATTTTCTATAATACTCTAATGTTTGCCCTAGTGAGCAAAAATCCAAATTTAAACTGGTAAACTCTTTTGGTAAGATAGAACGTGTAATGAGCTCAGATCTATGTAGTATTTTAACTGCTCCAAGTTCAATTGAGTTTTTCAAATAGCCTGTATAATAATAAGCAGTATAATAAGTCTCATAACCGTAATCATTCCAATTATCCTCCAACAATTCAATACATGGATAAACTTTTCTTTCAATTGTCCCAATTTGGTTTGGATGACTTACAACGTAAAAATACATCATATATCTCCCTTATATGTTTAATGTAAAACTTAATCACTCGCTCTAATAGTTACAGGAACACTTTAGCGAGGTTAGAATTATATTCTTACTTTACGAAGTCCCACCCTACTCTCACTACTCACACAAGCCAATTTAGATGAAACGTATTATCTGGTTTCACAAATAGTTATATCGACTTATAATCATCCTAACATATTCCGATTCAGCGAAAACCATAATTTGCATGGTCTACATAATATTATTTTTTATTATAGATAAACGATTTAGATGGGCTAATATATTCGATGTTTATTATCTCAACCTTAGGAAAAAACCAAATTTTATTACCATATACTATGTCATTCAAGGTTACATGATTCTCGTCACCTTTATCAATAAGTCCACTGTACGTGTCACCAGACTCCAACTGTAAAGCAACGACTTTACCATAATACTTTTCAATATGCCTCATAATATAATTACACCACTGATAAATCCAACTATACATCTTTTCATTTGTTACTCCTCCATTTGTTCAATTATAGGGAATCTTCTTCACAAAACGTAAAATCACTAGTTCTTATAATCAATCCTCAAACAACTTTTTCTCATACATTTTTGGTACATTATCATAATTCCTTTTTATAAAAAGGTTATCCCATTTGAGTAGTACCTTAGGAATCATTTTTTTTATAACTTGTCTAAGTAAACTTTGCTTTGAGTTAGAAGATAGAGTAATGTACTGGATGTTAGGCATCATTAGTACAAATGTAGCAGTTACACTCAATCCAAGTATCATGAGACTGAAAATCCAAAAATCTTTTGGGAATAGTCCAAGGTCAAATATTTTAAAACAGCCAGAAAAATATACCAATATAATAGAAATCACATTAATGCCTTTTGTAGTATCGAACAAAAACTTCATTGATTCAAAGTAAAATTTCATCCAGTATGGCTTAGCTTGAATATATTGTTGCCATGTGAAGTCCCTGTACAGTAGATTTGTTGAATTTCTGTATCCATCCTTTATTTTATAGCGGAGTTTAAATTCGAACTCCCACCAAAATTCTACCCAAAGTTCTTCTTTTCGTAATAGCTTGAATTGTTCATACTTATCATTTAATTCGTAAAAAGTATCCAATAGCTCTAAATCTCCCAATTTATAGACTGGAGTATCTTCGCCAATATATTTTTCGAAGAATTTCTCAAGCATTAATTCTCTGTCTTTTGGTTTTAATGAGTCTGTAAATATCTTTTTCATCTCATGATACATGGGACTAAAGACTTCTTTAAGGTTTTCTTGAGTTAATTGTATCAATCTATCATTTTTTTTAGTTCTGATGCCAAACATATAACCAAGAGTCGCTGAAATAATAGCAGCTGCTATAGGCAGATAATTCGTAAAATCTATATCCATATGTTCTAAGCCTCTTTCCTTAACTTCTATACATTGTACTTAATATACTTCCTTTAAAAAAACGGATAAAGTTCAATTACTGTTCTATTTAGCTTTTCTTAGACAAAAAAATACTCGCATACAGTAGAAGTTAACTTCAACTGAGTGCGAGTGCTTCTCGCCTGTATTATCCTTTGAAATACTTATCAATTTTCGAGATATTTAAATATCCTTTAAAATCAACAAAAAAATTGGTAACAACTTCAGAACTAAGTTCTCCTTCTTTTATTCGAATATATAGTTCAATTAACGCGAATAATGGCACTAATTTAAAATTATGTTTCTTAGCTAGATGACTAGCTTGATCAATAGCCAACTCTTGAAAATCAGGTCTACCTATACATACATAACCATCTAGTTCTAAATGTGCTGATTGGGAGATTACATCTTCTGCATTTTGTGAATCAATAAACTTATTCTTATTCTCTTTTGCTGTTAATTGGATAGAATACTTCTGTCCATTACCTAATACCATTAACAGACCAGGTTCAATTTTACTTTGCTGCTTTAATCTTTTCACAGTACCTTCAATAAAATCAGCATTAAGGAACTCACATAATTTGTGTTCAAATTCGAGTTCTAGTCCATTGTACAAACATTTAATTAAAGATGAATCATAACCTAATTTCTCAACTCTTCTAATATGTTCTCTTTCCCAATACTGATAGTTCCTATCCCTTCTATCATTAATAACTTTTACAATTTTATCTACTTTAGTAGGATTGATTGAAGCCTTAAATTCTGATGAATCTTTCTCCAAAAACTCATCCAGAGATAGCATTCCAGATTTAACCAGCTTTATTTTTTCTTCTCTTGTTATATATTTTGAAAGATTATTTAGAAAATAGCTACTTAAAGTCGATCTATTTGCGATACATTTATTAAGACGTTCTATATCATCTGTAAATTCTGGTTTTATCACATTCGATATTTGACAAACAATATCTAACATCCAGCTCAGATTAAGAGAAATGCTTCTAATACTAGCTGTTGTAAATCCAAATGCCTTTCTTATCGAGGATAAACTAAACTCACTATATAAAATATCATTAACTAATAATACCATTGAGAACGATGTACATAATGTCTTTGTCAATGGTCTTCCAGTGTTTAATAATCTCTCATATTCTGATAAGTAGGTTCCTGTCATTCTACTATTAGAATACTCCTCTACTAATCGAGACTGTATCTTGTATTTGAGTGCCTGATTATCCCATTTAATCCTGTAGTATTTCTCATTTACTTCCTCAGTTTGTGATATTAAGAATATAAGATCAAGATCGTTTAGGTGAGTTGTGTTTTGGATATGATCCACCAACATGGAGAATGACTCTATTGAACAACCCATAGATGCACATACTTTTCCCAATTCGGTAATAGTAATTTTCCCACGCGCAGACTGTTCAAACAATCCGTATGTTAAACAGGTATCTATTCCAATTTTAATGTGCTTATTAATTTGTTGTCTTGCATAATCATTATCCCAGGATAGCGCTGCGTAAGTCTTAAATAAAAACTTAGTAATAGTATCTTCAAATTCTCCGTAACCAGATGCCACTACATCCAATACTCTTAAACTAATATCCCTGTCCTCTAATGCTGATGAAAAGTTCTCCAGAGGAGCATTCAAGTATGTTTTTTTTATAAATTCACGTTTTACTGAATTTTCCGCTATGAAAATTCCTCTACCGAAATCATTTCCTTTCCCATAGCGTCCCGCACGACCAAAAATATTTCTTACCTCACCAACACTCCAATTTACTTCTAATGGTGCGCCTCCAGTAGCATCCCATTTTTGGAGATCAGCAAGTATTACTGTTTTACAAGGTAGATTCACACCCATTGAAAGTGTTGTTGTTGATACCAATATTTTTATTTCCCCTTCTTTAAACCCCGCTTCTACTAGCCTCCGTTCGTTAATATCACAATCAGAATTGTGAAATGCAATCGAACTTCTGAGTGTTACTAATAACTCGTCCCGTATTTCAGTTTCAGGCTCTTCTCTAAGTTGTTCAATAACTTTCGCTGCGCCAGGCAAACTTGAAAAATAATTAGCTAACTCTCTTGCTAATTTTTGGGACGAAGGAACTGAATTTTTAATAATGACTACCTGTTCATCTTTATCTAATAAAAATTTTAACAATTCATTTAAATTTGTTGCATTCATTTGTTCGTTGCCTATTAATGAAGTATTCCATTCAGTATACTCGAAGTTTCCGTTAGTAAATAAAACTCCTTGTCTTAATTCTAACGGTCTATCAACTTCTTTAATAACTTCAGCTTCAAGCCATTTATCGAAACCATTTAAAGAACCTAGAACTGCACTCAAGGCTATAATTTGAGTTTTTTTATAGGACTCTTTCATCTTTGTTAAAAGCAACTCAAGGTTACCACCTCGATGAGGATCACTCATCATTTGTACCTCGTCAACGATGACACAATCACAATTGTTAAGCATATTTGGATTAACAATTAACATTCCTGAAAGCTTCTCATAAGTCATGACTGCTATATGGTAATTGCCAATTCGAATATCTTCATCATCATCTCTATGGTCACCATCAGAAATTTTAATATTAAATCCATTTTCATGATACTTCTCTTTAAATTCTTCGTACTTCTCATCTGATACTGATTTAAAAGGAACAAGATAAATGCTCTTCTTGTTCATATAGGAATTTTGTATAGCTACCAATTCTCCAATAAAAGTTTTGCCTGATGAAGTTGGTGCTACAACTAATAGATTCTGACCATTAAATAGACCTTTCTCAATTGCTTGTTTTTGTATGGGAAATAATTCACTAAAACCATTCACCTTCCAAATATGAACTATATCATCAGGAAAACCTAATTCCATCAAGTCAACAATATTCATTAAGTCACCTCAATTTTTGTCTAATAATTGTTGAGTAACATATGTTGCACCCTATGTTTCTATTTATTTTCTAATACTACAGGATTATTTATCACTACAAACCACTAAATAGGTTCTATTTACTAATTAAATTAAATATCACCTTAGTTAAATTCTACCACAACTTTAGACATTAATCACCTAAAATTCGACATATAGAGTTAATCAAGAATGCACTAAGAGGCAGCCTTAGCGACTACCTCACCAATTACTTACCCAAACCTGGCTACTACTTCAAGTCCTTGCACAGTTGCTCCGCTAAAATCCCACGTTCCCAATGGATGTGCACTGTTTGTCACACTAGTAAACCTCAAATGTTCCTTGTTGTAATGTTTAAAAGTGATAGCATCAATATCATTATAGATAGTAAAATAATTTTCTCCTCCATAACACAATTCCAAATCACCAAACTGTCCACCAATACTCGCATAATTATTAGGATAGTCCTTCTGATAAATCCTTTGCGCAGCTAGATTAGTTGTGTCAATTAGATCAGCACTGATTACTCCAGATTTAATATACGAGGCATTAACATATAAATTACCGCCATTCATATAAAGCCCCTTATTCGCTCCATTATTGGTCAATGTGTTAAACACAGCAGTTTGGCTATTGTATACTGCCCCAATCTCAGCAGGTGTTGGCAGCCAGCTTGCACTTCTTGCTCCTACTTCAGACGCTGTATAGCTTGGCTTAGCAACACTTGACCAGCTAATACTTCCACCTGTCATATTGATGTTACCACTGATATTTGCATTATGAGCGGTCAAATTACCTCTAAGATCACAGTGATAGGAATAGGGAAAATGTACATTCTCACATTTTCTTAAAGTTCTGCTATCTTTAATTACTGCTTTCCCTTCTCTTATCCCTTCGTTCGAAATTATGAAGCAGTTTAATATGCCTCCAATCGTCTCATCCGCAACATGCTCAAATGAGCGTATAATTGCTTCATTGATCCCTTCAAACTTCTCTTTAATCTCTAAGCAATAGGACAACGCTTCATTCTGCTTCGCGCCTATTGCATACAATTGCCCCTTACCACTGTCCTTCTTTTCAAGCTTCAAGTCCTTACTATTAATGAAATATAGAGCTGGCTTCCCTCGCTCCATCGTCAGTATCTGTATTACAAACTCTAATTCCACATCGTATTTCTCTCTGTATTTCGTAGAATGATCCTTGTTCATCTTTTTAACAAGATTATAAATAGAGTGTATAGAATGACTTTCGTGAAATTTTTCAAATAACATTTCTGCAAATTCCACATCATTACCACTATAAAAGATCACTTTATCTCTAATCCTTCTGATCTTCTTGTACTCATCTGTAACAAAATAATACGATCCTTTTACTTTAACTGCTACACGACTGTCAGCAGCCACAAAAACGCTACTTTCTTCAAAATAGCTAAAACATAAACTCATACTACGATCTCTTCTTTCTTTTCTTTATTTTTTATTATTTTACTGTCATCAAGTTATCTAAAAGATGAAAATAAGAAAAAACACTCAATGCAGAAATAGCATGAGTGTTTTTTCTTATTTATTATATTTCACACTTGCTCCCTGCCTAGCTGAAAATATCAGGTAGGCAGGCGAACAATCTTTTTAGTTATGTATTAAACGTCTTCTATTCATAATTTTTTCTTTCTTCTTCAATGACTTTGACTTATTTCACTTTTTAGATAGACTAAACCTTCCCCACAATTTTGCGACTTTTTTCATTAACTCTCCAAAACGGTTCAATGAAATGCTAAGTTTATGTAAAATCACACCCAACATAACCAATACATTACCTAGCATGCTCATTAAATGAGGCAGCTCTCGTCTCAGAAGAGAAATAATCACAAGATAGAATAATAACCTTAGTTTGAAATCAAATAGCATTTAACTCATCTCCTTGTTTAACCAAGAAGATTGTCCGCCTTGCTACTGATGTTGAACAGGCATTACTTTATCATAACTATCTTTAAGTTACAAGAAGATTCTCTGTTCACCCAATTGGCTTCTTATTTATTTGAATAATCCGTTTATATAGCGTGCAATTAATTTACCAATATGAGTCCTGGCATATTCACGTGTAATTGCAAATCCACCGTTGTGGCTTCGGCATTTGTAGGTATAGGTTGCGATACCGTCAATACGTTCGTTAGCGACAATATTAATCTTTGAACGCTTTAATTCTTGTCTTAGGCTTTCAATATCAGAATACATACGGTGCAAAACAATATCTGTAGCCTTAACAAAGAGGTCACGTAAGGAACGAGCTTTTCCCTCAATCTGCTTACGATTTTTCTCAACAATTGCGTATGCCATCGGTAATAATACGTAATCTTGCATCAGTTGTAACTCTTCTTGTGATGCAGGAGGCGATTTTGGTATTTGTCCTGTAACTATAATGCGTTCACGATTCATTAATTGAACATATTGTTCGCGATGTTCAGGTAGCATCATCCTAGATGATTCCCATCGACCATTTCCATGAAGTTTCTTACTGTTCGCACTCATACATCAATTCACCTCATGCATAGTATATGCGAACATACGTTCCTTAGTCAAATACTTATAAATCTTATTTACTGAGTAAGATTTATAAAGCATTGATCTCCTTATTTTTTTATAGTAGGACTTTTTTATGAAACATTGTGAAATATTATTTCATACTTATATAATTTATAATGACCTGTCGAGGCAATACAGTAACAGCAAAAGAACAAATATGAAAATTACATCTTGATCTAAACATACCCCTTACCCCTGTGGTCTAATATGGCTTAGACCACAGGACATACAAACAAAACTATAAAAATCAACTTCACTGTTTTTATATATTTCGCAGAGAATTTTGTATTAAACTGTTATAATACATATTATAATATTTCCAATTTTGAAGTTGGAGGAACTTTTTTATGAATAAAGTTGAGTATCTTATACTAATGAAACAAAAGGACTCTTTTTGTGATAGTTCAGCTACATTTCTAAAATTGTTACAAGTTGATTCTAGTATTAAAATCGAGGAAGATTCTATCATATATCAAAATAATAAGGTTGTAACTAAAGCAAAGTTTAAATTAAAAACAGGTGAAATCGCTACTAAGAAAGAAAGGTATTTTCATCTAGAATTTATTAACGAAACTGATGAAAACTTGGATAATTTTTCAAACCTGAATCAACAAATAAAAAAAACACTTAAAAGAATAACACCAGATGAGACTAAAATTAATACTCTATGGGACGATATTGGTCGACAATATGCAATTAACGCTTACCCCTTAATAAACGAAATTGAGAATTTAATGCGTAAACTTATATCTCAGTTCATGCTAATAAATGTTGGCATGGATTGGTCTGTACAAGAAATACATGATGAAATTAAAGAAAAAATACAACGCTATGAACAACATGAACAATATGTGGATGACTTATATAAAACTGATTTTATACATTTATCTGACGTATTATTCACAAAGTATAGAACACTTGACCTCGATGAGATGCATAGAATCTTAAGTAAAGCTAAAACAAATGATGATCTAGACTTAATTAACTTAAAAAAGTTTATTCCCCAATCAAATTGGGAAAAGCATTTCTCATCACAAATAAACTATGATGACAGAAAACTACAAGAAAAATGGAAATTGCTTTATAGCCTAAGAAACCATGTTGCTCATAATAGATATATTACAAAAGAAGATTATTATAAGATTAATGGATTAGTTAAAGAGTTAAAAATTATAATTACCGCATCCATAGATAAGTTAGATGAGATAAATCTTAGAGAAGAAGAAAAAGAAGATGTAATTCATGCCTATGAGCCTAATAAGCCTTTAGGAATCATGGGACAATTAGCATCAAAATTCGAAACAGCTGTAGTTAATTGGTATTTCCTAAATCATCGAATAAGGAACTTTAGAGAAAACATGAGTACTATTAATGGATATGACTTCTCATTGGACCTTGTTGACTCTGAGATGAGTATAGCCGTTGAAGTATTATATATTAATCCAGCTTTTTCGATGGATGTAATAAAAAGTAGGATATTTAAGAGAATACAGCTAGGTAACAATCTACTTAATCAATTTCATGAGTTTCACATGGTAATTGTTATTCCTCAAAGTATTAGTGATAGTGTTTTAGATAGTATTATGAATTTAATAGTCCACCATAATACAAAAATAAAAATAATTAATGGATATTTAGATGGCAATGGGAATTTTGTTCAAAGATAAATATATTCAAAATGATGAATCGATCTTGCTATCGCTCAGACAATAGTAAGAATTTATTTTCATTAGCACTTTCCCATTTACTGCCACTTTAGATTCATTTAATCTCCTCGTCATAATTCAATCGATTAAGTTACTTAATACATCTTGTCAAATTCACATTTTTCTCAAAAAGTAAAATTAGGAACTCCTATCGCTTTTACGATAGGAGTTCCTGATTTTAAAGACATTCTTCGTTTTAATGCTATCGTAAAAATAACAGGCTGCGCACCGTAGGACAGTCTTTTTTATGAGCAGCACTCTCCTCTCTATATAACAGATCCATTACTGTCAAAACATCTATATGGCTTTTGTTATACTTCCAGAGTTTATGTTACTTAGTTTTTCCGATTGAATAGAAATAGAATAGTCTCCAATTTTAGCGGCAAGTCCTTTTTCTATATTCCCAGAATAATCACTCAATCGAGTCTTGTAGTGAATAATTCCATTCACAGTCTTAATAGCTAATTCAAGGCTTGAGCATTTTACTATTTTATAATACGAAGAGCCTGTATTAACGTCACTCAGACTTTCCTTTACAACAGTTATAATGCAGCTCTTGCTTTTAGCTTTACTTACGTTAAAACCGTAAGATTCAGCCTGTATATTTTCAATAAGGTAACCTTTGTTATGATCTATTCTGCCAATCGTAGGTCTTTGACTCAGTTTTTTAACTCTTCCTGCTCTTGAATAATTCAAAAAAATTCTCTCCCATTCTTTCATAAACCAGTCCAGCCCAATTAATGTTTCTGTCATATCAAATGCATTGTGAAATTGGTGTTCTAGTCCATAATAATCTTTTCTCTTTTTATCTCTGACCCTGTTTAATGAGCTTTGACATGATTTCATAAGCAACTCTATCATTTTTCTATACTCGTATTCCTTGAGTTTTCTTCTACTCGAAGACTCCTTGGTTCTTGCCAATTCAGTAAGTTCTGTTAGCTGATTTTTTCTTTTTTGAAACATTGATTCCTAACCTCCAAAAAATTCTTTTAATTTTCCTGTTCTTTGATTTATTAATTATTGTATGTCCTTTAACTTGACCGTCACTTCGTTTGGTCGATACTCCGCGCACCTTGCTTCGCAAAGCGCTTGGTGAACCGATCAGAAAATCGCAGCAAAGCTGCAATTTATCTGACCGTTTCGAATTACGCTCGCAAGGCTCGCTTGGTTGGCTGAGTTGTGTTGATGGTACTGCACTGCTACAGAATCTTTCATAACACTTCTGTATTGATTTTCTAATTCAATACCTTGTCTTTTGACAAACGGTACACGAGTTCAAAGGTTGGAAGCTGTTCATTTCTCAGTATGTTTTTAATTACGTTTTTCTTCTCCCATAGGCTTCAAGTCTTGAACTAATGTACCAAAAATCGTTATAGCCTATTTTTTAAGTAATTCTTGGTTCACGAGTTACAACAGAGTTCTGAGCCTACACCAGAACTTCTGTATCATTAACTCCTTACACTTATTCCTATCCAACGTTCACTCTTTTCACCTTTAAATCTCTTCTTTGTCAAACCATATTGAGTTTCAAGTCTGTTATTGAATTTAATTTTCCCAAGAGGAAACAGTCCTGATTCATGACTCCACTTTTGATACTCTTCATACATTTTTTTTGTGCCGTAAGTGTTGCATTCATCCAACAGGCAACACTCATCCATAAAGTTTGCGACATTATCAGTATCTTTTCTGTATTTTTGTAGAGCGGCAATTGTTTGGTCGGTCTCAGTAAATTTATTGTATAAATCTAAGCGGAGTAATCCTTCAAGGGCAAGGTTAAGCAAAGCTGATAATGCATTTGGGCTAGTTATTTTCTCAAGTAAGTTAACGTCTGCCTTCCCTGGTGTAAATTTGTTTTCAAAAGGAATAATCAATAACCTTCTGAAAAACCCATCCGTGAAATCTGATGATTTAGGCAGCTCATTGGCACTAAAAATTAATTTTGCGAAAGGAGTAAACTCAAATGGGTCTTTGTTCTTCCGTTCAGCAGTTAATCTATCACCTGATACCACCGATTTGAAAATACTGCTCTTCACTAAGCCTCTGTGCGAAATATCTGCGAAAGTATTCAATGATTTATCCTTTAACTCAGCTACCTTAAATTTGTGATTTTCGAGGTCTTGAAGTTCTATATTAGAAACGTTTTCTCGACCTAAGAAACTTGTAAGCATGTTGATGAATGTACTTTTTCCATTTGCACCTGTCCCTGTAAACATGAATGCCTTTTCATATTTTGTATTTGGCAATAAACAGTAGCCAATAATTTCAGTTAAAGTATCTACAGTTTCAGCAGAAACAATTGAATACAGGAAATTTTCAACCGATTCATTTCGTACATACGGCTCATAGATTATCGGATACTGAACAGTGCTTATTCGATCTTTTGAATGAGGAACTATTTTGCCTGTTCGCCAATTAAGTAATCCATTCCGAATATTAAGTAGTCCGTCATCTGGATTGATCATGTTCCGATCAGAAAGCGTAGCTTGTATTTTTGCAAGGTAAAGAGCCTCTTCAATACAGTTTTTCTTAACGTCTATCCCTAAAAGGTCATGGGCAATTTTTTTGAATACCATTTCGCCCCCTGGAATGTATACTCCATCTTTATAGCAATATAGAATTTGTCCATCATAATAAGCTGTCATATAGTTAGCTAGAATGTCCTCTGCAAGCATTTGAGGCTTAAATTGCTTATCTACTATGTAATTAGAAATACCAGTTTTTATAGAACTATTGGAACTTCTCGATTTATAGTTCATAGGTTTTTTGTAACCCTGTAAATACCCTACAGGAAAGCTTGTACTTTTTTGTTGATTTAAAAGCATACTTCTTTCACCACTCCGTTTTCTCAGTTATTTTCATTTCATATCTGGCTTTTCCATCTATACAATTACAAATACGATTCATTCTACTTATACAATTTATTTGAACCTCCAGTCCGTATTTTGAATTTTTGAAAAACAAACAGCCTACGGAATACTCCTGTAGGCTGGATAAATAAAACTATTAATATATTTATTGATCACGAACTCCTCATACTATTAATGATTTCCTCATGTAAAACACTTCAACAGAATATATAGGGACTTAGGAGAGTTTTATCAATTGGTTTTGCATACTATCAGTATACCTTGTGTATAAAAAATCCTTCACTATATATAGAGACTTGGAAGAGTTTTATCAAGTGGTTTTGTAAACCAAGAGAAATTGTATAAAGCACGCTAACAGTATAAATAGAGAGTTCAAAGAGGTTTATCAAGTGGTTTTGGCGAACCAAGAGATCAAAGGATGCCTGGAGTTCACAGAAAGTTCACCAACTCGGAAGAATTACATCATCAACGTCCTTAATAACAAATCGTTTAATAACTTCTTTGCCACCAATATTGGTATAGGGCATTGGCTCCACTCCTGCTATACCATCGATGCTAAGGTCAAGGATGCATTCATCCTCTACTTCTTTATGAATGACAGCTTCTTGATTAAACATAATTAGGATTCCTTCATCATCTTGTGATACAACAGCTGAGTGTAGTGGAAACTCTATTTCCCCCATTTTTGGCAGCTCTAAGCACTCACCAGTATCTGATCGTTTACTCAATATTCTGATGCCAATGAAATTCTCATTGAGATCGTAAAGTAAGCAGCATTTAATATCTGATAGTGAACCTGTATATTCATGCTTATCTTTATCCTTAAGATAAATGTACATATGGCAATCGCCCGAAATGGTTATTTTCATACTCATTCCTCCACTAGGTTATAGTTCTAAATATTCTGGCTTTATTGCTTCATAATATTTCTCAGTTAACTTGTCAATTTGTGTTTTTTTATTGTCTATTTCAATTTTCAACATTTTCCCCAATTCAGAACTTCTATAACGAAGATATACATCCATCATCGCTTTATATTTGATTTCCTGCTCTTGTAATTGGACACTTTCTTCGAAGGGACGAGCATAAAAATAAGTGAATAGATTATGAACCCTTTCCGTTTTACTATTATCAACAAATAGTAGTATTCTTCTCTCACCTATGTATTTTCGATTCCTGGTAGAATGTTGTTGCTTTAGCAATGCAATATAATGAATTTGGTTGAACGTGTTGTTTTCAGTAATTTCAAGAAACTTGTTAAGCTTAAGATTGCCACCATTATATATATGCTTACTGGCTTTTATGACATTTACATTCATAGCTAATAATAAGGAGTCATGAACTATTTCTATATGCACTTCAGCGCACTCTTCATCCAATTCAAATGTACTGAACACAAACGAGTAATTGTCTAAATTTTTGTAACCATACCAAGGGAAAAGTTTAAATTTTACTATGTCATATTTTGAATAATAATTATTTTGGTTCGGAAACCCCAACGTTACTCCTCCCCTCTACAGCTGAAGAGGCAATTATTTGTTCTAGTTTTAACATAATCTGATTTATATTTGAAGCTGCAAGATCAATTTCCTTTTTAAGTTTATATAGTTCCTCTGTAACATTCGATTCAAATGGCAGGACTTCTTCATTTTCAATTGTTGTCTCATTATGAACTAGATTAAGAACTGCTCTCTTAGCAATCTGGTCAGCCTTCTTATAATAGAAACATTTCTTTGCATGTCCTAAGTACCTTACACTGTAATTTATTTTAGAGTATTTCTCTCTTAAATGTTCTATTTCCGTAATGATTTCCTCCGCTTTGATACTGTAAGATTCTTTGGTTATTAACGTTTTAGACAGCAAACGTCTTATTTCAATATAGTCACTATATATGAATATCCTTTTAATTTTTTTGAGATTAAATACGTTCTCTTCAAATAATTCGTTTAGTATTGAAAGTGCATATACAATTGAAACCAATTCAGCATAAGTTGAGTCAATTGCTGTTGTTTCAATTCTCTCAGCATTAGACCTAAAGATTACTGAACCTTGTCCGACAATACTAACACCTACACCAATAGAATGTTTTGATCGATTAAGACTAGCATCGCAATATACCATTATTGTATTCTGTTGTTGACGTAATTGGTTTATAGCAGAATGTTCACTTGTTAAGTATGTTTCAATCATTTCGTTTAACTCGTTGTTAGCCTCAATGTTTTTTTGTCCCTTCATACTTCTTTCACCCCATTATAAAATATAGTAAAAAAGTTATTGACAATACACTTTTCAAAAGGTTATACTAAGTATAAGATGTAATACTTATATATATTATTCAGTTGAAAATATACCATACTATTTAACAATAAACAAGAGGGAATATCTCTTTGATCTTGTCTTACATTAAGTCATCTCTCAAAAATAAAGCCAATCTCTATTAAAAGAGATTGGCTTTATTTTTATTAAATTGAAGTATTTCCTTCAATTCTTGAATAGAATATGCTGGCTTACGTCTGTGAAGCATTGCATGACAATTCGGACATACTGGTCGTAAATCCTCTACTGCATCTATTTCATATTCTTGTTTAATCTCATAAAGTGGATGCAAGTGATGTACGTGAATAAATTCTTTTCCCACTTCACCGTAGTATTTATAAAAATTGAATCCACAAACACGACAATCATATCCATGATGCTCTATGCATTTCTTTCTAGCAATAGGATTCCTTTCGTATATGTTAACATACACCTGTTTAACAGCACCTTCAATAAGCTTTTCAGGCTCACTTACTTCCTCTGCCAAAATCTCAGGGTGATTCTCTTGTGGGTCGTTAAACTGCCAAACAATATTTACAGGAGAAGTATCATAATAATGTTTTGCTTTACCCTGACCAATATAAACAAATTTCGGGTCATTACTATCTTCTCTAGCAAAGATATATACCTTTCCTTCAGGATTTATTAGAGCGTCAATGGAGTCATGAGATAATTTTGAACTTGTTTTTCCGTACCAAATCAAGTCATTACCATCAAACCTATTAGGGTAATCATGTCCTGTTCTACCTGCTGTGCCAATATTAGCAAAAACATAAGAATCATTTTTGAACCTGGTATATCCAGTATCCCAGTTACCGCCCTGTTTGTCTGCTGGAACATTCATGATTCTATATACATCTTTCCGAGAGTAATATTCTCCAACTTTAAATGGCATCTTGTTTAAAGACAAAGAGTTAAAATTTACACCTTGAACAATATAATTATGTTCTTTTAAGCGTTCAAAAGCTGTTTTGCGCTCTTTTTCTGTAAATAAGTTACTGTACTGTGGAAGAAGAACGCTGGCTTCAATAGTCAAATCGAGCCTATTAGCAGCCCAAAGACGATCAAATCCAGTTGTAGCAGTATTTCTTGCAAGAAATTCCTTTGCCACACTTACAGCCCCACGCTGACTTACCATTTGAATAAAAACTCTAGCATTGTATCCACACTCAGTTCTAGCGGTGTTATATGCATCTATAACAGTCTTGTGGAAGCTTGAGATAGCTTCATTTTCACTAGTTTGAAAATTATTAATATACAGTTCATCAATAACTATAAAACCCAATTTCTTTAAAAAAGAATTAGATTCTACCCCACCTGAAAATTCTTGTGGTTGAAGTTCTACCCCATTAGCAAATTTATTTGCGAGCGATAGTACATATTTCGGTGGATAGTGTTTATCAAAGTAGATCAGAACATATTTGGTTGATAGCCTTTCATAAGGAACTCCAGATCTATCAATCATCTCAATAGCCATCAGGATATGATCAACCGTTATATTTTTTGGTATTGGCATGTATTATCTCCCCCTATATAGCTGACACAGGATGAATTTACCACATCAAATATGTATAGATCAACAAAAAATGGTATCCAACTAACTAAGCCCTCTCAGTACAGTTGTATGCCATCTTAATGTATTATCTCCTACTCTATCACCCCAGTGTATATTGAAGCGTACAACCCTATCCAACAGGCTTTAATCAAGTATACACGACCTGGTACTTATCGCTTCAATTTCCCAACTCGTTTATTATCAGGCATTAACCTATTTACTGGAGATGCTTTAATATGTTCGTTCTTCAGATCATTGGACGTTAAAGCTACATATCGTTTAGTCATAGCTAGATCAGAATGACCTAAGGTTTTTTGTAAAGACAGTGCATTTGCTCCATTACGGATATATTCAAGAGCAAAAGTATGCCTCAAATCATACGGTCTAATATGTGTTCCGATTTCCGCACTATACTTTTCTAGTCTGTCTCCCCAAGTATGTCGATTCAATGCTTTCCCCTCATTCGTACAGAAAATCGGTACATTTTCATCCCACTCCTCTGGACGTACAAAAATAAGTTGCTTGATCGCTCTAACTGTAGGAATAGATATGGGTAGCGTCCTAGAGACTCTAGTCTTTGCATTTTTAGAGGTAATATAAATTTCACATGAACTGGCATTGAAATCAGGAATAACTAATGATAACGCTTCTTTCGGTCTAATTCCACAATCCAAAGTTAAAAGGATTAATGCGTAATCTCGCAACCCTGTAAAGGTTTGTTTGTCAGGCTGCTCTAATAACTTAATCAGAGTTTGCTCATCGATATTGACTATACGACCTTCATCTTTTCTTTTTTTCAGTGTTTTTATTGGATTAGCTTCAATGATCTCTTCTTCAACACACCAATTAAAGAATGTTCTTAAATACACTAAGCGATTATTGTATGTACAAGGTTTTATTTCCTCTTGACCCAAATAGTCAAACAGATTACTTTTCAGCTTATCGATACTGTTGAACGAGTCATCATATCGTCTAAAAAATAATCTTACTTGCCCCTCATAATCCTTATAAGTTTGTTGACTAATCCCTTGTGCTTTCTTCCAAAACAAAAATTGTTCCAAAGCTTCAGTCCATGAACGATTCAAGTCTTGTTTAATTTTAGTTATTCTTGACAACGAAAAAACCCCTCTCCAGACTTGTTTTTAGCAAGCACTGAAAAGGAGTTTATCAATGGTTCTTGGTGTTTAAGCAACACCCAGAACCAAGCTTTTAGCGGTTATGTAAGATTGCAGATTATAAGAGCTAAACCCTTATAAAAATGGTGCCGAGGACGGGAATCGAACCCGTACGGTGGTCACCCACCGCAGGATTTTAAGTCCTGTGCGTCTGCCAGTTCCGCCACCCCGGCATTTTGTCATGATGCTTCAAATGGTGGGCCCTGAGGGACTCGAACCCACGACCAATCGGTTATGAGCCGACCGCTCTAACCAACTGAGCTAAGGGCCCTCGATAAACGTCGGAATCACGTTTCAGTCGAGTGGTTGGTTGCGGGGGCAGGATTTGAACCTGCGGCCTTCGGGTTATGAGCCCGACGAGCTACCGAGCTGCTCCACCCCGCGATATCCATTTGTTAAAGTCATCAAATTGAAATGGCGACATGGATTAATATACTATACTCCTATATGCAGAGTCAAGCATTTATTTCTCATCGAGGAAAAAAAATGAACTTTTTTTTATTTGAGCATATCGCTGTGCCCTCCACAACATATGATTAAACTAGAAAGCGTACGCCGTAACGCCCTTTTCTCGACCGAAAAACCTCGATCTCTTGCGGGCATTCGTAGCCATAGACCCACCAATCATTTTCCATTCTTCTTACAAGACAGCCAGCCTGAAATTTGGTTTCGTATAGCCGCACCCAATATATCCATTTCATAACGGATCCCTCCTCGAGATATATATTGCCCAAATTCGGTGAAATCAAGCAAATCGGGTATAATCAAAATATCAAGCGACAGCGCAGTCTTCAAGAGGAGCAGCTTACGTTTCGCGAGTGAGAAATATGCACAGGATAATGATAACCTATACTTTCTTATATTCGAATAAAGGAGCTGATGAGTATGCTTTACGGTATTGCGGTTTTCCCTTCACAAGCTGTACAGGAATTCGCCAACAGCTGGCGTATTCGACACGATCCGCATTATTCGATCATTCCGCCGCATATGACGGTCCGGGACAAGGAAGAGCTCTCCGATGCGCAATTACCGGCTATTACCGAGCATTTGGAAGCCGTTGCTTCACAAACAAAGCCGTTTCAAGTCCGGTTCAATCGCGTTTCTTCCTTTTATCCCGCAAGTCATGTTCTGTATTTGGCACTGGAGGATCCAACGCCCATGATCCGGCTCCATGAAACCGTCTGCAGCGGGCCGCTTCATGTTCCGGCACCAAACTTCGTCTATACCCCTCACGTGACGATCGGGCAAAATATGCCTCCTGATGAGCTCCACGATCTTTACGGCAATCTCCGGATGTCTGCCGTCGATCTGACCTCGACGATTGACCAGCTGCATCTTCTGCGCAAGACGGCAAGCGGCGTATGGCATATCGATAAGAGCTTTGATCTGCAAGGATAAGGTAAGGAGTATGAATGCTCCAATGCCTTTTGTTTTATAGGAACAAAAAAAGTGGCTGTGCCAGAGCTAATCTGGCACAGCCACTTTTCTGTATTAAATATTAACCTGCCGGTACGGCTTCTACGGCCGTGTCGTCAAGCGGTCTCACGATTGGACCGCCGCCTCCGACGCCTTCACCGGCACCGCCGTTCGGATTCGTTTTAAGCTTCTCGAGGACGGCATTTCCTTTTGTCTCCCATTCCTGGAGCGCCTCCTTCGCCGATATATCCCCTTTGATGACCTTTTGGAACAATTCATATCCAGGAGATTGCGCTTCCCAGATGCCCGGTTTCTCGCGCTGCAGCTTCTCCGTATCGGTAGATTGCGGAGGAATAGGCTTCAGCGTCGTGAACGCATTGATGTTGTAATTCATTCCGTCTTTCGGTTTCAGGAATTCCTTGCGCGCAACCAGCTCATACGAGCTGCGCGATTTCAGCTCTGCCCAATCCTTGCTGTTTGTAAACTGCACGAAATCCCAAGCGTCGTCTGGGTTTTGCGCTTTCGCGTTGATCCCCATCAGCTGGCTGAAGTAAATATTGCCACCGATGCCCGGTTTAGAAGTTTGAGTCGGCATCGTAACAACATCCCAGTCGAAAGGCGTAAAGTTCTTAATCTTCGAAGCATTGTTCATAGCGTTGCTGATCTCATTCACGTAGCCGTATTCCGCGATTGTCATCGCGACTTTTCCGTTCAGGAACATATCGCTGCCAAGCGGATTGTAAGCGCCTGGATCGTCTGTCGAAATTTTAGTCTGCCAAGCGCTCATATCTTCTTGGCTAGGAGAAATTTTTTGCTTGTAGAGATTAGCCACCGCATTCCATGCGGATTCCCATTGCTCGTTGTTTACAAGCATTTTCTCGCCTTTGTCATCCCACATCTTCAGCTGCAATGGAGCCGCATACGTTTGAACATCGCTGAAGCCGTCGCCTGCCCAACGGTTAATGGAGAGGCCAAACTTGCGGTCCGCTCCTTCGCCGGTAGCTACGCGCGATGCCAAGTTGATGACTTCATCCCATGTCATGTTGTCCGTTGGAACATCGATGCCTTGATCAGCGAACAATTTCTTGTTGTAGTACAAGGCCGAAGAGCTGAATGTAGGCGTCAAAGCATAAATATTGCCGCTGTCGTCAGCCGATTTGATGCCGTCGATAACGGTTGGCACATAGTCGGTCAGGTCAAATTTGCTCTTCTGGATAAGCGGATCCAGCTGCTGGAGCAGATTGTCTTGAATGAGGCGGCGCAGCATGCTGTAATCCAGAATAACCACGTCAACTGGATTGTCGCCGGTCAGCATTTCTTTCATTTTCGCGAACGGATCGGGCTGTTTTACGACGCCGTTTGGATCCGGCGTATCATATCGTTGATCGTTGTAATCGATCGCGCTCACGATTTCGAAATCGATGTTCTTGTGCATCATTTCATACGTATCGGTATATTGCTGACGGACATACGACTCGTTATCCGTGCCTCCGTACAATACGCCTAGGCGAAGCACATGCTTCTCAGCCGTGCTCTCGGAGCCTTTGCTGCAGGCTGCAAGCAGCGACGTTGTCATAATTAGCGATAAGGACAAAAAAGTAACTTTAGACGCCCATTTCCTCTTCATTCGGTTTCTAACCCCCCAGTGATTTCGGCGGTGTAATAATAATCCGCTCGCCGTCAAATTCCATCGATGCCTTGTCTTTAATGTTTAGTGCGCTCAAATATTCTTTTGGTACCTGCAGTCGGCCGACACGATCCACGACAACATAAGCCTCATGAACGGCTTGAAGCCCCTTCTCCTCCTGCTGCTCCTCACCTCCACCGGGAATCATATTCGGATTGCGTTTCAGAAATTCCGTGCTCGTTAATCCGTCGCGGATGGCTACGACACGGTCCACCTTGCCGGCAAGAGTAAGATCGTGGGTAACGATCACAATCGTTACTCCAAGCTCTTTGTTGAGCTTTCGGAATATCCCCATAATGAGATCCGACGTTGCTGTATCTACGGAACCGGTAGGTTCATCGGCAAGCAAAAGCTTGGGACGGTTGCACAGCGAAATGGCGATAGCTACACGCTGCTGTTCACCGCCTGAGAGCTGATGCAGCTTGTTATGCATCCTCTCTTTAAGACCAACCCATTCAAGCAGCTGCTTCGCGTACGCGCGGTCGACCTTGCCGGATAGCATCATCGGCATTTCGACGTTTTCCAGAGCCGTCAGATACGGCAGCAGGTTGCGGGCATTATTTTGCCAGATGAAGCCGACGGTTTCGCGCTTGTATTTCACGAGATCGTCTTCGGAAATTTTGAGCAAATCCCATGGCCCGACATGGACGGATCCGGCGGAAGGGCGGTCAAGCCCGCCCAATATATTCAGCAAGGTCGATTTGCCGCTGCCGCTGTTTCCGATGATAGCCATAAGTTCTCCGTCTTCGACCTTCAGGTTCAGGCCTTGCAGGGCGACGACCTCCAGATCGTCGCTTTTGTAAATTTTGACGAGTCCTTCGCAAGTAATCATGTTGTTTACCGCTCCTCTCCCATTTTGACTGCTTGATGTACACGCAGTCTGCGGATATGCAGGAAGAGCAGCACCGCTCCCGTCACCATCATAAATCCAACAACCGCGTAAAGCTGGTTCGTATCCTTGGAGTCGAAGACGACCCGGAAAGGCGGAACCGTATCCGCCACATTCTCTGCGGTCTGCAGGAACGGCAGGAAGATAAGACTCGTAACTTTGCCGATCAGAATCCCTAATCCGATAGAGAGCCCCGCCGTAAATAGCTGCTCAAGGAGAAGCATGCCGGTCAGCTGTCTTCTGGAGAGCCCCATAGCCCTCAGTACTCCGAATTGAACGACCCGGCCGGATAGATTAAAGAACCAGTACAGCACGTATCCGGTCAGGGTAACAATGACGGATACAAGGAAGCCGAGACTAAGAATCCCGAATACGCCGCCTCTTGTCGGTAACTTCGACTGGGTAATCAGCTCCGAGCGTACATCCTTGATATTGGCGATATCGATGCCTGCCTTCTGCAGCTCCTCCACGATTGGCGCCACCTTCGCATCTGGCTTCATCTTAAGCCATACCTCGTAAGGCATCATCGGCAGCTGGTCATAAATATAATCCAGATTCGTAATAACAAACGGCGATTGATCCGGATATTGCGTCGGCCAGTATGGTAGAATGCCTACCACAACGAAATCCAGCATGCCTTCCGAGAAGCCTACCGAGATCAGATCTCCCGGCTTAAGCTGGTATTTCTCTGCTACATTAGACGGAATAAGAGCCGCTTGCTCATACATGCCTAAGTAATTCAAATAATTGTAAGGATGGATCGGGAACAAATCGCTGCGGAACCAGGCGACCTTCGCAAAGTCCACGTTATCAATCCCCATAATACTGCCTTGACCGATTGACCGGCCGGATACAACCACATTGCCTTTGGTCTGGAGCACGCGGGCAGCTGCCTCAACGCCTTCCAGCTTGCGGAAGATTTCAAACGGCGGTTCATTGTACAGAATTCGGGTTGGTACCGGCTGCTGGCCGCCACCACCACCGCCTCCGCCGCCGTTACCTCCTCCACCTCCGCCGGATCCGCCGCCGTTTCCACCGCCGCTGCCGCCATTGCCGTTATTACCGCCGCTTGGACGCACCACCTCGACTGTGCCTTCCCATACCGTCTGGACGGTAACATCCGTACCGTATTTGTACAACGTGCGTTCGGTTGAGTTAAGATCGATAGTCCGTGCTGCAGATGCGTTGTATACGCCAAGACCAAGCGTCAGAATAAGCAAAATCATAAGCGGATAATAGCCTTTAGACGAGCGTGACAGCTGTGTCAGCGTCAAATAAAGCGGTACCGGAAGGAACTTGCGTCCCAGCCAGTTAAACAGCTTCAGCAACCACGGGAACAACCTCAGGCAGACGAGGCCAAGCGCAAAAATGGATAATGCCGGAACAAAGAACAAGAACGGTTGAACGTTTAGCTGGTCGGTTGTCATGCCGGTCTGGAAGGACAACATCTGGCGTTCGTTAAACATATACCAGCCGTATCCTGCCACTCCCAGCAGTACGACATCGAGGAACCAACGCTGCCATAACGGGCCTCGGTCCGAACGGGCCAGCTCTCTCTTGTAGCTGACTATGGAGGAGCGTGCATAGATAACCGCCGGAATAACGGTAGACAGAACCGCCAGCAAGACAGCCGCTGCTCCGGCAATCATCGCTTCGGTCGAGAAGCCTACCGGGATCGACTTCCGGTTAACGAAGGACAGGAAGCCGTCCGCGGAGCCTATGCTTTTTGCCATAAACCAGCCTATAAACGGTCCCGCCACAATAGCCAGACTGCCAAGCAGCAGACCCTCGAGCAAATAAATCCATATAATCTGCCTTGTTCCCGCTCCCCTGCTTCGCAGAACGGCTATATCGCTTCGCTGCTTGTCGAGCGATTGGCGGGCGTTCATCGCTATAAAGTAAAACACCATCGCCAGCATCGGAGCTGCAAGCGTGAAGAGAAGCGTCTGGAGCTGCAAGCTTTGCTTCTTGAATTCCGTCAGCGTGGAAGCGAAGGAAATTTCCACTTTCGCGCCTTTGAGCTTCTGGTACAAATCGATGTTGAGACGATCAAGCGTCCGTCCTAGAGGCGACAGCTCGCTCGTCTTGATCTGCGACAGATCAAACGCGTAATACCAGCTTGCGTTGTTAATCGGGATTCCCGCTTTCTGAATAAGCGATCCCATAAACTCGTCTTCGCTGATCTGCAGCGTATTCATCATGCCTTCCAGACCCTGGTACCAGTATGGATCGGTCTGGTTAAGCGGCTTTACAACGCCGACAATCTTAACGCGAAGGGTCATATCCATTCCGCCGTATACGGGATACTCGAGAATATCGCCGACATGGAGATCGTTGCGGTACATCCCTTCCTCCAGCATGACCGCTTCGAGAACGTCATCTTCGCCTTCGGTATTTTTGAACCATCTGCCCTGCGTGATTTCGGTTTTCGCTTCGAGATCCGCCATCGTCATAATCGTCATTTGACGAATACGACTTGCATCAACTTTCGTTGGATCCTCCGGTACAACCTCGGCGCCCCGGATCGAATAGCTGGACAGCTTCGTCTGATAAGGGAAGCCGATAAGGCCCGGAACGTCCTCTTTTATGAAGCGTTCCATCTCCTTTAATGCCGCAGGATCCGTCTTCTCGCCACCCGGCACCTGATAGCGCATTAACAGCGAGCCTGCGGGGAGGCCGTCGCTTTTCTCCTGCAGCGACTGGGCAACGACGCGCTTTAACGCGCCGTCCGCGTACATCGGAATACTCGTTGCGAAAGCAACGGCCATAATAAGACCGGCTAAAGTGCTTAACGTCAACCAGCGGGTATTCCACATTTTGCGGAACAGAAATCGGAATAATGGAATCCCCATGCTATTTACCTACAACTTTCTGGCCTGGCGTAAGTCCTTTAATAATTTCGATCTGCGTTGCCGTTTGCTGGCCAACCTCGACGTCCACCTCCCGCTTCCCTTCCGCGTCTACGACCTGGACATAAGTTCTGGAGCCGATCGTGCGAAGGGTGGATGGCGGAATAACGACGACGTTTTCCTTCCTTTTCGTAATAACGTTAATGGATAATGGCGTACCGCGGCCAATCGTTTTAGGCAAATCCTTCACGGAGATAATCATAAAATCTTCCGGACGTTCTCTCTCCGGCTGCTGGCCACCGCCGCCTCCGTTGCCTCCACCGTTGTTCGAATCGGATGAGGTTACCGGGAGCGCTTTAACCGTCCCCTTGAATTGTCCGGCATTGTTGATATCAACAACGACTGGCATGCCTACAGCAATCTTGGCTTGTTCGTCCTTTGTCAGCTTGGCTGCCGGAACAAGCAGGCTTGTATCCGCAATTACCGCAATCGGGTCATACGCTTTGATCAGATCGCCCTTTTGCACATTCAGCGTAACAACCGTCCCGCTAAACGGAGCCGTCAGAACCGCGCGGCTGATCTGCTCCTCCAAGTCTGCGAGCGCTTGCTTCTTCTCCTCGAAAGCAATGGACTTCTCCTCGAATTCAATCGGATCCATCTCGTCCTTGCCTTGAAGCGCTTCTTTCATCGCCGTCTCTTCTCTCCGGAACGCCAGCTTCTGGTTTCGAAGATCCTTCTGCATCAGCTCGACGTCCAGCACGCCAATCGTCTGGCCCGCTTTTACCTGATCGCCGGCTTTAATGTTCAGCTCCTTCAGACGCATACCGTCAAGCGTAAAATAAAGCGTCTCTTCCTGCTGCGAGATCATCTTCCCGATAACCTGCACCTTTGTCTCCAATGTAGCCGTCGTCACTTCGTATTCCGGCTTCTTCGAGATTTGAGGCGGTGCGATGGACGGCAGCACCTCCTCTTCCGGTTCATCGGGCAGCAAGGAGCAGCCGCTGGTCATCAAGACCGAAGCCGCAATCATTACAGCCGCAGAACGCTTATATAAATTTCCCGTCCACCATTTCATAGACATGATCGGCAACCTCCAAAATTGTAGGATCGTGTGTTGTCATGCAAATCGTAACCTGTTCCGTGCGAATAATATTTTGAAAGACCGCCATAATCTGCGCGGACATGTTCGAATCGAGCTCGGCGGTTGGTTCATCCGCCAACAGGAGAATAGGCTTGTGCGCGATAGCCTTCGCTATTGCCACGCGCTGCTGCTCGCCCCCGGACAGCTCGAACGGACGGTGATGCATCCTTTTCTCGAGGCCTACCAGCTCGAGGCAATAGGCGACCCTTTCCTTCCACTCGGACCGGGGAGTACCAGCCATCCGGAGCGAGAGCTCCACGTTCTCCCAAGCCGAAAGCAAAGGCATTAAAGCAAACGCCTGAAAAATAAATCCCATTTCCTTGCGTCGGATCAACGTACGCTCGGTGTCGTTTAATTTATGAAAGGGCTTGCCGTTAAACCAGATCTCGCCTTTGCTAGGCGTATCCAATCCTCCGAGGCAATTCAGCAGCGTTGTCTTCCCGGAGCCCGAACGGCCCCGGAGCATAACAAGCTGACCCGGTTTCAGTTCCATATGAAGTCCCTTCAGAACGCGCAGCGGCGCTCCTCCGGCCTGAAATGTCCTTTCTACATCTACAACCGACAGCAACGTGCTGTTATGTAATTCGTTGCCTTGCTGCCCTCCATCTTGTCGTTCTTCCTCGTCTGTTGCCGCCATGAACGGATGCGATACCTCCCCTAGTTCTCTTTCATAATTCTCATCTTAATCGTTAGACGTAGCGGGTTCAGAAAAAGTTCCAAACGGAAGAAAAATCTTCAAAAAATAAAATAGGCATCGTACATATTGCCGTCATACCGGACATATGCACAATGCCTGTTGCTGCTTGTTTACATTAATTCACTTTAAAATAGTTCACTTCCCGGTTAAGCTCGCGGGCGACCCCGTCCAATTGGCTTGCAGCGGATGCAATGCTCTCCATGAGGGCAAGCTGCTCTTCCGTTGCCGCGGCGACGCTCTCCGTACGCTCTAAGTTAGCCGCAGCCGATGACGCCGCTTGGTCCATCGAAGCATTAACCTCCTCGGAGCTCGCCGACATCTGCTCGGTAATGGCCGAATTCTCCTGCAGCTGCCCGGTCATCGTATCAATGGCTGCCACAATGACGGTCAAGCTATTCCGGAGCTCCTCCACGCGATTGTTGCCGCGCTGTACTTCCTCCAACGTCCGGGCCATATAACCGGAAGCTCCCGCGATCTCGCCTCTTATCTCGGCTACCAGCTGATGAATGCTATCGGCCGACTCCAAGGAGCTTGCCGCCAGTTTGCGGATCTCGCCGGCAACAACGGCGAAGCCGCGGCCTTGCTCGCCCGCTCTTGCCGCTTCAATGGAGGCGTTCAGCGATAAAATATTCGTCTGATTCGCAAAGGCGGTAATATTCTCCGCAATCGATCCGATCTGCTGGGATCGCTGCTCCAATGTCTCGATCATGCCAGCGAGTTGACCGATAACCTCTTTAATCTCGCCCATCTGTTCAACAAGGCGCCCAAGCGCCTCCTGCCCTTGACCCGCTTCAACCGCCGTTGCTGCCGATTGCTCGGCCGAAGCGGACGTATTTTCGGCTAAGCGCTGAATGCCGATAGCCATTTCGTCAATTGCCTTCGCCGTTTCTTCCGCGCTGCGCGCCTGCACTTCCGTACCGCTTGTTACCTCTTGAATATTCGCCGCTACATGCTGCGAGGCAGTCGAGGATTCCTGCGACACAATGTTCAGCTGGCTCGTGGAATCAGCTACATGCTTGGCATTTGATGAAATAGACGTGATAAGCCGTTTCAGTACACCAATCATTTCGTCGACAGAACGCAAGCTGTCGCCAAGCTCATCCTTGCTGTATTTGACGTTTCGTTCCGAAGTCAAATCGCCTTCCGCTACCAGCTTTGTTCTTGTTTTTACGGCGGATACCGTCTTCATCACGCTGCGGATCAAGACGTAAATAAGAGCCGCCAGCAAAAGGGTAGCAATCGCCATGCCGATGTAATTGCCCGTTTTCGTTGATGCCAGCTGCTCCTTGCTGTCCGCGATTTGCTGCTTGGCATAGCTGTCCAGCAAATTAAATATATCGTCCAGACTTGTCCGTGCCTTCTCGTATTTCTCATGAATCTCCGCATCACTGGCAGCAGCGGTACCGGATTGAATCTTGCCGCTGACAAAGGACGCCCACGCGCTGAAGTCGGCATCAAAATCCTGAATCAATTGTCCAATGGTTGTGCTCCCGTCATCGCTCTGAAGCTCAAGCAGCTTATTTGCCTCGAATATTGCCTTTGCCTCATTCACGCGGTCTTCCGCTTCTTTTAGATTTTGGGAAAACACATCGTTCCAGACCTTTTTATCCTTTTCTTTTAATTCACCTAAGGCCAAATATTGATATGCGGAATAGGCTTGATACAGATCGCGGTCCGCATTCAAGATAAGCGATGTGGAACGGGCAGACACGCCGTATACTTCATCAGCCATCGTCTTGTTCACCTTTTCCAGCTCCGTAAGCGAATAGATCCCCGAGAAGACATAGAAAACAAGCGGTAATACCCCGATCAAAGCCATTTTCCACCTTAAGTTAAATCTCATCTGCACGACTCCCCATTTCAGCAATGTTAAATTAAACGACCTACTAAGATATCGGCAAATGAAAGAATGTTCGCAATAAAGGACGCAAACATTTCGCAAAATTTTATGTCGAATCGCTGAAAACAAAAAAGAGCAAATCCCGCGTCGGGACTTGCTCTTCATTAGAACGTTAAGCTTTTATTTGCCGAAAGCTTCCGGATTCGCGCGCCATGCCTGCAGCGTTGCGATATCCTCGCTTTGCACTTTACCGATTTCTACTGCCGCTTCAATCAGAGCGCTGTAGTTGGACAGCGTTTCAAGCGGCATATTTTCCGCCGCGAATGCGTTCGAGGCTTTCTCGAACTGGTAAGTGAAGATTGCCAGAACGGACAATACTTCAGCGCCCGCCTCGCGAACCGCCAGGCCGGCTTTAAGCGAGCTGCCGCCAGTCGAGATGAGGTCCTCGATCACGACAACCTTTTGACCAGGGTTGATTCTGCCTTCGATTTGGTTTTGCTTGCCGTGGCCTTTTGCTTTATCGCGGATGTAAGCCATAGGAAGGTTAAGCTTTTGAGCCACCCAAGCCGCATGCGGGATGCCGGCAGTGGAAGTTCCTGCGATTACTTCTGCATCCGGATAACGCTCGCGGATTACGGTAGCGAAACCTTCCGCGATCATGTCTCGAATCTCAGGATAAGTCATAGTCAGACGGTTATCGCAGTAGATTGGCGATTTCAAACCGGAAGTCCACGTAAATGGATCATTCGGGCGAAGCGCCACCGCTTCGATCTCCAGCAGTTTTGTTGCGATTGCGCGCGGCAATTCCGTTAAGGTTACATTCGTCATGGCTTAGATCAGCTCCTCGATAATAGATTCCAATGCTTCACGCGGGCTAGCCGCTGCCGTAATCGGACGTCCGATTACCATATAGTCCGTTCCTTGCTGCAAGGCTTCGCGAGGCGTCATGATGCGGGACTGGTCGTTAGTTGCCGCCCAAGTTGGACGGATGCCAGGCGTTACGGTCTGGAATTCCGTGCCGCATGCAGCCTTAATGACTTCCACTTCAAGCGGTGATGCCACAACGCCGCTCAGGCCAGCGCGTTTCGCCAGCTCGGCATAACGGACGACCGCCTGTTCCACCGTGCCCGCGATACCTATCTCTTCGTTTAATACTTGTACGTTGGTGCTGGTCAACTGCGTTACAGCTATGATAGCCGGTCTTGCTTGTCCGCTCGCAAGTGCGGCTTCTGCGCCTTCCACAGCCGCCTCCATCATCGCCGCGCCGCCGGCAGCATGCACGTTAAACATGTCTACGCCAAGCTTAGTTACGCTGTTCGAGCCGCCTTTTACCGTATTCGGAATGTCGTGCATCTTCACGTCCAGAAAAACGCGGTAGCCGCGTTTCTTCAATTCTTCCACGAACGACGGACCCGCCGCGTAAAAGAGCTGCATGCCAACTTTCATATAACACGGGATGCCTTCCAGCTCGCCGAGCAAGCGCTCGGCCGAAGCCGCATCCGCATAATCAAGGGCAACCATGACTTTGCCTGCCGCTTGTTCTCTTGTTAAACTCATCGCAATCAAAGTCTCCTTTCGCTTCTAAGGCCGAAATAAACGGCCATCCGCCGGCCTCGTCGGCAGAAGCCTGTTTAGAAGCTTCTGCCGAGGAAAGCAACCGGCGCTGGCCGTGCTATCATGTATTCAATTACTTCTGCAGCACCGGCATCGGACGCGAGGAGAAGTTGATCGACTCGAGCATACGCAGCAATGCGCGTACGGTATCAAGCGATGTCATACATACAACGCCGTTCTCTACCGCTTCGCGGCGGATACGGAAGCCGTCACGCTCAGGCGTTTTACCCTTTGTCAAGGTATTAACAACGAATTGCGCTTCGCCTTCGCGAATCAGATCAAGGATATTTGGAGAACCTTCGCTCAGCTTGTTCACGCGTCTTACACGCATGCCCGTAGCTTCAAGCGTATCGGCGGTTCCGCCTGTTGCGATAATTTTGTAGCCCAGATCGTAGAAGCCGCGGAGCAGTTCGGTCGCTTCTTCTTTATCTTTGTCTGCTACAGTTGCAACGATCGCACCGGACATTGGAATTTTCATTCCTGCGCCAATGAGGCCTTTGTACAAAGCTTTCGCGTAGTTCTCGTCGCGGCCCATAACTTCACCCGTCGATTTCATCTCCGGAGTCAGGGTAGGGTCAACGCGGCGCAGCTTCGCGAAGGAGAATACCGGCACTTTAACCGATACGTAGCTGTCTTCGCGCCACAGGCCGTCTACATAACCGAGATCAGCCAGCTTTGTGCCCAGGATTGCTTTTGTTGCCAGGTTCGCCATCGGCAGATCCGTTACTTTGCTCAGGAACGGTACCGTACGGGACGAACGCGGGTTAACTTCGATTACGTATACTTTTTCGTTGTGGATAACGAATTGGATATTTACAAGGCCAACCACTTTTAGTGCTTTAGCGATTTTGATCGTGATGTCCACGATTTGGTTCTTGATGTCGTCCGACAGCGATTGCGGAGGATACACCGCGATCGAGTCGCCGGAGTGGACGCCCGCGCGCTCGATATGCTCCATGATACCAGGGATCAGAACAGTCTCGCCGTCGCAGATCGCGTCAACCTCAGCTTCTTTGCCCAGCATGTAACGGTCGATCAGAACCGGGTGCTCCGGATTGATTTTTACCGCTACTTCCATGTAGCTCAGGAGCTCTTCGTCGGAGTATACGATTTCCATCGCACGGCCGCCAAGTACGTAGGACGGACGAACGAGAACCGGATAGCCGAGTTTTTGCGCGGTTTCTACCGCTTGGTCAACCGAAGTGACCGTGCTGCCTTCAGGCTGAGCAATGCTCAGGTCGCGGAGCAGCTTCTCGAATTTCTTGCGGTCTTCCGCAGTGTCGATGCTCTCAAGGCTCGAGCCCAGGATGCGCACGCCGGCTTTCGTAAGCGGAGCAGCCAGGTTGATTGCCGTTTGGCCGCCGAACTGAACAATTACGCCGATCGGCTTCTCTTGCTCGATAACGTTCATTACGTCTTCGAAGAACAATGGCTCGAAGTACAGGCGGTCCGAAGTACTGAAGTCCGTCGATACCGTCTCCGGGTTATTGTTGATGATAACCGCTTCGTAGCCGGCTTTTTGAATCGCCCATACCGCGTGTACCGTCGAGTAGTCGAACTCGATGCCTTGACCGATACGGATTGGACCGGAGCCAAGCACGAGTACTTTCTCTTTCGACGATGCCGTTACTTCGTTCTCTGTTTCGTAAGTCGAGTAGTAGTAAGGCGTCGAAGCTTCGAATTCAGCCGCGCAAGTATCTACCATTTTGTACACTGGCGTGAAGCCAAGCTCTTTACGGAACGCGCGAATATCATGCTCGTTGGTATGGCTGCCGTTCGGGAAGCCTTCCTTGCGGATTTCCGCGATCGAACGGTCGGAGAAGCCTTTGCGTTTCGCTTCGTACAGCGTTTCGCGGGACAAAGCAACCTCGCGGCGGATTTGATCCTCGAATTCAACGATGCCTTGGATCTTATCCAGGAACCACCAGTCGATCTTCGTCATGTCTTGAATGTCCTGCAGCTTGTAACCGCGGCGGAATGCTTCCGCTACGAGGAACATGCGCTCGTCGTCCGGCTTAGCTAGGCGTGTCTGCAGTACGGCGTCATCCAGCGTTGCCGCTTCTTTCAGATGAATGCGGTGTGTGCCGATTTCCAGGGAACGAACCGCTTTATGCATCGATTCCTCGAAAGTACGGCCGATTGCCATAACTTCGCCTGTTGCTTTCATCTGCGTGCCAAGCTTACGGTTCGCGTTAACGAACTTGTCGAAAGGCCAGCGCGGGATTTTCGATACGATATAGTCAAGGGTAGGCTCAAACATAGCGTATGTTTGACCGGTAACCGGGTTAACGATCTCATCAAGCGTGTAGCCTACAGCGATCTTTGCTGCCATCTTCGCAATCGGGTAGCCCGTTGCTTTCGATGCCAGTGCCGACGAGCGGCTTACGCGCGGGTTAACTTCGATAACGTAGTATTGGAAGCTATGCGGATCAAGCGCGAACTGTACGTTACAGCCGCCCTCGATGTTCAGGGCGCGAATGATTTTCAGCGAAGCCGAACGGAGCATTTGATACTCGCGGTCAGACAGCGTTTGGGATGGTGCTACGACGATACTATCGCCAGTATGAACGCCCACCGGATCGAAGTTTTCCATGTTGCAGACTACGATACAGTTGTTGTTCGCGTCGCGCATAACTTCGTATTCGACTTCTTTCATGCCGGCAATCGATTTCTCGATCAAGCATTGGCTGATCGGGCTGTAACGGATACCCGATGCAACGGTCTCGCGAAGCTCTTCTTCGTTCGCGCAAATACCGCCGCCTGTACCGCCCAGCGTGTAGGCCGGACGAACGATGATCGGATAACCGATTTCGTTCGCGAAGTTCACGGCATCTTCTACCGTCGTAACGATAACACTTTCAGGTACCGGCTGTTCCAGCTCGCGCATGAGGTCGCGGAACAGGTCGCGGTCTTCCGCTTTCTCGATAGCAGTCAGCTGCGTACCAAGCAGCTTCACGCCTTCCGCTTCCAATACGCCGGCGCGCGCCAGTTCAACGGCCATGTTCAGGCCGGTCTGACCGCCAAGTGTTGGCAGGAGCCCGTCCGGACGCTCTTGGCGGATGATTTGGGATACGAAATCAAGCGTAATCGGCTCGATGTAGACTTTATCAGCCATGTTTGTATCCGTCATGATGGTTGCAGGGTTGCTGTTGATCAGAACGACTTCATAGCCTTCTTCTTTCAGCGCTTGGCAGGCTTGCGTGCCGGCATAGTCGAATTCCGCCGCTTGTCCGATGACAATCGGGCCGGAGCCGATTACGAGAATCTTTTTGAGTTCATTATTTTTGGGCATATTGAAGTTCTCCTTTCAACGTTGCCGCCAGCACAGCTTGACGAGGTTTTTGCGGGTTGTTCTGCTTATGTTCGCGGATCATGTCCAGGAATTCATCGAACAGGTAGCTGGAATCAAACGGGCCTGGCGCGGCTTCCGGATGGTATTGCACCGAGAATGCCGGGTATTTGTTATGTTTCAAACCTTCAATGGTCTTGTCATTGTTATTAATATGAGTAACGGAGAGTTCCGTGCTGTTGATCGAATCTTCGAGAACCGTGTAGCCATGGTTCTGCGAAGTTACGTAGCAGCGTCCGGTTGCCAGTTCTTTAACCGGATGATTGCCTCCGCGGTGGCCGAATTTAAGCCTTGTCGTATCCGCGCCGCAAGCCAGAGCGAACAGCTGATGACCAAGGCAGATGCCGAAAATCGGAATCTCGCCGAGCAGATCTTTGATCATTTGAACCGCGTAAGGAACGTCTTTCGGATCCCCAGGGCCGTTGGAGAGCTGAATGCCGTCCGGTGCCAATTTGCGAATCTCCTCCGCAGTTGTGTTATGAGGAACAACCACTACGTCGCAGCCGCGCTGCGTCAGCTCGCGGAGAATACCGCTCTTTGCTCCAAAGTCTACAAGCACGATGCGAGGACCAAAGCCCGGGCTGGAGAAGACCGACTTCGTGGATGTGCGGGCAACTTGATCCGTCATCAGCTGAATGCCGCCAAGACGTTCCTGAAGCTCTTCCACGCGTTCGGTGCCGGTTGTCAGAATGCCTTTCATTGTACCGTGCTGACGGAGAATACGAGTCAACATGCGAGTATCGATGCCTGTGATACCCGGAATGTTGTATTCCTTCAGCAGGTCGCCGAGCGAATATTGCGCGCGCCAGTTGCTTGGCACCGGTTCATAGCGGCGTACAACAAACCCGTGAATGCTTGGGCGGATCGACTCGAAGTCATCGCGCGAAATGCCGTAGTTGCCAATCAGCGGATAAGTCATCGATACGATTTGTCCACAGTAGGACGGATCGGACAATACTTCCTGGTACCCCGTAATCCCTGTATTAAAAACAACCTCTCCGAACGTTTGCGTTTCCGCGCCGAAAGATTGTCCGGTAAACAACGTTCCGTCTTCCAACAATAATCTTGCTTGCATCCGTATCACTCCTCATCAGGTCTTCGTATGTTCTATTAGTTAGCGGATTCGTTGTATACGATCTTGCCGTCAACGATTGTAGCCACTGGCCAGCCTTGCAGCTTCCATCCGCCAAATGGCGTGTTATTGCTCTTCGATGCGAATGCAGACGGATCTACCGCACGCTCGCTATCCAGATCGACGATAGTCAGGTCGGCAGGCGCTCCCGCTTCAATGCGGCCGGTAGGCAGGCCGAACACGCGGGCCGGGTCGGCTGTCATGCGGTCAAGCAGGAAGCCAAGCGTCCATTTGCCTGTTTGCACGAACTTCGTGTAGAGCAGCGGGAACGCTGTCTCGAAGCCCACGATGCCGAATGGCGCAAGCTGCATCCCGCGCGCTTTCTCTTCCGCGCTATGCGGTGCGTGGTCGGTAACGATCATGTCGATCGTGCCGTCCTCCAGCGCTTCGATAACCGCTTCTACGTCGCGTGGGGTGCGCAGCGGCGGGTTCATTTTCCAGTTCGAGTCAAAGCCCGGGATATCTTCGTCGGACAGAACCAGGTGATGCGGGCAAACCTCAGCCGTTACCCGTACGCCGATCTGCTTCGCAAGGCGGATCAGGCGAACCGATTGCTCGGTGCTGACATGACACACATGGTAGTGCGCGCCCGTTGCTTCGGAGAGAAGAACGTCGCGGCCGACATGGATGGCTTCCGATTCGTTCGGAATGCCTTTCAGCCCATGCTTGCGGGAGAAGGAGCCCTCGCTGACATACAAGCCTTCAACCAGCGTGTTGTCTTCGCAGTGCGCGATGATCGGCATATTCATCGATTGCGCCAGCGCCATCGCATCCTTCATCATTTGCGCGCTTTGTACGCCCACGCCGTCATCCGTGAAGCCGATTGCTCCCGCTTCCTTCAAAGCGGCGAAGTCTGTCAGTTCGCGGCCCAGCTGGTTTTGCGTGATGGCAGCGTAAGGAAGAACCTTTACAACGCCTTCCGCCGCATTTTTGTCCAAAATGTATTTCACCGTCTCAGCTGTATCTACCGAAGGGCGGGTATTCGGCATGCATGCGATTGTCGTAAAGCCGCCTTTTGCTGCCGATCTTGTGCCTGTCGCGATGTCTTCTTTATATTCGAAGCCCGGGTCGCGAAGGTGGACGTGCATATCGATGAAGCCCGCCGATACGAGCTTGCCTGCTGCGTCGATTACTTCCGCGGAGCCTGTGTCCGGTGCTGCCGAGCCGTCAACGATCTCCGCGATTTGTTCGCCTTCGAGGCGAATATGTTTCTTTTGCAAGCTTCCAGAAGCTTTATCCCATACGCTACCGTTAATAATCCATACTGACATTGTTTTGTTCACCTTCCGGAATTTATTCGTGTTAGCTCAGTGCCCGTTCTACAACCGCCATCCGAATCGGTACGCCGTTAGCCATTTGCGGGAATATGCGCGATTGCGGATGTTCCACCAGCTCATCGTCTATCTCAACGCCGCGGTTGATTGGAGCCGGATGCATGATGATGGCGTGCTCTGCGATCCGGCTTGCGCGCTCGACCGTCAAGCCGAACTGCTCGCGGTAAGCCTCTGCCGAGTTCAGCATGCCGCTCTCATGACGCTCGAGCTGTACCCGAAGCATCATAACGACGTCGGCTTTCAGCGCTTCATCCATTGTTACGTAAGGTACATCAAGCTCAGGCGCGGTCATGTTGCTTGGCGAGCAGAATTGAACCTTCGCGCCAAACTTACGGAGCGCCCACAGATTGGAGCGTGCTACGCGGCTGTGAAGAACGTCACCGATGATCGATACGGTCAGACCGTTCAGATTGCCGAAATGCTTGCGCATTGTATATAAGTCGAGCAGAGCCTGTGTCGGATGCTCGTTATTGCCGTCGCCTGCGTTAATAAGCGGCACTTGGATTTTTGTTGCCAGCTCGGCAAGAACGCCGATTGGCTTGAGACGGATAATCCCGACGTCGATACCCATCGATTCAAGCGTGCGGACCGTGTCGTAGATCGATTCGCCCTTCTGAACGCTGGATACGGCAGCCGAGAAGTTCAGCACTTCCGCTCCGAGGCGTTTCTCCGCTACTTCGAAGGAGAAGCGAGTTCTTGTGCTGTTCTCGAAGAACATGTTCGCCGCGAATTTACCCTGCATCACATTGTGCACTTTGCTCGCGTGCTGCTCCCAGTAAGCCGCGCGATCCAAAATCGATTCAATTTCTTCTTTGCTGAGATCTTTAAGTCCAAGCAAACTGCGTTGTTTAAGTTGTGTCATCGTCGTCATCAGACCTGCCCCCTCTGGTGTATGATCATGACTTGGTCCTTCAGATCGATTTCCGTTAACGAGACGTCAATTTGCTCTTGCTTGGAGGTCGGTACGTTTTTGCCTACGTAATCAGGCCGGATCGGGAGCTCTCTGTGTCCTCTGTCCACCAGGACAGCTAGCTGGATGCTTTCCGGTCTTCCGCAGTCCATCAGGGCATCCATTGCCGCACGGATCGTGCGTCCGGTAAAGAGAACATCGTCGCAAAGGATAACTTTCTTATCATGTGCGGAGAACTGCTCGCCATTCAGATCGCCGATTACCGCAGCCAGTTCCACGCGTATGTCCACAGATGCTGCTTTGCGGTCATCCCGGTAAGAGGTGATGTCGAGCTCTCGCACTTCAACCGGCTTGCCTTCGATATCCTGAATGCGATCCGCAATTCTTCTTGCCAAGTAAATCCCTCTTGTGCGAATGCCAATCAGAACACAGTTATCAATGCCTTTGTTCTTCTCCACGATCTCGTGCGCAATTCTCGTGAGTGCTCTTCGGATCGCTGTCTCGTCCATAATGACCAGATGCTCTTCTTCCACCGTTACCGCCTCCTTCGCTCTCGGATAATCAATCGCGCCTGTTGGCATGGAGACGAAAAAAGGCTCCTTGCCAACAACGCAAGGAGCCTGAGACCAGCCACACATAGAGGGTCGACTTAACCTCCGCTATCCCAGCAGGATACGGTTAGACTAAGGCCCTGTTCTAAGTGTGGCAGATCTGTTATTCACGCTACCTTGCCAGCCTCACGGGGCTGATTTAAAGGTACTGCCATATATCAAAGGAATTGTACCGCGCCCTGCAAAAGATGTCAAGGGGTGGTGGCAGTTAAACAGCAAACTACGCAATCGAATGTTCTTTCAACCGCCGTTGCTCGGGGATTCCTTTGAACAATTTAAAGTGATATCAATCCCAAGGGCAAAGGCGGGCTAAAAGCTTTCTGAAAGAAAGCTACTTCGGAAGCATAAACTACGCTTTTCAAGAATCATTCGAATAGCTCCGTTTGTATTTATCTATAGGGATAAAAGGAATAAAGAATGTGCTTGCACCTTATCATCCGCTCGTTCGTTCGTTTTATTACTGGGACATTTTATGATTCATGATATGTGCTCCCTATCCCTCTCGAAGTGCCCAGCCCTTTATGTTAAGATGAGTACCATCCATAACTTACATAGACGGGAAAGGTGAAAGCAAGCATGGAACGTTTAATTAGAGCGGATGTCCGCGGTATCGAAGTTTCCGGCATCCGGAAAATGGCGAACAAGGTTAGTCAGTACGAAGGAGTACTGTCCCTTACAATCGGGCAGCCGGACTTCCCGACACCCAAGCATATTCTCGAAGCAGCCAAGCATGCGATCGACAACGGGGAAACGGTATATACCCCTAATGCAGGGACACTGCAATTGCGAAAAGCAGCAGCGAATTTTATGCAGCGCAAATACGGGCTGACTTATGATCCTTCCGAAGAGGTTATCGTTACGGTCGGCGCGAGCGAAGCGATTGACGTTGCGTTCCGGACGATATTGGAGGAAGGCAACGAGGTACTGCTGCCAGGTCCAATCTATCCGGGCTATGAACCGATTATCCGCATGTGCGGCGCTAAACCTGTGCATGTCGATACAACCGGCAACGGATTCAAATTAACGGCAGAATTGATCAAGGCTCATTTGACGGAGCGTACGCGCTGCATCGTGCTGGCCTCGCCTTCGAATCCGACAGGCTGCACGCTATCGCTGGACGAGCTTAAAGAGATTGCCGCCCTGGTGCGGGAGCGCGAGCTGTTCGTCTTGTCCGATGAGATTTACAGCGAGCTCGTATTCGACGGGACCCATTCTTCCATAGCGGCACTTCCGGGCTTGCGCGATAAGACAATCGTTATCAACGGATTGTCCAAATCGCATTCCATGACCGGATGGCGCGTTGGACTGCTGTTCGCGCCGGCTTATTTGGCAAAGCACATTGTAAAGGTACATCAATACAACGTAACCTGCGCAAGCTCGGTCAGCCAAGCCGCAGCGGTAGAAGCCTTAACCGTCGGCATCGATGACGCTCTGCCGATGAGGGACGAATACGCACGTCGCCGCGATTATGCTTACGAACGTCTGGTAGCGGCAGGATTCGATGTCGTGAAGCCAAACGGAGCTTTCTACATCTTCCCTTCAGTTGAGAAGTTTGGGCTTGACTCCACGACCTTCGCGCACCGCCTGCTCGAAGAGAAACGGGTTGCGGTTGTGCCTGGTGCCGCGTTTGCTCCTTACGGCGACAATTACATTCGTATTTCGTACGCTTGCTCCATGGAAGTACTTCAAGAAGCCATGGACCGCATTCATTCCTTTGCAGAAGGTCTTTAATCGGCCCGCTTTACAAAAAAGCTGCCTTGCGTCCATGCGCAAAGCAGCTTTTTATTTAAGATGAACGATGCCGCAAATAATTCGATACAACCTCGATCGCAACTCCGATCGCGTCCTCCTGCGGTTCCAGCTTGGCATGATGCAGGCCAAACGGCGTATCTACGCCAAGCCAGAACATTAGGCCCGGAATATCTTGAAGGAAATACCCGAAATCCTCTCCGGTCATTGCTTCGGTGCATTCGATGAGCTGTACGCCGTCAAAAGCACGAACCCAATCCATAAAACGCTCGGCTTCTTGTTCATTATTATAAACCTGATAATAATTCGAGCCGTAGTCAAGCTCGGTCTGGCAGCCAAAGCTGACTTTAAGCCCGTCCAGCAGAGACTCGATCCGAGCTTTTACATCGCTCATAGATTTGGCGCTCAAGGTTCTGATCGTACCCTCGAGGCGTACCCGTTCCGCGATAATGTTCTGCTTCGTGCCGCCTTCGATCTTGCCCAACGTCACAACAACCGAGTCGAGCGGATCCACGTTGCGCGAGACAATCGACTGCAGCTGCATGATAAGGCTCGCTCCAGCAACGATCATATCGTTGGCACGGTGCGGATACGCCGCGTGGCCGCCTTTGCCGATGATATCGATAAACAGTTCCGACGTATTAGCGAATAAAATACCCGGACGCGTAGCGATGGTGCCTACCGGGTATTCCGGAGCGATGTGCAGCGCCATCATGAAATCCGGCTTCCACTCTTTGAATTCTTCGCTTTGCAGCATCGGCAAAGCCCCGCCCGGTCCCTCTTCCGCAGGTTGAAACACGAATAAAACATCGTCATTGATCGGCTGCTCTACGATTGCCGTCAACACCCCAAGACCAATGGCCATATGCAGATCATGCCCGCAAGCATGCATATAACCCGGGTGCGTGGAACGGAACTCGTATCCCGTATCTTCTTCAATAGGCAGTCCGTCCATATCTGCCCGGTAACCTAAACAACGCTCGCCGACCAGGCCTTTTACCCGAACCAAGATGCCGGTACGCCAGGTTCGCACTTCCAGCCTTTCTTGCGGCAATCCGTCTATATACTCGAGCAACATGGCTTGCGTCTTAAACTCTTGAAAGCCCGGCTCGGGAATCAGGTGAAACTTCCGCCTTAGCTCCACAAACTTGCTCATTTCGATCAACCCCCTCCTGCAGCATGCAAGGGCCAACACAATTGTCCGTCAGCCTCGCCTAACAAGGAAACACGCGCCACATAGATGGCGCGCGCTGCAAATCTTATTATTTCAAATCGCGAAGGCCTTCAACGATAATCGTCTTGGACTTCGTTTTCTCGTCAACCATCTTGATGATGCGAGCAGGGACGCCCGCAACAACCGCATTTTCAGGCACGTCTTCGATAACAATGGCACCAGCTGCGATAACGGCGCCTTTGCCAACGCGAACGCCTTCAAGCACAACCGCGTTAGCGCCGATGACAACGTCGTCTTCGATAACAACCGGCAGAGCGGATGGCGGCTCGATAACGCCAGCCAATACTGCGCCTGCGCCAACATGACACATTTTGCCGACTTGCACGCGTCCGCCAAGCGTTGCGTTCATGTCGATCATTGTTCCTTCACCGATCGAGCAGCCGATGTTAATCGTAGCGCCCATCATGATAACCGCATTGTTGCCGATTTCGACTTTGTCGCGAATAACCGCGCCTGGCTCGATGCGGGCGTTAATGCCTTTAAGATCGAGCATCGGAATCGCGGAGTTGCGACGATCGTTCTCAACTTCGTAATATTCGATATTAGCTTTCTCGTTTTCCAGCAACGCCTGAACTTCCGCCCAATCGCCGAACAACACGCCGCCGTCACCGAAATCGAATACTTTAACCTCAGCGTTAGCCGAAGCAATTTTGCCTTTGAAGTATACCTTCACCGGCGTAACTTTCTTGCCGTTCTTGATGTAATTGATAACTTCCATTGTTTGTTCCATGTTTTGCATAGCTTTTCGTCTCTCCTTCATCACCAGCAACTGTTCATTAAAACAAGCCTCTTTTTCCCGAACATTGTAGCACATGCCTTTGAACAGAGTCCATGTTTTTGATGGCTATTTATTGTGAAGCATCGTTTCTTAGAATAGCTTACTTTCCGCAATCAAATAATGAATAATTTGCTGAAAAGTTTGCATTTTTCGCATGTCCCTGCTTATTAACGAAGGCGCAGAGAATTAATCACATGCTCCATGTCGGCAGGAATCGGCGCTTCGAACTCCAGAAATTCTCCGGTCCGCGGATGCTTGAAGCCGAGAACCGCCGCATGCAGCGCTTGTCCTTTGAGTGCCACCGTCTTGTTGCGGCCGTACATCGGGTCTCCCGCAAGCGGATAACCGATATATTTCATATGGACGCGAATCTGATGCGTGCGTCCTGTCTCCAGCTGCAGCTCTACAATCGTGTAGTCGTCAGCAATACGCTCGAGCACTACGAAATGGGTGACGGCATGCTTGCTGTTGCGGTCGGTGACCGTAAACAGCTTCCGATCGTTCTGGTCGCGGCCGATCGGGGCATCAATCGTGCCTTGGTCATGCGGCAAATTGCCGTGTACAAGCGCAATGTATTTGCGCGAGACGGAATGATCCTTTAACTGCTCGGCTAAGGAAACGTGAGCGAGATCATTTTTGGCCGCCATCAAGAGTCCGGATGTGTCTTTGTCGATACGATGCACGATGCCTGGGCGAAGCACGCCGTTAATGCCTGACAGATCTTTGCAATGATGCATCAAGGCGTTTACGACCGTTCCGGAGGAATGTCCCGGTGCCGGATGGACAACCATGCCTCTTGGTTTGTTAATGACGATAACGTCAGCATCCTCGTACACGATATCCAGAGGAATATCTTCGGCTAAGATTGCCGCATCCTCCGGCTCCGGCACGCGAATGGCCACTTGATCGCCGGAAGACAGCTTGTAGTTCGGTTTTACGGTATTCTGGTTGACAAGTACAGCACCCGATTTGATCCATTCCTGCACTTGCGTGCGCGAGATGGAGTCCTCGTTAAGGCTGTCCGTTACGAATTTATCGATTCGTTCTCCTGCCTGCTCCGGGGCTGCTTCAAATTCCAACAATTCTTCGTTTTCATTAAACAGGTTGCTGCTCATGCTCGTTTTGGTCCTTATCCTCTCTGTTGCCGATTCGTTTCGAATCTTCCTTCGAATTCAGCAAGGTATCAATTAAAATGCATGCTACGCCTACGCAAATAGCGGAATCCGCTATGTTAAAGATCGGGAACGTATAGCTGCCGAAATTAAACATCAGAAAATCAACCACTTCTCCTGCGATCGCACGGTCAAGGAAGTTGCCGATCGCTCCGCCCAGCACGAGGCCAAGCCCGGTCAAAAGCCATACTTTGCCTGATTTTCTGGAGGCCTGGATATACCAGATAATTGCACTGACAATAAGAACAGTGATGATGATGAAAAACACCCGCTGTTCCTGCAAAATGCTGAATGCCGCGCCGCGGTTCCGATACGAGGTAATAAGAAAGAAATTGCCGATCACGCTGATTTGCTCACCGATTTCAAGCTGAGCCGCAATGATTTTTTTGGTGATCAAGTCCAGCAAAAATGCTGCTATCGCGATCCAGTAATAATAAAAACGCATCGTATCCCTCCTAGTTTGTACCAAACTACTGTATTGTAGCATAATGGCCCGCATCTGAGCCAGTAGTCCCCTTTCCAAAGAAGTCCTTTATAAAAAAAGCCGGTTTGCGAAAACTATAGCTTAGATATGTAACGTCTTACCTATCTCATCTAAGGAAGGTGCAACCCGATGCCGAATGCAACACAGCTTGCACAGCTTCGAAGCCGGCTTGAAGCGGAGAAACGGGAAATCGAGGAACGTCAATCCCACAACGAACATAACGGACTCGCCTCTTCGCTGCGTGATAATACCGGCGAGCTCTCCCCAATAGATAATCATCCGGCGGATCTTGGGACCGAACTTTTCGAACGCTCCAAGGATCTGGCTTTACTCGAAAACGAGGATCTTCACTTGACTCGTATTTCCCAAGCGCTTGAAGCTATGGATAACGGGACTTACGGTCAATGCCGTGCCTGCGGCAAGCCGATTCCCGACGAGCGCCTGGAAGCTCTTCCCGATTCCCTGTACTGCGTGGAACATGCGCCGCGGCAGGAGACTTCCCACCGCCAGCCTGCGGAAGAGGATTTCCTCGCCCCTCCTTTCGGAAGATCCAGCCGCGATGACGATGATTACAACGGCTTTGACGGCGAAGACGCCTGGCAAATTGTTGAGCAATGGGGAACTTCGGAATCTCCGGCTTTCTCGGAGAACAACAATGTCGACGATTATGACCACATCGGGATCGAAGCGGACGAGAACGACGGGTTTGTTGAATCCTACGAAAGCTTTGTCGCGACGGATATTACAGGCAACCATGTTTCCGTTATTCGCAACCGGCATTACAAGCAATATATGGATCATGAAGAAGGCGATCACGAACTAGAGCAGGAATGACAAAAAGGCGGAAGGTGCGATGCACCTCCCGCCTTTTTTCAATAAATTTTGCCCTCCAGCTGGATTTGTACGACGCGTACGATATCTGCTATGTAATCGCCGATGATTGGCAGATTAAGCGCACCGATAATCCGCAGCACATACAGAATGGTAGCTGCAAAGAACGTAAATCCAATCGCGATTCCGACGCCTCGTGAGAGGCCGCCAAGCAAATTGCGCCACATAAGCCGGAGCGGATGATTGAGCAAATCCACGTAATCCGCGATTTGAGTCCGTTCCATGTCGGTAGCGATTTTGCTTAATCGCATGTCCAGTCTGCTTAATGTATGTTCCATCGTTCCGTCGTCATTCTTATCCTTGCGGTCTTTCTCCAGGTCGTTATCCAGTTTTACTCGGACCATGCAGCGTCCCCCTTTGCATTATCCATCCGCTTCCGGGAAGAAAAAAACGAGGCCTTGCCATGAAGGCTCTCGTTTTTTTGTGGCCATGCTCCTTATACTATATCCCGATCCCTGGCGTCTATATGCCTAAACGCGGACAAGAATACCGATTTCCTTCTCTCCAAGCTGCACGCGTTCCATACCGTCTGCTTTTTCATAAGAAACGCTGTTCAACAGGACATTCTCATTGAGCACGTTGCTGAACGTCTCGAGTGCGGCTTGCAGCCCGGCATCTACGTCGAGAACAAGATCGATGCGTTTCTCGATCGGCAGATCAAGCTTTTTGCGCGTATCCTGAACGGCACGGATCACTTCGCGAACCCAGCCTTCCTGCTCCAGCTCAGGCGTAATATCCGTGTTAAGCGCAACGGTCAGGCCGTTAGCGGAAGCCGATGCAAAGCCCGATTTCGCTTGCTTCTCTACGAGCAGCTCTTCCGTAGTCACCGTAATCGCTTCGCCTTCCGCCGACGTGAATACCAGGCTGCCGGAAGTGACTGCTTCGCGCGTCGCCTCGGGTGCCAGACCTTTCAGGTAGCCTTGGATTGGTCCAACATGCTTGCCGTATTTTTTGCCTGCGACTTTGAGGTTCAGCTTAAGGCTGAAATCTACAAAACCGCTGTCGCTATTTTGAACCACAATGGATTTCACATTGATCTCGTCCTTAATGATGTCCTCATATTCCGTTACCGCAAAATCACGGTCAAGCGATACGATCAGCTCGGACAATGGCTGACGAGTCTTGATCCCCGTCTCGTTGCGCACGTTGCGGGCAAGCTCTACGATTTGCTTCGCGCTATCCATATCGCGCTCCAGCGTCTCGTCGATCGCCGATTCGTCCGCAACCGGGTAGTCTGCCAAGTGAACGCTGGACTCGCCGCCCAGATTGCCGTATACGTCTTCCGCGAGCAGCGGAGCGTAAGGAGCAATGACACGGGAAAGCGTCAGCAGGACATGGCGCAGAGTCTGGTAAGCTGTCACTTTGTCTTCCGTCAGGCCGCTGCCCCAGAAACGGTCGCGCGAACGGCGGATGTACCAGTTGCTCAGCTCATCGACAAAAACTTCGATAGCTTTTGCAGGGTTCAGGAAGTCGTTCACTTCAAGCCCTTTCACTACCGTCTTGATCAAGCTGTTCAGGCGGGATACGATCCAGCGGTCAAGCTTGCTTGCGGAAGGCCGTTCTTCGTGATCAGCCGGGTTAAAGCCGTCGATGGATGCATACAGCGCATAGAAGGCGTGAGTATTTACGATCGTATCGATTACTTTCGATTTCGCTTCGCCTACGATGCCGCGCGAGAAACGTTTGCTGTTCCATGGCGCGCTGTCCGCAAGAAGCGCCCAACGGAAGGCATCCGTGCCGTACTCGTTGATGATTTCCCAAGGGTCGATAACGTTGCCTTTGGATTTGGACATCTTTTGCCCGTTCTCATCCAGAATATGGCCAGTCGAGATTACGGCCTTGTAAGGAGCTTTGCCGTTGTACAGCGTCGATACCGCCAGCAAGCTGAAGAACCAGCCGCGCGTCTGGTCGATGCCTTCGCAGATCATGTCCGCCGGATATTGCTCAGCGAATTCTTCCGCATTCTCGAAAGGATGATGTTGCTGCGCGAATGGCATCGAGCCGCTGTCAAACCATACGTCGATAACCTCCGATGTACGGGTCATGACTGCGCCTTCCTGGAATGGCGATTTCAGCTTGATTGCGTCCACGTAAGGCTTGTGAAGCTCGATATCCTCCGGAACGAATTCTACGGCGCGCTCGCGCAGGTCGGCAATGCTGCTTGGTGCATATTCTTTGCCCGTTGCTTCGCATACCCAAACATTAAGGGGTGTTCCCCAGTAACGGTTACGGCTGATATTCCAGTCCACCAGATCCTCCAGGAACTTGCCGAAGCGGCCTTCGCGGATATGGCCAGGATACCAGTCAACCGTGCTATTGTTAGCGATCAATTGCTCTTTCACCTTTGTTGTTTCGATGAACCAGCTTTCCGTCGCGTAGTACAGAAGCGGCGATTTGCAACGCCAGCAGAACGGATAGCTATGCTCGTAACGCTCTTTGGAGAAGAGCAAGCCGCGTTCGCTGAGCATTTTGACAATGTCGACATCGCAGTCTTTTACGAAACGGCCGGCAAGATCGGTTACTTCGTCAATATAGCGGCCCGCGTTGTTCACGACGCTCAGCATGCTGATGCCGTTCTGACGGGAAACTTTATAGTCATCCTCACCGTGGGCAGGCGCGATATGAACGATACCCGTACCGCTCGTGTCGCTGACGAAATCGCCGGGGATTACAACGTGACCATGCTCGATAGGCACATAGCGGAACGGAGGCTCATAGGAAAGGCCTACCAGCTCGGAGCCCTTAACCGTCGAAAGCGTCTCGTAACCTTCTTTAAGCACGCTCTCCGCCAGGTTTTGAGCAACGATGTAGACTTCGCCGTCCTTGGAGGCGCGGATGTAATCCAGCTCCGGATTTACCGCTAATGCCACGTTAGCCGGCAGCGTCCAAGGCGTTGTCGTCCACGCGAGAATGGATTCGCCGTTCGCGAGCTTGAATTTTACCGTTGCGGAAAGATCCTTCACGTCTTCGTAGCCTTGCGCAACCTCATGCGAGCTGAGCGTAGTCTGGCAGCATGGGCAATACGGGCTTACGCGGTGACCGCGATAGAGCAGCCCTTTGCTGTGGATCGTCGAGAGGATATGCCATACGCTCTCGATGTACTCGTTCTTAAGCGTGATATACGGGTTATCAAGATCCGTCCAATACGCGATAGCTTCCGTAAGCTCGCGCCATTGCTTCTCGTAGACAAATACGCTGTCTTTGCATTTCTTGATGAATTCCTCAACGCCGTATTTTTCGATCTCTTGCTTACCGGAGATGCCGAGTTGCTTCTCTACGCCAAGCTCTACCGGAAGACCATGCGTATCCCAGCCTGCTTTACGGACTACGCGGTAGCCGGACATGGTTTTGTAACGGCCGATAAAGTCCTTGATTACACGGCCCAATACGTGACCGATATGAGGCGCGCCGTTTGCGGTCGGAGGACCTTCATAAAATACATAGTTTGGCTTGCCGGCGCGGTTCTCGATGGATTGTTTGAACGTATCGTTCTCTGCCCATTGCTTCAGTACGCGCAATTCGCGGGCTCTTGCTTTTTCTTTGACGTCTACACGTTGCATCATAATTACCTCCTGAAAATAAATAAAAGCCCCGTCCCTGTAAAAGGGACGAGGCTGCGCTCGCGTTACCACCCTTGTTCCGCAAACCAGCAGCTAAAAATCAACCGGATGCGGCACCTTGGCGCGAATTGCGTAAATTCGCGGTCCCTGTAACGGGGGACAAGTCGTCAGTCCTTAATAACGGATCCGACAGGATCACATGTTCAGCACTGCTTCTCGGAGATGATTTTCCGAATCGGTTCGAACGCCGTTTCTCAGCAATCAACGGCTCTCTGGTGAACGAACTTGGAATCGTACTCGTTCTCGTCAATGAAGTTCCAATCAACTATCATGCAATTAATTCTATTTATAGCTTATCGCAGTGCGGTTGTCAAATGACAAATGCCTATCCGCGCTGAAATTGCTCCGCCGATAAATGGGTTACGGAAGACGAAGCATGCGAAGATTGCGAGGAATGGGAAAGTTGCGGAGCCGACGAATCCAGCGAATCCCAGCCGTCTTGGCTAAGCAGCTCAAGCTGTGCTTCAATTAAAGTACGGAAGCGTGCGCGATAAATCGATGCCTGCTTCTTAAGCTCTTCCACTTCAAGCGATACTTTGCGGGATTTGGCCAGCGACTCGTTAATAATACGGTCGGCATTTTTCTCCGACTCCTTGATAATGAGCTGGGCTTCCTTCTTCGCGTTGTTTCTTACTTCATCAGCCGCTTCTTGCGCAACGATAATCGTCTTGCTGAGCGTCTCTTCAATATTCGAGAAATGATTCAGTCTTTCTTGAAGACCAAGAATCTGATTCTGCAGCTCTTTGTTCTCACGAATAATGGATTCATAATCTTTGATAACCTGGTCAAGGAATTCGTTGACCTCATCCTCGTCATACCCGCGTAATCTTCGTCCAAATTCCTTGTTATGTATGTCCAATGGCGTCAACGGCATTGGCGCACCTCCTCAACGTATTTGCCGCAATCGCGGATGTACTCGGAATAATCGTTGTGAATTTGGATTCGACAGTTGTTTCCAAAATCCTGCAACGGATTAAATAAATTTACCTACCTTGACGCGAATTCTTCCCTTTTTTGTCATGCCATCAACTTCCATAACCTTAAATCTGCCTAGCCCTTTAAAGGAGACGACATCTCCCATTTTCAGCTGCTCGGACGGATTCTCGGCTGTCTTCCAGTTCACTCTGCATCTGCCTGCGCGGATCGGATCTAAGATCTTCGTCCGGCTGATCCTGTAGACGTCACTAGCGATTCCATCCAGCCGCATCGACGCGACCGTGAAGGACATTTCTTGAAGGGCAGGTACAACGGGCTTAAGCTCAGAGATGGGAATTATTTCCGTAAGTACGCTCGCACGATGCACTTGTCTTAAGTGTACATTTAAGTAATCGGCAATTTCGTCCAAAACAATTATATGCGAATAGTCCTCATGAACATGAATATCTCCAATTCGATCACGTTTGACGCCGAGTCCGAGCAATGCGCCCAGGTAATCGCCGTGATCAAGCTCACTACCTCCGCCGGTTACGGCGAGAACGGACAAACCAATTGGTTCATCGTCCAAGTAGCGGTATTCCGGGCCAATAATCGCTCTGCAGCGTTCAGCTTCGGGATACCCTCCGGCAAGTCTAAGCTTGACATCCGGATTCCGGTTCGCCAGCATCTGCAGGATCTGAGCCTGCCTCGGATCTAAAAAATCGGTCCGCTTCAGCTCATGCAGCTGCGCGGACCGTTCAACCCACTCCAACGCCCGGTCGACAAATGGCTTCTCATCCGGATGGAAATGTTCGTATACTGTTGGCTTCATTAGCTGTCCTTCCTCTAGAACATGTTCACAATGAAATCGACAACCGCGTAGAGGCCGTAAGCGATAAAGCGCAATGCAAAAATGGCAATAATCGGCGAAATATCAAGCATACCGCCGATCGGTGGAATGAATCTGCGGAAAATTCCGAGATACGGTTCTACCAGCCGGCCCAGAAATACACCGATAAAGCTTTCACGCGCATTTGGCAGCCAGGACAACAATACGTAGCCGATAATCATAAAGCTGTAAATGTTCTGGATGTTCATAATCAAAGAATAAACACTCAACTCAAGGTCACCTCATCTTATTGTAATCAATATCCTCTGCCAGCATTTCGGTAATGGCGCCTTGAATTTCTACAGAATCCGGTGTGCACAGGAAGATGTTTGGCCCAAGCTTCGAAATGTGGCCGTTAAGCGCATAGACCGTGCCGCTTAAAAAATCAACAATCCGTACAGCCAAATCCGTACGCACACGCTGCAGATTCACGATAACCGCCCGGCGCGAACGCAGATGGTCGGCAATATCCTGCGCTTCATCGTAAGAACGCGGTTCGCTTAAGACGACGCGTACGCTCTTTTGCGTATGAATGCTCACGATATTGTTGTTATTGCCGCCTTTGGAGTTTCTACGTGCTTCGAACGGAGAAGTTTCAACTTCCTGTTCTTCCGGTTGCTGCTGCGCTACTCTTTCGCGCTCGATTACTTCTTCTTCTTCCTGAAGACCAAGAAAGTTCATAAATCGGTTCATGACACTCATCGTTATCCCTCTTTTCCTACTAGTATCGTTCCTAAGCGGATCCAGGTTGCGCCTTCCTCTATCGCTACCTCGAAATCACCCGACATGCCCATGGACAATTCCGTCATCGATTCCGGGAGGATTGCACGCTCGTTCATCTCGTCTCTTAGCTTGCGCAAAGAGCGAAATATAGGTCTTGTCTCTTCTGCTTCCGTCTCGTAAGGTGCCATCGTCATAAGGCCGATAATGCGCAGCGATGATAATTCCTTAAGCTCTTCAAGAAATGCCGGCAGTTGTTCCGGGTCAAGACCATGCTTGGATTGTTCGCCCGATACGTTAACCTGAACAAAACAAGGAACGGTGAGACCAAGCTGGGAAGCCCGTTTGTCAATCGCCTGCGCCAAAGACAGACGATCCAGCGAATGTATGTATGTAAATTTGCCTATGACGTCTTTCACTTTGTTCGTCTGCAGCGATCCGATGAAATGCCAGACTGCTTGTCCGCCGTCTTCACCCATTGCACTGCCGCTTATGGCTTCCCATTTTTCTTTAGCATCCTGCCAGCGGTTCTCGCCAAGATGCCGGAGACCAAGTTGATGAGCAGCCTGCGCCGTTTCAAGCGACACGTATTTCGTTACCGCAATAATATTTAGTTCCTCGCGGCTGCGGCCGCTTAGCTCGCAGGCTGCAACAACCCGGCGCTCCACTTCTTCGATTCTTACCTGCAATGCTTCTTTGATTGTAGTCGTCATTCGTTCACCTTTCCCGGATACCGATCCAGCTGGCCATACGGCCCGTTTTGCCGCCTTCCTTCCGGTGGGAGAAAAATTGATCCGTGCTGCATCCCGTGCACCACTCGGATAATTCGATATGAATCGGCAAAATTCCTGCTTCAAGCATAATATGTCGGTTAATTTGTTTTAAGTTTACCATAGCTTTACCGTTTTCCACCAATGTCATCATCAGATCAGGGCTCGAATTCAGCTTCTTCGCAAGCCTATCTACAACCGGCTGAAGCTTATCAATGACAAAACCGTCCACCTCGTAGCAGCAGTCGCTGATCGACGGACCAATAGCGCACAGCAGTTCTTCGGGCTTCGTTCCGTACTGCTGTCCCATTGCTTCGATCGTCTTGGCCGCAATTTGCTGAACCGTCCCTTTCCAGCCTGCATGAGCCAATGCTACTGCCTGATGATTCGGATCGTAGAAATAAAGCGGTACGCAATCGGCGTAAAAGGACGCCAGCAGCACGCCCGGGATATCCGTCATAAGACCGTCCGTATCGGGAATTGCCGAATCGCGCGATAATCTGCCTTTCCCCCGCTCGGTTGCGGTCACCTGGAAAACGTCGCAGCCATGCACCTGCTCCCCGCAAGTCCATGCTTCAAAAGGCCAGCCGATCGCTTCCGCAATAAGCTGACGGTTGCGCACAACGTCTTCATCCGAATCTCCCACGTGCAGGCCAACGTTCAGCGACGACCATGGCCGCTCGCTTACGCCGCCGTTCCTGCCGGTAAATCCGGCGGTCAACCGGTCATTTTGCTCCAACCAAGTTGACAATAAAAAAAGCGAAGGTCCCTTCGCCGTAAGTACAGATTTAAACGATTCCATACGGGCACTCACCTCTGTAAGCAGTTTAACCTGTTATGTGCGCGCGTGCAAATCTTCGTCTTCCAACTTCTTGCTGGAATCATCCAGCCGAACGAGCACAACGTCTGCCCCGATCTTCACGATATTGCGCCAGGGGATAACAACCTCCGTCCCTCCGTTGCCGAACATGCCCAGGAATCTTGTGAATTGGGGAATAACAATAGCATCGATGCGCCCTTGGCGGAGATCCAGCTCCAGATCGCTGATCTGTCCAAGCTTCTTGCCGTCCACGATATTGATGACATCCTTGGTTTGGAAATCCGATATCTTCATATGCTCATCACCACTTTTCTTAAATATAAGAACGTCGGTGCAGTCGTTTACGCTTGATATTGACAGGGATAAACATCCTCACTTATCTATATGTACAAAACGCCCAAAATGTCCTGTTCCCGCAAAAAAACAAGTTAGGCTCGTCTTTTTGCGCACATAAAAAACGGCGCCTTGCGGCGCCGCTCAAGTTTTTACATGCTTTTGCATTTGTTGGATGGCCGATTTCTCGAGCCTGGATACCTGTGCCTGTGAAATGCCGATTTCGTCGGCTACTTCCATTTGCGTCTTTCCTTCAAAGAAACGCATGGATAAAATCATTTTTTCGCGGTCATTCAGCTTATGCATCGCTTCTCGAAGCGCAATTTCCTCGATCCACGATACATCCTTGTTCTTGTCGTCGCTGATCTGGTCCATCACATAGATCGGGTCTCCGCCATCATGATAGATCGGCTCAAATAAGGAGACGGGATCTTGGATCGCGTCAAGAGCGAATACGACATCTTCTTTCGGTACGTTCAGCGCTTCGGAAATTTCAAAAATCGTTGGTTCACGCGAATTTTGATTCGTCAGGCTGTCTCGAACCTGCAGCGCTTTATAGGCAATATCCCTTAGGCTCCGCGATACGCGGATCGGATTATTGTCACGCAAGTAACGGCGAATTTCACCGATAATCATCGGCACGGCATAGGTGGAAAACTTAACGTTTTGGCTAAGGTCGAAATTATCGATCGCCTTCATAAGTCCAATGCAGCCGACCTGGAATAAGTCGTCCACAAATTCTCCCCTGTTATTAAACCGTTGAATCACACTTAGAACCAGCCTTAAATTGCCGTTAACTAATTTCTCTCTGGCTGCCCATTCGTTTTGGGTTTGTAGTGCGGTAAACAACTCCCGCATTTCGGCATTGGTCAGGACAGGCAGTTTCGCGGTATCCACTCCACAGATCTCGACTTTATTTCGGGTCAACGTGATTACCTCCCAAGGAGAAACATTAATGTACATTATCTCCCTGGACCCCTATTTTATTCTTCCGAAATAGGGGTATCTGTTGCCCCGAAAATGGGTATAACATTACACCATTTTGTTAAATTCCTTGCGAAGCCGTTTAATAATCCGCTTTTCCAGGCGCGAAATATAGGACTGGGAAATCCCGAGAAGATCGGCTACATCCTTCTGGGTTTTTTCCTCGCCGTCTGCAAGCCCGAAGCGCAGCTCCATAATTATCCGCTCCCGCTCCGACAGCTTATCAAGCGCTTTATGAAGCAATTTACGGTCAACCTGCTCCTCGATATTCCGGTAGATCGTATCGTTCTCCGTGCCAAGTACGTCAGACAGCAGAAGCTCGTTGCCATCCCAGTCGATATTAAGCGGCTCGTCAAAAGATACCTCTGTCCGCGTCTTGCTGTTGCGGCGCAGATACATCAGAATTTCATTCTCGATACAACGGGATGCGTAGGTAGCGAGCTTGATTTTTTTCTCAGGATCAAACGTATTTACGGCCTTGATGAGACCGATAGCCCCTATGGACACCAAGTCTTCGATATGAATGCCGGTATTTTCGAACTTTCGCGCAATGTACACAACAAGTCGCAGGTTGCGCTCAATCAGCATCGCGCGGATCGCCGTATCGCCGGATGGAAGCTTATCGAGCAAGTATTCTTCTTCTTCGCGGGTAAGGGGCGGAGGTAGCGCCTCGCTGCCGCCGATATAATAGATTTCTTCGCTTTTTAATCCGAATAAAAACAAAACACGATAATAATATAACTGCAGGACTAATTTCCATTTGACGAGCATCCGGCCCATCCCTCCCCAAAATGATGTAAACGTTCGTCTTCTTAATCCAATCATTGGCTGCTCTGAACGAGTGACGGATGGATAATCGCTTGGTAAGCGCTGTCCGCCGAAAGCTTGCCGCCGTCAATGCCGACAAGTACCTTCCGAGAGACGAACACTTGCCCTTCCCGCTCAATCTGAACAAAATCCGGCTTTAGTGCCAGCATAAATTGCGATCCGCGATTGATTCCTCTGTAGGGTACAAGTCGCAGGCGGTCCTGCCAGGCAAAAGATTCCTCTCCAAGGCCGGCAACTAGCCGATCTACCTGCGATTCACGAATGCTTTTCAGCCATGATTCCGGCAGATCATCTTGCCATACGTTTGCTTCCACAACCATAACCGGCGTCCGTGTCAGCGGATCGTACAGCTGGTTGCCCGTGTCGATCAATCCGGTGCAAGTATGCTCCCGGTTGCCGATTTGAATCTTCACTTCGGCCAAATGGGTCCTCACCAGCTCCCTCTCGCGCCGCTGAACATAAACCGAGCGGTATATGTAAATGCCGATACTAAACGCAGCGAGCACATAAATAAAGCCCATCTTCAGCTCGACCTGCATACCGCCATTTATAAAGGTGATCGTACGCCATACTTCGCCTGAACCCTGCATCAGCAAGTAATGAATACCGATTATCGCCCCGGCCGCAACAAAATTCACGGTGTAGAAAGCTGCAATGTTCCGGAAGAAGTTCTGGATGGAGAAGAAGCCGAACGCAACCCATAACATGAGGAGAGAAATCAGTATTTTTACCGCTAACGTAAAAAGAAACGATAAGGGCGGAAACAACATAAGAACAACGTAACAAGCACCAATGCTGGCTGCAGTCAGCACCCGCCAAGGACGTGCCCGGATATGACGCACCCAAGCGGTCGTCAGCAGAATGCTGCCGTCAACAAGCAGCTCCCGCACAAACATGACATCGACATAAACAGTCACAGCTTCACCTTCCAGCGGGTTCGAACGACAGAACGTTTGCCCTCCCCTCTGGAGAGAACGATTGAACCTAGTATATAAAAATCCTATTTCAAAGTCTGTCTAAACATGACGGCATGACATAGCTTTTTTTGTCGAGGCTCTATTGCAAGTTTATAGGGCTAATGGGTTGTTGCGATACCGGGAATATGGTAATCATTATCCATATAATCCCTATGGCTGTGAAGCACACGCCGCGTCTTCAGGATTGATTTCGCTCCTGGGACGTGGCTTTTTTTATTTCAATTTGACGGGGAGCGTGACCGGATTTGTCGTATGAGGAAGTTTTTAATAGTTGGTATGACGATCATCTTAAGAGACGGCGGCGAAAATAAAAGAAGACTGAGTAAAGGATTAACTCATGAGAGCAAGCTGTTTCTTCAAAAGGTATGGTGGCCAGCGACGGCTGGCAAGTCCTGCGCTTCTCTTACGACGACGTGAAAGACAAGCCGCGTATGTGTATCCAGATGCCGCAGCAGTTTATAGGAGCCCGTATGGGACTTGTTAAGGTAGATGAGGTAAGCGTGGATAAGATTCTAGAAGCAAAGATCCTGAAGTATGCCCGGCAGCTCGGCAGGCCTGTAAGGCCGATTGATGTGGAAAGATATCCGCAAATCGGGGAAAAGCGCACAAAGGCCATTTTGCTTCGAATGCTAGCAAATCAAAAACTATCAAACACCCTCGGATTTTTAGATCGGTTACTTTGGCAACTTTCCTAGCGACAACTAGGCGTGTTAACGCCCCCCACGCACACAAACAAAAACGCCTGACCGGAGGCCGGTCAGGCGTTAAAGATTAGCGGTCGTTGCGACGGTTGCGCAGGAACGCAGGGATTTCGAGCTGATCGCTCGAAGTCGATGCGCCAAACGGCTTCACCGGGGCAGCTTGCTGCTGCTGCGGGGACGACGCGGAGTGCGTCGCCTGGCGTGCTTCCGGCTCGGCTTGTGGCTGCGCCACGCGGCGCAATGCCGCGGACGGTTTGCTTTCGAAGCCTGTCGCAATAACCGTAACCTTGATTTCGTCCTTCAATTCTTCGTCGATGATTGCACCAAAGATCATGTTTACTTCCGGATCGGAAGCGGAAATAACGATCTCTGCTGCTTCATTGACTTCATACAGGGACAGGTTGCTGCCGCCTGTGATGTTCATGATAACGCCGCGAGCGCCATCGATGGACGTCTCAAGCAGCGGGCTCATGATCGCCTTTTTCGCCGCTTCCGCAGCACGGTTCTCTCCTGTTGCGATACCGATACCCATCAGCGCCGAACCGCGCTCCGTCATAATCGTCTTTACGTCCGCAAAGTCGAGGTTGATTAGACCAGGTACCTGGATCAAGTCGGAGATACCTTGCACGGCTTGACGAAGCACGTTGTCCGCCTCACGGAACGCTTCCAGCATCGGAGTCTTCTTGTCCACAATCTCAAGCAAACGGTCATTCGGAATAACGATCAACGTATCTACTTTTTCCTTCAACGCTTCGATGCCAAGCTCCGCTTGCGCGGCACGTTTACGGCCTTCGAAGGTGAACGGACGTGTTACTACGCCAACTGTCAGCGCGCCGCATTCACGCGCAATCTCGGCGATAACCGGAGCTGCACCCGTACCCGTACCGCCGCCCATGCCGGCAGTAACGAACACCATATCCGAGCCTTTCAATTGCTGCATAACAAGCTCTCTCGACTCTTCAGCCGCTTTCTTGCCAACTTCCGGATTTGCCCCGGCGCCAAGACCGCGAGTCAGCTTATCGCCGATTTGCAGCTTATGCTCGGACTTTGCCAGATGCAAAGCTTGCGCATCCGTATTAACTGTGATGAAATCGACGCCTTTAACGCCGTTTTCGATCATTCGGTTAACCGCGTTGCTGCCGCCGCCGCCAACACCAATTACTTTTATTTGAGCGAGTTGCTCCAGATCCAAATCGAATTCCAACATCTTTCATTTTCCCCCGATCAAATAAATTCGCTAAACATATTTTTCAACCGTTCGAACATACCGGGTTTGGATGAAGCGGTGGTACCCGACTTGCGGCTTGCCGTTTTCTTCCCTGTACTTGCTGCTGCTCCTCGTACTCCCATATATTTCGACACGTATTGGATCATTCCTACCCCGCTGCTGTATGCAGGGTCGCGTACACCGATATAATCCGGCGATGCGATACGAACAGATGACTCCAGCTCCGCTTGCGCAAGTGCCAGTGTACCCGGCATCGTAACAGAACCTCCAGTCAGTACGTATCCGTTCACTTTTTCCCCATAACCTAGCTTGGCCACTTCTTGACGCACAAGATGGAAAATCTCCTGCATGCGCGGCTCGATAATGCTGGCCAGATCAACCTGGGAAAACTCTTTTTCCATATTGCTTCCCATGCGAGTCACTTTAAACCTTACATCGTCAGCTGCATCGTTAACAAAAGCACAGCCGTACTTGAGCTTGATCTTCTCTGCTTGATCCGACTGCGTACGAAGTCCGTAAGCGATATCGTTCGTGACGTATTCGCCGCCGATTGGCAGCGTCGAGATAGCGACAAGGCTGCCCTGCTCATACACCGTAACGGTAGTAGAACCTGCGCCGATATCCGTCAGCACGGTTCCAATCGTTTTCTCGTCTTTTGTTAGCGACATGACGCCAGAAGCAAGCGACATCAGGATTACACCAGAAATCCGTAGTCCGGCCTTCTCTACGCAGCGCATCAAGTTATGTATAGCCGTTTTTGCACCTGTTATTATGGTCGCTTCAACCTCTAGCCGTACGCCGATCATTCCGCGTGGGTCTGATATTCCTTCCAAGCCGTCAACCAAAAATTGCTTCGGTACAAGATTAATAATTTCTCTTTCAGGAGGAAGCGCGACCACCTTGGCCGCTTGAACTACGCGTTCGATATCTTCCTCTCCTATTTCACGGTCCTCATTGGATACTGCAACAACGCCACGATTCGTCTGTAGTGCTATGTGATTCCCTTGAATCCCAACATAGACGTCTGATATTTGAATGCCAACCATTCTTTCCGCATGCTCGATTGCACTGCGAATCGACTGCACGGTTTGGTCAATATCTACAATAGCTCCCTTGCGAATACCCTCCGAGTCGGCAGATCCAACTCCAATAATATTAATGGCTCCGTTGTTCACTTCACCAATAATAGCACGAACTTTGGATGTACCGATGTCCAAACTGACGATGATGTCGTTACTGCTCAACCCGCGGCACCTCCCGTTTTAACTGATAAAATACACACAAGATAGGGTTATAAACATTCGTCCTTCTACATATTCAACGCCTTTGATATATTCCCTCTTTTTTCAACAAAATTTTCATTTCCCTAATGTTACGGCTGTGAGCTCTTATGTTATGAATCCTTATGAACGCTTGATAGTCCTATGAAAATACATTAAATCTGTGTATAAAATTCTACCATTCTTTCTACCTATTGAGTAGTCTCTTTTTGATCAGATTCCATATTTTCTGAAGCATTACTATTAAACGGAACATAAGTGTCCGCGAGCAACATCGTAATCTTTCCCGGCTCCTGCGTTTCGATAACCGCATTAAGCGCTTCGATTTTCTCCGGCAGCAAGGATACCGCCGTGACGACTTCAAACTTAGTCCTGGTGTAGATCTTAATCCGATCCGGATAAGCCTTCGACGGATCCGGAATAATCTCGGACAAGTCAGACAGCTGCTTTTCCGAGATTTTGCCCAGCTGCTTCGTCAATTCCGCCCGGTTCGGATCATCAGGCTTCCAACCGGATAGAACGGGCTTGTCCATCAGAAATTCGTCGCTTAATGCCGAAACGTTGGTTCCGTTCGACATAATGGCGGTCATTTCGCCGCTTGCCGACAAAGCAAACGCGACAACGGGAAATTCTTTTACCGTAATTTTGACATTGCCGGGGAAGGACTTGGAGACGCTAGCCTCCTCTATCGGCTTTAATGCTTTGACGATACGCTTCTCCGAATTGGATTCCGATACGCCAAAATAAGCGTCCCCTGGCGTAATGCCTGCTGCTTTTTGAATATCGCTTTTGGAAGTATATTGCGCGCCTTCTATTGTTATCGTCGTAATCTTGCTGATTGATGAGTTGAAAAATAATACAGATAAGAGAATAACAAACAATAAAAAAAGAACGGCCAGCAGTTTGCGGCTGCCCTTTCTTTTTCGCTCCGGCTCTTTTAATACAGGCACTAGCTCGCTCATAACTTGTCCCTTCCTTCTAAAAAAACATCCGGTCCTCCTTAGTGGCAGGGCCGGTCGTTTCTATCCAGCTGCGATTTGAGTCATCCCCGGTTAATTCTTCGGCACGGGAGAGTAACGAGAAATGCGCGCGCCGAGTCTGCCTAGCATCGTTTCAATGCAATCATAACCGCGGTCGATATGATGGATTTGCTCGACAATCGTCTTGCCTTGCGCGGCTAAGCCGGCTATGACAAGCGCCGCGCCCGCCCTAAGGTCGGTTGCTTCCACCGTTGCACCGTACAGACGCGGTACGCCGCGAATAAACGCCGAGTTCAGATCCACGCGGATATCGGCGCCCATGCGGGATAATTCATCCACATGCTTCAGACGTCCCTCGAAGATCGTTTCCTTCAAAATGCTGACTCCGTCCGCAAGCGCAAGCAGCACCATCACCTGCGACTGAAGATCGGTCGGGAAGGCAGGATAAGGAGCCGTCACGACTCTTTCCACTGCTCTTGGCCGCACTGGGCAGCCCACCTTGATTATATCACCGTCAACCAAGATTTGAACACCTGCCCGGCGAAGCACGTGAATAAGCGAGGATAAATGCGCCGGATTCGTGTTTAATAAAGTGACCTGCCCTCGGGTTGCTGCTGCGGCTACCATAATGGTGCCGGCTACAATACGGTCCGGAATGACTGTATACGTGCAAGGCGTTAGCGACTGTACCCCTTCGATCGTAATCGTGTCCGTTCCGGCACCCATTATTTTCGCACCCATTGCGTTCAGAAACTTCTGCAAATCCTGAATCTCCGGCTCGCGTGCTGCGTTGCTGATCGTTGTCCGACCCTCGGCAAGCACGGCTGCCATCATAATGTTCTCCGTTGCCCCGACGCTTGGGAAGGCCAGATGGATATCAGCCCCGTGCAGCTTATCCGCACGGCAGATAATCCGATTGCCGATCTCCTCAATTTCTGCGCCAAGGGCTTGAAGTCCTTCCAAATGTAGATCGATCTTTCTCTCGCCGATTGCGCAGCCGCCAGGCTGATACACCTGCGTTTCACCAAATCTAGCTAATAAAGGCCCCATCAAAAAGATAGACGAGCGCATCTGTCCCATTAACGATTCCGGCACATGCGAGGTGTGTGCAGTTTCTGTGTTCAGAACGACTGTATCTCCCACATGCTCAGCGCGGCATCCTAGTTCGCGCAAAATGTTAAGCATTACGTCGATATCAAGCAGCCTAGGCACATGTTCAATGGTTGATGTGCCTTCCGCTAGCATACAGGCTGCCAATATTGGCAAAGCGGCATTTTTCGCTCCTTGGATAACAATGGATCCTGAGAGAGGTTTCCCGCCTTCAATCACCAATTTGTCCAATGTATCACCTCCGAATTACCGCTCACCCACCACCAATACTTCCGGTACCAGCTGAACGCCGTAGCGGTCTGCAATCGTACCTTGAATGTGAGTCATGAGGGTGAGAACATCTTCAGCTGTCGCTTGCCCTCTGTTTACTATGAAATTGGCGTGAAGCTCCGAAACTTCCGCTCCCCCGAATCGAACGCCCTTTAAGCCTGCCTCCTGAATGAGTCTAGCGGCAAAATCATTGGGCGGATTGCGGAACACGCTGCCTGCGCATGCGAGCTGCAGCGGCTGCGTGCGTAACCGCCGTTCTTGATAAGCAGCGAGTGTTGCCGAAATTTCATTGCGGTCTCCTTCTGCAAGCTCGAACGTAGCTTCTACAACAACGCCCTTCAATTCATGAAGGATAGAGTGGCGGTAAGAGAATTGCATCGCCTCTCGGTCGAATCGTACCAATTCACCTGTCTCCAGCACAATCTCAGCTGATCTAAAAATACGTGACACATCGGAACCATGTGCGCCTGCGTTCATATAGACAGCTCCGCCTACCGTACCCGGAATTCCCCCCGCGAATTCCAGCCCGGTAAGTCCTTCCCTGCCTGACATTCTTGATAATTTTACGAACGAAAACGATGCACCCGCATGAACGAGCGTTCCTTCAAAGCGCACATAATCCAGCCCGTCGCGCGTCTTGATCACAACGCCGCGAATTCCTTTATCGCTCACCAGCATATTGGAGCCGCGGCCCAGATTGGTCCACGGTACGCCATGCTTATGAAGCAGGCGGATGGCCGACACGAGCTGATCTTTGCTGTGTGGGATAAACAGAACGTCAGCGGGTCCGCCGATTTTCCAAGTGGTATGTTTTGCAAGCGGCTCATTGTACAGGATCTGACCGAGACCTGCTTGTTCCAATTCCGCAATAAATGTTTCCATGTTGTCGAACCTCCTTATAGCTTCTTGTTGAGAGAATCAGGCTCCGCTTGCGGCTGCCGGCAGCTGGCGCTGCCCGCCGCAGCGTTGTGACTAACGGCCCGAGCAGGGCGACGGTCACGATTTATAGAGTATCTTATGCCCTCTCCATCTCGAATGTGACAATCGCCCATGCTCACCCGTAAACACAAAAATGGACGTCAGGAGGCCGCCTCGAAAGGCGGCGCCATGCCGGCCATTTACGCCAATATGTATTCCCTCGTTATCTGGAATATCGGGATATATTGAGCAAAATGCCAAGAGCGGTAAGCAGCAGTGTCAATGATGATCCGCCGTAACTGATCAGCGGCAGCGTAATCCCGGTTACCGGCATTGCGCCGATAACGACACCGATATTGATTAACACCTGAACGCCTATGATCCCGGTAATCCCTACCGCGAGAAGACTGCCGAAAGTGTCGGGAGCCGATATCGCAGTCCGGACTCCTCTCCAGACTAAGACCATAAACAAAATAATAAGAGCGGATCCGCCTATAAAGCCAAGTTCCTCGGAAATAATGGAAAATATAAAATCCGTCTGCGGCTCCGGCAAATAGCTGAACTTCTGACGGCTCATGCCAAGCCCAAGCCCTACCAGGCCGCCCGGTCCTATCGCGTATAGGGATTGAATGATTTGATAGCCTGTACCTAGCGGGTCCGCCCACGGGTCAAGGAAGCCCGTAATCCTCTTCATCCTATAAGGTTCGGCAATAACCAGCGCTATAAGTCCAAGCAGCCCACTTGAACCAAGCAAGGCCAGATGGCTGATCCTTGCGCCCGCCGCGAAAATCAGAATCAGCGCGGCTCCAACCATAACCGCGCCGGACCCCAGATCCGGCTGCAGCATGATAAGGCCGAAGGCTAGTCCAACCAAGCCAAGAGGCGGCAGCAAGCCTTTCGTGAAATGAGTAATGGTCTGCTGCTTGTCTGACAGCCATTTGGCCAGGAACAGAATCATCGCAAGCTTCATAAACTCGGAAGGCTGTATGCCAAACGAGCTAATGCCAAGCCAGCTTCGGGCACCGCCGCGGACAACGCCGATTCCGGGGATTAGTACGATAATTAGCAGGACGAAGCAAATCAGCAGCGCCGCCTTCGCCCAGTTTTTCCATATAAGATAATTCGCGTTCATCGTAAATATTAACGCACCAACGCCAAGGACGGCAAATATAAGTTGGCGCTTCACATAATAGAATTTATCGCCGAATTCGTGGAAAGCGAGCACCGCGCTCGCGCTGTATACCATTACTAATCCAATCGTCAGGATAAGCGCAATTGATACGATCATCCAAACGTCCGGGGCGGACCTGGCTTTAGCCATAGCAAACACACCTCTTGTTTAGCGTAAAGTAGGGACAAGCCCCCTACTTACAAGGTATGCGCCGATTCTTTAAAAATGCGTCCCCGTTCCTCAAAGGATGCAAACATATCCCAACTCGCGCAGGCCGGCGACAACAAAACGATATCTCCAGGCTCCGCCAGTCCGGCTGCCTCCCGTACGGCCCTCCGCAAAGTAGACTCGGCGTCCTCCTCAGGTTCGACCAATCGCACATTCGTTAAACCTGCAAGCTCCGCTACCTTCGCCAGCTTCTCTCTTGTTTGACCCAGCGTTACCAATCCCTTCAGCCGGTCACGGAATACCGGAACAAGCTCCATGTAATCGGAGCCGCGGTCAAGTCCGCCGGCGATAAGAATAATAGGAGCGTTCAAAGAGCCGACTGACATCGTAGTTGCCATGGGATTTGTAGCCTTGGAATCATTATAATAATTGACGCCGTTGAATTCGCCTGCATACTCAAGCCTGTGCTCTACGCCTCTAAAGCCTTGCAAGGCTGGCAGCATCGCTTCAGGAGCGACTCCCGCTGCCAAGCAGGCAGCAATCGCCGCAAGCGCGTTTCCGGCGTTATGGCGGCCCGGAAGCCCAAGCGCCGATACCGGCAGAATCGCCTGCTCCGTCCCGTCTTCTTTACGCCATACAATCATATGCTCTTTATCCGAATCTTTCCCGCGTTCAAACGGAGGTTCAATGCAGATTCCTTGATCGAGCCGCACGTAAAGCGAGAAAGGCAGCAGCTTTGCGGCCAGTTGGTCAGCAATCGCTCTGCAGGTGGCATCGTCCCAGTTCAGAACGGCAACATCGTCCGCCGTCTGATTATCGAACAGCTTCGCCTTCGATGCGACGTAATCCTCCATCCCGCCATGATAGTCCAGATGCGTCTCGGCAACGTTGAGCAAAAGAGCAATATGCGGACGGAATGCCGAGGTCCCTTTCAACTGGAAGCTGCTGAGTTCTGCCACGATCCAGTTATCTTTCGTCGCTTCGGCTGCCGCTTCGCAGAGCGGTATGCCGATATTGCCCGCCACGATTGGATTTAAGCCCGCTTCGCCAAGCAGCTTGCCGATCCAGGTCGTAGTTGTTGTTTTACCGTTCGAACCGGTAATTCCGATGATCGGAGCCGCCGACAGCCAATAAGCGACCTCCACCTCCGTTACAATCTCTACGCCATGAGCTTCTGCCTGTTGGACAGGACTTGCCGTATACGGGATTCCCGGATTTTTCACCAGCAATGCCGTTTCGCTTGTTACAAGATCGTCCGGGTGATAACCGCATAGCACAGAAATGCCCAAAGCAGTTAATTCATCCGCTTCGGGGCATAGTTCGCGTTCTTTTTTATCGTTCACAATTACTTCTGCTCCAAGAGCATGGAACACTTTTGCTACGCTCACGCCGCTTCTGGCAAGACCTAATACAACGACGCGGCGATCCCGATAAGTCGCCGGATGTTTCATAAGTACAACTCCTTTGTATAAGAAGCGGAGCTAGCCGCTTAGTAATCTTCGTTATGTATAGTCAGGCTCTCTTGCCGGGCTTTCATGAAAGCCCGCAAGAGATCAGCCAAACCATTATCATTATACCTTATAGAGCAAGTAGAAGTCCGATTACGGCCAGCAGTAAACCGACCGACCAGAAGGTCGTAACGACGCGCCATTCGGACCAGCCGCTCAATTCAAAGTGATGGTGAATCGGGCTCATCTTGAAAATCCGCTTTCCGCGGAGCTTAAACGATCCAACCTGCAGGATGACCGAAAGCATTTCCAGTACGAATACGCCGCCTACGATAACGAGCATAAGCTCCATCTTTGTCAAAATCGCGACGGCCGCGATACCGCCTCCAATGCCTAGCGAGCCCGTGTCTCCCATAAATACTTTTGCCGGATGGGCGTTAAAGATCAGGAATCCAAGCACCGCCCCAACCATTGCCGCGGAAAAAATAGCCGATTCATGCTCGGATACTTGAAGCGCAAGAATGGTAAAGGCGCCAAATGCAATCGCGCTCGTACCAGACAAAAGGCCGTCCAGGCCGTCCGTAAAGTTTACCGCGTTGCTTGATCCGAACAGGATAATCACGACAAACGGATAATAGAACCAGCCAAGATCAAAGCCCCAGGAAGTACCCGGTACCGTGATCATGGTGCTGTGATTCATATTGTACAGCTCCGCGCATACGATGATGGAGAATAACAGCTGGCCGAACAGCTTCTGGCGCGCCGTCAACCCAAGCGAGCGTTTAAATACGATTTTAATATAATCATCAAGAAAACCAACAAGTCCAAAACCTAACGAAGCCGTAAACAGCACCCAGAAATCCGGGGTCTTATCCGAAAATTTCAAAAAGGCGATTAGCAGCGCAAGCATAATGATAATGCCGCCCATTGTTGGGGTGCCGCTTTTCTTCAAGTGGCTTTGCGGACCGTCGGTCCGGATTTGCTGTCCAAACTTCATGCGCCGGAGAAGCGGAATGAACAATGGTCCAAGCAGAACCGCTATTAAGAATGATGCACCTAATGAAAATAAGATGACCATCGTGTCCATTTTCTACCTCACCTCGCTTCCAAAGTTTGGACAATCTGTTCCATGCGCACGCCGCGCGAGCCTTTGACCAGGACGAGATCCTGAGGCTCTACTTGCTCTCTTAACCATTCTCCAAGCTTCCCTTTATCATCAAAATGTACAATCGCCGTTCCCTTAGCTTCCGCCGGGAACTGCGACAAAGCCCCTGCCGACGTATGCTCCGACAATGGCCCAAACGTAACGACGGCATCCGCCTTGTCAGGTGTAATATAGGCTCCCGTCTCGAAATGAAGCGACTCTTCCTCCGGACCAAGCTCCCGCATATCGCCAAGAACAATCCATTTGCGCCGGAATCCGGTCAATTGTCCGACCAGATCAATCGCTGCGCGCACGGCGGTTGGATTGGCGTTATACGCGTCATTAAGAATCATAGCACCGTTATGCGCCTTCACCGGCTGGATTCTCATGCCCGTCAGCTCAAGGCCAATCAGGCCATTACGGATATTTTCCTCCGAAATGCCGAACCGGCGTCCAATCGCGATGGCCGCAAGCGCGTTGCTGACGTTATGCTGGCCGGGAACCGGAATGGTGTATGGCACTGATGCGGTATCCTGTCCTTTGCGCTTAACCGCAAAAGTCGAGGATACTGCCCCTACCTCGATATTGGCCGCAGACCAGTCATTTAGCTCTCCAAGGCCAAAGGTCTGAAGCTGCGTGCCTTCAGGCAAGCTCATTGTCGCAAGCTCCGCCTCCAGCAGCGGCTCATCGCCGTTATAGAGAAGAATTCCGCCCGAATGAAGCCCTTGCGCAATCTCCAGCTTTGCTTTGGCAATCCCTTCCCGGGAACCAAGCTGAAGCAGATGGGCATCGCCGATATTCGTAATAACCGCTACATCGGGACGGGCAATATTCGTAAGCAGCTCGATCTCGCCAAAGCCGCTCATGCCCATCTCAAGGACTGCCGCATCCGTTTCCTCGTCAAGCTGTAGAACGGTTAGAGGCAGGCCAATATGATTATTCAGATTGCCTGCCGTCTTGTGAACTTTATAAGCTGTTCCAAGTACGGCCGCAACCATGTCTTTGGTTGTTGTTTTGCCATTGCTCCCCGTAATGCCGATAACGCGGACGTACAGCTCCTCCCGGTAGGAGGTTGCCAGCTGCTGCAGCGCCTTCAGCGTATCCCTTACAAACAATAGAGGTGCGTCTGCCAGCTCCTGCGGCACTTCGCGCTTCGTCTCCCACAACGCGGCCGCCGCTCCCTGCCGAAGCGCTTGAGCGACATAGTTGTGACCGTCAAAATTCTCTCCGACAAGCGGAACGAACAGCTGACCCGGCTGGATGCTGCGCGTGTCCGTGCTGACGCCGGCAATCCGGACGGGTTCACCTTTATAGGCTCTTGCGCCGCACATGTCGGCGACTTGCTCCAATGTACGATTGATCAATTTAATAATCCCCTTATCGCTTCTTTTGCCACCAAACGGTCGTCAAAAGGATGCGTAACGCTTCCTATAATTTGATACGTTTCATGGCCTTTCCCCGCAATCAATACTACATCTCCCGGGCTTGCCATTTCAACCGCTTTTTCAATCGCGGCGCGGCGGTCAACCTCCAGTTCGTAACGGTCGGAGGTTACTCCGTCCTTCAGTAGACCGGCTTCAATATCCTTCAGGATAAGGTCCGGATCTTCCGTTCTCGGATTATCGGAGGTGACAAGCACGTAATCCGCATAGCGGGCGGCAATCGAGCCCATAATCGGCCGTTTCGTCCGGTCGCGGTCGCCGCCGCAGCCAAATACGCAAATAATCCGGGGCGGAGCCAGCTCCTTCACCGCGCGAAGCACATTCTCCAGACCGTCGGGGGTATGCGCGTAGTCCACGACAACGGCGAACTCCTGCCCTGCCTGCACGGATTCGACACGGCCAGGTACGCCGGGAACCGCTTCGAGACTAGCCTTGATCCGTTCAAGCTCAACGCCTTCAATAAGGGCTGCCGAAATAGCTGCCAGCGCATTGTAAACATTGAACTTGCCAACCATCTGCAGCGCAATATCCGCCTCGCCGCGGAATGTGTTCACCCGAAACGTTGTACCCTGCGCGGAAATCCGGATATTCGAAGCCCGAACGTCAGCAGGGTTGTCGATGCCGTATGTGATAACTTCGGCTGCCGTAAGCTTGGCGAACTGTTCGGATACGGGATCATCCGCATTGAGAACCGCATAAGCGCGATCTTCGGCTTTAGCCGAGTATTCATTGCCAAGGCGGGAGAAGAACAAGCCCTTTGCCGCGGCATACTTCTCCATGGTTCCGTGGTAGTCCAGATGATCCTGTGTCAGGTTCGTAAAGACCGCCGTACGGAAGCGGCAGCCCTTCACGCGCCCCTGCTCCAATGCATGCGAGGAAACTTCAATGGCGCAATAGGCCGTACCTTCCTTGCGCATGTCGGACAAATATTGCTGCAGCTGAAGCGCTTCTGGCGTAGTGCCCGACATCGGGAACGATTTTCCCGCATAACGCATCTCTACCGTGCCGATTACACCGGATTTTCTGTCGTTATCATTTAGAATCTGTTCGATCAAATAAGTTGTAGTCGTCTTGCCATTCGTCCCCGTTACCCCAATCAGATGAAGAGTCTTGCTGGGGTGACCATAGAAATGATCGGCCAATACGGCCATAGCCAGCCGGCTGTCCTTCACGATTAGCTGAGGAGCATCCAGCTCCAGCTCACGTTCGACGACGAATGCGACTGCGCCTTTGGTCGCCGCTTGAGGCGCGTAAGCATGACCGTCAACCGTATGACCCGGCAGACAGATGAATAACTGTCCCGGCCCTACTTTGCGGGAATCCGTCTCAATCCCCGCTATTTCCGTATCGCCTGCTCCTGTTAGCCTCGCCGTAATAAGCAGTTCTGCCAATTCGCTTAATCGCATGTTGTTTTCCTCCCGTATGCTGGTCGTTATCTCTCATTATAGTCAAGGAGAATGCATTATATCATCCTTCTTGACTATGGTTAGTCAAGGAGAATGCGTTATATCATCCTTCTTGACTATGGTTAGTCAAGGAGAATGCGTTATATCATCCTTCTTGACTACGGTTAGTCAATGGGAATCCGATATATCATCCTCATCGCCTAAATAAATACGTATCGTTGAACCCTTCTCTACCCTCGCGCCAACTGCCGGAGCCTGGCGGATGACCGTATTGCCCGAACCGGCCGAGGACAAATTGAAGTTCATATTCATATCCTCGTAAATGTCCGATACCGATTTCCCTACCAGGTTAGGAACCGTAACGATCGGCGTCTCGCCAAGCTTATACTTCTTGTCGATCTGCTTGTCGCGAGGCGGCACCTGCAGGATCGTAAGCGCGTCCTCCATAATATTGCGGACGATAGGGGCAGCCACGACACCGCCGAATTGAATGCCTTGCGGATTGTCTACCGCCACATAAATGACGATCTCCGGTTTATCGGCAGGAGCGAAGCCAACAAAGGATACGATATGTTCATTCGGAGAATAACGTCCGTTGATTACTTTTTGCGCGGTACCTGTTTTTCCGCCTACCCTGTAGCCGTCGATAAAAGCATTGCCGCCTGTTCCGAGAGCAACGACGCTTTCAAGCGCTTCGCGCACCTGCTTCGACGTGTCCTCCGAGATGACTTTGCGGACAGCTTCCGGTTCAATCTGCTGCACCGTCTCGCCGGTTTGTGGATTTATCCATGCCTTGGTTACATGAGGTTTGTACAAGGTACCCCCGTTGATTGCTGCCGATACGGCGGCAATCTGTTGAATCGGCGTTACCGAGACGCCTTGGCCGAAAGCGGTGGTCGCAAGCTCGACAGGACCAACCTTATCCAGCTTGAACAAGATACCGTTTGCTTCGCCAGGAATGTCAATGCCCGTTTTAGAACCGAATCCGAAGTTTTTAATATAATCGAAAAGCTTCTCTTTGCCAAGCCGATTACCAAGGTTTACAAATCCCGGGTTGCAGGAATTTTGCACAACCTCGAGGAAGGTCTGACTGCCATGGCCGCCTTTCTTCCAGCAGCGGAGCCTAGCTCCGCCGATCTCGACGGCACCGGGGTCAAAGAAGGTTTCGTTCTTGAGGTCTACCTTCTTCTCTTCGATTGCAGCTGCAAGAGTTATAATCTTAAACGTAGAACCTGGCTCGTAAGTCATCCAGATCGGAAGATTGCGGTTATAGGTTTCGCTTGGATATTCTCTGTAATTAGCAGGTTCATAGGTTGGCCGGCTTGCCATGCCGAGAATCTCTCCCGTATTCGGGTTCATGGCGATTGCAATGATATCATCCGGCTGGAGTGCCGTCATTGCCTGATCAAGTTCCCGCTCCATAACCGCCTGAATCTGCTGGTCGATCGTTAATTCCAGCGATAAGCCTTGTTGAGGCGCCTTATACGTATCCGAAGAATTCGGCATTGTTTTGCCGGATGCCGTGGATAAGTATGAGACATTGCCATCAATCCCTTTAAGCATATCGTTATATTTCGCTTCTACGCCGGTAAGCCCTTTATCTACTCCAGTAAAGCCCAGCAAGTGCGCGGCGAGGCTTCCGAAAGGGTAATAGCGGTTATTGTCCTCCGCAACTACAACTCCGTTAAGATGCAAATTTCTTACCTGCTGCGCCTTGTCGGTAGTCATTCGTTTACCGCCTGGCTTTAGCTCTACAATGCTTGTTTTCTTGGAGAGCAGTTTAACCAATGCTTCCTCCGTCATGTCCAAATAAGGCGCAAGCTTGGCTGCCGTTGCCTGTTTGTCCGGAATTTGCACAGGGATAGCCAGCACGGTTGGCGTGCTTATATCATACGCCAGCTTGGTCCCGTTACGATCCAGAATATCGCCACGCTTCGCCTTATAAGGAATTTCGCGCCGCCAGTTGTCTTCCGCTTGGGCAGACAGCTTCTCTCCCTGCCATAGCTGAACATAAGAAAGCCGGAAAATCAATCCGGCAAAAGCTGCCACGCTGATTAAAAGTACAATAAACAGCCGGCGACGCAACGTTACATTTGATACCTTCATCCTTGTTCCCCCTTACGCCTCATCCTTCGGCTGAGCGTACGCTGACGCTCATTCCCAACCTATGAGGGACAAGTGGGGGATAGAACAAGCTATCGATTAATTATTGCGTATTGGCCGTATCGACTTTCTGATCTCCGGCCGAATTCGTCCCGTCATCCGCATTTGTCTTGGCATCCTCTGAATCGGAGGAATCGGTTTGACCGCTCACCGCGTCCGTCTGCGGAGAAAGCGTGAGTTCTATGAGACGCTCGCCATTTTTCGTAATCTGTTTCTGCGACACGACATAGCCTTCGCCTTTAACAGTTACGCGGATGTCCAGCACGGAAGCAATTTCGAGCGCGTCGCGCAATGAAATACCCGTCATATCCGGAATTTTCAGCTTATCCCGTTGTTCCGTAATCAAATACACCTTCTGGGCTGGATGAACGGAGGCTCCCGATGCAGGCACCTGCTGGATGACCTTTGTTCCTCCGCCGACTACCTCAACGTTTAAGCCGCGTGATTTCAATTGCGTTTTTGCTTGGGATACGGTCAGACTAGCGAGCTTAGGCACGGATACCGTCACTTCTTTCTTCCCATTCTCGGTGACTTTAATATCCGGTGCAATGCCCATATGCTTTAAGCTTTTGTATACAATGTCCTTAAAGGCTGGTGCCGCAACGGCGCCGCCGCCGGCTTTCGGATCGTTAGGCTCGTCAACGACGATATAAAGGACAATTTTCGGATTCTCGACAGGCGCGTAGCCGATAAAAGATACGACGAACTTGTCTTGCGAATATTTTCCGTTAATAACCTTTTGCGCCGTACCCGTCTTGCCTGCTACCCGATAGCCTTCGATATAGGCGTTGCGGCCGGTACCGATCTCTTGGTCCGATACGACCTGTTCCAGGTATTCGCCGACCTTCTTCGAGGCTTCCTGCGAAATGACCTGCCTTACCACCTTAGGCTGCGTCTTTACGGTTGTCTTCGTGTTAGGATCATAAATCTGTTTCACGATATGCGGTTCCATCAGCTTGCCGCCGTTCGCTACCGCGGCAACCGCCGCAATCTGTTGAATGGCTGTAACTTGCACCTTGCCTTGACCAAATGAAGCGCGGGCAATATCGGAAGGAATGGATAAGTTCACATTAATCGCACCCGATGCTTCACCGCCAAGCTCGACACCCGTTTTTTGGCCGAACCCGAACCGGTTGATATAATCCATAAGCTTCACTCCGCCAAGCTGCTCCCAGCCTAGCTTAACGAACGCAACGTTACTGGAGCGCTTCAAGCCTTCCAGATAGGTGATCGTACCCCAGCCGACTTTGTTAATGTCTTTTACCGGAGCGCCCGGTACCGCGATGGAACCGGAATGATACGTCGCGTTCGGGTTGAAGATCCCTTCCTGTACGGCTGCGGCAAGCGTTACAATCTTGAACGTTGAACCGGGCTCATACAAGGACTTGATCGAGTGGTTATACGCGTTCCCGTAACTCATGTCCCAATAGGTATTTGGATCAAATGTCGGATAATTGGCCATTGCCAGAATATCCATCGTATTCGGATCCGCGGCAATCGCGGTAATGCTTTTCGGATGATATTTCTGATTGATATCCTCGAGCGCTTTCTCTACGTAATTCTGAATGTCCATATCGATCGTAAGAGCAATATCCTGGCCATCCTTCGCCGGCTTGTATTCCACTTCGCCTTCCGCGAGCTGGACGCGTTTTCCATCCTTTTCGTATTTAAGCTCCCCGTCTTCACCTTTGAGCTTGTCGTTATAGAACGACTCAATTCCCGAGGCAGCCTGGCCTTCCTTCGTCACGTAGCCGAGCAGCTGCGATGCCATGGAATGACGCGGATAGTATCGCTTCTGATCTTCAAAAAGGTAAATGCCGACGTCTTTCGTCTTGTATTTATCGTAAAGCTCCTGGCGGAACTTAACGACCTTGTCGGCAAGCTCCTTGTCGATCTTCCAGCCTTCCTCGTGAATCTCGCGCTGCTGATAGAAGTCGCCGTTATCCTTTTGCGCCGTAACGATCTTGAGCAAATCGGCTTCCGGCTTGCCCAGCAATGTATGTAATCCTGCTGCTACTTCGTCGGCGATATTAAGCTTATGAATCATATCGGGGTTCACCGCGATATCGTAAGCAACGGAATCCATGGCGAGCATGTTGCCGTCCCTGTCCGTAATCGTCCCCCTCTTCGCTAAGAGCTTCTCTTCGGCCGCCCATCTTGTCTTGGCCTTCTCATACCAAAAGTCTCCTTTGACCACCTGCACCCAATAGATTCTCCCGATTAGAACAACAAAAAGGAGGGTCATTATCCCTCCAAACAACAACGTACGAAGTTTAATTCGTTTCACCATATGCGTCACCTATTCCGTCTTAGCGGATTGTGTATTTACCATGATGTCCGGCTGTTCAGTGCTCGCCATGCCTTGCGTTTCTGCCATTTTGCGGATCCTCTCCGGATCGTTAAGCATTTCTACTTGCTTCTGCAACTCTTTCATATCAATGTTCATCGTTGCGTATTGCGTTTTCATCTGCTTGATTTGGACGCGCATATCATAGTTTTTCGCGTATTGATTTACGATGACCCCAAGTACGATTACGCAAAAAACAACCGTAAACATGTACAGAAGCTTTTCTTGAACCGGAATCGACTTGCGCTTCACAACAATTCGTTTCGTTTCGCGGACAACAGGCCGCTGATCCGGCTTGCGCTTTGGCTGCATGGCCAAATTGCCGTTGATATAAGCCAATGAAAGAACCCCCTCTAACCTACAATTTTTCTGCGACACGCAGCTTGGCCGAGCGAGAGCGAGGGTTAACTTCAAGTTCCTGCTCTGTCGGAACAATCGGCTTGCGGTTTACTAACCGCAGCTTTCCTGTGCCGCCGCACACACATTTCGGAAAATCCGGCGGACAAGTGCATTTTTCAACATAACTCGCAAATAATTGCTTGCAGATGCGATCCTCTAACGAATGGAAAGTAATAACGGATATTCTGCCGCCTTGGCCAACGCATTTCACTGCTTGTTCCAATGCATCTTCCTCGGCGCCGAGCTCGTCATTTACGGCGATCCGGAGTGCCTGGAAGGAACGCTTGGCCGGATGACCGCCAGTTCGTCTTGCTGCAGCCGGAATTCCGGTTTTGACCAGTTCTGCCAACTCACCGGTTGTTTCTATCGGCGCATTCTCGCGGGCCTGGACAATTTTACGTGCGATCGATCTAGCGAATTTCTCTTCGCCGTACACATGCAGAATGCGGGATATCTCCCTTTCTTCCCAGCTGTTTACGATATCGTAGGCCGTTAAAGCTCCTCCCTGATCCATCCTCATATCAAGAGGAGCATCATGGTTGTAACTGAAGCCGCGCCCAGCCTCATCCAGTTGGGGACTGGAAACGCCAAGATCGAACAATATACCGTCGACCTGAGGGACACCGTCTACCGTTGGAACATCACACGTGAGAAGCATTTCTTCCAAATAACGAAAATTGCTCTTGACTAGCGTTACTCTATCCATATAGGGAGCAAGCCTTACGCGTGCGTTATCCAGCGCAGCATCATCCTGGTCAAATGCGATCAAACGCCCTCCACCGCTCAGCTGGGACACAATTCGTTCACTATGACCTGCGCCGCCAAGCGTACAGTCGACGTATATGCCGCCTGGCTTGATCGCCAGTCCGTCAACCGCCTCTTCCAATAGCACTGTAATATGCTGAAACACGCTAACATCCTCCCATTCTTGTTGTTTACTCTAGAAGTTGAAGTCGAAATCGACCAATTTCTCCGCGATTTCGTTGAACGCCTGCTCGGATTGCTCATAATAGCCTTCCCACGTCGATTTGCTCCAAATCTCGACGCGGCCTGATACGCCAAGCACCATACAATCCTTATCCAGCTTCGCGTATTCGCGGAGGTGGGCTGGTATGTTTACCCTTCCCTGTTTGTCGAGCTCGCATTCCGTTGCCCCGGAAAAGAAAAACCGGGTAAAAGCGCGGGCATCCGACTTCATGAGAGGCAGTGACTTCAGCTTCTGCTCCAGCACGCTCCACTCGCTCATAGGGTAAACAAACAAGCAGTTGTCTAATCCGCGGGTTGCGATAAAGGTAGCGCCCAGCGATTCCCGGAACTTTGAAGGAATAATAATGCGGCCCTTCTCATCAATGGTATGTTGATATTCACCCATAAACATGAGATGCGCCCCACCCCTTCCCCCGTATCCTCCACTTTGCACCACTTTTCCCCACTAAGATAGACTAGTTCGCCACCTAAAATAAAAATCCTGCTCCAAGAGCAGGATTTTTGAAAAATAATTCATATGATTAACCGTTTGGCTGATTCGGATCTTCTTCCTTATCCTCTTCTTTGACCGGAGGCGCTATTGGATTCCTTGGGGGAGCCTGATATTTCGGCCTGGAGCGGAATTTGCCGCGCAGCCAGTATACCGGAAGCCCGATAATAACAAGCAGCAATAGAATCGGCAAAGCACCGGCAACAAAAACAAGCAATCCCTGGAGAACGGTAATCATGGCGTTTACGCTGTCTTGCAAGGCTTTGGACATTTTATCGCCAAGACCGTCTTCCACCGACAGCGTATCCGACTTCGCGTTTGGCTGGTAGAGCCTAAGTTCAACCGTAGAATATGAAACGTTGTTATCCAGGTAGCGGATTCGCCCCTTCAATCGCTCGATGTTCTCCTGAACCGTCGCAAGCTGCTCCGAAAATTTCACCAGATCATCCGCTTTTGTCGCTTTATCCATAAAAGCAAGCAGCCTCTCCTCCACCGCTTGCTGCGCTTTCAGACGCGACTGCAGGTCGACATACTCCTCCGTCACGTCCGTTCCGCTGATCTGTCGCTCAAATTTCTTATGCTCGATACCGTTAAGGCGGTCAATAAAATCCATAAAACCTGCAGCCGGCACTTTTATGGTATAGGTGGAGCTCTTCTCGCCGTTGTACTGCCCATCCTGGAATTGCAATATATAACCGCCTGACTGGTGGATGGTGTTGCGGAGTGCCGTTGCCGCCTTATCGAAATCTACGGCTTCTATCGTTAAATTCGCTTTGTAGATCAGTTTTTGATTCAAGCCCGCTCCCGTACCGTCAGCGGCAATTTCTCCTATAGATCCGCCGCCCGCTTCACCGCCTACCGCCCCAGCCGGCCCTTCGGCAGAGCTTGCCGCGCTCTCCGAATTGACCTCCGCCTTGGCATCCGAGGGCTGCCTATTGACAGCCGCCCCGCTGTTCGCCGTTGATGCGGCCGAGTTCATGTTGCTGCTTCCTGATGAGCATCCTCCGAGAAACAGTGCAATCGCCGTAATCATGAGCAAGAACGTGTACCCGTATTTCTTTATACGCATCTTTACTCCCCCTTTTCTATGGTTCACCGTCCTAGACGCACAAGATCTGGAAAGGTTGCACGAGGGAGGAAACACAACCTAACTTTTCATGCTGCTTAAAAATAGTGCAATCAGCTCCATTGCCAGCAATGAGGTTTGATCCATGTGATCAAGCAGCGGGTTCACCTCTACGAACTCCGCGGAGGTCATGCGTTTGGATATGCCTAGCAGGCGGATAGCCTCCCGCGCTTCGTCCGCAGTTAAACCACCTTGTACCGGCGTCCCCGTCCCCGGAGCTTCGGAAGGATCCACGCTGTCGATATCGAAGCTGAGATGGATGCCGTCCGCGGCATCTCCCGCAATAAGAAGCGTCTCGGAGATTACCGCATGAATGCCAAGCCGTTTAATGTCGGCCATGCGGAAACAAGTAATTCCTTCCGCCTGGATAAACGCTTCCTCCGCAGGATCCAGATCCCGGGCTCCGATAAGGACAATATTGCCGGGAGCGATTGTACCCGCTCCCGGCAATAAGTGAGATAAAGATAGCTGGGCCCTTCCTTGGGCGACGGCAAGCGGGATACCGTGCATATTGCCGGAAGGGCTGGTTAATTCCGTGTTCATATCGGCATGCGCATCAATCCATATGACGCCAAGCTTCTTATAATGCGAGGTCAATCCTGCCAACGTTCCCATTGCCAGACTATGATCCCCGCCAAGAACGAAAGGAAACTGTCCGGAAGATACAACGGCTTTTACTGCACGGGCCAATGCGATTCCCGTCTTGATAACTTCCTCGGAATGGTTCATCGGGACCTGAATAACGGGAGCAGGTATACCTGCGTTTATGATTTCCTTCAGCTTATTAATCGTGCAGCCTTGCTGCTGCAACATTTGAAAAAGGCCCAGCTGATAGATATGGTGGGGAGCTTGCTCGCTGCCGGGAGTTCCGGCGCCAAGACCAAAGGGAACGGATAACAACGTTAGCTTATTCATATTTGAAACACTTCCTTGATCCGCTCCAGCGCCCAGTCCAGTTCATCCTTCGTTATAACGAGCGGCGGAGCGAAGCGGATTGCCGTCTCGTGGGTTTCCTTGCATAGCAGCCCAATCTGGAACAAAGCTTCGCAGTAGGCCCTCGCTTGGACGGATAACTGCATCCCGATAAACAATCCTCTTCCCCTAACCTCGATAATATCCTCATGGCGTATCGATTCCAGGGATTGCTTGAAATACTGGCCAAGCTGTTCCGACCTCTCAGCCAGCTTTTCGTCCTCCATCACCGCAAGCGCGGCTAGCGCTACAGCGCAAGCCAGCGGATTACCGCCAAAGGTTGAGCCATGCGAGCCCGGCTCGAACAGCCCCAGTACGTCATCCCCTGCCGCAACGGCCGAGATAGGCAGAACGCCTCCTCCTAGCGCCTTGCCTAATATATACACATCCGGAACGACGTCTTCCCAGTCGCAGGCAAACCGCTTGCCCGTCCGGCCAAAGCCCGTCTGTATCTCATCGGCCATAAACAAAACATTATACTGTCTGCATAATTCAAAGGCCTGCTTCAAATAACCGTCGGGCGGCACGACAACACCGGCTTCGCCTTGAATCGGTTCTACCAGAAAAGCTGCGGTATTCGGCGTTATCGCATTGGCAAGCGCTTCGGCATCTCCGTAAGGGATAATTTTAAATCCCGGCGTAAAAGGCCCGAAGCCGGCGCGGTACTGCGCATCGGAGGAAAATGAAGTAATGGTAATGGTCCGGCCGTGAAAATTGCCTTCGCAGACGATAATTTCGGCTTGACCGGAAGGGATCCCCTTAATCCGGTAAGCCCAGCGGCGCGCCGCCTTTAACGCCGTTTCCACCGCTTCGGCCCCCGTGTTCATCGCCAGGATTTTGGACTTGCCCGTAAATTCCGCCAGCTTCTTGGATAACAGGCCAAGCTGCTCGCTATGGAAGGCTCTTGAAGTCAACGTCACCTTATCCGCCTGCTCTTTAAGCGCACGAATGATTGCAGGATGCCGGTGGCCATGGTTCAGCGCGGAATAAGCGCTGAGCATATCCATATAACGGCGGCCTTCCGGGTCCTCCACCCACACTCCTTCTGCCCTCTCGATTACAACAGGAAGCGGACTATAGTTGCGTGCACCGAAGCGATCCATAAGACGTATCGTGTCAACGGAGCTTTTCATTTGTGCAATCCCCCCTTGTTTCATTGTACGGTGATTGCCGCAAGTCCCATGACCGCAAAAAAAAGAACGCGCCAGAGGGCGCGTCCTTTTTATATTCGAACTATTCTTCTTTCCAGCTGTCGAGATAAGTAACCTGCTCCGGCGTAAGCTTATCGATGCTGATGTTCAGCGAATCCAGCTTGAAGCGCGCTACCTGCTCGTCAAGCTCGTAAGGTACGTTTACGACTTTTTTGCCGATATTCGCATATTGTTCGTTCACGTATCGAAGGCCAAGCGCCTGAAGAGCAAACGTTGTATCCATGATCTCTGCCGGATGCCCGTCGCCTGCAGCCAGGTTAACGAGACGTCCTTCAGCCAGCACATAGATGCTGCGGCCGTCCTTCAGCTTATATTCTTCGATATTGCGGCGAACGGTACGGATATCCGTCGACATAGCCGCAAGCTCCGGCTTGTTGAACTCCACGTCGAAGTGGCCGGCGTTCGAGAGAATCGCGCCATTTTTCATAACTTCGTAATGCTCGGCACGGATACAATCTTTATTGCCCGTTACCGTAATAAACAATTCGCCTACTTTGGCGGCTTCCGACATCGGAAGAACCGTGAAGCCGTCCATGTAAGCCTCAACCGCTTTGATAGCATCCACTTCGGTTACGACCACGTTCGCGCCAAGGCCTTTGGCACGCATGGCAACGCCTTTACCGCACCAGCCATAGCCGACCACTACTACCGTTTTGCCTGCTACTACCAGGTTTGTCGTCCGGTTAATGCCGTCAAAGACGGATTGGCCGGTACCGTAACGGTTATCGAACAAATATTTGCAATATGCGTCGTTTACGGCAACCATCGGGAAGCTCAGCGTGCCTTCCTTCTCCATCGCCTTCAGACGGATAATTCCCGTTGTTGTTTCCTCCGCGCCGCCGCGAAGATTCTCGCGCAGATCGGAACGTTCGGTATGCAGAATCGTAACCAGGTCGCCGCCGTCATCGATAATCAGATCAGGCTTGGATTCAAGCGATTTGATAAGCAGCTCCTTATACTCTTCAGGCTCCGGATTGTATTTGGCGAATACCGTAATGCCGTCTTCCACCAGCGCCGCGCAAATATCGTCTTGCGTGGACAGCGGGTTGCTGCCCGTAATGGTTACTTCCGCGCCGCCTGCTTTAACGACCTTCGCGAGATAAGCCGTTTTCGCTTCCAGATGGAGGGAAATGGTAACCTTCAGGCCTTTAAAAGGCAGATCCTGCTCGAATTGCTCGCGGATCCGGTTCAATACCGGCATATGCGCGCTTGCCCAATCAATTTTCAAATGCCCTTCCGGTGCAAGTGCGATATCGCGGATAATGCTTTTTTCCAATGTACTCATGCCTTTTAATAGCCTCCTACAACATTCTTACCACAATAGAACTTACAAGTTTCACGACAATCGAAAACTGAAGTTCTATTTGGCGATTAAACCTACCTCTAAACGCGGTCGCCCATCTTCGAATTGCCTCGAGATAGGTTTACTCACATCATAAATAGACGAGCTGATGTCCGCCTGTCGGACTGAACGGAAGCTCAAGCAGCTTCTCCAGCCATACGGATCCGTAACGGTTCCAATAACCGGACATGTTGATTACTCTCTCCTGCGGTTTGCCGCTTGGCCAGAGCGAAAGCGCAATGCGGTCAAGCTGACGTATCGATGCGTCGTATTGCTTATTGAATGCATCCTTCGTTTTCGCTTCCAGATACTCGATCTGCTCAACTATCTTCTGGCGGTTCGTCTCGCCCAGCTTCAGAAGACCCGGCTGAATGGAACCGGCAAGCTCAAGCAGCGGCCCGTACATCGCAACAAAAGACTGCTTCACGTCTTGGAACCGCTCTTCGATGGAAAGCTGGTCCTGCTCGGACAGCCACGTTTGCTTGCGGGCTTCGAAACGCTTCGCCACATCCTCGAATGATAGTTCATATTTCATCATATGCTTCGCAATGGTACCTTCTACCAGCGTAAAGGACATTCGCGGCACAATAATCGGCATTTCCATTCCTAGCTTACGGAAAGCTTCGCCGGTTAATGCCCAATACGCGATTTCGCCCGGGCCCAAAACGGTACCAAGCACCGGGAACAAATAATCCTGCATAATCGGCCTTGTGAGCACGTTATTGCTAAGCTGGGAAGGCTGTTCGTCTGCCAGTTGAAGCAGCTGCTCCTTCGTCCAGAAAGCCGTCGCTTTCCGGTCTTGGAACTGCCCGCCGCGCTTGTGCAGCAGCGTCCGTTCATCCCCGTTCGCCGGGTTAAATACAAATAGGTTCGCGCTGCCTTCCACGACATCCGCCTGCAGCTGGTAACCAAGCGATTTCACTTTCTCCGCCGCGGATTTATAGGCTGCTTCGAGCTCATCGTTCTCCTCAATAATGCGGCGGAACATCGGCGATTCGATTCTGCGTAGCTTTGGATCATCCGCATCCAGAAGAACAAGGCCTTCCTTGCCGAACAAAAAGGCCAGAATTCCGGCAAACATGTCCGATAACGACCGGGATTGTCCTGCAATTTGCCTTAGCTGCTCAAGCAGACCAGGCTTAAAGTCGGAATGCGGAAGCGTCTGCTCGAGCTCCTCCAGCAGCGCGTTCCAGCTGTCCGTATCCACAGCCGTACGGCTTACGGATGTTCTTGGGCCTTCAGGACGCTGCACGGTCAGCTTGCGCAGCTCCTGCTCCGCATTCAGCACGAACGTATGATTCGCTTCATCCCAATCATGATCCTCGCCCGCGATCCAGAAGACCGGCACAACCGTTCGGCCCAGCTTCTCGGAAGCCCATTTAGCCCCGCTGACGATGGAAACCGCCTTATGTATCACGAGCAGCGCTCCTGACCACAAGCCGGCTTGCTGTCCGCCAATAACAACCGGGGCTCCTTCCGCAATAGCGCGGATTGAAGCGTCAACCTCCGGCGTTGTATACGGGCTGTTGTATTGGCGAAGCACTTCGGCTAATTCCGCCGGGTTCGCCCGGCTGCCCGATAGCTCCTCCAGCTTCTTCAGGCGCTCTGCCCAATCCTGCTCGCGTCCGGCATGATAGCCGTACAGCGAATCGATATTTGCGTCCGTCCGATGTATATAAGCCTCTGTTAAAGGCTGGGCGCTTGGCAAGTCATAATGTTCCGTATTCATAGCGCAGCCAGTTCCTCCCAAATCGATCATATATTTTTGTAAAACTGTAACCATTCAAGCAACAATTTGATTGTACACAAAGGATAAGCCGCACGTCAAAAGAAAAAAGACCCGCAACCTCTTGGTTACAGGCCCTCAAGTGCTTACGCGGAAAAGATTTTTTGTCCGATCGCAATAAACATCAACAGCAGATACGCCATACTCATCGTAAAGAAACCCAGACGCCACACGGCGCGAAACACCCGCTTCACGTTTACGTTACCGCGTTTGCGGAACTGCATATTGCCCAGCAATCCGCCGCCAAGCAGCATAAAAAGAATTATAGCATACAGTCCGAAGGAGCTGTTAAAGATGGAATCGAACAATACAGCCACGCATCCGATCAGAAGGGCGGTTGTAACATCCATCGCCAGCTGGAACGCTTTTTTTCTATCGTCCGAAAACATGCCATACCCGAAATAAACCAAAAGAAACGGAATGACAGGTATTACTGCCAAATAGGCGTAGACATATTTTATGCTGTCCCATAAAAAGCCCATGTCATCCGCACCTTTCCTCGTTGTTCTTAATGGAGCTGCTTCACGAGTGTCGTTACGGCATCATTTAACGGCGAGGCTATGCCTAAGCGTCTTGCAAGCCCGGAAACTCCGCCGTTTATCCAGTCGATCTCCGTCTGCCGCCCTGTCCTCACGTCACTTAGCATGGAAGAAACGTTAGCCGCCGTAGCCGCGCATACCTGCATCACAAGCTGCCATCCGTTATCGCCTGACTTCATCCCGTCTGCCGTAAGAATGGCCGATGTTTCCTCGAACAAGGATCTCATCAGCGTCAGCCTTGACGGATGCTGCGGCAGCTCTCCGTTAGTCGTATCGTAAATCGCCGTAAGCGGATTAATAACCGCATTAATAAGCAGCTTTTGGTAAATCCTGTCCTTCATCTCATTCGACAAACCCGCACGGAATCCTGCCGATTTCAGTATATTTAGCAACAAATTTTGGAGATTATCGTCCTTTTTGTCTTCCGCATACGCCCCAAACCATAAAGGACCGTCCCCCGTGTGCCTAACATGGCGAGCATCATCGAGCCGCCTTGCTCCAACAGAAGTAACGCCCGCATAGATAAGCGCACCGGGAAGAGATGCTGCGAGCTTGTCCATATGACCGATTCCGTTCTGAAGGCACAATATCGCCGTCTTCCCGCTGCTTAACAGCCGAAGCTGATCCAATAGCCGATCATCGATATGGCTTTGCTTAACCGTCAATAGGATCCAGGCTGAGGATTGCTCGGCATCGGCTCCGGCTTGTCCTGCCCAACCCGGTTGAAGGCTCGCAAGAGAATAGCTGTTCACCGCAATATCCCGAACATCCCCATTCAGCATTTCCAGTTTGATTCCTTCCGCCTGGAGCCGCTCCGCCTGCTTGTCCGTTCGTGTCCACACCGTAACCTCTTGCCCCGTCTGAGCCAACAGACCGGCGTGCAGGAGACCAATCGCTCCGCCTCCGACTATATGTATCTTCAAACTCGGATCACCACTTCGGAAGTTTTGAGCATAAAAAAAGTATGCCCATATATAGCATACTTGTTTCCAGCTTAAAAGCGAACACCCCGCCGTACATCGCCGGCGGGGCTTTCACCTATTCAATTCGTTCCAAATTTCCGTTTGCATCCATTTTAAACCGAGGCTTTGCTTCCTCTTCATGCGTCAACACCGCCAGACGGCGTGCCCGGTCCATAATTTGAATCAATGTTTTATAATCATCATTGACGGCCCGGTAATCGGTTTGAACATTATTTACTTCTCTAGACAATCTCTCATTCTCTTCGCGCAAACGATCAATTTCATCATCTTTTTCCTTCAGTTCTTTCTCGAAGGATTTGATTTGACGGCTTACGTCCTGATAAGTGGTCTTGAACTGTCTAAGAAAACGGATAATGGAATCAACGGATAAACCTTCTTCCGTCGTTACCGCATTAGCGCTAAATGCTCTTTCTTCTGCATCGTAAACGGCAATAGAAGAGACATGCGGGGTTGCGACAATCGCCTGTTTTTTCAAATAATTGCGCTTCTGGCGCTGCTGCTTGGCGATTTGAATCGCTTCTTCGTAACGTTTGCGGACACAGCTGTTCCAGCGGAATCCGCAAGCCGCCGAAGTCCGTCCTATACGTTCCCCTACCTCTTCAAAAGCCGCTAGCTGGGTACTACCTTCTCGAATATGGCGTAGTGTAACTTCGGCGAGTATGAGATCGTCGTCGGGACTCCACGCATCTTGTCTGACTGCTGTCATGCGACCAAAACCTCCTTACGTAAAGGCGCTTACTTTATCTCTATGCCCTTGGTAGAGTTCATAGAATCTATCGGATACTAATTTGTATAACCAAATTTCAAAAAGCTCATACATAATTCATCCGATTAAGGAGCAAACTGATATCGTAACGCTTTCAATTTACACAAAATAGTTGATTTTGTTCGTACTTGCTTGTTTACACTGCCAAATTCAACCGTTATAATGTACAATAGAAATTCGGGTCAGAGCGAAGGGGGGATGGTTTCATGGCACGCATGTATCGGGTACTCGGTTTTTGGACTCTTGTGATCGGCTTGATGGCCTTCGCAGGTCACATGACTGAATTCGCACTTCTGTTTTTTGCACAAGCGGTAGCTTTCGTTTTCCTGGGTTATCTCAAATTTAGCGAACGAACATACATACTCATGTTCTGGGGATATATGGCAATTTCGTTTGTAGGCTTTACTTACTGGACCGTATTCAAGATGGGCAACCCATTCTAAAGTTTGCGAACGGCAAAAAAGGTGCAGCTCCTTCTGGAGCGGCACCTTTTCTCATTTATCCAGCACAAGCACCTTAAACGTCTCGCTCATTCCGTCGCTGAGCAGCAGCTGGCGCACCGCCCGGTTCGTTCTGGCCGCTTGGCCGAAAGGGTCGGTCTCCGAATGATTTTGCAGGAGCTCTAAGGCCCCGTAATCAATAAGAAACTGCTTCTGGGTACCGTAATAGGCAATTCGCCACCCGCTGGCTTCAGCGGCATGGCGGAGCGACGTAAACGGCACATGCGCCGTTATATCCTGCTCTCCGATCCGAAGGTATGGCTCGTCGGAAGCGATATGATCCGAATAGCACAGCAAGGTCCCCTTCATCCGGTGACTTGCCGTATATTCCTCCGCCTCATGACCGTAATCGATAATAATAACACGACCTTCTCCCAACACATCGGCAATACTTGCAAGCCATTGCTCCGCATCGAGATTAACCTCCGTCTGCTGTCCTTCCGTTAGCCGGATACCGCTTTTTCGCAACGAGGCGGCTATCCGTTCATCCGAGAGCGGCATATGTACCTCGTAAAAGCCATCCTCCGCATTTCCGGCTACGCCAAGCTCAACAAGCTCTCCTTGCTCCACCGCCACCCGATTCACCGGAAAGGCATCCAGCAGCTCATTGGCGAGCACAACCGCAGGCAGCTCCTGCCAATGCCCCCCGCCCTGCATCGCTTCTTCAGAAGACAGGAAAAGCGCCGTATAGCTTGAATTTGAACGGATAACCCGCTTCGCTTCCTCCAAATGGCCAGGATGATCATCGACCAGGACAGACCGGCATTGAGGATCGGAAGAGTATTCTGCTCTTGCTCGCCAGGCTTCTTGGATTTGCATCGTAAGCCGCCCCGTCCCCGCTCCCCATTCCACAAGCTGAATGTGGCCTTCGGCAGTATGGACGGCGTAATCAAACACGTAATTCGTCAAGCAATGCGCCATCACGGCACCTACGGCAGAGCTGGTGTAAAAATCGCCTTCCCGCCCTATTCGCACAGGTCCTGAGCGGTAATAACCGTCTTGCTTGTCATATAAACATAGACGCATATATTGTTTGAATGTCATGCAGCGAAGGTCTGGAGAGTCCTTGCTGCCCGCCCGCCAGCCGACCGCCGGCATCTCGGCTATCTGCTCCGAAATCCGGCTGATTAACGATTTTTTGCCTATTTTCACCTGCTCAACTCCCGCTTATAAGATATAATAAATGGAACCGTCGCATAGAATGGTAGCTGTACAGGCCTAGCAACGTAAGAAAGGAGGCGGCTGGTGGCTTTCCATCGCATTTATGTTCGCGGCAGATGGCTCTTTATCCTTCTTGTTATTCTTATGCTTGCCATCTGCAAGCTTCCCGTCATGGCCGAGCCGCAATTGACGGAGGACGAGCAAGTCAATCAGATTTTGGAGAAGAGCTTGTCTATCGTTGAGATTGACAAAGAAATTGCACGCATACAAGCAGAAAAAGAAAAGGTTGCAGGCGACATGTCCGTCACCGACAAACGGATTGTACAGCGTGAGCAGGAGATCAAGGAGAAGCGGGAAGAAGCGGGCAAAGTGCTTCGCGCTTATTATATGGGTGAACGCGAGCTTCTGCTTCGCGCGATTATTTCCTTCGATTCGATTCACGATTTATTCGCTATGCTGGACTACGTGGACATTATTTTTTCGAGGGACCGGAACACGCTGGATTCTTACACGAAGGAATATAAGAGCTTGAAAGAGGAATACGCCAAATTGGACGGAAGAAAAACGGAGCTTGAGGATATTGAAAACCGGCTTCAAACCCAGCGCAGCCGGGTTGCGCAGCTGGAGCAGCAGATTGACGGCCAGCTCGCCGGACGTTCCGATGCGGATCGGCTTCGCCTCCTGATGCAAGAGTTGACGAATTATTGGGAATCGGCCGGACTTGAAGAAGTGGAGCAGTATTTCGACGCTTTGTCCAAAGCGATGAACAAGCTGCCAAGTTGGATTGAGGACAATAAGAAGTACCTGGAGATAAACGGGTTTAATTATACGATTCATATTCCGGAAGACGCTTTGAACGCTTTCCTTCGGGAGCAGGATAAACGGTTTGACGATTTCTCCTTCCGGTTTGAAGACGGCAAAGTAATCGCATCTGGCAAGCACGACAATATGGAAATTGCCGTCTCCGGTCATTATACCGTGGAAGAAAAGCCGAAGAACGGCATTGTATTCCATGTCGATGAGCTGTTGTTTAACGGTTTTGCACTGCCTGACACGACACGGAAAGCACTTGAAGACAAATTTGATCTCGGCTTTTATCCCGGTGACATCATTAAATTCATACAAGCTAAATCAGTTGAAATGAAAGACAAGGAGCTTACCGTTTATTTGAAGATGAAGCTGTAACCGATTGGATAAAGGCGGCAATGTCTGTTGCCCCGCTCGCATACAGCTGCCAAGAAGTTTCCCATCGGCTCCATTCCTTATGCCAGTTCGGGGCAGGCGGCTCGCCGATTGGTTCTTCATTTAGCAAAGGCAACCACCATGTAGGCGGATATTGGGCCGTTGAGCCCGAATATCCGCCTATTTCGTATATCGAATTTTTCGCAGGCAATTTGCCTAGATGTTCGTAATTGCGCCCCTGCTCGGTCACGCTCGTCATCTCTTTAATCCAGTTGAAGGCCGCGTCCGCCCTATCCGTATTTGCCGAGACAACAAAGCTGCGGCTCCCAAGCCATAAGTTGCGAAGCTTAACCTTGTCGATTAACAGCTTATCCTGCTCGGACTGGGATAGTGCTTTATAATCCGACCACGATACGACCGAGACAAGCAAACGCTGATTGTCCATCTCAGTGCCAAGCAAGCGTTTATTAACGGCTATTGACGGTATCGCCAAAGAAGCCGTCTCCTCCAGACGATTAGCCGACTCATCATTCAGGATTAAGGCTGCTGCCCCGCGTTTGTCCGCGCTGCTCCAGGCATCCAGCCAAGCTGCCGTTCCGCTGAAATCGGCAGGCAAATAAAGCAAGGACGCCGGCGCAGCTCCGGAAGCCGATAGTCGGTCCGCGAGCTGCAGAAAGCTTGTCCAATCCTTGGGAGGATCGCTCATGTTCTGCTCGCTCAGCATAGCCTTGTTCCACACAAGGATGGACGGGTCTGCGTCAAAAGGAATACCCCAGAGATAGCTGTTCCACTTGAGCGGTGCAAGCAGCTTGGCTGGCTGGTCGGATAAAGTGCTCGCCGTATTGACGCTATCAACGGGCTCAAGCAGGCCCATAACGGCGAACTCCCTTACCCAGCCGCTGTCCATCAGCATAATATCGGAGGAAGCGCCAAGCAAAAGATCTTGCTTCCAGGCGGCATACGCTTCTTCCTTCGATTCGATATTCAGCAGTTCCACTTGGATGTTGGGGTATTTGAATCTGAATCGTTCATTTGCCTCTTCTAAATAAGCAAATTGCTCAGGCGACATGGAAACGGTTACAACAATGGATTCCATCGGCTCATCATCACGCTCGTTAGCGACAGGTCCAGTATTTGCGTCATGGGAGCTGCCGCTTGATGATGACGGCTTATGCGGGTCCATGTTGGGAATAAGCAAAATAACGGACAACAGCACTGCTCCTGCAAGGATCATCACAAATCTCCTTGTAGCCACACACTTCTCCCTTTCCGATATATCTTAAGCCCCCGAATTCTAGTCTATTAAAACCTATCATAGCAATAAAACGTAGAGTTGTCCAAACAAGTCTAGGACTTTATCCCCCCCGTCCTATAGGTTAATGGGGCAAACTGCGTATTTGAATGTTCTTCCGATCGCCATTGCTCGGGGATTCCTCTCATCCACAATGACAAGGAAGTAATCCCCCGAGCAAAAGCGACCACTACGTTTCTCCAGAATCATTCAAATACTCCGTTTGCCCTATTAACCTTTGCCTTTAAACAGCAAAGAGCAGTGCTGGGATTCCCCGGCACCGCTGCTTTTGGAAAAACTATAGAAGATCTGCTGCGAGCTGAGCAAGCTTGGAACGCTCGCCTTTTTCAAGAGTGATGTGACCGCTTATCCCTTCGCTCTTGAAATGCTCTACGATATGCGTGAGACCGTTGCTGACGGCGTCCAGATAAGGATGGTCGATCTGCTCCGGATCGCCCATCAGAACGATTTTACTGCCCTCTCCTACGCGGGAGACAATGGTTTTGACCTCATGCTTCGTTAAGTTCTGAGCTTCGTCGATAATGATGAACTGCCCCGGTATCGAGCGTCCGCGAATGTAAGTAAGCGCTTCGACCTGGATGCTTCCGAGACCCATCAATATTTTATCGATGTCGCCGGATTTCTTGGTATCAAACAGATACTCCAAATTATCGTAGATCGGCTGCATCCATGGGCGCAGCTTCTCTTCCTTCTCGCCCGGCAAGTAACCGATATCCTTGCCCATCGGTACAACCGGGCGGGCAATCAGCAGTTTTTTGTATTTATGCTCATCCTCCACCTTCAAGAGGCCGGCGGCAAGCGCAAGCAGCGTCTTGCCTGTGCCGGCTTTGCCGGTCAGGGTGACAAGCGGGATTTCATCGTTGAGCAGCAGCTCAAGAGCCATGCGCTGCTGAGCGTTGCGGGCCGTAATTCCCCAGATCGGATCATTGCTTAAGAACAACGGCTCAAGGCGTACGCCATCCTGGCTGACCTTCAGCAGGGCGGATTTGGAGGTTCCCATCTCATCCCGCAGAATTACGAATTCGTTAGGCTTCAGCCTGGCGATATTCTGCATGCTTTTGACCGTCAGGAAGCGGTACGTATAAAATTCGTCGATAACAGACGGATGGACAAACAAGGTCTCGTAGCCGGCATAAAAATCAGTCGTGGACACGGTCCGGTCGGACAAATAATCCTGGGCTTTGAGGCCCAGCACATCCGCTTTGATCCGGACCAGCACATCTTTGCTTACAAGAACGACAGTGCTGGATTGTTCGTTCTCCAGCTGTTCCAAGTGATAGTTGAGCGCGACGGCAAGAATTCGGTTGTCATTGGTCATTTCTCCAAACATCTCTTGCACTCGCATGAAACTCCGATGATTAAGCTCCACCTTTAACAGTCCGCCGTTAGGAAGCGTTATGCCCTCGTGTAGATGCCCTTCCACCCGCATACCATCGAGCAACCGGGATATGGAACGCGCATTGCGCCCTAGTTCGTCTGCCAGCCTCTTCTTGGAGTCGATTTCTTCCAACACCACCGCGGGAATGATGACTTCGTTATCCTCGAAGGCAAAGAGCGATTGCGGATCATGAAGCAGCACATTAGTGTCGAGCACGAATATTTTTTTCATGAGAACCCTCCCGGCGTCGGTCATTCAATAGATAGACATACATAGCCATACTTGGCTGCGGGTACACTACATTCTGATTAGACGATGTGCAACAAGAAAAAGAGGTGGAATCAACATGTACCGGAAACTTATTGCGGCGATCGCTATTGCGGCAATTACAGCTGGCTGCGGCAACGCCCTTCGAAACGAAACATCACCCTCTCCTCAAAATAATGGCTCTGTTCGCGCACAGCAGACAAGTCCTCAGAAAAAAGAAATTGCGAATCCTGAGCAAGTCTCCCGGCATTTGGAACAGCTGGCCATGGGCATCAAAGGTGTCACGAATGCGCACTGCGTGGTGCTCGGAAACACTGCCGTGGTTGGGATCGATGTCGACAGTAAGCTTGATCGCTCCAGAGTCGGCACAATCAAATATTCCGTCGCCGAAGCTTTCCATAAAGATCCTTACGGCATTGATGCTATCGTAACAGCCGATATGGATTTGTCACAGCGGCTGAACGAAATCGGTGCGGACATCCGCCGCGGCAGGCCGATCAGCGGCTTTGCGGAAGAGATGGCTGACATTATCGGCCGTATCGTACCGCAGATCCCTCGAGAGGTTATGCCGCAGGATCCGGAAGTACAACAGCGAGCCAACAATTTACACAATCTTCATTAGCTTGTATACCACGCCATAAGACACAAAAAGCCTAGTGATCATATCACTAGGCTTTCCTTACGACAGTATGTCCGTTTGGACAAGCCTGTCATCAGTTTATTCGATTCCATCCGGATACATGCCGAGATCGGCACACAGATGCATTCTTCAGCCGCAAGGCTCAAGAGGTTTCCCGAGCACTCGTCGCCGCTTCTTCTATTCAATGTGAATGTCGCGGTTACGGCTTTGGGCATCCGCATGACCTCCTCTAGGAAGGATTTCATATCCGTACACCTATTATAGCGGTAAAGTAACCGCCAGTCTATGGTTATTCAGCCATTTTCGCTTGCAAAGCTGCACGAGCTTCGCTGAGCTTGGCCTCATCCAGATAAACGTACGGACTCTTCCACACGCCTTCTAACGGAATGAATTGCACATCTGAGCTGCTGATGCCGAAATACGTCTTCATCAGGTTCTGAATTTCCTTCGGCGGCATGTCGATTTCCATGTTGTCGCCAACAGCATCAATGACTTCGCCCATTTTCGTTATTCCGCTTAGCGATTTCATCTTGTCGACGATCTTCGCTACCACTTCGCTCTCGCGCTTGTTGCGGTCGAAATCGCTGGACATGTTTTTGCCGTCATTCGATTTCCGGTAACGGACAAAATCAAGCGCTTGGTCTCCGTTAAGCTTCTGGAAACCCTTCTTCAGATTGATGTTGGTACCGTCATAATTATCGACGTATCTCATATCCATATCGACGTTCACTTCAATGCCGCCAAGAGCGTCTACAACGTCCTCGAAGCCCTTAAAGTTAACAACCGCCGTATATTTCAGATCTACGCCAAAAAATTTGCCCAGCATATCCCGAATCGCGCGTTTTGCATCCTCTTCCGCCGCTTCCTTGTCCATGCCTTTTTCGGAACGTGCTTGGCTAAAGAACGTTGCGTAGTTGGCATTCGCCTTGCGCTCGCCATAACCGTCCAGCTGCAGCAAGGAGTCGCGCGGAATCGAAATGACGGTGGCAGATTTGGAATTGGGATTAAAGACGGCAACCATCATGACGTCGGTGTTCATGCCGCCGCCCTTGGCCCTTGTATCGAGGCCAAGCAATACCATTCCGACAGCTTTCTTCTTGACGGATTCCGCAGTCGGAATCTTTACGTCATCGTTTGATACTGTGCCTATTTGCTGAATCGCATTGTTCGCCTTGTTAGCCAAAAATCCGAAGTATGCCACGATAATCAAAATAACAGCTAAAAATAGCAGTAACACGACTTTCCACACGCGTCTTTTCTTCGGTTTCTTAGGCGATCTAGGAGCGGTCTTGGCATTTGCTCTCCGGGAAGGCAGTTCAGCCGAGCCTTGCGTCATAGGATCATCACCTTTATGTCAGTTATATTTCGGATTGGACCGGATATCAACGAGAAGCTGCTCGGCAGCTTCCCGCGGATACATTTGCAGCTTTGTGCGTCCGTTGCGCTCATATTTGACATGAACCATCGTCGCATCCGTTGCCGAAATATGCGGATTGGAAACCTCGTGGTCTTCCGACAAAATTTGCGCGAAAAAGTCACGGGTATCCAATGCCGCCCGATCATCCGGCCGGTCTTCGGCTACGATATGAATCTGCAGCCAGTTGAACAAGGCATCATCAAACGTCATTTGCCTGAATCAGCTTCCTTTACGGCGCCGCTGTCGGCCCGATTATTTTTCCATTTGTCGTAGAGCTGCCGGCCGCGAAGCATAAGCATCATAAGCACGGCAATTCCCATACATTGAATAATAGGAAGTTTATCAACCTGCAGGACCATCAGCACAAACGAGCCGATGGCCATCAGGATGTAGACAAGTACTTCTTTTAGGATCGGAAGCTTCTGATTGTTAGCCCTGAACACTTTGTTGAAGATATAAATCGTAAATCCAAGAATAAGCAAATACGATACGGCGTGATGGTCGCTCAACCATTGCTGCATGCCGTGACCCCCTTATGCCTGCCAGGTGATTATGCGTTTGCTTGCGCCATTTTGCGGTGCTTCTCGGCACGCTCGCGCTCGCTCTTATTCAAGATTTTTTTACGCAGACGAATCGACTTCGGCGTAATTTCGCAATATTCGTCATCGTTCAGATACTCGAGCGCTTGCTCAAGGGAGAACAGACGAGGCGTTTTGAGCTTGACGGTATCATCTTTACCAGCGGAACGCACGTTAGTCAGTGCCTTCTCTTTACAGATGTTTACGATGATGTCGTTATCGCGGGTATGCTCGCCAACGATCATGCCTTCGTAAATTTCTGTACCTGGCTCAACGAATTGAATACCGCGGTCCTCTACGCCCAGCATGCCGTAGAAGGTCGATGTTCCTGTCTCGCTCGATACGAGTACGCCTTGGTGACGGCCGCCAACTCCGGCTGCAAGTGGACCGTAGCTGTCGAATGCATGGTTCATAATGCCGTAACCGCGCGTCAAAGTCAGGAACGAAGTACGGTAGCCGATCAAGCCGCGTGCAGGAATGATGAATTCCAGACGTACTTGGCCACTGCCGTTATTGATCATGTTGACCATTTCCGCTTTGCGCGTTCCAAGGCTTTCCATAACGGCGCCCATGCTGTCTTCCGGAACGTCGATCAGAAGACGTTCGTACGGCTCGGATTTAACGCCGTCAACTTCCTTGATAATAACTTCCGGTTTCGACACTTGCATTTCGAAGCCTTCACGGCGCATGTTCTCGATCAAAATGCCAAGGTGAAGCTCACCGCGACCCGACACGATAAAGGCGTCTGGGCTGTCTGTCTCTTCAACGCGCAGCGCAACGTCCGTCTCAAGCTCTTTGAACAGACGCTCGCGAAGCTTACGGGAAGTAACCCATTTACCTTCGCGGCCCGCGAACGGAGAGTTGTTGACAAGGAACGTCATTTGCAGCGTAGGCTCATCGATCTTCAGAACCGGCAAAGCTTCCGGTTTCGCAGGATCGGCAATGGTCTCGCCGATATTAATGTCTTTAATACCCGCAATCGCAACGATGTCGCCTGCGCCTGCTTCTTCAATCTCGATACGCTTCAGACCCTGGAAGCCAAACAGCTTCTCGATACGGGCTTGCTTCACGGCACCCTCGCGGTTGATAACCGCAACGGATTGACCTTGACGAACGATACCGCGGTTCACGCGGCCAACCGCGATACGACCCAGGTATTCATTGTAGTCAAGCAGGGTTACAAGGTATTGAAGCGGCTCATCAACCGTTTCGGTTGGATGAGGAATGTGGCTTACGATCGTTTCGTACAAAGCCTGCATGTTGTCATCTTGCTTCTCGGGATCAAGGCTCGAAGTACCCATCAATGCGGAAGCATATACAACCGGGAACTCCAGCTGATCGTCATTCGCGCCAAGCTCGATGAACAGGTCGAGCACTTCATCAATAACTTCCGTAGGGCGGGCATTCGGACGGTCAATTTTATTAACGACAACAATTGGCGTAAGGTTGCTTTCGAGTGCTTTCCGCAATACGAATTTTGTTTGCGGCATGCAGCCTTCAAACGCGTCGACAACGAGCAATACGCCGTCAACCATCTTCATGATCCGTTCTACTTCACCGCCAAAGTCCGCGTGTCCAGGTGTATCGACGATATTAATCAGGTAGTCTTTATAAGTAATCGCCGTATTTTTCGCCAGGATGGTAATACCGCGTTCGCGTTCCAAGTCGTTGGAATCCATTGCGCGCTCCTGTACAGCTTCATGTTCTCTGAATGTACCTGATTGCTGCAGCAGCTTATCGACCAAAGTTGTTTTGCCGTGGTCTACGTGGGCGATAATCGCAATATTCCGGATGTTTTCTCTTGCTTGCATAACTAATAATCCACTCCATTTTGTCTAATTTTCTTTCCTTACATTACTTACCGGACATTTACCAGCGGCGCGAGCGGTTTGTGATTACCATCCAGCCACCGGCAACCATCAGGACAAGCGCAACAAGATAAATTCCCCAGCTCCATAACAAGACGAGCAACAGAAAAACTGCTGAAGCAACGGCAAGCGTTACAGACGCCGTAAGCGCAAATCGCGGGCGGGACGAGCCAAATAAATAATATTCGTAAAGACCGATGGCTGCGCCTAGCAGGAACAGCGGCCACAAATATTTCAGTGCATCCCATCCAAAAATGTTACAAACCATAAACAGCAGCGCAGACACGGTTAGTATTCCACCAGGTACAAGCGCTGCCGCGGGAAGAAGCCTGCCGAAATAAAATACATGCAGCAAAATTCCCGGAATGAGGACGAGCAGCGGCCAAAAAATAGCCCCCAAAAAGCTGAATACACCAAGTTTGCCCAGTAAAATAACGACCCCAGCTAGTAACACAATAATTCCAGCGGAATATTTGTTATTAGGCATTTGCGTTCCGCTCCTTACAACGTCTACCCCCATACAGACGTACGACGCCAGTTTTTATCTATCATAGTTTAAAGGAACTGCGATGAAAATACCAGCGGGAACAGAAGGAACATTGCAAAAAAATACCGTTCACCTGTGAACGGTTTGTGAAAATGGGTTTAAGTTCTCCGCTTCAATAAACCGATTATGACGACAAACGGGATGCAAAGCAGCGGTATAGCTTCGGCAGCCGTTCGTGATCCGTTAAACAATAAGGCATCCATTCCCGGATCATGGACAAGCATTCCTCCTGCGGCATAACCAAGCAGCCCGGCGCCGATATATACAAGCGGAGGAAATTTGTGCAATAGATTGCCCAGAATCTGGCTCCCCCAAATGATCATCGGAATGCTAAGCGCGATCCCAAGCAGGATAAGCACCGTATCCCCGTCCGCTACCGCCGCAATCGCCAGGACATTGTCGAGACTCATAATAAAATCCGCCGCGACGATTGTGCGTACCGCCTGGGACAACGATCCGGATTTCTTGCGGGTCATATGCAGATCGCCCTCGCCCTCCTGTCCGGCGTCCGCAAGGAGCTTTGCCGCAATATACAGCAACAGCAAGGAACCAATAGCCTGCAAATAAGGAATCTGTAGCAAAGAAATAGCAGCCAGCGTCAGCAGGCATCGCAGCCCGACAGCAGCCAGCGCTCCCCACCATACCGCCCTTTTGCGCTCCTTTGGAGGCAGCTGTTGGCTGGCCATTGCAATAACGACGGCATTATCTCCGCTTAATAACAGGTTAATCAGGACAATTTGAAGAAAAGTCAGCACACTATCCATTTTGCGTTCGCCCCCTCTCTTACCACCTGTATGAGAAACGGACAAGTTTTATGAAGGGATGTCCAAAAAATTTTTGAATCCTCCCCCGTCCTTCGTGCGTAGTAAATGAAGTCTTTCGAGACTATCGGGATATTTGTCGGAAGGGAGGGTCACGAATAATGGATGTATTTACAGTAGATTTTTGGCTGGCACTGCTCAATATTGTCTTTATCGATCTCATTCTGGCAGGCGACAACGCCATTGTTATCGGTATGGCCGCCCGCAACTTGCCGCAGCATCAGCAGAAGAAAGCCGTCCTATGGGGTACGGTAGGCGCAATCGGCATCCGCATCATTGCTACGGTCGCCGTGGTACGGCTGCTCGGTTTGCCTTGGCTCCATCTGGCAGGCGGTCTCCTGCTTCTATGGATTGCATATAAGCTGCTTGTACAGGAAGACGATAAGCATGGCGACATCAAAGCCGGAAATACGCTTTGGCAGTCGATTCAGACCATCATTATCGCCGATGCGGCAATGGGAATCGATAACGTCATCGCAGTCGCAGGCGCCTCGCACGGCAACACGCTGCTTGTTATTTTAGGCCTACTGATCAGCGTACCGGTTATCGTCTGGGGCTCCACGCTCTTCATTAAGCTGATCAACCAATTTACATGGATCATTTATCTGGGTTCCGGTGTACTGGGTTATACAGCAGCCAAGATGATTACCCATGAAAAAGCGTTCGAGGGTTTCTTCAAGGACAACCCCGCTTTTTATTGGACCTTTGTCATTCTCGTCATTGCGCTGATTATCGCTGCGGGATTGTTGACCAATAACCGCAGAAAGCATGCTGTACAAGAAAAAAGCAGAGAAACCGTCTAACGGGTTCTCTGCTTTTTTAATATTTTAAAACCAGCGGTCTTCCCCTGCCGGTTCCTCCTCGGGCTGCGCTTCCGGTGTGAGCTCCATGACCTCCGTACGCTCCACGGCCTCAAGCAGCATTTGCTCCAGCTCCGAAATATAGGATTCCGCCCGCTCCACAACGTTCAGGTTCGGATTCGTGGTTGGCGATTTCGGCAGGAACAACGTACAGCAGTCCTCATAAGGAAGGATGGAGGTTTCGAAGGTTCCGATCCGCACCGCTTCGTTAATAATCTCCTGCTTGTCCATCATGATAAGCGGCTTCAGCAATGGCAGTACCGTCGCCCGTCCGATTACGTTCATGCTGGACAGCGTCTGGCTGGCCACCTGACCGAGGCTCTCTCCCGTCACGATGCCGCCGGCACCGTTTCGGACAGCCAGCTGCTCGGTTATGCGGAGCATGGCGCGGCGCATCAGCGTAATCATCATGCTGTCCTGCTTGGCTTGTACCAGCCTCGTCTGAATGTCGGTAAAAGGCACCAGATGGAGCTTCAGCGGAGCTCCTGCATAGTAGGACAGTCTTCTCGCGAGATCAATGACCTTCTCCTTCGCCTTCTCGCTGGTGAAAGGGTAGCTGTGGAAATGCACCGCCTCCAGCTCCAGACCTTTACGCATGGCCATCCAGCCCGCTACCGGGCTGTCGATGCCGCCCGACAGCAGAAGCACCGCTTTGCCGTTCGAGCCAAACGGGAAGCCTCCGGCTCCCGGAATAACCGTGTTGTAAACGAAGGTTCCTTCCTGGTAAGTATCGACGCGCAGCTCCACTTCCGGTTTCCGCACGTCTACTTTCAGATCGGCGAAAGCGCGCAGCACATGGGAACCTACCAAGTGGTTCATTTCCTGCGAAGAATGCACAAACGGCTTCCATGCGCGCTTCGCGTTTACCTTGAAGGTTGCCGGTTCTTTCTCCAGCCCTTTCATCAATTGCAAGGCCGCAGCTTGAATGTTCTCCAGCTCGTTCTCCACCTGGATCACCGGGCTGAACGAAATGATGCCGAATACATCCTTCAGCCGCTCCGCAATCGGTTCAAACGACTCTCCGTTCAGGGAGATGGTCATCCTTCCGAAGGACTTGGCGTAAGCCAATGCGGCGAAGCTCTTCAGAGCCAGCTTGATCTGCTGCTGCATCCGCTTCTCGAATTGATTGCGGTTGCGTCCCTTCATGACGAGGTCGCCATAACGGACAATCACTTTATCGTAAATCACGTTAAGATTTGCTCCTTTCAAGCGGCTTCAGCTGCGCAACGGTATTGCTCAGCATCTCAACCAGCTTGTCGATGTCCTGCTCCGTATGCTCGTCTCCAAAGCTGATGCGGATTCCTCCAGCCGCACGCTCTGGGGTTGCTCCCATCGCCAGCAGCACCTTGCTTGGCTTATTATCCTTCGAGGAGCAGGCCGATTTCGTCGAGATGATTGCGCCTTGCTCCTCCATCATATGGACGATAACTTCCGGCTTCATGCCCGGATAGGAAAAATGCACGATATGCGGCGCCATAACCGCCGCGTCCTCGCTGCCGTTCAGCACAAGCTGCGGAATCCCCGCAGCCTGCCGGATTAGCCGCTCGCGCAGCGCATACATCCGGCTGCGGTTCTTCTCTTCGGCCTGCATGCTCATTCGCAGCGCTTTAGCCGAGGCGACAATGCCCGGTACATTTTGCGTGCCTGCCCGCATGCCGCGTTCCTGCGAGCCTCCGGATTGCAGCGGCTGCAATTGCAGACCCTCCCGCACATACAGGTAACCGACGCCTTTAGGTCCGCGAAGCTTATGCGCCGAACCGCTGAGCAGATCGATTCTCCACTCCTTTAGTTTAACCGGGAGCTTGCCGATGCTCTGGACCGCATCCACATGGAACAGGATGCGCGGGTATTCGGACAGCAGCTGGCCGATCTTCTCAATCGGCTGTATGGATCCTACTTCATTATTGACATGCATGATGCTGATCAATATCGTCTCATCCGTTATAGACGCCTTTAATTGCTTGAGATCCACATGCCCCGTCGAGCTGACAGGCAAATAGGTTACCCGAAAGCCTTCTTGTTCAAGCTGACGGAAGGCATCATTGACGGATGAATGCTCAATCTGGGTAGTAATCAGATGATTGCCCCGGCTGCGGAATTGCCTTGCAGCCCCTTTTACAGCGAGATTATTACTTTCCGTTCCGCCCGACGTAAACAGCCATTCCTCCGGCTTTACGCCGAACTGCTCCGCAAGCACGGAACGGGAACGGCCAATCAACTTGTCGGCTTCAACTCCGGCGCGATGAATAGAGGAAGGATTGGCGTAATGAGCTTTCATAACTTCCGCGAACGTATCCACAACCTCCGCGTAAGGCGGTGTGGATGCGCAATGATCGAAATACAGCATATATTCAACACCTTTCCTAAAAAGAGAAAACCTCTATCGAGACCGTTCAAGATGAACGGCCGCGTTTAGAGGCAAGTTGTATCTCCAAACCAAATTTCAAATCATAATCAAGCGGACTAATAGCGGGCTCCAAGCACCTTGCCTACGTACCGCTGCGTTTCTTCCGGAAGCTTGTCCAGGTTTGCTAGCAGTTCGCTGTCCGTTGAAATGCCAAGCCGGTCGATCCGGCCGGGCCCGGCATTATAAGCGGCAAGCGCCACTTGTTCATTACCGTTGTATTTGCCAAGCAGATAAGATAAATATTTCGAACCGCCATCAATGTTCTGCTGCGGATCGAGGGAATCCGTTACCCCAAGACCGCGGGCAGTCGAATCCATCAGCTGCATAAGTCCTTTTGCTCCTACGGAGGATACCGCATCGGAATTGAATCCGGACTCTGTACGAATAACACCTCTGATCAGTTCGGGATCAATGCCGTATTTGGCCGCTGCCTCCGTAATCAGAGCGTCATAATCGGATGTTGCGGAATTGCTTGTCTGATCCGTTCCGCCGCTTAATGCGGTACTGTACAAACTAGGCACGCTAGCCAGCTTGGCAAGCGATTCCGAAGTAAGCATACTTGGCTGGATACTATCCATATCGGCAAAATCGCCGTTCATATATTGAGACAGCAAAAAGTCAAACATGGACGTACTGCCGTCGCCGCTATTCACGTCAAGCGGATTAGCAGCCGTTTGAAAATCCAGAGTTGGTGAAAGCTGCAGCTGGAGCAGCTGCTTCAACGTACGCGAGTCGATACTCATAGGGTCCTCCAGTCGAATAAAAAAGGGTATAAATGATGTATCGGTTTTTATTGTACATGTTTTTACTTATAACGGCTAGTACTGCGGCTCCCATGCATAGAAAAAGCAGCTCCAACGAATCGGAGCTGCTCTTTCCTATAGCGATATTATTTGAAAACTTTCACGCGCTCGTCGATTGGCTGGAATTGTTTCTCGCCCGGCGCTGCAGTTGGAGTACCAAACGGCATTTGAGCAATCAGCTGCCAGCTGGCAGGAATGTTCCAAGTTTGCTTCACTTCTTCGTCGATCAGCGGGTTGTAATGCTGGAGGGAAGCGCCCAGGCCTTGCTCCTCAAGCAAAGTCCATACAACGTATTGAACGATTGCGGAAGAGTGCTGCGACCATTTAGGGAAGTTGTCGGCATAGCTTGGGAACTGGTTTTGAAGGCCTTCAACGACAGTTGTGTCTTCGAAGAACAGCACCGAGCCATAGCCTGCCTTGAAGCTGTCAACACGTTGTTCCGTGGAAGCGAATTGATCGGCAGGTACAATTTTGCGGAGTGTTTCTTTTACGATGTTCCACAGTTTAGCGTGGTTTTCGCCAAGCAATACAACTGTGCGCGCGCTTTGGGAGTTGAATGCGGACGGCGAATATTTTACTGCATCTTGCACAAGGCCGATGATTTGGTCGTCCGAAATTGGCGATTGATTGCTGATAGCATAATAAGTGCGTCTTGCTTTGATAGCCTCAATAAGGGATTTCGAAATAGTAGAAGTATTTGACATTTTTGTCTGCCTCCTAGGTGATTTATAAGTAACTTTATTTATGTTAGTAACATTACATTACTCCGAAGGCTGTGTCAAGCACTTCGCCATTTATTTTGCCTAATCCGCTCTTTAATACAAGTGTCAAGATTGACCAGCGAACAAAACAAAAAGGCCGCTCCTAAAGGAACGGCCTCGTCAGAACTCTTATTCGGTTACCGTAATCGTAATTGGCGAATACTCCCCTATAACCGTCTGTCCATGAACGGATACGCTTCCTTCCGGCGACAGATCCTTTTCCGTCATAATGCCAAGCGCTACCGTGAACTGGTTGAATTTCACCGGTACGTTATGCTCCCTTCGCACTTCCGTACCGTTTACGTAGAAGACAATCTCGTCATTTTCGCGGTTGTACGTAATTTTGTACGTATTGAACTCGCGGGCCTGGAATTCGGTTGATTCCTTGAATACGCAGAAATATCTTGTCTTGTCCGTCTCCGGTACCGAAACGCCCGGGAATGGCAGAACCGCATAAACGCTTGCGTATTTGTCGTTGCCGGCAAAGAAGTCCAGCGCGCCGCCAGTTGTGAAGTCAAGCAGGTTTAACGAAGCGTAACCGTCGTACAAATCGCCGGGCGCCGTGTTCTGCGAACGGGCGCGGATCTGGAGCTCGAAGCTGATCTCGCCCTTCTCCGGCACTTCCACCGGCTTCGCCGAATAATACATATGCTTGGCATTGTCGAGAATCTGAATCTTGTCATGCTTGCGGCTAAGCGGAGCGCGTACGTACAGAATACCGTTGCGTACGATAACAACCGCATCCGGCTCGCGGTATTGCCAGAACGTACCGTCCGGCAGCGGGAAGCCGCCAATCGTCCATACTTTGCCTTCGTCAAGGATCGTATCGAAATCCCCAAGCACCCATTGTTTACTCATCTTCTGTTCCCTCGGCTTTCCTTATGAAATGATGACCGTCTTCTCTTATAAGAGGCCTTGAATGATTAATGCAGCAATCAAAATAACGCCGCAACGGTTTGTCGCCTTAACCGAATTGCCCATCAACGGCAAATAGGCGTGGGAAGGATTATGCTCCTTCAGCTTGCCGTACACGGCATACAGCGGTACAGCCGTTACTAATCCAAGCAGCGCGTACCAAGGGAGCGCACCCGCAAACACGCAAATAATCAGCGAGACGTAAGCAAGAACGAGCAGCCATCTGGAGAAGACCAGCGCTCTTTGTTCTCCCCATACGACAACCAGCGTTTTTTTGCCGGCCTGCTTGTCCGCCTGCCAGTGCAGAAAATGGTGATTAAATAAAATAAGCGTGGTAAGCAGTCCGATCGGAAGCGAAAGCAATAACGCCCGGTAGTCGAGCTGCGAGGACTGCACATAGTACGCGCCGGCAACGGGTAAAATACCAAACGACAGCAGGATTGCGATTTCGCTATAGCCCTTACCGCGATAGCCGAAACGAATGGGCGGCGCTACATAGAAGTAAGCGATCAATGCTCCAAGTCCGCCAAATACGATAACCGGCCATCCGCTGATCACCGACAAAATAATACCGCTGACCGCTGCAATTCCGAATAGCGACCAGGTTACGGCTGCAAACACTCGGATCGACCACGTTCCGTTCGTCAAATAACCGGAGTTTGTCGAGATAACCCCTTCGGCCTGTTTGGCAGCTTCATCCGTTCCGTTGTAGTAGTCCCACAAATCATTGATCATATTCGAGAACAAATGCGCCGCGCCCGAGCCAATAAGCGTGAGCAGGAGCAGCCAGATATTAAAGTTGCCGTCCCACACAAAAGCACCCAATGCGCCAAGCGCAACGGGAATAAGCATAACCGGAAGGACGCGTATCCGCGAGGCCTTCATAAACTGCTTCATGATGTTATTCAAAGCTGCAATTCTCTCCCTTCTTCATGATCCGTCCAACCTCATCAAATTTAATTGAAACACTTTGAGCAAGGGACCGTCAACTGAAAGAATAGGGCGAAAGCATCAATTTCTGACAAAAAAAGAGCTTCCCTGGGCGCTTAGCACCTCAGAAAGCTCTATCGCAAATCCTATCCTCTAGTCTCAATCTTCCGGTTAATCAGGTAGGTCATCGTATAGACCAGCAGAACGATGACGACAGCTTCATAGAGCAGCGGTCCCCAAAAATTCGGGACACTGGCCTGCACATGAACGACCTGTTCAGGGGAATCAGTTATTTTCACGTTAACGGATTTAAAGAACTGATCCGTAGAGACATCCATGCTGGGGAACAGTTTCGTTTCCACCCATTGAATGGCGAGCTGCAGCCCAATAAAGAGAGCAGCGCCTATCCAGGAGCCCTTTTTCCCACTAAATACCTTCGCTACCGTAATGCTTGAGAAAATAATCAACACGAACAAGATACTTGAGATCAGCATCGCCCAAAAGCCTCTGTCCGCGAGAATATCGAATACCCGCAAATGTACCGTGTCCACGACACCGCCAAGTACAATCAGATGGATCACGCCAATAACTCCAATAACAATCAGCCCCGCGATTCCGAGCAATAGCGGAGACAACACCGTATATAAGGCTGGCAACGGGAGAAGGCGGCGGTTAAAATACCTGAGGTTACGCTCGTAAGTCCTGCATACCGTTACGCAGAGCGAAATCGTTATAGCCAAATAAACAAGAAAGGTCAGCACGTAAATCAGGTCCGTATCCAGGTTCTTAACCCCGCCGTATACGGTTACCGCGCCTCCGGTTAATACGAATAAGGCTCCAACGATAAGCAAAAAACTTGCGTTACGCTTCCAATCGTATTTGACCAGCTTAAGCAAATTCATCATTCCGCGAACACCTCTTTAAACAGCTCATCCACGCTTTTGCCATGCGAGAACCGGATCGTCTCCACTTCCTCCTGAAGGACAATGCTTCCGTTCTTGATCAAGATGACCTCATCGAAAATCCGTTCAATATCCCGTACCAGATGGGTGGATATAATCAGGCAGCTGTCTTCGTTATAGTATTTAACGATCGCATCCAATATTTTCTCTCGGGCAACCGGATCCACGCCGCCAATCGGTTCATCCAGCAAATACAGCTTGGCGTTGCGGGACAAAGCCAAGGTTAGCTGCAGCCGTTCGTTCATCCCCTTGGACAGCGTGCTGATCCTGTCCGCAGGCTGCAATTTCATGAATTGCAGCATCTCATCGGCTTTTGCGGCGTCAAAGTCCGGATAGAAGTCTTTGTAAAAGCCAATCGCATCCTTCACCCGCATCCAGGATTCCGTCAGCGGCTTATCCGGCATAAAAGAAGTCAAAGCTTTGGTCCGCTGACCGCTTGGTTCCCCGCAGACGAGCAATTGACCGGAGGATGGCGGCATGAGGCCCGCGGCGATTTTCATCAAGGTGCTTTTGCCGCTGCCATTGCTGCCGAGCAAGCCTATAATCCTTCCGGGCTGGATTTTGAAAGAAACATTGTCCAGCGCACGCTTGGCTCCATACGTTTTTGTTACTCCCGATAGCTCCAAGATCGATTCCACGTCTCTTATTCACTCCTGTCAGTACGGCTTACCGCTTTGCCGTCTTTTACGGCATCCTTCACGATGGCCACGATATCGTCCTTCTCGAAGCCAAGCTCTTTCATCCCCTGCACAAAGCGTTCGAGCAGCTCGCCCGCCATTTCTTTCTTGATTTGCATAATCGTCGACTCCCTACTCGTCACAAATCGGCCAAGTCCTCGTCTTGTCTCTACAATACCTTCCCGCTCCAGCTCCTGGAACGTACGTTGAATCGTATTGGGGTTAATCTGCAGCTCAAGGGCCAGATCCCGCACCGATTCGATTTTGTCCCCGGGATTTAATCTGCCGGTAATAATCTGCTTCTTCACATAGTTCATAATCTGAATATAAATCGGCATATTGTTGTCAAATACAATTGTCACGGGTCAAGATTCTCCTTTCCATCTGTCGGCCCCAAACGCCTCGCTTAAGCGATGTCGCGCTTCTTGAAAACGGCGAAGCTGACGGATAGGAACAGCGCCATATATACCAGCAGTATAACAATGGAAAAGGCTAGCGTCATCCCCTCAACCGGCACTGCATCGCTGCGGTAGACAGACAGATCCGTATTGGCGAACAATAAATACTTCGTAATCGTATAACGGGACAGCAGCATGACCAAAAGGCTTCCGACCATCATGGAGAAAATACCGATGCCGATTGCCGCACCATTTGATTTTGTCAGAATGCCAATCATAAACGTCAGCGTTACGAACACGATCGAGTAAACGGCCAGGCTCGCTATATTGCTGAGAAAATCCGTCCATGTCGATTCTCCCGCCCCGCCGCCGTATACGATATAACCGGCAACTACGGCAAACACGGCTGCGGTTACGACTAACGTCAGCGCGTAAAGCACGGAGATGATATACTTGGAAGCTAAAATTTTGTGACGGCTTTGCGCCCGGATCAGGAGAAACTTAATGGTGCCGTAGCGGTATTCCTGCGTCACGCTGCCTGCCGCAGCCAGAACGGCAAGAACCGGGACAAGCTGGCCTGCGGCTTGAAGCATAATCGTGCCGGTTGCGAAATCAACCGTTGAATTCAGGCCGTCCGGCGACAATTTGTAAAAAGCAAAAGCTAAAATCGCGAAAACGACAGCGAGAATGGCATAGGCGACGAAGAACGATTTCTTTTTGCTGAGCTTAAGCCACTCGTTAATTAATAATCCCGTAAAGTTACGCAATGCGGTTACCTCCCGTCAGCTTCATAAACTCTTCTTCCAAGGTTGCGCGTACTTCCTCAATCCGGTAAATCGCAACCCCTTCCGCCGCAAGCTTCGCGACAAGACCGGGAATCTGATCATGCAGCAGCTTAATGGCAATCCGGCTCGTGAAGGAATCGGCTTGCGTTACCTCGACCCCGTCGATTTGGCCGATTACTTCTTGCGCTTGCCCCGCGTTTCCTACCTGCATGGAGATGGTGAGCACCTTCTGCTTCGGCGATTCCGTCTCCCCGATGGAACGGGCCGTTACAAACTTGCCCTCTTGAATGACAATAACGCGGCTGCACATCAGCTCAATCTCGCTGAGCAAATGGCTCGAGACTAGAATCGCGATCCCTTCGGACTCCGCTATCCGCTTTAAATATTCGCGCATCTCCTTGATTCCCGCCGGATCCAGACCGTTGGTCGGCTCATCCAGAATGAGCAGCTTAGGCTCATGGAGCAGCGCTTGCGCGATGCCAAGACGCTGGCGCATGCCAAGCGAATAAGCTTTTACCTTTTTGCCGAGTGCCTCCTGCATGCCGACCAGCTTCGTAACCTCCTCAATCCGGGCGTCGGTTACGCCCTCCGTCATCCGCTGGTATTGCTTCAAATTGTCGTAGCCCGTCATATACGGGTAGAACTCGGGGTTCTCGATTATTCCTCCTACATGCCTAATCGCCTTCTCGAAGTTCGTCCGGACGCTTTGCCCGCAAATCCGCACATCCCCTTCCGACATCCCGATTAAGCCCACAATCATCCGCATCGTTGTTGTTTTGCCTGCACCGTTTGGACCAAGCAATCCAACAACCTCTCCCTTTGCAATATCAAAGGATAATCCGTCCACAATCGCTTTGCTGCCGATCTTCTTCGTTAAACCGTCCAATTGAAGCACGATCGACGGATTCGTAATTTTTGCCGTTGTCATAGCGCCTCTCCTTTTGTATTAGTGTCATAGTTGAATAGTACACTAGATCATTAGTGATGTAAAGAGGTTGAAACGAAAATATCCAATTTTTTACGAAAAATAGTTGTTTGCCTAAGGAGACTGTCCTAGAATAAACAAGCACTGACAACTGCTTTGATAGGAGGTTACGAGGATGAGGCTGTTTCATTTCAGCGAGGAGAGTGTTATCGACGTCTTTGTTCCGCGGGTAAAAGCCAACCGGACCGATATGCCTCCCGTTGTATGGGCGATTGATGAGGAGCATCAATTCACGTTTTTCTTCCCGAGGGATTGTCCCCGGATCGTCTATGCGAGATCGGACGGATTGACCCTTGAAGATGAACAAAGATTTTTCGGCACGACGGCCGCTAACATTGTGATTACCGTTGAGACCGGCTGGCATGAACGGATAAAGCAAACAACCTTGTACCGATATGAGCTGTCTCCGGAATCCTTCGAGCTATTCGATGAATACGCCGGTTACTACATATCCAAGGAAACCTTGGTCCCCATTGCGGTGCAGCCGCTACCCGATCTGCTTGGTCTCTTGGTAGAGCTTGGCATTGAGGTCCGCTTCACCCCGAATCTTCATCCGCTTAGAGAAGCTATTCTTCAGTCCTCCCTCCATGACTATGGAATTCACCGGTTCCAGAATGCGCAAGCTGATACAAGACCTTGAAAAACAGCAAAGGCTGTCCTCCCCGGAGGGAGAACAGCCTTTGTCTTTTGCTTATAAGATTGGAATTAAACTTTAAAGATTGCCGCTTTTTCTTTGAGCTCATACGAGGATTGCTGCAAATTTTGCGCCATCCCTTGCAGATTGTCGGAAATGCTATTCTGCTCGACGGACAGATGCCCCATCTGCTCCATCTTGCCATTCACCTCGGAGGAGGTAAGCAAGAGCTTGTCCACCGCGGTCACGATATGCGTGATGCCGGTTGTAATTTCGTTGATGGCCGTCGAAATCTCGCTGACTTGCTCGGACAACGTATTGCTCTGCTTCTCCAGCCCCTTGAACACGTCGCTTGCCGCTGTGGAGGCCTGCTTGGTGGAGAAGATCACCTCGGCGAAGGCGCCCATGCTCTTGCTGCTTGCCGCTACATCCTCTTGAATCAGGTACATTTCCTTCGAAATATTTTTCGAGATCTGGTCGGTCTGACCCGACAGCTTGCGAATCTCCTCGGCTACAACCGCGAAGCCCCGCCCATGCTCGCCTGCCCGAGCGGACTCAATCGATGCATTCAGCGACAGCAGATTGGTCTGCGTGTTGACGTCCTGGATACTCTCCAGGAACTTCGATACGTTGCTGTAGCGTTCGGTAATGCGGTTAAAAGCTTCCGTTACCTGGTTGAATTGCTCAACCGTCTGGTTAACCATTTGGACAACGCCTTCCATATCTACCGAGCCGGTATGGGAGTCGTCTCTCATCTGCTGCATGTCTTTGTTGATGTAATCGCTCGACGCTGCAATTTCCTGCGAGCTTGCGGAGATCTGCTCCGTTACCGCCGAGATCGAAGTCGCATCGTCATATTGGGAGAGCAAAACGGTTGTTCCAAGATCGATCTGCCCTTTCACCTGCTCGGATGCCGTACGGTTGCGGGCGATCATATCGCCCATCTGGCTCGACATCTGGAGAACGGTCTGGCTTACGCCTAACGTGGCTTTGATGGTTGCTTTCAAATTATCGCCCATGGACGCTAGCGAACGGTCGATATCGCCAAACTCGTCTTTGCGGTCGAGCGCTTGATTGTATGTAAAGTCATTATGCTGATAAGCTTGAATACGTCCCATAATTCCTTGAAGTCCGGATCTGATGCTTCTGATCAGACCAACCGTGAACAGAAACGGAATAACGGCCAGGATCAGTACGTTTATAAGGATAATCATATTCGCCGTATCCACGCTATTCGAGAGAACCTTATCCGTATGAGCCGCATCTACGGTAATCCGGGAATTGACGTTCTGATTGGCGAACTCCAGCTCATTCAGATAAATATTGACGAGCCTAAGCACTAGCGCCGATTTCATCTCGGCTGTCACATTTTCAAACTGGGTAACATTCGAGCTCTTCAAGTCATTGTAGGCAATCTCGTAAATGTTCGCCTGACCAATGTAGGTCTGCTGCTCTTCTGCCGCAGGGAACATCTTGTCCAGCTTCTCGAACGTCTTCTTCAAATGCTCGATTTGACCTGGCATATCGGCTAAACGTTCTTTCGGATCGACAACCTCGGCATTCTGGCTGTTATTGTTGTTCTCGATCGAGTTGATCATCATCAGAAGCGTTTGAAGCAGCGAATTGGAGATCCCTTCGTATTCGCGCTGCGCGCTAGTCAACGTATTCGCATTTTTGACGGCATGGGATACGGACAGATTTTGCGTATAGATGAACGCGCCTGCCGCTACGTTAAATAAAGTGATGATACTGGTCAGCAGAAGCAGCCGCACTCCAATCTTTCTTCTGCCCTCCACAAGCTGTTTTCTCGCACCTAGCCATTGCAATGCCTTCTTAACCCATTCCTTCATCCTCGTCGTCTCTCCTCGCTGTCACTGAAAAAAGAAAATAAGCTATCCGGCCATGGACGGGCGGATAGCTGTTTAAGCACTATGTCCTGCGTCCGGCGGTCTGGCAGCCATCGCTTCTATGCAGCATTAGGCCCATAACTTTGCGTCCTTGCCTTTTTCAGTTTAATTACGCTATTTTCGACACACAAGGACTAGTTTAGGATATATATACCTATTTGTAAACAAAAAATGGCTCATTTCCCAACACTCCGACTTTAGTCTCATCTCTCTTTGAATCGCTCTTCGAAGAAGTTATAATAGAATTAAATAATGACAGAGACAGGGGTAGTCGACGATGGAATTCCGTTTGGACCTGATAGACGATAAAGTAGAATTTTTTGAAGCTAGCGATCTGCGCACGCTGGAGCTGAAGATCGAGCAGCAGATCGAGAACAATAAAGCGCTTCTTCTGCAGGTTCATCACGTTCAGCACCAGTCTGCTTTTAACGCTATTACAGGCAAAATGCTGTACAGCGCCGTTGTTCATTTTAAGGCTAAAAAGCTCTAGAAAACTTTCTCAAAAAAAGTCTTGCATAATCCGTACAAGCTATGGCATAATACGTTTTGTGCCCGACACAAACAATATGCCGGTGTAGCTCAGTTGGTAGAGCAACTGACTTGTAATCAGTAGGTCGTGGGTTCGACTCCTATCGCCGGCACCATTCTTTTCCGGGACGTAGCTCAGCTTGGTAGAGCACCTGGTTTGGGACCAGGGGGTCGCATGTTCAAATCGTGTCGTCCCGACCATAGAGCAAACACGGAAGCTTGATAAGGATCAGGCTTTTTTTGTTTTTCTTCAATTATATATGTTCGAATACATCCTTTAACGTTTGAATGATAAATGCCACATCCTCATCCGTAGACGACAACGGCGGACTGATCGTAAGCACATTATTGTAGCCTGCGACGGTATCGCCGTTTTTGCCTATAATAAGCCCCTTCGCCTTGCATTCCCCTATAATCCGGACAACGCCAGACAGCGGATACGGCTCCTTCGTTTGTTTATCGCTGACCAGCTCAATGCCTGCCAGAAAGCCGAAGCTCCGGATATCTCCAACAATCGGATGCTCTTTCAAGTCAGCCAACCCCTCGATAAGCCGTTCGCCAAGCGCGGCCGACCGTTCCACCAGCTGTTCCCGCTCCAGAATCTCGAGATTCGCCAGCGCAAGGGCACAAGCAGCCGGTGCACCGCCAAACGTATTCAGATGACGGAAATGGCTGTACATGTCTCTACCTTTGAAGGCCTCGTAGATGTCTTTGCGAACCGCCGTTGCGGACAAAGGAAGATAACCGCTGGTTAATCCTTTCGCCATCGTAACGATATCCGGCTTGATGCCGTAATTCATATGGCCAAACTTGCAGCCCGAACGGCCAAAGCCGCAAATCACTTCGTCGATTATGAGCAGAACGCCATACCTTGTGCAGATGTCCCGAACCTTTTCGAGATAAATAGGCTCAGGCACAAGGACTCCCCCGCCGGTAATCGCAGGTTCCATAATGACTGCCGCTATCGTCTCTTGCCCTTCCCATATGATCGTCTCTTCAATCGCCTGAGCGCATTGGATATTAAATTGCTCGACCGTCATCCCTTCCGGACGCCGGTAGCTGTCTGGCGGACGAACATGAAGGAAACCTCCGGCAAGCGGTTCGTACCTATATTTGCGCTGGGCTTGCCCGGTTGCGGCTAAAGCACCCATCGAATTGCCATGGTAAGCCCGATATCGGGAAATAAACTTGTATCGGCTTGGAGCACCGGATTGCTCATGATATTGCCTTGCTATCTTGAAGGCTACTTCATTCGCGTCCGACCCGCTGTTCGAGTAGAAGATGACATAGTCGTCCTCCAGCCAGTCATTCAGCTTTTCCGCAAGGCGGATCGCCGGTTCGTGGCTTTGCGTCATCGGATAGTAGGACATCGTCTTGAGCTGCTCATAAGCCGAGCGCGCCAGCTCCTCCCGACCGTACCCCACATTCACGCACCAAAGACCGGACATCCCGTCCAAATACCGGTTACCCCGGTTATCCGTAATCCATGAGCCTTGTCCTTCCTTAACGACCATCGGAGGTGCCTGCTCATTATAGGGCGTCATGGCATGCCATACATATTGACGGTCCTTGGCAATCAGATCCGAATCATCCTGGTTGATGGACATCGCTGTGCACTCCTCTCCTAAACCTATCCCTACCTTGCCGTAACCATTTACTTGCGCGTATAGAATTCAACTCCGTTACTCATACATCTATGTCTAGTATAGAGGTGAATATTACCGTTTACATTAGACAGAATGTCACGAAGTACAAGGTTTTTTCAACCTGAACGTTACAATAAGCTTAACGATGCGGCGTATCCTTAAGACTCCAAATCATACGATCTTTGGTCTCACGCAGTCGCAATTCCGCACCATGAGAAGTTTTTGGCGCGCTCCAGGAGAAGCCGTCTCCCTTGTATCTTGGGATGAGATGCATATGATAATGAGTCAGATCGTTGAAGATACCGCCATTCTGGCAGATACTAATCCCGTCCGGACGGAAGACTTGCTTCAAGGCGATGGACAGCTTCTGAGAAGCAGCCATAATCGCTTTCGCCGTTTCCGAATCGAGCTCTTCGACATCGAGGTAATGCTGCTTAGGCAAAATTAAGAGATGCCCTTCGTTAAACGGAGCAATGTCCAGCACGCAGGTCAAATACTCATTTTCGTATACGATATTTAGATCCGGTTCCATTCCTCTGGCAATGCGGCAGCCTAGACAATTCATAAAGTTAGATTTCCCTTTCCAGCTTAATAACGAAGTCGGGTTTCGTAACGTAATCCATATAAGTGACCGTACCGTTAAAATCCAAATAAGCCTGGTACCTTGCCCGAATCGCCGGGGAATGGATCAGGTCAAGCACCTTCTCCTTCCGAACCCAGCAAACCTCCGACGTTTCTTCGGAAGTTTGCAAGGAACCGCCTACCGGTCGGCAGACAAAATCCAGCATCAACTTGGTTGGCACGTCGGTTACCCCGTCATGCCATTTGTACATGCAAGTATTGGAGTATACGCCGATCAATTGCATGACAACGCATGTAATCCCGCTCTCTTCCTCAATTTCACGAATAAGCGCATCATTCAAATTTTCTCCGACTTCCACCTGCCCGCCCGGAAACACCCATCCGTCATGCTGGGTTTTCACAAGCAGGACATCGCCTCGATCATTCTCCACAATACCGCCAACAGCCAAAATATGAGTAGGCATCGCCATAAGTTTTTTCCTCCCCTCAGCTTGTGCGACGAACGATATAAGTCAGCCAATTCCCCCGGTATTCGATAGACTTCCCGTATTTGATTTCTTGAACGGCCTGGGGAATCACTCGCTCAAGCACAATCTCCCAACCGCTATAACATTCTCTCAAGAGATGAAAAGCTTCGTCTGTCGACAGGTTTAATTCTATTAATCCTTCCGACACTACGCCTGTACTATAATCCAGCTCCTCAGTCTGAGTGCTCATTAAGATTGCATGAATGCCGCGGGATCTTGTCCCTTCTATCATTCGGGCAACAACCTTTCGAAAAGCATCAACGGAGGACACATGCTCAAGGGAAGAGCATGCAATGATATAGTCAAAGGATTGTTCCGGAATTTGGTAATGCTCAATGTCTGCAACCACGGCTTCAAGATTATTTTTAACATCGTATTTTTCCGCATTATCCCGTAAAATCGCGACAGCAGAAGGAAGGAGATCGACAGCCGTCACCTTTCCGTTATTCGCTTTAATCGCTTGAGCAATAGGAATGGCATTTCGTCCAACACCGCTTCCAAGGTCTAAAACATTCAACTGATTCGGATCCAGCAATACGAAAGTATCCATAATGGCTTTTACAGGTTTAGCTATCCAGGTTCCGGGAGCAAACAACTCATGCTCGGCATAAAACTTCTCATGGTACTTCATTTCTTCGGTCCTTGCCTCGTGAAATCTTGATTCCAAAGTATCTTCGCCTCTCTCTCTTACTCTCTTCATTTTCCCTATATTTCCCATGAAAAGCAACTCATATCTCACTTACGTCACACTCATTTCACCTTTCTATTATGCTGCACTGGCGGAATCAAAAAAGGGATAGCCGCGGCTATCCCTTACCCAAAACAAATTATTTCGTCATAACGTATTCATTTATGAAATCGTTACGGAATTTCCCGTCCGGATCGCATTCCAGCATTAATTCGCGGAATTCCGGCAGCTTCTCGAACAGCGATTGGACTCGCTCAGCCGGCATTGTAAATACCTTGCCCCAATGCGGTCTTGCGTTAAACTTCTCCAGCTTGGCTTCGATAAGGGGCAGCACCTGCTTTACCGCTTCCCAATCCGGTTTCCAGGTAAAATGGAAGCCAACGGTGTCCTGCTTGTAGCTTGGACTTAACCATAGCTGATCGGCGGCAATGGTACGAATTTCGGAAATAAACAACAGCGGGGAGATCTGCTCGCCAAGCTCGCTGATTGCGCAAATCGCTTCATAGGCATGCTCCCGCGCCACAAAATATTCCGTTTGCAGCTCTTCGCCGGCACTTGGCGTGAAATCCATGCGGAAATGCGGCAGACGTTCATGCCATGGCCCCGGTACGCCGAACTGCTCGCTGCAGTTTTCGGCCGTTTGCTCCGGTACGGGATGGCGCTTCGCTTCCGCGAGGCTGGCCCCGTAAAATTCCGCTTGCACATCCCCTGCCGAGCCCTCTTGAACCAATCTCTTTTGCCAGACTTGATTAATAGCAGAGCCCTTCCAATCCGTAAATAGACTGACGCTGTAAGCGCTGGAGTAAATGGCATCGAAATTACTCGCGAGTTGTGCCAGCGGAAGAAGATCATAAATATATTGACTAACTTCAAAAGATGGCTGAATGTCCAGCGTAATAGCTGTTACAACGCCTAAAGCTCCTAAACCAACTACGGCTCCATTAAACTTTCCATCCCCATTATCCCGGCTAAATACGGCGATTGTTCCATCCGCCTGTACGATTTCAAGAGCATAAACAGCCGTTGCCAGATTGCCGTTCCGGTCACCGGAGCCATGAGTTGCCGTTGCGATAGCTCCCGCTATCGTAATATGCGGCAGCGATGCCAGATTATGAAGCGCGTAACCTTCCTGATGCAAATATTCGCCCAGATCCCCGTAACGAATGCCGCCTTCTACTTTTACGCGGTTGTTTACCTTATCCAATTCAAGTACACGATTCATCTTCTGAAGCGACACCAGGCTTGTATGCGAATCCGCGATCCCGTTAAAGGAATGTCTCGAGCCTAGTACTCTCAGCTTGCTGTTTCGCACAACAATCTCCTGCACTTGTTCCACATTCTCCGGATAGAGATATTCCAGGGCATTATACGTATAATTACCCGCCCAATTCTTCTCTTTTTCCACAACCTGCACTCTCCAGTCATTCAAGATGATAAAGCCTACCTTATAGTCATTAACCGCCCATTCTTCTTTTCCTGCCCCTGAAAAAAATAAAATAACCGGCCCTATCAAGGCCGGTTATATCTTTACAATATGAACTCCTTCATTTCGCCGCGCTCAAACACCGCTTCGAATTCGTCATCGTCCATCTGATTTATTTCATCGATACGCGCAATTAGCAGCCTTCCCGCTTCAAGGAGCTCCGGCCGATACTCAAAAATCCGCTCTATCTCTTCGGTTAGCCTTACCGCTGTCCACTCTGTAGTAGCTTCCGTCTCTGTCACTTGATCAATCGTCCATTCACGGCTCTGAAAGCTGAAGCTAAGCCTTGCGCTTATCCTCTCTTCCAAGCCTTCGAGCTGAAGAACCAAAGTATTGTCCAGCATCTGCAGGCCCTGTGGCAATGCATGATATTCAAAACCTTTCTCTATTAACGAAGAAATACGGATCAATCCTATCGACTCCCCCCATAAAACTCGTCAATATGATATCAAATATTCGCGAAAAATCAACAAAATTCGTCAAAAAAAGCCGTCTCTAATGATTAGAGACAGCCTCTTGTTTACTCCGCGCAATACATAAAACCTATAGCCCCGGGGCCGGTATGAGTCGTAATAACCGGAGTTGCCGGACGGATACGGACTGGCGTTGCCGTGATCCGGTTAATCTCTTCCCGTAGCCGCTCGGCTAAGGAAAGATTATCGGCATGCGAGATTCCGATCTCGGTTATTTTTTTGCCTTCGGTATCGCTTTTGAATCGTTCCATTAAGCTCTTAATAATCTGGGATGAGGTCCGGACCTTGGTAATCGGCGTATATACGCCTTCCTGCAGCATCGCAATCGGCTTAATGCTGAGCACCGAGCTGATCCAGCCCTTTGCTTTGCCGATACGGCCGCCTTTTACGAGATTTTCCAAAGTATCCACGACAACTAATAATGAAGTGTTTTCTAACATGCTTTTTAATCTCGTCTTGATTTGCTGGACCGTGTTACCTTCTCTAGCAAGCTTAGCCGCTGCAATGACTTGGAACCCAAGCGCTTGGGAGATCATTTGAGAGTCAATAACGATAACATTGCTTGCGGACATCTCGGCAGCGGCGCTAGCCGACGCAAATGTACCGCTTAGACCGCTTGTCATATGAATGGAAATAATGGTGTCGCCATTCTTGCCGAGTCGGTCGTACGTATCGAGAAATACGCCAACGGCGGGCTGCGAGGTTTTCGGGAGCTCAGAGGCCATTTTCATTTTTTGAATAAAATCAAGCGGAAAAATCGTTACGTTATCTTCGTACGTCTCCCCGTCAACATACACCGACAGAGGAATGACCTCCACTTCATGCTGGTCGAGCAGTTCCTTAGGTAAATCCGTTGTGGAATCGGTAACAATCCTGATGCCGGGCATAAAAAGCCTCCTAAAATGAATTATCACCAGAATGACCGTTATTCGGTCATCGTGATGATTCATACTTCGTAAGCATACGCTTAATGAATAATCATCATAATGACCGTTGCTCGGTCATCATGATAATTCATGCTTCGTAAGCATGCTTATTAAAAAATAAACTTGTGAACAATACGTAAAGCTATGAAAATGGTTTCATTTATGATTCTTTCCTCCGACATAGCGATATGTGTCTTGTAGCCAAAAAACGAGGAGTCCGCGCTCTTGTGACCAACTCGCGCATCTTGATCTTGCGAAATCCGCAATTGTTCCACATCATCCTCCACAGTTTCTTTCAGGAGGTTCAGCGGTTCTGTGATTTTAGGTAACAAGGGAATGCCCAGCTTCCTCTCCGTCGTTTCGGTAAGCTTCTGGCAGTAGTCGATCTCAGCTTCGAGCGTATCTACAGTGTTTTTGGCAGGTAACTTCGCTTTTAAAGACTCGTCAATTGTATAGAAGGCTTTTCGTAATTTGCGGGAACGGTCTTGTAAAATCTCCCGTGGAGATTTCTGATTGTATCGAGCTTTCGTATGCGTCGCATCGACGATAATGGAGGTACTGAGCATGGTACCTTGGGCAATTGCCAGTTCCACTGTCTTCCCGATGAGCAGATCAAGCAGGTTGAGGTCTTTCAAGCGCAGCTTCCGAAACTTAGTGAGCGAACTCGAGTCAATAACGCCTTCTTCGGGGGCCATCTGAAGAAAGTACTTTATGGACATGTCGTACCGAGAGCGCTCGACCAAATCTGCGTCTGACAATTCGAATATCGCTTTCAGTAACAAATATTTAAACATCCGCAATGGGTCAATGGCGTTGCGGCCATTGTCCAAGCAGTAGTTTGCCTTCAGTTCGTCGTAGATGAAGGAGAAGTTGACCAGTTCATTGATTTGCCGCAGCATGTTGTCCTTCGGTACCACAATTTCGTACAGCGCCGCGTAAGGACTAATCATTATCTCCTGTGTCGTTGAATCATCCCGTCACCTGCTCTCTCGTATTAACTCTATTATAAAGCAAGGCTATGTTAAAGCTTAGTGTTGATTTCCTTGATTGGTTTAGCTACATGGTAGCTCAATGAAAAGACTTACTGACTTAGAAAGAACTTTAATAATGAACCTGCATAAAATGAGATGAGATTGGTCATTTGACTACTTCATCAAAATGTGGAGGTTATAAATGTTTATGTTTTTCCATACCGATCGACAGATGGTGCCGACGATGCCGCCTCATCCTATTCTTTTGGAAGCAAGACAGGTTGCTTCAAATCAAATTTTATTGACGTATGATAAGCGGGCTGATATAGCGTCAGCGACAAACGTTTCGAATTATTGGATTCGAAGTAATATGGCTGTCGGCATCGCGAGCGTAGGAATGAAAGATGCGCTAACAGCAGAGAACGCCATACGCCCCGATATGGCAATGATAACGCCTGCTGATAATTCCATGATGAGATTCGCCTTGACATTTCGGGTAAACGCCATGTCTGGCGTAATGTACACTGTGCTCCCTTGTTTTGTGAACTTGGAGGGTATGACTGGATATAGAGGAGAAAACTGGGCCCCCTTTAGCAAAAATATGTTTATTGGCATGTAATTCAAATGCTGCACTTTAAGAATCTATTCAGTTAATCATCGCCCAATAAAGAGGCGGTTTTTTTGTTCGAAAATCAACAATCAGTCATAACAGAGCCTAAAGCAAAAAAGAGCAAGCTCCTCAAAAAGGTGAGGTACTTGCTCTTTATTGACTTTTTCAGCGGCCTCCTAAGCCAGCCGGGTTGTTCTTTTCCTGCCTATGAATCACCAGTTATTGCCTGAACCCGTTACGGTAAAGCTGCTTGACGTATTGGAAAACTTGCCGGATGGCGCGCCGTTCACCGTATTATTGTTAAAGACGGAGCTGCCGGTTGCGGTTCCCCGGATATACACCCCGTAAGTGCCTGAATTGGTAATCGTGTTCGAAGCATACGTGACTGAAATGCTTGGAGCCGGTTCTTCTATAAAAATACCGCTGTAGATACTATCCTGAATGGTATTGCCGGATACGGTAACCGTCAGGTTTTGGGCTTTGCCCGTATTATTCAGCCAATACGCCCAGATCGCACCGATTTGATAGCCGTAATCTTTATGATAGGAACCAGTTCGAAGCAATACGTTATCTTGCACGGTCAGGGTTCCCGTCATTGAAGGAGGATTAAAGTTGGTTCCAAACGAAATACCCGAACCGTTAACCACCGTATCGGTCAGCAGATTGCCGATCACCTTATTGTCCTTGCCTCCGTAAATGGCAATGTTGTTCGCGAGAGTAGGAATCTGAACCGTATTGTAGCTGAACGTATTGTTCGTATCCAAATAAGTATCCGACCACATCGCCAGACCGTCGTCACCGCTGTTGCGGACCGAGTTGTTCGTCACCGTCGTATTGGATGTCCCGTAATGAAGATTCAGTCCGTCCGCCCATACGTCACGGATTCTGGAATTCGAGATTGTTGCGTTATTCGTCTGGTTGGTCAGCCAGAAGCCTACCTTCGTATGCTCGATCCACAAGTTCGTCAATGTGGAATTCGTTCCGTTGCCCTCTACGCCGGATACGCCGTTGTAATCATCGCGGATGATATCGCTCGCGCTGATTTTGAAGTCGGAGATCGTAACGTTGCCCCCGCGAAGGTACAGCCCCGCATAGTTGCCGGACAGAGTCGAGTACCAGATGCCCGCGCCTTTCATCGAGACGCCGCTGTCGAGATACAGCCTGGTGCCGCTGCCGTCATAACCCGCACCTTTATTCCCGTTATTCAGGGTAAAAGTACCCGCCGGAATCCATACGCCTCTATAGGTGCCTCCGGAATTTTTCACCGCATTGATGGCATTGTTGATGGCTGTTGTATCATCAGAGCCATCATTGGCTACGGCGCCGTAACTGGTGATGGATACATAATTGGAAGGCATCGTTAGCGCAGCCGGAATCGCTTCCGTTTCGATCAGGTCGATTGTCACATTGGCCGTGGAGCTGAAGTTCAGGTTCGTCGAATTCCTCTGCAGCTTGATAACCGTACCTGCCGGGTACTCCTGATCCAGCACAACTGAAGCCTCGTCATACAGATGATGCGGAGTTGTTGGCGTGGCGTTTGGATTATTTGACCAGCGGATCTCCCCGCCTTCCGTTCCCCAAGCCCCGTAGTTCCAGCTGTATTTGGATGTTAGATTGATATCTTTGAACAACGTGCCTCCAATGTACATGCTGATGGCCGAGTCAATGCCGGTTCCTGCCGCATTATCGGGAATGGAGTAACGGACCGTTACGCCTTTTGCCGCCTTTGCTAATGTGAACTGCACGTATTGGCCAGCTGCCGTAAGCTGTACGGCTTTCCGGCCGGAAGCTTCCGAAGCAAGGCTGCCAAAAGTCGTATTAGGCCCAATAACCGTTCCCGTATACGTCACCGACTCAGCTTCATGCGTGTCATAAGGCATTGTCGCCCCATAAGTTCCGGACGGCGGAGGAGTTACCGGAGGCGTCTCTACAATCGCTACATCGATTTTGTCGATATTCACATTGCCGGTGTCGGTTGTATCGTACTTGTACATGATGGTGTTGCTGCCGGCATTTAAGGTTACCGTATCGGCCTTTGTGCTCCAAGTATCCCAGTTTGCGGTTGCCGGAAGGGATGCTTGCATCGCTTTTGTTCCGTTCGCATAGAGACTAAGCGTTTGCGCTGCCGTCGAACCGTTTGCATATTTTAACGTAACCGTATAGCTGCCTGCCGCTGCCACGTTTACATTAAAAGTTGCCGAAGCATTGCCTTTATTGGTATCAATAAATCCTCCAACAAAGCCGGTTCCGCTGTAACCCGCGTGATCCGTTGCAACGGAAGCGCCGCCGGACAATACGGCTGCCTCTGCTTCATAGGTTCCCGCCGGAGAAGTTGGCGGTGTTACGGTCCCTCCGCTTCCATATACCTCAAGCTCTGAGACCTGCCCGCCTGTAGAACCGGAGTTCGCGGTAAAGTTTATCCGGATATATCTGGCTGACGTTGCTGTAAAAGAAAGCGTAACCATATTGCCGGAAGACGGGTTAAACGTATACGTATTGGAAGCTGCCACGGTAGTAAAGGTATTATTATCGGTGCTTGCCGCGATGGATAAAGTCTGCGTTCTCGTTCCCCAAGAAGCCGGAAGCTTGAGGACAACGGAGTTTACGCTTTGCGCGCTTCCGAGGTCCACTGTAAGGGTGTTTGGATACGAGTTAGCTGCACCTTCGTAATAAGTGGAGGTATTTCCGTCCACGGCATTGGTCGCCGCGAACCCGGAGTAATTATTGTTCGATGCAATCGACTTGCTCAGTGCCAAGTTCGTTCCGGATCCACTGGAGGTATCGCTGACGACGATATTGTCCAAATTCACATTGCCGGAATCCGCGGTATCGAATTTATACGTGATTGTGTTGCTGCCCGAATTCAAGGATACGGTCTCGGTTTGAGTAGACCAGCTGTTCCAGTCTGCCGTTGCCGAAAGCGCGATTTGCTTCAACTTCGCGCCGTTAACGTATAAGCTTAATGTTTTCGCCGAACCTGTTCCGTTTGAATATCTTAACGCTGCGGTGTAGCTGCCTGCGGCACTTGCACTAACTGCAAAAGCGGTGGCTGCATTGCCTTTATTCGCATCCGTATATCCTCCAACAAAGCCGGAACCGGTATAACCTGTATGGTCGGTCGCAATAACCACACCGCCGGAGCGGGCTGCCGATTCCGCTTCGTAGGTTGCTGATGCTGCGGATACAACCGCGGAGTAAGGCAACTGAAGAACCAATAAAGCCAGAGTGAGTACATAAATCAACAGCCTGCTGCTTCTTGTCTTTCTGGGCATGAGAATACCTCCAATAGTATAGGGTCTGAACCGTTAACGAACGCTTCCTCCTCCCCTGTAGGCTGACTCCATAAGCCATTGTAGAAATCTCCTCCCGTCCCGGACTACCACGCCAGTGACTTCTAAGGTAAAAATTGTGACCTCGAGAAAAGAAAATACCATCTATACGCCAATTCTGCGTGTAGATGGTATTTTTTGGTTTTTATATAGGAGTTAGTTTGGTTCCTCTTTCTTAAAAGGGTCCGTTTCGTTCCCCTTCCCGTCTAAATAAACGGAAGCTTCACCGTCACTGTAGCTCCAATAAAGATTATGATTAATTTCAAAAAGATGAAGATTTAACTTATTTGGTGCTTGATCAATCTTGTATCCCTTACGCTGCAGCGAATCGATAATCTCTTCATATTTTAACGGCAGCTTCTCCTGCCTAACTTCCCCTGACTTATCAAAAAGCACCGCATATTGCTGCCCGCTATGATCTTCTGCTACCGTAATAAACGGACTCGAGAAATAGGGAAGTGCGGCAACCTCGGTTAAATCCAGCGCCTTCAGCTTCTCTGCATACCCTTCAGGAATGTACAATTCGTCTCTGGCTACATCGCCTTTGTTAGAGGAACAGCCTGCTATAATAATAGTGAATACCAAGACTAACATCGGCCATATCCTTATCATCCTAACTCCCGCCTTTCCCTGCATTGGATCATGAATCTATAACGAACGTAACATCCAAATAGTTACAGAATTATTTTCCATTAGTCATACCGATTATCTCATGTTATTCTCCATTTGCGCTTTCAGCCAAATTAGACATACAAACTTGAATAGAAAGGAAACGATCCTTTGCCTAAACACATAAGCACCGGCATAATTATTCTAATTGTGCTTGTCTTCATTAGCTTTTTCACATTCAACTATTTAAATCACAAATGGGAATCGAAGTATAACCATTTAAAATCCCTCTATCAACAGAAGAATGATTCTGGATACATATACATCGTAACTCATGCTTCATCTGCCATCCCGCTTGCGGAAACGTTAGAGAAAATTAGCACCTCAAAGGAAGACGAGGATCCGGCTAAAATCCAACAATTAATTACACAGGCACAAGCTCAGGCTGAAACGATTAACGAGCAGCTGCTGACGATCATTGAATTTAGCGACGGTTTTTCCAAAAATTCCGTACCCGAGGTTTCCATTAACCAGACGGTTATGACTACCGAACTACAAAAAGACATGTTTATCTTAGCCTTTCAGGCCAATGTTTGGCGACCGTTATACAACATCAGCTATAATTACTGGAAGGTAAAACCACAGCTTAATGAAGACACGCGTAAGACCTTAATGGCATTAGCCACGGAACTTCGTGCATTGGACAAGACCATTACCTCGTATAAGGAAGTTGCTGCCGATATGGCATTTCGAGGGCATACACCTTATTCGAAAACCCCATTATTAGATCAATTAAAGCCCCATCTCGAGAAAATAAAATCGATTCAAAATAATATATATAACTAAAAACAGGTAAGGGACCTTCTCCCTTACCTGTTTTTCTAAATAATCAAGCTGCTGACAGCAAAGCTTGTTCCTATAAATACGAAGCACAGAAGCGCTCCAATGGCGATATTCCCCTTTTGCAGATGCTCGGAGATTTTGATACCCGGCGTTACTAGCTCGAAGATCCAATAAGAAGCGACAAGAATGAAGTAGCCCACCAGGAACCACAGCATCATATTCCATATGGACGTATTCGAATAAGCCGCAACGCCAACGATCAGTGCCGTGGACAAAAACTTCCCGCCAAACGCGAGCCCAACGGCCATATTTCCTTTCTTTAATTCCTCCAGATCGTTAAACGGCGTCATCAAGCTAAAAAACAGCATACCAGCCAGTTGCAAAATAATAATGACGACAACGCTGACAACAAGATTGATTACAACGGTCACTGCGCCCACCCCCGGAATTTCGAATAAACCTGATCATAGTCATCGTACAAATGAACCTGCTCGATCGTTACTTTAACCTTGGATTTCGACTTGAGCTGCGCATACTTCTCATCACTGATCGGCTGTTTCACAACGTTGCCGGACGGCAGCGTGAGAACGGCAAACTCGCGTGTTTTACCGGCATTCTCCGTCTTGTATACGCCAATCAAATCAACTTCCGTTTGAATCGATTCCTTTAAGTTGCCCAAGTCTGCCAGGGCGCTTTTCTCATCCTTAAAAGATTTCAACGTGTCCCAGGACGACAGCTTGATCTGGCTGCGTCTATCATCGTCGGTTGTTAACATCGCATCCATGTATTGGAGAATCCATACCTTATCTCCCATTGCATAGTTACCGTCATTAGGAAGGAGCGTATTGTCCGGAATGATCGTCATGTCGCTTCCGACAAGATCGCCAACCTCCTCTTCAACGACCCGGTAATCCCACGGCACATTCCTAACCGGATTAACGGGAGTTGCGGAAGCAACGGCCGTATCTTGTGTAGACGTATAATTACTGGTGCTATACACGTAATCCGGATTGTTCGTGCATGAGCTAAGAATGAAACAAAACAGCAATGTACTAGCGGTTATCGTTAATTTCTTCATCGGGTTCCAACACTCCAATCGGGATAAAATGGCTTGAATTGCCGGTAATAGGTCCCCCGGCGCGCCCAAGAAGTCCAGCCGTCTCTCCGTTGATCATAAACATGCCAACCAAGAGGTGCAGCTCTCCGGCCGCGGTGCGAATACGGGACAGCTGGGTTCTTTTTTGATACACGACAGGAAATAACTCGCTTGTATCAAACGCATCTCGATCCTCCATCTCCAGTTCGCCCGACTGATCGAACATCTTCACCGAACCGCCTTCGCGTCCAAACATCGATTTGGATACAAAATCCCCGTCGAATACAGGCTTGTTGTAAGTCGGCAGCATATACCGCTCGATCGTTTCGCGTTCATGTTTGTCAAATAGAACATCCAGCTCATATAATCCCCATGCCGCGGCTTGCAGACCTTTCGATTGAAGCAGGATGCTATGAACGGAATTGAACAAGTGCAAATAACCTTTCTCTACCGCATAAGCCAATGCCTCTCCCCCGTCGTCATGCGCCATCCATTCCTTCGGATAGAGAGCGAACATTCTATGGATTGCTCTTCCTTGACCGTTTTTTAAAATGCCGTCATCCACCCACAGGTTTAAGCAATCCTCCAGTTGGACGTCTAGACCGCTATGCTTGGCTAACGCTTCTATCGTCCCGGAATCCTCCAGATGCGAGCCGTATGCGACGCAAGCAACCGTATCCGGCTTCTCGATTGCCCAAGCGGATGCGACTAACTGCTTCATTTTACCGTTAACGCTACGGATCCCGGCCAGCTCGCACAACCACGGCGTTGCGATAGACGCTTCCACATAACCGGTAGGCGTATCCGCGTTTAACTCCAGCATCTTGATGCTGCCTTCAGGCGAAACGGCATAATCGAATCTAGCGTATCTGCTCATTACACCCTTCTCCGGTATGGGCAACAGATCGATTAAATCCCATAATATAGCCGGGATGCCGATCAGCTGGTATAAGTCATGTTTGCCGTGTATGTAGCGCGTCGTTTTATCCAGAATCAGCCATAGCTCTCTTGAGGCTTGTTCAAGCTCTTCGTAAATCGAACGGTCCATTCCAACCGCCTGATCAATCCAGTAGGTCTCCGACTCCAGATCCGCCCAGGTAAACCCCATTTCCTTCAGTATCTCGACTTTGCGGGCCCGGTCTGCATCCGGCTCTCCAATTACCGTGAATACCTCCGTTGTAATCGTCATCCACCAAAACCTCCCGAAGAAATAGAGCTGGAGTGAGAGCTGGAGGAGCTTGAAGAAGAGCTGAATCCGCTGGATTTGCCGCCGATGCCGCCAGGCGAAGACGAGGTCGAACGGCGGGTAACCGAGCCGGCGGAATTGGAAGTCTTAGGCGGCGATACCGTTGAACCTGCAACCGGCTTGTTCTGGAATTTCCCGTTGGAATAGCTTTTAGGCTCATAAGGACGAGTGCTGCCATAATAATACGAACGATGGGAGGAAGCCCAGGTTTGCGAAGAATACGAACTGCCGTTGTTGAACAGCAGATGATACAGCATCAGGTCATCCCAGCCAAAGCCCGACGATTGATGGACAATCGTTGTACTTCCGCCGGAACCGCCGCCGGCCGTCACTTGAGGACTCTCTTGCGCCGCCTCTTTGTCCAGCTCTTTATCCGATGGCAGCGGCAGATTCCAGTCAACGGCAGGGTCATAGTAACGTTTGACGGCTTCGCTTGACCATTCAACCAGCTTGGGACCGGGTGTTGTGCTGGATACCGCAGAGGTTGGCGTTGGAGATTCGGCCGGGCTTGTTGTTCCCGCGTGGGCCGGTACAGCTGCCAGATTAGCCAGCAAAGCGATACCTAGCGAAGTGGACAGAACCTTGAGAGGAATCCCTTCTTTGAAGGATTTTAACGAATCCGTTTTTTTATGTTCTTGCATATCAAATCCCCTCTTTCCGTCTATTTGTTATTCATCTTTACAACCAGAAGCTCCAGTTGCCCGGCGTCCAGGTTCAGCTTCCCTTCCAGTGTCTGATACTCCTCGCCATGAACGGTCAAATAGTTGACATGCTCAAGCGTTGCGATCATGGCAGCATCCCACTCCCGGTCATCCATTTGCTTTAACCCCCGCTCCGAATCTTTTACAAACAGGACTACCCGCATCTGTTTATGTGCCCCTTTCAGTTGGATGTTTATTGTATACGACGATCGCAAATTGACGTTTCAATTTTTTGGAAGCAAAATATTTACTCCTAAAACATAAAAAACACGACCACTTTAAACGTGATCGTGCTTTATTAACCGTATACGCTTAAAAATCCGAAACATCTCCCTATGGATAAACGTCTATATTAGTATTAGAGATTGCTTAGGGATGGAGGTCGTTCGATCATGAAGGAACAAGCACAGACCTGCTGTGATTTTACAATCGAGGTTATGGGTGAAGGGGTGGCAACAGCCGTACCGGACGAAACCATCGTCACTCTTGGGGTTTCAGGAGAAAGCGAAAGCTTGGGAACGCTTCAGACCGATCAGGCCAAGACCATAGATGCCATCATTCAAGCCATGCTTGCCCTTGGTGTGCCAAGGGAGTCTATCTCCACCGCGCAATACTCCATCGAGCCGCAATACGATTTTATAGACGGAAAGCAAGTTTTTCGGGGTTATAGAGCTGTGCATCTGCTGCTAATTACGATCGATGGGGCGAAGGATGCGGGGCGTGTCATTGATGCGGCGGTTGCTCAAGGAGCCAATATGGTATCCGACGTTTCGTTTCAATCCTCTCATGCGGACGAAGCCCGGCGAAAGGCATTAACGCTGGCGGTTCGGGATGCCGAGGCGAAGGCGCTTGCAATTGCCTCAACGCTTGGCGTCTCCCTCTCTTCCGTTCCTTGCAAGGTTATGGAGTCGCCGGGAAACCGATTCGAGCCGGTCATGTTCAAAGCCGCTTCCGTTCCCGCCGGCGATGTCGGTACCACCATTGAACCCGGAACCTTAACGTTTAAAGCATCCGTAAGAGTCTGGTATGTATACGGCTGATTAAAAAACGGCGGAGCGAACAAAGCTCGCACCGCCGTTATCATCGTATTTAATAAACCGTATTTAATAAACCTTCTTCATCAGCTCAATTACTTCATCTAGCGTAAGACCAAAGGATTTGTAATAGGAAGCGTCGACAGCCATTTGCTTCAGGATCATTTCGTTGCGTATTCTCAGCATTTGATCAGGCGGAAACTCCGCTACAAAGCACCCTTTACCCGTAACCGTGTTGATCAATCCGGCATGCTCGAGTTCTTCCCAAGCCTTCTTGACGGTAATGATGCTGACTCGAAGCTCCTGGGCGGCTTGGCGAATGGGCGGCAGAACAAAACCGCTTGCTAATTCGCCTTTTAGAATCTGGGCGCTGATCTGTTCGAAAATCTGCTGATAGATGGGCTTATCCGATGAGTTGGAAATGGCTACATTCATTCATTATATCTCCACTTTAGGGAACCGTTTAACCGCAATGCGATAACCCATCCAGGTTAAGGCGGCAAAGATTAGGATTCCTGCGATTAGTATTGAAGCTTGAAGGGCTGTACGGTCGATGCCGGAGCCATAAAAAATGTCATGCATATAGGGGCTCTGAATTCCGATCCATTGCGCGATTCCGGCAAACAGCATGGCGGCCCCGACCGCCACGTACGTTGCCTCGCCGTATTTATAAGCGGTTTTGTAATAAATGGATAGGAATAATACGTTAAAGATCGCCAGCATTACAAAACATAATCCCCAAAAGCCCATATGAGGCGTAAAGAAATAATAGGGAATGTTCTTGTACAAGCTGTTACTTATGATACCAAAGATCATCGCGATTACAATATGCAATAATTCCAGCAGCACGATAACCGATACCTTAGCTTTTACAATATCCGATTTGGTTACGGGCATCATCGCCGTAAACATCGAATCGTTCTGGGTCCGAAATCCGCCGAACATATTGGGGATCGTAATCCAGCAGAAGTACAAAAGAACAATGAAATAAATCCAACCCGGAACAAACATAAGAGCGCCTGTCAGAAAGGGCATAATCAAAAACATCTTCGGCACTCCTAATTTGAAATCCTTTACGATTAAATTATACATACATTTCCTCCTTCCTCGCGAAATAAATCATAACTTCCTCAAGGCTTGGTATCGCCGCGTTAATCCCGGAGCCCGGATCGAAGTCTACCGCATGAATCATCCCCGTAAAGCCAAAAGAATTTTTCTTATAAGAAATGAGCTTTGCCTTCACCTCGTCCAATTGGCTTTCCTTGCCGCTCAGCAGGCGATAGGACGCAACGAATTCTTCCTTCTCCGCGCTTTTGACAATTCGACCGTTCTCGATAAAGGTAATATAGTCCGCGCATTTCTCCAGATCGGAGGTAATATGCGTGGAGAACAGGATGCTGATCTCTCCATCCCCTACAAGCTCCTGGAAAATCTCCAGCAAGTTGTCTCTTGCAACCGGGTCCAGTCCGCTCGTTGGCTCATCCAGTATGAGTAGCTTTGCGCTATGAGACAAAGCAAGAGCCAAATTGTATTTCACCTTCATCCCCGTCGACAGCTCGGAGATTTTTTTGTTTTCATCCAATTTGAATTTTCTTAGGTAGCTGTAATAGGTGTCGTCATTCCAATTCTTGTAGAACCTCTTGATCACGTCGGTTAAGGTTTTTATCTTGCTGCGGTTGTAAAAGTCCACATCCCCGAAAGCAAAGCCGATTTCCTGCTTCAGCTCCAACTCGTGTTCGGCAATGTTCTTTCCCAAAATAAATACTTCCCCGCTATCGATGTGAATCAGATTCAGGATTGATTTAATGGTTGTTGTTTTCCCCGCTCCGTTCGCTCCGATAAACCCCATGATATAACCTTTTTCCAATTGGAAAGAAACATCCTTCAGCTGGAAATCTTTATAGGTCTTGCTTACATTCCGAATGTCTAATGCCAGCATACCGTACCTCCGATCAAATTGTGTATGTCGTGTATACACAATATATCATCCGAAAAATGTGACGTCAACTAGTTAAATGACCAAAAGTTGGAACACAAAAAAACCTTAAACGGCCATCGCCATTTAAGGTTTTCTCTCGTTTTCGCACTCCTGTCGTCCTCTTCCTACCCCTTCATCCCGCCCTGCATGCTAAAGCCTTTGGACATAAAGCGCTGGGATAAGATATACAGTACCACAGACGGAATGGCGTACATGACGGAGAAAGCGGCTAATTTGCCGTAATCCGCCATGCCGTACTGCCCGAAGAACTGGTAGATCTTGAGCGAGGCCGGGAATTTCTCCGGCGATTGCAGCAGGATATACGGCACGAAGAAATTGCCCCAGCTTCCGGAGAAAGTGAAGATCGCAACCGTGCAGATGCCGGGGATCATCAGCGGGGCGACTACCTTCCTTATGCCGACAAACACGGAAGCTCCATCGATCCATGCCGCTTCTTCCAGCTCCGAGGGCACGGAATCCATGAAGTTCTTGAGCATCCATATGCCGTAAGGCATCGCCGAAGCGACAAAGAAAAGGATAACGCCAAAAATATTGTTGTACAGCTTCAAGGTAAGAAACAGCTGATAGACCGGTACCATTACGGCGGTAATCGGCAAAGAAGTCATGAACAGGATCGTCAGCATAAATGGCTTCTTGTATCTAAGTTGATAACGCGACAACGGATAAGCCGCCAGAAGTCCGAGTATAACAACCAATACAGCTTGGCTGCCGGACATCAAGAGGCCGATCAGGAAGGCACGCTGATTGTCTTTGTTGGTGAGAACATCGATATAGTTGTTCCCCGTCAGATGGGAAGGCGTCTTAAGAGACTGCAGCGCGTTTGCATCAACGGATGCCACAAGCACCCATAAGAGCGGCAGCAGAAAGCAAATCCCAATAACCGTCAATATGGTATAGGGCAGCAATTGAAAGATCCATTTGCGTTGTTTTGCACTCATACAATTGTTCTCCTTGTCCGTTTACTCTTTCATTGAGCGGATATAGAACAAGCTTAGGATAATGCCGATGAACAGAAGCAATAAGGAGATGGCCGTGCCGTAACCAAGCTGGTAATTGACGAAAGCTTGATTATACATAAAGATCGGCAGCGTGGTTGTTGACGTACCCGGTCCCCCGCCCGTCATCGCGTAGATGAGGCCAAACACGCCTAACGTCTGCAGCGTAACGAGCATCGCGTTTGTTGTGATGGAGTCCTTGATATACGGAATGGTTACTCTTATCAGCACCTGCCATTTCGAAGCGCCGTCCACAATGGCAGCCTCTTCAATCTCGCTGGGCACATCATCGAGAGCGGCCTGGAATACGAGCATCGAGAACGCTGTGCCATGCCAAATATTCGCCAGGATGATCGTAATCATCGGTACCGTGTACAGCCAGGTGACTTCAGTGAATCCAAACGAGGTAATAATCGCGTTAAGCGTTCCTTCATCGGCGAAAAAGCTGTACAAGCATAACGCGCACACGATTTCAGGCGTAACCCAGCCAGCCAATACGATGGTGCCGATAATTCTCCGGAACCATTTGTTTTTGTTTTTCATCAGCAGCGCAATCAAGAACCCCAGCACCTGTTGGCCGATTACGGCCGAACCAATCAGGAATACGAGCGTATTCCATATACTCGTCCGAACCGTAGGATCCTCGAACATGCGCGTGTAGTTATCCAGGCCGACAAAATTCAGATTCTTGGCCGCCTCGCCGGTTAGAGCCAGGTTGGTAAAGGAATAGAATACGGTCAGCAGAATCGGATAAATAAAAAACACAAGCATAATGGCCACGGAGGGCAGCAAAAAATACAGCCACGTCCATGTCCGCTTTCGCTTTTCAACGCCATTTAAGGCTATACTGCTCATTCTCGTCTACCTCCTCCGCCTTCAGAAAAGAAGACTTGCTCAAGCATCCGCATCTGAAGGAAATGCTTGAGCAAGCCGTTTTCTATTATTTTTCCACCGTCTTATCCGCGCCTACGATACGCGTCACATCCTGCGCGTATTTGTTCGCGGCATCCTTCGCTGACGTACCGGAGGCAACGGATTCGACCATCGTCTGAATTTGCGTCGACACTTCCGGATATTTATCCTGCGCCGGACGGAACTCCGCATTTTTCAGATAGTCGGTTGCGATTTGGTTAAAAGGCATTTGGGTATATTCCGGATCCGAACCAACGTCCGCGCGAACGGTAATATTGCCCGATGCGATAACCAGCTTCTTCGAGTTTTCTTTGTTCAGAGCGAATTTGATAACTTCCCATGCTTCGTCTTTATGCTGCGCGTTCGCAGGGATCGACAATGCCCATCCGCCGGCAAGCGTGATGGATCCAGGTGCCTGGCCTTTGCTCGTTGGCATTGGCGCGAAGCCGAGGACATCCTTGTACTCCGGCCATGGAGCGGCGCCGCCGTCCAAATAGTTGCCGGTAATCCAAGAGCCGTCGAGCGAGATCGCCAGCTTGCCTTGCGGCAAGTATTCACGGGTAGCCGTATTGCCCGCTTGACCGTTTAGAACCTTCGAGAGCGGCGGTCCAAGCTTTTCTTTGTTTATCGTTTGGATAAACGTTAGCGCATCGTTAATGCCTTGGCTCTTCGTAATCCATTTGCCGGTGTCGTTATCGTAAAGTCTCTCGCCGGTGCCGTAGAGAAGCATTTCGTAAGTCTGCATGGAAGTGGCTTCGCCGGTTGCCTTGCCCATGTTCATCCAGATAGGCACGACGTCAGGCAGCTTGCTCTTGATGGTTCTCGCTGCATCCAGCACTTCATCCCAGTTCTTAGGTGCCCACTCTTCCGGCAATCCCGCTTTCTTAAAGAGCTCTTTGTTGTACCAAAGACCGCGGGAATCCGTATTGTAAGGAACGCCGTACACCTTGCCGTCGCTGGCGGTAACGCCTTTTTTCAGCGCTTCGATGAAGGAGCCGTTCGTCCAGTCTTCCCAAGCGCTTACTTTATCGTCCAGCGGCGTCAGATATCCCGCGCTGGCGTCGGAGTTCAGTATAAACGTATCCTCCGTTACGATATCCGGCGCGGTATCCTTCGACTTGAGCGCAAGAGCAATCTTGGCGAAATAGTCTCCTTCGGAAGCCTGGATTGGAGTAGCCTTAATCTCTATGCTTTTGTCCGGGAAATTCGCCGCAAGCTCTTGAATCCATTTGTACATGACGCCTTGCTCGCCAATGCCGTCATCGCGATAAGTTATCGTAATGACCTTTTTCTCCGTATTCCCCGTTGTGCTCCCGTCGTTTGTTGAACCAGCATTCGTCTCTTTCGTGCCTGTGTCAGCCGAAGTGCTTGGACTGCTGCTTGGCGTGTTTGTGTTGTTCGCGTTATTCGAACAAGCAAACAGCAAGGTTGAACACAGAACAAGCGACGTGGAAATGGACCAGAATCTTTTACCGCGAGCCATCGTAATCCCTCCCTATTAGTCAACCACCCTTGGTTAAGCGCTTCCATGCGGTTATAGTTCATAGATATTTATCTACCTCCACCTTTATTCAATGAAAATCGGAAGATTCGACTACAAGATTACGACATAAAACTCTATTTAAATGACTTCCGAAAATCGCTTCAAATAATAGCGCGCCATGACACGAAAAAAAAGAGCTCCGGGACTTGTCGTCCGGAGCTCTGGATTAACTATCGTTAATTACGAATAAAGCTCAATAAATGCGGCTCTTTGCTGCCTTATCGATTGCTGCCTGCCTTCGGATGCTCTCACTTCGTTATCCAAGCCTACAAGCAGGCCTGTTGCTTCCGATAACTGGGACTCTACTTCGCTAATGGAAGATTTGATTTGGCCTTGAACGATCCAGTCCGTAATGAAGCTGTCAAAGAAAAAGTCAGCGAATTTGTCCATAGCCCCTACTCCGACGTATAGATCCGCTGTACGTTTCAGATCCTTCAGCTCCATCTGAAGCTGGCGAAGATGGTACTGGGCTTCATAAATATAATCCTGCGCATCGTCTATTCGGGAATGCTTAATGGAAGTGCTGATTAATCCTCCGCCAAGCATATCATGCGTTCCCCAATGCTTGGCGGAATCCAGCTTCTCGCTTGCGTTGCTTAAGGCGTCAACCAATTTTCTGCAGGCAGATGCCGCTTCACGCAGCTCCTTCGCTTCCGCCTGCTCCCGGAACAATTGCTCATCCAGCTTGGATAGCTCGGAAGAAGCCTCCGGAACGGAGCTGCGCATATATTGTTCCTTTTGCAGAAGAGTCCGGTTATAAAGGTCCGCAGCATCTTGTACCGCAGCCAGCTTTGCCGCAACCTCTCCCCTCTCCCGCTCCAGCTTCTCGCTTGCCGTGTGAGCCTCCTGCAGCTTAAGGGCCGCAGCGAGCGCTTCCTGCTTCTCTTGCTGGAGCCGTTCTTCCTTATTCCCCAGTATGCTAGTTATTAAATTGGTCCAGGATTTCCGCTCGAGCTTGTTAACATCCTCTTGTTCTCTATTGAATTCGGCTGTTAGAATCACGATTTGATTGGCTGCGTTCCGAAGCAACCGCTGCAGTTGATCATGCCTGCGATCCAAATACTCTTTCTCGGATGCCTTTTCTCTTCGTTCCTCTAACTCTTCATTCCATTCCTTCATCGAATTCGGCACTCCGCTTCACCCTCTCTATCATCCTAGTTTAATGAAATATTGATATAACGCCCCCGGCAGTCCTCTGAATTCGAAGACTCCGTTGCTGATTAAGCTCCATATCCTGTATTCGATAAAGCCGTCTCCAATAACCTGGTTATAATGCTCGAACACCTTCGCCACAACCGTTCCGGCTTTCACGAATCCTTCTTCATCGCCGTTTTCTTGAACGGCGGACACCGCGGCGGATACAATAATTCCGTCAATCGCTTCGATCTCGCTGCCTTTAATCTCCCCGCTCTGCCAAAGGCGAAGCTCATAATCTGAATTCGATAGCTCATCCCATTCCGCGATATATCGCTGCCGTTCCCAGGAAGATAGAAGTCTCGCATTTTCATAGTTACTCACCATATCGCGATAGACTTTCGGATCTACAAAAGCTTGCGCAATTGGCGGAATCGTCATGTCCTGAAGGCTTTCCGTAAAGTTAACAAGCTGAACTTGCTCCTGCCGGTCCCTTAACAAGTGCATAACAAGCCGCACTCCCGTCTGGTCATGCGAATTATTGGAGCACCACACGATAACGGATTTCTCCTCGGGAATCGCTCTTAATTCCTCTATCATATGATCTAGTTGAGATTCTCTGTTGCGATCGTTCAAAACTCGGAACGGAGAAAACCGGTCCAGCATCCATCGCTGCCTGTTCCGTTGTCCTTCCGGCTGTTCCAAATGCTTAATCGGACCGATCGAGAACAGGTCATTAAATGCCAAGACCTTATTTTCTTGCCTTCTGCCGGCTTCACTAAGCGCGACCTTCAAAGAGCCCGCATCCGAAAGACTAAATACAATATGTACATGACGTTGAAGCCGTTCGGCCTCCTCTCGCTTCGAACGGGCATCCGCAATCCGGTCATCGATAACTTGCAAAAGCTTGCCTGAATCGGAGCTTATCTCGGCTTCATCAATTAATTCATTTAATACAACACGAAGCTCCCATTCGTTGAGCTCGTTGATAGATTCTTTGTAACGGTTCATCCATTCCACCTCTCACACTACTCTACCATAAATTTCTAATAGGGTACAAAAAAGGCCGCGATGCATCCCATTGGATACTCACGGCCTTTCTATTAAGAGGCTAGCTTCATCGAACTTTTCGCGACGAATTTACTGAACAAGAAACGTACCAGCGGTCCCATGACAATCAATTGAAGCGGAAAAGCCAGCACATAATTATGAAGGACAATCGTGAAATAATGTTTGATTAACGATCCTTCTCCCAAGCTGTCCGCCAAGGAAGAACTGATCAATCCATAGAGCGACATGCTCAGCACCATACCCGTCACCATGCAGAAGGCAAGCGCCAAGATCACATACAATTTCTTCGATTTATCATAAGGCAGCGCGAAGGCGGCTTTTTTCGCAAGGGGTCCTACGACAAACATCTCAACCACAAACGCAACCAAAAATCCTAAACCGTATTGCAGGATCACTTCTCCCGAAGAAAGCGTTGCGAACAAGTCATTACGCATCAGGTTATACGTAATCATGACCAGTGCCATCCCCGTCACCATCATTAATCCAAAGTAAAACTCTTGTCTCTTATTCGTTGGCACTATCATCATCCTTTCTGTTCTCCTTGTCATTATAGAGATTCGGACACCCTCTTCATAAGTGACAAGCTTGTGAACTTTTAAGAATAAAGACAGCCTTCCCTATGCCCTATTTTCCTTTTCTATAGTGCAAAGGAACGTATCCGGTAACGGATTTGAACACACGGCCAAAATGCGTTACGCTGCCGAATCCGACCCGCTTCGCAATCAGATTAACCTTCATGGAGGACTGCTCCAGCAGCTTTTTCGCTTCCTTGATTCTGACGCTGTTCAAGTACTCCACGAACGTAAAACCGGTGGCTTCCTTAAAAAACCGGCTCAAATAATAAGGGCTTACGTAAAACTTCTCCGCCAGCAAATGAAGCGACAGCTCATTCATGTAATGGCTGTTCATATACCGTACAACCTCCGAAATACGCTCATGCATCGGGCTTGGCGATTCAAAAGTTTCCACTCTGCTTGACTTCACATGCCGGCAGCAAATCATAAGCATCTGCAGGGCCAGCGTCAACGCGTACAGCTCGAAGCCGGGCTTTTTCTCCGACATCTCCGTAATCATCGTCTGCAGCATTGTCTCCATAGCTAACCGGTCTTGAAGCGTGCATTTAACAATCAGATACTCCTTCTCGAATAACGGATGCAGGACATCCATATAGCTCCCCGCAGCCATATGCTTCTCGTGAATATTGACAATAAGCCGTTCATGCTCCGGCGTTTCCGTATTGGTTGTCCGATGCAGAATATTCGGTGGGATAATAACGATATCCCCTTCATGAATAACAAGGGTCCGGTCCTTAATAAAAAACTCCCGTTTCCCGGACATCAGGCAAAAGATTTCATAGGTGCTATGGAAATGGCTGACGGGCATATTATGGCTCCGGGCTTTGCGGTAAGATACCGAGAAGGTTCCTTCTCCGTTATCGTATTGGAAATCTCCCATCGTTAGCCATCTCCCTCCAGCTTCCTTTTCTATTATTATACGCCTCGACATATTTACAGCAAGATATAAGAAGAATTCATTCTTTTCTGCAAAAAATGTACATTTCCTCGTGCTAGCATAAGCCTATACCAAGAGGGAGGCTTATATAAATGATCAAAACCGTACTTTCCCCCATTCAATGGGCAGAAAAAGCCTGCGAGGCATTAATGGCCAGATTCGAGCCGGAACAACTGCCGCCGGATCGGTTCCATTATCACCAGGGCGTCTTTTTATCGGGGATGGAGAAATGCTGGAAAGAAACGCAAAATTCGAAGTATTATGAGTATCTGAAACGCTGGGTGGACAGCCAGGTGCTGGAGGATGGCCGCATCAAGAAGCATAAACCGGATGAGCTTGACGACATTCAGCCCGGCGTCCTCCTGTATAATCTGTATGAACAAACTGGGGACGAACGGTATAAGAAAGCTCTGCATTACCTTGTGCCGCTGATCAAGTCATGGAAAACGAATCCTTCCGGCGGCTTCTGGCATAAAGAGCATTATCCGAATCAGATGTGGCTTGACGGGTTGTATATGGCTGGGCCTATTGCCGTTCAGTACGGCAAGACGTTTGGCGAAAGCGACTATTTTGACTTGATGGCCTATCAGGCGATCCTGATGGAAAAGCATACAAAGGACCCGGTTACCGGACTCCTCTATCATGGCTGGGACGAGACCAAGGAAGCTTCCTGGGCCGATCCGGAGACCGGTCTTGCTCCCGAATTCTGGGGCCGCGCGATTGGCTGGTATCCGGTTGCCCTGCTTGAAATGTTCGAATACCTGCCGGAGGATCACAAAGATAAAGAAGCGCTTGTGGCGATCCTGCAGAATCTGCTGATCTCGCTTATCAAATACCAGGATTCCGCTACGGGCTTATGGTATCAGGTTGTCGATAAAGGGGATCTGCCGGATAACTGGCTTGAAAATTCCTGCACGTCCCTTTACGTGCATGCCATCGCCAAAGCCGTGCGATTCGGTTACCTGGATCCGCAATATTTGGAGTACGCGTGGAAAGGTTACCAAGGAGTAATCGATACGCTGAAGCTTGATGACAACGGCCATGTCGTTATCGGCCAAATCTGCATCGGCACGGGCATCGGCGATTATGCCCACTACATTGCCCGCCCAACAAGCGAGAACGATCTGCATGGCGCAGGTGCTTTTATCCTGATGTGCGTGGAGATGAGCTTGGCTCCGCAAACGAACTAGTTAATTATAAAAGAAGCTGAAGCTCTCTTCGATAAGAGCTTCAGCTTCTTTATTTTCGCGCGTTTAAGGGATCGTCTGCGCTTCCGGCGAGGATTCCTCCGAGGCTGCTGCCGCCTCGCCTTGCGAGTGGCGGTACAGCTCCTCGTACACGCCTTGCTGCTCAATCAGCTCGGCATGAGTTCCCGATTCGACGATTGTTCCGTGACTAAGCACGATAATCCGGTCCGCGTGCATTATGGTGGACAAGCGATGGGCAATCACGATCGTCGTCCGGCCCTCGGATACGACCTGCAGCGCTCGTTGAATAAGCTGCTCCGTCTGGGAATCGAGGTTCGCCGTCGCTTCGTCGAGAATCAGAATCTTTGGACGGAACACGATAATCCGGGCAAAAGAGATCAACTGCCGCTCGCCGGCAGATAATCCACTGCCGCGTTCGGACAGCTTCGTCTCGTAGCCGCCAGGCATACGGTTAATCAATTGATCCGCTCCGACAAATTCGCATGCGCGGATAACGTCTTCCCGGGAGATCGACTCGTCGAACATCCGGACGTTGTCGATAATGCTTCCCGCGTACAGATAAGGCTCCTGCTGTACCAGACCTACAATCCGGTGAAGCTCCGCCTGCGGAATATGCCGGACATCGTTCCCGTCAATTTGAACACTGCCTTCGTTTACGTCATAGAAGCGGCATAACAAGCTCATAAGCGAACTTTTGCCCGCTCCGGTCGTACCGACGATTCCGACCATCTCGCCTGGACGGATATGGAGATCAAGTCCGCGGAAGATCGGAGTGCCATTCCCGTAGCTGAACGAGATTTTGTTATAATCCACGCGTCCTTGCACGGCGTCATGGTTTATTTTCACCGGCTTGGCTGTGTCTTTAATATCGGGCTCGACATCGAGAACGCCCCAAATCCGGTTGACCGCTACCGTAGCGGACTGCAGCGTATTCCACTGCTGGGTAATGGCGTTGATCGGCTGGAAGAACTGCCGGATGTACGTAATAAATGCATACAATACGCCAAACTCCATCGTATGTCCAAGCACGGCCTTCCCCCCGGTCCAGACCACAAAAGCAATGGTCAGGTTCCCGAGCAGATCGAAGGTCCGGTTAAACGTAACCGCCGTACGGATCTCGCGGACATTGGCCTTGAAATAATCCTCGTTCCGCTCCTTATACAATTCGCCTTGCGCCTTTTGCTGGTGAAAGACTTGAATCAAGCTCATGCCCGCCAGATTCTCCGCAACAAACGCTACAAGGCGGGACAAACGCGTCCGTGCCATCTGATACGTCGTGCGCATGAAGGACCGGAAACCAATGGCGATAAGCGCAATAATCGGCAACAGAAGAAGACAGTACAGCCCTAGCGTAGTATCCAGGTAAAACATCATGACCAGAATGGAAACCAGCGTAAGGCCATCCCTCAGCAGGGTCAGCAAGACCTGGTTGAAAAACTGGTTAACCGCCTCGGTATCGCTCGATACATGCGTAATGAGGCTGCCGCCGGACGTTTTATCGAAGTAAGACATCGAGAGCTTGGTAATATGCTCAAACAGCTGTTTCCGGATGCGGGCTACGATACTCTGGCCGGCATCCTGCAGCAGGTTATTTTGCAAATACGTAAACAACAAGCTTGAGAGGGACAGGCCGAGATAAATCGCACAGATCGCAATCAAGCTGCCGTAATCGTTCTTGCCCACCATCAGGTTATCGTCGATCGCGATTTTAACCAAATAAGGCTGGAACAGCTCGGAGGCAATCGCGATAATCGTACAGATGGCTACCAGCGTGAACGTCTTCCTATGCGGGCTAATATAAGACTTCAGTATGCGAAAAGCGGACTTGTATTGCGGCTTAGGCTGCTTGCCATTGCCATTGCCGGACTTCTGGTCCATCTGCCAGTTGTTAACGGCTGTCGGCATATTGGCTTCCCTCCTCTTGAATCGCATGGAGCTCGGCATAAGGTCCAGGTTCCGCAAGCAGCTTCTCATGCTTGCCCCGCTGAACGATCTTCCCTTCATCCAATACGATGATGAGATCCGCATGCTTCAAAGCGCTGAGCCGGTGCGCGATAATAATGGTTGTTTTTCCTTGACGCTCCTGCTGAATCGTGTGCACAATCTCGGATTCGGTCACCGCGTCAACGGCACTGACGCTGTCATCCAGGATCATAAGCGGTGCCTGCATGATAAAACCGCGCGCCAGACTTGTTCGCTGACGCTGCCCGCCGGATAACGTGACGCCCCTCTCTCCCAGCTTCGTCCCGAAGCCTTCCGGGAACTCGGCAATATTGTCGTAAATACGTGCCTGCTTGGCGGCCGCATGAATCTCGCCCTGACCGGCCTGCCGCCGTGCAAAAGCAATATTCTCGCCAATCGTTGTGCTGAACAGGAAGCCGTCCTGCGGGACGTAAGCAATCTGCGTGCGCAGGCTCTCAAGCGTGACTTCCCGTATATCCGCAGATCCGATATGGATGGCATCGACAGGCGGATCATACACCCGGAGCAGCTGCTTGACGAGCGTAGTTTTGCCGCTGCCCGTACGTCCTACAATGCCAAGCGTCATCCCGGGTTGAATAACAAGATCAATATGCTGCAGCGAAGGCTGTGAAGCACCGGGATAAGTAAACGTCAAATCCTCCATCCGAATCGGGCTTGCGGAAAGATTAACCGTCGTCGCATGATCGGTCTCCATAATATCCGGCTGAACCGCGATTAATTCGTTAAGCCGCTGCAAGGATGCGCGCGACCGCTGAACCGTATTGATAACGTTGCCAATTTGCTGCAGCGGATTCATCAGCATCCGTACATACAGCGTCAGCGCAACGAAATTACCAAGCGAAATATCGCCTTTTATCGTTAAATAACCGCCGTAGGCCAGTGACACAATGAGAGACAGGTTGCCAAGAAAAGGCACCGTCGCCTGGAACAGCGAGCTGATCCGTACCAGCGACAGCTGGTTGGTCTTGATCTGATCGACCTTGGCGCCAAACCGCTCAATCATGATAGGTTCGACCGCAAACTTCTTCGTTACGCGAATCCCGCCAAACTGCTCCTCCGCCGATTCGGTCATCGTGCCAAGCGCCTCCTGCACTTTGCGGGAACGCTGACGGATAACCGGACCAATCTTGATGACAATCCAAGGAATGAAGATAAGAGGTCCTACGGAAGCAGCGATAAGATAGAGCGGAATATCGCTAAGAATCATCGCTCCTACGCAGGAGACGAGCAGCATGGAAGCCATAGCCGTCTGGTTGATGCCCATGGAGATGGATTCCCTAACCCCGGTTACGTCGTTCATGAAGTAGTTGAGCATTTTGCCGACGCCGTTCTTCGAATAGTAGTGCTCGCTAAGACCGGAAAAATGAGTAAATAGACGACGACGGGTCATGTACTCGAACAACCGTCCGACATACATGACCAGGTATTGACCGTATCCTCCCAGCAGGGCATATCCCGCTCCAATCAGAACCAGCATCAAGCTGAAGTGCGCAACATCCTGGGAGCCAAGCTCTCCGCCCTTCAGCTTATCCGTAAAGTCCCCAAGCACCTTCGGGAAATAAGCGAATACGATACTGGCTGCCGCGTGAAGGGTGAACGATCCGAGATAGATGTGCCAGGTCTGCCTGAAATACGGTTTTAATACACCTTCTGATTTCAAGACTCATCACTTCCATTAGTGGATTCGGAGCCGCTCTCTTCCCCAGCCGTAGCCTCTTCGGAAGGAATGTCTTCCTCAGGCAGCTCGTGTAGCTGAAATACGTGAATAAACTCTTCCATAATGGCTTCCGTCGCCTTCAATTCGCCGCTGATTACCGGTTTAATCGCTTCAAAAGCCGGATCATTCAGCTGGCGCAGCAGCGTTGTACGGGTAATCGTAAGCTTCTCCAGAAAAGCAAGCGCTCTGCCGCGACGAAACGTTTGCGCCTTGCCTCCGTCCCGATTCTTGCAGTCCTCCTTGAAGGGATGCCTGCCTCTATGTCCTTGCCCGTTACGCATATGTCTATGCCTCCTTCAATCGATGTATACATTCGTATACATCTCTCTTTATGTATACAAATGTATACGCGTCAGAATGTACTGTCAAGTTATAATTTTCAAATAATTAACAATCGATTCCCCGCAGCGCAGAAAAAACGCCATCCAGGTTCAAGAACCCGAATGGCGCTAAGCTGTTTATTTTCTATGCAACCAACCGCAAGAACAGAATGCCGCCAAACGCGCACGCCATTCCGGTTATTTCAAGCCGGGTGAAGCTCTCCTTCACCACAAACCGGGTATAGAGAAGTACGATGAGCACATTCAAAGCGGTTACCGCGGACACAAGCCCTGTCTTGCCATGATCAAAGGCCGTTACAATCATCATCATGCCAACCGCGTTGGTCGTGCCAACCAGCATTCCCGTCAGGAAGGTGCGGCGTTCGCTCCACATTTTGCCCGGATTCCGGCCATTCTCGGCGGCAGCTGCCACGGTTGCCTCCGCCGTTGCGGCAGCTAGGCTGTATCTCCTGCTGGCCAGCCGGTCCTTCAGCCACCAAATGCCGTAACAAATGGAGCCCGAGGTGAACATAAAGAACAACGTAGGGAACAGCGGTGCCTCGAGCTTGGTTGACCAGGAACCGGATAGGTCATTGCACGCGAACATGACAAGAGACAGAAGCCCCCATTGCGCGCCCTGCAGATTTTTCAGCGACAGATCATTGGAATAGCGCACAAGCAATATCCCCGCCACAATAATGACAAAGGCAGCCAGCTGAGTATACTTAAGCGCCTCTCCCCACATCAAATACGCACCTATGACTACCAGAACGGCCGGAAGCGCCGTGATGATCGCAACAAGCGAGGCTTTGCCGACGGCAAAACCCTTGAACATGCTGGCATTCGCCACAAACGAGAACACGCCCATCTGAATGCCGACAAGAGCCGATGCCGTCCAAGGCTGACCGGACAAGAGTGCCGTTATTCCGCAGATGACAGCTCCCATCGAGAACACGCCGCATAGCAGTACGGTCCGGCTTAACGGTAGCTGGCTCGTATAATGATACAAAATTCCTCTCAACCCGAAACATAAGGCAGCAAATATTGAAAATACGATCCACATAACGTAAACGGTCCCCTTCCCATTCTCCTAATCTTAGACAGGAAAACGCCGTGTGGCAATGCTCTTGCATTATTAAATTTCGTAAGCAAAAAGCTGTTGCCACACCTGACGTATCATGTTAATATGTGGAAAACGTTTTTCGGAAGGGCTTCTAGGGATCCGACTCCATCAGGATGGCGAACCAAGCGAAGCCGGCTTGCGCGGGTAGACGCCAAGCTACACCGTGAGGAATAAAAGACCTTCGGAAAGTTCCGCCTGCAAGATTAGGGCGAGACTTTGCGGAGGTCTTTCCCTTTTTTGCAGGAAAATAACTAAGGGGTGAGTAGAGTGAGGTCTATCGAGGTTGAGCAGTTGGAGAAGATCTTTCAAATCAAGAAAAAGCAAGCCGGACTTATCGGCAGTCTCAAGTCGTTGATTAAGCCGCATTATGCGGACAAAGCCGCCGTTGAAGGCATTACGTTCTCCGTTGATCAAGGAGAGACGGTCGCCTTCCTTGGGCCAAACGGTGCGGGCAAATCAACAACGATCAAAATGCTGACCGGCATTCTCCATCCAACCTCCGGAAAGGCGGAAGTGCTGGGCTGTTGTCCGTGGACGGAACGGTCAAAGCTGGCTTACCGCGTCGGCTCCGTATTCGGGCAAAAGTCGCAGCTGTGGTACCATCTTCCGCCTCTCGATACCTTTGAGCTGATGAGCCGGATTTACGAGCTCCGCCGGGAGGATTACAAGGCGCGGCGCGACAATCTGATCGAACGGTTCGAGCTTGGCCCTTACTTGCATACCCCCGTGCGGAAGTTGTCGCTGGGTGAACGGATGCGCTGCGAGATTGCCGCTTCTCTCATTCACCGTCCGCAAGCTTTGTTTCTCGATGAGCCGACGATTGGACTGGACGCGGTCGTCAAGCAAAGAATCCGTGAGCTGATTCTGGAGATGAACCGCGAAGAAGGCACGACAATCTTCCTTACCTCCCATGATGCCGGCGATGTCGAGAAGTTATGCGACCGCGCGATTGTGATTAATCATGGGGGACTCGTGTTTGACGGACGGGTCGACTTCATGAAGCAGCAATTTCTGACGCATAAGACGGTTCAGCTCCTGCTCGAGGATGATCCGGGGCATATGGCGCTTGAAGGCGTGGAGGTGCTGAGCCGGGATGGATCGCGCTTGTCGCTTAGCGTGGACACCGGACTTACAACAATCGAATCCGTCCTGTCGACCTTGATGGCGAGCCATCGCATCGTCGATATGACCGTTCAGGATCCGCCGATGGAGGATATTATTACAAGGATGTACGGGACGTTTCGCACGAAGGAGGCGGTTATGTGATCCGTCTCTCCAAGCCGGCGAAATATGTGTTTATCGGTAAAATCACGCTGCGCAGCCAGCTGGCCTATGTCGTTGATTTTCTAATACGATCCGTGTTTTTGCTGCTGATCTTATATATTTTCATGCAATTATGGCAAACGACATTTGCGGGAGAAGGAACCGCAACGATTAACGGCTATACCTTTAAACAGATGATGTGGTATCTCGTCTTTACCGAATCCATGGTGCTCGCCACTCCAAGTCTCAGTACCCGGATCGAAGAGGAAGTGAAAAGCGGTGACGTTGCCTTCAAGCTCATCCGGCCGGTCAGCTTCATTGCGTTTCACTATGCCGAATATATGAGCGAGGTAGCTATCCGTTACGTCATTAACCTGATTCTAGGCTCAGCGATTGGTTTGCTGCTTGTTGGTCCTCTTCCTGTCGGTATCGGCCTCGCTTGGCTTCCGATTATGGCGCTTGGCGGTTTCACTGTTAACTTTATGCTCGGCATGCTTGTTGCCCTTAGCGCTTTTTGGGTGGAGGAAACCCGCGGGCTCGAATTCGTGTATAACAAAATTTTGTTTACCATTGGCGGGATGCTGATGCCGTTAGAGCTGTTTCCGGAGAGCCTGCATCGAATCGGTCACTGGCTGCCGTTTCAGACCGTCGTTTATTTTCCGGCGCGCACGGCAGTTGGCATGCATCTTGACGGGATTCCGGGCGCCCTTGCTGTACAGTGGCTGTGGGTTGTTATGATTGGGGTAATGGTATGGCTGTTATACCGGAAAGGGGTGCGAAAGCTCAATGTTAATGGCGGATGACAAGTCGCATACGGGTCATACGGGTATATCCGAGCATGACCAGCCGGGCAGTTTTAAGCGCCTGCTCCGGTTCACGGCGGCAAGCTGGAGGCTTAACCTGGCGGGTGCCATGGAATTCCGATTCAGCTTCCTCCTGACGGTTGGATCCATGATCGTAAATAATATCGTGTGGATCATATTCTGGGGCATGTATTTCAAACGTTTCCCCGTGCTTAATGGCTGGACGCTTCAGGATGTTATGATGATGTGGGCGGCCGCTTCGGGCGGATTCGGAATCATGTCCGTCTTCTTCGGCAATGCAACCCGGCTAGCCAATCTGATCGCTACCGGACAACTGGATGTCTACCTGGCTCAGCCTAAGCCGGTGCTTCTGAACGTGCTGATCAGCCGTATGTCGGTGAGCGCGATCGGCGATCTGCTGTTTGCGATATTCATCTTTGTAGGGTTTGGCGATGTCTCTCCTGTTGGAATCGTTAAATTTACGGCAGCGCTGCTGATTTCCGGCATGATCTTTATTTTCTTCTGCGTGATTGCCGGCTGTCTCTCGTTCTGGCTTGGCAATACGGAAGGATTAAGCTTTCAGCTGTTTAACGCGCTGCTCGTCTTTGCCACTTATCCCACCGCCATATTCAAAGGGTTCGGCAGGCTTGTCTTGTTCACCGTCATTCCGGCCGGCTTCATCAGCAGCATGCCTGTATCGTTCATTCGCGAGATTGACCTACCCTTCTTGTACGGTGCATTGGGCATGACAGCGCTCTTGTGCGCCGGAGGGATCCTTCTTTTCTATCGAGGCTTAAGAAGATATACGTCGGGCAATATGATGGGCTTGAGACGGTAAATTAAAATCGGAAATAAGAAAAAGATTGAATCCCTGGAACATACCAAGGATTCGATCTTTTTTTGATTCAGGCCGACACGTCTCTTCGCGTGAACATCAGCCAGGATATGAGATTAAACACCAGGAAGTAGACAACAAGAACGATAATGGAGAAGGAAAGCGTCATTCCGTCCTGGAAAGACCTGCCCTCCAAATACTGCGTTAGATCCGTATTGGCGAATAACAAGTATTTGCTCCACTCATACCGTTGCAGCAACTGCAGCAATATATTGCCCGCAAACAGAATTCCGATGGAAAATCCGATGGACATCGCGCTGCTGCGGAAAGCCGACGAGATCATAAACGCTATCGTGACATACATAATAGTAGACACGCCATTGAGCATATACGTTTCCCATAGATGCAGGAACATATTTTTTTCGTCGATATGTCCATCCTTTATGTTGACCAAGGGCAAATCCATATCGTGAAAGCCATACAGAATTCCGTTCAGTACGACGGATAGGACGAACAAAGTAAGCAGCAGGACCATACTGAACAGCAGGATAGAGATATACTTGGAGACAAGGATTCTAATTCGGCTGGCCGGGCGTATGAGCAATAGCTTAATGGTTCCGGTTGCGAATTCGCTGGCTACGATATCTCCCGCAATGATGATGGTAAATAGAGTGATCAATATCCCTAGATTCGCGGACTCATTAATCCCATCCCAAATCGTTCCTTTTGTCGTCCGGATATTATGCTCAAGATGATAGTCGATGACGGAAATCCTATCCTCATAGTAAGTTCGGTTCTCTTCATTCAGGTCAGAGCTTTTTAAATGATCGCTCCACAATTGCTTCTCTTGCTTCAGTTCCGCCCTCCAGCCTTCGCCTTGCGCGTCCTTCCCGTCATGCCACATCATGATGTTGCCGAATAAGACAAAGGCAGCCATAAGCCCGATAAGGATCCAGGTTCGAGTCCTTCTGTAGATTTTCATATTTTCGTTAAGCACTAAGTTAAACAGCCTGCCCACCTCCCGTTAATTCCAGGAACCCATCCTCTAAGGAACGGCGAACCTTATTGACGCCATAAATTCGGATTTGATTCCGGACAAGCTCTTCCAAAATATCCGGTACGCGCTCCCTCTCCACCGTCAGCTCTATAAGCCCTTCTTCCGTAACGGAGAGCTCCTGTACTCCGGAAACCCGCCTTATAACAGCCATAGCCTGATCCGGCAGATGCGCTTCAATCTGATAGGTTTGGACCGGATCGTTCCCTTGCGTAAAATAATCAATCGGCTTCACATCAATCAGCTTGCCCCGCTGAAGAATGGCGACACGGTCGCACATCAGCTCCATCTCCGAGAGCAGATGGCTGGAGACAACGACCGTAATGCCTTCCGTACGGGTCAAGTGCCGCAAATAATCGCGCAGCTCGCGAATTCCCTCCGGGTCGAGACCGTTTGTAGGCTCATCCAGAATCAATAAGGATGGCCTATGCAGCAAAGCTTGCGCTACGCCAAGCCGCTGGCGCATGCCCAGCGAGTACTTTCGGACCTTTTCATGAATGCGGCTTTCCAGCTTAACAAGAGAAACAACCTCATCGATTCGTTCTTTGGTCACGCCAGGGATCATACGGGCATAATGGATAAGGTTATGATAGCCGCTCAAATATTTGTACATCTCCGGATTTTCGACAATGGCACCCACATGCCGGATGGCCTGTTCGAATTCCGTTTTAATATTTTTCCCCTTGATCAGAATTTGGCCTTTTGTAATCGACATCAAGCCCACAATCATGCGGATGGTCGTTGTCTTGCCGGCACCGTTTGGCCCAAGGAAACCAAATATTTCGCCTTGCGGCACGTCAAAGGTAAGATCGTCGATAATGTTTTTTCTCCCTATCCGCTTTGTTACATTCTGCAGACTGATAACAGGTTCGCTGTTCATGGATTCGATAGCCTCCCAAACAATAAATATCGCAATAGATAACCGTCTAGATATTATCATGGTATTTATTGTTTTGCAATAAATTATTATCGCTTTTAAATACGTTTTTGTCGGTAAAAATAATACATACCTCAAAAAACGAAAAACCCGGACTCTCTCCAACTAAATTGGAAAGAGCCCGGGCTTTTCTAACACCATGCTAAGCATTAACCTTTAATCTTCGTTCCAGAACAAACGGGCCAAACGGCAAAAAGGCGGCCAGAATCGCTCCCGCTATACGGATCATTTTCCACTTGAACAGAACAGCCATCACCGCGATAGCTACCAAATAAACAGAGAATAAGAACCCGTGAATACCGCCCGTTACCGCAACGGCCTCCGGACTATCGAACATGTATTTCAAAGGCATCTATTCCCAATAGAACTAGAAAAGAGATTGCTTCCAAATAGCTGATCCAGCGAAACCATGTCCGGACGGATTGCTCCATTCGTACACTTCCTTTCTCCTTTTCGATAGAATCCATTACGTATTCCGCCTACTCTTCGTTTCTGTGAATATCGCAAATTCGTGTCCATTCCATGACAAAAAAAAAGCGGCTCCCAAAGCGAAAACTTTGAGAACCGCCAACTTTTTATATAACGCCAGTCTGATGTTTAGTTATCTGTTTGGTGCCAGCTCTATCCGACCGTTTAATAAGGTTCGCCGACAACAGCATCCCTGCGATAACGATAACTCCGCCTACGATTTGGGAAGCTAGCAGCTGCTGGCCCGTCAGTACGGAGAGGATAGCGGTAAAGATCGGCATCAGATTCATCGTAATGCTGGCTTTGCCGGGTCCAAGCTGTTTGACCCCTTGGTTCCAGAACAGGAACGAACCGATGGAAGGGAAAAGGCCAAGATAAATAACTCCCGTTACTCCAAGAGCTGTTATATGGTCAATCTCTAAAGGCTGGATAAACAGCAGCGGAATCATGAATACGACGCCAATAATCGCAGTAAAGGCCACAAACGTAATGGGTGGAAGATGCTGCGCTCGCTTGCTGATGATCGAATAGATTGCCCACAAGAACACCGCGATCAGCAAGATGCCGTCTCCTTCATTATAAGGTGTGCGAAATACGCCTAGCAGATGCCCCTTCGTTAATACCGTCAGCACGCCCAGGAAGGATAATACCAATCCCGCTCCTTGCCACAACGTAATTTTTTCTCTCAGGAACAGCAGCGACAATACGATCATAACCGCCGGAGTCAAGCTGTTAATCAGGCTGCCATTTGTTGACGAGGTGTGCTGCAAAGCGGTGTAGGTAAGCAGCGTGTAGAATACGACGCCCACAAGCGACAGGAATAACAAGATCCCCCAGTTGTCTCTCCACACCTTCCTCCAGTTTGGTTTTTCAATAAGCTGAGCCATCGGAATTAAGGCTGCAGCCGCGATTGCCCATCTTAAGAAGGCTGCCCAGATCGGCGGAAAATCGGCCGTAACCGACTTGCCGAAGATCAAATTCCCCGCCCAGAACAGATTCGCTAATACTAGAAAAAGCCATGCTTTTGTTTTCATACTAAGACTCTCCTCTCCCTGGTTAAACTCCTCCAGGTCTTTCTTTCTCTTGGTCTATAATCATGTTACAATAAACTTGGTCATAAATAAAATGAATATAAATCATGAAGGAGATATCAAATCTGTTATGAATAAATCACTTCTTCAATTGATTGTTGCCATTTCGGAGACCCGCAGCTTTACGACCGCCGGAGAGAAAATGAATATGACACAGCCGGCTGTCAGCCGTGCCGTTACGACCTTGGAACGCGAGCTCGGGGTTACGCTGCTGATCAGGGACAAGCGTCATGGAGTTGCTCTTACTCCTATTGGAGAGCGGATTGTCCGGACTTTCCGCGAAATTCTTCAAGGGTATGATAAGATCGATCAGGAAATCGCAAGCGAGAAAGGAATGGAAACCGGCAGCGTCCGTATCGGAGCATTCCCGGTTGCCGCTACTTATTTTGTGCCAAAACTGATCAGCCATATGAAGCAAAAATATCCCAACCTGGAATTCAGCATCGTTGAAGGTACGATCGCCAATGTACAGGAATGGCTGGATAACCGCGAAATTGACGTTGGCCTGCTTATCCCGTCCGACAAGACGGCGCATTCTTATCCCCTTTACCGCGAGGGAATTTATGCGGTTATGCGTGAAGATCATCCGCTTAATGAGAAAGAGATTATTAGTCCCGAGGATTTACGGGACGAACCCATGCTCATATGCAAAGCCGGCTATGAGCCCCCGGTCTTAAAGTGGTTTGATAGCGCCGGAGAATCGCCAACCATTAAATACATTCTCTACAACTACAGAACCGCGCTTCAGATGATTCTGGCGGGTGAAGGACTAGCCGTCATGTCCGAGCTGTCCCTTCTGGACCTGCCCCCGGGAATCGTTCTGAAGCAGATCTCTCCCGCAGCTTACCGGGATATTCATATCGCTTCCGGTCCTCTGGAGGACTGCACTATCGCGGTAAAAGCTTTTATGGAGGCGGCACGGAAACTGTTCCCCTTTGAAGCGAAACCTAAGTGAAAAGGGGGGCGCTCGCTGAAAAAACGACTCGCGTCATAAAAAATAACGCTGCAGAGAGCTATCCCTGCAGCGTTATTGTCAAGGCTAACGGCGAACGCGGCTACGAAAAATACGACATAGAAAGCCTCTCTTTTCGTGTATAAATCGAATGAATCGAGAGTTTTTTTCACTTTAGTGTCAGGTAAGAAACGTTAAGCCTATAAGAATTGTCGGTCAAGTTATCGGTTACCTAAGTTCCAATACCCGGGAGCCTTGTCCTCTTAGCTGGGAATGTTACCTCAGTGTTGTACGAGAATTTCTGCCTCACTCTCGGTTACTGACTTGTGGCGGTCATTACACCAAATTCAGTTTGGTCCTCAAATGAGAAGGACATGAGTCAGAAACTTGAAAAATAATAAATCTTTTTAAGGAACAAAAATTAAGAGATTTTTAAGTTATTTTTGATATCATTATCGAGTTGAAATTTGAAGGGAGGAAACATCATTGAACGAACAACTGTTCCATATCATCAATAACTTTGCCGGCCATTTTGATTGGATAGATGATCTCATGGAAATATTTGCGCAAGATATCGTGTGGCTGATGCTAGCCATACTCGTTTTCCTGTGGTGCAGCGGAAGTAAAGAGAATCAACGGGCTGTATTCTTTGCATGCCTAACCGCAGCAGTCTCTCTCTTACTGGCTGCTTGGGTCATATCGCCGCTCGTGAATCATCCTCGTCCGTTCGTCGATCATACCGTGCATCAATTAATCTCGCATGCAGCGGATGCCTCGTTCCCGAGTGATCATGCGACATTGGCGTTTTCGTTTGCATTTGTAATACTGCTTATGAAGCGACAAACAGGCGTACTCATGTTGGTTTTTGCCGTCTTGACGGGGATCTCGCGTATCTATGTGGGCGTACACTACCCTGCTGATATTTTAGGAGCTGTCGTGCTGTCATTCTTAATAGCCTTGACGGTATTCGCCTTGAGAAAGCAGATCGACCCAATTTCCAGGCTATTTATCTCTCTCTATAATCAAATCCTGCGCGTCATTCCCGTATTGTCCCGCTTTAGTAAAAGTTAGACACAGCAAAAACTCCGGCCAATTTTTAGAGCCGGAGTTTTTGTATAATAGCAGTCAGGTTTTCATTCAGTCTAGGCTTTGAACACCGGCAAGCTTTTCGAATACTTAATAATTATTCCTATAGTCAATAAGATTGCGGTTAGAAAAAAAATAAGAGGGGTTCCCGATCTGAATCGGACGTTCCCAAAACACAATTTCAAATCAGCTTGTCACCCCCTTTCAAGAGCAGTATTCGAGCTTGCCAGGGAACACCAACCGGTATGGTACGTGGATCTGCATGAGGCGAATGGATTATCCGGTATCCATCCAAGGTCACTGGGACAAACCTTGATCGTTAACCCTAGAAGCAAGGCTATCCCTGCTGCAAAAAGGATGATTCGACGATTGAATACATCTATCAAGAAGGCTTCGATACATTTTTCGCTCCTTCAGCGAGAATTACCTGGGTCGGGACGTTCAGCCGCTTACCATCTGCTGCATTCGAATGCAATAACAGTAGAAACGGGAATCGGTTTACCACTTAAATTGCGAATAAGTTATCAGATGAATATATTACGAAGCATTTTAAGAGAAGCAGGATTATTAAAAAGAAGACGCGAATCCCAAAATAGTGACAAACTAAAATAAGCTTCTAAGCATATCTACCCGTCAGAAAGAAAATCTTATCCTCTATTTTTATTGATTTGCTCCGCTCATGATATTAAGCGAGTCATTAAGCGCAGTGACGCATTGGCTGGCAATAGGTTTGCCTTTACGAACGTTAGCCAATACAACGTCAATCGTACCATCGATCTTTGTCCAAGCGGAACCGTCGATTTTCCTAAGCTTAGGCTCGGAATTGTCCCATTGATGTTCCAAATTGTCAGCGCCTTTTTTGGCTGCAGCAAAATCCTTTGTGTTTACTGCATTCAACATCTCGTTTTCAATATTTACAAATTCCGTTAATCGTCCGGCCAATTTCGCATGCGGCGTAGCTGTTCCGGCTTCCGGAGACGCTGCCGGGGATTGAGAAGTCTCAGATTGCGACGACGCAGGAGCTTGTGAAGCCGCTGTTTTGTTGGCTTCATTCAATACCTTCAGCGACTCTTGAAGGGCGTTATTGCATTGATTCGCATCGGGTTTTCCATTGCGGACTGCGGCCAATACCACGTCGATCGTTCCATCGATTTGAGTCCATGTGGAGCCGTCTATTTTTCTAAGCTTAGGCTCCGACGTATCCCATTTATGTTCCAAATTGTCAGCACCCTTTTTCGCGGCAGCAAAGTCTTTTACGTTCACGGCTTTCGACATATCATTTTCTATATTCACGAAATCCGTCAACTGTCCGGCTAGTGATGCCGAATTGGACGTTGAAGACGATCCGGAAGAATCGATTTGCGATGCGATTTTATTGCTCAACTGAACATATCCGCCGATGCCGACAGCTAAGAAAACACAAAGTACGGATACGGTTTGAATGAGGACGTTTCTTTTTCTTTCTTTTGCATGCTCCGACTCTGCGGTTCCGCTGTTCGGAACTGTATCGATTTGGGTAACAGCCAAGAAAATGATGACAGCCAAAATCGCAACTAGAAAAATGACGCTTGTTATCGTTGTACCTAAGCCTAATCCGCCATTTACTTTGGTTTGGGACAAGTAGTCACCTAAGGACGCCCCAAGCGGACGAGTCAGAATATAAACGACCCAGAAAGCTAATACTGCATCTAGACGAAGCCATTTCCAAGCCAAATACATAATCGCGATGATAATAACGACCGTGAGACCTGTGTTAAAGTATCCAAGTCCGAGTTGTTCGGAATACAGATCGCCGACAGCTGTTCCAAGGGCGAACGTGAATAGAATGGTTAGCCAATAATAAACTTCGCGTTTCCTTGTGTAGATCGAGTGAATAGAAAGCGTCTTTTCGCTTAAGTACCAAACCAGGAAAGTCAGTCCCAGCAGTATGCTGAATACAGTCGTGCTTTTCTCCAGCGGAACTCCGATCCCGTCCGTCAAATTATCTGTAACTAACGTTCCGAAAACGCTTATTAATACGACGGTCAGCCAATATATAGCGGGTACATATTTCGTTGTCCTGAATTGAAGAAACAATAAAATAAAAAAAGCGACTCCCATAATAATTGTTGTGTTCGTTAAACCGAATCCCAAGTTGAAATTGAGAAAATCCGCAAATGTTTCCCCGACCGTTGTGCATAGGACTTTGATGATCCAGAAGTAAATCGTAACTTCAGGTACCTTGCTAAGCAATATTTTCGGTTTGTTTGGTTGTTCCGACATGAAATCGCACCCTCCTTGTACAAGTATAGAAGATATCGAAAATGCTTTCGCTCTTTGCTCGACAATATCATAGACGTTAAATCTTAAAATTTTAATAAGTTCATATTATTTACTTATTAACGATTCATCTCAGCGGCAAATGACCAATGTTCTTGTCACTGGATAAATCCATGAAAAGTTATGCATGCGGGAAAATCAAGATCACCGTAGTTCCGATACCCATTTCGCTTATGATCCGGATTTCCCCCCCATATTTCTCCGTGATTTTTTTCGCGATCGACAATCCGAGGCCATTTCCTCCTTCCTTCCGTCCCCTTCCCTTATCTACACGGAAGAAGCGGTCAAAAATGTAAGGTATGTCCTTCTTATGAATGCCGATTCCTTTATCTTCGACAGATATATGGATATTCTCTCCAACAACTTTAAGGCTTATTCGCAACACAGGGTTCTGACTGGAATACCGAACGGCGTTATCTAATAGGATGATCAAGACCTGATGTAACCGATGCTCGTCTATTCGAATGCGCTTCCCTTCTTTCAAATCGCTTACGATCGTGAAATGCGGATAAAGCAATCGGTAGTTTTGTATCAATTCCATCACGACATTCGAAGGATCGATTGGATCGGAAATTTCCTCTGCAGGATGATGCAGGTCGCCAGATAAATCTAATAATTGATTAGTTAATTGGCGTAAACGTACGATCTCTTCGATTACTGCGGCTATGGATTCCTCTTGAATCGCAGGATTATTCTTTCCCCATCGCTTTAATAATTTCATATGTCCTTCTATGATGGCGATGGGAGTTCGGATTTCATGCGAAGCATCTTCAATGAATTGGCGCTGTCGATTGAAGGAACGTTCCAACTCCTCCATCATCTCATTGAAGATAGAAGAAAGTCGGGAAATTTCATCCCCATTGTTTCGATATCTTACTCGTCCGCTCACCCCTGTTCGCTTGATGTCATTCATAGCGGAAGCCATGCGGTTCAACGGTTTCAGCAACCGCCAAGCGACAACTAAACCTCCAATCGTGCTAAAGATTATCCCAAGTGCCCCAAGCTCCAGCATGAGACTTCTCAATCGATCCTTCATCGCATCTTCGTTTTCCAAGTTTGCCGCTAACTCCAAAGTGCCTTTGAATGAAGTCGTATTGATCGGAGCACGAACGACCATCAATCGGTCCTGTCCATGGTGCAGGGATACGATCGATTCGCTTTCCGCCGTTTGAACTGGAACCCAGTCGGAAGGAAGCTCACGGGTGAGAATCATCACTTCCCGGCCGGCGGGGTCCAACAGCCTGAGCAACTGATTGTTTTGAACGAACCGCTGCAGAAACCCTCTGCTCTCTTCCAATCCTTCCTTATCCAGTGGTTCCTCTTGTTCTGAGAAGTATCCGATGATTTCGGCAGCCGTCCTTCTCATCGAGTCTTTCTGGGAATTCATCATCCATTGCGTTACTGCGTTGTATTGAGCAATGGTATACACGATAAACAATATTAGAATCAGCGATGTTGTCCATAAAGCCAATTTGTACTTGATGGGCATGTGCTCACCCTTTCATCACGTAACCTACGCCGCGTACGGTCTGAATGTATTTATCTCCGCCGCCCAATTTTTGCCGAATATATCGGACATAAACATCGACTACGTTAGTCTCCGCTCCGGACTCAAATCCCCATACCAGGTCGAGCAGTTGATCTCTGCTAAGCACATTGTTCGCATTTCGAAGAAGGACGACCAACAGATCAAATTCCCGTTTGGTGAGGGACAGTTCCTCTCCATCGCGCTTGACCGTTCGCGAACTGCCATATACTTGAAGGTCTTGGAACTCTATCTTTTCGTTTTCTTCATCCTCCGACGGATCCACTCTTCTAAACAACGCTCGTATTCGGGCAAGCAATTCTTCGATTTCGAAAGGCTTGGGCAAATAATCGTCAGCGCCGCTGTCGAGGCCCGAAACTCGATCCATCACGCTATTGCGAGCCGTGAGCATGATGATCGGGGTCTTGTTTCTCTGACTTCGAAGCCGTCTGCAAATTTCGATTCCGCTAAGACCCGGGAGCATAAGATCCAACAGGATCAGATCCCATTCCTGTCCACTGGCTAACAAGAATCCCTCCCGCCCGTTATGAACAACTGTGACTTCGAAGCCCTCATGCTCTAACTCGAGTTCAACAAAACGGGCAAAGTTCGGTTCATCTTCAATAAGGAGTAATTTTCTCATGCGGATTCCTTTCCGAATATATTCAAAAGGGCAAGAACCCCTGTAATAGGATTCCTGCCCGTTGATCTTTTATGCCCGAATTGGATTAATCCTCATTCGTTTCGCCATCGTCTTGATGGTCTACGCCATTCGCGCTGTCTTTATCGGATTGCCCTTGATCGTCGGCAATCTCGCCGTCCCCGTCGGACTTGTCTTGGTTGGCCGCTTTAACAGAGCTGGATTTCACTTGATCGTCTGCAACCTCGCCGTCCCCGTCGGACTTCTCTTGGTTGGTCGCTTTAACAGAGCCGGATTTCACTTGATCGTCTGCAACCTCGCCATCGCCATCGGACTTCTCTTGAGTAGACGAGACAGCGGTGTTGTCGGAATTCGTTGTCATTGGGGTTAATTCCACCGACGATTTGTTGTTACCCGAAGCCGCATACGTTGAATGCAGCAAAGATCCCGATCCAGTAGCTACCACCGCAAACAGAGCTGCGGCAATAATCCATGTCTTCTTCTTCATTTTGTTACCTCCAATTTTGGGTTTGTCTTATGACATTTACAACTATAGCAAGTCAACGTGAGAATGCCTTGAGATCAAGATTAGAATTTGATGAGAATTTTTGAAACCAATTCAAGAGCAGTCATGGAATATTCCTTTAATCATCAGGCGCAGCAACGGGTGCGACTCGCCTTGGGAATAATCGGAATTTTATGATGTGATGCAGTGGTGTTGTCGGGCGATTACGTCACCGGCAATATTGATGGGCTCACAGTCTTTCCGTCGCTTTCTCCGACAGCATGATCATTGGACCGCATGCAGCGAGGGTCTCGGTAGATTATCCCTTTCCTCATCCAACACCTCATAAGCGGATCTCATTATGCTTAGCGGTGTTCGGAGCTCGCGCGATGCGTCACTAGTGAACTGCTCCTGCCTTTGGATAGCATTCGCGATCGGTTTCATCGCCCGGCCAGCTATCAAATAACCTGCAACTCCGCCAGATATAGCACGACTAGTGCAAGCCCTGCAAACGCCCATCTTAAACCATCCAATTCGAAATGTACGTCCATCCGCTCGAACATTATGGTAGACATGAGCTGGCTTTTCGAGAACACTTGGCAATAGCGCATTCATAGGAAAAACCTCTTCTGCCACTTCATCATTTAAACCAGTTGGAGAGCCCAGCAGCTTTTGCAATTCTGACTTGTACTGACCGCTTAACGTCGTAAGCTGATTGTCCTCTGCCGTCGTCAGCATATTTTGTACCATCCATAGAGAAAAAACCGCAGTTATCATTAAGATAATACCTACGGTTAGAGAGAATTCGCGCGTTAGTCGTATTCACGTTTGTTTAAACATGCGTGCCCCGTCCACTGTCAGCCGATAACCCTACCCAATCTACGACAAGGTATCTTCGCTTAAGTTGATACTCGGTTAACTCACCAGCGTTTCATCGTCTTCTGCAAGCAAGACGCGCATGTTATCTTACCTCCTGCTATTTCATAGATCTTAAATATACCAATAAACTATGAAATGAGCATGAAAATAAGAAGATCCCCCATTACTGATTAACAGCGACCTGCTGACTCTCCTCCATCTTTGCAGGGGTACCGCCTCGAAAGACAACGAGAAGCACAATCACAATCAAGAGTACTAGACTAACGAGTCCTTTGCTGTAACCAACACCGCCATGGCCTGGTGCCGCAGAAAGCCAATCCGCGAAGGACGCGCCCACAGGACGAGTCAAAACATAAGCTATCCAGAAAGCTGTAATTTCTTTCAGATGAAACAGCCGATAACATAATGCGGGTATGAATAGCAAAGCAAAGAACATTATTCCGGAAGCTAAATATCCCAAATGCATGCTGGAGGCTGTTAAGTCGCCTGCAGAAGTGCCGAGAGCGAATGTGGTCAGGACCGTCATCCAATAAAACACTTCTCTCCGGCGCGTGTTAATGCTATGAATCGATAAACTCTTCTCTTTCACATACCAAGTTCTGAAAATGACTGCAAGCGAGGCAATAAAAAATAGAGTTGAAGCCGTATTTCCCAAACCAGCTCGTATAACATCAGCTGCTGTAGTGCCAAATATGCTTACCATTATGACAACCAGCCAATACAGACTGGCGATATACTTTTTCGACTTGAACTGGAGAACCATAGCTGCAACAAAAATCGCTACACTTATCGGCACGGAGAGGAATGGATTTAATTTTTCAAATAAAAAATCTGATGCCACTTCTCCAAGACCAGTTGTAATTAGCTTCGTTATCCAGAAATACACCGTAATTTCAGGTACTTTTGCTAGCATCGTTGTAGCTTTTGGGTTAAATTCCGTTTTATAAGTGTACATGCCTATCCCCTTATTTCTCAGATTGAGTACGACTCTTTATGAGCGTAATAATAGCCCCTGCAATTAATAGAGAGATGATTGCCCACTTAAGATTCCTAAACGGGCTAAAAAGGCTGCCCTTAGGAGAACTGGGATCTTTCGCACTCCGTTGAACTAAATCCGATTGCTTTATTGTAAAATCAATCCGATCCTCCTTATATTCGGTTAAATAACTAAACTGGATATCCGCTCTGTAATCGCCAACGCTTAGTTTAGGAGCTTTCATGAATTCGAGATTTTGTTCCTTTCCCGGTCCAATAATAACATTATGCAAGGCAATGGCATGGCCGACATGCTTGTATCCATATTCATCTTGACTGGTATTATAAGCTCGATCCAATTGGACAGAAAGATCACCGATCAATACCTTGGAGCTCGTATTCAATACCTTGATATAAATAACTGGTTCTCCACTGGGCGAGTAGTCATACTCATAATGCTCCATGATCAGATTAGAGGCTGATGCATGTATCGCCGGCGTATCCATCAAACTCTCTTCCGTTTCTTAATAAGGAGCCAATACGCAAGTAGTCCAACAACTACTATCGCAACAGCATAACTGATCGGATGCATGTAACTCTCCAATACATCCGCATTCGCTCCCCATTTATAACCCGCATAGGCCAATGCAATATTCCATGGAATACAGCCTAAAAAAGTATATAGCAGAAAAGTAGAGAACCTCATCTTTGCTATGCCCGCTGGCAAGGATATGAAAGTTCGGATAAAAGGAAGGTTTCTGGTAAAGAATACGCTCATTGCACCATATCGGGTAAACCACTTCTCCGCTTGATCAAGATGCGAGTTTCTAAAGAGCACATATTTCCCGTACTTATTAAGTATTTTCCTTCCGCCAAGAGATCCAACATGGTACGCAATTATTGATCCAAGAACATTTCCGAGTACACCTGCGATGACCACCTCCTGCCATGATATCGTACCGTTAGCAGCAGAGAGACCCCCGCTTAATAAAATGACTTCACTCGGAATAGGTATACAAGCACTTTCCAGGACCATACCGATAAATATGCCGTAGAGGCCAATCGCATCAATTAGTTGGACCGCTATATTTGAGATCCAATCAATAATACTCTGCATATCTCTTATAACTCCTTTCCAAGCTATAAATGAAGCATCAGTTCCCTGTGACCACTAGATATACCAGGAATACCGCTGCGAGCACAAATCGGTAATAAGCAAAAGGAGCAAGCTTGAAGCGTTCAAGAAGCTTTAAAAAAGTAATTACTGCAAGCAAGGCCACTACAAAGGCTACAATAAAACCGGTGATAAAGAACACGGCATCCGATGCCGTTAATGTATCGTAGCTTTTCAATAACTCGAATCCGCTTGCTGCTACCATCATTGGAATCGCAATAAGAAAAGAAAAATTTGTTGCCGCTCTATACCCCACTCCGGACAGTAAACCTCCCGCTATCGTTGCTCCCGAACGAGAGAAGCCCGGCCACAGCGCTAGACATTGAAATAATCCGATATATACAGCTTGCCTATAAGTAATCTGATCAACGCCTTCTGATTGAACGGCAGCTTGTCTACGCTCTCCAAACAACATAAAAATGCCGCCAAGTACTAGCCCTATAAGTACCGTGTACGAGGAGAATAAATAGGAGGTAATAAAAGAATGCAGGAGCAAACCTAATATCATCGCAGGCAGACACGCAAGAATAACGTGAATAAGATTTAGTTTACCTGATGCTTGAGTCTGACTTTCTCCATAGGAGAATCGGCTAAAGCCAAGTAAGCTTAAAATCCTGCGCCAATAAATAACAGCAACCGCCAGGATAGCGCCCAGCTGTATAATAATTTCAAAGGTATCTGCCTTGTCTCCCGTAAAATCCAACAACTTCCCAGTCAATATCAAATGCCCCGTTGAAGACACCGGAAGAAATTCAGTTAGTCCTTCTATGATTCCCTGGACAACGGCTGTTAGTATATTTTGCATAATGCTGGCAACTTCCCCTCTTCCAATTTTCTATTTATCCTTAAGTGGACGTACCTTACTTTAAAATTCAATTCTCAACGAGCTGTGAAAATCCGATTAAATTTTTATTAACTATTATGAAGTAAAATAAAAAAGTCTGATCATTGGATCAGACTTTTCATCCTTTGCAGCGGTAACCTGCTCCCCATAATGTCTCGATATATTCGGGATTTGCAGAATCTTTTTCAATTTTCTCGCGAATTTTACGGATATGCACGGTCACCGTCTGTATATCACCAAGAGCATCTACTCCCCATATCCGCTCAAAAAGATGCTCTTTGCTGAAAACCTTATTCGGATGGGTCGCAAGGAAATACAACAAGTCAAATTCCTTGGTCGTTAGTACGGCTTCCTCATTATTAACGAAAACCTTTCGGGTATCCGCATCAATGGCTAAATCCCGGATCTGAATGATATTATTAATATCTTTAAGACCAACTAGCCGCTTATATCTCTCCAGGTGTGCCTTTACCCTAGCAACTAATTCAGCAGGTTTGAACGGTTTCGTAATATAATCATCAGCGCCGATTCCGAGTCCTCTAATCACATCGATATCTTCATGGCGTGAAGTTACAATCAGAATGGGGATGTCCTGTTTCTCTCGAATTTTCTTGCACACCTCAAACCCGTTTATCTTTGGGAGCATCAAATCAAGGATGACCAAGTCATAAATACCCGAGAGGCACATCGCTAAACCGGCTTCGCCATCCGCAGCTATCTGGACTTCGTACCCGTTAATCTCCAAATAATCCCGCTGTAGTTCTGAGATAGTCGTATCGTCCTCAATAACAAGAATGCTTTTCATTCGTTATTCCTCATTCCCATAGTGGATAGGCATACCATGTAAATCTCCTTATGAACTTTTAGGAATACTTATGGTCATCTTCGTGCCTACACCTTCCGTGCTTTCTGCAGAAATACTCCCGTTATGCTCAAGGACAATACGTTTGGCAATGGCTAAGCCCAATCCATTCCCTGTTATTTCGGAATTACGAGAAAGATCAGCTCGGTAAAAGCGATCAAAAATATAGGGCAAGGCTGAATCAGGAATTCCACTTCCATTGTCCTCTATCGTCAAGTTCAAATTGGATTGGCTAATCGATGCAACTAATTGAATGATTTTCTCTTCTTTATTCATATACTTCAAGCTGTTCTGGATAATATTCTCTAATACTCTACGAAAGGACTTGCGGTCTACTTTCATTTCAATGGAATCGATGATTTGAATATTGAAAAGCAGACTAATCCCCTCTTTTTCCAGTTCAAATGCCAACTCCTCAATCCAATCTGCCAAAAAGGCCTTCACATTCACCGTTTCAAATACAAAGGTCATTCGATTAAGATCAAGCTTTGAATATAAAAAGAGCTCATCAATTAACCTGTCCATTTCAGCTGCTTTGTTAGAAATTGTCCGAAGATACTTCTCCGTTTTTTCCAAAGACAAGGCAACCCCCTCTATCAGTCCATCCACATATCCTCTAATAGACGTAATCGGAGTTTTCAAGTCATGAGATATATTAATGATTAATTCCTTACGATTATTTTCAAACTGCTCTTGCACACGAAACGAATGTAAAAGCTGTGTTCTTAATTTTTCAAAGACCACGCCTAATTGCCCGATTTCATCCTTGCCATGGACGATGACAGGATCGTTAAGATTGCCTTCCGTAAAAGAGAGTGCTGAGCGTCGCAGTGACATTATTGGCCTGATAATGCGTCTAGACATGTACAAAGTCAGTAGAACATTAGTTAACACTAATACGACAATGACTGCTCCCAGAAGATAGGGGGCATATTTTTTAGAAAAATAAACGATGGGGTCTACCTTTGTGATTATATATAAATCTATAGCTTTGTTCTGGATATGAAACGCATAACCAACATAATGATAATAATCATTGTTTCCATATGACTTAGTACGCGAAACCGATCTTAGGTCATTATTATGAATGGATGTTAGTTTGGATAAAAGAATGGCTTTCGTACGGAGTTCATCCGAAACATAAATCATTTGTTCATCTGTTCGAATCAATAAATAGGTCTGCTTAGATGAAAGCTGAGAAGACAATCGATTCACATAATTCCGGTCGAGCAACAAATCAGGATTTTGTTCGATGGACTGTTTAATAAGGCGATGGTAGTCCTCTTCTTCAAAACCTTCTATATTAGTTTCATAAATCATCCGAATATCATGCAAATCGCCTTTAAAAATAATGACGAGCAGAATAGAAGTAACTATTAACGTTAGCAAAGGTACAACTAACATAATCAAATACGAAAATAATAATTTTAGACGTATGGACATGGACGATTCTCCTTATAGTCCGGTTTATCGCTTACTTACCTTTTCATGCATTTTGAGACGTATACCTAAATACTTTAGAAGGCATAAAAAAATACATGATGCTGATCATTCCAAACATTACAGCACTAACAATAAACGGCGTTTCTATACTCCCGTAAACATACAAAAAGCTGCCTATTAACGGTCCTACCACTACACCGAAGCCTTCAATGGTTGACAGCAATCCCCATCCCGTTCCGGAAGCATCCATAGGTACATGTCTTGACATTAGTGCATTCCAAGCGGGCAACAGCATTGCATAGGAGGCACCCATCACTATGACAACAACCAACGACATATAAAAGGAGTCTACTCCTGTCAATGCAAAAAGAGATATAGCAAACAATCCGAATCCACTAATCAAAAACCACCGGCTTCCCGATGCATCGAACCATTTTCCCATTGGGACTAATAAGAGAGTTACACTCGCCCCTCCAAGTATCATAATAATGGATAGTTCCGTGTGAGTCAGGGAAAGTCGGTTTGCAGCAAAAACATTCAGAAAAGGGACAACCATGCCAGCACCAGTCGTTTGTAATATAATGGCCGGCAAGATAAAGGGATTCACTCTAATGTATGCCGTTACCTGTTTAAGATAAGGGACTATGGACTGCGGGGATGCCCCCTTACTCTCGACCCTATTATGCAGATGATTGAAAGCACCGGATAACCATCCCACAACTAATGCAAGGATAAGCACCAGGACACTGTAGTTCCATCCCAAGTCTAGAACTAAATTAAATAACACTGGTCCTAATCCCAGTCCTGCCATCCAGAATACATAAATAAATCCGGCTTGTTTTGCTCTGTTCTCCCCTTTTACTTGCTTCATGCAAATCAGCCAAATCGGTGATAAGCCTATCCCAAGTAGTGCGGAAGATAACAATATCTGCATTTCTGATTTTGCGAGTATTATCAGAAACATACCAACTGCGGCAAGTAAGAAACCAAGATGTAAAATAGCCCGGTATCCGTATCGATCAATCATGTAACCGATATAAATTTTACATAAGCTATCTACAAGATAGTGGACCGAAACAGCTATCCCTACTACGGATATTGCAATGCCCAGCCTCTCTTCTACCAGATTGGGAAGAAAAGCAACCAAATACGCTCCCCTTAGAAATTCTGTAAACAAGAGCAATAATGCTATTGAAAATAGGGAATCCCCAGACTTATGCATGGATTTGCGCTGCCTTTCTTTCGTTTACCGTCCATTCCGACCCCTTTTCCACTAAGCCGGTTAGCTTTAAAGCTTCTTCTACAATACGCATGGAGGATTGTTTAAAGCATACGGATGCAGACGCTTGTTTCATGTTCCTGTTCCTATTAAGATTTAAAGCATTATATAACTCTCTTGTTAAGGAATATTTGTCATTGGCAATACCTAATACACCTAGACCTGATAAAAATTGTGCGTTTCCTTCTTCTTGTCCAGGTATAGGTTGAAAAACAATGGTTGGAAGATTCTTAACTAATGCTTCCGTTAACGTAATTCCGCCTGCTTTAGAGATTAAGCAGTCGGATATGGTCATGAGCTCATGAACTTTATCTGTATAACCGATAACATGGATTCTTTTCTCATTATAGTACTCTCTCTCTAATCGTTTTCTTAGCTTTTTGTTTTTACCACAAACAACAATGAGGTCACTAGTTGTCTCTTCCCGCACAGTACTTATCATTAATTTTAAAGATCGCTGAACCCCATATGCTCCTGCCATAAGAAGTACGCGAGATCGGTCTGGTTCAAATCCCCATATATCGCAAATAGCAGCTTTATCCTCTTTGTCAAAAAATTTTGAATGAACAGGAATTCCTGTAACAGAAATCTTATGTTCAGGGACGCCTGCTGCCAGCATTTGCGCTTTAATTGTATCGCTCCCCACGCAGTAATGACTTGTATTCTCATGCAACCAGCGACTGTGCAGTACATAGTCCGTTATAACCGTAAGGGTAGGAACACCTTGACCAGATTGAAATTTTAGTTCGTCTGCAGTCAGATAAGGAAAGGTATGAATGATTAATTCCGGTTTTTCTGAATTCCATTCTTCGAGCATCTTCTTCTTACCGAAGGAATGATAAATATGATTTGAAACTCGACTTTGCTTCGTGCTATTGGTTAGAGTATAAAACCATCCATATCCTTTAGGTGCATAGCTGCTGCTTTTTAAGTAAAGCCACCTTGAAGCAAAATTAATACGAGGATGCGTTAATTCTAACAAGTCAATCAGTTGTATATTGTTATACCCTAAAGCTGTAAATGACTCTAACAACGCTCTTGCCGCTTTGATATGACCATCACCAAATGAAGCATAAATAATCATAATTTTCGAGTTTGGTTTCATATCTCCGACTCCTTCTTTTAGATCAAATATAAGGACTAAATCTAAAGTGACTGTGAAGGCCTTATTAACAGTTTCTTAATTAATATTTCCTAGAAGTGTCCTCACAGATAAAGAGAACAACAAAAGCCCAAGGAATACTAGATCCCTCAGGCTGTATGTTCAATACCTTATTGATTAGATGAATTTAATACATTCAATGAATCAGTTAGTACCGAATTACACTTTACAGGATCAGGGTTTTTACTGCGAACGGCAGCTAGAACACTATCGATGGTCCCATCAATTTGGGTCCATGTTTTTCGATCCATTTTTCTTAGCATAGGCTCTGACTTGTCCCAGTTATGTTCCAGATCGTCGGCTCCAGACTTTGCAGACTTCCAGTCCTTGCTACTGATACTATTCTGAATGTTATTTTCAGTCTGTATGAAATCATTTAATTGTCCGCTCAAGGTTGTTTGAGACGAATTCACTTCCGGTACAAGATTATGATTTGACCAACTATACCCGCCAATTCCTACGGCTAATAATACAACGATTGTCGTGATGGACTGCATCCACACCCTTTTTACTCCCGCATGTTGATCATTACTTTTAACTCCATCGGTTCTCGGGATTAAATCAAGCTTGGTTACAGATAATAAAAGGATAACCGCCAATATAGCTATAAGAAAAATGACGCTTGTTATTGTAGCGCCTAACTCCAAGCCGCCATTTTTCTTCGACTGGGACAAATAATCTCCTAACGAAGCCCCAAGCGGTCTAGTCAAAATATAGGCAATCCAAAATGCCAAAATCTCATTCAGCTTTAATTTCCATGCTACGAAAATACAAGCAATGATGACGATAACGATAATGCCTGTTTTTAGATACCCGAGGCCGAGCTGCTCCGAATAAAGATCTCCTACCGCCGTGCCTAATGCAAAAGTAAAAAGAATGGTTAGCCAATAAAAAATTTCTCTTTTAAACGTATAAATCGAGTGGATCGATAATGTTTTTTCGCTAGCGTACCAGGATAGAAATGTTACTGCCAATAAAAGAGTGAAGATGATTGTACTTTGTTCAAGCGGCACTCCCCATCCGTCTGTCATATTGTCGGTTATTAAAGTACCGAATACACTGATGAGAACAACGGTAAGCCAATAAATAAACGGGTTGTATTTCGATGATTTAAACTGAATATACAACACAATTACAAATGCAACACCCATAACTAAAGTAGTGACCGGAAGACCCAAGCCTACATTAATGCTTAGAAAGTCCGAAAATGTTTCTCCTACTGTGGTGCATAATACCTTGATTAACCAGAAAAAAATGGTAACTTGCGGTACCTTGCTTAAAAGCTGATTATGTTCTTTTTGTAACACAGCCATTCACATACCCCTCTCAAGTGATAACGAGAATTTATCAATTATTTTGCTTCTGTAGGATAGCGTAAAAAAATGAAAATTTTATTAACTGGTTATTAATATCAAAATAACAGGTAAAAATATGATGCACCGTAGGATCGAGTTAATATTTATTTAAGATTTATTTCACATCGGCTTAATGGGATGTGAACTATAATGACATTGACCTTTTCTCCGGTTCAAATCAAGGTGTCACCGATGATAAACCATCCCATACTTTTAAGACGGACAATTTAGCTAATGAACTTGTAAAGCACGGCTATTCATTTGGAGGTTATTCTGAAGGATTGCCTAGTGTAGGGTTTACCGGGCCGTATGACCTAAAAACTTTGTATGCTCGTAAACATAACCCTTGGGTTGATTTCACAAACGTTCCCGCGAAAGTAAATATGCCGTTATGGTTGGGCAAAAAATTAAACATCAAGCCTACATGAACAAAACAAACCATTATAATATGCTGCGAACTATCGAAGACTTCTATGGATTACCGGCTCTTGGTAATAGTAAAAACGTTAAGCCCATAAATGTATGGAAATAAACATTTTTTTGATCCACTGTTATTCAAAATAGATAAATACTTCATCGCATAATCGTGTGAAGATACCATGGTTCAAGCAGCGACCCAGTTGGTACCTCTCAGCCATCTGGAAGTGGAAACGTTTTTCATTGATTTGCCAGGAAAGCCACCACTTTTTATAGATTTTTGTTACGGCCGAGTGACCGACGACGTTGTGAATTCGCCGCCATATGGTAGTGCATAGAAGAGTTTCAATAATAAAATTATAGTGCTTGTCAACTTACAAACAGCCGATGAACTTACATCGGCTGTTTGAGCGTCTATTAAAAGAAGAAGGAAAGATTTAAATAAGCGATAATAAAGTTGAGACTGTACCTAATGTTCAGAAATCTATACAATCTAAGATATTTTTCTTTCTATACTGCAGTTATTTCCACTGAAAGTTGACATTAAACAAGCATGCTTTGCGAATGCCTATTATACAAAAAAGCCCGAATCCACAAGGGATTCGGGCTTTGACGTCATAATCAATTTTAGTGACATTTCATATTGCAGAATGTGACAAAAGATATTACAGCGGACAGTGTGTGTCCGCCTCCGGTCTTAGCTTCTTTCTGAATTAATTACACTTGCTATAGCCGCAATTGCTGCATTGCTTGCAGCCTTCGATATTGATCAGCGAAGCTGATCCGCAGGACGGGCATAAGTCGCGCGAGGTCACCTCGCCGTGCTTATGCGAATCCTCTGCGGCAGGTGCTGCAGCGAAGGCTACAGCCGGAGCCGTTTTAGCCGGTTCATACGCAGCCGCCTGCTCGTTCGTGCTTTCGATATGAATCTCGAGCGCCTTCGCAACCGCGTCCGCGATGGATTCTACGCGATTTGCTCCAAAGCCGATGGCACCTGTGCCGCCAATGCCTTTTAGATGCTTGATAAGCAGCTTCACTTTGTTGCCGTGATCCCCGTAACGGAGGAACAAGGAGCAGACGCGGCCAAGCGCTTCCGCCATCGCGAATACGTCGGAGCCGGCTTTGCCTACGTTCAGGAAGATCTCGCCCGGAATACCGTTCAGATCGTTGATCGTAATATAGGCCATGCCAAATGGCGTGTTTACTTTATAGGTTGCCCCGCGAAGAATTTGCGGACGGCGTTTGTACTGCTTGTCGAATTCCTGCTCGACCTGCGGTGATACCTTTGCGTTAAGCGTCGTATTGAGCGTCTCAAGCTTATCTTCCTCTTTTACCGCTTCCACAGCCGCAGCTGCTTCGACCGCCGCATCCGGCTTCGCATCTTCCTTTTTCGTCGACAATACCTGAACGTCCCGACTGCCGTCGCGATAGATCGTAACGCCTTTACAGCCCAGATCAAACGCCATCTCGTACAGCTCTTTCGTCTCTTCAACCGTAAAGTCGCTTGGACAATTCGCCGTCTTCGAGATCGAACTGTCGACCCAGCGCTGAATCGCCGCTTGCACGCGGATATGATCCTTCGCCGACAAATTCATCGCCGTTACGAAGTAATCCGGCAGCTCTTCGCCCGGATGGGCGTCCTTCCATGCCTGCGCGATTGGCACCAGCTGTTTGTCGAAGCCGAGACGGCTCTGACGGAAGTACTCGAATGCAAAATACGGCTCGATGCCAGTCGACGTACCTACCATCGTACCGGTGCTGCCCGTTGGAGCCTGCGTAATAACGGTCACGTTGCGCATGCCTTTGGCCAGAACCGCTTCGCCTACCTCAGGGAATTCCGACACCATGTTTTTCATAAACCCGCTTTGGAGGAACTTCTCTGCGTCAAACGCTTCAAACGAGCCTTTCTCCGACGCGATCTGCGCCGAGGCGAGATAAGCCTCCCGTGCCATAAAGCCATATATTTTATCGAGGAACAGAAGCGATTCCGGGCTGCCGTAACGGACGCCCAGTTTGATCATAAGCTCGGCAAGACCCATCGTGCCAAGGCCAACGCGGCGCTCCTTCTTCTGATTCTTCTCATTCTCTTCGAAATGATATGGGGTTGTATCAATAACGTTATCGAGGAAGCGAACGGACCACTGGGTTACCTTCGCCAGCTCATCCCAATTCACGTCATGCTTGCTCTCATCGTAAAATTTGGACAGATTAATAGCGGACAGGTTGCAGACGCCCCAGCCTGGCAGCCCTTGCTCGCCGCACGGATTCGTGCAAATAATCGGGTTGAAATACCAGCTGTTCGACATCTGGTTGTAGTACTCCATAAAGACGACGCCTGGCTCAGCGGATTTCCAAGCCGATTCAATAATCGTATGCCATACGTCGCGTGCGCGAACCGTTTTATAATGGACAACCTTCTTGCCAAGCTTCTTCCATGCTTCCAGATCGCCGTTCCACAGCTCGTCGTAATCGGTTTCCTTGGTATCCGGGAATACAAGCTCCCAGTCCAGGTCTTCCTTCACGGCTTTCATAAAAGCATTGCTTACGCATACCGATAGGTTTGCATTCGTCACTTGCCCCATCGTTTGCTTGACGGTAATGAAATCAAGCACATCCGGATGCCAGTCGTTAATCATTAGCATGAGCGCGCCCCTGCGGCTTCCGCCCTGTTCAATCAGGCCGGTCGTATAGCTGAACAGGCCTCCCCAGGATACGGCACCGCTGGAGGAGCCGTTAACGCCAGCAACAACAGCCCGTCTAGGACGCAGCGAAGACAGGTTGATTCCCACGCCGCCGCCGCGCGCCATGATTTCCGTCATCTCCGACAGAGTTGTCATAATACCGCCGCGGCTGTCCTTCGGCGAAGGAATTACGTAACAGTTGAACAGCGTCAATTCGTCGCTCGCGCCGGCGCCGGCAGCAATACGGCCGCCAGGAACCAGCTTCCAGTCATCCAGAATGTAACGGAACCTTTCCGTCCAGGTACTCCGATTCTCTTCGCCTTGCTCAACGCCAGCCATCGCACCGGCTAGACGGTCCCACATCTCTTCCGGAGTCTTTTCTATAGTAAGCGTGAGTTTCTCCACGCTGGATGTTACGGTATCTCCGCTTCTAAGCTTGACGGTCACTTCGTCGCCTCTGCGTTCGATGACCTCCCCAACCTCTTTGGCCGGGAATTTTGGATCATCCTTCGTCAGGACCAGTACGACATCCCCTACTGCCGTATTTTTTGTGTCCGCGTTTTTCCAAGCATAACGGTCTAAAAATATTTTTTCGCTAAGTCCTTCCAATTTCTGCGTCATTGCCATCCGATTGGTCCTTCCTCCCATGTCCCTTATATCGCATACACACCTCTTATCGCATGTGTCGGGCACCATATATTGTGTGTACCACTTATTATACTATACTACATATCGGTATCCACAGCTGTTTTTACCTATTTCGCCGCTTTTCTCCGCTTACATTGGCTATTCTCTTTCTAATGCTTGTCTTATCGCTAATTTTACTGCTTATTTACTAAGATTTGATGAAAAAGGCCATACTAGTGACAACTATCTCTATTCGCAAAAGGAGCTGCCTATCGTGACCTTTACTATGAATGATCAGGCGAAATTGAATCCCGCCTCTACGGAAGCTAATATGGTCCGGCGCAAGCTTCATCCGCTTGTAGACCTGCAATGTGACCGCACCTGGTTCGATGAGCTTCAGAACCGGGTCGCCAAGAATGGTCCATGGGACGATTGGACGCTCTATCAGCTGACGATGGAAGCCGAGCAGGCCAAGCGGGTCGACAGCTTCGAACAGCTGCAGTGCTTGCGGACGCTCCCCTCCTTCGAGCCGATGCCGCATCAGGTGGACACGGCACGCAAGGTTGTTCACGAGATGGGCGGCCGCGCTATTCTCGCCGATGAAGTCGGACTTGGCAAAACGATTGAAGCCGGACTCGTCATCAAAGAATACATGGTCCGCGGACTCGTCCGAAAGGCTCTTATTCTTGTTCCCGCTTCCCTCGTCTTGCAATGGGTGAGAGAGCTGAATTCGAAGTTTGGCATCTCGGCCGTCGCGCAGAAGAAGGAGCATACCTGGCAATACGACGTTGTGGTTGCTTCTATAGATACGGCCAAGCGTGATCCGCACCGCGAGATTATTCTGGGTCAGGATTACGATATGATCATTATTGATGAAGCGCATAAGCTCAAGAACAAAAAGACGACAAACTACCAATTTGCGCTCCAGCTCAGCAAAAAATATTGCCTTCTTCTGACGGCTACCCCGATTCAGAACGATCTAGATGAGTTATATAACCTTATTACGCTGCTTAAGCCCGGCCAGTTAGGCGGTCAAAGCGAGTTCGCAGCCAACTTCGTTGTCGACAAGCGTCTGCCGAAAAACGAAGATCAGCTGCAGGATGCTCTCTCCACCGTCATGATCCGCAACCGGCGCGGAGACGGCGGAATATCGTTCACCAAGCGAGTCGTGAAAAATATCCCGCTGGAGCTGTCTCCCGAAGAGAAGGCTCTCTATGACGCGGTGACGGCATTCGTTCGGGACCGTTACAAGGAAGACGGCGTCGATATGATGAGTATGCTTCCGCTTGTTACGCTGCAGCGCGAGGTTTGCAGCAGCCGGGACGCCGTATTTATTACGCTTGTTAATCTGTTCAAAAAAACGGCTGAGGATTCCCCTATCCGTCCGAAAATCTGGGAGCTGGTCGAATTTATCAAGCAGATCAAAGCCAATACCAAGGCTGAAAAAGTAATGGAGCTCATCCGGCAGATTAACGATAAAGTCATCATCTTCACCGAGTACAGGGCGTCGCAGGAGTATCTGCTGCAGTTCTTCCGTTCGCATGACATTTTGGCCGTGCCTTACCGGGGCGGCATGAACCGCGGGAAAAAGGACTGGATGATGGATCTGTTCCGCGGCCGCGCCCAAGTGCTTATCGCAACCGAAGCCGGCGGCGAAGGAATCAATCTGCAGTTCTGCCACAATATGATTAACTTCGATCTCCCTTGGAATCCCATGCGCGTGGAGCAGCGGATCGGCCGCGTTCACCGGCTTGGACAGAAGGAAGACGTCAAGATCTATAATCTGTGTACGCTCGGCACCATCGAAGAGCATATCGTGAACCTGCTGCATGAAAAAATCAATCTGTTCGAGCTTGTCATCGGGGAGCTCGATCATATTCTCGAACGGTTCGAATCGGATGCCGGCTCCATCGAACAGCAGCTGGCGCGAATGCTGCTCGAGTCCGAAGGAGACGCCGTTCATCTGGAGCAAAGGCTGAGTCATCTGGGCTCCACCCTTTCCAAGCTTCGTGATGAAAATGAATCGCCGGAGACGCCGCAAGGACCAACCATCCTGGCACAAATGACCGAACTAGGGCAGAAAGTCGAGGTGAGACCGTGAATTCGAAGCAGGTCCACAAATACGTACAACGGTTTCTTGAAGCCACCCAATGCTCGATATTGGAGAAGTCGCCTGCTCATTTCACGGTTAAGCTCTCCCCCGCTGCCGACCGTGAACTTACGAACCGTCCCTTCTACTGGAGCTTTGTTGACCGCACGGGCTCCGATCCGGAGACGATGACTTACTTGTTCGTAACGGACAAGGAGAAATACGAGGAGGAGCTTGCTGCTCCTCCTCCAACACCGGGTCCCGCAACAACCGCCGTGGATGCGGCGTTAAACCGCTCGTTCGGATTCGTGAACAACAATATGGCCAGCGGTATCCGTACCCCAAGGGAAGATCTCTATTTCGGCTCCCGCAAGCTGGAGCAGCTGTTCGGCGCAGCCAAAAACTCCGGCAGCTACGTGAACCTGTTCCAGGAGCCGGAACGGAGGTCCAGTACTCCGTTCCAATCGACACCCTACACCGCATGGCTCGGGGTCAATATGCGTGTCGAATTCGCCTGCGACAGGAAACGCGAGGAAATTCACAGCTACGGCGTCTCTCTCGCAACGGGACTCGTGATTGAGAACTTCTATGACCGCCTTAAAAATATGAAGCTTACGCCGCGGCTGCCATCGAATATCCATTTAACCCGCAATGGCCTGTCCCACGCCAAGGCATTAGGCGTCATCGAGACTTCGCTTGAACGCAAGCTCAGAAATTACGACTACACCTGGGCTTCCGATGCTGCTGCAAGGCTGGAGGAAGAACTCGATAGGATCCGGCATTATTATGATCCGATGATCAAGCACGCCGAGGAGGATGCCAAGGAAGCCATCGAGGAGCAATTCAACCAACGCCAGACCGAGATCAAATGGCAGTATGAGCCGCGGGTGACGGCTTCCGCCATTAACTGCGGTATTTTCCACTTGGAAGGCATTGAATAGAGACAATCAGACGGCATTCGCAGCAATACGCCAAAAATAGAACATCCGATTGACGTAGGCCCGCGACAGGTTCCAACAGCCTTCTGCGGGCTTGTCCAATATAATGAGACCATGTCAGAAACAGATGCAAAAGAAAGAAAGGATGTGCCAGGGTGAAAAAGTGGATTCGACAAACGGTTATAGCCGCATTGGTGGTGTCAACATTCCTTGTCACGGCTCAAAGCCTTCAGGCGGAATCAAACTCGTCCGTAACGGCTCAGCAGGAAACGGAGCTTCAATCCACCGTACGAGGCTGGATGGACGAGCTTGGGAAATTACCGGAGTTCAAAGCGTGGAGTCATGCCGAATTTACCGTGTCGCCTCTTGGACCCGGCACGCATAGCTGGATAGCGATTGTGAAGGATAAAGGTCAACCGGCCGGCTACCTGGTTATACAAGCCAAGGAAAATGGCGGGTTTGCGCTTGGGGAATACGGAACGGGGGAATACTTGTTTGACCAGTCAACGCTGCATCAATCCCTTGCGCAGCTGGAGCTTCTCTCCTCCTTGCCTAATACGAACCAAGCTTTATATATCCATCCGTTACTGGCCGTCTGGGACGTGAACGGTTCAGCGGAAAATACATATTTGGACGGAATGAGCGGTGAATGGCTGCCCCTGCAAAAATCAACGTTGGAGAAAACAGCCAAGGAAGAGAAAGGGCTTGCCGCACGTTACGCCCTGCAAGGCAACACCTTGATCAAAAGAGCCGTGAAAAGCCGTTCTTTCGATCCATATAGCGAAATGCCGTGGCTGACCGAAAAACCTATAACGGCATCCGCCGAGGATACCAGCATCGTGCTAAAAGCGTTAAGCTCCAAAACGCCTCTCCGTTTTACCGTAGAACGTTTTAATAAAGAGATGCTCTATGTGTGGTCGGTAACCGGGTATCACAGCTGGGGTGACGGCAATGTCTATGCCGCTCTGGAAACAGATGAGCTCGGCAGCAGCACAAGGTACATTCCCCTCAAGCTTCTAGCCGAGCTCGGTCACTTCTATCGCTAACGTTCCGTACGGCCTTTCCACCATTGTAATACGCTTGCCCCGCCATATCCGAACCAGCGCGACAGCCAATGCTCCCTTGCGGCCTTGGCTGTCGCTTTGGCCGCTTTTCGTTCATCCCTCGGCGTCTCGATGTAGTTCACAAATTCCACGGTCATATATTTAATCAGATCATGTCCATTTGCCACTGTTCGATCACCTCTTCGGTTTATTTGTTACTAGAAGTTTGCCCGGATTGTCCAGATCGTAAACATGCATGAGTTTTCCTTCAATAAGCCACGCTATCGATAGCTGCTTTGCACGCAAGTCTTGGCATATTGAAGGAGGAATTCAAATTGTTTGTCATGCGGGTTACCGTTTTTGTGCTTATCGGCTTGCTTAGTCTTGCGCCCCAGTTGTTGTCAGCTGCCGTTCCGGAAAACAAACAGCAAATTGCGCATGCTCCCGAAGACGGCTGGACAATGCCTTCGGCTATCGTGTTGATCGATGCCGGACACGGCGGGATTGACGGAGGCGCAACGGCCGGGAATACCTTGGAAAAGGATATAAATCTGGCCATCGCCCAAAAGCTGTACCTGCTGCTTAATAGCCAAGGCATTCCGGCCGTACTGAATCGTACCGGTGATTATGCGCTTAGCGAAGAGAACCGGTGGCATGTGAGCAGATCCCGTCACAAGCGCGATTTGTCGCAACGGCGCCAGTTAACCGATGAGATCGAAACAACGATGCTGGTTAGCCTTCACGTGAACTGGACCAAGGACAGATCCAAGCATGGCCCGCTTGTTCTGCACCAGTCTACAGGGGAAAGCGCGCTTCTTGCTTTTTGCATACAGGATACGCTGAACAGACAACAACAAACCGCTTTTTACCCTAGAGAAGGCAAGCCTTTCTATTTACTGCGCAAGGTCGATCAGCCTGCCGTCATTGTCGAGATGGGCTTTATCAGTCATGAAGGCGACCGCATGATGCTCACCGACCCTCGCGAGCAGCTCCGCGTTGCCTCGGCAATCGCCTCAGGGATTCGGCAGTATAAATGGATCACCCGATAACGAAGGAATTAGATCCGACAGCTTGACGAATTGAACCTGGCCGTCTGATTGCATCGCCGGAATGGATGCTTTGAGGACGGCTGCCGTTTTTTTGCCCGGAGGTCCAACATGGCCGATAACGATGCAAGTATCATGGGATTCCAAATGCTTCTTAGCGATCGTCATTTGTTTCGACACATGCTGCTCCGTATAGACATCATCAAGGAATACGTTGTTTGCTAGTGCCGGCACGCCAAGCTCCTCCGTTACTTTGGGTACAACCGTTTTGAAGGTCGTACGGCTGTCGAGGAAAAATAATCCCCGTTCCTTGCAGACCGAAAGTACGATGCGCATAATCCGTTCATCAGCAGTAATTTTGGAGCCCATATGATTGTTCATGCCTACCGCATACGGAACGTTATCAATGGCATCCTCTACCCGCTTCTTAATCTCGGCATCGCTGAGATCAGCGGTAATCGCTCCTGGACCCAGCCAATTTTTTTGCCCTTTATTAGGCTCCATCGGCATATGAACAATGACATCGTGTCCAAGGCGATGAGCTTCTTCGGCGTCCTGTTTGGTGGTTGGCATAAATGGCATAATCGCTACCGTAAATTTAACGGGCAGCTTCAGCATCTCTTCCGTGCCGTTCATTCCGTTGCCGAAATCATCGATTACAATTGCGAACTGTCTTGCGGACTTCGCTTGTTCTTCCTCTGCGGCCATCGCTTGTCCAGCACCGGCCGGCATGAATAACGCAAGTGCAATGATCCAAGTGACAGCTGATCTTTTCCGTTTGTTCACGTCATACACCCTTTCCCTTTTATCCCCTTCATTGTTTGTCCAACCGAGGAAAAATATGCTGAATTTTGCAACTTTATTGAATGGGTTGACGAATGAAACCCGTACATGCTACCATAAGGGACGTAATAAGGCATGCGGTCGTGGCGGAATTGGCAGACGCGCTAGATTCAGGTTCTAGTGGTGTAACAGCCGTGGAGGTTCGAGTCCTCTCGACCGCACCATACATAAAGGGTTCCAGCGCATGAGCTGGAGCCTTTTTCTTTTGTCTTAACTTGTTCTCAACAAATTGCTTGACTCTTCTCATCAGATAATGTTATGATATCTTTCGTTGGCAACAACATTTGCGGTCGTGGCGGAATTGGCAGACGCGCTAGATTCAGGTTCTAGTGGTGTAACAGCCGTGGAGGTTCGAGTCCTCTCGACCGCACCATACATAAACAGTCAAAGGCTTTGGTTAGTCTAGCGATAGACAACCAAAGCCTTTTTTGTGTACCTCACCACGCAAAAAAAAGCAGGAAACCCTGTGTAACAGAGTTTCCTGCTGGATGCTCTACTTATGCTACTCAGCAGAACCGCGTTCGCTTGAGGCAAGCTCAAAGCGGTAATTGCGGCTCAGCTTGACGACCCGTCTGTTATGACGACGGATGACAACCGATGTGTCATCCCAAGCTACAACGATTCCAATCACGTCGTTTACTTCCATCTCGTCCCGAACGACGCGAATCTTCTCGCCGCTTTGGCGAAATTGATCCAACTGCTCTTCACTAATCACCGCTAATCCCTCCGTGCGGACTAACCGACATGCTCCTTGGAATCATTGGTTTCATACCATTCATCGAGCACTCTTGAAGACATGACACGTTTTGCGATATATTCTGCCTGACGTTCCGTGAATTGACCTTTCCATTCCTCGCCGAGCTCATCGCAAAGCTTCACAATCGTAAGAAGCTCCGACCATGCAACATAACGCTTGTACCAGAAAAATTGCGGATGCTCAATCATATAAGGATACAAATCATCAAATTCCGTATGTTTGCAATCTAGCGCGCGTTCGAAGTGAATTTTCGCGTCACCCAGTTTCGCAGTCAAAAATTCAGAAGTTATCATTGCCGCTGCCTCCCCTCGGTTCCTTCACCCTCATTATAACTTAGTCGAACTGAATTTGCCCGTTTTTCAAAGAAGTAACATTTACTAGCGACTCTACCCGCACACCTTGCTCGCGAAGCGTTCTTGAACCGGCCTGGAAGGATTTCTCGAGAACAATCCCCATGCCTGCCAGCTTTGCGCCGGATCTCTCGATAATCTTGATCAGCCCGCGGGCCGCATCGCCGTTTGCAATAATATCGTCGATGAAGAGCACTTTATCCTCAGCCGACAAAAACTGCTTCGACACCATAATATCGGTCACCATCCCTTTTGTAAAGGACGGGACACGCTCCGAATAAGCATCCGGATCCGCGATTAAAGTTTTCTTGCGACGTGCAAATACAAGCGGTACGCCTAGTACGTACGCCGTAGCATAAGCAACGGGAATACCAGAGGATTCAATCGTAACAACTTTCGTAATTTTCTCGTCAGCAAACCGTTTTGCGAATTCATGTCCCATTTCCATCGTAAGAGCAGGATCGACCTGGTGGTTAAGTATGGAATCCAGCCGCAACACATCGCTTGAAAGTACCGATGCTTGCTCTAAAATTCGTTCTTTTAAAATATCCATCGTCATTTCCCTCCACCAAAATCTCTTTTCGATAACTTACCATAGGATAGGCAAACAACGCAACCCGGCTCTTTCAAATTTTTTATCGAAGCAGGAGAGGAATCATTTTATATAGAAGAGATATATAATGCAAAGCAACTTCTTCCAGATATGGACGTAAATAATGATAAGATTTCAGGACAAAAAGCGACCCAAAAGGAGCGCATTCGCATGAACAAGTCTAAGAGAACATACCATGCAGTAAAATGGACGGCCGTAATGGCCCTTTCCCTTATAGCGACAACAGGCTGTTCGAACACGATGAACACGGACACTCCATTAAGTCTGCAGCCGGCCGACCATTCGTCGGACACTTATCCAACGGGCGACAGTCCGCAGAAAACCTACTCTCAAGGGCAGGACAGCGGGAGATACGGCAAAGAGCCTGAAGCAAGCGGCGCAAATGCATCCGGCGGAGATACGAGCGCGGAATCCTCCGGCAAAAGCACATCGCCGTCCGGCACCGGCACGGCAAGCAAACAGCAGCAATGGGATGCCTCCCATCCGGTCATGCTCGGTCTTCAGATTGGCGATTCCAACACGAAAGTATCCGAGCGCTATGGCAAAGCAAATGATGTATACAGCCTGAAGGACGACTCGGAGACGATAGAGGTACACGAATACAAAGGGTTTGCCATAGGGATCAACGAAGACAAAGCGATCCAGTACATAGAGGTATACGATAAGTCGATTGCAACCGGACTTAGCGGCGTTCACGTCGAGGACAAAACGGAAACCGTGCTTAAAGCGCTTGGAAAACCAACTTCCCAGAACAGCTACATCATTACTTATCAAGGAAAAGACTCGCTGCTCAAATTTGATCTGGATCCGGATCATAACAAAATCGTTTCGATCAAATTGTTAGCCGGAGCTTAACCGGACCGCTTATCCGGAAGTTGCTGTCATGCCCGTCCCTCTTTGGACATACCTTCTTATATAGAAGGTTATTTTCGGGAGGACATGCCATGGTAAAGCGTACGGGTAAGGCTCTTCAAATCGCATCCACTTATATTGGCACGATTGTAGGCGCCGGTTTTGCGACTGGACAAGAGATCTTGCAGTTTTTCACCCGCTTCGGCTATTGGGGTACACTGACGATCGCTGTCGCGACGGCGCTCTTTATATGGCTAGGCGGCAAGATGATGCTGATTGCCAGCGAAATCGGGGCGAAGTCCTACGAGGATCTGAACATTGCGTTGTTTGGCGATAAGTACGGGAAATGGATCAGCCATTTCATGCTGGTTGTCCTGCTCGGCGTAACGGCTGTGATGCTTGCCGGTGCGGGCACCATCTTTTACGAGAATTGGAATGTCTCTTATCAGTCGGGATTACTCATTACCATAGCCGCTTGTTACTTCCTGCTTCGCAAAGGCATGAAAGCGATTCTGACGGTTAATGCGATCGTAGTGCCGGTTATGCTGCTCTTCACCGCGTTAATTATGCTGGATACGTTCCAAACGCCCGAAGCCGATAGGTTCATGACGATTGCGACGGACCATTCGGTATGGGCGGCATGGGCTTCCCCATTCCTGTATACCGCCTTTAACCTGTCGATGGCGCAAGCCGTGCTTGTCCCGCTTGGCTCGGAGGTTAAAGACCGTAAAACCATTGTACTGGGCTCATGGATTGGCGGAATCGGAATCGGCATTATGCTGCTCGCCGGACATATTGCGTTATCCGTTCATATGCCCGGCATCCAGCAGTTTGCCATCCCGATGGGAGGCATCGCCAAGCAGCTTGGCCATATCGTGCAGTATATTTATATTTTCCTCATATTCGCCGAGATCTTTACGACGCTTATTGCCGACATTTACGGTCTGACTCTCCAGCTCCAGGAACGGCTGAAATGGTCCCGTCCGTTCATAACTTTGGGCATTCTCGCCTTCTGCTATTTTGCGAGCCAAATCGGCTTTGGCCCGCTGCTGTCGACGCTTTATCCGATTTTCGGCCTTATCAGCTTAGGCTGGCTATACCTGGTCATCCGACGAAAGATGGCTCACTAACGGGCGGCTTCTGCCGGGCAGCTCGATTTGCGCGGCATGAGGGATGCCATTCTGCAGGGCGGCCCGAATATGCTCATGGCAGGTAAACAGAATCAATTGGCGCGAAAACGACAATTCGCCAAGCAATTGGGCAACGGCGTGCAGGCGCTGGCGGTCGAAGTTAACAAACAAATCATCCAGCAGCAGCGGCATGCCCGCTGCTGCTGTTCGTTCTACGGCAAGCGCAAGCCGCATAGCCAGATAGACCAGCTCGGCCGTGCCGCGGCTTAACAGAACGGAATCGACCAACCGGTTATCCGACGTCTCGAGACGGATCGAAGGCTGGTCCGGGGTCGTCATCACCCGGATATATCGCCCTTCCGTAAGCCGGCGTACAAATTCGCTTGCCAGCTTCAGCAAGGCAGGCTGCCGCTCTTCCTCGTATATTCGTTTCGTTGTCCGAATGAGGGAGGCGCTGACAGCTAACACGGCATAACGCTCGGCATCCCCGGCAATCTGGGCAAGCGTCATTTCCTTGACGGCCAGCAGCTCCCGGCGCTTCTCCTCCTGCAGCAAATGCTCCAGCTGCTGGCGAAGTCTTCCCCGCTTATCCAGCAGATCTCCCCTGTTCCTTTCCATTTGCTCGGCTTCCAGTTGAAGCCGCTCGTAACGCTGCTTCAGCTCATCTCCGTCATGGCTGGTGAGCAGCAGCTCCAGCTCGTTTAACCGTTCCTCCGACATGCCTGCTTCGATCTCGATCCGCAGCTTGTTCCGCTCGTTATCGATGGCTTCCAATCGGTTCCGGTGAACGAGAACGGCGGCAAACTCGGCTTCGTTATTGAAGCCGGCAGTTTCCGTAAGATGCCGGATCGAAGAGCTGAGCTGCAGCTGCTTGTTATGGACTGCCGTTAAGGCTAATCGCAGAGCTTGAATCCGCTCATCCAGCCGGGCGGCTTCTTCCTGCGCCGCTGCCTGCCGGCGCAGCTCCGCCTGCAGGAGCCGCAAGGCCAGCGCGGGCTCCGCAGAAAGGCGCTGCGCCGCGTCCGGGAAGGCGGCGCAAAGCTCTGCCGCGCGGATTTCAAACGCGGCGAGCTGGGTGCTGGCCGCGGCGAGCTTTGCTGCGCGGCGGTCCCGCTGCTGGAGCCGGTGCAAAGCTTGCTCGGCGAGCTCGAATATTTCAAGCGCTGCATCCGGCGACATGTCCGGCAGCGCTATCGCTTCCAGCCAGCCGCGCCATTGCCGGGCGGCGGCTGCACGCTCTTCCGCCGCGGCGGCGGCAGCCTCGCGGCGCTCGCCGGCGGCAGCGCGAAGCCGCGCGTGCCGGCGAGCCAGCTCGAGGCGGCCGGCGCCGAGCTGCTCGCTGCGCTGCAGCGCGGTGGCGCGCGCCTCGGCAGCGGCGCGCAGCTGCTCGCGGGCCGCGCCGGCCGCGTGCGGCGGCTCCGCCAGCAGCGCCGCGGCGGCTTCCGCGGGCGCGCTGACGAGCGCCGCGAGCGCTGCGCGGACGCGCTGCTCGCGCGCGGGCGCCGGCGCGGGGCCGCGAGTGCGCCGAGGCCTGCGCCTAGCGGCCGAGCTGCGCCCGCGGGCCGCGGCTAGCGCCGCCAGCGCCAGCGCGAGCGCGCCTAGCGCAGCGGCAGCGCCGGCTGCGCCAGGGAAAGCGCCGCCGCTAAGCGAAGCGGCGCCAAGGGCAACAGCGGCGCCGCCTGCCAGCGCCGCGCCAATCCATAGCGGGCCGCCAGAGCTGCCTTGGCCCGCCTCCTCCTGGGCGGCTGTTGCCTGCAGCCGCTCCAGCTCCCACTCGCGCAGCGCGGCGTCGCAGCTGTTCCATGCTGCGCGCATAGCGTCGCTCGTCCGAGGCAGGAACGGGGCGCTGCCCAATACGCTGTGGCCGCCGGCCGCTGCTTCCGCGCGCGCAAGCTCGGTTTCCGCCTCGGCAAGCTGCTGCGCGGCCTCCCTCTCCTGCTGGATAACAGCCTGCAGATCAGCGTTTAGCCTTTCCAAGCTTCGTCCGGCTTCCGCTTCAAGCTGTCTCTGCCCGCGTACATATTCCCGGTCGGCTACGGTTAACTGCAGGTTCAGCAGCTCTTGCTCTCCCCAATTCGGGGCAATGCGGCCCAGCAGCCGGGTTAAAGCTTCTGCGTCCGATTGCAGCTCGGCCGTGAGCGTAATTCTTTCCTCTCTCAAAAGCTGCATCCGTTCGCTCTCGAGCAGCAAAGCCTCAGCTTCCTCTTTTCGGGCTAGCAGCTCTTCGTCTATCTGAAGGGCCTGGCGCTTTTGCGCGACCAGCTGCTGCTCCTGCTCTAACAGTTCTTGCTCTTGCGCACGGCTTCTCTGCTCTTTCCGCAGCTCATTCCAGCTATGCTCCGCTTCCGCCGTAATCCGCTGGGCACCCGCAATCCCTTCCCGCTCTCGGCCAAGCTCTAGCTGCCTGAGCCATAACGGTCTTATTGCATGGGCTTTCCCTGCCAATTGAAGAGCAGACTGCCGATGCGGCTGCTCCTCCTCAAGCTGTTCCAGCTCCCGGCTAAGCCGTTCAAGCTCTTGCTGCAGCCCATTGTAGGCCTGAATCGCATCAACCTGCACCCGAAGCTCCTGCTCGGTTTTCTCCAGCGTCTTCAGCTGCTTGTTGACCTGCTGATTAGCCCCACGCGGCTTGAACAGCTGCTCCATTTCGAGCTGCAGCTTTTTCTCAGCGGCCGCAATAGCCTTGCCATTCTCCCATCCGGCATGGTACAAATACCGGCCTAGCTCCTCATGCGATAACGCTCCAACCTGCTGCAGCTCCGTTAAGGTGATGGCATACAGCTCGCGAAACAGCTGTTCGTTGGTCCCTCCGAGAAACCGCTGCTCCCATTCCTCCTGGGCAGGCCAGCTCTCCTCTTCGGATGGAAGGTCATGCTCAGTAAGGCCGATTCGCCTAAGCTTCAGACGTCCTCCGTTTACGTGCGCATAGCGCTCCGCTATAAAGGTATGGCCTTCCGCATCCTGAAATACCAGCTGCCCTCCGTGATTGCCCCCATTAACGGGTTCTTGCCGTTCCGCCGGCTGATTCCGTCTTGCAAAACCGAATAGAATCGTCCGGATAAATCCGAACAACGTACTCTTTCCGGCTTCGTTCATGCCGTATAAAACTACGGAAGGACCGTCCAGCTTGCAGTGTAACCCTTGCAGCTGGCCAAAGCCGTCAATCCGGACTTCCAGCAGCTTCATTCGTCCTTCCTCCCTTCCGCGGTCAGCAATCCGAGCACATGCTCCCTAGCCTGCTCCAGCCAATGCTCGGGCAACTCGTCCCAGCGCCCCCGCAGCAGCCTTCCCAGCTTGGCATGACCGGAGAGCGGCGCAACGGCGGCTGCCGCTTCTTGTCTCCAAGCTTCCGAATCCTGCTCTAACCGCTGCGTCAGCCTGAATAGCTCGCCGGCAAAGCTGTTCTCGTCCTCAAGCTCTGTCAAGCGCAGCCCCGCATGCGTATTGACCTCAAGCGCATAGACCCATGCATGCTGCGAGCCTTGCTGCAGCTGCTCCAACAAGGTCCGTACGGTAATCGTTTCCGTTAGCTTATGATGCAGCGGACCTTGCCCTTCCAGCGTTAGACGAACCATAACGGGCCGTCCGTCGCCCTGGTCGGCAAGCTGCTCCACTTGTTCTTCCAAGCGCTGAAGCAGCTCCTGCTCCGTATGCAGATCGTTAATCGAGGGCCTCGCATCCAGCCAGCGAATATCGTCTAGCGGAATAAAGGTCAGCTCGACAACCCGTGAAGCCGAGACTTCTACCAGATAACAGCCCTTCGGTCCGGTCTCCCGCGGATTGCGGCCTTGTATATTGCCCGAATACACGACATGCGGGTATTCATGCAGTACTTTTCTTGTATGTATATGGCCAAGTGCCCAATAATCAAAACCTTTGCCGGTTAGCTCATCAAGCGAGCACGGCGCATATGGATCATGGGATGAATCTCCGTTTACGTTGCCATGAAGCATAGCGATATGAAAAGGCGCCCCTTCAACCGGCGAATAACGGGCGGCCAAATTTTCCGTCACATGCCGTTTCCCGTAGGACATTCCGTAAACAAAAGCAGCCAGCTCACCGTTTCTGCAGTAAGCCGGCCGATATTCCATGCCATTTGCGCCAAATTGCGTTACGTTGGACGGCAGCTTCAACTCCGCCCTAGAGCTATTCAGCGGATCATGATTGCCGTGTATGACAAAAACGGATATCCCGTAATGCCGCAGCCGCTCCCACTCTTTTAATAGAAGAAACTGCGCTTTTAGCGAGCGGTCCGCTTCATCATACAAGTCACCGGAGATGACGATAAAATCAACCTGTTCCTGAATGGCCGCATCCGTTAACCGCCGCAAGGCGCCGAAGGTCGAAGCCGGAAGCTTCTCCTTCAGCGCATCCGGCACCTTGCTCATGCCGCGGAACGGACTATCCAGATGCAGGTCTGCCGCGTGTATAAAACGAAAAGGAACCGTCACGATTATTCCTCCGGTTTCAACGATAAGTAAACTTTCTTCATCTGAGAGATGACCCGCTGAAGCGAATAGACCTTTTTCGCTTTATCCCAGCCTGTACGCGCAAGATTGTACCTGTAGGTAGGATCCGTTACCAGCTTCTCAAGCGCATCCGCAAGGGCAGGCGCATCTTCCGGCGGTACCAGCAGGCCGTTTACGCCGTCTTCGATCTGCTCGGCGATACCGCCGACATTGGTTCCGACCAAGGCAAGCCAGCATAAGGCCGCCTCGGCAAACACGGAGCCAAAAGCTTCCGCGCGCGACGGCAGAACAAAGACGTCAAAGAACGGCATGAACTCTTCCGGATGAAGCATATAGCCGTAAAAGATAATATCGTCGTATAAATCCAGCTCGACCGCCAGCTGTTCCAGCTCTTCCCGAATCGGACCGTCCCCGATAATATGCAGGACAAAAGGATGACCGCGATGCTTCAACTCCGCGCAGGCGTGCAGCAGAATATCCAGACCTTTCGCAGGTACCAGGCGGCATACCGTGATGAACTGCGGAACGGCGTTCTCGTGGGCAATCGGCTTGAACCGCTTCTCATCGAAGCCGTTAGGAATAACCTTAATAGCGGAAGTATCCTTCATATAAGGAGATAGATAAGTCCGGAAAGAATCCGATACCGTCAGCAGACGGTCCAGCTTGGCTTCCAACTCGCCATAGATGGAAGTCAGGAAGCGGTGAGCTATACTGTTTTCCTCGATTTTACCGTTCAGGACAAGCTCCCGTTCGAAGGAGGAGTGAATCGTCATCATGACCGGCGTATCCGGGAACAGCTGCTTCATGACAAGCGCCGCAATCGGGTGATGCGCGTGTATAATGTCATAGGAACGCTTCAACCTTAAGCGCGTCCACCAAATGTAGTCCCGCATGGTCTGCAAATATTTATCTACGATAGGATCACCGAGAAACGGCGTCACGTCGAAGGTCTCAAATACGATTTCTTCTTGTCCTTTTCCTCTTACCCGCTTCGGAAGCGAGAATAATTCCATTTGCCAGCCTAGTTTCAAAAAACGCTCTTGAATATAGGGCACCATGGAGGACACGCCGCCCGGTTGTTCCGGCGGAAAAAACAAAGCCTGTAGTATATTCAATGTCCTTCCTCCTAAAAAGAATTGTGAAGCAATTCTTTGCTTCGTAAGCATTTGCTTAAAAATTGTCACACAAGGGGTCGCTATTTCGACCACTTGTGATAATTTTTACCTCGTAAGCATCATCTTAGAATTGTGAAGCAATTCTTTGCTTCGTAAGCATTTGCTTAAAAAATGGTCACATCGTAAGCAATTGCTTCATAATTAGCATGCAAGCTTTAATTTTACCCTGTCAAAATCCGATATCTTAATTATTAGATAGAATGCTTTATTAACAGATTCGTTCTTGGGTCATGCTTTTACCATCACGTAAATCATGATATATTAGAACATATGTTTCTGTAAAGCAACACTCCATAGGATATGGTGATACATAATTATGACAATCTTAACCTGGCTAACCGGGCCCAACGGCCAACTTATTTCTTCCGCTTGTGTGATTATCATCCTTATACTCATGCTTTTCATGTCAACCCGGTTGTATACCAGCTATCGGAACAAACGCATCTACCGGTATCTTACCCTAACGATCCCGCTGTTTATGGTACAAAACACCATACTGGCCATGCTAGCGTATCCGGGGCAGAAGCTTCCGCCATGGCTGCATATCGTTTCAATGATTTTGCAGATCGTCTCTTTCATCATTATAAACTTTGTATACATGAAATTATATACTCATCGCGGCGCGCAAATAAAAGTTATGCCTTTTGTTCTGCTGATCGTCTTAACCTTTGTTATTGCCGCGGTGCAGTCCATGTTTATGGATCCTTCGGAAGACGCTTTGCTGCCGGGAGGGCAATACCGTCTCCTTGGACTCGATTTCTATTCTTTAATAGTAACCTTTATGATCCTCCTTGGCACCAAAGGCGCCGAGATGAACGGCAAATTTTCGGCGAGCCTTATTACTTATTTTATTCTCGACCTGTCTAGAATTGCTGACGGCTACGTCTTTCACGGTTCTGTGGACTGGCTGGTGCTGCTCAGTTATTTCCTTCCGATTGTCTACTTCATGCAGCTGTTCCTTCTGCTATTCGAGTGGGTCATTGAACGTCTGATGATGACTTATCAATCTTCGATTACGGATGGCTTGACGGGCCTGTACAACCGGAGGCACTTCACATCCAAGGCCGAACAGATTTTGCGGAGGCAAAAAGGTCTCGCCGTCATCTTCTGCGACATCGACAATTTCAAGAAACTGAATGATACGCAAGGTCATCATAAGGCCGACGGCGTGCTGAAGCAGGTCGCGGAGATTATGAAGGAGGAATCGGCGGGCATTGGCGCTGCAGGCCGGTACGGCGGCGAGGAGCTGCTTGCCTGCATCTCGACCGACCGGGTAAAGCCTGACCGTGTTGCCGAGTCAATCCGCAGCCGCGTAGAGAAAGAGACCATCGTAACGGTTAGTGTTGGCGTCAGCACTTCCAAAGACGGTAAGGATGTCGTCCAGCTCATCAAGCTGGCGGATGAAGCCATGTACCATTCCAAAACAACCGGCAAGAACAAGGTGACCTTATTTAACGCCATGCCTTCCAGCAAGAAAAAAGCACTTTCTACTTCATAAAAGAGGGTCTAGATCAGGGCAACTTCGAATTACCCTAGTCTAGACCTTATTTTATACGCCGGCACCTCACATTCCTCCCAACAAAAAAATGCCCGCTCCCTCACCGGAGAGCAGACATCATCTCGTTTAGCGACTATTACTTTCTTACCAATCCCACAAGCAACTGCCCTAACTCATCCACCGTACCTGCCAAATACGTCGGCTCAGCCAGCTTCAGCTCTTCTTCGCTGCCGTAACCATAGCCAACGCCAACCGAGTCCAGGCTATGGCGCTTAGCCCCGATAATATCATGCTTGCGGTCGCCAATCATTACAGCATCTTCCGCGGACAGACCGCAGGAGAGAAGCACATGCTCGATCACTTCGCCTTTATCAACGCGGGTATTATCCAGGTTGCTGCCGCCGATAAACTCGAAAAATTCGCTTAGCTCAAAGTAAGCAATGATTTTTTCCGCGAAGAAGGTAGGCTTCGAAGTTGCGACATATAAAGAAGCTCCCTGCTCCTTCAAGGCAGCAAGCACTTCTTTAATGCCTTCGTACCGCTTGTTCTCGTACATGCCTCGTTCCGCAAAGTACTCCCGGTAGTATTTGATCGCCTCCGTGCACATCTCGTCCGTAAAGCCGTAAAACTCCTTAAATGAGCCGGCAAGCGGCGGTCCGATAAAGGGATCAAGCACGTCCAAATTATCGATTTGAATGCCGAATTTGCTCAGGGAATATTGAATAGCGCTAGTAATGCCCAGCTTGGGATCCGTTAACGTCCCGTCCAGGTCGAATAAAATCGATGAATACGTCTTAGTCATAGAAGAGTCAGCACCTCGGATAATTGTTTGATTTCGAATTTCGGCTTAACAGGCGTCTCATTCGGCTTGTTATGCGGATTATACCAGCAAGTATCAATGCCGCTGTTCAACCCGCCTTGAATATCGGAGGTCAGCGAATCACCAACGATAAGCACTCTGGCCGGATCGGTAATGCCAAGCTTATTAAACGTATAATCGAAGATGCCGATATGAGGCTTCTGATAGCCCGTATCTTCCGACACGATAATATGCTCGAAATAGTGATCCACGCCAGCCTTGGAAAAACGCGACAGCTGCACTTCCCGGATTCCGTTCGTAATAATCGCCAGTCTTACTTTGGAACGGAGCTCTTCCACAAGCTCCACAGCTCCGTCGATCAGGTATGCGCCCGCTCCAAGGTAACCGAGATAGCGGTTGCTGAACTCCTCGGCTCCAATCGTAAGGCCCGTTCCGGTGAATAGCCGGCTGAAGCGTTCTACGCGGAGCTCCGCAAGCGAGATCGCCCCTTTTTCGAAATCGTTCCACAGCTCCTGATTGATGGTCCGGTAGAGGGCTACATAGTCGGTATCCGGCGATTGAACCCCAAATTCTTCGAACACGCTTGTCAGAGCGAAGTCCTCTGCTTTCTTGTAGTCGAATAGCGTATCGTCAGCATCAAATAATATCACGTCGTAGTTCATTGCAGTCAAACTCTCCTTGCTGTTCTATAGTCTTAAGCTTCCAGTGTCCCTTGCAAAATCATCCTTGCTTGGCCGGCCAACAGAACGCGGCTGCCGTTCACGGCCACCTTCACGATGCCACCCCGCTTCGAAGCCTGATAACCCGTCAGCTCCTGTTTGCGGAACCTCCTGGCCCAATGCGGCGCAAGCGCGCAGTGGGCTAAGCCCGTAACCGAATCCTCCACTATACCCGCATTCGGGAAAAAGACGCGCGCTATATAATCATAGGGCGCACCGGCAGCTGCCTTTGCCGTTACAATGATCCCTCTTCCGCCTGCCGCTGCAAGCTGCTGTTGATCGGGCCTTAGACTGCGCACGGTTTGTTCGCTATCCACCTCAACTACATAATCCTGGCGGTTCTTTGCCGTATAACGCGGAATTAGCCCCAGACCTTGGATAAGGGCTTCCGGCGCATTCACCGGCTTCGGCGTCTCTTCCGGATAGTCCATCGTCATCCAGCCTTCAATGGCATCGTAGGCTACGGTTAGCACTCCGCTTTTCGTTACAAACCGGGCCATCTGATCGAAGCGAATTCTCCCCGTGTGCCACAACATAAAAGCGGCTGCCAACGTGGCATGCCCGCCAAGGTCAACTTCCGTCTCCGGAGTAAACCAACGCAGGTCATAGCCGTCATCAATCGGAACCAGAAAGGCCGTCTCGGGCAAGTTCATTTCCGCCGCCACTTGCTGCATCCACCGTTCATCCTCCGGCTTCTCGCATAGGCACACCGCTGCCGGATTCCCTCGGAATGGCTCGCTTGTAAAAGCATCCACCACATAAATCGGTTTCATCTTCCGCCCTCCCTGTTATCCTTATTATAAACGACAACCGTAAACGACTGCATCCTTCCTCGGAAGAAGTGCCGGCAGATATAAAAAACCTCTATCGCCGCGTCTCGAAGAGGAGCAGCCGCGAATAGAGGCAGGTTGTAATCTAATTATTCATCTCTTAGCGGAATTAGAAGCTCTACTTCTTCCTCTTCCCATTGGCGTTCGTTAATGTAAAATACTTCGATCGCAAGCGCGCTGTCATGTTTGTTCAGCTTTCGCTCATTCATCCAGGCAAACAGCTGCTCATAGGCTTCGCCAATCCGTTTGTTAGAGGTTGCAACCATGGCATAGCGGTGTTCCGGAATCGTGAACTGGACCATGCCCTTTGGAAGCTCCTCCATATGATACACCTCATAACAGGCCCAATAGGATGCAAATACTTCATTGCCGAAATACGGGCTGTACAGAACAGGTGATTTGGATACGGTATTTAATTCATGCTTGCGGGATAAAAACTCGCTCTGCAGCCGGATCGCCTCATCCGGAAATGCGGAATACGGACCGCAATAGCTGATCCCGGCCAAATGAATAGCAGGCTTCATTATGATGGAGCAGTTGTCCAAGCGAATTCCTCCTATAAAATTGTAAGTCAACGCTGGGATGAGCTGATAATTCGCCAATAGTGTAACATGAATTACCATTTTTAGGATAGTGCTTTAATTGTTTTTTCCGGACGTCCGCAAACAAAAAAGCCGGCTTCGGAAGCCGGCTGTGAATGATCTTACATATTAAAGACGAAGTCCTCGTCGCGCAATTGCTCGATATGAACGGTACGCACATAACCGTTGCCTTTTTTCGAGAAGAAGTCATGCTGCTTCGTATGCGTGCTGATGCCGTTGAAGACGATCGGGTTGACCGGCTCTTCCGGGAAGTATGGTTCAAAGCCCAGGTTCATCAAAGCTTTGTTTGCATTGTAACGAACGTACGTTTTGACGTCCTCCTGCAGGCCAATCGGGGTGTACAGGTTATCCGTGTAAACCACTTCGTTCTCATACAGCGTGTTCAGAAGGGCGAACACTTCTTCTTTCAGCTGAGCTTGCTCTTCCGGCGTGAATTCGTTAAACAGCTCTTGTGCCAGTACGCCAACATACAAGCCGTGGATGCTTTCGTCGCGGAGGATCAGGTCGATAATCTCGCCGCTGCTTGTCATTTTGCCTTGACCAGCAAGGTAAAGCGGGTAGAAGAAGCCGCTGTAGAACAGGTAGCTCTCCAGGAATACCGAAGCGGCCATCGCTTTGTATAGCTGCTGTTTAGTCTCAATGCCTTGGTACCAGGAAGAGATCAGAGTCGCTTTCTTCTGCAGCTGCTCGTTTGTCTCTACCCACCCAAAGATCGCATCGATTTCTTCCGTCGAAGCCAGCGTCGTGAAGATACTGGAATACGACTTCGCATGGATTTGCTCCATCATCGACATAAACGCGAGTACCGCTTTGCGCTGCAGGCCGTCCACATGCTCGAGAATTTTCGGCATGCCTACGCCGCCTTGAATCGTATCGAGAAGCGTCAGTCCGCCCAGCACGTTTTTGTATACGGTGCGCTCGGTGTCGCTCATTTCCATCCAGTCCATTTTATCGTCGGAAAGTGGAATTTCTTCGTCTGTCCAGAATTGCATCACGTTCTGCTGCCAGAAGGTAAGCGTAAAATCGTCATCCGGACGGTTCCAGTTTACTGCTTTCATCAATCCTGCTCCTTTGGTTAAAGACTGCTTTCCGATTCTCCTCATCCGGCAGCCTTGTCATTAGTTCGAATTATACGGCGCAGCTTGTGCATTCCTCAACGGAAAGACGCTTCGTTCTCGTATAGTAGAGCGATTTGAGCCCCTTCTGAGCGGCATAGATGTAGAAGCGCGCCAGTTCGCGGGTTGTTACGTTGCTGTTCACGTGAAGGACGGTCGAGATGCCTTGGTCCACGTGCTGCTGAATTTCCCAGATCAGGTCAATCAGCTTGAATTGATCGATATTGTAAGCCGATTTGTAGTAGAAGTAGTTATCTTGAGCCAGATAAGGCATCGGATAGTACGTCGTCGAGTTCGCGTAAGTACGAGTCTCGATATGCTCTACGATCGGCATAACGCTCGAAGTCGAGTTTTGGATGTACGAAATGCTTTGCGTTGGCGCGATAGCCAGGCGGTAAGCATGGTACAGACCGTATTTTTGCACTTTCTCTTTCAGTTCAGCCCAGTCCTGCGGAGACGGAATTTCCATGCCTTCGAACAGTTCTTTTACTTTATCCGATGCCGGACGGAAGTCCGTTTCGATATAACGGGTGAAATAAGTGCCTTTTGCGTATTCGGAACGATCGAAATCCTTGAAGCTTGCGCCGCGTTCTTTGGCGATTTCCATGCTCTTCTCGATCGAGTAGTAGTTCATCATCATAAAGAATGCGCTCGCGAACTCTTTCGCTTCGTCGCTTTCGTAAGCAATCTTGTTCTTCGCAAAGAAGCCGTTCAGGTTCATTGCGCCAAGGCCAACGGAATGAAGCTCTTCGTTTGCTTTGCGTACGCCCGGAGCGTTGTCGATCTCGGATACGTCGCTTACCGTAGTCAAAGCTTCGATGCCGACATGGACGGATTCTTTGATTTTCTTGCGTTCCATGACGTTAACGATGTTCAGCGATGCCAGGTTGCAGCTGATGTCGCGGCGGATGACATCGTCCATGCCGTAGTCGTTGATCGTCGAAGTCTCTTGCACTTGGAAAATTTCGGTACAGAGATTGGACATCTTGACTTGGCCGATATCCTTCAAGGCGTGAACTCGGTTGGCGTTCGATTTGTTCATGATGTAAGGATAGCCGGATTCCAGCTGGATCGAAGCGATCTTTGTCATCATGTCGCGGGCGTTCATGACCGCTTTTTTCACAACTTTATCGTTAGCGAGCAGCTCTTCGTACATAACGTCCATATCCATGTCGTCGAGATGCTTGTCGTATGCTTTATGAACGGAATGAGGACCAAAGACGTACAGCGTTTCGTTCTTTGCAGCCAGTTCATAGAATTTATTAGGTATGATCAAGCCGATCGACAACGTTTTGATGCGTGTTTTCTCGTCGGCGTTAATTTTCTTACAGTCGAGGAATTCGATGATATCCCAGCCGAAAATGTTGTAGTAGCCTGCGCCGGAGCCTTTGCGCTGACCCATTTGGTCCGCGTAGGAGAATGCGTCCTCCATCAGCTTCAATACCGGCATTACGCCTTTTGCGGCGCCTTCCACGCCTTTGATTGCCTCGCCGCGTCCGCGCAGCTTGGACAGGTTAACCGCTACGCCGCCGCCGATCTTCGACAGCTGCATGCACGTACCAAGAACGTAGTTGATAGAGTTCAAGGAATCGTCCATCTCAAGCAGGAAGCAGGAAACCATTTCGCCGCGGCGGCTTTTGCCAGCGTTCAGGAACGTTGGAGTAGCCGGCTGCAGGCGCTGCTCGATCATCGCTTCCGCGATGCGGAGCGCTTTGGCGCCGTCGCCTTCGCCGAGGTTCAGGGCAACGATCGCTACGCGGTCGGGATATTGCTCCAGATACTTCGATTTATCGTTAGTCTTCATTGCGTAATCTTTGTAGAACTTCGAGATCGCCATATACGATTCGAACTGGAAGCCGCTGCTCTCGGTCAGCGTGAACACCGCTTCGATCTGCTCATATGTATATTTGTCATATACATTCTCGTAAAAGTCATTCTCGATGAGGTAGTCCAGCTTCTCGCGGAGGGAACCGAATTTCACGCTTTTCGCTTCCACTTCCTCCATAAAAGCGGCTACCGCCTCTTTATCTTTATCCAATTGATAGAAGCCGTCCGCTCCCCGTTGCATCAATTCGTTGTTCAGCTCGATGTGTTTCAATATTTCGCACCCTTTCGACAAAGTATTCCATATCTTGATTCGTACCGGATAATTCAAACTTCGATAGGACCGGCACGTCGAACAGGCTAGAGATCGTATCCGCGCTCTTCGCGAAGCCGTCTCCCCAATTCCGATTGCCGCTTGCGGATACCCCTTGCAAATAATTGCTGTTGCGGTTCAAGAAATTCATGACGCGCTCCGGTACCTGACCAAATCCTGTCGTGTAGGTAACCAGCACGTAAGGCTCGTCCACTATATCAAGCTCGCCAATGGGCACCGCTCTCATATTCAATTTATTGATAAAGCGTTTCACATTGCCTGTTCTTGAATCGTAGACTACCAGCATGTTTCTCTCTCCTTAAAAGAATTGCAGGGCAATTCTTGCTTCGTAAGCATCGATCCAGCAACGTCTATCACTGAAATTTCAGCAATATAAAAGCGCTTCTGACAGCAAAGATGTCAAATGCGCTAGTTGACAAAATCGTTGAAATCTGACCACACAACTCAATATGTAGTTGATGAATTTGATTCTACATCAAGATATAGGTCTCGTCAATGCAAATTATGGAGAAATTATTTATTTGGCCTTTTTCGACACTCGACTATTTTAACAGATGAAGATATGATGGGATAGTGACATTTTATTGCTAATATGGAGGTACGAATGGACAAGCAAATAACGCAGGAGCAGTTGCGCGAAGCCGTGCTCCAGCTATTCCGGGATGCCGGGTATTCCGTGCCGGAACTGCTGCCTTACATAGATGGTATGAGCCAGGAGAATGATCGTCTGAAGCAGGAATTGAAACGTTTGAGACTGGCGGCCGCCCGCGGATCGGCTTCCTCGGATTCTATGAACAGCAGATTGAAAGACGCGTTAAGGGAGTAATTAATAGATCGGAATTTGGACGGCAAAGATGAATAGCAAAATCTATATCTAGTGTTCGCCGATTAAAAATTATGTCGAATACTCCTATTGCATCTGCGACTTATTCTGATAAAATAATACAACCATTGAAGTAAAGGTAAGGGATAAGTCATGGATAGAGGGTTCATTACGGTCATTATCGGACCGATGTTTTCGGAGAAGTCCGGGGAGCTCATCCGCCGCTGCCAGAAACTTATGAAATACGGCCGCAAGCAGGTACGGGCTTACAAGCCGGCCGAGGATGACCGGTTCAGCAAGGAAGAGATCGTCAGCCGGATCGGCTACCGCCTTCCCGCGGCAAGCGTGCCGCGCGCGCTCCCTGCATCAACGGTAGAACAAATTTTGCTCGAGTCGAAAGATGCCGATGTTGTGGCGTTTGATGAAGCGTCCTTTTTTGGGAAGCCTATCATCGCCCTGGTAGAAGAGCTGGCTTACCAAGGGAAACACATTATCGTAGACGGTCTGAATATGGACTACCGGGGCAAAGAATTCGGTTATATTGGCGGCTTGCTGGCGATTGCCGACGAAATTGTGAAGCTGACGTCATTTTGCGCCGTATGCGGCGATGCCAATGCGACCTTCACCCAACGTATCGTCAACGGCAAACCGGCCAAGCTTGGGCCGGTCTTCCTGATTGGCGATACGGAGAGCTACGAGCCGCGCTGCCGCTCCTGCTTCGTCCCACCGCACAAAGTGACGGGCGACACAACGGAAGAGCTTACAGACAAGATTACAGCGTCTCACGCATAACCAGCTGCGCTCTCCTTAGAAAGAAGCTGCAGGGACATAACGCGGATGAAAAATAACAGGGTTGTCTCCCGTCACTCGAAGTGACGGAAGACAACCCTGTTTGCATGGAGAGTTCAACCTCATCATTTCACGGCTGCAAAGAACAACCGCTCCGAGCGGTCTCCCGCCGGCTCGAGTTCAAAGTCCGCATAGCAGTCAACCGTACGGAAGCCCGCGCGCTTCAAGGCTGCTTCCATCCAGCCGCGGCCATACGCCCGCTGTTCGTGCATTTCTTCGAAACGCTCGAACTTCCCGCTCTTCTCCTCGGCGAATATGGTCAGATGATGCTCGATCTGCAGACGGGATTCGTCGAGCTCGCAAGTCCATATATAAGCAACCTCGTCCTCGTCCAGCACAAAAGGCTGCTCCTCCGCGTAACGAAGGAACACCTTCGGATCATGGACGTCGAACAAGAACAGTCCGCCCTCGCGCAAATTATCGTAAGCCGCCTTAAAGGCTGCCTCCACATCCTCTTCCTCGGTCAGATAGTTCACGCAGTCGCAGAACGATATCACCGTATCGACAGGCTCTGCAAGCGTCCAGTCCCGCATATCCTGCTCCAGCCAGGTTACGTTCCCACGTGCGCGGGCCATATGCGAGGAAGCTTCATCCCATTTACTGCGGGCAACGGTCAGCATATCGGCAGACAGATCAATACCGTATACCTCCAGCCCGGATAAGGCCAGAGGAATCGCAATGCTGCCGGTTCCGCAGCCCAGATCCGCGACCGTCCCCGGCATACCGTAACGCTCCCAGCTGTCATGGGCGAATTGCAGCCAGTCTTCATAAGGCATGTCCTGCATCAGCCTGTCGTAGACCGATGCAAATTGACCGTATGCATCCATGCCGTTATTCCTCCGACGGCTTGGCAGACGCAGCGGCATCCGAACCGGCTTCTTCCGCTTTGTCCGGATCCGCCAGGTAAGTCCAGCTTCCCTTTTGCGTAATGAGGCCATCTCTCATCAACTTCCCTAAAGCGCGCTTGAAGGCCGATTTGCTGATGCCGAAACGCTGCTTGACCGTTTCCGCAGGGGATTCGTCGGAATAAGGCATGCCGCCGCCCGGACGTTCCTTCAGAAAGGCCAGAATGCGGTCGGCATCCTCCAGCCGCCCTTCCTGCTTCAGCTTCGCCATCGACAAATTTACGCGTCCGTCTTCGCGGATGAACGTTATGCGCGCGGATACCCGCTCGCCGAGGCGAAGCGGACGGACGCGCTCCGGTGCCGGAATCAGTCCGTATACGCCAAAGCCAACCACGCCGCCGTCAACAAGCACAAACGAGCCCATCTGCAGCGATTTGGTAACCCAGCCTTCCACCCACTGGTTGCGCCAAGATTGCGGAGCCTCGAATACAAGCGGTCCAAGCTCATCCTCGCCAGCCGTTCTGGCAAGCAGTCGTCCGGCCTTGTCATGACCAAGAACAACATGGACCTCATCGCCCGGCAGCGGACGAAACTCCACCTTCTCCGGCAGCTCGGAAATCGGAAGCAGCAGCTGCCGTCCAAGCCCAAACTCCAGGAAACAACCGAGACGCGGATGCACGTCGGCAACCTTGAGCCGCGCCATCTCTCCAAGCAGAAGCTTTGGACGCTTCATCGTTGCGGCAATCCGGTCCTCGGAATCATAGAAAATGAAAACCTCTACCTCATCGTTCATTTTCGGCTTTTTGCCTACCAGCTCGGTATAGTGCAGAAGCACCTCCGACTCTTCATCGGTCAGGAAATAGCCGTAGGGCGACACTTCGCGTGCCACCCTTAAAGTTACGATCGTGCCGGCTGTCAGACTCATGCGAATTCCACTACCTTCGCATCGGACCACAGGCGTTCGATATTATAGTAATCGCGTTCATCGCGGTGGAACACATGGACGATGACATCGCCAAGGTCAATCAGTACCCAGCGAGCGGAATCCATGCCTTCGATTCCTTTTACGCGTACGCCGCGCATTTCCGCCTGCTTGCGGATTTCTGTCGTAATCGCCTGTACCTGCGTATCCGAATTACCGTGGCAGATAACGAAATAGTCAGCCACCAGCGAGATTTCTTTCAAGTTTAATGCTACGATGCGATGCGCTTTCTTGTCTTCCGCAGCCGCCACCGTAATTTGCAGCAATTCATCCGAATGTACGGTCATAGCTCAGCCTCCTTGTTTTTGCTGTTCAATTAAGTCATTGCGGGATTCCACCGTAAGAGGATAAATCCGATTTCCTTTCTCGAGCAGGAAAGAAATCGTAGAATCGAAACCCGCGATAAGCGCCTGTTCAAGACTAGTCTCGCTCAGCTCGCGAATGCGGTCGACCCCGGGAAAGTCCCGTCCGGGTTCCATATAATCGGCCAGACAAACCACTTTGTCCAGCTTGGTCATTCCTATCCGCCCGGATGTGTGATACCGGATGGCATCCAGCACTTCCCGATCCTTTACGCCATATTCATGCTCGGCGACCCAGCAGCCGACTTCGGCATGCCATAATGCCTTATCATGGTTCAGCAGGCCTTGGTCAAGCTGCTGCTCCCGAATAATCTGCTCCATCTTCGCGATCGGCCAATATTTGGCCACGTCGTGCAGGATAGCCGCAAGCTCCGCTTTTACCGGATCTTCCCCAAACCGCCCGGCAAGGATGATCGCGGTTTCCATAACCCCTTCTACGTGCTTCCAGCGCTTCTCCGGCATTTGCGATTTGACCGATTCGATCATTTGTTCACGATTCATAAAGCCCTCTCCCCTTTATAAACTGATGAACGGTGTCCGGCACCAGATAAGCAATCGAACGCCCCGCATGTACTCTGCTTCGGATTTCCGTGGACGATATGCCAATTGGCGGCATGTCCGCCATCGTCACGCGCCGACGAAGGAATTCCGGCAGTTCACCCAGCTGCACCGCCGTTCCTTCCCGCTCCAGCCCGATGAAGGTAATCAGCTCCGCCAGTTCTTCTATACGATGCCATTTGGGCAGATCGTTAATCCGGTCCGAACCGATAATATAGGAAAAAGCTTTATCCGGGTGCCGCTTCTTCAGTTCCAGCACCGTGTCGATGGAATAACTCATTCCGCCGCGCTCCAGCTCGATATCAAGTACTTTGAAGGCCGGGGTTCCTCCCAGCGCTTCCTTGACCATCTGAAGTCTCAGCTTGCTGCTTGCACCCGGCTCGTTATCCTTAAGCGGCGGCCGATAAGTCGGAATAAACCATACCTCGTCCAGCCCGCAGCCGTCACGGGCTGCTTCAGCCGCAATCAGATGTCCGGTATGAACCGGATCAAATGTTCCGCCCATAATCCCGATTCTGCTCATTAAGCGCTACCCATCCTTTTCGGCAACGGCGTTATTTCGCCGCAGCCTTAGGCAGCTCGATCTTGCGGTACTTCTCTTCGGTCGCTTGCTTATAAAGAACAATCGTTTTTCCGATGACCTGTACCAGCTCGGCACCGGCAGCTTCCGCCACTTCCGCGCCGATCTCTCTAGGATCGTCCAAACAGTTGTTCAGTACCGAAATTTTGATCAGTTCCCGTACTTCGATCGCTTCTTCAATGTGACGGACAAGCTGATCGTTGGTGCCGCCTTTGCCTACCTGAAAGATCGGCTGAAGATGATGGGCCAGCGATCTGAGGTGACGTTTTTGTTTGCCTGTTAACATGGTAGTTCCTTCTTTCATCTCTATAGGTTGTCGTTATGGTTGCATAAAGCTAGACAAGGGATTGCAATACCGTCTCGCGCATCGCTGCTGCCGGAGCCGGCTGCCCTGTCCAATATTCGAAGGCGTATGCCCCCTGATAAATAAACATGCCAAGTCCGCCATGCACGCGGCAGCCATGCTGCTCTGCGTCCAGCAGGAACTTCGTGCGCAGCGGATTATAGATCAGATCGCTTGCAACGGCGCCTGGCTTCAGCCATGATGCGTCTATCGGGGCTGCATCGGTATGAGGATGCATGCCAACCGAGGTTGTGTTAATGACGATATCCGCTTCCCCGCAGGCAGCCTGCAATCCATCGTTAGCAATGGCCCGGATATCCGCCAATGACCGGAACGATTGGGCAAGCTCCTCGGCCCGCTCCACCGAACGGTTGGCGATCGTAATGCCCGAGGGCTGTTCCCCGGCGAGCGCGTACACGATTCCGCGCGATGCGCCGCCTGCGCCAATGACAAGAATCCGCTTGCCCGCAAGCTCCGGCTCCGCTTCTTCCTTCAAGGACCGGACATAACCGATTCCGTCCGTATTATAACCGGTCAACCGGCCGTTATCGTTCACAATCGTATTGACTGCTCCGATCGCCTGCGCGCCCGCGTCAATCTCATCCATATACTTCATAATATCCAGCTTGTGGGGAATCGTCACGTTGACTCCCCGAATGCCCATCGCCCGAATGCCCGCAACAAATTGTCCAAGCTTGCCCGGCGTAATATGAAAAGCCATATAGGCTCCGTTGATTCCCGTCTCGCGGAAAGCGCGATTCATCATAATCGGTGATTTCGAATGGCGAACCGGATCTCCGATTACGCCATACAACACCGTCTGGCTGTCAATCCGGTTTCCCGTAATCCCATTGTCAAGCGCGGATACCGTCAATGTTCCCGTTCCCCTCTCTTCTATACAAGCGAATCCCGAAGCAGGACCTTTATGCCCTTAGGCGCATATACGTCCACGATCGCGCCGGAAGTGCCATTCGCCTGAATCCAGCCCATGCCGGATACGAAAATATCCTTCTTCGCCCCCCGCGGAATGCGAATCGAATGGCGGGTCCAATCCGGCATTTCATCCAATTCTTCGCGCGACGGACCGCCAAGCAGCTCTCCGCGGTGGTCAGCGTACAGCTGTTCGGCCCGCTCCAGCTTCGTGCGGTGTACGCTAAGCGCATTGGAGATATAGAACGTAAACGATTGACGCTCGCCCTCTACGAAGTCGAACCGGACCAAGCTGTTGATAAACAACGACTGCTGGTCGTTTAACTGGTAGACCAGCGGCTTAATCGGCTTATCCGGCAGCAAAGCCTGCAGGAAGCCGCGCGGAACGATTTCCGTCATCCGGGTAGGATACACGATCCCCGGCGTATCGATAATCGACTTGCCGTCATCCAGTGGAATGTGGACCGCGTCCAGCGTAGTTCCCGGATAACGGGAAGTCGTCAATTCACGTTCCATATCGCTGTAGTCATGGATAAGGCGGTTAATCAATGTCGATTTGCCGACATTGGTTGCGCCAACGACATAGACATCGCGGTCCTTCCGGTGACGCTCGATCGCTTCAATAACATGCTCAAAGCCGATATTCCGTTTGGCGCTGCAGAGCACGATATCTACCGTGCGGAGTCCTTCCGCCTTCGCCTGTTTCTGAACCCAGTTCCGTAGACGGTTCAGATTAACCGAACGAGGCAGCAGATCAACCTTGTTGACCACCAGGACAACCGGATTATTGCCTACAAAACGCTGCAGGCCGGAAATCAGACTGCCCTCAAAATCAAATAAGTCGACAATATGGACAACCAGGCTGTCCGTCGACCCGATGCTGCCGAGCAGGCGCAAGAAATCATCCTGATCAACCGTTATCGATGAAGCTTCATTATAATTACGAATACGGAAGCATCTTTGGCAAATAACCGGCTCCCGGTTTAACGCCGCTTCGGGCAAGTAGCCCGACTCTTCCGGATGCTCCGTCTGGAGCTTAACTCCGCAGCCTGCGCATGCATGCGACTGACTATGCTGCTCTTCTCTCACTTGGTCTCCCCCTCATACCATGTCCCTTTTTTACGCAAACGGGAAAGAACAAACCGTTCGATTCTCCTGTTCACACGGGTCATTATTCCTTCGTCAGCAGGAGCAATCGGCGTGACCAGAATCGTATACAAGCCCATACGTTTCCCGCCGAGTACATCCGTAAGCATCTGGTCGCCGAGCACAACGGTCTGCTCCACGGGCAGCCCCAGCACGCTCAATGCTTTATGGAACGCTTTATTCGCCGGCTTGCGCGCGGCATGAATAAACGGAATGCCCAGCGGATCGGCGAATTTGGACACTCTCGTCCTGTTATTATTCGACACAATGACAACTTTAAAGCCATAATCCCGAACTTGTTCCAGCCATGTCGTGAGCTGTGGCGTTGCAAGCGGCTCATGCGCTCCAACGAGCGTATTATCAAGATCGGTGATAATTCCGCGGACACCTTTTTTGTATAACTCGTCCAGCTGAATATCATACACCGAATTTACTCGTAAATGCGGCAATAATCTTTCGAACATGCTGCCTTGCCCCCTCGAACTTTCGCTCATCTCCTGCTATCTTACGAAACTATACCATATATTCGGATTTTGTTGCAAAAGAAATACCGCCCGCGCAATGCGAGCGGCAAATTTTCCTTCTATATAATATACGCAAATTTCTACAATTCCTCTTTAATGGCTTTGATCTTCAAAATAAACCGGTCGGTCTCCGAACTTGTCGCCTGGACGGAGCTGTATTTCGCGCGTTCGAACTCATCGAGTACCTCGCGGAACAGATTATTCAGCCGCTTGTGGCTTGGCGACCATCTTTGAATCGCTTCGCGCAGCGTCTCATGCTCCTCGCGTTCGTAACCTTTGCGCCGGCAGAGACGCAGCAGCTTCTCCGTCTCCCATACAATCCGGTCATTGCCGGAATAAGCCCGGTATCTGGAACGGATCCATGGCGTACGCAGCAGGACAAGTACAAGCATAAGCACAACAAGGACTGCAGCCGATATGGTACCCCAGATGATAGCGGAATGGCTGCTTCCCGTGCTGTCGGTTACTTCCTCCTGTACCGGATCGGTATCAACCGCTGCGGTAGGCGTTGGCAATGCTTCCTGCTGCGCTTCCGTCACCGAGTATGGGAAGGTAAAGCCTGACGTAGGCTCGAACGGAATCCACCCGTAGCCGTCGAAGTAAATCTCTACCCAGGAATGCGCATCCGAGTTGCGTACGGTATACGTGCCTGCTCCGTCCGGATTTAATTCCGCTTCGCTTGGGATACCTCCGGCGGACGGCACATATTCCGAAACAGGGAGCACGCCTGGGGCAAAGCCTTTTACCCACCGGGTAGGCAATCCGATAGAACGGGACATAACCGCCATAGCCGTCGAGAAATAATCGCAATAGCCTTCCTTCAGTTCGAAGAGGAACTGGTCGACGAAATCCTTGCTGTCTCCGGTCAGCCTTGATTTATCCGGTTCATTCGTATACATAAAGTTCTGGCGGAGATAAGTCTCTATCAGCTTCGCCTTATCGTAATCATTCACTGCCGAAGCCGTTAGCGATACGGCGAGTGACCTTACGCGGCCCGGCAAGGAAGACGGCAGCTGCAAATATTGCTTCGTCTCGGCCGGATCGGGCAATTCCGCTTCCGTCTTGCGAAGTCCTTCTTCATCTAATACGGTGACTTCGGAGGTAACCGCATAGCTTTGCGGGTATCTTCTCAGCGGCTTGTCAGACCAGATCAGCTCCTGCTCGTTAACCGCCCACTTTAAGCTTTTCGGCAATACGGATGCATCCGGATCATCCACCCAATGAACAGCAGTAATGGGAGAAGCGCCGAACAAGACCGGATAAATATTATTATTGGACATTCGGACCTGCTGGTCCACCTTCATCGTCTCCGCCTTCTCGCGTCCTTCGATCAGCGGAAGCTCCCAGTCTTTCCCTACCGAGGCCAACCGGCTCCGCTCCGTCTCGTCGTTCACCGTCCAGCCGGCCCCGGTGTACTCCGTTTTCGTCTCGCCTCGCCAGTAGCTCCGATGGTTGGTTGTAATCGTCATAACCGGCGAATAGTCAAAATCGAATCCGCCTCCTAGCTCCGAATCATCGCGTCCATAGCCGGACTTGGTATTGCTGCTGCTCACGTCAACGGGAGCCGCGATTCCTTTGTCTCCGAGGAATACGTTAACCGTCTCGCCCTTGGATTCCTTCCACATCGTATAAGGATCTTGAATAATCGGCGATACGGTCGGCATCAGAATACCGGCTGTCATCAGCACGGACAAAACGATGACGATTGGCATCAGCAGCTGCAGCGGATATTCCGTTAGCTCTTTCCAGCTGTTCGGATGATGGCTTGCCAGCTTATGAAGATGATTGGCTACCAGCCAGAGCAGACCCAAAAAGACAATCCAGGCGACCTCATCCCATAACCAAATCGGAGTAAAAGAATCCGCAATGGTCAGAACGAGAATATTGACGCTGATAAATCCGAATAACCGCAGCCTGGTTGTAATCCATGTATCGAACAGGATATACAAAACAAGCAGAGCACCGCTGATCCATATGAAGGGATGCAGCTGCTCGGCATAACTCCACAACGTGCGGAACAAATCGCCAAGCCGGTTCTCTTGATCCGGAACGGTCGTCAAAACGACTTTTTTCGGATCGGCAAAATAAGCCGTCGCGCCTACCGCAAGCAACAATTGAGCAGCAATTCGCAGCACACGCATGCTTCGCGGCAGCAGCCAATCAACAACTACGGCGAAGAGCAGCGTGAAGCTGACCGCGTAGAAGGTCTCGCTCCACCAGAAGCCCTCAAAGATCCGGATCGTATGAATGAGCATAAGAGCAATAAATAATTGCGAGAGCTTCGTATACCAGTTCGGCGTAACCTTGAACATCACCGTACGGCAGAAAGTAAACAAACGCGGCAAGAGGCTCATGCCCGGCCTCCTTCCAGCACGGCAGGAAGCTCCTGCAGCTGCTTCAATTCGAATAATGCCCAGCCCTTGCCGCGAATCATCAGGCGCCATTGTTCCTCCAGCCGCCGTTCACCGCCGATATGCATCAGGCATGGCGTAAGTCCTTTGCGGGACAGCCATTCCATCGAACGGACAGCTTCCCTGCCGGATGTTCCGCTGATAACGATTGCAAAGGAGCCTGGCTCAAGCCGAGAATCGGCTGCCACCAGAGACTTGTACAGTCCTTGCTCGGCATCGGCGTCCACAAAGGTCAAATGCTTCATTAACGCATTGCGCTGTTCTACACCGGACTTGGGCGGGAGAATCGTCAGCTTATTGCCTGCAGACATTAGACCGATTGCCGTATCGCCCTTCAAACCGCTGTCTATAAGCGAAGCTGCCGTAGACACCGCCAGCTCGAACCGTTCCGCGCCCGGAACGGGGTAATCGGCTGCATATCGGTCAAGAATAATAAGCGTACGCGGCAATGATTCTCTTTCGAACGCCTTCGACTTCCAGTCGCCGGTCTTCGCCGTCGCGTTCCAGTGAATCCGCGACAGACGGTCGCCGTACAAATATTCCCGCACGCCGTTGATTTGCGTGGTTTCTTTTGCAGCCCGCGGGGCCGCGGCATGGGAGAAGGGGCCACGGAAGCCGCTCTGAATGCTATGCCATTGGCGCAGCGGAACAATCTGCGGCAATACGCTGAATGCCGACTCCGAGCCGAATCGGCCGGAATGCTCAAACAGGCCGAATATGTCATGGGAAATACATTCGGTCGTGATGAAGCGGTACTCTCCCCGCTGAAGCGGCGGCGTCTGGTACAGCACATCGCCGGAACGCTTGAAGCTTGGGACGAAAGAGGCTTCGAACTGCAGCTGCTGGCCGTTATGGCGCTGCAGTCTGTCTCTGACCAATACATAAGGGATCGGATAAACGCCAGGAACCTTTACCGATAACTGAACATCCAGCGTGCTGCCTGCCGTGAGCGAATGGTCGCTGCCCGCGGTTGCCCCTGTCAATCTGTAGCTTCGGATGCCGGACACGCGGCTGATCCCGCTCCAGCGGCCTAAAGCCAAATAAATCAGCAGCACGTTCAAAATCATAAACAGCATCAATGCCGTTTTGCCGCCCTGGAACAATAAATAAAGCAATGCGGCGCCATAAATGATTGCGATAAGCCTCCAGCGTTTACGGGTCTTCGTCTCTTTAACCGCATTCATGGGATCAACGCTCCAGTCTTACGGGAACCTTTGTCTTCTCCAGAACCTCGGCGATAATATCTTCGCTTCGCAGACCGTTCATCCTTGCGTCCGTGTGAAGCAGCAGACGGTGGGAAAGAACATACGGCGCCAATTGCTTGATATCGTCCGGAGTGACAAACGTACGCTGGGCAAGGAACGCGCTGGCTTTCGCCGCGCGCGATAACGCTATGGCTGCACGCGGGCTTGCGCCAAGCAGGACATGCGAATGCGATCGCGTAGCGCGTACAAGCTGGATCAAATAATTGCCGACCGCATCATCGATATGAACGGCTTGTACCTGCTCTTGGATTCGGTCGATATCTTCTATGGAAGTAATCTGCTCCATGCGGTCCGAAGGATGGCCGGACTCTCTTGCCAGAATCATCCGCTGCTCATCCGCTTCGTTCGGATAGCCTAACGTCAGCTTCATCATAAAGCGGTCAAGCTGGGCCTCCGGCAGGGAATACGTGCCTTCGAAATCGATGGGGTTTTGCGTAGCGAGCAGGATAAAAGGCGCGGGGAGCATATACGTATCGCCGTCAACGGTGACATGCCCCTCTTCCATGGCTTCCAGAAGAGCGGATTGCGTTTTTGTTGTCGCCCGGTTGATCTCGTCGGCGAGCAGGACATTGGTCATGACCGGACCAGGACGGAATATAAATTGCTCCTGCTTCGGATGATAAATCGACACGCCCGTAATATCGGTCGGGAGAAGGTCGGGATTGCACTGAATACGGCGGAATTGACCGCCGATTGTTCTCGCCAGCGCTTTCACCAGCTGGGTTTTGCCCGTGCCTGGAACATCCTCAAGCAATACGTGGCCGCCTGCGAGGACGGCTATCATTAAACGTTCTATTTCACTTTGTTTTCCGAGAATGCATTCATTCAAGCTATTTAGGATTAAGGAACATAATTGCATATCGGCAAGGCGTGTTTCCATGTACATACCTCCTGCAGAATATTGGATGCAAAAAATAAGGGGATTTAGTACCATTTTACAGCAGTACCTTCGCGTAGCACAAATGAACGAACTGCCGAAAAAAATTGGAGGATTCCACATAGCCCGACACCAGGGTCGCCCTTCTGCAAGCAAAAAGTGGGAATCGGTAATCTCATATGATATATTGGCAATATCTTCACTTTTAGACGAACGAAAGAACGAAAAGGTTCTGTTCGCCGTAAAACATTCCTTTAAGAAGGTGCCATCGTTTGCTGACTCATCTATCCCACTTTACTAACCGGTTCAAAAACGTATTCAAACTGCTGTTCCCCGTCGCCATTCTTCTCTTTCTGTATACGCAAACCAGCGGTTTCATCAAAGAGATCAAGCCGGCGGCGGCGCTCCGTCTGCTAAAGCATCTGCACTGGAGCGACCATATCCAGCTTGCCACCGTCTGTTTCCTGGCTGTAGCGGTCATGTCGGCGTATGACTTTATATTAGTCAGATGGAACCAGGCGCGAATGCCCTGGACTGCGGTGTTCAGAATAAGCTGGATCGCCAATTCCTTCAATAATGCCATGGGCTTCGCCGGTTTAACGGGAGCGGGACTGCGCATCACGCTGTACCGCAAATGGGGCATTCAAGGCCCGGCATGGCTGCGGTCGCTGGTCTACCAGTCCTTATCCGCCCTTACCGGATTGTCCATCCTCTCCATCTTGCTGCTTGTTGGCGTATGGAATGACCGAAGCCTTCTCGCGCATCATCTCTGGCTGTACCTGGCTATCATTCTGATCGCCGTGTATGTGGTGCCATTCGTTTTGCTCGGCAGACTACCCAAGCTCCGCAACCTGCTTGGGCTGACGGACAAGGTACAGGAAGATGAGGTTTCCTTGCGGAAACCGCCGGCCTTCCGCATGATATTGGCATCTTTAGCGGAATGGCTGCTAGCCGGCTTCTGTTTCTGGCTGATCGTTCACTTGATGCATCTGCCAGTCGGATTCCGGGAAGCGATGAGCATCTATGTCGTGGCCGCCGTCGCCGGCGTTGCAAGCTTTGTACCGAGCGGTCTCGGGTCCTTTGACGCCATCGTTCTGCTGGCTTTCCAGCAACTTGGTTTATCGCCCGACCAAGGGCTCGCCGTGCTTGTGCTCTACCGGATCTTTTATTGCTTCCTTCCATGGGCGATCGGGCTTGCGCTTGCGACAACGGAATGGATTCCGAACAAGGAAAAATGGACTCAAACGCAGGAACAGGTTCTGAAGCCCGCAATCAAACGCTGGCACTCGGTCTGGAATTGGCCCAGCCAAACGGCCGTCCTTAGTGATATCAGCACTTGGGCGCTCGCAGCGCTTGTCTTTATAAGCGGCATCCTGCTTCTGGTCTCTTCCGCTACTCCAGGCAGCTGGCACCGGATGCACCTGCTTGAAGAGTTCGTAACGCCTTTTACGATGAAGGGCTCCCACCAGCTGGCCGTTCTCATAGGTCTGCTTATGCTGATGGTCTCCGAGGGCATCCGTTTCCGAGTTAAACGGGCGTACTTCCTGGCGATGATTCTGCTGATCGGCGGTACATTCGCCTTGATTCTGAAGGGCTTTGAAATCGAGGAGGCGATCTTCCTCCTGTTTGTCTGCTTGCTCTTATGGCTGTCCAAAGACAGGTTCAACCGGGTAGAAGCGATCTTCACCTTGCGCAAAACGATTGCCTGGGCAGGCATCTCGCTTATTGTTGTGCTGCTATACCTGTCTGTCGGAATATCGACCAACGAGCTTCCGCCCGGCGTGCTTCATCATGCCAAATGGCATGCCCGTTACACGCTGAAGAATGAAGAGCTGCTGCGCGAAGGGATCATTGCGCTCGCGGTGAGCTGGATTTTGCTAACGGTCCGCAGAGTATTCGTACCAAGCCTCCCTCCAGCTCCGACACCCGGACCCCAGGACTGGCAGAAGCTGGAGCGGCTGCTTGCCAAGTATCCCGGCAATTTCCTGACCCATCTGCTGTATATGGGAGACAAGAGCTTCATGTGGTCGCAAGACAATCAAGCGGTACTCGCGTATGGCCGCATCGGCAAAACCCTTGTGGCGCTCGGCGATCCGATTGGCGATCCTGCCTCCATCCGAAAGCTCGTGCGTCAATTCCGCGATTACGCGGATCATTACGCGGCGACGGCCGTCTTTTACCAGGTGAAAGCCGAAAACCTGCCACTTTATCATGAATACGGCTACCGGTTCTTCAAGCTCGGAGAGGAAGCGATTGTCCCATTAGACCAATTCCAGCTGTCGGGCCGGCGAAAAGCGGATTTGCGGGCGGCTTGCAACCGGTATGAACGAAACGGCTATACGTTTGATATCGTGAAGCCGCCTTTCAGTACAATGCTGTTATCCGAGCTGAAGGCGGTATCCGATGAATGGCTGGATGACGACAAGGAAAAAGGCTTCTCGCTGGGCACCTTCTCCGAATCTTATCTTGAACTGGCTCCCATTGCCGTTCTGCGGGATAACGAGAATCGCGTTGCTGCATTTGCCAGCATCATGCCGGTGTACGATCGTAACAAATCCGTTTCCATTGACCTGATGCGTCACCGTGACGGTCTCAGCGGCGTAATGGATGTTCTGTTTGTTCATCTGCTGCAATGGGCGAAAGCGGAAGGCTATGAAATCTTTAATCTAGGGATGGCTCCTCTGTCGAGTGTCGGCGAATCGGTCTATTCGTACCGGGGAGAACAGCTGGCAAGATGGGTATTCTTAAAAGGGGGCCACTTCTACGGATTCCAGGGTATTCGGCGCTTCAAGGACAAATTCGACCCGGAGTGGGAACCGCGTTATCTCGCGTTTCCACAGAACAGCCTCTTCCTGAGGCTGATTATTCAAGTAACAAGAATGATCTCCCGCGGCACAGGAAGCGGCAGATAAATATAGTCTTGCAAAGAAAAAGCAGGTTTGCTCCAATGCGGCAAACCTGCTTTTTTACCTTTATCCCTTAGGACGGACAACAAGCGCCGCCAGGAAGGAGAATATAATCGCCGCGGAAATACCGGCGCTTGTGACTTTGAATATTCCGGAGATGACCCCAATCCAGCCGGAATTTTGAAGCTCGGTCAACGCGCCGTGAACAAGCGCATTGCCGAAGCTGGTAATCGGCACGGTTGCGCCCGCGCCGGCAAAACTGACAAGCGGCTCATACCAGCCGAGACCGTCAATGATAGCCCCTGCCACAACAAGCGTAGCCATCGTATGAGCCGGAGTCAGCTTCACGACATCAAACAGCAGCTGGCCAACGACGCATATCGCGCCCCCTACAACAAATGCCCATAGAAATTGCATGCTGCTCTACTCCTTTCCGCCGCTGATCGCAACGGCATGTGCAATGCAAGGAATGCTCTCCCCTTGTTGGAAGGAAAGCGGGGATAACAAGGCGCCTGTCGCAACGACAAGTACGCGTTTCAAGTCTCCCTTGGCGATTTTTTTGAGGATATGGCCATAGGTTACAACGGCCGAGCAGCCGCAGCCGCTTCCTCCCGCCTGCACCTTCTGCTTCTCCACGTCAAAAACCATCAATCCGCAATCTTTGAATGTCGTTTCATCCATCGGAACCCCGTCGCGGACGAGCAGCTCCTTGGCAAGCGGATGACCGACGCTGGCGAGATCTCCCGTTACAATCAGGTCGTAATCCTTGGGCGTGCGGCCCGTATCGTTGAAATGAGCCTGAATCGTATCCACGGCCGCAGGCGCCATAGCCGCTCCCATATTAAACGGATCCTTGACTCCGAGATCGATAACCTTGCCGATCGTCGCATATTCAACAACCGGCCCCTCGCCTGAGGCGGCAACAACAACGGCGCCGGCGCCTGTTACGGTATACTGCGCGGTAGGCGGCTTCTGCGCACCGTATTCCGTCGGATAGCGGAACTGCTTCTCCGCCGTGCAATTATGGCTGCAGGTCCCGGCCAGCACGTATTGCCCGGCACCCGAGTCTACCATTAAGGAAGCTATCGCAAGCGACTCCATTGAGGTCGAACAAGCGCCAAACACGCCCAGATTAGGTACGCCTAGCGTTCTTGCCGCAAAGCTGTTGCTAATAATCTGGTTCATCAGGTCGCCGCCGACATAGAACTGCAGCTGATCCTTGGCGATCTTGGCATTGTTGAGCGCAAATTCCGATGCCTGCTCCAGCAGCAGCCGCTCGGCCTTTTCCCAGCTTTTCTGCTGCATGTCGAGCTCCGGATGCACGAGATCGAAATCCCCAGCCAGCGGTCCGTCCCCTTCGTCGGGACCGACAACGGTAGCCGCCCCGATAATGACCGGGCGGTTCTCAAACTTCCATGTTTGTTTTCCCTGAAGCATCTTAATGAACACCACCCGTTCCAAAGATCAGATGGGCGATGCCGACGAAAAACGCCGCAACGGTACCATACACGATAACGGAGCCGGCCAGCTTGAACATATTTCCTCCTACGCCAAGCACGAGCCCTTCACTGCGATGCTCAAGAGCGGCGGAACACATGGAGTTCGCAAACCCGGTTACCGGTACGGCGGAGCCTGCTCCGGCAAACTGGGCGATTTTGTCATAAACCCCGATGCTCGTCAAAATGACGGAAATGATAATCAGCACGGCAACGGTTGGATTGCTGGCATCCTCGGGCTTCATATGGGCCAGATGGATAAAGAGCTGTTGAATGGCCTGCCCCAGTACACAGATGGCACCGCCTATAATAAACGCACGAATACAATTGCCGAAAATCGAACGCGAAGGCTCGCGAGTCTTCGCAAAGGCTTGATATTCCTTTGGCGACATGGACATTTTGCGGTATTTTCCGCCTCCGGCGCTTTTTACTGCCATAACGTTACACTCCTTTTTATGTACACATGGTAAGTACATTATTTGTCAACGGAAGAAAGGATATGTATCGCAGGATGAAATGCCCCAGCGGCAATAAAAAAACCTCCGCAGCGATTGCGAAGGTCCGTATAGCTAAGTATGTTTTAACCTTTCGGCTTAACGAACAAGGCGGCAATGAAGGAGAAAATAATCGCGGAGGATATGCCGGCACTGGTTACCTTGAAAATGCCCGTAATAATGCCGATCCACCCGGTCTTCTTCATCTCTTCCAGCGCACCGTGAACAAGAGCATTGCCGAAGCTGGTTATCGGAATGGATGCGCCCGCGCCGGCAAATTTGATCAACGGGTCATAGATGCCGACACCGTCTCCGATCGCGCCAAGCACGACAAGCAACGTCATCGTATGGGCAGGCGTCAGCTTAAAGACGTCAAAACAAATTTGGCCCAGAACGCAAATCGCTCCGCCTACCAGAAAAGCCCATAAAAAAATCATAGCTTCCTCACCTCATTCTCAATGGAAACCGCATGCGCGATACACGGAATCGTCTCGCCCTGTTGGAAGGAGATCGGTGATAAAAGCGCCCCCGTCGCAACAACCAGAATGCGGTTCAGCTCCTTCTCGCGCATCCGCCTTAGCAGATGTCCGTAAGTAACGGTCGCCGAACAGCCCGCACCGCTGGCGCCCGCCTGCACCTGCTGGGTCTCATAGTTATACATCATCATGCCGCAGTCCTTATACACGGTCTGATGAATAGGAAAGTTATGTTTTTCGAATAATTCATTGGCAATCGCATAACCAACTTTTGATAAATCTCCCGTTACAATCAGATCATAATAACCCGGTTCAATACGAAAATCACGGAAATGAGCCTGTATCGTATCAACCGCCGCCGGCGCCATGGCCGCCCCCATATTAAACGGATCGCTAATGCCCATATCCACGACGCGTCCCAGCGTAGCCGAGGTCACAAAAGGGCCATCGCCCTGCTGCGTCAAAACGCTGACTCCGGCCCCCGTTACGGAATACTGGGCGGTTGGCGGCTTTTGGGAACCGTATTCCGTCGGATAACGGAACTGCTTCTCTGCAGTAGCGTTATGGCTGCACGCACTCGACATCACATATTGGGCTGAGCGCGAGTTGACCAAATTGGCCGCGATAGCAAGACTTTCCATGGAGGTCGAGCAGGCCCCGAAAACGCCGATATACGGAATTTGCAGCGTTCTTGCTGCAAAGGTGGAGCTGATGATCTGGTTCATCAGGTCGCCGCCCACCAGAAAGTTGATGGACTCCTTCGTTATCTGGGCCTTCTCGATAGCTAGATTGGCCGCTTCCTCCAATAAGGTCCGTTCGGCTTTTTCCCAGCTGTCCTGACCGAGCCGGAGATCTCCGTGGACAATATCAAAATCAAGCCCCAAAGGGCCTTGTCCCTCAAACGGACCTACAATAGCAGCCGTCCCTGCAATAACGGGATGATTCTCAAAGAGCCAGCTTTGATGGCCTTTTAGCATAATTAATGTCCTCCTCCAACGGCATGAGGATTAAAGATCAGATGAACAATGCCTACGACAAAAGCCGCAACGACGCCAAATACGATAACCGGACCGGAAATTTTGAACATTTTCCCGCCTACGCCAAGCACAAGTCCTTCACTTCGGTGCTCGATCGCCGCCGAAGACATCGTATTGGCAAACCCGGTAACCGGAACCGCAGAGCCTGCTCCTGCCCATTGGGCGATTTTATCGTAGACTCCGAGGCTCGTTAGAACAATGGAAAGAATAATCATGACCGCTACAGTCGGATTGCTGGCCTTCTTCTCGTCAAATCCGGCCCAATGAACAAACATCTCCTCGACGCATTGACCGATAATGCAAATCAACCCGCCCACCAGAAAAGCTTTAAGACAGTTAATGAAGATTGGACGTTTGGGCTCATGTTTTTTGGCCAGCTCCTGATATTCCTGCTGTACCGGGGTAAATTTCTTCTTATTGCTGGACATCGTCCTTACCTCCTGACTATTGAAGTCAATGATGAAGCAGCGGTTTCATTTTCGTAATAACCTGCCGCATTTCTTGCGCGCATCTTTCATACATATGCTTGGCATCCGTGTTTTTCGTCGAGAGTCCAAACAGTTCCAAATCCGCTTCGATTTTTTTCAATAAGGCGTAAAGCTCGGCCTTCAGCTGAGGCTGGGGAACTTTAATATGATCATCGTAAAGATCCACATAGAGCTGACGGTAAGCATCCACCTGGCCAATAAAAACATTATCGAGCGACACGCCGATTTTCTCGAGTTCGGTTGCGAGCCATCTGCGGTTAAGACCAACGGTAGAGAGCGGCTCATCCAAGATTTTGCCGTCCATGATAACCGTTTGGGGCTCATGCTCGGGAGCTACCTTAATACCGAGATGCGCAGGGGTAAGCGGCTGATTTTCTCTCGTAAGCAGTACGCTGATATCACCGCTTGGCTCCATAATCGCGAATTCGACATCCGCTACGCGGAATACATCCTTCTTGCGCAGCTGCTCCAGCAGCTCATCGGAAGTCAAGCGCTCCTTCTTTAGATTGTCCTCCAGCACTTTGCCGCCTTTAATAAGAACGGTTGCCTTACTGTCGATAAGGTCGCGTCCTTTCTTGCTCTTCAGCTGCAAAAACTCGATCCCGACGGAAACAAGAACCCAACAGCCTAGCGAGATCAGACCCAAATACCAGTTCGCCTCAAGATCAAGCGATACGTATGCTGCGAGGTTGCCGATCGAAATTCCGGTAATGTATTCAAAGAAAGAAAGCTGGGATATTTGCCGTTTTCCCACTAATTTCGTCAGCAGGAAGAGGACCAATATCGCCAGAAAGGTGCGTAGAGTAACCTCTAACCATTCCTGCACAATTCTTTTCCCCCTGTCGCTTGTTTCTACGTTTAGATTATTTGCCAAAAGGCAGTTCCCAACACGAATAACCATTTTCCACAGCAGGAAAAAAGGTTCAGATTTAAGTTCCACTAATTTCCATGAATGTAAGAAGTAAAAGGCTGACATATTAGTTTTGTTGTCAAGTTCTTAAGGAGGTGTTGGATATGACCGTAGCATCCGATGTAAAAACATGCGTTGCCTCTTTAAAGAGCGCGCAGGCAAGCCTGGAGCAATTTGCCTTGTCCACTGAAAACAAAGCGGCTAAGCAACTGTTCGAGCAGGCGGCACAACAGACGCAAACCATCGTCGATCAAGTGGCCAGCCGCGTAAAAGAGCTGGAAAACGAAGAGCCGCAGTACGTAGGTTTCTAATGGACTTCGCATTCAAATGTTCTTCCGATCGCTTCTACAGAATCATTTGAATGCTTCGTCCTGAGCAATAGAAAATGGCCGTGCGATTTGAACGCACGGCCATTTTTCTTATTTCATTAGAAGCAGAAGAACAATAAGATCACAAGAAGCACGTAAAGGACAAGAACAAAGGTCGTAATCGACGGCCGGCGGCCGCTTGATGCTGCAACGCTTTTCATTGGCATTCCCCCAGTAGGCTTCTGCCATTATCGTATGCAGCTTGGGCGCCAGCGGTTCATTCCCTTATAGGCTAATGACGATTTCTTTGCCGGAAGGACTAACCGCCCGGATTCGATCATCATGCACGGACAGCTGGATTGACTGCTGCCATTGCTCAGGTTGAACCTCTTCCAGCGCGCCCGGCTCTCCGTAGACTGCAGCAATCAGAATATGCGTACCCGGCTGAAGCTTTGCCTGGAGCGTAGGAATCGCCGTCCGCTGATGCATTAGATTGGTATTGGACTGGGCTTGAATAAGCTCGGCTCGCTCATAGCCGCGAATGCCCGAGATTCCGCTGCCGCCAAAGCCGGTAAGACCGATTAAGCTGCAAGCTTGCTTGCTGACGGCAAGCGTTGCGTCAAGCGGAAGAGCAAAGCCTCCTTCGGCCGCATCCAGCTCTCTTGCAGTCTCGATCCGGTGAATCCTTAAGTGCCAAGGCAGTCCGGCAATCAGACAAGTCGTCACCGTTACATCCCGCCATGGCTTCCAGACAGACGTAAGGGTATCGCCATCGTTGTGGGTCTCTTCATTTTTCCGGCGGACGCGATACAGGTTGTCTCCCTCGCTTAAAGCAAGCATGGAGTCGTAAGCGCCTTGGGACAACCCCCACTCCGCACGGGGTACGCTAAAGCCAAAGGAAGCGGAATAAACAAATTTCTCGTATTTCGCCGAGGTATGAGTATGCTCGTTAGTACCGCGATGGCCGGCGTTAAAAGCTGCAATATGATCCCGCTCGCTATGCCTGCAGACAACAAGATGCGGGGCTAGCTGCACCGAAATAGCCGGCAGCTCCGGCAGAGGGAGCTCCTCTGCCTGCCAGAACGGATGATCGCCTGGCAAAGCGAGCGGCAGAAAGGCTTTAAATGCCCAATAGACGGAACCAGGCGCATTATAATTTTCGGCCATAATCAGATTGGGATAGCTGTATCCGACCGTTAGTATACCATCCGACGAGAAAATCGGCTGTTTTAACCACCACCGCAGATGGCGCAAATACAATCCCTTGACGACACCAAGCTCAAACGGCAGCACATCGGCGAAAGCATACGCCCCCCACAAAGCCCCCTGCGCGAAACGGTAAGTCAAGCTGCGTCCGTACGGAATTGCCCTGCCATCCTCGGCGAACCAGTTCACGAACTGCCCGGCGAATGAAACACTGCGTTTTTCGAAGCGCGCTGCCCGTTCGGGATCCTCTTCCTTCATCAGTGCCGCATACAGCAGTCCGCAGTAATGAAAAGCCAAAGGCACGTAATAGTCGCTATGACCGTTTACTCCGTCCTCGTACCAGCCATCCTCCAGATAAAACTGCTCCAGCCGATTCAGGTTCGCCTCAAGCTGATCCTTCGCGTAAGGAAGCCCAAGCTTATAAAAGCCTACATTAACCAGTACATGAAAGAACAGCCAGTTGCAATCATGAGCCTTGCGGCTGTTAATCTGATTCAACCAGTTGTAGAAATGCTGCTTTGCCTCAGCGCCGAGCGGCTCCCACAAACGATTCGGAGCAATAGCTAAAGCAAGGCCTAGCGAAGCCATCTCCACCAGGCGTTGATCGTAATCGGCAACCTCGCCCCAATACTCCTCATGCTCGGGATTGGTGCCGTTTGTTATTCCTTTCAACACCAGCTGCAGCAGCTCCTCATCCACCTTGGCCGAGCCTGCCGCAAGCGGCGCCAGCCCCCAGACTATACGGGAGAAGCCTTCCATCCCCGCAACTTCCGGAGCTTGTCCGGCGCCGGATCCGTTCAGGTCCAATCGTGCTCCACCGGCTGAATAATACGGCAGAAGCGGCTTAGTAAGCTGGCTGAAAGCCAGCTCCAGGTCTGCTTTGCTTCGCAGCGGATTCGAAGCGGTTGCCGCATTTACTCCCATGGAATCGTGACGCCTCCTTTAAGACGCGCGAGACCCTCCACAAAGAAATAATCGCCGTAAATAAGCGGTACATCCATGTTCTTTCGTTCCGGATAATGGCTGGTTCCATGCAGGATAAGTCCTTCTTCCTCATCCTCCCCAAACGAACCGTAGTTCTCGTACAGGGATTTCAAAATCCGCTCTCCGGCGCCGCGATAGCTGGATGCCTCCGGCGAAGGCACAAGCTCAGCCAGCAGCAGCAGACCGCATGCCGCACATGCCCCGGCTGAAGAATCTCGCAGCCATTTCGTCTCCTCCGGCGCACGGAAATCCCATACCGGCACGCTATCGTCAGGCAGCTGCGACAAGAAGAAATGCGATACTTGCTTGGCTGCATCCAAAAGGTCCTGACGGCCTGTATGCTTGGCGGCCAAAGTCAGACCATAAACCGCCCAAGCAGTGCCGCGGGACCAGGCGGACTCCGGTCCATAGCCTTGCCCGCCAATAAACTCGGCAACATCGCCGGTCAACGAATCAAACCTGACAATGTGGCGGACTGAGCCATCGGTACGGATAAAGTGATTCAACACGGTACCCATATGGGCTTCCGCAACATGGCTGTATCTCGGATCGCCTGTCTCCCGCGTTGCCCATTGCAGGAGAGGAACGTTCATCGCACAGTCGATAATCGCCCAGCCGCTGTTGTCTTCCCCTTCGCTCCAAGGGTTCCAAGCGCGAATGAAATTGCCTTTCAGGTTAAAGCGACCCATCAAGTAATTCGCAGCTTTCAGCGCTCTTCGGCGGGACTCTTCTCCGCCATTCAGCTTATAATTGATCACGCTGGTCAGAATCCACATAAAGCCGATATCGTGGTCGAGCCGGTCATAACCGTCCAGCACCTGGTCCAGCTTCCGTTCGCATTCTTCCGCAATCTGGCGGAAAGGAAGGTCGGCATTCGCTTCGCCTTCATGCAATAACCACAACAGTCCCGGCCAGAAGCCTGCCGTCCACCAGTGCGGAGCTTCAAGCACATATTTGCCGGCTTGGCTCGCATGCGGGAACTCCGCACCGATACGGGCACTTGTCCGCAGTACCTTTTGCACCGTTTGTTCCCAAGCCTCATTTACCCACGATGCGATTTCGAGCTGGCTGGCAGCAGCTGTATTTGTCATTTAGGATTCCACCTGTTCCTGAAATTTGAAGTTTAGTTTAAACGTCCTTTCAAGGGACTCATCATCTTTCGAAATTAGATAAATGCGATAATAGCCTTCTTCCTGGCCCGAATGATTGGAATAAAAGCATTCGTTAATGGAGATGTCCAAGCTTCTCGGTTCATAGGACAATAGAACCGAGCGCCGGGTCCCCTTCAAGACAATCTGACCTTCTGATCTCACATACGGCGGGCATTTGCTGACGATAGCTTCCGTGATTGCCCCGCCTTCAATGCTAAATCGGAAGGTATCCGTTACCTCAAGCTCGGGAAGTCCGGTTTTGTGCCAGACAAATTCGCGCTCAAGCGTTGCAAGTCCGCTGCCCGGGTAACAAGCTGCAAGCTCCAACTTAAGCCGGTCCGCTAGCTCTCCCTGTTCTACCCATTCCACGGAAGCCTTGCTCTCCGCGCCAACAGCCTGAAGCTGACCGTTCACAATCGGCAAGGAATGTCCTTGCGCTCCCGTACAGTCGTATTCATATCGGCCTTCGCCAAAATATTGCGCCGTATATTCCCCGCTCCCGAGATCGACGGCAAACGCGGGGTCATCTTCCGCAATCAGAATAAAATGGCCCACGTCATTATGATTATGAGGTTCATCGTTATGCCCGCCTTTGGCTGCAAAGCCAAAGCTGCCGAAAGCATTGTTTACCCGAGAAATCAGCCACTGGGCATCAGCCAAATACCAGCTGCCGCTTGGCCAATCCGATTGTCTTGGAGCTTCCGGCCTGAACCATAGCAAATTGCGCAAAGCATGGGCGAAGCGGCTGCAATGATCATCCGTAAAGCCTGCCCGTATAGTTAATGGTGCGTAGCCTACGTCCTCAACGTGAAAGGCAAAATAATCGGATAAGCCGATGTTTACGCTTACATGATCCGACGCATCCGAGAAGTTGGCTGGCCGGTTCTTCACGAGATACGCCTTTTGCTGGAATCTGGCGATAGTCCGTACGTGTGCGGAATCAAGCAAATCCACACACCCGCTGGTGGCGCGCTTCAGTAAGTCGGCGAAATAAACAAAGTAACCAAAGCCGTAATTCCAGTAACCCGGCCCTTCCGCGCAAGCTCCGTCTTCCCCAAAGCCGGATAGATAATGATTCATCGTCCCGATTGCACGGTGAATGACAGCCGCTTTTCGTTCCTTGTCAATGCCTAGCAAAATGGCGGTTGCTCCAATCGATCCGGCACATACGGCTGCCCAGTTGTGATCGGCGGCTTCCCAATGATAAGGAGGAAATCGATCATCCAGATACGGGGCAAATATTCTTCGTTCGATCTCTGCCTTAATATCCTCTCGCAGTGCAGTAGGAAGCGATTGTTCCGTAATCGTCAGAATCTCGGCCAACGCAAATCCGGTTTCGGAGGCAAATAAATCAATATGGCGGTCAACCGCATTCCCTCTCATATGAGCCGGCAAGCACCAGGTCATCTCCTCCAGAACCGCCTCAATCGTATCGATCAGGGCCTGGCGATATTCCGTTGAATCGGGGAAAAGACAATTCAGCAGTGCAAATGAAGTAAGCCGGCTTCTGCGTTCGAAATACAATCCTTCGTAAATCAGGCGGTTTCCATTCTTCTCGAACAGGTCATAGATCTCCCGGGTCAGAACGGGAATCGGACGATCAAGCAGACGTTCTCCCTCTACCCGAATCTCTCCAATCATGTCCGAGTAAGCCGGGGATTCCGCTATCCCTCTCCAGTCCACTTTGTTACCGGAGTACGTATATACATCGCTGGCCGCCCGTGGCTCATCCGTCAGCCACCCTTCCAGCAATTCTTTCGGCCATTCATAATTCGTCCGCAAGTTTCTTTCCTCCTAACCGCGATATTCGGTTGGCGTTAAGCCCGTCTGCGCTTTGAATGTCTTGATGAAATAGCTCTGGTTGTCATAGCCGAGCATTTCGCAAATCTCGCTTACGTAATAATTCGTCTGATCGAGCAATTCCTTTGCCCGCTCGATCTTCTGGTCGGTGACATACTCAATAAAGGTCAGGCCGGTCTCCTTCTTGAAGAAACGGCTGAAATAGCTTGGATTCATATGCAGATGCGCGGCTACTTCCTCCAGCGAAATCCGCTTGCCCAAATTCATCGATACGTACTTGCAGGCTTCCGAAACCTCGCGGCGTTTGCTCACGGGCAAGGCCTCTTCTCTGGCAGCGATGTAAGACTGAAGCTGCGTATGGAACCACTCGAACAATCCCCACAACGAATCGAAATAAACGATTTCCTTATGCAGCTTCTCGGCGGTTAAGGTCTGGGAGGCGAACAGCATGGCATGAAGCTTGAGCCTCATATCGATAAGCAGCTTCAGCACCCAATCCCTTACTTCCTCGGAAGCGTATTGTTCCTTGCGGATATGCGTTTCCCATTGGCCGGCAAGCGTTCTGATTTTTTCGCTGTCCTTCGACATAATCGCTTCGCGAATCTCCGCGGCGGCCTGGTCATATCTCGCAAGAAGCCCGGAGGAATGCGGGGCTCCTTTCTGCCATTTGGCCGTTTCCCCTTCGGACAAATAAAACCGCTGTTCATCGGCTTTGAGCAGGTTGCACAATGCCTGCTTCAGCAGCTGCGGATTGTCGCAGCCCGTTCCAATGAGAAAGGCCATCTGAATCTTCAGCACCTGTCCAAGCGTCCGCTGCACGGTTTGAAGGCTGGCCTGCACTTGATCGTACACATTTTGCTTGAGACCCGGCTTAAAAGCGAAGAGCAGCAAGGATTGCCTGCTGCTATAACCGATATGCACAACGCGCAACGGCAATTCGGCCAGCAATTCCTCCATCACGTTGCTAATCGCGAAATGCAGCGTCTGATCCGAATCGAACCGGTTCTTGATCAGGTTATAGCTTTCAATAAAACCGGCTACGGGAAGACATAGCTCACCGGGGTTGAACAACCCGTAGGAGCCGAAATCGCGCTGCCATTGCTCCGCGGAAATAAGCGGCTGCTGTACAAATTCGCGGAACAGCTTCTCCTTGCGCAAATCCTGGGTTTCGCTAACCATCCGCTTCATCTTGTTTTGCTCGGATAACAGCTGGCGTTCGCCGTCGAAGCCTTCCTTAAACTTCTGCAGCAGCCCAATCAATTCCTCCGGATCCAGTTGATCCTTAAGCAAATAATCCTGAACATCCATCCGCATCGCCTGTTGGGCATACTGAAATTCGCTATGGCAAGAGAGAATCACAATCCGTACCGATGGATTTAATTTTTTTACCCTTTGCGCGAGTTCCAGACCGTCCATCTTCGGCATACCGATATCGGTCACGAGAATATCCGGAATGTCCTCCTGCACATGCTCCCATGCCGCAAGTCCGTTCTCATGCTTGCCGGACAAAACAAGACCAAGCTTCTTCCAATCCACTACTTCCGATAACAGCTCGATTACCGGATAATCGTCATCGACTAGCATCACTTTATACATGAGGACGCCCCTCCTCCCGAATAGGGATATGCATGATAATACGTGTTCCTTCATCGCTATCGACGGTGATATGAAAAGCATCCCCAAACATAATCCGCATGCGCTCCGCGACATTCGCCACGCCAATTCCGGACATTCCGGGGCCTCTCGAACGCCCGGTTTCTTGAATCTCTTCCGCCTCTGATCCCGGAGCCGTAAGTCGCGCTCTCAACCGTTCCAATTGCTCAACATCCATGCCGATTCCGTCATCTGCCACCGACAGCTCGAGGAAGTGCTCGTTTCTAGCTGCCGTTATCCGGATCGTGCCGGCACTTTGGTTAAAGCCATGGATCAAAGCGTTCTCCACCAGCGGCTGCAAAATAAACCGGGGCACCCGAATATCAAAGGAGGTTACATCTACGTCCACCAGCAGCCGTGCTTCTTCCTTCTGCCGCAGATTCATTAGCTCGACATAATGCGTCAGCAGTTCGATTTCTTCATGCAGCATAATGGCGTCTTCATCCCGGCTGATCGTCATTCGCAGCAGCTTGGACAAAGAGGCAATCATCTTGGCGCTGTCCTGATCCCCGCTCCGCATGACTTTCATCCGGATCGAATTAAGCACGTTGAACAGAAAATGCGGATTAATCTGGGCTTGCAGCATCGCCAGCTCCGCTTTGCGTTTACGCGCTTGCGTGAGCGATACCTCGGTAATCATCTCTTTAATGCGATCGAGCATTTGGTCGAACAGAAAACCCAATCTACCGATCTCGTCGGCGCCGCGGATACTGGAGCGCACCTCCAGATTGCCCCGCTGCACGCTTGAAGCTACCTTCCCCAGCTTGATCAGCGGCTTTGTCAGCTGTCTCATCAAGAGAAGCAGCACCACGAGAAAGGCGATAAACGATACGATCTGGAATAAAAAGACCCGGTTAAAAATCGAGCTGATGTTCACGATCGCATCCTGATAAGGCTCCGTTGCTACCAGATGCCAGTCATTAAAGGAAAGATCCGCCGTTGTCAGCAGCAGCTTCTTGTCTTCGTCTTGAATAATGGACGAAGCGACGCGAGGATCCCTTTCCGCCATCTGCTTGCTGTATTCGAACTTCCCGTTTACTTGCTCCAGCTGAGGCGATGACAGGATTTTGCCGTCCCCGTCTACAAGGACGACCTCCTGGCTGCCCGTCAAGCTGCCCAGGATCTTGCTGAACTTATTCTCCATCATCGTCACAATAACGTATCCGTAAATCCGGGTACTGTCGAACCGGAGCGTTCTTGCAACCGAGATCTGATACGGACTGCTTATGCGGTCATAAGGAAAAATCGTCGGAGAAGTACTCACCCAATAAGACTGCAGCCCGGTAAGCTGCTTCAGATTGTTGAACCAAGACTCCTTCTGGAAAGTAAGCGGATCCATTTCATCCTTGGAGTAGTTCGTAAAGGTCTCCCCGTTGGTGAGAATAATGGTGATGTAGCTCTTCTCCCCTATATAAGTCAGCGTCTCAAGCTGCTGCATAATCCGGCTTGTTGCCGTAAACTTCTCGTACGGATCCAAATCCGTATTCAGCATCTTGATAAAGCTTGCTTTCATATCCGCGTTTGCCTGCAAATAATTCGCTGTGTTGAGCATGCCTTGAAACAGATTATTGATCGAACCGTTAACGAGCTGCATGGAATCCGTCGCATTTTCCTTCGCCTGACGTTCTACGGCTTCACGGGTTAGCGAGTTATAGATCAGCATCGTTAGAACGGCGGGTATGAGAATGCATATAACCGCTACTAAAGAAAGCTTCCCTCGAATGGAATGAAAATAAGACCTGATGCGGTACATCGCGTGAAGTCCCCCTTAGATAGAAAAGGGGGACAGTAATTCCCGTCCCCTTTGGATATTTATTATACCTTATTATTTTTTGTTCGCCGCAATAATTTCGTCCACGCGTTTCTTGGAGTTGGCAACGGTAGTATCGACGTCTTGGTTGCCAAGGATCAGCTTCTCGTACTCTTCGTTGATCGCTTTGTATACTTCGGCTTGATAAGAAGCAGGAGCGATAATTTCCGTTGCTTTCGAGTTCACGAGCGTGTTTACGAGACTGTCTTTGTCAACAAGCTCAGGGTTCTTCGTGCCGGCAAGAATCGTATCGATAATACCCGCTACTTGATCGTTGCTTACGCCGTTCCAAGCCGGAATGTTTTTGCCTTGAACGACTTGGCCTTCCGTTGTGTACCAGCGAACGAATTTATAAGCTTCTTCTTTGTGCTTGGAGCTTTCCGATACCGCTACATAGTCTGTCGTAACCGGAGTAATTCCGGATTGGTCGCTTGCATTGTTTTTCGGGAATGGCGCAACCGCCACATGGAACGTCAGAGGCAAAGTATCCGTGCCGCCGATTTCCGTGTTCATCCAGGAGCCGATTGTCAGCATGCTTGCCGATTGGTTAAAGAATTGGTTCCGGTAAGCCAGCTTTTGCGAGATCATATCCGAGTAAGGAACGGAGGACTTATCCTCTTTCTCCATTTTCACGCGAAGCTCAAGCGTCTTCTTGAAGTTAGGATCATCCAGGTTGGACGTACCGTCGGCTTTCAGGAATTCGGATCCGGTTGGCTGGTTCTCCATCATCAGCTTCAGGTATTCCATCCAGCCGCCGTTTTGCGGACCGTGGAAGTAAGTGCCGTAACGTTTTGTCGCGCCTTCGCCTTTGGTAAGCTTTTTCGCGTAGTCCGCGTATTCATCCCAAGTCCAGTCCGTCGGAACCGCAAGTCCCGCTTCGTCCAGATTGTCCTTGTTCAGAAGCACGTACCAAGGATTGAATTTGCCTGGCAGCGAGTACACTTTGCCGTTCAGGTGCGTATCGACTTTGTAGTCCTCTTCTACCTTGTAGCCGTCTTTCGCAAGGAAGTCGTCAAGCGGAGCTGCCATGCCAAGCGCTACGCGTTGTGCGTAACCTGCCGCATCGCTAAACATCATAACGTCGATTTGCTCGCCGGATGCTACGGCAAGATCGAGCTTTTTCATCGATTCCTGCGTATCGCCTTTTTCGCTCAGCTGCACAAGCTCAACGGTGACGTTCGGGTTCTTCTCGTGGTAAGCGTCCAGCGTTGCTTTCCAGTTGTACGCTTGCTCCGTGCCGTACGTGTAGAGGCGGAGTTTTACCGGATCTCCGCTAGCACTGCCGCCTGCGCTCGTGCTTGCTTCCGTCGAAGGAGCCGCGCTTGCGTTCTTGTTGCCCGAATCACTGTTGTTGTTGGAGTTTCCGCAGCCTGCCAATACTCCGGTAAGCAGTAAACTAATCGCCAATCCTGATGCCCATCTCTTTTTCATTTCTAAATGCCCCTCTCTGAAATGCAAGGTTATAGGATGTTGATAGTTTTCATTATAGTGAGCGGCAATCCGGTAAGGATGAAACTATCTTTACCTAAATTGCAACAAATTCGACTTTCTTGCTAACGCTTTCATGACCGTTACCCTTTTACGCCGCCTAATGCAATACCCTCGATAACGCTTTTTTGACCTATGATGAAGATGATAAGGAGCGGCAGGATCGCCGATACGGCAGCCGCCATAATTAGCGAGTAGAACTCGCCGCTAAGCGACGTGAACTTCTGCATAGCCAGCGGAATCGTGAACAGCCGGTCCGTGCGAAGGAAGATCAGCGGGTTCTGGTAATCGTTCCAGGTCCAGATAAAACGCAGAATCGCGTAGGTTGCAACTGCCGGTTTAACCAGCGGGAAGGCGATGCTCCAGTAGATCCGGAAATGGTTGGCCCCGTCTATTTTAGCAGATTCGATAAACTCCTGGTGAATACCCATAAAGAACTGCCGGAGCATAAAGGTACCCAGTACGCTGAAGCTGCTGAGAAGAATGAGTCCCCAGTGGCTGTCGAACAAACCGATCTGACGGTACAAAATAAACTGCGGAATCAGAATCGCCTGGCTTGGCACCATGTAAGTGGCAAGCACGATCAGGAACACGAAATTGCTGCCCTTGAATTTGATCTTCGAGAAGCCGTAAGCGGCAAGCGATGAGAACAACGCCGAAATACAGGTCGTGATGACTGCGATTTTGATGGAATTCAAATAATATTTCCAGAAGGGATAGTCCCCTACCCATACTTCCTTATAGTTCTCGATAGCGTGCCAGTGGCGGGGAATCCATTCGATCGGATAGACAAAGACGTCCTTCTCGATCTTAAACGAGGTGACCAGCATCCAGATGAACGGAAGCAGGAACAAGATACTGACGGCAAACATGAGGACGGTTAGAACGCCTTTACGCCAGTTGAAAGCTGTGTTAGATGTCTCCATGAGGTTGGTCTCCTTCCGTTAGTAATTAACCCATTTTTTCTGCGCAAACCATTGTCCGAAGGTAATGAGAAGAACGAAGATAAACAGCATGGCCGCGATCGACGATGCGTAGCCGACCTTCAAATTCACAAAAGCCGTATCGTACAGATACCATACCATCAGCGACGTGGAGCCGATTGGCCCGCCTTGCGTCATAACCGCGATAATGTCGAATACTTTAAAGGTGGAGATGATGCCGGTTACAAGCAGGAAGAACGAAGTTGGCGACAGCAGCGGGAAAGTAATACGCGCAAACTTGGTCCAGCCGTTCGCCCCGTCAATATCGGCCGCTTCGTACAAATCCTTCGGAATCGACTGCAGGCCCGCGATGTAAATAATCATGTTGAAGCCAATCGATGTCCATACGACGATCATCATAATGGAAGCAAGCGCGAAATGCGGATCCGCGATCCATTTCGGCGGGTTGCTGACTCCGAGCGTATGCAGAATCTGATTGATCGGGCCGTAAGACGGCTGGAACAAGACCTGCCACACGATCGCTACGGCGACGATGCTGGAAATGTAAGGCATGAAGTAAGCGACCTTGAAGTAGCTTTTCAAGTAAACATGGCGGTCAATGATAACGGCGAGCACCATGGAAATCAGCATATAGATTGGTACGGCTAGCAGGAAGACAAAGTTATTGCGAACCGAGCGGATGAATTGATCGTCGTGGAACAGCTTCTTGAAATTGCCGAAGCCAACCCAATCAATCCCTTTCCAGCCCTGAACAAAGTTCCAGTCGGCGAAGCTAAGTACGATTGTCGCAACAATCGGAAGAAGAACGAGAATACATACGCCAATGAGCATCGGGCTCACGAACAGCCATCCGGCCAGTGTCTCTCCGCTTTGCAGCGAGCGTACTTTTTTCGGCTTCTCCAGCTTGCCCATCACTTGCGGTGAAGTCTCCATCTTAAGCACCTCGAATTTCTTAGAATAGTAGGAAGTAGTGAAGTTGTTTTTATTATAGAGAATGAGGGAACGCGACCTATGCCGTTATTTTTACTTTTTTCTTGTTAGAATTGACTTCTTGGCTGGGGAGTTGTTGAACGTTGCGTTTCTGGGGGGCGGTTGGTTGGAGATCGGGAGGTTCTCTTGGATTCTAACGAAACGTGGTAACGTTATATGGCGGAAAACAGCGGTTTTGCTGATCTAACGAAACTGCATATCGCTATTTAATCGTTTCGAGGCTAAAAATAGGGTAAAGCCGGGAATAACGATACGTAGTTTCGTTAGAAATAGAAAGTCTCCGATTTGGGGCGAATAGCGATACGTAGTTTCGCTAGAAAAAGAGGCTGCCCCATGATGGGGCAGCCTCGGGCTGTTTTATAGTAAGAATACTTAATATCCCGCTAGAAGATCAAACGTTAGTCCTTCTCAATTGGCATACTGCCTTTATAGCCGCAAACCGGGCAAGTAACGATACGTTCATTGTTAACTCCCATTTTTAGAGCAAAAGCAAAATCCTTCTTGGATAACTTAAATGGACTGCGGCATGCCGGGCAGACAAAATGCGTGGATTTGGTACGGAAATCGATGTACTTGTAAGTTAACAGAAAGATCAACGCCAGCGGGACAACGATTTGAATCAGGATGACAATCGGGTTATCTTGATTCATAATATTTCCCTTCCTTCATTGAAATTCAACTTCAGAATACCACAGTTTTGACTGTGTAGCCTATATTTTCAGTCTATAAATAAAAAGAGCTGTCCTTACGACAGCCCCTCCTTCTCTTCCGATTCAATTACAGCAACGGCCCGAACCGGCGACCCGTCACCGCCGGCGATCCGCAGAGGAAACCCGTAAAACATAAAGTCACTATCAATGGGAAGACGATCCAGTCCCTGCAATCCCGTATAAGTAATGATATTGATCCCGAGCAATGCCCGCTCCAATTCTTCCGTCAATTCACCGCCAACAAACGGGGCCCGCAGAGAGGCAAGGCGTTCAAAACAATCCAATCCTGCCAGCTCGCAGAAAAATAACCCTCGCCCTTCCGGCCACGCCGAGTCTCCAACCCGAACTAAACGCGAAGCACCAAAAAATCGTTCCACCGGCAGCTCATCCAAGGTGGCCGCACCGGCATGCATATGCGACGGAGCATCTACGTGTGTTCCGGAGTGGCTGCCCATGAACAGTTGCCGCAGCTCCCAGGTATGACTCTCGTAGGTATGAGCGATCTTGACACGCACCTCCGGATCGCCGGGATATACCGGCATACCATCTTCTATTGGTAAAGATAAATCAATGACTTTCACCGTTGCTGATTGCTCCTTTTAGCTTATTTTAACGATCGGTATCCACAACTCGACATCTATTTCCTCCGTGAATACCTGTTTCTCGAGACCCGCCACTATGTCTGGCCCTACCTGAATCATAGGCCCTTCAGCTTGCTCGTAACCGGAGGAAGGAAACCATTCTCCGTAAATACGATGCCACTTTTCCCTCTCCCAAGGAACCTTTACCTCAAAAATAACCCACGTCATAGCCGGTACAATGAATTGAGAAAAGTTATCTGGACAAGATTCAGTGGAAGCAACAGTCATGTAATAATCATATTCGCGTTGCATGCGACCACCTTCAGCGAAACTTACATGCAAAATTCCGTGCGGCTCTGCATTGTTTAGCGACTTAAGCTGGGTATACGTTCTCTCGCTTGTAGACTTCCATATCTGCTCTACACCCGGGTGTTCTCCATGATCAATTGCCACAACCCGGTTACTTACTCCGATTAGTTGCAATGCTTCCTTTTGCTCGATTCTGTATCTCATTGGCTCACTGCCTCCTATCGATATTCGGAAGGTCATTGGAGGATATGAGGTTAATGAGCGGTTAGTCATTCTCGCTTCCGTTGGCGTGATACCATGTAAATTTTGAAAAGCCCGCGTAAATGAATCCGGAGAATGGTATCCGTATTTTATGGCAATGTCGATTACTTTGACGGTTTTGTCCTGCAAATCAAACGCGGCATGCGTCAGACGTCTGCGGCGGATATATTCTTGAAGCGGTATACCTGCCAAATAAGCAAACATTCTCTTAAAGTGATACACTGAACAGAAAGCACGCTTTGCGATCTCTTGCTCATCAATCTCGTTTTCAAGATTTTGTTCGATATAGCCTAACGCTCCATTTAATTGCTCCAGCATATTTTCGCTATGACCTCCTTCCTTCTTTAGAATAGCAGGGAGATGTTGCTAGCATCCGACAGTTCCAGTTCAACTTCTGCAGGGTGGACTTCATGAGAAAGCCTCTATCGTAGCCTTGCGAAGATGCAAGACCGCGTTTAGTGGTAGCCTTTATCGCCATATAGAATTTTAGTTACCGCTGTCTTGGAACTTATAAATTCTATAGCGGTAAAAAAGACATATAAACTTCCTTCCCTTGGATCAACGTAAACCCAAGTTGGTTATATAAAGCACGAGCCGGGGCATTATTTTCATCCGTTTCGAGCTGTAGTCGCGCTGCTTTTCTGGATGCGGCTAAATCAATAGCATGCTGTAAAAGCGTCCTGCCTACACCCCTTTTTCGATGCTTGGATGATGAATATAAAGCTTCAACACGCAATACGGGAAACCCTCTGTTGAGCGTGAAATCTATCCAGTGGCATAACTTCCAAATTCAATTGTACTTCCTCCAATCGAACTTTAATTGCTCCGTTATTTTAAGAGCCAGCTGACGGCATCTAATAGATTTTCAGCCACGTAGTCTGGGGCAGCTTCAAGCCATTCGCCAAAAAAATGATCGGATTGGAATTTCGAAATCCTTTTCCCCCGAACCTGTTGTTACTAAGATATTCACACATCCTGCTCTATTGGCAGCAATCATGTCTGTCCACCTATCGCCGATTACGTCGTACCGTCTCTATCAATAAAAACAGCCTGCAATCTATTAAGCATATTCCACCACCTCAAGTTATAATCAGCACTCCATATATCACCAAATAATTGCCCTAAGCTTATCCGTTAAATTTACAGGTATAGCGTAACCTTTTCCGCTATACGTATCTACGAGTAAACCGCTGCGTCCATCCTCTTTAGCAATGTTCAACACGTACTTCTTCTGCGAACCATCGTCCAGCGCAAGATACATGTAAAAGAGAACACCATAATCCACTTCACCTTTTATTACTTCCGCTCTGGTAATCGCCTTTTCAAATACATTAAGTTCATCTGCTGCCTCAAAAATCACAACATCCGTCTCTTTAAATGAAGCTGGCATCACGGTCTTGCATTCATCCGCGCATACTATGCTAATTTTATCAATTTCTTTTCCGTCTAATACATCGTTTCCACAGCCTGTAATACCTAGAATCATCATAAATATAACTATTAAAATCCATCCTCTTGGCACTTTTTTCGCCTCCAATACACCTGTTTCTTTTCCTATTGACGAGTTTAAAATCAAAATGTTTCCATATTTCCTGCAACTAAAGTTACTCACTTTTCGTTAAGAGACTTGAAGAAAACTTCCAATTATTTCTGTGTGCATATACAGTTCTCCATGAAGGCAGAAGCCGCCATCGGTTTCTTCTTTATGTTTATATATAGTAAATTTAACGGTTAGGGTTTATTTTCTCCTCTCCTATGCCGTTAACAAAAGAGAGCAAGAAACATTTTCCATGGAAAGGGAAGGGAATTAGTGAAGGAAAACATCAGAGGAATTCTGTCGTTCAAGCTGATCCGTGGCTGGCTCGCAGCCGTACTTGCCATGACGCTTGTCATGACTAGTCTTGATGGAGTCGCACAGGCGGCGACGACGGATACCGTGACAGGCATCGAATGGAGCTACGCGGAGTCCGATTACAATCCAAGCACATCATCGCTGGAAATGTACGTCGAGGACGGCACTGTTAACCTTACCGTGCTTGCGTCCATATCGGGCGCAACCTCCAAAAAAGACGTAACGACCGACGTAACTTGGAAATCATCCAACAGCTCTATAGTCAAAATTGATAAAGGCGTGTTAAGCGGCGTCGGCAAAGGTACTGCCACCATCACCGCTACCTATAAAGGGTTCTCCTTATCGATCAAAGCGACTTCGGATTACGTATACAACCAGGTTACCATTATGCAAAACGGACAAGCAGCTCCCGCTGCGTTAACCGATGTGCTTCTTGGACAATCGCTTGTCTTCACGCTTGACGGAGACGGAGAGAACGTTACCGACGATGCGACATGGACAACTTCCAGCTCGTCCATCGCTACCGTCGATGATGGCCGCATCACGCTTGTTGGTGCAGGCACGGTTACGATCACGGCGAAATACAAAGGCAAGTCGGATGCTATTAAACTGACGATCTCTTCGCCTTATAAATCCATTGCTATCACTCCGGAAGCGGCTAACGGTCTGTTGGAGCTTGAAATTGGCGGCGATGATTACAAACTGGAAGCAGACGCCGTATTGAAATCCGGTGAAACTTCAGATGTCACAAACGAAGCCAAATGGACAAGCGCTAACACCAAAGTCCTTACTGTAAACAAAGGCGTCCTTACTGCCGTCAGCGCAGGCAAAACGACCGTCACGGTCTCCTATCTGGGAGTATCCGATACGCTGACGGTTGTCGTCCGCACGCCTTACCAGTCCATCAAGATTGCTCCGGAGAAGGAATTCCATATGCAATTGCAGGACGCTCCTCTGCAGATCAAAGCGGAGGTGCTCAGCAATTCGAACGCCACTTCGGACATCACAACGGTAGGCACATGGACTTCTTCCGATGTTACCATCGCCACCGTGGATCAAGGCAAAGTCATTCCGAAAGCGGTTGGCACGACCAAGATTACCGTGGCTTACCGTGGGGTTAGCCGCAGTATCGATGTGACGGTATACCCAAGCATTACTAAGCTGAAAGCTGAAAAAACGTCAATCGACGGGTTCAAAGGGATTGAAGGCGAGCTTCCGAAAGTTACGGCAACCACGTTCGACGGCTCCAGCGTTGATGTCTCGAAGCTAGTGAAATGGACCGTAGCGGACGATGAGATTGCCGAGCTTAAGGATGGCCTCTGGACCGCCAAGCAGCTTGGCGAGACAACCTTCACGGGTACCGTGCAGGATCTGAAGGCCACGGTAAAGCTTGTTGTGCATTTGAAGCCAATCAAGCTTTTATCCGAAGCTAAAGACATGAGCATTATTTTGGGCAAAGAAACGAATCTTCCAAACGTTACGGTCGTCTACGAGGACGGTACGGAAGCCGATATTTCCGAGGCGATGGAATGGAATACGACATCCGACAACATCGTTTTGCTGGAAAAGACGTTAAAGGGTCTGGAAGCTTCTAACGTTACCTTAACCGGCAGCTATCTGAACAAAACCGTCTCCGTTCGCGTTAAGATCGAAGAGGAAATCGTTAAGATGGTTGTTGAACCAACGAAGCTTGAGCTGAATCCGGGACGATCCAAGGCGGTTAAAGTCACGGGATATTACAAGGACGGCAAGAAGGTTTCCATCGGTACCAAAATGAACTGGGTGGCTGCAAACGAAAATGTTGCCACGATCAGCGGTTCATCTTCCGTTAAGGCCATTGATGTGGGAACTACCAAAGTGACGGGCAAATACCAAGGCAAAACGGTTGAAGTTCCCGTTACGGTTACGCCAAAGCTGAAATCGCTGCAGCTCTCCAGTAAATCCGCGCAAATGTCGGCGGGCGACACTTTGACGATCAGCGTGCAGGCCATCTACTATACGGGCAACCCGGTGAACGCGACGAGCAGCGCAGCATGGACCTCCTCTAACACGTCCATCGCTACCGTCAAGGATGGCAAAATTACAGCGGTACGCAAAGGCAGCGCAACGATTAAAGCCGCCTTCGGCGGTAAAACTGCCTCCATTCGCGTCTCCGTGAAGTAACTATTTTTGAAAAATTGAAAAGCCCTGCTCACAGCATTTTTAGCTGTTGAGCAAGGCTTTTTTATATTAGTGACATTTGACATTTGATTAACCCTTGGCGTGCTGCGAGAAATACTCGGCTAATACGATCAAGCTTTCCTCTCTTAATACGCCCCCAAGGATTTCAGGCTTATGGTGGGAATGTCCAAAGACAATCTCTGAGCACCGACTCCCCTTCTCATTCAAGAGGTCGCATAAATCCATATCGCTTGCCGCGAAAACCAAACGTCCCAGCTTGGTCCACACCATCGCCCCACAGCACATAAAGCAAGGCTCGCAGCTGGAATACATGGTGTATTCCCGCAAATCGGTTATATGCGTTTCTGCGCAAAATCTCCGCAGCAAGCCTGCTTCCGCATGAAACGTTGGATCCGTCGCCGAATAAATCTGGTTCTCGCTCAAGTATACGATTTCGCCATTTTTGACCAGTACCGCTCCAAAAGGTTCATTGCCATTCTCTACGGCTAACTTAGAAAGCTTGATAGCTTCTCTCATAAAAATCTCGTCTTGGGTCATTTTTCATTTCTCCTCTATGTAAAAAAACTATTGAATCTCAACAACGGTTACATAAGAAACCTCTTGGATCAGTGGAAGCATTTTTTCAATCTCAAAGTTTGTGGGCAACTTTACGGTGATGTCCACTGAAAGTTCAGAAGAGTCTTCAAGTTTTTCCGTATGAAAATGCAATATCGATATATTTCTATCTTTGAGGAAGTCTAAAATATTGTTTAAAACATCCGGCTCGTTACGCAAACGGATAGATAATTGTTCCGTCCTCGGTGCTGCCAGCCAATTGATCTTGCTATGCAGCAGCTTTTGCGCGGCAAGAATAAGAATCGTTGTGCCGATTCCCACAATGTAAAGATCCGCGCCGATCGCCATGCCTATGCCCGCAGTTAACCATATTCCGGCAGCCGTAGTCAATCCTTTAACCGTTTGCCGCTGCATGAATATCATTCCCGCGCCAAGAAATCCGACACCGCTCACCACTTGAGCCGCAATACGCGACGGATCAAGCGCAATATCGCCTTTTCCAATCATGTCTTGAAAACCGTATTTAGAAATTAACATCATTAGAGCCGCGCCGGCTGCTACTACGAAATGCGTTCGGATGCCAGCCTCCTTCATCCTGCTCTTTCGTTCATATCCGATAAGTGCCCCACACATGCCCGCCAAAATAATCCGCAATAAAAATCCGTATTCCATGATGCTTCCTCCTTTATCCGTTTTTAAACCTATTGGCAATACTTTTAGTACCTGCAACTATAACAAAAAGCGACCGTGCATGTCAGCACAGTCGCTTTTTTGCTCACTAAATTATCCGTTTAACATTCCTGCCGATACCAGCAAACGTTTGAGAAGCGTCGCCGCTTCGGCGCGGGTTACGCTGCCTGCAGGTGCAAAGGAGCCGTCTGGCATGCCTTTTAATAAGCCTGCACCCGTCGCTTTGCCTACGGCATCGGATGCCCAATTGGAGACTTTTCCGGCATCCTTATAGTTCAAGCCAGCTGCGGCAAGCTTGCTGCTTGTTGCCAGCTCCATGGCCTTAACGGCCATCATCGCCATCTCTTCGCGGGTTACTTTGCTGTTTGGACGGAAGGTTCCGTCCTCATAACCATTGATGATGCCCGCACCCGATGCGAGCTTCACCGTTTCCTCATACCAGCTGCCGGCTGGTACATCCTTAAAGGCGCGTGCCTCGCTAATCTGGCGAATCCCTAACGCGCGAACCAGCATCGCTGCGAACTCGGCGCGGGTTACCGCGCGTTCCGGTTCAAACCTGCCTGCCGATACGCCATTCAGAATACCTTTGCCGGCAAGGAGAGCAATGTCCGCTTTGGCCCAATGACTGGCCGTATCCTTAAAGGTACGGTCAACCCTCGCAACCGTATAAATACTGTTGCCCATGCTCTTAATGGTCATAACGGTTTTGCCATCCTTCACCGTAATAAGAGCTGGTACCGAACTAAACGTACCCGTTGCCGGATCGTAGACCAACACGGTTAATTCGCCTGCTTCTTGCACGCCGTCTACCGTAATCGTTCTTTCCACATAAACGCCGCCAAAGCTTGTAATAACAACCGTTTGCGCGCCGGATTGAACCGTGATGCTGAAATCCAGCGCAGAACCAACCGTCGTTACGCCTTGATCCGCCGCATCCTTATTCAGCTTGGCTGTCAGATCAGCCGTAGGCGATTGGATCGAAAAAGTCCATATCGCGTTTGCCGTATCTGTAATACCGTTAGCTTTCAAAATCTGGGCGAGCTGCTTCAGCGGGAACGTGTAGCTTCCCTGCTGGCTCTTCACGACCAAGACCGTATCCGGTTTGGAACCGGCTAGCTCCAGCAATGCTTTTACCGTAAAGGCCGCTTTGCCGGATAACGCTGAAGCACTGATATCAACCGTTACGACAGTATGTCCTTCGTTTACTTTGTTTTTCAAGGCAAGGTCATTGTCTTCCGGCTTCGAAGCTGCCGTAATGACATCCGTTCCGTTACTGCCTGTATTGCCTGAGTTACCCGGATTCGTACCTGTGCTGCTGTCTTCTTCGCCTGTCACTTGAAGCGTAAATACCCGCTTAGTGCCTTTATAAGTGACGGAGATTTTTGCGTGCCCTGCGCGTGCTGCAATCAATTGTCCTTTATCCAGATAAGCAATATTGCTATTGTCTGTCGTTATAACCGCTTCTCCCGTTACGTCTTCCCCGCTTCGGTTATAGACATGAACCGCTTCCGAGGCCCTTTTCTCCATCTGGAATGGTCCGATGCGGTCATTTCCTACCGCGAACTGGAATGGTTTCAATAAGCTTGCGAAGCCTTCGTTCTGCTCCTCGAACGCGAAGCCCGGATTCGAATCATTAACAACAGAGATCCGTTCACCCCGCACGATAAGGTTATCCGCAATAACGGAGCCTTTTACGTTAGGAGTAACATCTACTCCGTTTGTACCCGCGCCGTCAATAACCGTATTTTCGATGGAAACGCCGCTCACGTTAAAGTCGCCATGAACAAGGAGTCCGGCATACGTGCTGTCGAGCGCCGTGTTATTCCGGATGTATACGGTACCGTTCAGATCCTTCTCGCTTGCGAATACCCAGATCGCGCCAAGATTCACGCCGTAACCGGTATCGAAGCTGCCCGTGCGGATCAGCGTATTGCGCTCAACCACTGTTGTACCGCTGAACGGAACCGGATTGAAACGTGTCGATACGGCTACGCCCGCACCGTTAGTAATGGTGTCCTTGGCGATATTGTCGGTCAGCTTATTGTCTTTGCCGCCGAAAATAACCATATTATCCGCCAGCCAAGGAAGCGACACGGTGTTAAAGCGAGCTGTATTATTTACGCTGGCTACGCCTTCCGCAGACCACATCGCAATGCCGTCGTCACCCGGATAACGGATGTCGCTTTGCTCCAGCATGCTACCCGTTGTTCCGACGCAGAAGTTAATGCCGTCCGCCATCAGATTACGCATTCGGAGACCAACCATATGCAAGCTGTCCGTATAGCCGGTGCTTCCTTTCAGTCGCGTAAGCCAGAGACCTGTCTTGGAATGCTCAATCCATACATTCTGGATAACGGAGCCCGGGCCAAACTCGCCTTCAAAGCCATGCGTGCTTGCTTCGTCATCACGCACATTCAAGTCGCCGTCAACGAGCAGATCATACACTTCGGTATGTCCGCCATCGCCGATAAATCTTGCTCCAAGAAGCGTGGTATACCACATGCCAGCACCGCGGATGGTTACGTCGCTGACATGCAGCAGGCTGCTGCGAAGCTCAAAGGTACCCGCCGGGAACCAGACGCCTTTGCCTGCGGCTTTGGCAGCTGCCATGGCGTCATTGAAGGCTGCCGTATCATCCGCGCCATCATCGGCGGTTGCGCCGTAATCAGCGACGGACAGGAAACCTTCCGGCATGGTCAAAGGATCTGCAACCTGCTCCATGTCGGCCAAATCGATCACGTAGTAATCAGCCGTGCTGTCCGCGTCTTTTTCCAACCGGATCGTTGCACCGGCAGGCACATCGCCGATCAGCGCATGGATCTCGTCGAAGAAGCGATGCGCGCTGCCCTGCTTCGGATCATTGGACCACGGGTAGCTGCCGTATTCCCAAGCATATTTCGAAGTCAGATTGAGCTTTTGTTTAAATTCGCCATTGACATAAAGACCTAGCGTTTCCTGCAGGCCGCTGCCGTCCGCGCTGTCCGGAATCGCATAACGCAAAACGATAGAGTTAGCAGGCTGTGCGAGAGTAAACTCTACATATTCGCCGGTCTCCTTAAGCGAAACCGCCTGTCTGCCCGAAGCTTCGGAAGCCATTTCGCGGTATACTCGGGATGGCCCGATCAACGCGGCATTGGTGGCCGCATGCTCAGCTTCATAGGTTACGTAAGGAACACTCGCCCCGCGATAAGCCAGATTCACCGCATGATTAATGGAGAGCGAATCAATGGAATAGTCGCCGCTGCCTGATGCTCCTTGAACCGTAACCGTATTTACGCCTGCGCGAAGATCCAGCGAGAAATCGGCGTTCTTCCAGCTCGAAGCCGCAGGGAGGTTTACGTCATCCGAAGGAATACCATTGACCGTTACTTTCAGAGTACCCGTTTGACTTCCCAGATAACGGATGGAAGCCTCGTAAACACCAGCTTCTTCCGCATTGACTACAAACCGGATCAGGTCGTCTTTATTCTTCAAGCCCGCTAGATAACCCGTGCCCGTATAACCTTCCGATAAAGTTGCTGCCGTAATGCTTTGGCTGCGGAAGGCGTTCTCCGCTTCGTAAACAATCTTGTCTTGCACCGGAGTAAAGCTCCATACGGCTGGAGAAGCCGCTTCGCCATACTGCAGCGCACCGTCCTCTACGTGCAAGGCTCCATTCTTATCTGCCGCATTAACCAGGACAAAATGCCCCAACCGTTCTTCAATAAGCCACTGCTCGGCATCCGTTATGGCCGCCGCATTGCCCTTGAGAGAAAGGTCCAACGACAGCAGCTTGCCTGTTGCGCGGTTCTTAATCAGCTTGCGGCCGTTGTAGTCCTGAAGCAGCCATTCCGCGCTTGAATTACCTATGCCGGAGCTTGCCGTTACAACCGCCGTTCCGTTTGATTCCGCAAGATTTTTACCGCCAGCCGTTATGGTGATGTAATTGGTATCGTTAAAAATCGGAGTGCCGGTAACTTCGTTCCGCTCATCGCCAATCACCGGCGTTGTGAAGTCAGCCGGCGCATTGTCAAAGCTCCATTGCAGCGTCCCGTAGGATGCAGGGAACAAGCCGCGTTCCGCGTAACCCGCACTATTTTGCACATTGATATATTCATCGTCAAAGCTGCCGTATAGGCTGCGGATCAAGTAGGTCGTGCCTTGCGGCTCGATGGACCAATCCGCTCTTGCCGCCGCTGCTTCCAATGCTCCGCTCGTGATATACCGGTAATTATCGTCTACCGAGACGTAATGACCGGTTACGCGGTTGCGGATGCGGTACGATCCGTTATCTTCTTCAAGCAGCCAATGCGAGTAGCCGTTATCCGCATCCACATTGCCGTACAGCACAACACCGCCATGGTTCTCGTAAAGGAATTGGCCGGTTGCGGCATTTTTGATCCGGACGGGAACGGCTGGCAGAGGTGCTTCCGGCACTTCGACCGGTTCCGCCGCGAACTGCCCTTCATCATTGCCCGCAACAAGCTTGCTTACTTTCGCGTACCCTGCATCGTCCCCGCTCGCTTCATAGACAAAGTGGCCGGCCCATGCGCTTTTGATATTCACATAGCCTTCATTTGCGCTATCCTGCAGGTACCACTTGGCGCTGCCCCATTGCGGGTAGATGCTTTCCGCAACCAGCTTGAAGTCCGGAGCGTCCTGCTCGACCGAACCGCCGACGCCTTCCATCGAGACGTAATGGCCGGTTGCGAGGTTTTTGAGTCGTATGGATCCAACTCCGTCGCCGGCGTCTTCCGGAAACCAGATCGACGAGGTATCGGATTCGGGGATGTCGTCAAATTTCAATTTGCCTAGATCCGCGCCGGCTTCCGTCACTTCGTACAGATAACCGCCGGTCAGCTTGCTCTTGATCCGAATATCGCTTGGCGCAGCTTCCGGTACATTGATAAAGCGCCAGCGCGGGCTGCCCCAGTTCGGATTAATAATGCCATACTCGGCATATTTGGTCAGGTTCTGCAGGTTGATGTACTTCTGCGAGCCCTCTGTATCGTTCGCATCAAGAACGCTATGAATCAGCCTGGAACCGCCGCCTTTATCCTCGATGACCCAAACGGCGCTTCTCCAGTCATCCTCCACGTCGGATACTTTGATATGACCGTCCGTTACATTTTGCAGATTGATATAATGGTTGGTCGCGCGGTTCTTGATCCGCTTACGACCCTGGAACCGCTCAATGACCCATTGATCGCGCTGATCGTCCTCGCGAATATTGCCGTATTTCAAATTGCCCTGCGAATCCTCGTACAGATACATGGATTGCCATTCATTCATCATGCGCACAAACTGCGGGGACCCGTCCGTTGCTGCCGAAGGATCGGCAAGAAGCCATTGCGCCGGATTCGCATCCGGATCGACCGTGCCCGCTTGAGCAAATCCCGTTGCATCCGCGTTATGCAGATAGACATTGTCCCCGCTTGCGTTTTGGATCGTCTTATAATCGTCGTAGATTTTTGAAGATGCTATCGCCCACTCATAAGAAGGATCGATAGCCGAAGGTTTATCCGCGGTCAGAGGATCTGCCGGCTGAGCCGACCCGCCTCGGATATAGTGGCCGGTTGCCACGTTGCGGATTAGCGTCTTGCCGTCAAAATCCTCCATGATCCACTGATAGAGGTAGCTGCCTGCATTCGAGCTGTCCAACGCTCCGTACTGCACAACGCCGTTATTCTCGTACAGATAAGAAGCTCCCGCAGGATCGTCGGAATAGCTTGCTATCCGGACGGGCTGAACATCAGCCGCCATATCGATCCTCCACTGCGCGCTTCCCCATGCCGGCTGAGCCCAGTCATTGGCACGGACATTGGTATCATCAGGGAACTGGGTATTCAGCACGTAATTTAGCGGGGTTTCTCCTTGTGCCGCAAATACGTTGGTAAAAGTAACGAAGCCCGCGCTTGATGCTGCCGCCATCGTCCATTCGCTTTTCGTGCCGTCTTGCGCGATTGCTTTAAGCTGCATCCAGCCTTCATCGCCTTGCGTAATGTAGTGCCCGGTCGCGCGGTTCCTTAAGCGGATTACCGAGCTTCCGTCTTCTTTTATTTCAACCGTTTCCATGTACCAATGGGTGAGGGGATCGGTAATACCGCCGGCAGCGCCAAATTTGACAAAGCCGTCCTTATCCTCATACAAATATTGTCCGGCCTTGAACTGGTTAACGATTCGTACCGGAACGCCTGCCGGATCAACCGGCTCCAGCGCCCATTGCGGGCTTTCGAACGTGATATTGATATCGCCGCTGACTTCCGCGAATCCCAGCTGGTCTTCCTGGTGAATGACCAGGTTCGCGGATGGGTCGCCGGCATTCTTGATAATGACGTAACCGGCCCGGCTGGAATCCCCAATGATCCATTGATCAGCCGTGGTGCTCGTTGCAATGCTCCGGCTGTATAGCGGATCACGCCGCTGATTCGTATCCTCCATCGTGATGTAATGGCCGGTCACGCGGTTCTTGATCCGCTTCACCCCGCCGCTTTCTTCAATCAGCCAATGGGAGCTCTCGTTGTCCATTGCCGTAAAGCCGTAACGGACGACGCCGTCCGAGCCCTCATACAAATAATTGCTTTTCCACTTGTTCTTGATCCGCACATAGCTGTCTGACCCGCTGCTGACCGCAGCGACTGCTTGATTGTTATCATTGTCCGCCGCATATACCGGAAACGCCGTCAACAGCAGCAGCAGTGCCATCAAAGCAGACAGCATCGCCTTGCTTCGTGCCATTCATACTCCCCCTTAAGTCTCGTCAAGGATTAGTTGCATCTCCCATCTTAGAATGTAAGGGTTTACAGGACGAGGTGTATTATTGGGAATATTAGGTGTTATATTATGATGCTTGCCAGCGTAAAGGAAGCTTTATCTCTTCTTGCCAAATACGGCAAGGGTCAGAACGGAACCTCCGGCGAGCAATATCGCAATCAGGATAAAAGAAACCTGCATGCCGGACAAAAACGTCTGGCTGCCGTTCAATACCGCTCCAAGCAAGGCAACGCCAAGAACCGACCCCAACTGGCGGCTTGCGTTAATTGCCCCGGAAACCGCGCCAGTCTGCTCCCTCGCTACGGAGGACATCACCGCCGCCATCAGCGAAGGAATGACAAGAGAAACTCCGAAGCCAATTAACAGCAAGCCAATAAAACTCCAAGCATAGCTTGTGCCGGAATGGATCCATGCCAGAATCAGCGTTCCTGCTGCTCCAAAGCCAAATCCTGCCGCCATAGGCTTGCGCGCGCCCATCCGGCTGACGATCCGTCCGGTCAGAATCGGATTAAAGGCCAGCGGCAGCATCATCGGGAGCAGGGACAGACCGGCAGCATGAGCCGATAATCCTCTACTCTGCTGAAAGAACAAAGGCAATACAAACAACACGCCGGACAATCCTGCATTAATAGCCATGCCGGCTATCAGCCCCGTGGAAACGGTACTGTTCTTGAACAAGCTTAAAGGAAACAGCGGAGCATGGCCTTTTGCTTCAAGCATGATAAACAGGATCATGCTCAGAACCGCCAAACCAACCGTTCCCAAAATGACGGGAGAGCCCCAGCCGTAGTACTGCCCTTCCATCAAACTGAAGGATAAAGCAGCGATTGCCGCCAGAGCGGTTACTTGACCGCCTGCATCAAAGCTCTTTTGCGCGGAGCGCGGGGTCTCTTCTGCCAGTACGCAAGTCAGCAGCAGACTTATTGCGGCAATCGGTACATTAAGCAGAAAAATACTCCGCCAGCCAAACGAGTCCGCAAGTATTCCTCCAATTACAGGCCCTGCGGCCATCGCGGCTCCCGTAACCGCGGTCCATATTCCTAGAGCCTTGGCCCGTTCTCCCGGCACGGGGTAGGTATGAGACAATAAGGTTAACGAGGCAGGCAGCAAAGCCGCTCCCCCTATTCCAAGAATAGCCCGCAAAGCGATGAGTGCGCCTGTAGTCGATACGACCGCAGATGCAGCCGATGCGGCAAGGAACAGGATGAGACCGGCAATATAGACCCGTTTTGCTCCCAATCGATCTGCGAATACCCCCATTGACAGCAAAAGCCCTGCAAACACGATCGTATAGGCATTCACGACCCATTGGAGATCGATGAGCCCGCCCCCGAGATCTTCGTGAATCGCCGGAAGAGCAACGCTAACGACCGTCATATCCAGCAGCACCATAAAATAGCCAAGCGATAGTCCGAGCAGAAGCAGCCGGCTTCTGCCGGATACTTGTTGTAAAGCTTTTTCCATTGTTTTCCCCTACCTTACTCTTCATGTCGAATTCCCACAGAGTGTATAATGAATCCGATAAGAGATGAAGAGGAGAGCTTATCCTAGGAGTTTTTCTCCTACGATAGGATTTGAATAAATATTTCATAACGGGAAGAAGGTTCTGTAGCATGGATGACTCGGCAAGATTAAGAGAGCTTGCGCAATTTCTGAAGACGCGGAGAGCCCGGCTGTCTCCGGAGCAAGCCGGATTGCCGGCAAGCGGGCGCAGGCGGACACCCGGCCTAAGACGCGGGGAAGTCGCTATGCTGTCGGGCGTAAGCGTGGATTGGTATACATGGCTGGAGCAGGCCCGTCCGATTCAGGTATCCGCACAAGTATTGGATTGCATCAGCCGCGCGCTCCGGCTGGATGCCGACGAGCGGAAGCATTTGTTCCTGCTCGCTATCCAGCAGGTTCCGGCTGACCCTTCTTTGGACGGGAATAGGATCAGCGAGAACTTGCAAAGCTTCCTTGACCGCCAAGGTGCAAGTCCGGCCTTTATAACCGATCAACGACTGATTATCAGAGCATGGAATAAAGCCGCAAATCTTGTATACGGCCCTTTCGAATCGATGTCGGAACGAGAACGCAACACCGTATGGCGTTCTTTCCATTTGCCCGGCGTCCGGGAGCTCCTGAAGGAGAACTGGGAGAAGCATGCACGGCACAGGCTTGCCCAATTCCGTGCCGGTTATGCCAAATTCCCGGGTGATTCCTGGTGGCTGGAGATCATTGGCGAGCTGCAGCAAACAAGCGATGAATTCCGGGAATGGTGGCCGCAGCATGACGTGCTGAACGGACCGGAAGGGAAGAAAATCAATTATCATCCGACTGCCGGTACGTTAGCGTTTAACCAGCTTTCTTTTATCGTATCGGACTCTCCCCACTTTACCGTCACCATTAACCTTCCGGCTGATGAACAAACGGTCTCCAAGATGGAGCAGCTGCTGCTCTAGCGCTAATGCTCCATCTTAAACAGGAACGCATCCGGCGAGGTTGGCTCTACGCTGCCTCCCGACGGCTCAATGGTAAGCGCAAGCTGGCTTGCGTTGACCAATGCCCCGGCTTTCACATAGAGATGGGCGTGCTTCTTCTCCGACTGCTCGAGCAATCCCAGGTTAACCCGGCTGCCGCCTTCCAGCGCCCATGCCTGTATGTCGTAATCGCGGCTCGACAACATGCCATCCAGCAGGACCAGCATTTCGCCGGAGTCGCTGTTAAACCAGATATACCCTTCACCCAGCTCATTGTTATACGGATGCACTTTATAGCTGGCCGTCTCCGGTGCGTTTATAAAGGCCAATGCTTCGGGCTCGTGCGCGGCGACATAATGATTGCGCTGATCAGCAGGCTGCCGGACGCTGTTATACAACCAGGCCGCACAGACGACGACAATGACGGCGGAGACAAGCGCGGCCGCCCATTTGCTGCGGGAAGTCCAGCCGCTTCGCAGCCGTTTAACGATACCGCGTCGCTGAACATGAGATCTCAAGCTCCTCCGGATCCGATCCGACGGAAATCTGTCTTCCGCGGTCTGCCCGATTCCTTCATTTGCAGCAGCAGGCGCAAGAATAGACTGCCACTCCGATACCTTTTCCCTGCAGGCAAAGCATGTATTTAGATGATTGGCCATCTGGGCGTATCTCACGCCGGTCTGTTTCCCGAGCAGCCAATCAATCCATTGTTCTTCGCAATATCCAACCGTACATTGGTCTTTCGGCTTGCCGGTCATCTCCGCCCCTCCTCTACTCCGGTATTCCGGTCGCTTCCCCTTCGCTCCAGATGCTTCCGCATATTGTTTAATCCGTATCGCACCCACGATTTTACGGTGCCAAGCGGTACGTTCCAGGCGGCGGACAGCTCCTTCTGCGTATGCGGGCTGTAATAGCTGTATGCGACCGCGTCCCGCTGATTACGGGGCAGCCTCATAAGCGCTTCGTTTAATTCCTCCCGCTCCAAATGCTGCAGGGCAATTTCCTCCGAGCTTCTGCTGCTTGCGGCGTCATCCTGCCCAAGCTCCTTATCCTTCTCGGCTATCCGTTTAGATCTGCGCAAACGGTCAAGACATCGGCTCCTGGTCATAACCGCCAGCCATGCCTCCAGCGATCCGCGCCCGGGATTGTAATCCTTCCCCCGCCTCAGCACTTCAAGAAACACATCGTGGCAAACATCCTCCGCCTCCATCCGTTCTCCCAGCATACGCAGCGCAACCTGCATGACAAGCGGTGCATATCTGGCATAAAAACGGTCAAAGGCGTCTACCTCGCCCTCGCACATGTCGCGAAGAACCTCGCTCATATCCTCCAAGCGGCTCATCGCCATTCCTCCCTCGCTAACCGGATCAACCTCATCTATCTAACGTTTTACCAGAATTTCCGCCAGAGGAAAAATAAATTTTTTTTCAGGTTCGCAAATCCAATCTCCGTTGCCATTCGTACCGATTACGTACGCTTCAAGGCGATGCAGTCAAAATTTCCGAGCTACAGGAGGGGATCGCATGCTTCAAGCATGCCGCAAAAAAAGCGCTAAATACTTGCTTGCGCTAGGAATGACATTAGGTGCCGTCTCATTGGGAGCAGGCGCAATGCCGGTCTCGGCAGCAGCGGCGGTAGAGCTTTATACGCCGTATCTTCAATTATCCGCGCCGCCGGGGGATTCGATCGCTTATTCGGTGGATATTATCAACCACGGCTCGTCTACCCAGACGGTGGATCTTGGTTTCGACGAGAAGGGCAATAAGTGGGATTACGAGCTGACGGCCGGAGGGCGTACCGTAAGCAAAATCGCGGTTAAACCCGGTGAATCCCAGACGGTAAACCTGCAGCTGGATGTTCCGCTCGAAATTAACAAAGGCGTATACGAGTTTCAAATGAATGCGGACGGCAGCGTTCTCCCGCTTGCCGTTCAAGTCTCCGAGCAGGGTACCTTCCGTACGGAGTTAACGACGGATCAGCCCAATATGCAGGGGCATTCGGATTCTACCTTTACCTTCAGCGCGACGCTTCGCAACCGCACAGCCGAAAAACAAACCTACGCGCTTGCTGCTAATGCAGCAGCCGGCTGGGATGTTACGTTCAGCGACGGAAGCAACAGCGTGACCTCGGTTGAGGTCGACGCCAACGGCGAGAAGACGATTACGATTAGCGCAAAACCGCCTCAATCGGTTAAGGCCGGTACTTATGACATCCCTATATCCGCCTCCAATAACTCCACGAACGGCAGCACAACGGTAGAAGCCGTGGTAACCGGCACTTACGACCTGGCGTTAACCACGCCTAACGATCTATTAAGCACAAATGTGACCGCCGGCTCCACGCGCAAGCTTGACCTGGTCGTCACCAACAAAGGATCAGCGGAGCTTAAGCAAGTGGCCATGACCGCGGAAAGCCCAACCGACTGGGAGGTTACCTTCGAGCCTTCGACCATTGCTTCCATCAAGCCGGGAGAAACCGCCCATGTGCAAGCCACCATTAAAGCGGACAAAAAAGCGCTCGCAGGCGACTACGTGGTAAACGTCAATGCTGCTTCCCCGGAAAAATCCGCCGACGCGCAGTTCCGCGTCGCCGTGAAATCCTCGGTCCTCTGGGGCTGGATCGGCATTGTCATTATCTTGGCTGTTATCGCGGCGATCTACGGCTTATTCCGTAAATTCGGGAGGCGGTAACAATGGAGTCATTCGCCCAGGTACCGATTATTGAAATGTCCCGGCTGACGAAAAAATACGGCGAGCAAACCGCCGTGAGCCAGCTGGATCTGACGATACAAAGAGGAGAAGTATACGGACTTCTTGGCCCCAACGGCGCGGGCAAAACAACAACCATTCTGATGATGCTGGGGCTGACGGAGCCCAGCTCCGGAAAAGTCCGGGTGTGCGGGCTTGATCCGGCAAGGCAGCCGCTTGAGGTAAAACGAAGAGTCGGCTATATGCCGGATGATGTGGGATTTTATGAAGACCGTACGGCGCTTGACAATTTGCTTCTAACGGCAAGACTAAACGGCATTCCTATCCAAGATGCCAGATTTCAGGCACTGGAGCTGCTTGAGCGGGTTGGCCTTCAGCATACGCTGACCAAGAGGGTTGGCGCATTCTCGAGAGGGATGCGGCAAAGGCTTGGCATTGCCGATGTGCTGATCAAGAAGCCTGAAATTATTATTCTCGACGAGCCCACGCTAGGCATTGACCCGGAAGGGGTGCGCGAGCTGCTGGAGCTGATTGAACAATTAAGCCGGAACGAAGGACTTACCGTCCTGCTGTCCTCTCATCACCTTCATCAGGTTCAGCAAATATGCGACCGGGTAGGTTTGTTTGTTCAAGGCAAGCTGATTGCTTCCGGCAACATCGAATCCCTGGCGAAGCAGCTGGACGATGACGGCAGCGTAACGGTCGTGTTGTCCGCCGCCCCGTGGTCCAAGGAGTTGGATGAACGTCTTTCCAGCCTGGATAGTCTTCTTACCTATAAAGGTCCTGCCGCTTGGGATCGTGCTTATAGCAGCGCTCAGCCATTGGACGCCGTACTGACAGGCACGCGTGATCTTACATCTGAGGCGGCGCGGGCGGTGCTCGACTGCGGAGCTTCCTTGTTCGGCATTCGCCGCAAGCAATACGGTTTGGACGATATTTATCACCGTTATTTCGAAGGAGGGGGACAGCTTGAACGCAGCAACAGCATTCAATAACGGCTTGTGGAAAAAACTTGCCGGACGGTTAAACAGCCGCTCAGACCAACCGCTTGAAAACAGTCGCCGCAATCACTCTCCCTTTTGGGTGCTGGTCCAGAAGGAATTTGGCGACCATCTGCGGAGCTGGCGCTTCACCATTCTAATCGGCATTATTACGCTGGCCTGCATAGGTTCCATCTATGCCGCAGTCACCGCTATTCAAGCCGGCGTCAAATCGCAGCAGACCGATATCTCCTTTTTATTTCTGCAAATGTTCACCGCATCGGACGGCTCGCTGCCGACTTTTGTAACCTTCGTCTCTTTTCTGGGGCCGCTGATTGGCATCGCTCTCGGCTTTGATGCCGTCAATACGGAACGCAGCAAAGGGACGCTAAGCAGACTGCTGTCGCAGCCTTTGTACCGGGATGACTTTATCCTGGCGAAATTTACGGCTTCACTGCTGTTAATCTCCGTTGCGCTGTTTTCTCTAGGGCTGCTTGTCATGGGACTTGGGCTGTTTGTCATTGGTTATCCGCCAACACCTGAGGAAGTGCTTCGCGTCCTATGCTTCCTCATCGTAGCTATTGTTTATGTGGGCTTCTGGCTGAACCTTTCGATTATCTTCTCCATCCGATTCAGACAGACGGCTACATCCGCGTTGTCGGGTATCGCGCTTTGGATTTTCTTCTCGGTGTTCTACAGCATGATTATCGGGCTGATTGATAAAGCGACTGCGCCCGCTGATTCCGCCGGAATCGGAGCTCAGATTAGCCACTTCAACTGGATGCTTCTGCTTAATCGGATTTCTCCTTCATATTTGTTCTCGGAGGCCACAAGCACGCTGCTGATGCCCGGCGTCAGATCGCTTGGCCCGCTGACCACCGAGCAGGTTGTTGGGGCGATAGCAAGTCCTCTGCCTCTTATGCAAAGCATCCTGCTGTCCTGGCCGCAGCTTATTTGTCTCATTGCCGAGACGGCAATCTGCTTTGCAATCTCTTATGTGCTGTTCATGCGCCAGGAAATCCGTTCTCGGGCGTAACAAGACCGCTCAACATAATAAAAAGCTTTCCTTCGCTCTATTCATAGAAGCGTTAGGAAAGCTTTTTCCCTTATACGCTTGGATACTGCTCCAAAATCTCGCCGGTCTCCGAACGTGCAAGGATAACGGAATCAGGCCCCTCCTCTTCCTCCGATAAATAGAACCAGAACTTCTCTCCGGCCCCGTATTCAATAATTTGGCAGGGCAGTTCCTTACCGCTCGACCTGCTCTTAATCCACATGCTTGCAATCTGGGGATCATAGATTTTCCCGGAATACATACCTGCGTAATGCGGAACATCGCCTTTTAAACCGTTAAAAGACCAGCCAAACTTATGCTCCTTGGGCTCGGCTGAAGTTGAGCCGCCAGTCAAATGCCAGCCGAATATATTCTTCTTCAATCGCGCGATTCCGAAATACTGCGGATTAGTGCCCCAGTCATAAAACACAATGGCGTTCTTCTTCCCCAGCTTTTCGATATGAGCAACCCTTGCCATCGGCTGGTTCAGGGAAAGCGCGGCCCTTTCCATGCCTTGCTCACCGCTTTGTCGAAGGATTATTAAGGTACAAAATAATAACGCAATGATAAAGCAGAACAGCACTATTTTTGATTTTATGCCCAAGACGCAACCTCCCTCCAAATAATTCCACAGTAAAGACGCAAGGGAAATTGATTTGTTGCGGAAAGCTGCCATTCCTGCGAAAAACAAAACAGCCTGCAGAGCATGAACGGTTCTGCAGGCTGTTAATCTCTATACCTTCACCGACCTGGCTTGCTCCCTGTAATCAATCGGGGCGAGGCCCGTGACGCTTTTGAATACCCGGTTGAAATGGCGGATATTTCCGAATCCCGTGCTCTCGGCGATAATCGTCACCTTTTCGTTGGAGGAGACAAGACGCCTCTTCGCTTCGGAAACTCTAAGCTCCGTCCAGTACTCGACTAACGAGCTACCCGTCCGCTGTTTGAACAACGTCGACAGGTACGCCGGGTTGAGATAAACCTTCTCCGCGACTTGCGTCAGCGACAATGGCTCGTGATAATGCTGGTTCACGTACCGGATGACTTTCTCGATGGGATCATGGTCGGCGTTCTTCTGCCCGCTCGCGATACATGCGGCCAGCTTCTCCAGATAAGCGCAGCAGCAATCGATCAGCTCCGTGCGGGAAGTGAGGGAACAAATCTCCAGCAGCACCGCCTGAATCGTACGTTCGCCCAGCCAGCTTTGCGTTAGATCCAGCTTCTCCGCTTCCTCATACCCGTGAATCAGGAGCTTGCAAATCTGCTGGTGAATGACTTCCGGACTTCTGGCTTGCGAGCAGAGAGTCGTAATGAACGCAGCCGCGTATTGTCTTGTCTGTACCGGCTTGCCTTCCTGAATCGAGGATTCGAGAAGCTCATGCGGAAGCTCAAGAAGGGGGCTCCAAGCCATCTCCTCTTCGCCATCCTTCATCCGCGAATAGCTGATCACGCGGTCGCCGCCCACGATTAAACGGTGCAGCTGGGCAATCTTCGCCTCCTGGAACGATTGCGGAATTTCCTTGATTCCGCCAACGGTTCTGCCCAGTCCAATCGTTACGGTTAATCTCGACAAGGAGATCATGCGCCTGCGGATCGTCTCCGACAGTTCGAACAGCGGGTCACCTGCCCCCGGCTGACCGGGAAGATTAACAAGCGCAACAACCTCTGTATCGGATAAAATAAACGAAAACCCTTTTGCCCGCTGATCCAACAGCTCTTGAACGATCTGTTGAATATACAGCTGAAACAAGCTTGGGTCCGCTTTCTCATACCGCTCCTTATCGAGCAGATCTTTATCCAGCTTGATAATCATGCAGGCAAAACACGGCTCTTGAAAAGTAACGCCGATTCTCGCCAGCAAGGCCAGATCCGTCTCGTTCACGTAGCCTTTCAGCAGCCCTGCCACCAGATGCTCGCTTACATGCTGGCGGATGATCCGCGCATCGGCCGGCTCCGCTGCATACGGTTCAAGTACCTGCTTCTGTAACTTGACGAGCTCGCTCTCCAGCTTCCCCAGCGTCTTGAATAACTCCTCCCGCTCCACGGGTTTCATCAGATAGTCCCGAACTCCATGGCGGAGCGATTGCTGCAAATACGTAAATTCGTCAAAGCCGCTAAGAACGATAACAAGCAGCTTCGGAAACCGCTCCTTCGCGATTTGAATCAGCTGCAGTCCGTCCATCCGGGGCATCCGGATATCCGTCAATAACACGTCGGGTTTGAGGCTCTCCATCATTTCCAGAGCTTCGTACCCATCCTTCGCTTCGCCTGCAACCTCCCAGCTGCCGGAAGAGGACTCGATCATTTTACGAAGTCCCCTGCGGAATATCGCCTCATCGTCAACAATCAGAATGTTTGGCATGTACCAGTGCTCCTCCCTATCCCGTCATTGAAAAAGCGATTGGCATCGTTAAGATGACCTTTAACCCCTGGAACGGCATGCTCTCCAGCTGCAGACCGTATTGCTCGCCGTAATGCAGACGAATTCTGCGGTGAACGTTCATGAGGCCATTGCCGGAGGTGCCTCCGAGGTCATGGATTTTATCCATTCGCTTGCGCATCGCGCTCAGCTGCTCGCTGGTCATGCCTATGCCGTCGTCCTCAATGACGATCGTCAGCATTCCTTGCTCCTGATAGCAAGATAATTGAATCCTTCCTTCGCCAATCCCTTTATCAAGCCCGTGATTAATGGCATTTTCTACGATCGGCTGTATCATAAGCGGTATAACCGGGCAGCCGTACAACGATTCATCCACCTCCAGGCGGAAATCAATCCGGTCTTCGTAACGCATCTTCTGAATGGTCATATAACCTTTTACATGGTCCAGCTCATCGCGCAGCGTCACGGTTTCCTTGCGCCCGCTTAACGAATACCGAAGCAGGCGACTTAAATTATTCGTCATCGTAACCACTTCCCTATTGCCCTCCACTTCGGCATACATGGAGATCGAACCAAGCGTGTTGTACAGAAAATGCGGATTAATCTTGCTCTGCAGCGCTGCGATCTCGGCATCCTTTTCCCTGATTTCCGTCTCGTACAGCCGGTAACCCAGCTCGCTCAGACGAGACACCATCATGTTAAAGGCATTGCCCAGCTGGCCAACCTCGTCCCACTGCCGGACGGGGAACGATACCTTCAGATCGCCCCGCTCTACCTTGCGCATAAGCGACCGCAGCATCCGGAGCGGACTTGTAATTCGGAACGCGATAAAAACCGACAGCAACACGGCAAGTCCGATACAAATGCCGCCAACCAGTATGATCGAGTTGCGGACCACGAAACTGTCCTTCATCAGCACCGATACCGGTACGACGCCAACGGTCGTCCAGCCCGTTACCTCCGAGCTGACATGAGCGACAAGCAGGCTTTTTCCGTCTACTTTATGATGAGAGACGCCTTCATCCGATAAACCTTCGATAACGGGATAGATCGTCGTCTTTTCCTTGCGCAGCACCAGATCTCCGGCACTGTCCGTCATGTACAGCGACTCCTTGCTCCCCAGGCTGACCTGAGACAGCAGCTTGCGCACTTCCGCGGGATCGATATCAATCACGATATAACCAAGCGTATCCCCGCTGTCGAAGCTCCTTAGCTCGCGGGCAATCGAGAATACTTGATAGGCCGTTCCGCTTGTGGACTTCACTTCGTGTGTTGTTATAAAAGTCGGCTGGCCGAAGCGGCCCTTAGCCTTCTCCAGCCAATCCGTGTTGCCCCCAAGCTGGTACGTCGTCATGTATTGGCTTTCCGGCAGCACGACATAAGAGGCGCCATGCTCGCCGAACAAGGAAATGCCCATTATATCGACACGTCCGTTCAGAAACACTTTGGAGACAAAGTTGTTCAAATCATCGATTTCCTGCAGGGACAAGGCTTCACCGGGTTTTCTGGACGTTGCGAGAAAATCCAGAATTTCCTGATATTGATACGGCATCAACGACAGCCGGTTCAGCTCATTCATGTACGTATCGATATTCAGCGTCACCTGCTTCAGCATCTGTAGCTGATACTTGCCTACCTGCTCCTCCATCTTGGAGGCAAAAATCGAGAAGGACCACGCACCGATCACTCCCAGCGGTACCACAATCAGAAGCACGTTGACGAGAATAAGCTTGCGGGCAAGCGCCAGATTTTTGAACCATTGCTGTAAGCGTCTAAAGATCGTCATCATCGCTCACCCCGCTTATTTCGACAGCTCTAGGTTGATTTGCTTTTCGGTTGCCTGGAGCGCCTGCTCCGGTGTCTGCTGACCGTAGATCATCCGTTCGAACTGCCGGATAATGACTTCTATAAAGCTATGCTGCTTTGTATGCTTCGGCCAGAAAACGACGGAATTGGCGGCAGCCGCGTAATCGCTGCGATAATTCAGCGACTTGAACGCTTCCGTATCCATCACCGCGCTGGCGCTAGGAACATGTCCCGCTTCCGCCCACTTGGCGCCATGCTCGGCCAGCCATTTCATGAACAGCATCGCGGCATCCCGCTTCTCCTGTGACATATCATGCTGCGACGGAATCGCCAGCGTATGGGAATCGGCCCAAGCTGCGGGCTTATCATAGATCGTTGGCAGCGGCACAACGCCAAAGTTCAAGGCGTCATTTTTCTCAAGCGCGCCCGTTGCCCATACGCCCGTAATCAGCACTGCCGCTTTTCCTTCATTAAATAGCTTGAAAGAATCCGGAATATTAGGCGGAATCAGCTTGCTCTTATACAGCTCTTCTATATAATTCAATGCCTTCAGTGAAGCCGGGTTGTTAAGTACCGCCTTTGTGCCTTCCGCGTTATAGAACTTCCCGCCGCCTTGAATCTGGTTATACAGACTCCACCACAGCCATACGGCATCGATCCGGGTGCTTGGCTGGGCAAGCGGAGCGACATCTGTAGGAATGGCCTGACGGATTTGTTGCAGGAAATGGGTAAATCCGTCTTCCCCGCCTTGAAGCACCGGCTTGCCCTGCGCGTCAAGAACACCGGCCTGCTCCAGAAAGGTCTTGTTGTAATACATGACAAGCATGTGGGTATCCAGCGGAACGGCGTACGGCTTTCCTTGGAAGGAGACGGCCTTCATGCCAGCTTTGTTATATACGTTCCAATCCAGACCTGCTTCTTGTGCCGGGCCGGATAAATCTTCAATGTAACCGTTCTGTACGAATTGAGGCAAGGAGCTTGCGTGAATAATGGCCACATCCGGCGCGTTGCCGGAAAGAATGGCCGTTCGCAACCGCGAGTAATAGTCGTCCAGCCTTGAATTCATCTGGACGACTTGAATGTCTTCGTGTTCTTTATTGAATTGATCGACCATCTCGGTCATAAACAAATTATCTCCCCCGCTGAAGGGGGTCCAATAATTAAGTTGGATAGCGGATGCTTTCGGCTCGGCGGATGCCGAAACGTCGTTATTGCTATGGCTGCAGCCAGTCAAGGTAAGGCTTGCCGCGATGATGATACTTAAGCCTGATGTAAGATAAGAACGAAAGGACAAGCCTTTCATGACCAGCGCCTCCTAAAAAGAATTGTGAAGGATTTAGGATAGTAAAATTGCTGAACAATTCTTGCTTCGAAAGCGTTACTTAAAGAATTGTGAAGGATTTAGGATAGTAAAATTGCTGAACAATTCTTGCTTCGAAAGCGTTACTTAAAGAATTGTGAAGCAAATAGTTTAGTAGAATTGCTGAACAATTCTTGCTTCGTAAGCGTTATCCTATTGTGCGGAACTTCTCAAGATGTCCATATAATCGACATGCACCTCTGCTGTCGCATTCTCAAGTATAATGGCGTTCTTGCCCGCCTTCAATTGCAAGGTGACGGATTGTGTCTGGTAATTGTTGCGTTTTCCATCTGGAAAAACCATCCTTTTCGCTTTGCTGCCGCTGCCGTCCACGCGAACTTGAAGCTCCGCATCATCGCCGGAGGTGTTAGCGCCCGCAAGCCTAATCTCATAAGCTCCGCTTACCGGCACTTGAATGTTGGCAAAACGCAAGGCTTCTCCTTCACCCGGCGTAATCACGGCTTTGCCTCCCGCTGACGAGAACAGATTCTCCTCCGCCTCGCCATGCGCTCCCGCTGCGGCATACTCCGCTTCATATCTTGGAAGCTCAATGGCATCAATCTTGCCTTGCCCGCCGGCAATTGCGATATGAACCTCATTCATGCCTGCTGCAAGCGAAACGTCGGCATAAGCGTAACCCGTCCCATCCGTTTCGGGAAGCTCAACGTCAACGGCTTGTTCACCATTGACGCTAACGCTTGCTTGAAGCTTTTCACCCGTATCATTCTGATAGTGAATAAGAAGAGGTGCCGTAGTATGAATGGTAGAAGGGATTAGATCAAAGCTTAGATCAGCAGATGCTGCCGCCGCCTTGAAGACCCCCATTCCCGCAGGAACCTCAATTGCTGTATCCAGACTTAACGGCTTTCCGATCTGCAAATTTCCCGCTTCATCCCATGCCAGCTTCTGCGCGCGTGCTTTCCGGTTGCCCCAGCCATCCGTAGGCGCGGTTGTTGCGTGATAAACGATCCACTGCTCCGTACCGTCCGGCGAGGTTACAAAGGAATTATGTCCCGGACCGTAAACGCCGGCGTCCTCATCCATCTTCAGAATCGGCTCCTGCGCTTTTGTCCAGTTCGAAGCCACCAGCGGATCTGCGCCTTCCTTCAGCGACAGCATGCCAAGCGCGTAAAACGGCGTCCAGCTGCCTGCGCCCGAATACACGATATGAACCTGGCCATTATGATGGAGAATCGAATGTCCTTCATTAATATATGGGGGACCTCCGGCTTTCTCCCATTCCAGGTCAGGCTCGGATAAAAGGACGCGAGGACCGCTGATAGTCATTGGATCGCTCATCGGCGCGATATACGTATTTTGCTGTATGTTAATATCGCCGTCCCAGCCGGACCATACAAAATAAAGCTTGTCGTTCAGCTCCATCGCAAGTCCGTCAATTGCCCATTTATCGGTATCATCCTTCACCTGGCCTTTAAACGTATAGCTGCCCATCGGATCATCGGTGTCCGCTTCCAGGACAAACATCCGGTGGTTCTCGTTCTGACCGTCGTCCGCGGCGAAATAGATGTACCATTTCCCTTGAATGAACTGGATTTCCGGCGCCCACAGCTCAGCCGAATAGTTGGTTCCGATAGCCGGATACCAGACAACCTTCCGCTCAGCCTGCTTGAAATCGATGGTACGGGATTTCATGACCATGACATCCGCGCCGTTATGCGTAAACGTCATATAATAGTAGCCGTCCTTGTACACCACGGCGGGGTCAGGCGTATCGATCTCCGCCAGCGTATTTTTAAACGTACCGCCATGGCCTTTGTAATCGGCTGCTATCTGGCTTGCTTCGTATGCGTTGTCTTTCATTGCCCACACTCCTATACCAGCCGCCGCGACCAGCAACAACGCTGCTGTCAGGACAGCCCATCGTTTTGCGTTCAATTATTGGAGACCTCCTAAAAAGAATTGCGAATGCAATTCTTACTTCGTAAGCATCAGCCTAAAGAATTGCGAATGCAATTCTTACTTCGTAAGCAATAATTTTTTTACTATTTCACGCCGGCTTGCGTAATGGCTTTAACGAAGGAACGCTGGCCTACGATAAAGATGATGAATACCGGCAGCGTCGCAATAACCGTCATCGACATTAGTTTGCCGTATGCCTGCGTATAGCTGCCCTGTGCCATCATCGCAATGCCGGCCGTAATGGTGCGCATCTCCGGCGAGGTTGTGGAATAAAGCGGCCATACGAAATCATTGTAAATGCCCATAAAGGTAAAGATCGCGAGCGTAACCATAATCGATACCGAAGCAGGAAGCAGAATACGGGAGTAGATCTGCCATTTGTTAGCGCCATCGATCCGTGCGGCCTCTTCGATTTCTTTCGGAAACGCCGTAAAGAACTGGAACAGCAGGAATACGCCAAATGCGCCGGACGAATAAGGAAGAATAAGCGCCGCGTACGTATTAATCCAGCCAAGCGCGTTAAATTCCATATACATCGGCAGGAACGTCAGGACGCCGGGAATCATCATGGAACCGATAAACATTGGGAACATCAGCTTTTTAAAAGGCAAATCCTGCAGACGGGCAAGCGCGTAGGCCGCCATTGACGAGAAGAGCAGCACAATCGCCGTGCCAGCGGCGCCTACGAACAAGGAGTTCGAGATCCAGCGCGTAATCGGAACGTTCATCAGGTTGCCTTTTAACCCGTCCAGGTAGTTCTCGAACGTTGGTTTTTTCGGAATCAGACTCATCTGTCCGGCAAGTGCCTCGAAATCGTTCTTGAAGGAAGTGGACAACATCCAGATGAGCGGAAGCAGGAAAATAACCGCTATGATGACTGCTACGAGAACAAGTAATGTTTTTTTCATGCTTCTACTCCTTCCTTCCGTAAGCGATTTTGTATTGGACAGCCGACACGATAATAATGATAAGCGCCATCAGAATCGCCATAGCCGAAGCGGAGCCGACCTGCTTGCCTTTAAACGCTTCGTCCAGCACGTTCATAAGCAGTACCTTCGTGCTGTCCCCGGGACCGCCCCGAGTCAGGAGGAACGGCTGCGCGTACACGTTAAACGAGGCAATCGTCGAAGTAATAATGATAAACAGCATAACCGGTCGGATCGACGGCAGGGTGATGCTGACGAACCTTTTCCAAGCATTCGCGCCGTCAATCGAAGCCGCCTCGTAATAATCCTCCGGCACTTCGTTTAGCGCATTGGTAAAAATAATCATATTAAAGCCGATCGTCCACCACAGCGTAGTCAATACGAGCGACACCCACACCCACGGCAAATCCGTTAGCCACGCAACCGGATCAATGTGAAGCTTGGCCAGCAATCCGTTCAGGAAGCCCGCGTTCGTATCAAACATCATTAGCCAGATCACGGCCATTACCGAACCTGAGATGGCGTAAGGCATGAAGTAAAACGTTCGGAACAACCCGCGGATCCGCTTCGGCAGCTGATTCAGCAGCAAAGCGAGCGCAAGGCCCAGAACAACCAAAAGCGGGACCGAATACAGAACGAATTGCACCGTATTCCAAAGACCGGTCGTAAACTGCTCGAACAAATAAGAGCCGGGCGTAAAGATTTTAACGTAATTATCGAAACCCACGAATTTATGCGAATCCGACAGCAGCTCGAAGTTATGGAACGAAATATAAATGCCGTATAAAATCGGGATCAGCAGAAAAGCGCAAAAGCTGAGCAGGTACGGCAGTACGAACAAGGAAGACGTTAAGCGGGATTGCAAAGAGCTCTTGACCATTACAGCTCCTCCATTCGGATTAAAGGTATAAACAGAGGGACGAAGAAGCTGGTTGTCAGCCTCTTCGTCCTGCCGTTACTTATTTTTTCATCGCTTGTCTGGACTTCGCTACGGCATCGTCCATCGCTTTTTGAGCGTCCTTCTTGCCAAGCAGCGCGTTGCTCAGTTCGCCCCAGATCGGATCGGAGATCGTTCCCCAGTTCAGTACATTTGGCGCGAATTGAACGTAATCGAACGATTTCGCTACGTTGCTTTGCATGTCGAGAGCTTTGAATTCCGCGCTTTCCAGCATTGGCTTGGAAGCCAGCGCTTGGCCGGAAGCCGCCCAATCCATCGAGTTGGTCGATACGTATTTCAGGAAGTCGCCGATGCCTTTCACGACATTTGCGTCTGTTACGCCTTTAGGCAATACGAAGTTATGGGAGCCTGCGTATACCGCTTGTTTAGCCTTGCCGATTTGCGGTACCGGAGCTACGCCGTAGTTGATGCCCGCTTCGTCGAATTGGCCTTTCATCCAAGGACCGTTAAATTGAATCGCGTTTTTGCCTTGCAGGAACAGCGTATTCTCTCCGTCCTGTTGAACGTTGCCCGGCGATACGCCTTTGTCTACGAGACCGCGCATCCATTGCACCATCTCAACCGCTTCAGGCGAGTTGTAGGCTACGTCCGTGCCGTTCCACAGATCGCCGCCATTTTGCCATACCAGCGTCGGGAAAATAAATTGCTGCGGCCAAAGCGTTGGAACCACATAGCCGTATACGCCTTTCGCTTTGTCCGTCAGTTTTTCAACGTCGGCTTCGAATTCGGCACGGTTGGTTGGCGGAGCCGTAATCCCAGCTTTATCGAACAAATCTTTGTTGTAGTACATGACAAGCGGATGGATGTCGAGCGGAATGCCGTACCATTTGCCGTCGATTGTCTCGTAATTCACCGGTGCTTCTACATAGTCGGCTTTATTAATCGAAGCGGCCGCCGCCAGATCGTCCATCGGCTGAAGCTGGCCTTTGTTCACGTAAGTCGGAATTTGGTCAACGTGCATGATCGCCAGGTCCGGACGGTCTTTGCCCGCGCTCATCGCTACGTCAAGCAGCTTGTAGTACTCGCCGTTCGGCTGAATGACGAGCTTCACTTTGTACGTGTCCTGGGAAGAGTTGTATTTCTCTACAATCTTCTTCATGAACTCGCCGTCGGCACCGGAGAACGGTGTCCAGAACAGGATGTCGGCTTTCTCCGCTTTCGCGTCCCCGCTATTTCCCGCAGCCGCGTTTGTGCCGCTGTTTGCCTGGTTGTTTGATCCCGCGTCTTTGCCACCGTTGTTGCCGTTGCTTCCGCAGCCTGCTGCCGCTACAAGGCTAAGTGCGATTAACGAGGTGCCCAAAAGCTTCATCGATTTCTTCATGTTCGCTTCCCCCTAGAATGTGTGTGTCGTTCTTTCTGATACTCATTCTAGCTGGCCCGGGATAACGCGCCCATGTCGCTTTTTTAGAAGGAATGGACATATTTTTAGATCGTTGCGAAAAATTTGTCCCCCGCCTGAATGCAAAACCCCGGACAGCTGGGAGAATTTTCTCGTGCTGTCCGGGGTTTGTCAGAAGCGGCTGATTCGCCGGTCTTTACGATGTGCGGGATCGTTAAGCGCTCAAGCGCCTTGCTTTGGCGGGACCTTAACGATACGCCGCATCGTTAAGCCAGCTCAATAGTGCCTTTTTGGCCGGAAATCCGGCCAATTCGCGGACCTTAATGATGTGCGGCATCGTTAAGCATCCTTGTGCCTCGCTTTTGTGGAACCTTAACGATGCGCCGCATCGTTAAGCCAGCTCAATTGTGCCTTTTTGGACGAAACTCGGCCAATTCCTGCGGAAACCTGCCGATCATCGTCAACCAGCTGCCGCCGAAGCCGCGATTACTTGCCTTCGTTGATCGCTTTGATCAGCTCAAGGGGTACCTTCGGCTTGCGGTCGTACGTCAGCAGACCGTTGATCTCCTGCTCGACGTCCGTCAACTGCGTATAGCAGTAGCCTTGGACAACGCCGGAGAAGATAAGAGGCTGAATTACGTTGCGAAGACGTTCAACAAAGTCCTCGTCATTGGATGCGCCGGAGTAGCCCCAGCCTTCCCAGTCGCTCTTCTTGTAAGCAATGCCGCCGAACTCGGTAACGATGATCGGTTGTCCGTCGTATTCGTAGCCCGCTACGCTAAGGCGGCGGTTAGCCGGCATAGCCGATACGGCTTTTTCCACGCTGCCGTAACGGTCTTCGAGCACTTCGCGTCTCCACTCGTAGTCATGAATGTTGTACAGGTCGGTTGCAACCATTTCCCAGCCGTCATTGGAGATCACGAGGCGAGTCGGGTCAATCGACTTGGTCAAATGGTACATCGCAAGAGCATGCTGCTGCTGACGAACGTCGACCTGAATGTTAGGTACGCCCCAGCTTTCGTTCAGCGGTACCCATACCGCGATACATGGATGGTTGAAGTCGCGGTCAATCGCTTCCTGCCATTCCTTCGTAATGCGGCGGACATATTCTTCGGAATAGTCGCAAGCATTCGCCATTTCGCCCCATACGATCAGCCCCAGCTTGTCGCACCAGTACAGGAAGCGCGGGTCTTCGACCTTCTGATGCTTACGCGCGCCGTTGAAGCCCATTTCCTTCATCAGCACGACATCCTGCTTGATCGCCTCGTCCGAAGGAGGAGTCAGGTTGCCGTCCGGGAAATAGCCTTGATCAAGAACAAGCTTGCTGAAGTATGGACGGTTATTCAGATTAAACTTGCCGTTCTCGAGCGAGATTTTCCGCATGCCGAAGTAGCTTGTTACGCGGTCAACCTCGGCTCCGTCAACAGACAGCACGTATTCGACATCGTACAGGTTAGGACGCTCGGGCCACCAAAGGCGATCCATGCCGTGGTCGTTTAATCCGCTGAGCTTTATCTTCCGGCTCTCTTCGCCCGCGCGAACTTGAAAAGTATCTTCAGACATAACCTCCCCCGCGAACGAAATCTTCACCGACAGGCTGACGTTCCTCGCACCTTGCTCCAATCCGGCTACAATCGAACGGATCTGAATCTCATTGGTATCGATATCCGGTACATACTTCACTTTGCGGAGATGAACCGGCGATACCGCCTCCATCCACACGGACTGCCAGATCCCCGTTGTCCGCGTATACCAGATCGCGCGGGACTTCTCTTCCCAGAACTGCTTGCCGCGCGGCAGGAATACGTCAGTGCCATAATCTACGGCTTTGACAACAAGCGTGTTGTCTCCGTCCGCGCTCAACGCATTTGTAATATCCGCCTGAAACGGCGTATGACCGCCTTCATGGGAAGCTACCAATTGGCCGTTTACCCATACATAGGCTTCGTAATCTACGGCGCCGAAATGAAGCACAACCCGTTTACTTTGGAAGGACTTAGGAATTTCCAGCTTTCTGCGGTACCATACCACATCGTGAAAATTCGGATCGCCAATACCGCTTAATTCGCTCTCAAAGCTGAACGGCACCTGGATTTTTTTCGAAAAGCTCTTGCTGCCCGAATGCCAGCCTTCTTCCCCGCCTACACGCGCATCGTCAAATTCAAATTCCCATTCCCCATTCAGGCATTCCCATGCGTTACGGTTGAATTGAGGTCTAGGGTATTCGGCTCTTGGCAAGTTTGTCATCTGTTACGCCTCCATTAGTTAACCAGTTAGTTGTTATATTAACAAAATCACATGAATCTGTTGCCTATTTTATCGCCTGCCCTATTAACCGTCAACTAAAAAGTTGTTTTATTAACAATTAGGTTATATAATAGCCAAGACAACGGAAAGCGAGGAAACCGGCGTGCATATACAAGTCAGCACCAAATATATGACGATGCTCGAATGTTTTTCATCGGAGACGAGGGTGAGGATGATCGAGCTGCTTAATAACGGACCGATGAGCATCAAAGAGCTTGCGGAGACGCTAGGCTTATCGTCGGCCATCGTGACGAAGCATATTCAGAAGATGGAGGAAGGCGGCCTGATCAAGACCGAAAGCCTGTCAGGAACACGCGGGAGTCCGAAAATGTGCTCGCTCGCCATCGACTCGCTTACCCTGCAGCTTCGCACTTCTTCTTCGGAAAAAGCTTTGGATGAGGAAACCAAATATACGGTGGAAATCCCAATTGGCCAATATTCGGATTATGCGGTTAAGCCAACCTGCGGCCTTGCATCGGAGAGCAAGATTCTTGGACTTGTGGACGATCCGAGGTACTTCTCCGATCCGGAACGAATGAATGCGTCGCATCTGTGGTTCGGCAGCGGTTATGTCGAATACCGGGTTCCGAATTACCTGCATGCCGGACAAGCGGCTTCCCAGCTGGACATTTCGCTCGAGCTCTGTTCGGAAGCCCCTTCGTATAACGAGAATTGGCCTTCCGATATCAGCTTTTACATCAATGACATTGAGGTTGGCGTATGGACTTGCCCGGGGGACTTCGGCAGCAAACGCGGAGCTCTGACGCCTTCCTGGTGGCAGCTTGGCACGCAAAACGGTCTGCTCAAAAGCTTGTCCGTTCAGGCGACCGGTACGTTCCTCGATGGCGTCAAGCTGTCCGAGGTTACTCTTGAGGATGTCGGCCTGAAGCTTGGCGAGGACTTCCGCTTCAAGCTCGCTTCTCTCGAGACGGCCCGCCATTGCGGCGGTATCAGCCTGTTCGGCAGACACTTCGGCAACTACAAGCAGGATATTATGGTCAATGTTTATTACAAGGATAAGAGCAGAACCGAATCAAACTCATAAATAATAGCTATTGGTCCCGACAGCCGGCTCGATGAAACAGAAGAGCCGGCTTTCTCCGTTTTTTTATATCTAATTAGATATAAGAGACTGCAAGATACGTTTGCTATACTACTTTTGAAAACGCTTACCAAAGCGTTGATTATAGTAGGATAAGGAGATGAATGAGGTTGAAAAAATGGAAAACCCTGCTCGTCGGCGCGGCCGCCGCTGTCATGCTGATGCCGCTTCACGTGAGCGCGTACAGCAATCCGATTATGATTTCAGACTCCTGGCATTGGGCGAACAACGATTTCTATGGCGAAGGCGACCCGTATATTTTGAAATTTAACGGCACCTATTATCTTTACGTCAGTACCGTCGACGATCAGAGCGGCGTTAAAGTATGGTCCTCTACCAATCTCGTTGACTGGAGCTATCGCGGTTTATGTACGACGGAAGCGATTACCAAGGCAGCGTATGCGCCTGAAGTCGTCTACTGGAACGGCATGTTCTATATGTACACCTCTCCTGGCGGAGGTGGTCATTACGTGCTGCAGAGCACGAGTCCAACAGGTCCGTTTACGGTTGCGACAGGCAATCTGGGCATGGGAATCGACGGCAATGTCTTTATTGACGATGACGGCAAATGGTATTTCTACTCGACCGGCTCCAATACGATTAACGCACGGCCGATGACAAGCCCTACCGCCTTTGGCGCCGCTGTCGGAACCGGCTTATCCATGTCAGGCTGGACGGAAGGCTCCACAACCTTCAAGCGCAACGGAAAATATTATATGACCTACACGGGCAATCATGTCTGGAGCACCGGATACCGGGTCAATTACGCAACCAGCGCCAGCCCCACGACCGGCTTCGCGCCGGCGGATAGCCAGAATCCGGTTCTGATCGACACGGAAGGCTCGAATGTCGGGCTTGGCCATAACAGCGTGATCAAAGGTCCTGACTTGGATTCGGATTTTATGGTTTACCACAGTCATGCATCGGATGGCAATCTGACCTACCCTGGCCGCAAAATGAATCTGGACCGCATCGCCTGGAACGGAGACAAGATGCTGGTCCTTGGTCCAACAACGGCTTCCCAGCAAAATCCAGAGCTGGCGGATTTCGAAGACCGCTTTAACCGCACTTCTATAGGAACCGGCTGGACCAATATCGGGGGCGGTACTTGGGGGATCTACAATCAAGAGCTGATGTGGCAGGATACGATTGGGAACACCAATACTTACCGCCAGGTTACCAGCGCGGGTACTGCCGGCGATTATACGGCGGAATTCAACACCAAGCAGATGAAGCAGGGTACCAGCAGCAATCCGGTATACGGTACCGTCTTCTCCTACACCGATGAGAGCAATTACGGAACAGCCGTCTTGAACCGCAGCCTGAACCGTCTGGAAACGAACTTTGTGGTTGGCGGCGTCAGCCAAGGCTGGCAATATTCCGCGCTGCCTTCGGGCTATGACTATACCAAGTGGCATCAGATCCGCGTTGAGAAAGCCGGTACCAGCTTCACCGTGTATGTGGATGGCATGAAAAAACAAACCCGGACCGTCAGCGGCATCGGCGGAGGCAAGATCGGCTACACCACAACGGATGCCCATGCGGACTTTGGCTATACCGCCTTCAGCAATAAAGTGAACGGAAGCAGCGCGTGGAATGCGTACAAGCCTCTTCCGGGTAAAATCGAGGCCGTTCATTATATGAACGGAGCAGAAGGAACGGCTTATCATGATTTGACGCCCGACAATATCGGCGGTGCTTACCGCAGCGGTTCGGTCGATATCCGCAGCTCGGCAGCCGAAGGCAAAAATGTCGTGGGCTGGAATCAGACCGGGGAATGGCTGAAATACCGCGTGAATGTAGCGGAGACCGGCTATTACGATCTGGATGTGCGTCATGCGACAACGTTTACCGACGCAAGCTACCGCTTATGGGACGGGGCTACCGACTTGACCGGCGTCGTTGGCGTTCCTAGCACCGGCGACTGGGAAACGTGGACAACTTCAAGCAAAAAAGGGCTGTATCTGACCGCCGGTTATCATGAGCTGCGCTTTGAGTTCGTCAAAGGCGAATTCGACTTCTCGGGCATGACATTCTCCCGCGGAGATGCGATCACCAGCCTGTCGGATGACTTTAATGACGGCAACGATAACGGCTGGACAAGATTTGAAGGCAACTGGTCCGTCAATTCGGGTGAGCTGGACTCTGCTGGCGGAGGAGTATTCGGCAAAACAACGATCGGCAATGAGCGTTGGGCGGATTATACGGTTGAATCGGATATCAAGCTCGTCGACACGACCGGGGACGCCGGCGTCCTGGTAAGAGTAAATAATCCGTCAAACGGCACCGTGCTGGTTAACAACCCGGATTATCTTCAAGGCTACTATGCTTTTATCAAACCGGATGGCGTCTACTTGGGCAAGATGAATTACAACTATGCGGGCGTTGCCTCCTCCCCTGTATCACTGGCAGCGGGAGCTTGGCATCATATGAAGGTTGTCGCTTCGGGAACGACGATTAAGGTCTACGTAAACGATATGGCAACTCCAAAAATCACCTATACCGATAACAGCGGCAATCCGTTTACTCACGGGAAGGTAGGCCTGCGCACGATGAATAATCATACGCGGTTCGATAATTTCAAGGTTAATCCGTAAATCAAAGGAGGCAGACCTCATAGGTCTACCTCCTTCTTTATTTCTGTATTTATGAGGGCAAAATCAGCTGAGTCGGAACAACAAACCTGCCTTGAAGCTGCTCTCCGCGAGCGATATGGCCCATCAGCAGCGAGACGGCTTTGGCGCCGATTGCGGCTTCATTTTGACGGATATAAGCAACCTCCGGAATCTCGGTATCATCAAACGCAACCAATTGTTTATCTGCCGCCCGGTTTATCCTTTTCAAAGCATGATAAGCCAATCGGGCAAGCTCCACATCCGTAGCAACAAGGCCGGAGAAGCTGTCATGATGCATTATCATCCATTGATTGATTAGCTCCGCCCCATCCTTCCTTGAAATGTTAAACCTCTCATAAGGAACGGTATAGCGTAAAATGGATGATGGCTCCAGCCCGAATTCGGTCACTGCGCTGTCGAAGCCGGCAATCCTGTCGGCCATCACGCTATGCTCTACGGGCGGCGTCAGCAGGGCAAGACGATCATGTCCCTTCCTGAAGAGATACGATACGGCTTTTCGCGCGCCCGTCTTATTGTCCGAGCAGACGCTGACGACAGGCATATCGTTGTAGTAACGGTCGATCAAGACTACCGGACATTCGAGCTCCTCCGCCCTTATAATAGTCTGTCGTTCATGCTGAGCTCCAATGGAAAAAAGGATTAAACCCCCGATGCCGAGCGCGCCAAGATCCTCCAGCGATTGCAGCTCTTTGGCGGTGCTGCCCCTGGATACGCGGATCACCAGCGTATAGCCATAGCTGTTAGCCGCATTCTCGATAGCGTCCAAAAGGCGCTGTTCCACCTTCGTACGCATGGAAGGAATAATCATTCCGATTAGCTTGCCGGACGAATGGCGGTTTTCCCTGGGCTCCAGCTTTATCCCGCTTCCTTCACCTGACGGAGAAAACAATTTGTACGGCGCTTGCCCGGCAACAAACGTGCCCTTCCCCTTGGAGCGGACGACAATTCCCTCCTCCGCGAGACCGGCCAAAGCATTTTTCGTGGTCATCAGACTGACGTGGAACTGCGCGGCCAAATCCGTCTCGGACGGTATCCGGTCACCCGGACGCAAATTCCCAAGGGAGATTTGCGTTTTGATAGCTTCCTGAATTTGTTTATATAATGGAATATCCTTCAAGGGCGTTCACCACTTTTACTATACTGTGCCAGCCCCCCGCAAAACAACAAAAATCCCCTTCCGGACTACCGGAAAGGGATTTTTTCTCTTATTTATTTTTTCTTCAGCAGATCTTCGATTGCTTTGCGCGTTTCGGCGCTGAACTCCTTGAAAAATTTGATCAGCTCGGCATTGCATAAGCCTGCGTTATACAGCATTTGAATCGTAATAAACTCCGGCATTCCTTTATCGTTGACCGAAGTAATAATTCCCGCTTTCATGGCTGCCGAAGTCGAAGTTTTCGTCCAGCTCGGCGGCGTTTGGTTACCCGAAATATTAACATGAGTCTCAAGCGCGGCAATCCGCTGCTGAAGCTCCTCCATTTGTTGTTTTTCCGCTTCTGTCATTGGTTTATCCTCCTCCGGCGCATAAGCTCTAAGCAAATCCTCTTCCGTACCCGCATATTCATTCAGATCGACATTACCGCTAATGCCCGATACCTTCCGGGTACCGCTAGGCAAGGTACCGCCCGAGCTTCCGTCGCTGTATTGCCAGAATGTCCATTTGGTCCAAGCCTTGGCATCATCCGGCGGCGTGGAAGCATTATATCTGGCAATCCATAACGGATAACCGCTAAGAGAGGTATCGAAATGATTCGCAAAGGCGTTGCCGGTATAAAAAATCGGCTTTACGCCAAATAACCGCTCCGCCTCTTCCAAAAAAGCTTTCGCTACCGCGCTCATGCTCGCATCGCTAAGGTTACCCGAGTTCGTCTCGTAATCCATTACGGGAGGTAATAGCAGGTTGCTGGCTTGCGAGGCCGTTTGATAAAAATATTGCGCTTCCCGTTTCGCCGCAGCCGAGGAGGCTGCCCTCAGAAAATGATAAGCCCCGACCAGAAGTCCGGCCGCTGCCGCTCCGTTGGCATTTTGCAGAAAAGTTGAATCCTTATAGTTCTCCCCTTCGGTTGCTTTGACAAAAGCAAACGTTATGCCGTCGCCCGCTACTTTTGCCCAATCAATCGTTCCCTGGTAATGGGATACGTCAATGCCTTGGGCATTTCCTTTTGTTCTTCCTTGCACGACATCCCCTCCTTCGGGTCATTCATGTATCTTCTTTCTATTAGTAGATTCATCTGCTGGTAGATGGGACACGGCATTTTGGCACAAAGAAGGCCGCCCTGCGGGAGGGCGGCCTTCCAAAGATTCATTTTTTATTCCGGCTTTATGGCGCAGCCGTCAAGTTGAAAGCTTCCCAGCCGCTGACGCTGTCGCGGTTGGCAATCAGCATGCCAAGATTCAAATCCGCGCTGACATATTTATTGTTGGCAACCGACTTGAACGATACCGTACCGTCGGCATTGGTTGATTTGGTGAATTTCTCCCAAGCCGCAATACCTTGCGCCTGCGCGATCAGCCTGCCGTTGTTGTTAAGATCGGCGCTGACATATTTATTGTTGGCAAGCGACAGGAACGATACCGTGCCGTCCGCGTTCGTCACCACGATAAATTTCTCCCATGTGCCAACGGAAGTGCGGTTGGCTACAAGCGGCGAAGCGCCGGTATTTTCGGCCGTAACGTACAGATTATTGGCTTTTGCCTGCAGGCTGGAAGGCGCATTCAGCTTCGCGTAAGCTTTGAACATATTAATAAGGGTCGTATTTGGCGTAAAGTTGTTGGTCGTGAATTTGGCCAGCTTCGTTTGCATCGTTGCAATGCTGTCGCTGCTTACGTTCGGGAACGGGTTCGTATTGTTCTGGTACAAGCCCCAATTGCCGCCGCTCGTTACTTTATAAGACCAGTTCGTCCAGGATACGTCAAGCGCATCAAGGCCGGAAAGCCATTTCTCCCATAAGTCGTTATGCGTAAACAACGTGAACTCGCCGGAGTAGACCGGCACATTCCAGTTGTTCTGATGCCAGATAATATCCGAGAACCACTGGTTGATGCTGTTGTTCTGGCTATTCCAGTCCGTATCGTTCCAGTCATAGCTGTGCACCTCGTACACCACGTTCGTCCAGCCGTATGTCGACGGAGCCTCGATATTGTTCCAGTAGCCGAAAGCTTCCACGTAAATCATATGATCCGGGTCGATCGCGCGGACGGCTTTGTACAGACGGTCGTACATTTGGCTGATCGACAGGCTGCCGTTGTTGCTTACCGGTTCATTCAGCAGATCGTAGCCGGCAATCGTCGGGTTGCCTTTATAGTGAGTGGCAATCCGCTGCCACAGCTGCACAACCCAGTTCTGGTACGTGGTATTGCTCCACAGCTCGTTTGCGCCTTCGCGACCGCCGCTTTGCCAGCCGTTCATATTGCCCGGTACCCCGTGCAGATCAAGCAGCACATACAGACCGCGGGATTGCGCGTTAGATACAAGCCAATCCAGGTTGCCGAACGATACGGTATCCGACTTCATCGTACCGTCGCGGTTCATCATGTTCTCCCAATAAATCGGCACCCGGATAAAGTTGAGACCCATATTTTTAATCGTGTCCAAGTCGCTTGCCTGAATCCATAAATCCTGATAGCTGTCCTTCAACGAATCCACTGCGGAGGAGCCAAACCGGTTAATCAGCGTTCCCCGGACCGTCCACTCGTCGGTCCCGCCAAGCGGGGACATCCAGTTTTCTTCCATCATCCAGCCACCCAGGTTCGTTCCGTGAAGACTGACGACATTGCCGTTGCCATTGTTGTTCTTAATCTGCTTTCCGTTTGTTTTCAGAAAATCGCTTGCTCCGATAGCCGCATCCGCGTGCTGTACCTTGATGGAGCCCATCATCCCCACCGCAAGACATGCCGTCACAGCCAAGGTCAGTACTTTTTTCAAATTCATTAACAAGCCTCCTTAATAGAATTGTCGTCTCCGTGGCCTAATCGGCCGTTTGTAACTGTAACGATTCTTGCTGTGCAAGCGACTTCCATTTAAAATGAAATCGATTACAAACAATAATATAACGACCCGTCCGGCAAAAAGCATTGGCTATTTTTCAGATTCATTTGTACGGTTTTCAGGAATTGAAGAATTAACGCGGTTAATTCCGGCACAAAAAACAGCCGTCTCCTTATTCAGTGAAGTCGAATGAGACGTGGATAGGGAGAGCCGCAAAGTTGCATGGCGATACTCCCCCAACAACAGGCAGCAGAGCTCCCCGTTGGATTTGGTACAGGATCAGGAGGCTTTTCTAGTGGAGTAGACGATCTATACTGGATTGTCTCCAATAGTATTAGCTCCATCCGGATCATTCGGCTCATTGCTGGCTTTTATGATGGAGTGATTCCAGCGTAGCTCCAAATGAACTCTAATTTTGCTGAATTTATTGGAAGGAATCCAACGTACGGCGATGGTAAAAGAATGTCTCCTGGTCAGTACAATAACTTATGGAGCAAAGAAGCCGCCCTGCTTAAGGGCGGCTATTCATTCTTTTTAAGACTTGGAGTACCGAACTGCCCGGGTTAGAACCAATCTCCGTAACCCAGCTTCCGCAGGTTGTTTGCGGAAGTCTCCAGGCAATCAAAAGGATCTTTACCGTATACGTTATCCTGCTCGACCAGAAAATATTTCGCGCCGCTGGCAGCTCCCGCGTTCATAATGCCGCTGATGTCGAGGCTGCCCTCGCCAACCTCGGCGAACTGCACGATATTATTAAAGGCATTCATGATTTCCTGCATATCCATTCCTTTTGAAAAATCATAATTCAAAGCGCCAATGCGGTAATCCTTCAAATGAATCAATGCAATCCGGCCCTCGTATTTTTGAATGAAGGTGACCGGATTTTCCCCGCCGCGCTGCACCCAGTGGACATCCATTTCAAAGCCCAAATGCTTGGTATGATCCTTAATGATGTCCAGCAAATATTCGCCGTCAAACTTTTGGAACTCGGCGTGGTGGTTGTGGTAATAAAGGGAGATGCCATGCCGGAGAAGACTCTCTGCATAGCTGTCCGCTTGGCGGACGAACTCCAGTACGGCTTCTTTATCGCCCATGGAGGTGAAGGGAAGCATCGGAATGCGCAGATAGCTGCAATCCAGCGACTTGCAGTCGGCAACGATCTTCTCGAAATGAGTCGACAGAAACTCACCCGGCATGCCAGGCACCATAGGCTCAACCGCTGCGCTTAAAGAAGCAATTTCGATATCAAAGTCGACACTTGCTCTGCGAAGCTCCTCTACGTTTTCCGCCGTCATGGGAATTTGCGATACCTCAACGCTCCGATAGCCGAGCTCCCTTACTTTGCGCAGCGTTTCATATACGCCAAGCTCTTCCGCTTTGCCTTTTAACATCATCATTTGAACGCCGATCTTACCCTTATTCATTGTAGTCTCCTCCTCCAATACGCGTTTTCTTATGCGTTAACCGGATATTTATTTTCTGCTACTATGCGTTTATTCAGCTCGGCAAGGAAGAGCTCTTCATCGAACGGAACCTCTATTTCCTTGCCCAGCCAGCTCGACAGATGAATCGCGTTGGCAAGGCGAACGCCGCGGATGCCGTCGCTGCCAGGCGCGATGAGTGGCGTACCGTCGATAATATTCGCGGCGAAGTTCTCCATAACGGAAATATGCTGGATGCCGAAGGCATCGTTGAACTCGAGCACTTCCTCCGTATAGATGTCATTGCCCGAGTGACCCATAAAAATCTTCATCACATCCTGCATGCTCATCGAGCTGCTCATCTCGGATTCCGGCCGGGCAAGACGCTTGATGGTGAGCTTGCGGCTGCCATCCACTACGATTTTCCCTTTATCCCCCAGAATCTCAAAGCGGTCCGTGCCAAGCACATCATGCGTGCAAGTAACAAATACGCCGGTGGCGCCGTTCTCATACTCGAACATGGCCGTCACTTCGTCTTCAACCGCAATATCGCGCTGATAGCCGTATTTCACTTTGGAGTATACCTTAGCCGGCATCCCGCAAATCCATTGCATAAGGTCCAGCTGATGAGGCGCCTGGTTCACAAGCACGCCGCCGCCTTCTCCGCCCCAAGTCGCTCTCCACTCGCTTTGATCATAATAGCCTTGCGGTCTCCACCAGGTAGTAATCATCCAGTTCGTCCGGCGAATGGCGCCAATCTCGCCATCCTCTATCAGCTTCTTCAGCGTTTGATAAAGACTGTTGGTACGCTGATTAAAGAAGATGCCAAAGGTTAGCTCCGGCTTCGTCGACGCGAATTCGTTCAGTTCGCGCACCTGCTTCGTATAGACGCCTGCCGGCTTCTCAACGAGAGCATGTACGCCTCTTTTCAGCGCTTCTATGCCCATCTGAGGATGAAGGTAATGCGGGACGCAGGTCACAATGGCATCCACTTCTCCGCTATCCATCATCTGGATATAGTCCTCATAGAAAGGGATCTCCGGATACTTCTCCACTGCCATGGTTCGCTTTAGCGGATCGATATCGCAAATAGCGCCAAGCACCATATTGTTCACTTTGCCGTCCGTGAGGAAGCCCGCGTACATGCCGCCCTCCGCGCCTAAACCGATAATGCCAAGACGTACCTTTTCCATTTCTCGAATCTCTCCTTTATTTTTAATAGATAAGTCAAACCCGGAGCTAGCCCTTAACCGCTCCGATTGTAATTCCCTTGACGAAATATTTCTGGAAGAACGGATAAGCGATTAGGATTGGAATAATACCGATAACCGCCATCGCCAATCTCATGGATAGAAGCGGGATATGCGTGCCCATCGCGATCGAATCCTGGCTGGTCTGGAGGAACTGAACATCCAGCAAAATCCGGTTAAGCAGATTCTGCAGGCTAAACAGCTTCGGATCGGTAATATAGATCAGACCGTTAAACCAGTCATTCCAATACGCAATGGTCTGGAATAAACCTACTGTCGCGAGCACGGGCGTGGATAACGGAATGATAATGCTCCGAAAGATGCGAAATTCCTTGGCTCCGTCCATATAAGCCGATTCGATAATGGCAGGCGGAATCGATGTGGCGAAGAATGTCCGCATCAAGATGACGTAAAAGGCATTCATTAGCAGTCCGGGAACAAGCAGAGCCAGCATGCTGTTTTTTACATCGAACATATTGGTATAGACCAGATAAGTAGGCACAAGCCCTCCGTTAAACAGCATCGTAAAAAAGACGTAAAAGGCGAGCGGTCCCCGGAATGGCAGCTCTCTTCGGGAAAGCGGATAAGACAGCAAGGCGATAATGGATAGCCCCGCCACCGTTCCGACCACCGTTACAAAGATCGTTATTCCGTAAGCGCGGACAATGTCCGCCGCGTCGCTCCACAAATATTCATAGGCGGAGAAGCTAAGCATCTTGGGAATGATGGCATAACCGCTGCGGATAATTTCGTTGTCGTCCGTCAAGGAGCCGGACAAGAGCAGCACGAACGGAAATAACGTTAGAACCGACAAAACAATCATGAATCCGTGCAGAAAGCCTTGATACCATTTGCCTCCGTCGTTCATATCGGAGCCCACCTTCCTAGAACAGCGCATTGTCCTTGTTGAATTTCTTCACGACCGCATTGGAGAGAATGACGAGAGTAAAGCCTACAAGCGACTGGTACATCCCCGCAGCCGACGACATGCCAATATCGCCTAGATTGATCAGCGCGCGATACACGTACGTATCAATCGTTTGAGTAACCGGCATCAGAATGCCCGTATTTAGCGGAACCTGATAGAACAATCCAAAATCGGAGTAAAAGATTCGTCCGATTGAAAGCAAGGTTAATATCGTAATCACCGGCGTAATGAGCGGAACCGTAATGCTGAAAATTTGACGCAAGCGGCTCGCGCCGTCCATTTTTGCCGCCTCGTAATACTCCTGATCGATGCCGATGATGGCCGCCAAATAGATGATGCAGGAGTACCCGATCGACTTCCACACATGCACGATGGTCAGAATATAAGGCCAGTACTTTGCCTCGCTATACCAGGAAATTTCGGCCAAACCGAGCCAAGGCAGCAAGGTCTTATTCATAAACCCGTTGCTGTTGTCCATAAAGGCAAACACGAGATAACCGACAATAACCATGGAGATGAGATGCGGCAGTAGGATGATGCTTTGATAAGTCCGGGAGACGTAACGATTTTTGATCTCGTTGAGTACAATAGCGAGTCCTATTGCAAGAACCGTGCCGAGAATGATGAATACGACATTGTACAGAAGCGTATTGCGGGTAATGAGAAATGCATCCCGGGTTTTGAACAAGTACTCGAAGTTCTTGAAGCCGACCCAATCGCTTGCGATAATGCCTTTGGCGAAATTGATATCCTTAAAGGCAATTACCATGCCAAGCATCGGAAAATAATTGTTGATCAGCAGGTAAATCACCCCTGGAAGCGTCATAAGCAGCAGAGCCCGGTATCTCTTAACGACTTTCATTTTTGCCCTGAATCTTGCGTTCATCTGGTCACATCCTTATGGCCCCGTCCCTCGTACGGGGCCGTATTCGATTATTGCTGGGCAGACCATGCATCAAGCTGCTTCTGCTTTTCCGCAACAATTTTGTCAATACCCGCAGCCTTCAGCTGATTTATGAACTCAGGCAGGTTTTTCTTCGGATCAATGGTGCCGGTCTCCAGAGAGACTTTGAACTGGTTGGTCACATTCGTAACGGCGGCCAGCTCGGTCTTGACCGGTTCAGCGTTAAAAGAGAATCCGAGCGCTTTTGATTTTCTAGCCGCTTTATTGAAATCGGACATCGTTGTCCAGAGCTGCGGGTCATTCCCGGACCAAACGTATTGCAGGAACTGGTTGCCGAACAAATAACCCGTAAACAAGCCGTAACCCGTGTTTGTCGCATCGACGCCGGCCGGATAGTTAATTGTGCCATCTGCCTGCTTCACGTAATGCTTGCCTTCTATCCCCCAAGCCAATAGATTGGAAAGTTCTTTGTCCGTATACAAAAGATTAATGAACATCATTGCTCTTTCGGGATTGCCGGAGCTGTTCGCTATACTGAGCAGGAACCGGGTAATCTTGCCCGTTGTCGCTGCCGCCGGGAGCAATTCGATCGATTCGAGCGTCTGACCGGAGTTTCTGGATTCCTGCTCGGCGAAACCCGGCTTCATATGGGATAAATAAGAAGCTGCCTTCCCAGCCTTCATCACTTGCGTGCCGGTTTCCGTGCTGGTTGCGATATCCTTGGGAATAAAGCCTGCTAAATACCATCTTCTCACCGTGTCCAGCAGCTTGGCGTATTCAGGCGTTTCGTACCAGTCAACAACCTTCAGGTTGTTGTCGAAATTCGGCAGCACGCCAAATCCGTCGCCAAGGTTATCCATATAGCCATTGGAAATCGTATCAATGATGGACAATGCGTATTTATAGGTTGGAAACATGGTTGGCTCATTGTCCTTAAGCTTTTGAAATACGGGATCAAGATCGTCTATTGTCTTAACGGCGGATAAGTCAATGCCGTATTTGTCTACCAGGTCCTTGCGGATGGTAAAACCGTAATTTTCCGCCAAGTCCTTAATATCCGGTATGCCGTAAATATGACCGTCTATGCGGGCAGCCTCCAGAATTTGCGGACTTTGATCATCCAATGCAGCTTTTGCATCCTGGCCGTATCGTGCTATCAGGTCTTCCATTGGCAGCAGCTGGCCTTTTGAAGCCTGCTGATTATAAGTGCCGATGCCGCTAAAGATGACATCGACCTTTTCATTGCCGGACAGCATGAGTGTCGTTTGCTGCGCCCAAGCGCCAAAGGATATGGGAACGAACTTGACCGTGGCATTAATCTTTTCTTTTGTAATTTTGTTGACTGCTTCCTCGACAAGCCCCATATCCTTCGCATCTGCGGTTGTCGGGAATACAAAGGTCAATGCATATGGCTTCAATCCTGTATCACTCACCGCCGCGGATGCCGTGCTTGCCCCCTGTGCCGGACTATTCTCCTTATTGCTTTCAGAGGAGCATCCCGCCAGCACCACGCTTGCGCTTATGCCGATTGCCAACACCGATTTGGTCCATTTCCATACCCTTTTCATACTTAGAGCCCCCTCATAATCTCCATTAACCGCACGTTCACGATCAATCGCCGGCTATGTCCCTATTATTAAGGAAATCGCTTTTTCCGGGCTACCAATAATCGGTTATCGCTCTATTGAATTCCGACACAGTCCCGTATTTCTGCGATAATCAACAGGAGTGCTTCTGACCTTCTTCTTGAATATGGCGGAGAAATAAGCAAAGTTCGAGAAGCCTACGGCAAGCGCTACGCTGCTGACCGTCATATCGGATTTGGCAAGCAGCTCCTTGGCGATCCGCATCTTCTCTTCGACTATATAATCGGACACGGATACTCCTGCGGCTTTCTTGAAGAGCTTAGCGACATAGCCGGGACTAAGCCCGATATGGTCGGCGATATACTGGCGGGACAGGCCTTGGTCAATATGCAGGGTGATGTAGCGTTTGATTTTCTCGATCAGGAGCTGCTGCTCATCTTCCTCGTGAACCGTGCCGAGAGCTTCCTCTACAAGCTCTTTCGCCCAAGTCTCCAAATCTTCGAGAGAACTCGTGGCCGTCCGTGCCCTCTCTGGCGATAAAAGAGACAAGAAACGGCCGTCGGCCTGAAGACCTTGCCGCTGCATGGTAAACAGACACATCTGCATAAAGGACTGATAGAACTGTTGAAGTCTCTTCACATCCAGCCCTTCAACGCTACGCCAGCTCTCCAATAACCGGGCGATATCATCCTGCAGCCTGGACTTGTCTCCTTGCTTGAGCATCTCCGACCAGACGTTCATAGGAGGACCCGGTAGTTCTAATAGACATTCCGCGCGTTCCCGGAATGGCAAAACCCGCATCCAGCGGGATACGTTGTTCCAATGGCTGTCGGCCAGCTTCTCATAGAGGCCGAGTATTTCCGGGACGCTAACAAACCGCCCGGGATAACAGGACAGCTTGCAATAGAAATATTTCGCGCTTTCATGAATGAACAGCTGAAGCTTGGAGCTTAGTTCCGTTAGGTCCGTTCCCCTTATCGGACACTCGGATAGCAAGAGCAGCAGCGTGCCTCTCTTCACATGCAGGATTATTCCGCTTCTATCCGCAAGAACGATTTCCTCGGCGGCTTTTCGAATCGCGTATTCCAGCCTGTTCTCGTCGAGCGGCGACAGCTTCTTCTCCCATTGATGAATGCCAATTAACACGGGCAGCATTCTCGTATTTTCCGAGTAAGGAAGCTGCCTCTTGTCGATTGAATTGTAGAGGCTGCTTGGCGAAGAAGAGATTCGCTGTTGCAACAGGTCTTGCCAGAATTGCTCGACATGAAGCGGCTTTTCCTTATCGATTTTCTTGGCAGCGCCCGCCACAGCTGATCTTAGCTCATCCGGCTGAACGGGCTTCAGCAGATAATCAAGACTGCCAAGCTGAATCGCCTTTTTCGCGTATTCGAATTCGGAGTGGCAGGTTAAGTAAATAAACGCGATGGGCAGCTCCCTCTCCCGGACCCAAGCAAGCAAATCGATCCCTGTGCCTTGCGGCATCTCAATATCGCAGATGACGATATCGATCTGCCTGCTTTCAATGATCTCCTTCGCTTGCCGGATATTATGAGCCAAGCACACTTCAAAGATCCCTAGATCCTCCCAATTAACGCTGGCTTGAATTTTTCTTGCAATATACACTTCGTCGTCCACGATAAGCAGCGATAACATAAGCCCTCCTTATTCAGCCCTAATCGGCAATTGAATACGAATATCTGCCCCCGGTGAATTGCTGATAGCCATTGACGCCCGTCCGGCATAGAGCAGCGACAGTCTCTGCTTTGCATTCCAAATGCCGATACGTTCACCGGATTCAGTCAGCAGATTGCTGCCTTCTTCAAATTTGCGGATGACCTCCTCGGGGAAGCCGCTGCCGTCATCGTAAATGCGGACAAGCATTGATTCACCGTCAGCATCCGTTAAGCGTCTGATCGTGACGAAGATCGTTACCGGCTGATCCAGCGTCACCGCATGCTTAATCGCGTTCTCGACGAATGTCTGTACAAGCAGCGGAGGGATCCGCGCATCTAACAGCTCTTCCGCTGCGGTAATTTCATACTTCATTTGTTCAGGGAAACGAAAAGCCTGAATGCGCAAATAGTTTCGTACATGCTCAATCTCATCCCTAACGCTGACGAAATCCGAATGTCCTCTGAACATAAAACGGAAATAGCGGATTAGCGACAGCGAAAGCTCTTTGATTACATCGCCTTTGTTATCCTCAGCAAGATAGTAGAACGTGTTCAGAGAATTCAAATAGAAATGGGGATTGATCTGAAGCTGCAAATGCTTGAGCTCAGCCCTTTTGGTCAGAAGCTGCTCTTCATAAATATCGATTTTGAGTCTCTCGATTTGGGAGGCCATGCTGTTAAAGCTTTCGTTCATAAGCTCGAACTCAAGCGACGTGGAGCCAACATCCATTCGGGTATCCAGCCTTCCTTCCCTCAACCTGCGCATGGCGACCATCAGCCTGTAAACGGGAATAAGAACGATCCTTCGGAGGAACAACCAAGCTCCGAGCAGAACAAATCCTGTGCCTAACACAATGAGAACAATCATACGCCGCTTATAAGGCAGCTTTTCGACAATACTGCGGTCACTCAAAATGGCGGCTAGAGCAAAATCGCCTCTCCCCGATTGTTCTTGAATGACCATAAACCGTTCAACGTCTCCCGTCACGCGATAATCTTCCTGTAAAGGAAGGACATTGATATGTCTGGCGGCGATCCAATCCGCCCCCTCCATCGGCTGTTCATTGCGGTCAAGCATAACGGCTAAGCCCGAGGCTTCTAGGTCCAGTTCATCAAGCGCGCTCATAACCCGGTCATAGTTGATTAAGGCGCCAACATATACATTTCCGGATTTGAACAGGCGAATAAGATAGGTTTTTCCTCCCAGCTCAAGACTCGACCACTTCCAATACCGGGAGGTGGGATTCACTTGCTGGTTCTCTACGGCCGCGTTGAGCCTCTGCCGAATCATATCCAAATTCCTGCTTTCCGCAGCTTGATTCTTGGGGGCAAGCACCAAATCGCGGTTGGCAGGCGAATACAAGAAGTAATAATCGAGGGACGCGGAGCCCGTATCCGAGTAGAGCTGTTGATATAGCTGGTATTTGGCCAGATTGTACAAATCGGGATCTTCCGTTTCAGACCGCTCCAAATAGAGGAACCCTGTCTCCTCCGTCGCGAAGCGGAACAGGTAATCGTCAATTCCTTCCAGTTCCTTGTCGATCAGCCCCATGTACAGATGGAGCATATTTTTGTTGGACTGCGCGACCTGATTGCGAACAAGCTGAACAGAGTACAAGTTGTTATACATCAGCAGAAATAAAATAGGGGTCACGACAATCAGCAGTCCAATGATGATCTTGAAACGAATGGAATGAAAATCCGACCTTCTCCACAGCCTCATCATCAATCCCCCCAGGGTAGGTTGAAAAAAGCCCGGACTTCAACAGTCTCGGGCCAAGTCGGCATTGATTACTTTATTCTCTTTCTGCTTGCCAGATCGGCTGCAAGCTCTCCTGTCCGTTTCTTATTAAGCGGATAGACAAAAGCGAGCAGCAAAGCAACAACCAAGAACACAATAGCGGGAACAAGCGTACTGAGCAGGTACAAGCCGTTCAAAGTGTCTTGCGTCTGCGACTTTAACGCGGAGTTGTACCCGATAGCCGTAATCGCGATACCGCCTAAACCGCCTGCAAGCGCTTGACCAACTTTGCGGGCGAAGGAGTATACGGAATAGACGGTGCCGTCTTCCCGCATCCCGGTGACGTATTCATGATAATCAATCACGTCCGTAACAAAGGCCCAGATGACCAGATTAAAGAAGGCGGACCCAAATGCGCCTAACGCGGAAATACCAATGAATACGCCAACATCCAGACCAGGGATGAAATAAAGAATCAAGTTCACGGCAGCTGCGAACAGCATGCCGGCAGCTGCAACCTCTTTCTTGCCGAATTTGGCAATCAGCGGCTTGGAGAGAGGAATGGCAGCCAATATGGCAACCACTTGAACAAGACCAACAATGCTTAGAACGGATGCATTTCCGAAATAATTTTTGTATAAATACACATTTACCGCACCCGTCAACATCGTCAGCATCATAAAGACGAGAGAAATGACCAGAATCGAGATAAGCGGCTTGTTTTTAGTCAGTCCCTTGAACGAACGCCATACATTCATTTTGATCATTTGCGACTCGGAACGATCGATCCGCTCCGTCGACATCCGGTAGCAAGCCATGTAGCAGCTGAGCGACAACAATCCGAATAAAACAGCTCCCAGCATGAACCGGCCTGCATTCGCCTCATTGTCAACGAACAATATTTGAGGCCCTATGACATTAATGATAACGCTTGCAAATAATCCGCCCATCGTGCGGTATGTCGATAGCTGGGTGCGTTCAACCGGATCGCTCGTAATAACCGAAGCCATGGAGCCGTAAGGAATGTTGACCGTACTGTAGAACGTCCCCCAAATCAAATACGTAACAAAGGCATAAGCCAAGTAAAAGCCTTCGGACATGTTAGGAATTTGGACGAACATAAGCACGCCGGATATAATGAGCGGAAAGGACATCCGGAATATCCATGGCTTAAACTTGCCTTGCGGGCTCCGTTTGCGCGAATCGATAAATCGTCCCCATGCGACATCCGCCACCGCATCCCACAGACGCGCAATCAGAAACAAAACTCCTACTATGCCTGCGCTGATATGAAAAACATCCGTGTAATAGACCATCAGGAACGAGCTCACCAAAATAAAGAAAAAGTCGTTCCCGAAATCGCCGAACAAATAACCTATTTTATCTCGCAATCCAAACTTTCTTATCTCTATTTCGCTGTCCATTTGCCGAGTATTTTCAAGCGGTGCAGTCTGGCTCATTGCTGCTTGCCCCCTCTATGAAAGCTAAGATCTTAGGTTCTGCTGATTTTCGTCAATTCTTTGTTGATGCGATACATCACTTTATCCGTGAAAACATCGGAAGCCATGCCTGCTATCAATTCCATCGACATGCCCTCAGCCATCCCATACATGGGGTTGTCCACGAAACTAGCGCCCAGATATTTCTCCACGACTAATTTCGCTTCCGGATGATTCATCATTTCCCTGATCGTGCAGCGGGTAGAGAACGCATCGTCTGTAATGATTAGCTCTTCCATCTCGATCTCTTCCTCTTCGGGAAGCTGGAACCAGTTGCTTACGATTCCGCCTTTGTCTTCCGGCGCTTCATAGCTTGGATTTGGCTCATTAGTCCGGTTAAACAATGCCTTGTCCTCTACAAGTATGCCGTAAGCGTTCGAGACAGCGCGTACCGTATTCAAGCCTTCTTGAAGGGGCACATGATCGAAAATAAAGATCCGATTGTCAGAGGTTAACGTCTGATGCTGAACGCCGTTTACGTATAGAGATACTTCATCGCAATTGGAGTACACTTTTATCGAAATCGCTTGGTGAGGGCGGTCAATATAACGCTTGCCGCCAATATGAACGAATTTCTCATCCGACCAATTCGCTTTGTACATATAGAAGGCGTCTTTTTTAATTTGACGGTCATACGTCACAAGACCTTTATTGTTGCGCCCCTTCACGCCGCCTTCGTCACGGATGTTGGCTCCAAAGTCGAACATATTCCAAACGTAAGTTGACCAAAGGAACGGACGTGCCTGGAAAATACTCCATACCTTCTCATGGAATAAAGCATGGTATTCCTCCGAGTAATCCTTCACCTGCGGGTCGTCGTTATGGTATTCAACGATACCCTCCGCCCCGTATTCCGAGATGCCGAGCCTGACAGTCGGATTCGTTTGGTGGAACCCGTCGATCCAGCCCGCGAAATCTTCCACCTTGCCTTGATACCAGCCGTAATATTTGTTGTACCCCACAACGTCTGTAACGCGGTTATAATCGTCGTTATCCGGAACGAACATGACGTTCGCCATCGTGGTTAATCTCGTTGGATCTTCTTTCTTGGTCAGTTCGTTCAGCTCGCCTACCAGCCTTCTAAGCTCGGGACGCTCGCCGCTGATCTGAATTTCATTCTGTATGCCCCAAAAGCAAATCGACGGATGGTTGAAGTTTTGCCGGATCAGCTCAATCATCTGCTGCTTCGCGTTGATGCCTTCCAGCTCATTCTTGGACATTACGGAGATAAAAGGAATCTCGGCCCAGAGGACCATCCCCTCTTGATCGCATAAATCATAGAAGTATGGATCATGCTGATAATGGGCCAGGCGAATCGTGTTCGCTCCAACCTCCTTAATAAGCATCATATCTTCTTCATGCTCTCGCTTGGAGATGGCCCATCCCATATCTTTACGGTCCTGATGTCTGGATACCCCGCGCAGAGGATGCGACTCACCGTTCAGGAAAAAGCCTTGTTCCGCGTCTACTTCGAAATAACGAAGTCCCACGGGAATGGAAAGCGAATCCAATGTATCGTTATAGGAATGAATAGAGACTCGCGCTTCGTATAAATACGGATTGCTGCGGCCATTCCATAATGTCGGCTGACAAACGGTCAGCGGCATATCCACCTCAAGCTCTTCTCCCGCTTCCAGCACGACTTCCTTGGCCGTATAGGCTTCGGTACGTCCGTCTGCATCAACGAGGTCTGCCCAAAGTCTTACCTTCTTTTGCGAATCAAGCAAATTAACCATTCTTGTCCGAATCTTGAGTACCGCTTGCTCCCGGCTAACTTGTTCTTGAATTACATATACGCCCTGCGAACCATAATCCATCATGTCAATATGAACGGGATTCACGATCACGAGGTTGACATCCCGATAAATGCCTCCGAAGAAGGTGAAATCGGCCATCTGAGGGTACACATCGTCAACAACCGTATTGTCTACCTTAACAGACACCAGATTCGCTTCCCCGAAGCATACATGCTCCGTAATATCGAACCGGAAAGTCGAATAACCCCCGCGATGCTGACCCAAGTAAGTACCGTTAATATACACATCCGTGATGCTGTTCGAGCCCTTGAACTCGATAAACACACGATTACCTGAAGCGGAACGGTCTATCGAAAATTCTCTTTTATACCAGCAAGCGCCTTTATAAAAATCAAAGCCGTTCGCGCCGTCGATTGCGTTCCAAGTATGAGGAACCTTCACCGATTCCCATCCGTCCGCATCCATTAGGCGAGCTGCAGCGTCCGAGACCTCCTGCTTCGTGAATAGCCAATTTCCGTTAAGACTAATACATCTCCTCATCGTACTTGCTCCCTTCCAGTCATCTGTCCACAATGATAGCGGTTACATTTGTGATTGTAAGCGATTCACTCCAATAATGATCGCACAATTATGTTTGACTTCGCACAATATTGATGTACGATAAAAATATGACTAAGATATAGAAGGAAGTGAACCAAGCGATGTTGGAAATGGAACGACATCACTGGATTAAAGTTAATAAAATTGCGACGATTGTTCATCAAGTAACCAAGCTGGACGTTCGGGTTATCGACCGGAATGGCCATAACCGGCTGGAGTGGGTGTCGCACCAGCTTCCGGCGTGCATGACGGATTTATCCGCCCAGTACGAGACGATCCTTGCTTATTTGGATAACAATCCTCCAGGCAGCTATTTTTATTACGTCAATACATGCGGTCTCGAATTTATTGCGGCAGCAGCAACGGAAAGCGGCGATTTAAAGACAAGCTATGTACTGCTTGGGCCTTTTCTGTCCAGTAATCCGGATAGCGACTTTATAAGCGGCATCATCTACCTGAACCGTCTGCCTATCGGAGAACGCAAGGTTCTTCAGGAATTTTATCGATCCTTAAGGATGATCAGCAGCAACGAAGGAACCTCCTTAGGCGACCTGCTTGTCCAATTATGCGCGCATGAACCCGTTGATGCCCGCCTCATTACAACGGACATTCAAACTCTTCCGCCAGTGGACAAGGAACGGCAACGATCGGACATCGCGGATAACTACAATATTATTGATATCAGGTACCGGTATGAGAAAACCGTGATGAACGCCATTACGAAGGGAGATACTTCAGCGGTACAGAAACTGGTGAAAGAAGCCGCGGGCCTATTCGAATTACCCGACCGGTTTCCGGAAAGCCCGATCCGGTCGGCCAAAAATTTACTGATTGTCAGTAATACGATTTGCAGAATCGCAGCGGAGCGAGGCGGCATGAAGCCGATGCAGCTTCATACGCTTTCGGAGAGGTTTGCGATTATGATTGAAAGGGCATCCAACCTGCCCCATATCAAAAAAATCGGCGAAAGGATAATGATCGAATATTGTGAAGCGGTGAAGGAGGACTCCACCAAACAATACAGCATTTCCATTAAGAAAGCCGTAGACTACATTTCATTGCATCTGGACCAGCCATTGACGCTATCCGGTCTTGCCAAGACCATAGAAGTAAGCGCCTCTCATCTATCAAGACAGTTCAAGCTGGAAACCGGCATGGGGTTTACGGATTATGTCAATTGGAAACGGATTGAGGAGTCCAAGCTCTATTTGCAAAGCGGTACTCTTCCCATAACAGATATTGCTCTCCTTGTCGGATTTAACGATTTGAATTATTTTGGCCGAGTGTTTAAGAAATATACCGACAGGACTCCCTCGCAATACGTTCATTCCTTATTTAAATAAAGATCAAGTAATCAAATCAATAAGCTTCTGTGCGGCTTTACTCAAATAATGCTGCTTCAGCCAAATAATCGCCGAGCTTGAAGTAACGTCCGGCCCGTCGATTGGCACAACCCGGATGCGGTGATTCTGATAGCGGTTCACCGAGGTACGCGGCAGAATCGAAGCGCCAAAGCCCGAAGCGATAAGCTCCACAAGCATGCCGATATCCGAGCATTCTCCTATAATCGCAGGCGAAAGTCCGCGCGAGTGGAATTGGTCGAGGATCAGATGATAAAGCCCTAACCCCTCGGTACTCGGGAGAACAAGCGGGTGCTTGGCAATACAATCGTACGTAACCTTATCAAATTCCTCGTCCCCTGCTCCCGTCACGAAAAACAAAGGCTCGGCGCCAAGAATGACGTGATCGAATTCCTCCAGACTGACCGGAAGCCGGACGATCGCCAAATCCAAGGCTTTGTCCTTGATCAGCCTCGTCAGCGTATTCGTCTCATTCTGCTGAATCTTGAACGTAACCTTCGGATACAACTGGCGAAAGACGCTAAGCACGACCGGAAGCCGTTCATCCGACAACGTATTGATTCCGATCGACAGCTTCCCCCGAAGTCCAAGACCCGATTCCTTCACTTCTTCCTTCGCTTCCTCCAGCAGCCTTGTAATGGTAAGCGCATGCTCGTACAACGTTTTGCCCGGCGCCGTCAGCTCCAGATGGCGGCCGCTGCGGATAAATAACGACACGCCAAGCTCCTCCTCCATCAGCTTCAGCTGTTGGCTGAGCGGAGGCTGCGACATATGCAGACGTTGCGCCGCCGATGTCACCTGAAGCTCTTCCGCAAGGGCAATGAAGTAACGCAATTGTTTAATATCCATTTTCGTTCCCACCCGTATGTCTGCTATATGATTTTCATATGCTTCCGCAATTTATTTAATATTTTTAATATAGTTATGCTCATGATACCATATACGAAGCATTCGGGAGAAAAACGAAGCTCGAAGTGAACGGAAATTTTGAAGAAAGCTGGGAATAGTAATGTTAAAAACAAAAGATAGCTTCACCGTACTGCTTGCCGGCATGCAGTGGCTGTTCTTTATATTTACGAATACGGTTATGGTGCCGCTCTCGATCGGCCACGCGCTTGGACTTGCGCCGGAGGATATTGCGGCTTCGATGCAGCGCTCCTTTATATTGACCGGACTGCTCTGTATCGTTCAGGCGGTATGGGGGCACCGTTACGCGCTAATGGATGGTCCGGCTGGCGTCTGGTGGGGGCTTGTGCTCAGCATCTGTGCTTCCGCACCCGCGATGGGACTGGATATCGGCACGGTGGCGGCAAGCCTTAGCAGCGGCTTTATTATCTCAAGCAGCGTAGTCATTATGCTTGCGTTATGCGGCTTCCTGAACGTACTGCGGCGCATCTTTACGCCGATGGTTATGGGCGTGTTCCTGCTGCTCCTCACCTTCCAGCTTGCCAACACGTTTTTCAAAGGGATGATTGGATACGATCAAGGCGGCAAATGGGATTTGAAGCTGGCTGGCTTATCCCTGTTTATTATTATCGTTGTTGCATTTATTCATTTGAAGGGCAAAGGGAAATGGGGACAATTCTCCCTGCTGGGCGGGATTATTGTGGGCTGGATTGCTTACGCTGTCTTTTTCGGAAGTCAGAGCCGCATGGAAACGGCAAGCGGAGGCACCGGCATCTGGCACTGGCTCCCTTGGGGAGCCCCGGGCTTTGAGCCGGGCATTATTATGGTAGGCCTGCTTGCAGGGCTCGTCAATATGACCAACACGCTTACGAGCTTGACGGCGGCGGGAAGGCTTTTCAAACGGGAAGCGACCAACAAGCAGTTCGTCCGCTCGATCCTGTTTACGAACGGCTTCTCGATTCTGGCCGGGTGTCTAGGCTTAATTCCGTTCGGAACATTTGCATCGTCGATCGGGTTTCTCGAAAATACGAAGGTACTGCGCCGTGCCGCGCTTATTGCAGGAGCAATGATGTTTATTATCGTCGGAATCTTCCCGGCATTAGGCGGCTGGCTGGCTAAGCTGCCGTTGTCCGTCGGGAATGCGGTATTGTTCGTCGCTTACCTGCAGATGTTCGGCACCGCGATCCGTTCCTTCCAGGGAACAACGTTTAATGCCAAGACCATTTACCGGGTTGCGCTTCCGGTTCTGACCGGTATCAGCATAATGAACATTCCGGCTTCTGCCTTCGCGGAGTTCCCTCCGCTCCTGACGCCAATTCTCTCCAACGGACTTATTATCGGAGTTATTCTCGTCATCATTTTGGAGAACGTCATCCAATGGAATAAATTCGAAGGGAAACCTTTAATTGCGGAAAAGGAATCTCCTACACAACAAATCGTTTTACAGCGTCAATAATGAAATCAATAAGGACTGTCCATAAGTCATAAAAATGACGATGGCACAGTCCATTTTTATTTTCTGGTTATACAGCAACCTGCGTATTTTAATGTTCTTCCGATCGCCATTGCTCAGGGATTCCTTGAAATAAGTTGGTAAGGTTGGAATCCCTTCACAAAAGCGAACGCTAACGCTTCTCCAGAATCATCAAAATACTCCGTTTGCCTTTAACCTATCATTAAAATATACCAGACTATGCATGAGCCATAAAAAGGCTCTATCCCCTATTAAAACACCCATTCGGATTCGGCATTTTGTCCATAAACTATGAGATAAGCTGCCGCGGCGAGGGGATGCGAGTCTTGCATGTTTAACTGTATCGGTAAAGTCGTTATCGTAAATAACAGCGGCATTATCCATTTTGGATTTGTCAAACAAATCGCTCCCGAATCCATTCAAGTCGGCAACGGCAACGGCTCAACGACATCTGAAGCGGATTTGGAGGAAACGGGGAGAGAAACCGAAAACCAAGCTAATGGGGAAGACAGCAATAGCGGCAACAGCAGTACTAATGGCAATAGCGGCAATAAAGGCAATAAAGAGAAAGTCACTAACGGAAGAAGCAAAGGTACTAGCAAAAGCAAAGGTACAAGCAAAAGCAAAAGCAAGCCAACCGGCAAAACGACTGCTGCGAAAAAAACGTCAGCACCAGCCGTGACTTCCTTGCCTAACCTGCCTTTCGGCAATATCGGCAAAAATCATCCGTTGCTCAAATTAATGAAAGGGTTCAAGTAAGCCGAATCGGCTAGCTTGAACCCTTTCATTTTCACTCAAATATATGGGATAAACGGGATCCGTTATTGTTCCACAACCACTTGCGGGATTTCGAATCGCCTTGCGCCGTGTCCTTCAGCTGGCCGCTGAGTTCCATGAACCAGGCTTGATCCTGCGCCTCAAGAGCGAGATCGATCAAGCTGCGGATATCCTCCTCGTCGGGAGCCCACTCCGCCTGCTGTCTCAAATGATGAACCTTAGCAAGCGCCATACGCCCGGCCGAATCCTCGTTATCCGATTTTACAACATGAACCTTTGCAACATTTTGTTCCACGTCGATATGCTCGACATAGCCGAAAACAAATTCACCGCTGATCGTTTGACCTTGCACCCAATCGCTGACTGCAATACTCATGGTCATCACCGCCTTAATTGAAGTGAGTAACTGTAACTTAAGTTGTTACTGTTATAATAATGTATACAGTTAATGATGTCAACAGGCTAATGGAAAGATTACTCATGCTCCTGATCATGATCCCAGAACTGAACTTTAATCAGCGCATCGGTGATCCGATTGTCTGAGTTCTGGAACCGGTTCAGTTCCGTTGTTTCACTATCCGGGAGGCTGTTCTTGTAAAACAAATGAAGAGCGTATTGTTCATTGTTGGCAGGTTTCAGCTCATTTCATACATCCTCTTTCGAAGGATTCGTGCTGCAGCCCGTTAACGAAAGAAACAGCAATACCGCTGCCAGCAGCACAGAAACGATTCAAGGTCTGTTCATTCTCTCCTCCTGCAAGTATGTGATACCCATTATACATAAGTGCAAGGGAGAAGTTTTACTCGAAATCCCCTAAAATCATCTCATCCAAGGCTGTGCCGCCAAGAACCATCGGGTATACGTTCTCGTCCATCGGAATAACGAACTCTACGAGCACCGGACCCGGCGTTTCCAACGCTTCCTTCCAGGCAGCGTCGGCTTCCGCTTTGCTCGAAGCGCGCAAGCCTTTTAACCCGTAAGCTTCCGCAAGCTTTACAAAATCCGGACTTCCCGCCAGATCAATCTGGCTCAGCCGATTCTCGTACATAAGCTCCTGCTGCTGTCTAACCATGCCAAGCACCCGGTTATTCAGAACAACGATCTTCACCGGAATTTGCTGCACCGCGCAAATCGCCATTTCCTGGGCGCACATCTGCATTCCGCCATCGCCGTTGATCGAGATAACCAGCCGGTCGGGATTGCCGATCTGGGCACCAACCGCAGCGGGAAAACCAAAGCCCATCGTGCCAAGTCCTCCGGAGGACAGGAGCGAGCGCGGCTGATTAAACTTGTAAAACTGCGCCGTCCACATTTGATGCTGGCCTACGTCTGTTGAAATAATCGCGTCGCCATGGGAAGTCTGATGAATCATCTCGAGCACATATTGCGGCTTCAGCTCGTTATCCGAATCGTTGTAGCGCAACGGATGCCGGGACTGATACTGCTTGATCTGCTCCATCCAGCCTTCGGTTTTGGCAGGTGCGGCCAACGTACAGGCGTAAGCAAGAATCCCCTTTAAATCGCCTACGATGCTGATATCCGCTTTAATAATCTTATCGATCTCGGCCGGATCGATATCAACGTGGACAATCTTTCTGGCCTGCGGCGCAAAGCCCCCTACCTTCATCGTCAGCCGGTCGTCAAACCGGGAACCAAGAGAGATAATCAGGTCCGCCTGTTGAATGGCCATATTTGCCGCGTAATTGCCGTGATGCCCTGCCATGCCTAGCGCATAATAATGTCCGCTCGGAAATCCGCTTAGTCCGTGCAGGGTTGTAACGACCGGGATCTGCGTCCGCTCAATAAACCGGATAAATTCTTCGGAAGCATTCGCATGAACGATTCCCCCTCCGGCAATGATAACGGGTCTTTCCGCTTCCGCCATCGCCGTCAGCCATTCATCTACACGCTCTGTATCAATCGCCGGGTCAGGCTCATAACCGCGAAGTTTAACCTCCGCCGTGTACGGCTCATAGAGCAGCTTCGCATTCGAGATATCCTTCGGAATGTCGATCAGAACCGGACCTTTTCTCCCCGTGCTCGCCAGATAAAAGGCTTCATGCAAAATTCGCGGAATATCTGCCGCATCGCGTACCGAAAAGCTGTGCTTCGTAATCGGCATCGTGATGCTGATAATGTCGGCCTCCTGGAAAGCATCCGTTCCAATCATAAACGTTGGGACATTAGCGGTAATGATGACCATCGGGATGGAATCCATATGAGCAGTTGCAATGCCGGTTACCAGGTTCGTCGCTCCCGGTCCCGAGGTTGCGATGCATACGCCAACTTTGCCGGTGGAACGGGCGTAGCCGTCGGCTGCATGAACCGCACCTTGCTCATGGCGGGTAAGGATATGCTTGAACGCTTTATTTTGCGTCATCGCATCGTAAATATATAAAGCACTCCCGCCCGGATAACCAAATACCGTATCCACGCCTTCATCCAATAATCCTTGCAGCAATGCTTCCGAGCCAGTCATCCAGGTTTTTGTCGATTGTTCCATAATGGGCAGCCTCCCGTAATAAAAAATAACCCCTTTCTTCCCCGGCTAATCACAGCAATGCTGCAAGGCCATAAGGGACGAAAGGGGTTTAGTCTTCGCGGTACCACCCTGGTTCACCGACATTCTCGCGAATCCGGTCTCAAGAGGCAGGAATACTCCTGCCTGCTGCACGTTAACGTGTGCAATTCCGGTCGAGCCTACTTGGCTGAAACTCCAGCTTTCGGTCAACAGCTCCGAGATGACCACGTCCATCGCTTACGGCAAAGGTTCCACCAATCCCTCTGCTCTCTGTGCATAAGCCGCATGCCGCTATTTCTCTTCCACGCTTCTTTTATGAAAATCATAAAACCCCTTTCTTCCACAGGCGTCAGCATACAGCTGAACTTGCCTAGGGACGAAAGGGGTTATCTTCGCGGTACCACCCTGGTTCACCGGCGTTCTTGCAAATCCGGTCTCATGAGATAAGCTTCTGCTTACCTGCTGCACAATAACGTGTGCCAATCCGGTTGAGCCTACACAGCTGAACTTCAGCCTTCAGTCAACAGCTCCGAGATGACCTCATGCAACGCTTAAGGCAAAGGTTTCAGCATTCCCTCTGCTCTCTGGACATAAGCCGCCTGCATGTTATTCTCTTCTGCGCTTTTGCTTTTGCACATCATAGCATATCAAAATCGGCTTTTCAATCCGTATTTTTCCCAGTCGCGTTATTCCTGCGGTTTAACGTTTTATGCAAAATTAGAAATATAACGACAGCAATCACTACTCCGCCAAGCGCCGAAGTCATATCCTTCTGCGAATCAAACACGTCTCCCTCAAGCCCGATATACTTGGCCGCCATCTTCTTGTTAAACAAATAGGCCGACCACATTTCGAGCAGTTCGTATAATGCGCTTGCCGTCATAATCATCGTAAAGGTCACGATATAAGCTGGCCATTTCCTGTGCAGCTTCAGAAAATATTGAACCGACTCCCGTACGGGAAAGGCGATCATTAGGCCAAAGGCGAAATGGACAATACGGTCGTAGAACCCTCTTTTGATATGAAAAAGCTGCTTCAGCCAATCATCGATCGGTGTATCCTGATACGTGTAATGCGCGGCGTAAGCATGCATCGCGAGGAAGATTGCGATAAGCAAATACGATAAATTGCTAAGCGGAAACTTCCGGTACACCACAATCAGAATAATGACAAAAGCAACCAGGAGTGAATTTTCGACCGCCCATATTTTCCAGTCAGACGGACGGATCGCCATGATGATCCAGAACACCGTAAATACGGCTATCGTTATCTGCAGTACTCTATTCTGTTTGAACGGAATCAGATGGCTTCGCAGCCATTTGGACTTGTCTGTCATACGGATGCAACCTCTTTTTCGTCATGTTGAGGATTATCTTTCCCCAAATGGCACAGGTTATATAGCAAAAAGGAGAGGGGCATCCCTCTCCTCTTGCAAAAACCCGAATAGCGGGCAGCTTTTGTCTTTTATCGTATGGCTTGCGAATTGGAAGCCTCGGCTACAACTTCTTCCCATAATTCCTCGGCGATTTGCTTCAGCAGCAAAGCTTCCTGCCAGCGGTCGGTTGTCTCGACCTCGCGGCCGTTCTCAACCACTCTCGTAATCGCGTAACCTGGGGGACCAAGCTCCGGGATAAAAGAGAGAATATCGCCAGGTACGGCATTCGCATACCAATTCTGCATCCCTTTGCGCCACCAGCGTTTGAAATGCTTAACCATCGGATGGTCGCCGTTAACCATATCCACTTGAACCTGCTCTCCATTGGAGATACGGCCGTGGATTCCGGCAGTCCGCTGAAGCAGCACGTCAAACTCGGCTTCCGAGCGGTTATGCGTGCCGTCCAGCTCACCGCCAACAACGTAATGAGACAAATCGATAATGAGCTGTAGCTGCGGCAAAGCTCTTACATAATCGGTTGTCCGAAGCAGATCCTGCGTGATTCTACCCCGGTGGGTTTCGATAAATTGCGGTATACCCGCTTCCGAAGACGCTTCCAGGAGTCCCTCCAGCAATTGCACGGCTTCATCGCCAACAACAAAGGCATCCATGACCTGCGAGTTGATGTATTGAACCCGGCCGAATTGTTTGGCGGCTTCAAGCGTATCCAGAATGTCCTTTACATTCGCCGGAAAAGCAATCGTGCTGAAGCTGAACTGGTGCTTGTCCAGCAGACGATGCCACTGCTCATATTCCTGTTCAGACGGCATCGTGGCGCTAATGCCGGTAAAGCCGGCTTCGGCAATCTTCTCGAACTTCTCTTCCATCGTCCATTCTCGGCCGTTCTCGCCAAGACCAATCATCGCCCACCAGGACTGCTGAATTTCCATTCTTGGCGGACGCGAAGAACCGTCGTTCAGATGAAAGTTAGATGCCATAACGAACACACTCCAATTCTAGTAGTTGTTGTTCACTCCTTGTCCGCTTACCATATCAATGACAGCCTGATACAGGTTAGGCGGATATTCCGCAATCCGGTGACATAAATACAAGTACCACTCGAGTCCGTACGGAACATAAACCCGTATCGGATTCCCTTCGCTCCGGAGGCGGTTAGCTAGTTCCGGACGAATGCCGTACAGCATTTCAAGCTCCGCTTGAGCGCTTGTTAACCAGCCTTTTTCCCGTACGGCATTAATAATCGCGTCGTCATGGGTAGCGATGGATACCTGATGGCCTTGACGGATTGCCAATTCGACTAGATTCAAATAACGCTCATTCAGCTCGGGCGACCGTGCGAGCGACAGATGATCCGGTTCTTGATAAGCTCCTTTTACGATACGGATCCGGCCGGGCGAAGTCAGCGCCGCCAAATCCGCCGGCGTTCGGTTGAGATGCGCCTGCAAGGTAATGCCGATGCCGGGGTACTCATTCGCAGCCTGCTTATAGACGGATAAAATATCATCCGTTTTCCCGGACTCTTCCATGCTGATGAACAGCTCAATCTGCGTTCCTTCCGCCTGTCTGGCCAGCTCGGTCAAGTTGGCATACGCAAGCGTTGGGCTTATCATTAACCCGATATGCGACAGATCAAACGACACCCGCCCCGGCAGTTCCGACTGCTTCAACTGCTGAATAAGCGCTTTCATCTCTGCCGCGGCTTGTTCGCACTCCTCGGCATCCGATGTATTCTCACCAATGTATTCGATGGAAAGAGAATAACCCCTTCTCAAAATCTCTTTTCCGGCTCCCAATCCTTCCGGAAGACTATCTCCCGCCACATACCTTAACGCTGCCTGACGCAAAAGCCGATTTATAAGCGGATTCTGCTCCACATAAGCTTTCAAATCCGAACGGCGCGCAATAGATTTCAAGGCTGCAGTTAACTGTTGTTCCAATTCCAAATGATGATTCATGCGGCGATGCCACTCCCTTTTCCCGAATTGCGTTTATTGTAAGAGATAAGGGAGTGACCGTATTGTATAAAATTGCTCTATCGCTGCATCGATAACGCGTATTTCTGCGGTGTAGCTCCTACGATCTTGCTGAATGTGCGGGAGAAATGGCTTTGGTCATAAAATCCCGCTTCCGCCGCGATATCCGCTATCGCCTTCCGGTTCTTCATCAGCTCCGTCTTGGCGTGATTGATCCGAAGCAGATTCTGATAAGCATGGGGCGGCAAATGGCTCGATTGCTTAAACAACCGGATCAGATGAAATCTGCTGATATCCGTCATCTTCTCCAGTTCGTCCAGAGTAATCTTTTCGGTATAATTCTCATGCAAGTATTCTTTGACCAGGTTGACGTATTTACGGTCTTGTCTGGTTCTGCGGCGCTGATGCGCAAAGTCGGAATCATTCCGGCTGACTACCGCTTCGATAAGCTCGATCAGCGAGGTTTCGATCTCAAGCGGTGAAGTTTCCCCCGATAAAGCTTCCATAGTCCGGTTGATACGGATCCGGCATGCCTTGTTCTTGCCCTCTTCCAGCAGAAAAGGAATATGCAGCCGTTCAAGCTCCTGCTGCTTCAGCCCTTGAAGCCAATCCTGCTTGATAAACAGCATTTTATAGCTCCAGTCCGCTCCTTCTTCCGGATGGCAGGCATGAAGCATCATTGGCGGAAAGCTGATTATGCGGCCTTCCTCCACCCTATGCAGCGTTCCGTCACACCATGCGTGGGTCTCCCCGATATCGATCAGCCCTATGGAATACTCTTCATGGAAATGCTTCTGATAGGCAAAATCACTCTTCCGGCATCGCTTAGCCTCAAGAAACGGAAGCGCTTGGTCGCGATAAAAGACGACATCCGGCATGCGTATCGAACACCTCCTTTAATCTAGCGTTATTATATCAGCCATTGCATAGAAAAGGACAATCCGGAAGAACGCCTGCTTCCGGATTGTCCTCGCTCAAACTCTAATTCTTGTAGATGTTGTACAGCATGACGGCAACTTCCGCTCTTGATGTTGTCGCCAGAGGGGACAGTTTGCTTCCCGAGCCTTGTACGATGCCGTTCTTAACAAGGGTTGCAATGCTGTCTGCCGCGTAAGAGCTTACTTGATCGGCGTCCGCATAACCGTTCATATCAACTGCGGTACCGTTCATCGCAGACAGCTTTTTAGCCGTAACCAGCGCCTTGGCTGTCAACGTCATCATATCCTGTCTGCTGATGCTTGCGCGCGGATCAAAGCGGTTCTCGCTAATGCCGTTCGTAATGCCAAGCTTCTTCGCAATGCCTACTGACTGATAGTAATAATCGGTAGATTTGACATCCGAGAAGTTCGAATCTACTTCGGCTGTCAATCCAAGCGTGGATACAAGAAGCTGAATGAAATCAGCTCTCGTAATCGCCGCAATTGGCGAATAAGTTTGGGCCGAAGTGCCTTTAATGATTCCTCTGGACGCCAAAGCTTCAATCTGTGCTTTGGCCCAAGGTACGGCAGCCAGGTCATTAAAGGTCTTGTGCACTAACGCGACAGCATACTTGCTGAAATGCGTCGTTGTAAACACCATTACGCCAGCTGCCTGATCATAATAACCGCTTGGTACAGGCTCTGTCGTGCCGTCTTCCTTCACGTACAGGATGACGAGATGATCCAGATTTTCGCCTGCGGCAGGCGTATATGGAATGGTTACAAGGACTTGAACATTGTCATTATGGAAGCCAAGCGGCTTGTTGTCTGCAAGCAAGTAAATATCAACAGCCGGTTTTCCTTCCGTCAGAGAGCTTGAAGGCCCAATATGAAGGGTGACGTTTTGGGCGGAACCAAGCTCCGCGGACGTAAACATGCCTGCCGGAAGCGTTACGGTGCCAAATGGCGTTTTTACTCGAATCTCCTGCGATTCTTCGAGTTGTCCGAGCAAGCTGGCCGGAATTTGCTGTTCATACGCTTCCGCTCCCGCCACTTGCGGCAGTTCAATCTCTACTACTTTTCTGCCGTCCCGCAGTACCGGGGCAAGCGTTAATGCTTTCGTCAGGTCGGCGCTTGTTACGGAACCTTTCGCAACTTTGGTAGACGAATCCAAAACTCCGTTCACCGTAAGTCTTGCCAGATCCGATGTAACGACTGGTGTCAGACCCGTTGAGGAGCTGGAATTACTGCCGCTGCCGGAATTGCTTTGGCTCGATTTCGCAGGAACAACCACTGCAATGGAAGCCGTATCCGCTGTCGTATTATCCGACGTTCTTGTTACGCGAAGCACCAGATGAACCGTTGTTTCTGCAGACGGCGGCGTAATAACGCCGTCTGTTCCGATCACTTCGTTGTCCGAAGACTGGATGGCAATCGTGAACCCTGACGGTACTCCCGGCAGCGTCAGCGCTATAGCATCCTTCGCCGGTGCCGTAATGGAGGTAATGCCGTCCGCTACTTGCTGTGCCGAGCTTTCGACTGGCCCTTCTTCCGATTTCGCCGGTACAACCACTGTAAGGGAAGCCGTGTCCGCTGTCGTGTTATCCGACGTTCTTGTTACGCGAAGCACCAGATGAACCGTTGTTTCTGATGCCGGCGGCGTAATAACGCCGTCTGTTCCGATCACTTCGTTGTCCGAAGACTGAATGGCAATCGCGAACCCTGCGGGCACTTCCGGCAGCGTCAGCGTTGTAACATCCTTCGCAGGAGCCGTAATGGAGGTAATGCCGTCTGCTACTTCCTGCGCCGTGCTTTCGATTGGCCCTTCTTCCGATTTCGCCGGTACAACCACTGCAATAGAAGCCGTATCCGCTGTCGTGTTATCCGACGTTCTCGTTACGCGAAGCACCAGATGAACCGTTGTTTCTGCTGCCGGCGGCGTAATAACGCCGTCAGTTCCGATCACTTCGTTGTCCGAGGACAGAATGGAAACAGAATAACCGGTAGGTACTCCCGGCAGAGTCAGCGTTGCAGCATCCTTGCCCGGAGCCGTAATCGCCGTAATACTGTCAGCGATTTCTTTCGCCGTACGGGCAATCGTGACATTTTGCGCAATGGACAATGCCGACTCCGTGCCCATTCCGTCAATCACGCCAACCTTGTAGAAATAGGTATGCTCGGAAGGAAGGCCGCTGTCGGTGTAAGTGCCGGCCGTACCGCTGTACACTTTCGTGAAAATGCCTTCTTCGCTGTCCGAACGGTACAGGTTATAACCAAGCGCACCGGTCGTTTTGTTCCAGGCAAGCTTCACGCTGGTCGAAGATGCCGCTGTTGCCGTAAGGCCCATTGTTGAATCCGGAGCTGGCGTCAAATCCGGATTTACGATCATTATCCAGCTGATCATCGGATCTTGCGCAGCCGTATTTCTTACCGTTATTTTCAGCGAGCCGCTCGTAATATTCACGCCGGTAAATGCCATCGTATTGCTTGGCGTAAACGTAACGGCGCCTTTATTCTCGTCATTCAGGAGCAGGTTTGCTTTTCTGCTCGTATTCGTCCACGGATCGTTAAAGCCCAGATACACATCATACGAACCGTTCTCCAGGGAGAACTGATAAGCAAGGTCCGTCCCCTTCGGAGAATTGGTTACGTTGCCGCCGTTCAAGTAACGGACCGTTGAGAAAATATCCCCGTCAGCAGAACCGGATGGCATCGAATCTGCGCCAAGATAACCCCAAGGCGAAGCATCGGCTGCATTGTAGGCCTGTTCGATTACCGTTTTGTTCGCCAGAGTGTCCTGCATGTAAGAAGCGAGCAGCTTGTAATCGGAAGTTGCATAACCGCCTGCGTTTACGAAATACAGCGCATTGTCCGGCACAACGTACATTTTGACGCTCTGCACCTTGTTGTAATACTCCGGCAGCGTCATTTGAACCGTAATTGGGCCCGGCTTGGCAAAGTCCGCTGCCGTAAGAGCATGCGAGTTAATGGACCAGGTTACGGGAGTCGATACGGTTCCCGATTTGCCCAAGACGTCAACCTGGCTTGGCAAGCTAGGCACTTCTCCAAGCTTAACCGCTTCGGGGAACTTGGTGGTCACGTTTACTTGACCCATTGCATTCAGCAGGTCCGGAGTCCAGCTCGCATACCATTTAATCGCAATATCCGTTCCCATTCCGAACTCGATTGGCAGGAATACGTATTTGGCGCCGTCATTGGCAAAGTTGCCGCCGTTCCAAATATCGCCTACGTAGATAAATTTGCCGTTCTCCGGGTCAACCGGAATAACATACGTCGATTGCGTATTAAAGGCTTTCGTCGGGTCCGGGTCGCTGGCCGACGTACGGACGAACGGATCCTGCATCGGAGCCCATGGACCAAAGATATGATCAGCTACCGTATATTTGTTCTGGTTGGCAGACCAGCCTGTTGCACCGGAAGTAATTAAGTAATAATGGCCGTTATATTTGAACATGGCCGGTGCTTCGCGTTGGGCTCCCGGGAATACCCGCACATAGTCAACGCCGTTTACGGCTTTGTACGAAGCATCGCGTACGGCGTTTCCGTTCTCGTCTACGTTGCCGTCTTTGTGCCAGCCGGTTACATCGAGATAATCCGGCATCAGCTTGGAGATGTAAATGGTCAGGTTCTCTTCGCTCGAATAAATCAGGTACGCGGTCCCGTCATCATCCTTGAAGAGGTTCATGTCCCTCGCCATACCCGGGTTGCCCGGCTGGTAATCGATCTCGCCGGCAGGAGCCTGATCCATCCGGTAGCTTCGCTGGTAGACGAACGGTCCGGTTGGCGAATCGCTTATGGCCACGCCCGCTTGAGCTTTGCCGTAATTGGCGTTGTTGTTGTAAGGATCCTTATCGCCGTCGATATGAGCCCACATGACATATTTCTTCGTTTCATCGTTGTATATGACTTTCGGACGTTCAACAATTCGTCCCTTGCGAATATCCGCCCAGATGTTAACGGTATCCGTTCTGCCTTCATACAGCTTAGAGATAAGAGGGTCATTCGTAAAATCATCCATCGAGTTGATTAACGTAAGAGCCATACCCTCGTCTTTCCAGTTCATGAGGTCCGTAGAAGAATACACTCGGACGCCTGCAGCCGGCCAACCGCCTTTGTGGTATTCCCCATACCAGTAATACTTCTTCGTTTTCTCGTCGTACATCATGCCTGCACCGTGAGCGTCAATCGGATTGCCCGTTGTATCTGCCCATAAAGCGCCCGGTGTTAAGGATGTACGCACCGCACTCACCCCAAGCAAATCGGATACGGCGGAGGAAACGCCGTCTACTAATGCGCTAATGGTATAGAAGTAACCCGTACCTTGCGTTAATCCGGTATTGGTGAAGGTTGCATCCGTACCGTTGTACACTTCGGTAAAGGTTCCCGTTGCACTCGCAGCTCTCTTGACGGAATAAGTAACGGCCGTTCCCGGTAATTCATCCCAGGTCATCGTGACCGAAGAGTCCGTTGTGGACGCGGCCTTGAAGTTAGCCGGCGCGTCAAACGCATAGGTTGTTGCTTGAACGGTTGCAGCCGGTGATTCGCCATAGGCATTGTACGCTGTAATCTGGTACTTGTATGCCTTGTTGGCTGTCAGGCCCGTAGCCTGGAAGCTTAAAGAGGTTCCGTCGTAAATGTTCTCATAAGATGTGCCGCCGTTCGAAGACTGGTACACCTTGTAGCCGGTTGCCTTGGCAACGGCCGACCAGCTCAGATTGATTTTCGACGAGTTGACCGCTGTCGCTGTCTGACTGGTTGGTGCAGCCGGTGCTACGCCAATTGTCTTCACGTTAAATTCCGGCGACCATTGGGACTCGGTAGGTCCCCCGTACAAATATGCGATCTTGTAATAATAATCCGTATCCGAGCTCAAACCTGTATCCGTATAGCTGGCTGCGGTAGTGTTACCCACATAACTGTAACCGCTTCCAGAAGTTGTGGAACGGTATACATTGTAGCTGCTCGCTCCTTCAACCGCATCCCATTTCAAGGAAACGGAGGAATTGGTCTTCGCATCCGATTGAATGACGGCCTGATTAGCTGCCGGGATATCCGTAACCGTAACGTCATCCACTTGAACCGACTGCCATTTATTGCGGATGCCGATCTTCCCGCTCGCAAACGTTGTATCGACTGCGTCAAACAGAAGCTTATCCTTTCCGTTCTCCACGATATAAGCTTTGATTGAGCTGCCAATAAGCACAAGCTTCAGCGTATACCAGGTATTCTTGCTGAGCGCATAAGCAGTGGCGCCTTTAATCGTTGCATCCGTATTATTGACCCGTTTGGTCAGGGTAAGCCCGGTTGCCGCCTGCATCTGGAAATAGTAAAAGTTTTTATAGTCTTGGACGCGGGCCAGAATGCCCGGATAAGCGCCGCCGGCTCCCGTATAGAACCGCATGGAAACCGTGGAATCCGTCCAGTTATCTCCCGTCGTAATAATGCCTTCGCCTGCATCGGTCTGGCTAAGCACTTTATTGCTTGCATCAGCCGGATCGGCTGCTACCGTCCATGTACCGGAAGTAACCGTCCACTCCGGATCAGCCGAATAATTCCCATCTGTAAAATGATCTTGAAAATCAATAGCCGAAGCTGCCGACACCTTGGGAATCGGCGTAAAGTTGAACAAGGAAACACCTAATGACAGCAGTAAAAGCCAAACAATCGGTTTTTTCCGCACTTTCTTTTCGCTCCTTTAAATAGATTAGAGTACGATCAAACGCGGATAGTACTGGCAAAACCTGCGAGCTCCCCCCTTTGTTTCGGAAACCGGTTTCATGAAACCCGTTTCATGATAGGCATAAAAATATGAAATCCTGCGGAACTTCTCCAAAAAAAGAAGAAAGCGGTTTCATTGCACCAATTGTACTGTTTTCCCCATCAATTGGCAACCAACTTTCTTCTCAACTCATCCCGTTTTATGCGATATTTTTGTCAAAACTTGTTGAATTTCAAAAATTTCAAATCCTATTAACGCAAATAAAGCATAAGAGGCTGCAGCTTCAGTGCCTTTAATTCCTCGTAGACCAATCTAGCGATCTCGATCCCGCCAAGCTGCTGGAAATGGGTATTATCCTCCGTGCCATCCGGGAAGTTCATGAATTCCCCAGGGGCCAGCCACATGAACAGCTTCTTGGTCTCTTCCGGACCTAATGCTTCAAAAAAGGCTTTGCTTGCCTTCGCCAAGTCGATTAACGGCACTTCCTCTTCGGCTGCCAGCTCCCTGACCGCCGTCAAATAATCCCCGTGAGTATCCCGGAGCGATCCGTCCTCCTCAAAGAAGCGGCGCTGCACGGAAGTGACAAGAACCGGAATCGCCTTCCGCTCCCTCGCCCCGTCGATATAGGCCTTCAGGGTCTGCTTGTAAGTGGTAAAAGGCTCCGTGTGCCGCTCTTCGTCAAACTTCTGATCGTTATGGCCGAACTGGATAAGCAAATAATCGTAAGGCTTTATGCGGCTCCAGATTTGATCCAGCACGCCTTCGCTGATGAAGCTTTTGGAGCTTCGGCCGGATAAAGCATAATTCGCGACAGCCGCGTCCTGCTTCACGAACATCGGAAGCATCTGACCCCAGCCCGCGTACGGATAACCGTCATCCGGCTGGTCCGTGACCGTCGAATCTCCCGCCAGAAAGATCGTACAGGCTTGCGGCGCCGGCTCCACCTCCATCGCGTTAATGCGAGGCGCAAGCCCGGAGAAAGAGAGCTTTAGCTGCCCGCCGGTTACCCATACCGAAAAGCTGATCCGCGAGAAGCTGCCCGCAGCTGTCCGCTGCTTATGCACGAACAGGCGTCCCTGACCGGCCTTGATTGTTGTTTCGGTCTCGGCAATTTCATCGCCCAGCAGGACAGAGACGCGGTAGATACCGTCCTCCGCATCGAGTAAAAAAGCCGTATCAAGCGGGATGCAGAAATCTCTGCGCAAGGCTCCCGGCTCACCGCGGTCCTTCGCATTAATCCGGTCCGTCCGGGTAAAGCCGTATCCCGTAAAAGAATCATAGACGGATTGCGGCGTGATCTTCGTATAGCCCTCGGCCGGGGTTCCTGTGCCAAAATCAAATCGATAGCTTCGCGTCATTTCGTTTCTAGCTCCTCTACTTTATTTCTCCGCCGGGATACAAGGTTGAGCTGGACAGCCGTTTGGGCTGCGGCAGCGGAGAATCGGTTACGCATTCGCTCAGCTTCACTTGCTTGCTGGAATAAATGGAGGCCGTATCATTCGAATAAATAATAACCTGCTCCGTGCCGCTCCCCCATAAGTCGGCGTGTACGGCATACCCTTCGGAAGGAAATTCTATCACCGGATTCATAAAGCCGTCGTACAAGGTTGGGAATACGCCTCCTCCGCGCCGGTAAGCCAGAATATAGTCCGGCGCATCCTCCGTCCAGCCTCTTAACGGTTCAATTATGGTCAGCCAGCCCGGCGTCTTCCGGTCTTCCTTCCACAGCTCCTTGCCTTCGCTGTCAAGCAGGAACAAGGCGTCCTTGCCGACCAGACCTTTGCCGTCATCCTCCCGGACGAGCCGGTCCAGCCCGGCGATCTGCAATCCCGGAAGATCGGTCCGGAACCGGCCCAGCGCGATATGCTGCGATTCAACGGAACCCTCATATCGCCACAGCTCCTTGCCATGCCGGTCATACATAACCGTTACGCTGCCGCCGATAACAAGCTCGGGCTCTCCGTCTCCATTCACATCGCCTACCCAGATGCAGTCGGCATGATCGTCCAGATCATGACAGCTCCACAGCAGCTTGCCGTCATGATCAAGCAGATCGTAGCCGGCCATGACTTCATCCCTTCCATCGCCATCCAAATCGTAGACCCACGGGAAGTGGCCCGGATTCCCCTCATGCGTCCATAACAGCTTGAAATCACGGTCCAGCGCCCACAGCCGGTGATAGCGGTCCTTCAAAATAACGTCTCCGGCATGCGCGCCACCTGTCAGGTTTGCGACAATAATGCAGTCATGGGCATGCGGATCGGGCAGCTCGTGGGTCGTTCGAACCGAGCCGTCATGCCCGTTAAGGATATGCAGCCGATCATCCATGACGCAAAGCACTTCAAGCCTGCCATCCCCGTCGATATCCGCAATCTGCGCCGGATAATCCGAGCCATGGCGTCCCGCTCCGGGATCGGGCTTGCCAGTCTGCCATAGCAGATTGCCCTCGAGATCATAAGCGGTCAGACATTGCGCCTGATGGGGAATATAACGGACATCCTGACGGTTATCCGGCTGCACCAGCAGCAGCTCCATCCGGCCGTCGCCGTTCAGATCGCCGAGCAGCACTTTGCAGTTTGCCCCCGCAGCTTGCAGATCTATGGTTCCTAGAAGATAAGGCTCCGTTGTGGATACAGAAGACATCCTTGTCCCTCCTAAAAAGAATGATCACCCAAACAGCCTGAGGGCTGTCTGTGATGATTCTTGCTGCGTAAGCTTGAGCTTAAAGAATGGTCACGCAAACTTATTCAGGCTGATCTGCTGTCCGCCATTCACTTCCACCGTCTCGCCGTCAACCTTCAGCCACACGCTGAGGGCGGAAGGATTGTAGACAAAGCTGAGGTCAGCCGCAAACTTAAGCCCCTCGAAAGCTTTCGAGTAATCCACAAGCTCCATATTCGTGCAGTACCAGATCGCCGGATTACCGCCGATGAATTGTCCGAACTGTTCCATTAGCTCCCAATTGTTGTCGCTGTCAAATTCGTAGCTGTGCCCCCACACGTACATCAGGTACAAATACTGCGATTTTTGAAGTCCGGCGAATTCCTCCGCATGCTTCATCAGATCCCGGTTATGATGGCAGGTCGGCTGCCATTCGTGCCAGTCATCCGGCATGCCGTAATGTCCCGTGCTGGGAACAACCCGCGCATACTCGATGCCAAGACCGGGCAGCAGCTCCTTGATTCTTTTGTTATAGGACCCGTTCGGGTAAGACATTCCACGGACCGTGCAGCCGACAATCCGCTCCAGATTGCGCCGATCCTCCATGATCTCATAGACGATCTGCTCATTCGGGCAGCGGGCAATCGTCGGATGAGTCAGCGTATGAGCCGATACTTCATGCCCGGCGTATAACGTCTTGACTTCATCGGCACCAATCCGGTCGTCTGTTCCCAGCAGACCGGAATTGAGATGGAATGTACCTTTCAGCCCGTACCGGTTAAAAATATCGACCAGCCGCCGGTCGGCGAACCTGCCGTCATCGTAGCTAAGCGTCAACGCCTTATGCCTACCTTCCGGGAAACACATTACAATCGACATTGCTTTAACCTCCAGTTACTATCGCGTGCATCCCTCACGGGGCATACACCTGCAAATTACCGTATTCCGCAATAAGCGGGGCCATCTGGCGAAAGCCCAGCTTGCCTTTCCCCAGCAGCGGCCCCCAGGTGGATCCGTCATCCTTCCAACTGAACAGCAATAGATCATTAACGGCAAATTGCACGTACGGCCCTTGCTTTAGCAGCTGCATCCGGTATGGCCCCTCCCCATCCGCCGCATCCGGGATAGGATCGGCCCCTTGGGCAACAAGGTGAAAGCCGTAGCTTTTCCGCAAATTGCACGTATGAAACCGTCTTTCCTCCGCGTGGCGCCTGCGGAAATAGGACACATGGAACGCGTTGAGGTCCCCATGATGATACTGGTCGTAAATTCCGCTTCGGCTGGCTAACCCGGAATCAAACAGATCCTGCCCTTCCATTCCCGCCGCGCAGAAGAATAGAATAGCCAGCCCCGGCTCGCGGACCGGCCAGAAATCCCAAGTGATAACAAGATCCGGCGGGAACTGCTCCGGGCACCAGAACACCAGATTGGCTGCCTGTCCTTCTTCGGGGTCACGCGTGCTTTCAAGACGCATGCGCCCCATCGGGAAAGTGACGGACGCGTCCCCTTCCATCCGGAAATCCGATACGTCCTCAGCCGAACTCAGCGGGTTATTATAAACCATTCTCCATCCGGCTGGTATCAGCATGCTGTTTGTCATCGTCAAGTCAACTCCTGTAGAGGTTTCTCCTGAAGCTTCGGCAATTGATCTGCGATCAGCTCCAAGGCGATAATCGTATTCAGCGACCATTGGGCTGCCTCATTCGTATTCATCCAGTCGATTTCCTGCAGAACGTCGATGTGAGCAACCGTAATGGCCTCCTCCTGAAGATTCACGGCCGCAAACGGATTGCCAAGCAAAATGTCCCAGCATTGCCGGGCCGTTGCTTCATCCTTTCTGTAATAAGCTCCGTAAGCAACAATCGCCGCGCTGAGCACCGGATGCTCGAAACGCGTTGTACTGATATGACCCTTCGTCAGCTTATCCTTCTCTTCCTGCGTCTTGTTGTAATAAACGCCAAGCTCCGCCAGCATCTCTTCCCATTCCGGATCCTTCAGCATGCCGGCCAGCTCGAACCATACCTGCGGTCCGCCCATGCAAATCGCGAGATGCCTGCCCCAGTTATCGTCGCCCATCGGCGTTAAAATCCCCGTCTTGGGATCATAACCGTAGGTCGGACCGGATATCAGACGGTAATTGGCTCCTTTGATACTATTAATGCCGACCAGAATTTTGTCCCGGTAAGCCTCACTCTCGTAACGCTCCCATTGCGTCATCCAGTTCGAGCTGAAGGCTGCCCAGTCCGGGCCAACCCGGATATGGGTCGGATGCTCGTCTTTCGGGAAATAGTACCGCATCGGGTCAAGGTTGACGGTTGTAAAATCCGAATCCTTCGTTTCGTTCATCATATCGCCAATCCGCTCATCCGCCGTCAGATAATAATAGTAACGGTGCAAGCCGGCCATGCCGATTCTTGCTTCCTTGCAGCCGCAGCCCCAATGGACGACGTTATGGCGAGAGCCAAGACCGGCATATTCGCCGAAATGATAGACGTCTACCTCGCTTGTATGCCGGGTCATCGCTTCCGCCATCCGGAAGATGTCTTCCCGGCCCGAACGCAGGAACATAATCCACAGCCACATGTTGGGCGCAAGCTCCGTGTTTTGCCAGGCGCAGCCCCCCAGATCATAGTTCCAGACATGCCGGACCGGATCGTAGCTGTGCATGTAATCGCCGTAATCCCATAATCCATACCATTTGCGCTGCTCGACTTCCTGCTGGTAAAAAGCAATAATGCCGTCCAGCCTTGCTTCAAGCTGCCGCTTCTCTTCGGTCGAATAATCCGGCAGACTCCAAATTCCGAAAGCTCCGGCTTCATGGTAATAGGACGGCTCGCATACAAGCAGAGACGGATTGTCCGTTTCCCGCCGCATCAGCTCCAGCAGCTCCGGCCCCGGCGTTTCCTCCGTGCACCAGAGCGTCAGTTCATTCGTATTGGCGATGCCGTATGGGGTTGCGCGCAGCTCCTCCGCCCCTTCATAGGACGATTCCACATGGGTCTTCGTGTCGTAATGCCTCATGTCCATCGGCTCGCCTTCCGGCGTCCATAACCATGCGGTAAAAGAAGCCTTGTCTCCTGATGCCCCATGAATCTCAAAGCCCGATGGATGCTTTTTCCAGAAATGTCGCAGCCCGCACGCAAGTCCGCCCCCTTCGCCGCCAACATAAGCAAGCCCTCTCGCCCGGTGGCCATCCGTCGCTTTTACCCAGCTGCAGCCTTCGCCGGTTCTTTTCCAGATTCGGTAATGCTCGGACGACTGCTGCATAAGCTTGAAGCCGTCCCATATCGCCGAATCATCCAGCAACCCAAGGAAATACGCATCCTCCGCAGCGTCAAAGCTGACTTTGGTGCCTGTTGTTTGCTCCGCGAACAGCTCCCGGTACTTCCCTTTTGTTCTCCGGGTATGAAGAGTCTTCGGAGATTCCGCGAAAAGTCCGTTGTCTCCCGAGAAACGGATATGACGGTTATAGTGCTCGCCTCTCATGGGGACGGCAAAGCGAATGCCAAGTCCCTTAATAAAATCCTCGTTCGGGTTGCCGTCGTAAAAAAACGTATGCACAATCCGGATCGTCTCAAGTCCAGCATACAGATAGAGCCTCATGGAAAAAGGAAGCCATTCCCGCGCACCGGCGGCTGCGCGGTGCCTGCCGTCGATTTTCACAACCGCGCGAACCGGACCCTCCTGCTCAATAGTTAACCGGTGGACCCGGCTTTCAAACGGTTCCTGCCGGACCGTTCGGACGCCGGACACCTCGCTTGCGCTCTCTCTTATGCAGACAAGCTCTCCCCCGCTGCATAACTCTACCCCATTCCGGGTAATGCCGCGCAGCCAGCTGCTTCCCTGCTTGCCAAGCTTACAGACGATGACACCGGTATCTAGTCGAACCTCATCATCCGTCTCCGTCACTCTAACCGTTAAAGGGGCAGCTGCTGCTTCCCCTTTCATCAAGGTGTAAGCTTCCGCGCCGCCGTCAGCGCTTACCGCTGCGTGAGCGGACCATTTTACGCTTCCGTCCGGCCAATAGGCGGTCGCCCAGTGCTGCATCGGCACGGGCTCGCCTAAGCTGGTTGTCAGCCGTAACGCCTCGTCCCGCCTAAGCTCGCCTTCCCTCCACGGAATTCCCCAAGTCATCCCGACCAGCATTGTATTCTGATCTGGCGATAAGCTGTGCAATGGAATCGTAGCAGCCATTATCCTCATCTCCTTCGTCGTTTGGCCCTATTGTAGAAGCTGGAGGATTAACGCTCAATGAGACAATATTGCGAAAGGGCCACACGACGGTTTGCACATTATTGCTCCGTTTGCACGATCTTGCTTACAGGTGCTGGCTTTGCTCTCTGTAGCTGGTTGGCGTCATGCCCTCCAGCTTCTTGAAAATCCGGTTGAAATAGCTGTGCTGATAACCGACCTGCTCGGCTACGTCATTGATTTTTAATTCCGATTCCCGCAGCAGCTCCTTGGCTTTCTCGATTCTAAGCTCGGTCAGATAGTCGATGAAGTTTTTTCCGGTCACCACTTTAAACGACTTGCTCAGGTAAAACGGATTAGTCCCGATATGCTCCGCGCAGTTATCCAGCGAAATATCCTGCCTGTAATGCTGCTGCATATAGATCATCGCCGCTTCAATCAGCCGCTTAACCTCGGAGCCCGCCCGGCAGGACAGCTCCTTCTGGTAAGGAGCAAGCACTTTATCCCCGAACCAGGTCAGCATCCGCTTCGGCTCCCGGATTTGGGACAGCTGCTCATACAGATTAACGCCCTTGAACAGCCTGTTAGGATTAACCCCGGATACCATGATGACATGCTGGATATTGCCGAGCAGATGAAGCATCCCCTGCTGCACGTCGATTTCCTTGGCACCGGCGCAGGATAATGCTCCAACAAACGCGCTAAGCAGCTCGCTTGCTTCCTCTTCCTTGCCCGTACGAAGTGCCTGAATTAGCTCCCGCTCCAAGGTAAAAGGATACTGCGGCTCCGCCCAAGCCTCGCCGCCTAACACGCCCTGCTCCATATCGATAATTTGGTTGGCATTATCGCAATTGCGGTAGCTGACCGCCTGCTTGACCCGCTCGAACTCGTTCGGCAGATCGGAAATATACGCAGTCTGGCGGCTAACCGCCAGAGTTACCCTCATCCGCAGAATCCGGTTCACCGAAGTCGTCAGCTCCTCGCTGAAGGCTTCAACCGCCTGCTTATACGAGCCGCCTTCCGGAAGAAAAAGCATAATTCCTGCCGTTAAATCATGAAAGTTCAGCGTGTCGCTTTGCTCGAAATGCTTGGACGCCAGCTCCTTCATCATATTAACTGCCGCAAACGTGATCAGCCCTTCGTCTCCGCTTCGGAACTTCTCGTCCATGTTCGCGATTCCGTTCAACTGGATAAACAAGACGGCAAAATGACGGCCGCCCACCTCCCATTTGAACTTTTCCATGCGGCGCAGCAAATCTTCCTCCGAATACGCATAGAGATAACCCTGCAGCAGCTGATGCAGGAAGCTTTCCTTCACATGCGGAAGCTGCTCCGCCAGCTTCGAATTCAGCTCAAGCCGCTCCTTATGAAGATGCTGATATTGCTGCTCGATAAGCGCAAACTCATCCTCCTTGCCCGTCCATGCCGCTCCGCCCGAATAACCTCCAAGCAGATTCGCAAGCCGCTTCACCGGCGAATAGATCCGGTGGGAAGCAAGCCAGGATAACAAAGCCGCCAGCAGCAAGGCGATTAGACTTACCGTAATAACAAGCTTGGAGATAAACATCACCGGCGCGATGATGCTGTTGATCGGAGAGGCCGAGACGTACAGCCATTCATCCGAGATTCGCGACAGGCTGCCGTAAGACACGGTGTAGGTCGAACCCTTCCAGTCGAAGAAAAAGGAGCCTTTCTCCGTCTTCATCCCATTGATCTTCTCGCGCAGCGCCTCCACAAACGTATCGTTGGAAGCGCTTCCGCTTGCGGAAACGAAAAGGTCGCCCGATTTCTGCTGCAGGAACGCTTCGCCTTCGTAATACGGGGTCATCGTTTGAAGCAGACTGGCAATCTTGTCGCTGTCAAACCGGAAGACCAGCACGCCAAACGGATTCGGACTTCCGCCAGGAATATGGTGGACGAGCGTCAAGTCCTTCTGATCCGGATGATCGGAATCAAACGCCCACTGGGTCCAATAAGTCAGGTTTTTACCGTGTATCAGCTTGCTGTATAGGTTTAAATCCTGCTGATCCTGCAGCGGCGTATATTCGGGATTAAACAAGATCTGACTCTTCCCGCCAACAAAGAGCTCGGCTTTCTTGACCAAAGCATTCGAGCCTTGCATGGCGATCAGCGTCTTTGTTATATCGTCGGTTCTCTTGAAATCGCGGACAAAATCAAGTCCGTTTAAGCTATAGTCGAATTTGTTGTCAAATGCCCAGTGGGAAAGCAGAAGCTCCAGGTTGCTTAACTGATCATCCATTTGCTCGGAACGTTGTTCAATCTGCTGGTAGTGAAGCTGCAGCAGCTCGCTTTCTACTCGGCCGCCGGCCATCCAATAGATAAGTCCTCCGATAATAAGTCCGGGAATGCCGGAAACGATGAAAATCATAATTAAGCTTTTTCTAAAAAAGCGTCCTTTGCCGGAATCCGTGCGGCTCCGCCAAATTTTCTTTCCTTGGAGCATCCTATTCCCCCATTCCTTTCGGTTATAAATTTGACCTTATAATAGATTCCAATAAAAGGGAAGCATGAAAATCAGACTATTTTGTGCGAAATTCAGAGTTTTTTTCCGGTCATGCCAAAGCACCCATCCTCCCGAAGGAATTTTTGATGGGTGCTAATGGCCTGCTTACTCTATTTCGCGGAGGCTGCGTACAGCTCGTTCATTTCTTTCACCAGATCGTCGCCGCCGGATTTCTTCCATGTCTCGAAGGCCGCCATCAGCCCCGCTTCATCGGTTTGCCCGACGATAAACTTGATGCGCGCATCGTTGATAATGTTATCCAGCTGCTGGCCCTTCTGCGAGTAAACGTCGGAGATAAACGGCTCAGCCGGGTTGGCAACAATGTATTGCTCGGCTTCCTTCTGAATTTCCGTCGTTTGCAGACGAAGCGGCGTTTGCTGCACGACGCGGCCGCGGCCTGCCGGGATGAACGGCAGCATCTGGTTAAGGCCTTCCACCTCGGATTCCAGCAGGGCAGCATCCTTGGTAGGCACGATAAATTCTCCGTCCAGCGTATAATGCTTGCCCTCAATACCGAATCCGGCCAGTGTCGTCAGATCGTCATCGTTCATTTGATCCAGGAATTTAAGCACGCGCTTCAGCTCTTCTTCCGTCTTGACCGTCCCTTTCGGAATCGCCAGCAAGCCTGCGAAGCCCGATGTCGGCAGCGCCTTCAGCTTGCCGTCCGCTCCCGTTACGCCAATCATATTGTCCATGTATTGGGCATCCGGATTATCTTTGTTTTCCTTGGCAAGCGCCGCGTGAATCTTATCTTCAATTCGTCCGGCCGTGTCCGTTACGTCAACAATAACGCCGGCCTGGCCGTTAACGATCGGATCTACCCATTTCGCGGAATCGAATACCGCAAAATCCTGGTTGATCAGCTTCTCGTCGTACAGCTTTTTCATAAATTTAAGAGCTTCCAAATATTCAGGCGTCTGATGCTCCGGCACCAGCTTGCCGTCTGCAATGCCCCATTTGTTTGGCGCGCCGAACCACAGCTTGATTGTATCGAAGGCGCTTGCCCAGCCGCCGGTCCATTTTACAAGCACCATGCCGTACGTATCGTCCTTGCCGTTCTTGTCCGGATCCTTCTCCTTAAACGCCTTCAGCATGTTATAGAAATCATCGACCGTCTTCGGCTGCTGAAGGCCAACCGCTTCCAGCCAATCCTTGCGGTAGACAATCCCGTTGCGGCCAAGGGCGCGTCCGCGGTAGATGCCGTAGTTTTTGCCATCGATCGAGGAGTTGTTCATGATAACCTCATTCGCTTGGCTAAGGTTCGGATAGTCCTTCAGATAAGGGCCAAGCTCCCAGAAAGCGCCTGAACGCACGGCATTAACAAAGCTGGGATCCTTCGAGCTTGGTACGTATATAATTTCGGGAAGCTTCGTTGAAGCAAGAGTAATGTTGAATTTATCTCCGTAGGAGGCGTTAGGCACCCATTCGAGATGAATGTTCGTATTGGTCTTCTTCTCGATCTCCGTCACAACGGGTCCGTCGTCTTTAGGAAAGTTCGTCTTGAAGATGGGCAGCATGATGCTGATGTCCAGCGGCTTCTCGGCGGCTGCCTCGGTTGTGGCTGCGGCAGTTGCCGTCGCGCCTGCCGATTCTTCCGGCTTGGAAGGTTCTTCTTTGTTGCCGCTGCAGCCGGCAATCGCTGTCATGGCCAATGTTCCGAGAGCTGCCGTTGCTACCCATTTCTGCGTCTTTTTGTTCATCTTTACTGATGCCTCCTCAAAAAATTTGTGAAACAAATTTTACTTCGTAAGAAACAGCTTAAAAATTTGTGAAACAAATTTTACTTCGTAAGGAACAGCTTAAAAATTTGTGAAACAAATTTTACTTCGTAAGCATTGGCTTAATTAAATACTATATCGCAATCCGTATTACCCCTTGACCGAGCCGATCAAGACCCCTTTGGCGAAATGCTTCTGAAGGAACGGATAGACGAGCAGAATCGGAATGGTGCCAATGACGATAACGGCCATCTTGATCGATTGATCCGGCGGTGCGACAAAGTTTGGATCCATCGAATTCAGGTCGCCGGCGGCCGTCTGCGAGAGCAGCACGATTTGTCTGAGCATAACCTGCAGCGGCCATTTCTGCGGATCGTTGATGTACAGCAGGGCGGAATAGAAATTGTTCCAATGCCCAACCGCGTAAAACAGCGTAAAGGTCGCAAGCACCGGCATCGAAAGCGGCAGGACGATTTTCCACAGCAGCCCGAGCTCGGTGCAGCCGTCAATCCTAGCCGCTTCCTCCAGCTCGGCGGGCAGCTCCTGGAAGAAGTTTTTCACGATTATCAAGTTAAAAGCGCTGATCGCGCCGGGAAGCATCAAGGCCCAAAAGGAATCTAGCAAATGAAGATCGCGGACAACCAGGTAAGTCGGAATAAGTCCTCCGCCGAACAGCATCGAGAATACGATCAGGTTAAGCACCGTATTTCGCCCCATCAGATTACGCTTGGACAAGGCATAAGCCATCGTCACCGTAAAGAACAGATTTACTGCCGTGCCCACTACCGTTACATAGAGAGATACCTTAATGCTTTGCAGAATCGTATCGGTTGAGAAAATAAATTGGTAAGCCGCGGTGGTGAACGTCTTCGGAATGAGGAACACGGCTCTCTTCGTTAATTCCGCATCCGATGCGAAGGATCCCGCTATGATGTAGATAAAAGGCAGCACGGCCAGCAGGCTGATGACGCTGAGCAGAATCACGTTCGTTATATCGAATGCGGTCCCGGACGCGCTTCTATATTGTTTTGCCACGCGTGATTCCTCCTCTCCTAATAGATACCGGATTGTCCAAACCGTTTAGCCAGCCAGTTCGCTCCAAGCACAAGCGTGACGCCAATAACCGCCTTGAACAAGCCTACGGCCGTACTATAGCTGAACGCCCCTTGCGTGATCCCCATCATATAGACATAGGTATCGAACACTTCGGCAGACTCCCGGTTGAGCGGGTTCAGCATCAGGAAGATCTGCTCGAAGCCGTTATCCAGCACATCGCCCATCCGCAGAATCAGCAAAATAATAATCGTGCTCCGGATCGACGGAAGCGTAATATGCCACAGTTGCCGCCACCGGTTCGCCCCGTCCGTAATCGCCGCTTCGTATTGCTCGACATCTACTCCTGCAAGCGCCGCCAGAAAAATAATCGTACCGAATCCGGTTTCCTTCCAGATCGTCTGCATAATAATCATAGGCCTGAACCAGTCCGGACTGGCGAGAAAATCGATTTTGGCACCCGTATACTTGAATAGGAACTCGTTAATCACACCGCCTTCGGTCGTCAGAAAGACATACGTCAAGCTGGCTACGATAACAAGCGATATAAAATGCGGGATGTAGATCAAGGTTTGTACGATTCTTTTGAAGAAAGCCAGCCTCAGCTCGTTTAATAGAAGAGCTAATATAATAGGTGCCGGGAAGTAAAACACCAGATTGTACAAGGAAAGTACTAAAGTGTTTCGCAGCAACATGAAAAATTCGGGATTCGTGAAGAACACCCGGAAATGCTCCAGTCCTACCCAATCGCTCTTCCAGAAGCCAAGGAAAGGCTGATAGTTTTTGAACGCCAGCAGTACGCCCCACATGGGTACGTATTTGAAAATAATGAAATATAACAGGCCTGGAGTTAAAAGCAAGTACAGCCACTTGTCTTTCTTGAGTCTCGCCAGCACGTTAGGTCGTGTTTTTGCATGAATGGTTGTCGCCTGCATCCGTTCTGCTTGGCTGGGAGCAGCCGCCTGCTTCATTTGAGGTCACCTCCAAGTATTGGTTGCATCGCATGACCTCATTATTAAACCTCCCTCGCCTTTCCGCCAATCGGACATTTTTGAGAAAGCCCTTACAAAGCCTTGCCGCAAGCGTAAATCAAGATAATGCAAACCCGTCAAAATAGTAGAAGGTCCCGTCAAAACGGGCAAAATTGTACGATTCTTCTCCCCTTTTCGGGCACCTATAGTGGAACTGCGTGTTATTCCAGTCGAGTTGAGGTGAGCTTATGGGAAAGAAGCTGTATCATGGATACAGCTTCTAAACCGGCAATTCTAATGGATTGAATCAAACGTAATCTCAAAAAGGGACCCGTTAAGCGAATTCGAACAACAACAAACAACCGTGTTACGCTATGCCAGCTCCTACGCGAAAAAAGCATCGCCTTCCGGTAAACGGATAGCGATGCTTCTTCTTTTGCTTTTATAATTTATTTTTGGATAGATGCCGCTTCAATGTCGCCGGATGCCCAATAGCTTGCCGGGACGTCCTTCCAGGATGAAGCTCCGCTGCTGGATGGGCTAATGCCCAGAGAGCGATTGATTACCACAACGGCTTCGGCGCGAGACAGCGTGCGATCCGGCCGGAACGTGCCGTCGGCGTAACCTTTCATGTAACCGGCTCCTTCGGCGGCTTTCACCGCTTGCTCCGCCCAGTGACCGGTCGTATCCGCGAAGCCGGCCCCTAGCTTGGAGCCGCCACCGGCCAGACGTACGGCGAGCTGTGCCATCTCGGCACGCGTAATCGCCTTCTCCGGACGGAACGTACCGTCCGTATAACCGTTCATCAAACCGGCTGCCGTAGCTTTGCGGATTGCATCCGCTGCCCAGTACCCTTGCTTGACGTCGCTATAAGCGCGGCTATCTTCTCCTACCGAGGCGTCCTTCGCAATACGCGACAGAATGGTCGCCATCTCCGCGCGGGTAATCGCCTTCTCCGGCTTAAACAGATTGCCTTCGAAGCCATTCATGTACGCTGCCGGAGCGGATCCCGAAGTCTCGCCCAGCTTCACAAGTGCAAACGTACTGAACTTCGAGTTCTTGAACTCAATCCCCTTGCCGCCGTTCATATCAACAACAGTGCCTTGCTTGTATTCGACCGTACCATCGCTATGCTCGATGTAGACGCCGATATGCGAGAGCGCTTCGGAGCTCCAGTCTCCCGCAGGAAGCGGCAGCACAAGCGTTGTCTCACCTTCCGGCAGATTTGTGTCAATATCCGCCGGAATGCCGATCAGTGTTATTTTGCTGTCCTTGACGGCTGAGGAAACAACCGTCGACAGATTGGCGCGGCGTTCGAGCTGGCCCTTCTGTTCGTTAACCGGCGCAATGACGAAGTGTACTTCCGTATTTGCGTTTTTCAATACGGCATTAGGCACATGGATCTTCGCGCCGGATACGTCAATATCCAGATCAAGTCCGCTAGCTGCGAGCTGTTTGACCGCTTCCGCATCCAGCTTCACGCCGGTCTCTGCCGCTTTGCCTTTCGAATCCGGTACCACCAGCTTCAAGGCGCTTGCTCCCGATGCTTTACGTGCATCAATCAGCGCCTTCGCTTCCGTGGCGGCAAGCGTCAGCTCATCCCGCACCGTGCCGTCAGGCTGTGTCGTGCGAACCACTTTTGGCGAAGCAGGCTCTACCGGCGGAGTTACATTACCTCCACCTCCGGATACCGGCGGCACGCTTGCTTCCGCTGCGGTAAACCGCAGGGCGTCAGCAAGCATCAGCTCACCGGACTTATTAACGACGCGGATCGTATGCAAACCAGCGGTCAAGCCCGAGATGCTGTACAGGCTTACTTGCGAGTCGCGGCTGTCCGCATAAGCATTAACCGTCTTCTTCAGCTCGCCGTCAATATAGACTTCCATCTCGCCTTGCTTTGGTCCAACCGGCGACAGCAGCTCGATGCCGGTGCCTTTAAACGTATAGGAGAAGGCTGCTCCTTCCGCCGCGGACGCATGCGCGTCGTCGCCATAATCACCCCGGAAGCGGAGCGTCAGCTTCGTTGTGCCAACGGGCTGAGCGGCCAGGTACTGCTGCTTGATCGTCAGCACATCATCTTCAACCGTATAATCGGTGCCGCGAACAAGTGCCGCTCCCCCGTTATATATGCCATTCAGACTGTCCGGACTTGCCAGCAGATTAACGCTAACGTCAGCCGGTGCATTCTTCGCGAAGTCCGTCGAGGAGACATCGATCAGGTCCGGCAGCTGTACGCGCAGCGCGTCGAGCAGCATGAATTTTCCTGATTTCTTTACGGCTTTAATTGTATGGAAGCCGTTCGTCAAGCCGCGAACCGTGTACACGGTCCGCTGCGGAGCGTTGTGCGCACCCGCTTCGTACGTGCTTACATTGCCCTGGCTGACCCCATCGATGAAGATTTCGACATTGCCTTGGCCTTCGTCAACCTCGGTAATATAGTCGATCCCTGTACCTTGGAACGTATACGTGAAGAAGGAATCGTTGTTCTCCGTCCATTGAACGTCATCCTTGTAGTCGCCGAGACCGCGGCCGCTGCTGCGGTTCCAGCTGCCCGTATAACGGATGCCCGGGTCGTCGTTGTTTACGAAGACGTAACGGCCAGGCGAAGCCGAATTAATAACGGTAAGCGCAAGCGTTCTTGGGTCGCTGCTCGAGAATTCGAACGACAAGCTTGCGTCCCCGACCGGCAGCGATGCCAAATAGGATTTAGCGATGCGGACAACGTTGCCGTCAACCGTATAATCCGTTCCTTCGGTCAAGGCATTTGCGCCGTTCTTAACGCCGGTCAGCTCGTTAGAGTCGCCAAGCGTCAGCGTAACCGCAAGATCTGCTTGAGCGCCTGGACGCTTATCGAACGAAGCCGATACCGGGCTGATCGAAGTGCCGCTAACGGCAATGGATAACGTCTGTGCGGCTCCTCCCGCAAATTGGAAGCTGAGTGCCGCAGCTTGACCGGAAGCCTGCTGCGCCAGATAGGACGATTTGATCGTCACGGCGCCGTCAGACACCGTATAGTCAGTCCCTTGCTGCAGGGCCGATGCACCGTTTCTTACGCCAGTCAACGAGCTCTTGCCTAGTTGCAGCGGAACCGTAATGTCAGCCGGCGCATCCTTATTGAAGCTTGTCGCCGAAGGGCTGCCGAGCAGCGTATCCGCCGTGACTTTGAACGCATCAAAAAGGAAGTAATATTGGCCGCCGGCATTCCTGACTGCCTTCAGCGTATGCGTGCCTTGCGGCAAATCCGCCACGTTGAATACGGAATGCTGACCGACCTGGTCGTTGCCGTAGGAATCAACCGTCGATTGGAATACTCCGTCGATATAGATATCAATCTTGCCGCTGCTGGTGCTTTGCTCCGACAACAGCTCAATTCCCGTACCCTGGAACGTGTACGTTAACTCCGGCTCCGAGCCATCCGGCTCGCCGTAATGCACGTCGCCCATGTAATCGCCGAAGGATCGGCCGGTGCTGTGGCCCCATTTATTGGCGTAAGCTATTGCCGGGTCATCATCGTTGATCGTAACCGTATAGGAAGAAGACGCAGCGTCTCCCGAACCCGATGAACCGTCGCCGGCACCAGAAGCGCCGCCCGAGCCAGTATCCGAGTCCCCGCCGGAGCTACCAGCCGAACCCGAAGAGTCCGTGATGACAACGGACAAGTCCTGTGCGTCGCGCACAAGCTCGTTGCCGCCGTTACGCGTCCATTCCCCCGTATATTTCATGCCGGTATCGTCATCGTTAACGATCGAGGTACCGTTTTGCACCGTCACCTTAAACAGGCGCGATGCGTGCGGCTCGAGGAATAACGGATCAATGCCGGTCGCCGAGCTGCCCATTTCCTTATGGCTCCACAGATCGCGAATCGAACCGGTGCCGCTTAGGCCGATATCGCTCCACTTTACGCCAACCTTGGCGCCTTTACTGCCAAGATTAAACAACGCCACCGTATACGTGCCGTCACCGTTATTGGCGTACCAGGCTTGCTGATCGGTATCCATCGATACCGGATGAATCGGATGACCCGCTTGGTTGACGGCGATTACCTCATCGTTCGTGTAGAGGGATAAGCCGTAATCATCCAGATTGGTCAAATCGTCCCCGGTATAAAATTGCGCTGCCGAAGCGGCCCACAGTGTAGCTGCCGTCTGTCGTTCGTCCTTCGTCAAGCCCGACGTTTCGCCGTTGCCGACGTTCAGGGAATCGAAGTCGTTCCAGCCGCCAGGTCCGGCGTCGCGCCACCAAAGCGCCGCGCCAGGGAACAGCCTCGCGATGTTGGCCCATTGCGTCATGCCGATATTCGGATCGTACGCCTCGACGTCCCAATCGATACGCCAGCCGTTGGCGTATTTCTTCCAATAATCGACGTAGTTGTGATCAAGCGCCCAGCTCAGCTCCAGCCAGATGCCATGCTTGCTTAACGCCTCGGACCACGCTTTAACGTCTCCGCGCGCATCGATGCTCTCGTCGTTATGGCCGGAGCCCGGCGTCACGCTGTCGAACTTCACGAAGTCGACGCCCCACGACGCGACCAGATCGGCAACGGAGTCGACCCATTTTTGCGCGCATGGATTACTGAAATCGATCTTGTAGCCAAGATTCCAATAATCGCCGTATTTGAAAGGCCTGACGACGATGTCGCCGATTGTGCATCCCGGAGCTCCATAGATAGGCAGGTCGCGTTCAACCGCATCCGGCGATATCCCCGGGATCATATAGATGCCGACCTTCTGTCCATTGGCATGTACGTAGTCGATAAGGTTCTTGAATCCGTTCGGATATTTCTCCGTGCTCGGAATCGGCCGCCCGTATTCGTCCATGCTGCCGTTCCAGCCCGCGTCGATATTAATGTATTCATAGCCATGTGCCTGCAGCTTCTCGTGCATGGTATCGGACATCAGCTTGATTTTATCTTCCGAGATCCAGTTGCCCGACGGTCCGTCGTACACCTGCATGCTGTAGCTGCTCCAGCCCATGTAAGGCTTCTGCGCCAAACCGTTGTCGGCTGCCTCCGCGACGTTCGTCCGCGGTGGAATGAATCCGATTTGCGCCAGGACGGCGACTACCAGCAGTATCCCCATCCACGCCCTGTTCCGGCGTTTTGCGTTAACGCTCAATCTTTGCATCCCCTTTACCCAAGTTATTCGGCAGCGCTGCCCGCATGTTATGTAGAGTTGCTCTCCAATGCGGTCCTATTATGAAAACGCTTACCGTACAACCGATTGTAGCGGTCCCCCGCTTGGGAAGGTAGGTACATCTTGGTCGTTTAGCGTACCTTATTCCCGATTTCGGGGGTACAAATCGCCTTTTAATGGACAATTCCTCCTGTACGCCGGTCGATTAGGGGAAAATAACGCAAACGGGACGGCGCGGAGCCCAAACCCGCATCGTCCCGTTTGCAATTGTTTTATCGATTCGCCAATTCCGCTGCTTGAACCGGATTTAAAGCCCCTTCAAACACCTGCAGCTCATCGAGCTGACCTTTGAACGGTGCATCCCACCAGTTCACGCCAAGGCTGAAGACCGAGTCCGTTCCGGTAAAAATGTCCGGGAAGTTCGAGCCGCTGAATTTCTGTACGCCATTCACATAGACGGTCAAGGTACCGTTATCGACGGAATACGCCAGATGCGTCCATTCACCGGTTGGAATCGTCAGTCCCGCAATACCGTCGTACCAGACGCCGCTTCCGGACCATACCATCGTATTGTCGCGGACCGGACCTTTTGGCACCAGACTCACCCAGTTAAAGCCATCCTTGGCACCAAAAAAGGTTGTCGTATACGTCGTCAGCTGATCGGGCTTCACCCAAAGCGATACCGAATATTGATTGCTGTCGATCAACTTGTTAGGCAGCCGTACGCCGGAATTGCCATCGAACACGGCGGCCTGGCCAACCACGCCTGCCGAATAAGACAACGTACCTCCCGTATTATCGATCCGGTTCCCGGTAACCGACCCGGCACCAAAGCTGCCGGTCGAGTCGCTTACATTGTTTTCGAACGAGTACTTCGCAACCATCGATGCGTCCGTGTAAGGAAGGACCGTTAAAGCGAAGCTTTTTGCTTCCGATACCGTCCCCTTCGTAACAACCGCCGTTAAAGTTACCGTCGCCGCAAGCGAGCCGGAAGGCGGCCGGGTTACAACGCCCTCGGAAGATACCACGGCCGGATTACTGGACGTCCAAGCAATGGAGGCATGGCGTGCCCCTTCCAAAGGAAGATTCAAATTCGCAATCACGCGGCTTGTATCTCCCACAGTTAAATCCGCCAGCACATCCTGAACAATCCGCGAGTCCGTCTTCTCCTCCTGCTTGCTGCCCCAGATCGCAACCCCGTCACTCGACATCGCCGTAAAAGTCATTACAAACGATTCGGACATCGGATCCCAGCCCTTAACGAATACGCCTTTGTACGTCTTGCCGTCCAAGGTCAGCTCGACATCGTTATGGCCGGTAGTTTTCCATGTACCGTCCTCATCACCCGATACTTTGTTATTCTTGCTTAGCGTAATATAGCTCGACTCTACCATATCGGCCGTTGTTCCTTTGCCGTGGTTAATAAACTTATATTCGCCGATCAGATCCTGGCGGTTCACCTTCTCCAGAGATTCTCCCGAATAACGGTATGGCGCGGTTACGAGCCAGCCGTCCTTGTTCATAAACATTTGATGGACTCGAACCTCGTGGACCTCGCCTTTTTGCGGGAATCTGGAATGGAAGACGAGAAACATTTTGCCTGTCTTCGGATCCTGGTAGAAGGAATTATGTCCCGGCGATACATAGCCGTAACCGATCCCGGTTCCCGGGTCTCCTACTTCGCGCTTGAACAGGAAGTTGCCCATCAACTTATTGCCAACTGCCGAGTTGTCGGTATCTTCCGCAAGCACCGCGCTTTTGCCCGCCGCATCCACGAATGGGCCCAGTGGATTTTTCGAACGGTACAGCCTCATGTTATAACCGCCGTCCGCGCCCAGCCAGCCAATGGTTTCAAACAAATAGTAGTAGTCCGTATCTTTGTTATAGACCATGTAAGGCCCCTCGCCGGATTTGTAATAACCGCCCGCGATCTTGGTGCCGAAATAACGGTCTACCGGCCGGCCGTCCTTCGTTACCGAATCCTTGCCCGGATAAATGGCTTTGCCGGTCGCCGGATCAATCTGCAGGGTGAAGATGCCGCCTGACCAAGAGCCATAGGACATCCATAGCTTACCGCTCTTGTCGAACATCAGCTGCGGGTCAATGGCATTCGGGTAGTCGATATTGGCGAACGTTCCGTCCGTATTGAACCACTTATCGCTCTCGCCGCTCAGCTTGCCTGCCGAGATTAACTGCGGAATGTTGGTATTGGTCCACTTTTTGTTTATGACGCTGTTGGTATCATAAGCTTCATTGGCCGTGAAGCCGGAATACACAAGCGTATCCACATACGTATACGGACCCTCGATATTTTGGGAAACGGCAAAGCCGATCGCCGAACGGATATACGTCGAAGACGTGCAATAATAGAGCATATAAGCGCCTGTTGTACCGTCCCCGTTGCGGTAGCCGGCATTCCAGAATACATCCGGCGCCCAGACGGAAAAGCCGCCTTTGCTGTCGGAGTCATTCTCGCCCGCCCATTTGAAGGAAGCGGCAAGATTTTGCGAGAGATTACCGTATAAGACGTTATTAGGTGTTGTATATCCGTTGGTAAAGGTCTTCCATCTCATCAGATCGGTAGACTTGGCCGCTTCGATATGGGAGCCAAACACATAATACGTATCTCCGTCCCGGACGATGGAAGGGTCGTGTACGGACACATTGGTGAAAGCCGGATCCGCCGGCACAGCGCCGGAGCCTGGCTTATTGCCACCCTCTCCGCTTCCCATTGCGGTAAGCGGCATGGTTAATGTCAAAACCAGCATAAGCATAACAAGCTTTTTCCATTTCATAGATTCATACATGCTCCTCTCCCCTTATGGAATCATCCTTTTACGGAACCGATCATGACCCCTTTCTCGAAATATTTTTGCAGGAACGGGTACAGCATCAGAATCGGCAGAGACGAAACGATAATAACGCCGTATTTGATCTGGTCGGCATAACGCTGGGCATAACCGCCCGAAGCCGCGCCGCCGCCCGTACCCGCTCCGTTCTGGAATACCTGGTTGGACAGCAAAATATCCCTTAGCACGATTTGCAGCGGCTGAAGATTGTTGTCCCGGATATAGATCAGACCGGTAAAGAAATCATTCCAGTGTCCGACCAGGTAATATAACCCGATCACCGAAATCAGAGCTTTGGAGAGCGGCAGAGCAACCTTGGCGAAATACATAAAATGCGAGCAGCCGTCCATCACCGCCGCCTCGTAAAGCTCCGCGGGCAGCGCGGTCTCAAAGAACGTACGGGCAATAATGAGATAGAAGATATTCACGCAAAACGGCAGAATAAATACCCAGAACGTGTTCGTAATATGAAGATCCTTCATGAGCAGGTAGGTCGGGATCAGACCGCCGTTAAAAAACATCGTGACGACAAAGAGGAACATAATCGGCCGTCTCGCTTTAAACTCCTTCCGAGACAGCACGTAAGCGGCCGGCATTGTAAACAGCATGTTGACCAGTGTTCCGAACAAGGTGTAGAACAACGTATTCCGGTATCCGGTCCAAACCCGGCTGTCCTGGAAAATCTCCTTATATCCAAATAGGCTGGTGCCCTTCGGAAAAAAAAGCACCTTCCCCGTCGACACAAGCGTTGAATCGCTAAACGAGGCAATCACGATGAAATAGAGCGGATATAAGATAATGACAAATATAACCGCGCATAACGTATAAAGCGCAATATGAAAGGCGAGTTCACTCCCTTTCATGCCCTTGAGCGCCATATAACCATCCTCCTTCCTTTTCCGGATTAATACAGGCTTGTATTGGACATTTTCTTGGAAGCGGCATTCATCGCAAACAGGAATACAAAGTTGATCAGCGTATTAAACAATCCTATCGCGGAAGCATAACTGAACTGGTTGGACACAATGCCGATTTTGTAGACGTAAGTAGCGATAACCTCCGAGACCGGCAGGTTCAGAGAGTTTTGCATCAGAAAAATTTTCTCGAAGCCCGTGCTTAGGATGTTGCCCATGCTAAGAATGAACAAAATAATAATCGTAGGAACAAGCGCCGGAAGATCGACATACCGGACCATCTTCATTCTGCTCGCCCCGTCAATCTTGGCGGAATCGTAGAGCTGCGGGTCAACGGTAGACAGGGCAGCCAAATAAATAATGCTGTTCCAGCCGCAATGCTGCCAAATATCCGACAGGACATAGACAGGGATAAAGGTATTCGTAGAGGCAATCAGATTGATATGGCCAAGCCCTAGCCCCTTCATCATATGGCCAACAACGCCGGTCTCCGGCGACATCAAGACGTTCATCATGCCGACAAGAACGATAATCGATATAAAATGCGGCAGATAAACCGTCGTCTGCATCACATTTTTAAACCGCTTGCGACGGATCTGGTTCAGAATTAATGCTAGAATAATAGGCGCCGGAAACCCGACGATAATAGTCGCCAAGCTGATGAGGAACGTGTTGCGCATCAGATCGGTGAACAGATAGCTGTCAATGAACTGCTTGAAATAATCGATGCCCCTCCACGCGCCGCCGGTCAAGCCTTTCGTAAAATCGAAATCCTTGAAAGCAAGCTGAATGCCATACATCGGTATATAGTTAAAGATCAGGACAACGGCAATAGCGGGCGCAATCATAATCCACAGCTGATAATCCCGCCTTAGGGCCTGAAGTCCCCCTCCCAATAATCGCATCGGCGATAACCTCCTTTGCCATCCGGAAGCCGGCATACCGCATCAAGCGCCGCATGCCGGCTTCCGCAGCTAGTTATTGCTTCTTATATTCGTCGTAGTATTTCTGCATAATTTCAAGATTTTGCTTCAAACCTGCTTTTTCGCTTTCCTTCACATAGCTGTCCCATTCTCCTTCAACGCCGCCTTTTGTTACCCATTTCGCGAAATTCGTGTTGGCCAGGTTCATGACATTGGTGTTGTTTAGGCCCATTGTGCTGTTATCGGCGCTCGAATATTTAAGAAAGGTAGGGAACACATCGTTATCCACGTCGATTTGAATCGCGTCAATCGGCTTCGATTGCTCCAGGACCTCCTGCATATCCTTGCCTAGCGTCAGCTGAAGCGAATCCGGAATATAGAACGCTCCGTTATCCGCCATGGTGGACGTCCATTTCCAAGTGCCGGGGTCCATCTTGGAATCTGCCGGCGGCAGCACGCTGTAGCTTCCGTCGCCGTTATCCTTAATGTTTGGTCCAAGGGATCCGAACAGAACCTGCATGCCCATATCCGGCGCATACAGCTCGTTAATAAAACGCATGACCGCGTCTTTGTTTTTCGATTTGGCCGATACGACAAGCTGATTAACCCCGTAGTTCAAGGAGTTGTAATCATAGCTCCATGACACATTGCTGCCAGGCGTAGCCTTAAGCGGCGACATCGAGATATACTGTGGCGCAAGCTGCTCGCCAAAGCGGTCGGAAGCGACCCAGCCCATCGTAAAGCCAACCTTCGCCGTATCCCCTTCGCCGCGGGCAACGGACTGGTATTTCGTATAATCGTGCGTGAATACTTCCGGATTAATAAGGCCGGCTTTATAAAGCTTGTTCAAGAAAACAACCAGCTGTTTGTATCGATCATCGATCAAATAGTTCTTCACGACGCCGTCCTCGACGAAATAACCTTGCGGGCTGCCGTCCGTCAGCGTTATGCCTTCTCCGCCGAGCATATAAGCCGGATTGAAATAGCCGCCGATTCCGCCCGGCCAGTCCATGGGGATTTCATCGTTTGGATCTCCGTTGCCGTTAGCGTCTTTTTCTTTGAACGCTACGAGCACATCGTACAGCTCATCCCACGTTGTTGGCATTTGGAGGCCCAGGTTATCCAGCCATTTCTGATTAATGTATTGGCGGGTAGCCGTGGAAGGCCAGTACCGCTGATATTTCGGAAGGCCGTAAATTTTGCCATCCTGCTGCTCGGCGATTTTCTTCGTCTCCGGCTTCGCATCAAACATCGCCTGAACGTTAGGCAGCTGATCCAGCATGCCCGACAGATCCTGGAACAGTCCTTGGAATTGCGCCATATCCGCATCCGTAATGACATTAGGACCAATAAAGAGATCGGGAACATCTCCGCTTGCCAGCAACGTTCCTTTCTTCTGATCCCAGTCGGCCGTAATTTCCTGCCAGTCAATCTCAACGCCGGCCTTTTCCTCCACCTGCTGCAGCCATTCCATATCCTTAAGCGGTTTCGTCAGAGCGTGCTTGGTCATAATCGCCGTAAGCTTTACTTTCTTGCCGCTATTGCCGCCGCTGCCGGCGGAGCTGTCTACCGAAGGACTGCTCCCCGTATTGCTTCCGCCACTGTTTCCGCCCGAATTCGAGCTGCTGCACGCTGACATAATGGTCGTTGCAGCAAGCATGACGGTGATGATGCTGACTACTTTTTTCCGCATGTAATTGCCCCCTCAATTCAATTAATTTAGATGGCAGCCGCATCAGAACAGAAGCCGATGCGCCGCACCGAGGCGCCGTCGCCCGGTACATCCACACTAATCGGTATGGCGATATGCCGTATACGGACAGTTTTCGAACGGTTGGCATTTTTTGAAAGCGTTTAACTATCTTTCTCTGAAAACGCTTCAATTTTTGCCTATTCAATTATTGTGGATGTTCAAAAAATGCCGCTTGCCATGCGCAAAAGGGTGATCCGTGGCTAAAAGAGAGGCCGTTTTATTTCCAGAGCAACAACAAAGCCTGCCGAACGATTCGGCAGGCTTGCCCGCGATGCATATGCAGCATTTTAGGAAATGAGCTTATGCGTCTCCCGGTATTGACCGGGTGTCGTGCCTACGATTTTTTTGAAGCAGCGGATAAAGCTTGATGTGTTGGAGAAGCCCGTTTGCTGGGCAACGCCGTCCAAGGTCTGGTTCGTCGTTCTCAGCAGCTGAATAGAGGTTTGAATGCGGAATAAATCGATGTATTCTTTAAAGTTCTGGCCCATTGTTTTCTTGAAGTGATGGCTGAAGTTGGACCCCGACATGGCAAAATGGTCCGCAATCAGCTGAAGAGAAAAATCGGGGTTAAGCCCCCTTTGCTCGATAAACCGCGTAATCTCGTCCTGGGAAGCATTTCGGACAGGCGGCAAGGTGTTCTGGATCATGAGGCATAGCCGCTCGCAGCTATCCCGGATAATATGGGCCATCTGCTCCACCGTATACCGGAACTGGTAAGCCGTATCCGTAAGCCGGAGCAGGACATCGTCCTCCGGACTGAATCGCTGCAGCCCGTTAAGCAAGGCGCTAACCGTGTTAATATAGACGCTTCGGACCATATGAGGCGGCATTCCCGCGCTGCTCATCTGGCAGATAATACGGTCCGTAATGGAACGTACGGCTCCGGAATCATTTTTCAGAATAGCCAGCTCCAGTGATTGCAGCAGCTCCGCGTAATAGGAAACGGAACCGGATTTGGGCACTTCCAGCTCATCGAATACGATAACCGGACTGCCCCCGCGCAGCTGAAGATGCTCCGTTGCCCGGACCGCCTGCAGGTAGGCAACATGAATAGCTTCTGCCCGGTCAGGCTTGCTTGAGGTTCCTATGCCGATACAGACCTTCGCTCCTGTCCGCTCTTCCAGCTCCCTTCCGGTATCCGCCAGAAATGGCTTAATCGCAAAGCCCGCCTCATGAGAGCAGACGTAAATCATTTCGTGACTGTAGATGCTCTTCAGAAAATACCCTGTGCTTTCGCTTGGCTGCGAAGCTTCTATTGCTCTTAAGTACTCCGCTGCCCGGCAATCCGTCCCTTCATCGCTCTTCGGGGATTCGATCGACAGAACGGCAACGGCCACCGCTTCATGCGGAAAAGCAATGCCGTAAGCAGCGGCCTGCCCCATAAAGGCCTCGTCATTGCCTGTTTTCCCGGTTACGAGTTCCAGCAGCATATGATCCCGAAGAACCGGCATCGTCTGCTTCACTCTGGCATCAAGGGAGCTGTTCACCGATACCAGCTCGCCAAGGGCGAAGCGGATCATCTCGAATTCATTCATAGGCTTCCTGCCGCCAGGCTCGAACAGATTGGAGGCAAAATCCACAATCCGCTTGATGGGCTGATAGTTCCGGCGGATAGCCACATAAATAATAAGAAATTCGAGCAGCAGCATTATCCCTATCAAAAGAACCGTATTGCGCTGGATCGTCTGAATACCCTGCAGCATCTCGGTTACAGGCAGGACGCTGACATACTGCCATCCGTTCTTGTCCGAAACGGTATGCGAGATAATATAGGAGCTGCCGCCTTTCTCGTAAAAGCCTGCTCCCTTGCCACTCTTATCAAGACCGGTCAGGAAGCTCTGCACTTCGTTCATTGGAATATACGAGCCTTTGCTGGAAGTGAGCAGAGGACGGCCCTCTCCATCCAAAATAAAAAAGTCTCCGCTGTACATCTCCGACATCGAGTTCAGCATCCGGATAATCGTATCCTCGCGGACCATAATAAGCACCGCACCCGGGGTTTCGTAGCCGCCAATCGGAAGCGGCAGGGCAAAGGTAAGCATGCGGACATGATTGCTGCCCGGAATAACGACATCCTCTACCGGTCGCACTAACGTCCCCTTCAAATGGTTCAGTTCATTAAACATATTTGGCCAATCTTTGTAGTAATACCCGATGCCCGGTTTGCCGAAGTCGCCTTCACTGTAAGCGCTTCCTGTTTTGGCGAATAAATAACCCATACTTTCAATATAAAGCAGGGTGTTGTCGATAAAGCCGTCTGTGGCGTTATATTTCCGCATTTCGTTTGCAATTTGCACGCGTTGATAATCCATGTCTTCGGCGTTGTACAATTTGATTTCCCGGTTCTTCAGCAGCTCGAACGGCAAATTGTACACATATCGGGTAAACGTATCCATCGATGTCTTTACCTGCTCCGTAAGATGCGTATTCCAGTCCATCTCCTTCTGCTTGACGACCGCCGTCGAGTTCGGATAGTAGTAGACCAGAATAATCAGCAGCGGGAACAGCAGCACCAGAAAGTAGGAGACGAGATGCTGGATCAGCAGATTCATACGGCTTCTTTTCATCGCAATGCCACCTTTCGCCCTTGCCAACCTCAACGGATGGGAAAAGTCTCAATAACTGCTTTATTATACCACCCGAGGCAATGGCAGACTACAGCCCTAAGCAGCAAAATGTCGTGATTTTACATATAAAAAGAGCTGCCTTCCGGCAGCTCTCCTTGTTATTGCGTATTAGCCTTCAACGGCTACTTTCTTGGCTGCCGCGCTGGTCTGTTTCTCGTCAGACGCCTGCGCAACGCGTTTAATGAAGAAGGTCAGAATGAGACCAATGACGCCGATTCCGACGATAACCAGATAAGCATCGTTCATCCCGCTGATTGTCGCATTCGTAATCATCTGCTGTTGATCCCCGGTAGCTCCGGATGCCATCGCATCCTGCAGATGAGACTTGGTTTGCGTAGTCAGAATCGTAACGAGAAGCGATGTACCAACCGCACCAGCTACCTGTCTAATCGTATTGGAAATCGCCGTGCCGTGAGCGTTCAGACGGTTAGGCAATTGATTAAGGCCTGCTGTCTGGACAGGCATCATCAGAAGGGCCATACCGATACGGCGGCCGGTCGACATCAGAACCAGATAAGTGTAGCTGGTCGTATCCGTCAGATTAATGAAACCGAGAGTTGTCACGATAACAATAACCATACCGGCAATGGACAGCCATTTGGCGCCGAATTTATCAAACAGTCTGCCTGTAACAGGCATCAGGAAGCCCATGATAAGCGCGCCGGGAAGAAGAAGCAGACCCGATTCCATCGCGGTATAACCGCGTGCGTTTTGCAGATAAAGCGGAAGCAGCATCATATCCGCATACATAATCATCGTGATCGCAATGTTGATAAACGTCGTTAAGCTGTACATATTGTACTTGAAGGCACGCAGATCAAGCAGCGGATTCTCGGAAATGAGCTGACGCCATACGAACAGCACCAGAGCGATAAAACCGCAGATAATCGTAATAAGTACTTCCGCGCTTTCCCATCCCGCGCTGCCCGCGCGGCTGAAGCCGTACAGCAAAGCGCCAAAACCGACCGTGGACAAGATAACGCTAATCACATCGATTTTAGGATACGAACGTTCCGAAACATTCGTAAGGAAGACAAATCCGCAAATGATAACAATAACAGCAAGTGGAATCATGCCGTAAAACATCATTTCCCATTTAAAGTTCTCGAGCACCCAGCCGGCAAGCGTAGGACCAATCGCCGGTGCGAAAATAATGGCGAAACCAACCATCCCCATTGCGCCGCCCCGCTTCTCGGGCGGGAACAAGGTCAAAATAACGGTCATTAGAAGCGGCATAATAATACCGGCACCAGCCGCTTGAATCAAGCGTCCGATAAGCAATACGTTAAAATCCGATGCAAGCGCAGATACAATCGTACCCGCCAGGAATAAAATCATCGACGTCTGGAACAGCTCCCGCGTCGTAAATCTTTGCATCAAAAAGGCGGTAATCGGAATTAAAATACCGTTAACCAGCATGTAGCCGGTCGTCAGCCATTGGACCGTAGTAGCCGAGATGCTAAAATCTTTCATTAACTCAGGGCCTGCTACGCTCATAATCGTCTGATTCAGCGTCGCAATAAAGGCGCCCAAAATCATAACAAATAGAATTGGCCCCTTTTTGACAGAACTGTCTGCTTGTAAACCTTTACTCAACCACTCCATCCTTCTTTCTTGTCTCTAGACTAAATTTACAATGTGTCGTATAGTGAACATTGTATAAATTAAATTATAGCTCGAGCCGCCCCTTTTACAAGCGACGATTCCAGTCAAAAGTGTAAATTAGTTTACAGAAATTGATTTTATGTAGCATTTGTAAAGAAAATAATACAATCAAAAACGAAATTGTAGTTTATTACTAGGACATTTATTACTAAAGAAAAGAAAGGAGAAAAAGGATGGACAAAACAACCACCCGGACGGATCCGCGTATTTTGCGGACACGCCAGCTGCTGCGAGATGCCTTTATCGATCTGCTTGAGGAAATGGATATCGAGAAAATTTCCGTTAACAAGCTTGCGGAGCGCGCTACGATCAACCGCGTCACCTTTTACCTTCATTATAAAGACATCCCGGATATGCTGGAAAAAATGGCGGATGACATGATCGAAGATATTAACCAGGTGCTAGACCGCTCGACTGTAAAATCAGACTCGCCGGAGGTCATCAATACAACGATGCTTGTAAAGCTGCTTGAGCATATCGCGGAGCATGCGAAATTTTACAAAATCATTCTAGCCTCTCACCGTACGACGATCTTTACCGAGCGGTTATTGCGGCTGTTGACCAAGCTGATCTCGGACGGCATCGACAAACGGGGAAATGATTCTTTTGTGGCGAAAGCCAATATTCAGAAGGATATTGCGGTATGGTACAGCTCCGCTGCCTTAATCGGCACCATAGTATCGTGGCTGCGCGCGGACATGCCTTATACCCCGGTGTTTCTCGCCAAGCAGTTCTTCCTGCTCCGTACGCTGCAGGATCCGAAAGAATAAAATAAATCGCCCTCACCCTGGAAACGTTACACACAGGTGAAGGCGATTTTTTTTCACGGTTTATTTATCCCCATAAGGCTTAGTGCTTTGTCTGACAATAAGCTCCGGCTCAAGGGAGTATACTTTTTTCACTTTTTCCTTATTCATCAGATCGCGGAGCACCCGCACCGCCGTCCGTCCTAGGCTATTCGCCTGCTGCGATACGGTTGTCAGCTCGGGAATAACGTGATGGGCCAGCGGAATATCGTCGAATCCAACGATCGAGATATCCTCCGGCACGCGAAGTCCCTGCTCAACTGCCGCCTTGATCGCGCCGATTGCCGTAAAATCATTGACGCAGCATACCGCCGTCGGACGGTCTTTCAATTGCAATAAAGCCTCCATTTGCGTCCGTCCGGAATCAACGGAGAAGCTGTCCGGCAGAATCCAGTCTTCCCGCACGGCAAGGCCGGCATCCTTCAAAGTCTTCTTATAGGCCCGGATCTTGACCGCTGTAGTCGACATATGGCTTTGCCCGCCTATAAAACCGATTTTCCGATGGCCGATCTCCATTAAATGCTTAACCGCAAGGACAGTGCCCGCATACTCATCCGTTACGACGCGCGTAATGCCGGAATCCTTCAAATTGCCGTTCACGAGCACCATTGGAATTTTCTGCGAATGCTCAACGACCTCTTGAATCAAAGCGGGGCTGCAATCCTTCAGGTTAATCCGCCCGCCCATAAACATAATGCCGTCCACCCGCTTCTCCTGCATCATGGTCAGGAACTCCGATTCCTTGTCGTGAAGCCCTATCGTATTGCAGAGGAAAAAGGTATGGCCGGACTCCCTTCCCTCCTGCTCCGCGCCTGAGAATACTTCAGGAAAAAACGGGTTCGTAATATCCGGTAAAATAACGCCAATAATTCCCGTCTCTTTCTTCAACAGACTCCTTGCGTTTGCATTTGGCTGGAACTGATATTTTTGCATGATCGCTTCGATCTTTTCCCGCGTTGAGGCGCGTACGGGAGCGGTGTCGTTAAGTACGCGCGAAACGGTCGCAACGGACACCTTGGCTTCCTTCGCTATATCGTATACTGTCACTTGCTTCATCTGATAGGTTCTCCTCTGGAACATCTAATATAGTTGAAATTATACCAAAGTTAGGTTACTAAAGAAACGGATTTAAGCAGCCTCTATCCGCCAATCTTCCTATAATCTCAATTGACCTTAACCAGCGTCCATTGCTGGTTTGTCCCGTTGTTATCGGACCATTGGATAACGGATGCCCCGCTTGCCGTCGAGGCCTGATTCACATCCGCGGTCATTCCGCTGTTCCGGTTCACGAGGATAACCGATCCGCCGGCATCTACAGGGAGCCACTGCTGATTATTTCCGTTGTTATCCTGATATTGGATCAATGCGGTGCCTCCTGTCGTAGAGCCCTGATTAACGTCCAGCAGCAGCCCGCTGTTCACATTCTGGATCTTGTAATAACCGTTGCCTGCGGAGACCAGCTTCCAGCGCTGATTGTTGCCGCCGTTATCCGTATATTGGATGACGGATGCGCCATTTGCCGTCGAAGCTCCGTTCACATCCATCACCATACCGCTATTCTTGTTAACAATCTTATAGATCGCGGTAGACGGATAACCTGTTGTTCCGGTGTAGGTGACATTCGAGATGACGTATGTCGTTACCGAGCTTGCTTTGGCCGTAGCGGTAAACGTCTTGTTCGAGACGGCCGCATTCGAAAGCTGGGCCAAATCCTCCGTAGAGGAAGTCCGGTAAACAACAGCTGAGCTACCGGTTGCCGTAAATTTGCTAAGATCATAAGTGACGGAGGTATCCGTTGCAGCGCTGTTGGTTGTGACTAGCACAAGCTTGCTCGAGGCCGAATCATAAGCGGCCAGCGTATTGGCATCGCTCATCCCGATAATCTTGTAGCCCGGGCGGATAAATTTGCTGTAATTGCCCATGACGTAATATTTCTTGTTAACCGTATAGCTTGTTGTCTGCGAGCTGTTAAGCACGTTTTTGAAAAAGCCCCAGCCATCCGCGCTGTCTACCGCCTGCCAATAAACCCATGCCGTCACGCCCATGTTGCGGATGTCCTTCAAGATCGTGCGGGACATCGTCAGGCCGCTGGCATCTCCGTCTCCATACTCCGACACCCAAGGCGTCTTCCCGTTTGATGCTGCAATATTGCGGAAGGCCGCTCTGTTGGCTCCGCCGTAGGAATGCGTGTTGATCTGCGCCAGAGACGATTTAACCGCGTTGGAGTAGCTGTTATACGAGGTTACGGAATCGTCTATGCTGTATTCTTCCGGAGCGCTCAGCTTGGTTCCCGTGAGACCTTTCGCGACAAGGGATGCATTCACCTGGCTCAGAATCGTATCCTGATTGGCCCTGTCGAAGTGCATGCCTTCCTGATTGTTGCCTAGCGACCACCAGGTGGATACCGGCTCGTTCAGCGGCGTTAAGGTCTTGAAGGTAATGCCCCAGCTGTCTCGGAAATGCTTAACGACCTCTGTCAGATAGTCGGCAAAATCATCGTAATAGTCAGTCTTTAAATTGTTGGCCCCGCCCGATGCGCCGGTAACGCTGCCGCTATTGGTCATCCAGTAAGGAGCGGAATTGGAGAAGGCTTCAAAAACGTTGGCGCCTCTTGTTTTCGCAGCTTGGAGCATATATCTCTGATTGGCATCGGCTGTCCAATCGTATACGCCTTGAGTCGGTTGGAAGCCGGGGACGGCCTTCCGGTATTCCAGGTAATTCAAGCTTGGATTCTCGCCGCCTCCGATATTGTACCGGAGAACGTTTAGGCCAATCCCGCTTGTTGTGCTGAACATTTTGTCCGCATATTCATCCTTGTTGGAATAACCGCCTACTACCTTGCCCCACCAGGCCAAAGAGGTACCCCAGCCCTCAATCGTTTGATACTGCAAAGACGGGTCTGCAACGGCCGTGTAAGAGCCTGCCGCCGAGGCAGTCATTCCGAAGCTTCCCGCAAGCATACCGCCTGCAACGACCCCGGTCAAAATTCGTTTAATCCTTTTCATGTTTTCCTCTCCTTATTTGAGATTGCTCATCACTTCTGACGATTCTCAGGTGAGACGGACGCTTCTGCATCACCTCCTTTCATGCAAACGGTTACAATAATTCAAAAAAAACCGCTGCCCGATATGATTGATTCAAAAATTGAACACATCATCTAAGCAGCGGTTACTCATAACCTATTTATTTTGCGCGAATACTAGGATTGAATAGAAATCCAACGCTTACTGGACGCTTGATCATAAAGCAGGCGTACCTTGGACGGGCTTGCGCCATTCTCGTCAAAGAGGACAAGCTCGTTGCGGTCCTTCAGCCATGCCATCGGAATTTTATAATCCTCCTGAGGACCAACTTGCCAGTAACGACCAAGGTCGATGCCGTTCAGCCACAACGTTCCTTTGCTCATTCCGGTTAAACGCAGCTTCAGCTTGGCGTTAACATCCGCCGGAAGCACCGGCTTATCGAATTGCACGGTATGCCATACAGGAACGCCGGATTCTCCCGCAAACGTCTTACGGTTAAGCTTCCGGACATCGGCAATGCGCCATCTGTTTAACTCGTTCTTCGAGGAAGACACGAGAAGTTCCAGACGCTGCAACGGCGATTTTACGTAAGCCATTTCAATCAGATTGGAACCTTCCTGAATGTATTCCGAGATATCCAGCGTGTGATGCAGGAACCAGTCCTGATAGCCTTCCAGCGTAATTTCCTTGCCGTTAATGCTAAGGCGTCCGCTGATCGCCCCTACCAGAACCGCGCGGTCAAACCCGGCTTCCACGGTAAAGGTTCTGCGGATCACACTGCCACCGGCAATAGAATTGACTTCATTCAGATGGACCGTTGCGTCTTCATGTTTCCAGCCGCTAAGCAGGTCAACCGATTGTCCGTCCGCATAGACCGCTCCGGCGATCCCCTTCGCTTCGCCCAAATAAGGCGAGAAATTGAGACGGCCCATATTCTGCACCAGAATTTGCAGTTGGTTCTTGCTATTAGGCGTAAGCTGCACTTCTACCGCCGCTGCGCCTACCTTTTGCACAAGCGCCTGCTGCTTGCCGTTAACGTACACTCTGGCCGTATCTTCCAGCCTCGAGATCACTAGATTCGTTGCGTTCTCATTACCGGCATCGATGTCGCATTCATAAAGCAAATGGCCATAAGGCTGACCAAGCTCGGAGAAGGCTTTCGGCTGCGAAGCTTCCTGGCCTTGCGCCGCTGACAGCTCGCAGGCCTCTGAGCTCCAGCCCTCCAGGACCGGCGCTTGCAAATACACGTATGGCGCAAGCTGTCCGCCAGGAAGAGCTCCCCAGTCGCCTAGATGAATCGGCTCCGCATCGCTTTCCTGAAGTGCTGCTCGGAATGTACCGTCCGCCAGCAGGTCGAAGTCGGCGTAGCCAATCGCCCAGCTTACTCCGTTCTTGCCGGCAATCCGCCAAGCCCGGTCCGCGCTGTCTTTGTTGATGACCACAATCCGATAAGGCTTGCCGCCAACGGTCAGTTGAACGAATTGCGCCTCCTGGAAGTGGCAAAGATCAAAAGCAACTCTTGTGTCGCCATCCAGCTGTTGTCTTCTGACACCGTCATCCTGAACCAGAATCGGCTGATCGGATTCCAGCTCGATATACGAACGTTGTCCGTTCTCCGCATAGACAATAAGCGTATGCTGACCATCGATCAGCTCATTGGCTATCAGATACGTATTGCAGGTCAAATAAACGCCCGGCTCAAGCTGGAGTCTGTCGATTACGGGTACAACGGCATGAGGTCCAACCGTTACCGGAATAGTCCGGCCGTCCGGCAGCGTCATGCTGGTTGTTTCCCGCTCATCCTTCGAGCTCTCCACAAACCAGATCCGCTCATTGCCTTTCTCTCGAACCCGTGCCGAAAAGCCTTGCGGAAGAGCAGCCAGCGCCGCGGCGCCTTCAACCGCGTTTAACAGGAGGCTTTCCGTTGCTTGGACAAAGTAGGACATCCGTTTGGCGGTATTATATTTATCCGTCACGCGCACGTATTCGCTAAGCGGTGCATCATAGTCGTAAGAGGTCACCATAAAAATATCGCTGGCGCCAACCGTACGGCCGCCGTAGCCGCCAAAGTTCGTGCCGCCAAAGAACATGTAATGGCTGATGCCGGTAAAACCGGCCCGCAGCGATTCTAGCATTCTTTTCTCGTACAAGGCTGCCGTCTTCTGCGTTGCCGCAGGAGCACCCCAATGCTCGAACCAGCCGGTCCAGAACTCGGTTACGATCTTTGGCGTATCCGGCTGCTTTTGCACCAGATTGTTATAATGATGATCCGCTCCCGACCAGAAGTTCGCTCCTTCAACCGTGCCTTCCGCGCCGCCGACGCAAGTGATAAGCGGTACCGTTACGCCCCGGTCCAGCATGGAATCTCTTAGATGAAGCATATAGTCACGCGCTACCTCGTCGCTTGCCAGATAACCGTATTCGTTCTCCACCTGCACAAGAATAACCGAGCCGCCGGCGTTAATCTCGCGCTCCCGGATAATCGGAATAATCCGGTCCATGTAGAGGTCCACATAGGTCAGATACTGCTTATCGAAGGCCCGGAATTTCATATCCTTCTTGGTATTCAGCCAGTAAGGGAATCCGCCAAAATCCCATTCCGCGCAAATAAAAGGACCGGGACGGGCAATGACCCACAGGCCCAATTCATGGCAAAGATCAAGAAACGCGCCGCAGTCGTTATCGCCTTCGAAGCTCCACTCTCCTTCTTCCGGCTCGTGAACGTTCCACGCAAAATAAGTATCGACGCAATTCATGCCGGCCAGCTTCGCCTTCACAAGCACCTCGCGCCATTCTTCCTTCGGCATCCGGAAATAATGAATGGCCGCGCTGTTCAGGAACACTTGCTCTCCGTTAATGTTGTAGCTGAATGAGTTATATTGAACCGCCGTATTTTTATGCGGCAGTCCATTTGTTTGTACGATGGTTTCCTGCATCTGAAGTGCTCCTCCCTATTTCTCATTTAAAGAGTTATATTCGCTATGACCACAGTCGTCACGGACTGTGCCTCAAGGGTAATTGTCAATTTGCTGCTGTCCATAAACAGCTCCGTTTCAACCAGGTTTTCCAGCTGCGATGTACGATATAGCTTGGCTGATGTACCGTTTAGGACAAACGGGCCGAGATCATAACGGATCTGTCTTCGCCCTTCCCGGTTATGCGCAACCACTGTCAACTGTTTGCGAACTTCATCGTAAGCAGCAATGGAATCGCGATCATCCAGCCATAAAATACGACTGCCCGGACGAATAAACTTGCTAAATTGAGCCATCGCGTAATATTGCTTCGTCATTTCGTATTGACCTTCGCCATGTCTGAAATCGGAGTGGATGAATCCCCAGTTATTCTGAGCGCTTTCGTCCTCAACGGCCTGCCAATATACCCAAGCTGCCGGCTGCAGCAGCCGCAGATCCGCAATGATCCTCTCAGCCAGCTCCATCACGCTGCTCATATCCCCATGGTCATGCGGTCCGGTACCCCCGGTTCCGTACTCGGACATCCACAGCTTCTTCCCCTTCTCCTGCGCCAGCCTTCGAATCTCCTCCAGCTGAACGCCATTATAAGAATGGGTATTGATTTGCGAGAAGCTGTTATACGTTTCTTCGTCATAGCCGTGCAGCATTTCCAGCGTTTCATCCACACTGTTCTCATCGGGCGCGCTGACTGTCGTTTCGGTTAAGCCTTTTAATTGAAGGGATCGGGCCGTTTGCTTAATGATGTCCATTTGTTTATCGAGCGAAAAATGAGCCCCTTCCTGAATATTGCCCTTCTTCCACCAGTTTGAGATCGGTTCATTCAACGGATTAAGCGTCCGGAAGGCAACGCCGTACACTTCCTTGTAATGCTTAACCACTTCCGTCAAATAGTCCGCAAATTGTTCATAACATTCTTCACGCAGATTATTGCCGCCGTCTTCCGCACCCGTAACGGAACCGCTTATCGTCATCCAATACGGCGGCGAATTCGAAAAGGCTTCAGCAATATCAGCCCCGCGTTTCATCGCTGCCAGCAAGACGTTCCGCTGGCCTTCGTCGGCACTCCAGTTCCATATCCCCTTCGCCGGTTGAAAACCCGGAACATCGCCGCCTGGGCGCAGCGTGTTAGGCTGGATTGCCGGATTTTCCCCGCCGCCGATGTTGTACCGGATGATGTTGATGCCAAGACCTTTGTCCGCATCAAAGATAAGATCCATGATCTCGTCCCGCTTATCCGGGTCGCTCCACTGGCCGACAATATGCCCCCACCAGGCAAGGGAAGTGCCCCAGCCTTCAAAGCCGTCATAACCCTTCTCCGGCTTGATCTGAATAAAGGTATCCTCGTTAGTAAGTCCGTTATCGTGTCCGTTAGTGCCGCTCATAAGTCCTCCTGTTCCAGCTTATTCTGAAACCTATTTCATGAAACGGGTTTCATAATAGCTGAAAAATGAATACCCTTTGACGGGTATTGGTAATTATGGAGCTCAATTGAAAAGGCTTACATTAATCTGGTTTTAATTATATTCCCGGCATCTGGAAACTGTCAATACTTGTTTATTGGCTCGTTCGGAAGCAAAGAGACTGCCCTTTTGGACAGTCTCTTTGCTTGGGTTTACCCGCTATTTTACCGTTACGCTCATTTTCTCGCTCCTGGTCTCTCCTGCCGTATTAACGAGTACGGCCTCATACACGTATTGGCCAGGTGTCCTGTCCGAAATAGCCGTTACCGCAGCTTGCGCATTTGGCGTACCGGCTATAAGGGCTTGCGTATCTATTAATTGCCCGTTTTCATATAGCCGGTATTCGCTTGCGTTCGTTCCCCACCACATATTCATGGTGATTTTGAATTCGCCGTTGTTATCCCAATTGTCATTCGACAATAACGGCTTACCCGGATTAGCGTCCGTTACGGCGACAACAAGCGGAGCGCATGCCGTAGTGCCAAATGAATTCGTGAGCTCGCAGGTGTACGTATACGTTCCGTTAGCTTTGCCCGTAATATCGGTCTTCACGGTTTGCGCTTCAGGCGATTTGTCCGCCAGCTTCTGCGTATGAATCAACTCGCCATTCTCGTACAGCTTAAATACGGTACCGTTATTGCCCCACCAGAGATTCATCGTAACGGTATAGCTTCCGTCTTTTAAGCCGCTGTCATGACCGTTGTTGTCCGACAATACGGCTTTCCCCGGCATTCCCGCAGCAAGAGGAACCTGAACCTTCAGGTTATCTTGCGCCTGCCGAAGCTTGGTGGCTTCCGAATCAATCTCGGCCTGTGTAGCCGCCGCATTAGTAAATAATTCTTGCGCAGCCGCTAGTTCCGCCTGAAAGGCTGTAACGCTTTCCGCTGTGTACGAGTCTAGTCCTACCGCTTTTGCTTCTTTAATAAACAGCTCGAGCAGCGTTTGGTCTACGGTTTTTTCATGGAATTCGATCTCTCCGATATTGGCGTATCCGCTTGGCGTGTAATATCGCAAATACCGGTAAGACTTGCTGTTGTCCAGCAGCTGCGAATACCATTTGAAATCCGATATGCCATTAATCGTGAACAAGGTGTCGTAATTCGTCTCATCGTTCGAGCCTTGAACTTGAGCTCCGTTAATCCTTGCGATATTCCCGTTTCTGCCGATAAACCGTATGCTGCCGACAATCTTATCATTGCCAGCTCCCAAATCGATGCGAGCCCAGCCGGAAGCGGTTTTGGTATCCGGAGAAGTAGCCGTATCGCCGTCAAAGGCGCGCCAGCCGTTAGTGGCGGCATCGGCCGTGCCATCCCAGGAAACAGAAGAAGCAAGCGACATGTCCGCTGTAACCGAAATTTTCGGATAGAGATCAGCCAAGGAGACAAGAAGAGTTCTTGCGTCAAGCAGCTGGTCTAGAATTTCCATTTTATCGGCTCCCGGCTGATTATAGGCTTCCTTGATTCGATCCATTTCCTTCATATAGGTATAGTAGCTTGCCTTCGTATAGCCATCTGGCTGAACGATCTTGGAAGTAAGCTCATAATCGTAATAACCGTAGATTTCTACCTCCGCTATATTCCCGTACCAGTTCTCCGGATTATACAGTCTGAGATACCGGTAAGCTCCATGATCAATGATTTTATCCAGCCTGATGTCCGTCCAAGTGTTGGACAGCGCCCCCGAGACCGGATTCGTCAGATTCCTCCAGCTCGTGTTGTCGTTGGAGCCTTGGACAACAAGTCCGTTCAACCTGCCGGCCAGCGTCGCTCTTGGGAAAAGCTTGAGCTGGGTCAGGTTAATGGAAGAATTGGTGCCGAGATCAATCGTGTAATAGGATCCCGGACCAGTGATCAGATCACCGTAAGTCGATGTATTGCCGTCAAACAGCAGATAACCGACCTGCTCCTTCGTGAGGCCGCTTCCCGATTTCACATGCTGGTTGTCGGAAGCCGTAACGGTCGCAAGCTTGGTTACATCGATTTTAACCGGCGTTGATTTTCCTGGCACGACAACTTGAATGGCGCTAGTATTCGCTGTAGTTCCGTCCGCTTCATTAGTCACCTTAAGCACAACGGAGACAATAGTGTCCATAACAGGCTGCGTAATGGTGCCGTCCGTGCCAATCACTCCTTCGGGTACCGCAGACGCAACCGAGACGGAGTAACCGCCCGGAACTTTCGGCATAGTTAATCCTGCCGCGCCATTCGCCGGGACAGCTATACTCGTTATTGTAGAAGCTATTACTTCGGCAGATGCCGTATATTTGCCATGCAGCTCTACCTCGGCCACATTCCCGCTCCAGGCCGTTGGATTATACAGCCGGAAGTACCGGTAAGCTTGGTGCTGGAGCAGCTGATCGCTGTTGATATCCAGCCATTTGTTGGCCTGGGACGAGGCTACGGCTTTGGTCAGATTGGTCCAGTTCTCCTTATCGTTGGAGCCTTGAATAATAAATCCGTTCATTCGGGCGGGATGGCTGGCTCTTGGCAGCAGCACGATTTCGCTCAACTCCACTGACGCCCCTTCGCCAAAATCAACCGTATAAGTACCCGTACTATTCGTCAAATCCCCGTACGTATTGGGATCACCGTCAAACAATAAATAGCCCACTTGCTCGGCGGATAAGCCAGTACCCGGCCATTGCGGATCGGAAGCTGTCACCTTGGCCAGCTTGGCAACGTCAAGATACGTCGTTCCGTCAACAAGGAAAAGGGCCGAGTTATCCGTTGTCGAATAAACCGTGTCGCCGCTTGAACCGTCACTCTTCTCATAATCGATGGTGAACTTAACCGGTCCGGTTGGAGCAGCCGCTGGCATCTTCGCCTCCACTGTCCAGGTTTTCTGATCGGTTGTGCTTACCGCTCCTGCCTGGCCTTGAATGCGAACTTTCACGTTCTGAATGGCTTCGCGTGCTTTAATGGAAATTTTGACCGTATCCCCCGTTGAGATCTTTCCGTTCACGCTTTGATCCGAGCTCATGGATACGGACTCCAATTTATTGCCGGTCTCATACCGGGTACCGTAAATTCTGAACTCGGTGAGCTCCAGGAAATTCCGGACGATGCCATACAGCACATCAGGCAGAGGTTTGATCATTTCCAGCTTAATATACCGGTATTTCTCATCCAGGTGCGCGGAATCCACATCCAGAATCTGATATTCCTGCGTCATACGCGTAACACCGGGTGTAAGCCGTGTCCAGCTCTCCCCGTCATTCGAGCCATAGACGGTTGAGTTGGCAAGACGGTCCGCGAAAATATTGCTTTGGAAACCAAACTTGGTCGCAGATACCTTGTAATCCGGTCCAAAATCAAGAATATGGTACAGGTTTGGAGCCGCTCCAAGCGCAAGGCCATAATAGCCTCCCGTATCATAGCTCAAATCGTCCATCTTCGTGACATCGGCTCCCCAGCTGGACCAGAAAATAGAATCGGAATAATGGATGCTGCCATCCGCCCGGAGAGGCGTCGTTAATGCAAGACCTTCCGCGGCTTGCCTAAGCTTGCTCAGCTGCTGATTAAACGCTTCATCGGATGCCGTATTTAACATCCCCATCGTCACATCATAAACAGCCTTGTACTGATCGAGCGAATTAGACACATAAACGACGGATGGATCGTATGGCGCAATAGCTGCTTTTACCGCGGAGGCCCGGTCCGGAGCCGTAAAGATTGTAATCTTTTTCGCCGAAACGGAAGTTCCGTCGGAAGTTGCGGCAACAAAAGCTGCCTCTCCAGCCTCTGGTGGCTGCCAGGTAAATGCTCCCGTGGAGTTATTTAACGTTGAGCCTTCCGGCTGATTAGCCAACGAATAGGCAATTACATCGGCGCTATTGGCATCCTCCGCAGAGAGATCGAGGTGAAGGGATGAGCCAACATACGTATATACATTCAAATCCGAGCTTCCGGATTTAAATGCCGGCGACGTTAATTGCGTTGCTGCCAGAGCGTTAATATGATCGATGTCGACGATCGTGCCGGCCGATCCTTTTACCGTTAAATAAGTCATGTCCCCCATTAAACCGGAGACCGTCACATACGTCCACTGCCCGTTCGTATCCGGCAAGGTCCAGGTCGCGCCTAGCATATCCAGATCAGCTGTGCCATTGGTCCGGATTTTCAAACCAAACGTCTGCGATCCGTAACCGGAGCTTAAATAAGCCAACGTTGTTCCCGCTTCCGTCGCCTTCATACGGACAAAAGAGGTATCTCCCTCTTCCTTCGTCTCGGAACGATCATCCAATGAAGTGTAACGGTCTTCCACTTCCATAATCGATGCGCTTGCTTGCTGTTTCGGGAGATGGGACGCTCCTTCAGCCTCCGCCTTCTTCGGGATATACAGCCAGAAGTCGCCTCCTCCGTCGACGTTATCCCAGTTGTTGTTAAGTCCGCCGCCGTAATAGAAAGTAAGCGGAGTTCTCTTGTTAAAGGCCTCGTAATAATACGGAGCCTTCTCGGCAACATCGATCCCTCTCACGTATGTATAGTAGTAATAGAGATCCCAGAAGTTTGCCGTATTGTATCTTCCTCTGTACCCGGCAGCAATATGGTTATACGTGTCCCGGATCGTGCCGTCAGGCGAAATCGCGTAAGCCACCGGCGTCCAAGGGGTATCATAGCCAAGCATATATTGCCAGAAGTAATTGGCGGTTGCGAGAATGCGGTCATCCAAAAACTCGAATGGACCGACGGCATTCGCGCTCTCGGAGACGGCACCGTCAACCGGGTCTACCTTGGTTCCCTGCGCCAGCATCATCCGCGAAATGATGGCCGCATTCGTTATATCTCCACCGCCATGAGCCTGGTCCCGTCCCATCTCCAAATGCTGGACATGCGGCGTTACCGGTTCTCCCGTCAGGTCATTCGTATTCACCATGCGGAACATCTGTTTAATGGATCCGTTAAAGCCCTGGTCATTTGCCGACTTATTAACGGTGAACCATTCGACGGCTTCTTTGTACCTCTCCTTATTGTTCGTAAAAATATAACCGGCCATCGCTCCCATCAGCGGATACGTATGCTGGTTCATGAAATAATTGTTGCTGTGCTGGAACGTTTCAATGACCGGATTAATCAGGTTGTTTGAAAAATTCGTTGTATCCTGCTCCGTCCACTCCCATTCCGGCAAAGGGCTGCTTGTATATCTCAAAATCTCCGCTGCCGTTACCATTCGGTTAAGCGGAATCCCGGTATGAATATGAGCATCCGTATAATACGCGTATTGAGATGGATCCATTTGGGACCAGATCCGGATAGCCTTCATCGCGTTTGCCCGGTAGGCCACATCGCCGGTTACGAAATACATAATGGATTGCGTGTACGCCATCAGGGCATCGCTTATAAATCTCGATTGAATGCCTTGGCTGTTAAAAAAATTGGACAACGGTTTCGTTGGCTCAGTCGTGCTTTGATTTTTGATCGACACGGTCTTGGAAGCTTGTGCCGAGGTTGTCATGGCCGTGTAATAGGAATACCAAGGCTCCTTATGCGCCAGAACTTGAGCCCGCATGTTCTCGAGAATATCCTTTGTTAATCCAACCCCAGGATGCGTAAAGCCGTTGCTGCTGATGCTTTCCTGAACGGTAACGGTATAACCGGAGCTGATCCCGTCACCGGAATCTTCTGCCGCTGCAGCTGTCCCTTGAGGCAGCAACGATGCTGCCATGCTTACGGTAACGATAATGGACAATAGCCTCATCCATACCCTGCTGAAAGATAATTGCCCCACTAATGAACCCCTCCTCAAGTAAGATGACACCGCTTACAATTAACCCGTCATAAATACTTTGATTGAGCATTCTTCCTCCCTCCGTCCAATCTACTTTAACTATAGAGCGAGGCCTCAGCCGCTCCTATCGCAATTTTGCAAGATTCCTGTAACTTTTGCGCATGCATAAAAACGCTCCGGACGATTGTCCGGAGCTTATTAAATCTTATTTTTATATTTTATTTATATAAAATGCTTCGAATCCAGCAGTAGAGTCAAAGAGGTTTAAGGCTACACCCTCCGCAATGAGATGCTTCTCCAGCTTGCCGATAAGCTGCAACACGGCTAACCGTAACGGTTCGAAATGAGTTGGATCCAGCAAAGAGACAAGATCCGGATATCCATAACGAACGTAGTACTCCCGATAGTCCCCCATGTCAACAAGTCCAGGCCAACGTCCTTTTTCCGCCGCGTACAATATTCGGGCTAGTCCGTCTTGCAAACCGGCAGCAACAAAAAAGGCCGTTTCGTAATGCCCTTTTTCGCATGCGGTCAACAGCTTGTTCATCATCCCCCTTTCCTCTTCATAGTATCCCTTCATACGTTCTTTGTAAGAGCGATTCTCTTCCAGGCTGTTTCTTTTCTCCGAAATAAGACGCATCGTATCTACAGTCAATTTCTCGCACGCCAATAAGATTTCATCCGGGCTATGGCTAAACATAATCGTATCCAGGTATGGATCTAGTTGTTCCGGCTTTAACTTAAGATCTCTGACTTGCTCGCGATAATGGCCCCAGCTTCGCTTATAATAGATTTGGTTCAAGAAACCAAGAGACTTGAAAATGTTTCCCGTTATCTCCTGGGCTTGAATCCGGGAGTAGGACAGATCTTTGGAATCTGCGAAAATCCGCATATTAGCCAAACTGACAAGGCATTCCTTTATCACGGATTCTGCTTTATTAACCATAAATGAAGCGTTGGATTCGCTTCCCATGCCGGATATCTTGTCTCGAAGTGTCGTGAATCTAGCAAGATCGTCCTCTGATCGAACATACAATAGCTGGCAGTCCGCTATAATCGTTGTGTTCCACTCCTCCGATGCTGCCATTCGTTCAGCGCGATCCCATCCGATTGGCCAGAAATCAAAGCTTATATCTTCGATTATAAACTGACACTCAACCTGTCTCCCTTTGTCCGTTGCAGGAATAAAGAAGAAATCCAAATCGGAACGTTCCGTGGCTCGCCCCTGCAAATAAGATCCGTAATATCCGACAATCGAAATATCTTCGGAGTAATGAGTTTTAATATGTTTAACGATAATATCAGCTACAGCAAAAACATCAACCATAAAGATCCCCTCCTAGTCTGTCTTAATTCAGCTTACAATCCTATACTACCAAATCCAGGAACCCCTTTTCGGGTATAAAACATATAAATGAATTCTTACATATACCAGCATGAGTGTACTGTAATTGCCTCATCAACAAATAAAGCCAAATACCCGAGGTACTTGGCTTGTTATTTGCTGTTTAAGATTAAAGCGGATGAGTTACGTTCGGCTGCCCTGCTAGGCTTGCTTCAAAGTTATCCGCATTAACATCGGTGGATTGCCTTGAGAAAACCTCTAGACGGGCAATATGCAAACCGCGCGATACTTGGATGCAGAGGATCAAAAAAATCACGTAAAGGATTAGCGTGACAAAACTCAGAATAAGAATCATGGATCCGCTCAGCTCGTCGGCTTGGTTAACCATTCGGCCAAGACCGTTTGAGAGCATCATGAATAGAAGAAGCGGCAATGCCAAGCTGCAATTCCAGCGCCCTTCCTTCTTAGCGCCGTTCGTATCGTCCAGATACCATCGTCCAATCATTCGGTAGATAGAAGGAATACCGAACAAGTTGTAGACGGGGATTAGGATGCACGCGAGCGATTTTCCGGGTGTACGGGCGAAGCTGGGAAAAAGCGCCTTCAAATCGAGATGTACGCAATAAATCCAGATAAGATAGATAACCGCAGCAATATAATACAGAACAGAGGATACAATCTCAATGAAGCCGTAGTAATCATAAATATAAGCGGTGAAAGCTTCCAGACTTGCCGTATACATAATGGAGCTCACCAAATCGGCACAGGCTAATCCGACGAGCACCCACAGCAGTATTTTCAATACGTTCGACAAAGTCTCTGACTTTAATTTCAAGGTTGGATCACGCTCCGGAGATAAGGTTTAGGTAACTGCCGCAAATAGGAAATAGCTTCTTCTAATGTCGCAACCGGGACAATCTGTAGCTTCAAATGCAGTTTTTTCGAGGTTAACTCGGCTTCTTCCTCGTTGCTGAGTCCGGGATACATAAACGTCTCTTTATCCTTAGGGACAAAGAAAATATCCGTACCCGCCGCTTCGGCCGTTCGCAGCTTATCCCGGACAGCGCCAACGGAGCCAACGGAATGATCCTCTTCAAGCGTTCCCGTACCCGCGATAATAATCGTATTCTCTTGAGAGAAATCTTCCTGCATCGCTTCTTCCACCAGGCCAATCCCCAGCATAAGGCCGATAGAATCCCCGTAATAATTCGAGGTTTCTTCAATTAACTGCTGAAGCCGTTCATCTCGCCGATCTTGCTCGATCGGGGCGGGGATTACTTCGGAAGCCGAATCTATGGCATAATGGATCGTCTCATTACGCATGTCTTCTTCAAAATCCAGCATCGCGCTTAGATCGTCTTCAGCCGAAGAATCGACTTTCGTAAATTCGGCTTCCGAATCGCGAAGGCCAACGGAATACTTTTCATAGCGATTACGCGTGACGCCCTCTTGGACATACACGAAGTTAACGCTGCCGTTGACATCGATTTCTTCCATCGGAACGATCTCGCCCGTAGTCGTGAAGCTATAGTACTGGGGCCAATAAGCATAGATGGCAACCGTAAAGGGAATGAGGAGCAATAGTATGCCTATGATCCAGTGGCGATATGACTTTTGACTTTCGTTGCTTGTCATTTGAGTTATATCTTTCAACTTCTCAACCATCCTATATGTTCAAATGTAGGTCGAATGTCTCCTATTCGACAGTTGGATAAGTATTCCTGCTTACTTGCAAGAAACTAAAGAATGAGAAGACCTTCTCTATTTGTTTCCTCCACGGTACGATTGTAGCATAAATTTTATCACTCAGAAGTAAATAGAACAGTCTGCCAGCTGGCAGACTGTTCTATTATTTGTTAAATAATATTTGAGTAGATTTAGCTGAGCGCATCTTCTTCTGAAAAAGACTTCTCGTTATGTAATATCCTAATAGAATGCCTGAACTATTTAAGATTACGTCGTCAATATCAACCGCTCTCATTCCTAGATTAATGAAATACATGACCAGTTGTCCGGATTCAATAATGAGCGGAATAGCGACAGCATAAACGGCTATGTTGATTTTAGGAATGACCCTGATTTTAAAGGAATAGTAAAAACCAAACGGCATGCAAATGACGATATTTCCTATTATATTTTTTATCGCCGTGCTGGAAGGAATATCCCGGAGGTACTCGATGATGGTCTTAAAAGGAATATAATTATACAAAATATATTCGGTTTGAGCCGCATAATAAAGCCACACCATAAATACGACAGAGGACGCATACAAAACAAAAGATACATGAAGAACCTCTCGAATCAAGTTGATTCTAAACACTTTCCATAAACCTATTCTTATTATGAGGTAAAGCAGCGTTGCAGGAACAGCAATGATAAGAATATCAAATCCTAATCTCATGAATAGATCTCCTCATTAATTCATTTTTGACGCCTAATTTTTTCCACATTCTCCTAAACGATTACTAGACATAAAAGTTACATATTCCGATCCTTTCAACTAAAAAAGCAGCCGGTTGCCGGCTGCTTCTTCCCTACCTCGCGATCTGATCCAACTGTTCCTGCAACTCCTTCATATAACGGTCAATGCCCGCTTCCTTCAGCTTCTGCTTCAGCGTGGCCAGGTCGCTGTCTATGTCCTTGCTGATTCCTAGATTCAGCGGCTGGATGTATTGCTCCTGAACCGTCTCCAGACTGGACAGCTCATCGAATAAGGATGACGTATCAAACAAGAAATTCTGGTACGGGTCAACACCGTTCTTTTCGGCAAGCTTAGGGCCTTTCGTAACGGTTAGCTTGTCTACGATCGTCTGCCACTCCTGTGGATAGCGGACCGGAACATTCATATAGCCGTCTATAACACCCGTCCAAGCCTGCTTCTTATTCTCCTCCTTAATCCCGTCGTAAGAGATCCTGCCGCCCTGCAGCTTGTAATTCTCGCCTTCTACGCCGTACACCAAAAGGTTATAGTACGTTTGATCCGTATGGGCCTTCTCCAATATTTTGAGCGCGATATCAGGATGCAGAGAGTTGGATCCAATCGAAATCTGCGTTGTCGTATTTGCCGAGGTATTCGGTAAAAACAACGAGTTCGGGAACATATCAAACTGGTAATCCATCCAGCCGTATTCCTGCTCCGGATATGCCGCTTTTAACGCCGAGATATACGAATTGCTAATCGCGCCAAAATGGTTATTAAACTCCAGCGGCTTCTTGTTTTCCTTCATTAAAGCCAATGTTTTGGTCGTTTCGTTTTCTTGCGCGCCAAGAATGTCGTGATCCACAATACCGGCGTCGTACCACTCTTTTGCCTTTGCAGCCATTTGCTTATATTCCTGCGTATCAAACATGCTGATGACCTTGTACGGATCATTAATCGGCGCTACCGCAAACTCGGCAACGGAATAATACTTGTCCCCCGTCAGAGCAAGCCATAGGTTATCGCTGTAACGCTTGTCTATAATCATAGGAGTATCCGGAAATTCCTCTTTGGCCTTATACAAATACTGCTCCATGGCAGAAAAATCTTTAATCTCGGGCAGCTGCCACTTCTTCCGCAGATCCTCCCGATAGAACATCCCTTCCCGGCCGGCCCCCGGTACGTTCAGCTGCGGAATGCCATACAGCTTGCCGTCGATCTTCATTTGCTCCAGCATCCCTTTGTAATGCTCAACCAGTGCCGGCACCTCGCCTAATAACGGAGTCAGATCAACAAACGCGTTTTTGGCCGCAAAGGATTTGAAATCGGACCACGGACCACCTACGTAGAAATCGTATTTCTTCGAGGCAATCGCCATGCCGATATTGCTTTTCTCCTCATCCCAGGGAATAAAATCAAACCGAACCGTAGCCCCGAAATCCCGGATCGTTAATTCATCAAGCTGCTTGTAAAAGGAATCCATGCCGCTTGCCGGCGGATTCCCCATCGTGATCGCGTTTAACTGAATAACCGGCTTTGCTGCTTCCGTTACTTCTGCCGCATCGGGGGTCTTCTCGCCCTGCCCCATACATCCGCTGAGTACCACGGGGATCGTCAGCAGAGCCGGCGCTATTCGAAACAACCGCATCTTTTCATCCCCCTTACAACCATTGCTTCACTAACGGTCAATAACCGGAACATTAATCGTTACGCAAGTTCCCTCGCCTGGTGTACTATGAAGCTGCAGCTCTGCCGTTTGGCCAAAATATAAATCCAGCCGCTTCCTAATATTGCTCAAGCCATAGCCGCTCCCGCGATGCCTTCGCTCCTCGCGATGCCCCTCTTCCGGCATACCAACGCCATCGTCGCAGATTTTGATCATCAGCCGATCCTGATCGATATTGCCTGTAATCCGGATCGTGCCCCGGCCGCCGGGGTTTTCTGATATCCCGTGAAGGATTGCGTTCTCCACTAGCGGCTGAATCGTAATTTTCGGGAGCATGCAATCCATCACCGATTCCTCAACCTCTACTTCAAGCTGGATCCGGTTCTTGAACCGCTTCTTTTGAATCTCCATATAGATCGAGCTTAACCTTAGCTCATCCTTAACGGTAACAAAATCATTCCCTTTGTTCAGAATCAGCTTGTAATAATCGGACAAAGCATAAATGATCTGTTGAATGTTGTCCCGTTCTTCCTTCTGCGCCATCCAGTTCAGCATATCCAGCGTGTTGTACAAAAAATGAGGATTGATCTGGGACTGGAGCGCCTTCAGCTCGGCCTGCGTCTTTTCCTGGCCTAATTTGTACTGCTCGACCATAAGCTCCTGCACGCTGTTAATCATGTAATTGTAGCTTAAAATCAGCTGGCCGACCTCGTCTTTGCTTGGCCGGATATCCAGTTCGTTCAGGCGGCCCTGCCGAACCTGGCTCATCTTGTTCATCAGCAGATAAATTCTGCGGGTAATCGATTTGGCCACCGGAAAAATAAACATAAGCAGAATGAGACAGATGATTACGTAAACCATCACCATCTGATATTTGATTTGATTAATGCTCTCCGTGGCGGCGCGGTGCGAAATAACGGACATCAGATACAGATCGGTATCCCCGATCTCCTGGCCTCTCGCCATATAAGACCCGTGTGCCAGCGAGACATTCACATAAGAGCCCTTGCTGTCAAACGGCTTATCCAGCCGCATTGTCTCCAACTCCTTCTCGCCGCTGTGGGCCACAAGCTCACCTGCTGCCGTCTCTACATAAACAAGCTGCTCCGGGTTGGATTTGGTCAAGCTTTGCTCAATCTGCTTCAGCTCCAGGTTGAGCGAGACTATTCCAATCGCGGAGGTATAGTCTTCCGGATTCCAGAGCAGCTTGTTCAAGGAAAGATAGGGCTGGCCCGTCCGGGTATCGATATCTTTGTTTAACGTCCAGGTAGGACCGCCTTTATTCTCGATGACCTTCCGTGCCCAATCCAGCTCCCGAATGCTGTTCATCCGCCGGAATAACGTATCTACGCCCGTAAAAGCATAGTTATCATCCACATAATATACGATGTTGTCAATGTCCGAGCTGGACACCATGATCTGCGTATAATCCACGATATTGCCGTAGACTTCGATCTGATCGGCGACGCTCATCCGGGCCGAGCCCTTGGCGAGAATCGCCTCCATATCTTTGTTAACGATCAGCATGGATGACAATTCCTCAATATGCTCCAGCTTGCGGGTTAAGGTAGTCAGCGTCTGCTCGTAGCTCTGGTTCTCGGCGTAATTTTGTCCGTTCACAACCAGCTTGCGGATCTCCCCGTAAGAGATAAAGAACGTAATAATAAGCGGGACAATCCCGATTAAGGCGAATAAAATGATAATCTTTTTGCGTAAAGGCATGTCGTTGACAGAATGAATTAGGTTCATCCGAATCAGGTCTTCTTTCTGTATTCAAGTGGCGACAAATCGGTTGAAGCCTTAAATACTTTGGCGAAGTAGCTCGCGCTGGCGTAGCCGCATAGCTCGGCAATGGTATTCATTTTGTAATGCTCGCTCATAACCAGCCTTTTCGCCAATCCAATGCGGTAATCACTGATATATTGCTTGATCGATACGCCAGTCTCCTGCTTGAACAGCATCCCCAAATGCGCGGTGGACAGATGCATATGGTCGGCGACCATTCGAAGATCCAGATCCGGATTCTGATAATGCCCCGCAATATATTGAAGCACATCCTGCACAAGCCGCGAATAAGGCGAGATCTCCTGCACCTCTTCCAAATAGGCCGAGCAGATGATGCTCATCGTCAGTTTTACTTGTTCCAGCGTTCGGCAATCCCGCAATGCTTCTTCGACACGGTGGATGCCGTATTCATTCTCCAGTCCGATAAGCAGCTTCTGGCTGCTCCCGACCAAGGCTAACGCCGCCGTCTCGAATAATGCGATAATCCGGGCGCGGTCCGCGTATTCCTGCTCTCTTAATAGCTTGCACGAGGCTTCCACCCACTTCGGCAGCTGCTCCGGATTTTCTTCTCTCTGCTTATAAAATTCCGGCAGCAGGTTGGCTAATGCCGCATGGCTCTGCCCCTTCTCCTCCTGCGGCTGATAGAATCTGCGCTGCGGATCGTAGAAGGATCGTTCTGCTGCTCGGTAAGCGGATTGATAACTTGCGGGAACCAGCTCCAATCCGTTTGCCGGTTCACCTATTCCAAGGCTGTACGCCTCATGTTTTCTCACAAATAAGTCCGCCAAATAATGAATCCGCTTATAGTCCTGCCTGTCGCAGGCCGCAACAACAAAGCAGCGGTAACGGTCCAGCTGCTCCCCGATGGCCATCACGCCATTGCTGCTCCAATAACGATGAATGAGGTCAAGATCGGCTCTGCTGCCCTCTTCTTCCTTCCGGCATGACACGATCATTCCGATATAACGTTTGCCGAGCGGAAAACCCGTTTCCTGGCATAACTCCATAACCGTTTCTTGATTGGCGCCATTCTCCCGCAGCAGGCCGGCCAATCTTTGCCGCTCTAATTCGTTCTTCTGATTCAGAACGGCCGTTTGCTTCTGCTTGCTCTGAATGGTGCGGACCGATTTCATGATTGCCTGCTCCACTTCGCCAAGCTTAAGAGGCTTCTCGATATATTCAACCGCGGACAGCTTAATCGCGCTTCTGAGATATTCCACGTCCATGTACCCGCTCATAAATAATAACTGGCATCCCGGAGAAGTCTCGGCGAGCTTCTCGGCAAATTCGATCCCGTTCAGCTTGGGCATACGAATATCCGTCAGGACGATATCCGGCTTCTTCAGCGAAGCGAGCCGTAATGCCTCAGCCCCGTCGCTTGCGAGAAACACTTCCCGTATGCCAAATTTCTCGAAATCGATCGTCTCGCTTAAGCCCTCCCGGGTGTAATCATCGTCATCTGCAATCAAGATCCGCATGACTTATCCCGCCCCACTTTCCCCCGTAATGATAACGCTTGCAATTCTATTAAATTTTATCTGATATCAAGGCAAAGATAAATAGAAGGAAACTCCTTGCTTCTATCCATATGCTTGCAGCAGTCTATCGTACTCCATTAACGTGACAGGGATAACCGAGCCATGCCGCGCCTGCCCGGGCAGCGTATAATGAGCGGGTACTTGCCACTTGCCGGAGCCGAGATCGGACGTAACAAGCGGGATATATCCCCGAAAGCCGAACTCGTCAATAAAGAGATACCACTTCTCTTCGAGATTGGATTTGAAAATGATAGGACCTTCCCCGCGGACCATAAAATCCTGCTCAACCTGCTGATGAATCATCTTATACTTGTCATGCTCGAAACCTGTTCCTACTTCCTGGATGATATTCTTGCCTTTCGCAAACCGGTAAATCAATCCGTTATGCTCGATTAATGTTGCATCAAGTACGGAATAGCCGTAATCCATATACACTTTGGGCTTACTGAAATGGATAAAGTCTTTTGTTGCGGCAACCATCATCCGGTGATACCTTCCGCTTCCGCTTGACGCCCAGAATATTTTATATTGCCGACAGCCTGCGTCATAGAAAATTTCAGGCGCCCAGGCGCAGCCTGCGTCATCGGGTGCAACCTCAGCCATCCGCTGATCCGACCAATTCATAAGATCATACGAATGCCAGACCATAATCGACCGGCTGCCTGAGGTAATTGCCCGGTTCCAGCCCGGATTCCGGTAAATACTCAAATCGGTTGCAACAAGGTAAAACTTATCTCCTTGCGGCGATCTGGCCAAATACGGATCCCGTACTCCGCCTTCCCCGAGATACGAGGTCAGGACGGGCCGGCCTCCGTTAAGCTCATGCCAATGAAGCGGATCGTTTCCTTTGCTAAGCGCAAAGTATACCTGCTCTTCTTCTGCTGTCTCATTGCCTTTGAAATAGGCAAACAAATAACCCGCATAGTTATCCGCCACTTGATCAACCTTCTATCTTCAGAGATTTGTCGCATCATGCCAGCTGCCAAAAAAGGAAGACCTCTGAATTCGTTCAGAAGCCTTCCTTGCCTTATTATTTCAATGCGGCTTGACGCTCTTGATACACCTTCGTTGCCTCATCCAGCATTTCCTGACCGCCTGCCTTCAGCCATTCCGATTTGAAAGATTCAAATTCCTTCTCCACATCGCCTTTCGTAACCATGACCTTGGAATAGAACGAATCCTCAAGCGTATTCAGGTTCGCCAAATATTTGGTCTTCGACTCCAGCGGAGTTGGTCCAAGCAGGTCGGAAATTTTTTCGTTGCCTGCATTCAGCTTATCCGAGAACGCCTGCTTGTCGGCAGGCATCTGGAATTTCGCATTGGAGAGCGAACGGTCTACGAACGGGTTATAAAATCCGCCCGTGCCAAGGTCGTTCTGAAGCTGCGGCGTATCCAGATATTCTTTTTTCCATACCGGAACGCCGTCTACCAAATCGTACGATTTGCCTTCTTCTCCATATGTCGTTCTGAGGTATACTTCGTCATTGGTCGCAAGATCTTCAAGCATTTGCAGAATCTTGATCCGCTTCTTGTCATCTTTCTCCAGCTGCTTGCCGAACATGAGTGGAGTCTGCAGCGGGCCGTTGGACATGACATAAGACTTGCCTGCAGGACCAATCAAACCTTTACCGTATACGACGGGGAAGCCGTTCGCTTTGTCCTGCTCCAGCTGGCCGAACAGATGGTGGTACATGTAGTTGTCTTTAATGCCGATTTTCTGGCTGTTCCATTTGGTGTTAATCTGATCCTGATCATCCGTAAGGAATTCCGGATCAATCAGATCCGATTTGTACCATTGATTGATCTTCTTCACGGCTTCCTTCGCCTGATCGGTGATCCCGCCCCAGGTTACCGTACCGTCTGCCGCCGCCATGAACTGATAAGGGTTAACGCCATACGCGGCGAATACTTCGTTAAACAGCTGGTTTCTTGCGGATTTGCCGCGGCCCGTCATGCCGTACGTATCCTTCTTGCCGTTGCCGTCCGGATCGTCGTTACGGAACTTCGTCAGCACGTCCTCGTATTCTTCCAGCGTTTTTGGAGCTTCGGTATAACCAATCTTGTTCAGCCATGCCCCGTTATAAGTAGGAATAAAGCCATAACGTCCGTTCAGCCAAATTCTCGGCACCCCGTAATTCTTGCCGTCAACCATGGCAATTCCCCATGCCGCCGTATCGACCTGATCGATGTCTGCCGAATATTTGGGCATATATTGCTTGATCTCGTCAGTCGAGATACTTGCGATGATGCCTTGCTTTGCGTAATTCGCCATGTCCGCTTCCTGCAGCGTACCCGGGAAAATATCCGGAATCTCGTTGGAAGCAAGCTTGAGCTTAAAGCTCTCATCCGTCAGATTCATGTTGATGAATTTCACGTTGTATTTCTCTTCCAGGTACTTCTGAGTCGGATTCCCGTCTGCCGACGGCGTATTCCAGGTCGAGCCGATCGAGATTTCGATTGGCGCTTCTTTTTCTGCGCCATTGTTTCCTTTTGCATCGTTGGTTTGGGATGCATTTGTTGCGCTGCTATTCGGGTTGTTATTGGAATTGCCGCTGCAGCCTGCCGCCGTAAGGGACATTGCCAATACGGATGCCAGAATCACCTTTTTGCCATGCTTCATCTTTTCTTGCTCCCCTTTACATGGAATAAACGATTATTTAAACGGGGAATGCACCCCGGATAAACCAAGCTCTATTAACCTTTCAGAGAACCAACCATCGTTCCTTTGACGAAATACTTCTGCAGGAACGGATAGACGATAAGGATGGGCACAACCGCAAAGATGACGGTTGCCGCTTTGATCGAAGTCTCGTACTGAAGATTAGCCGCCCCCGTAACCCGGCCGAAAATTTCGGCGTCCGCGCTGGTGACAACAACCTCCCTCAGGAAGAACTGAATCGTCTTCAAATCCGTATCCGTGACATAGATAATGGCATCAAACCAAGCGTTCCAGTTCGCTACGGCTGCCCATAACCCCAATGTTGCAAGAACCGGCTTAGACAGCGGTAGAATGATGCTCCAGAGTATCCGCATGTCGTTGGCACCGTCGATTTTGGCCGACTCTTCGACTTCAACCGGTATGGTCATAAAGAAGTTGCGCATAATGAGCATGGAGAAGGTTGGGATAAGTCCCGGCAAAATGTATACCCAGAAGTTATTTAGTAGATGCAAATCCTTGATCAATAGATAAGTCGGAATGAGTCCTCCGCTGAAAAACATCGTAAAGACGATGATCATCGTATAAAAGCTGCGGTGAGGCAGATGCTTGCGGGACAGCGGATACGCTGCCAGTGCCATTGCAATAAGCGTAAGCACCGTGCCAAGGACCGTACGCAGCGTTGTATTGCGCATGCCGATCCAGATTTTCTTTTGCGTTAGCAGCTGCTTCCAGGAGAACAGATCGACATCTCTCGGGAACCAGTGGAATCCGAACCGGCCGGCTTCCTTAGGCGCGCTGAAGGAGACCGATGCAATATGAATGAAAGGATAAATGGCGATTACGCAAAGCAATAGGATAAACAGAAGCAGTAACGCTTGAAACACTTTCTCTCCGGCAGTCATTTTCATACCGATATTCTCCCCTCCTTACAGAACGCCTTCCTGTCCCATTTTTTTCACGATATAGTTCGTTCCGAGAACCAGCGTAATCCCGACGATATTTTTGAATAAGCCCACCGCCGTTGTTAATCCCATCTGGAAGTTCACGATTCCCTGACGGTAAACATAGGTGTCGATGACATCCCCAACCTCGAATACGGCCGGGCTATACAGGTTATAGATCTGATCAAAACCCGCATTCAGAATGCCGCCAAGCGAGAGGATAAACATGATCGATATGATTGGAAGCATGGAAGGCAGCGTCACATGCCAGGTCTGCTTCCAGCGGTTCGCTCCATCCATTCGCGCTGCTTCGTACAAGGTCTGATCAATCCCCGACAACGCCGCAAGGTAGACGATGGTTCCCCAGCCTACTTCCTTCCAGATGTTCGTGATCACAAGGCTGAAACGGAAGTACCTGGTGTCCCCGAGGAAGTAGATCGGATCGATTCCGAACCAGCCAAGGATGTAATTAACCGGCCCTGTCGAAGGCGACAGCATCAGGAAAACGATACCGGACAAAACAACCCACGAGAAGAAATGCGGCAAATACGAAATCGATTGCGCGATTTTCTTAAACCAGCTGATCCGCAGCTCGTTAAGCAAGAGCGCAAGAATAATAGGCGCCGGAAATCCGCAAATAATATTCAGCCCGCTGATGATAACCGTGTTTTTAAGAATTCTCGGAAACTCGGGCGACTGGTTAAACAAGTAATCAAAGTAGGCAAAATGGTTCCAAGGACTATCCCAGGTTCCAAGCACCGGACTATAATCCTTAAACGCAATCAGAATGCCGTACATCGGTCCGTAGCAAAAGATGGCGTACCAGACCAGCACCGGAAGCAGCATAAGAAGAAGATATCTGCTTTTTTTGTACTCTTTCCAGGTGCGTTTTATGGCGGATTGCTTTCCAGGGATGTTGACGCTTTCAAAACGAGCGGCATGTGCTTTTTCCATCCTCACTTGCTCCTTTCTCTCCTCTTCTCTCTACCATAGGAGCACATGCTTATTGTTCAAGCGAAGCAAAGCCTCAATAAAGAAATAATCGCCGTAAATGATCGGAACCTCCGCATGCCGCTGTCCGTGATAAGCAGCCGTTCCGCCGTTCACGATCGAATCCTCGGTAACGTTCCAATTGCAGAAGCGTTCATCGGTCGCTCGCAAAATGTTGATCGCGGCATTCCGGTATAATTCCTGTTCGTATTCGGGTAGTGCATCCGCCAGTTCCAGTAGTCCGCATGCCGCGCACACCCCTGCCGTTGTATCCCACTTCACCGGCTCCTTCGGGGACCGAAAGTCTACGAGCGGAACAAAACCGGTTGTGGATACGTTGGCCATGAAATAATGCGCGATCAGCTTCGCCGCATGCAGGTAGCGTTCATCCTTGGTGTAACGGTAGCTTAAGGCAAAACCGTAAAGAGCCCAGGATTGGCCTCGCGACCAAGAGGAACCGCTTGCAAAACCTTGACCGCCCGGCGCTTCGATTAACTCGCCATTCTCCGGATCCAGAATCGCAATATGATTGCAGGAACCGTCTTCCCGAACCGCCTGCCGGAGCACCGTATCGGCGTGATCCATTGCGATATAAGAGAATCGCGGATCATTGGTTTCCTCACTTGCCCAATAGAGCAGCGGAATGTTCATCATGCTGTCGATAATGATCCAGCCCGTGCAGTCTTCATTCCAGGCCCGGATGAATTTGCCGCGCGGATTGTATCTTCCAGCCAACAGGTTCGCCGCATGCATGCCGCGAGTCTTCGACCTCTCGCTTCCGGTAAGCCGGTAGTTCGCGACTGCGGAATGCAGCCACATAAAGCCTACATCGTGATGCAAGCCGTTAAAACCGTCAAACGCCGCGTCCAGTCTGCGTTCCACGCCTTCGGCAGCGGCTTTATATTTGTCTTCCTTCGTCGCTTGGTACATGTGCCACAGCATGCCGGGCCAGAACCCGTTCGTCCACCAGAAAATATCGCTCTCGCCCATATCCTCGCGGTATACGCCGTCTTCCGGCACATATGGAATCCGCTCGCCGATCCGGTCGCATTGAACGGACATTTTACGCTCGATTTTGTCCCATGTGCTGTTGATCCACTGCTGAATCTCGTCTTTCGCCATGTTCATTCTCCTACTCTCTGTCGTTGACTTGCTAATTAAATTGTAAGCGCGTTAAAAAAACGAAAATATCATAAAATTACAAGATTCCTTGTAATTTTTACTGTAAGAAGTCCTTTTGTTGGTATCTCATTGGAGGAAATGGGTCTCCTTCCGTTCACTGTTGCTTACCCTTTTTCTGAATTAAATTTATTTAGTTAAAAAGGTTAAGCAAAGGCGAGCGCTGCGCTACTCCAGGAGACACATTACCTCTTCGAAGCACAAAAAAACTGCGTTACAAGTTAAAATTAATAACTTGTAACGCAGCCCTGGATTAATTAAAGGTTAGTCGATGAACGTGGTCTCCTAACTCGAAATTACCTGAGGAGGCATCGGTGACCTTACGGTCGTTGATGTAGAGACTATGGAAGGTTACTCCGTCGACACAACGAGAGTCATCAAAGCCGCTGATACGGGAGATGGCATCGTCGCTGCCGTTGTAGTAGATGCCGTCAAACGTGATTTGCTCGATCCGGTTGCCCGGGAACGGATTGTAATCCGGGTTCCAGACTACCCGGATATCGATAATTCTGCCGAGCTCAAACGGTTCGATCCGGATATTGCGATAGATCACGTTGCGCACCGTATTTTTGTCACCGGCATTAATAGACAAGCAGCCTTGGTAATTATCCTGGGGTTCATGATGCTCCAGGATATCTATATTTTCGAAGGTAATATTCTCGATCAGCGTGCCGTCTTCTTCAATATCGCCGTGGGTACCCATATTGGTCGGATGCGCCACGTCTGCCCATAGCGTTGAATTCTTCACGGTAATGTTGCGCGTATCGCCGTAGTATCCCCAGCGGTGTCCGTAAATGGCAATACAGTCGTCGGAATTCCGCATAAAGACATGATCGATCTCAACGTCGCAGCAGGACATCATATCAATGCCGTCGGACCAACCGCGTGTGCTGAATGATTCGAAGTCGGCAATGCGAATGTGCTGCGACTGTCCCAAATAAATGCTGTAATGCGGCGGATCTACAACGGTAATGCCGGACACGGAAATATTTCCAGAGTACATGATCCGGACACCTCTGAAGGATGAGAAGCGGCCGAACTCCGCCAAGTAAAGAATACCGTGGCCTGAGATTTGCACATGTTCCACCTTGTCGCAGACAAAAGACCCGGCTACATAGGCTCCTCCCTCGATGTAAATCCTCTTGCCCGAGGGGACGTTCACAACAACCTGTTCAATATGGTGAAGACCAGCCATGAAATAAAGCGTATGATAGCTTTTATCCGCCAACTTCTCTTGCAATACATCGATCCGGTGAATACCGGGATAAATACAGGCAACGCCGGGATCCGACGAATCGGGACGCTGATCATCGGGCTCTTTTGCAAACAAATGAAGGTTATGGAACCGGTCGCCGTTTAATTCAACCGACAGCTTCTGGGGCTCCGATAAACGGAACTGTATGGTGCGTTCGTCAATGATGTCGGCATGTATGCCGGTGGAGAGCGGCCGGATGACTGCATTCTTCACGGGCTCCCGATTACAAATAACTCTCACTTCAACCTCTCCGCTGAAATCGAACTTCACCAGAGAAGCTTCCCTAACGTGATGCATATCGACTTTAACGAGCAGGACCCCAACCTCCACCCACTCCCCGCCAGGTACACGTACAAATACGTCAAAATCTTGATTGACGGGCAATGCTCTAGGAATCGGATAAACGGATATTGAGTTAACGGCTGCCTTTGCCAAACGGAACACTCTCCTAATCTGTTGTTCCATTCATTTTACTTAGCCGGCTTTCCGCCAAACAATCGTAATTACGCTAGATTCCTTGTAAAATTCCTACGGCTGCTCCTCCTTATCGACGATCACCCATGTACCGTGGTCAAGCTTGGTTTTAATCTTGATTGGAATTCTGGATGCCCCATACATAGCTGCATGGTCATCTTGACCAACGCCTTCGTACGTGTACTGAACCCATACTGTCCCTCTGGTAAAGGTATGAAAGACATGTCCAGTGCTTAATTGAACTTGAATGTTGTCATCAGGCTTATGGTTCGGGAAATCAACAAACTTCAAAAACTTGCCTCTAACCGTATCCGATACAGAGGATTCGTCTAACGTTATTCCGTTTTTTCCTTCCATATAGATCGAAGTTACGGTATGTTTAACGCTTTGCAGGATCCAGACATAGAAACCAATATACATTGCTAACACGAGAATTAGCGCAGCAATAAGCCGTGTCTTCCAGCTCTTTAGGCTTATGTTCATGACAAGCCCCTCCCTTTCATTAAGGTGCTGTTCCAACGCTAGAAACGATCCAAAACGGTCCAAACTTTTTTAAATAAAATACACTCATTCCGCCGCCGGTAACTCTGTCTGTGAAGTTCGTCACATCGTATAAATGCCCATATTGATGATCATAGAAATGTTTGTCGGTAATTTTAGACGTAAATACGCTTCCAAGATGGAAGCTGGTCAACATATACCTCCGGGTCGTTAACTGCGGGGACAAGAAGCTAATGATCCATAAGGCTACTACAACAATAACGGCAAGCTTGACTATCGTTCTTTTCTGAAGCTTCTGAAGCTGAATAATCGATCACCTCTAATTTCGTCAATTCCATTATAAGGAATTAATTCTAGTTGTTAGACGATGGAAGCGGACGAATAGTTTCGGTTTTAATAAAATGGATAATCATATAGTGCAAAGCGGCTTCTTTCCGACCTAAGTCCAGTAAAAGTAGCGACAAATGTCGGAAGTGGATCGGCACAACATTGGGTAATCTTGAGAAGCAGTTGTTAAACGTCCATATACATATTAAAAAGGAGAAATTGATTGTGAATGAGTTGCAAAATGCGCTGTCTGAGGTTATTGAATCAGGCTCGCAAGCTAATCCTGCTTTGAGTGCAGTCATCCATAACTATGCAAAGTATCATGCGGTACTCGTTATTTTTGGCGGACTGTTGGTCATAATCTTTGCATGGCTTAGCATCAGATTTTGGGCAAATTTCAAACGAAACTCTATGATAAACAAGTCCAAATGGAGTTTCGAGAAAAAGGTATACTTTTCTTTTGGAATAATAAGCTCGTTTATCACTTTTTTAATGGCTTTGATTGTTGTGGCAAACGCAACAAATACCTTTTATCCGCTGCATGGGTTTTCCTTGTTTATTGATTCATTTGTAATCTCGGATGAAGAATCCTACAAGGATGAATGGCGTTTTGCTTTTATGGAGTGGATAAGGTCAGGTAATGAAAATATCCCCGCCATGATTCAGCAGAAAATAAATGCACGTATCGAGTTTCACGCTGCAAAAGCATTAGTTTGCGGGGCTTTGTTAATCATCTTTGTTGCACTTGGCCTATTCCTTTGGTACTCCTTAATAAAAAGGTCCAAAGCTATGGGTTCCAAGTGGAGATACATAGAAAAAACGTACTTTATATCCGGAATAGCCACGGTTGCCCTTTCTCTGTTATTGATGGTAATGGTTGTAGCAAATACACAAGGAGCAATTGCACCCCTGACCGCCTTTTTAGTTGGTTTGTCCGGATAAGGTTGGAAAGCTTAGCATGGAAAAAGCACCGGTAGTATGGACGGGACTCCATACCACAGGTGCTTTTAATAAGTCCTTACCCATTCAAAGCATCTGCATACAAAAGCAAAGGCTTCATACTCTTGTTCTTTTACCCGGAAGTTAATATTCTCAAGCTGATCGGATGAAATATCCTGGATTTTGATATCCAAACGGAAAGCTCCCTGGAAGCTGCCTATTTTCAGATCTTTAACATCCTCAAACGTAATGATTAATTTGGGACCATCCTGGTCAAGCGGAAGCGAACTAAGCGTTATGATCAAATTGTCTGTCAACATCCCCGCTTCATGCTCGCAGCGAACCAGATTAAAGGATTGTATGTAGCAGAGCTTGTGCTGTTTCTGATAAAAACTCTGTATTCGATCAGCCGTATATTTCATCTTCGGACAGCCTCCTTATTATTAATATATACTCCACCGCATAAATGAAAAGGACCATCTTCTAAGATGGCCCTTCTAGTACTAGTAGGGAACAAAATAAGCGATTATTCTACAGCTGTCGAGCATAATATAGTATTCGCCGTTGTCTCCTATTTTGGGGGTAACTTTGCTGTGAACCTGTTAGAAACAACCAATCTTATTAACTAAATAATTGATTCCGTATATTAAAACAAAATACGATCCGGCCCACAAAGCCGACAACGCAAACAATGCGACTCCGATCCACTGCATTAAGCTAAATCGTTTCATGGCACCTCCTCATACCTTCCACTTAAACCATCTGCTGTTGCCGTCTTTTTCGGCGTGTAATTTGCTTCTCTTCACCAAGAACATAATTCATGTCCCACATATTGTTATAGAGGTGGAAAACATTTCTTTGCTGACCCAGTACCTGTATAGACTCGAGAAGTTTCGTTTTTGTTGCGGAAGTAAATTGGTTATTCTACAGTAGTAATTATAGGATGTAAATCTTTTGTCATGCTTGGAATGGAGGTAAATATTATTAAGAAGTCATTAATAATTTCTGTTGTCTGTATAGTTGTTATTGCTATTGGATGTATTGTTTACCTAAATAAGATTAGCTCCACAAAAGTCATCAATGTTAAAAAAGAAGCAGTAAGCATTGTATTAAATGATCCTTCTTCTGCTAAACCAACACTAATTTTCATTAAGGGTAAAATTTATAGACCTTTGTTTAAAGATCATTATTTTGAGGGATCAATAGTCATTGATGGATATGATTTCACCCAGAATCCACTTAATAGAATGTATATAGTTGATAGAAAACAGGGGATAAATAGAGGAATGCTAGGTTATCATATGAAACAGAAACCGTATGATACTACTAACCTTGGAGTAATTTTTTATGATGATGATTTCAAAAATATTAATATTACTTGGAAGACTACACCTGAAGAATTCTCAAGTAATTTGTATATAGTGACAGCCAATAGTTATGATCAAGCAATTGAAGTGCAAAATCAGATGAGACAGAAAATCAAAGATGATAATTGGTTTGAGCCTCATAAATAAAATTTGTTTTTCGAACTGCAAAAAGTCACTCACATTGTTGAGTGGCTTTTTTTAAAGGAAGCCAATCACAATTGGCCTCCTTCCCTTTGTTAGTTCGGTTTTTTCCAGCTGTCCTTGAGCGGTACAACCCGGTTAAACACCAATTGATCCTCCGTACGAAGATTTATGTCAACGGAAAAATATCCATGGCGCAGAAACTGAAATTTTTGCTCGGGATCGGCATTCTTAACATGTGATTCAATGAGAACCTGTTTCCGAACCAAGGAATCCCGATTTATTTTGGATGTCCAATCCTCGCTGTCCTTCGGCAGCTCTTCGTCCAGAAGCAATGTATCGTACAAGTTCACATCCGCCCGGATGCAATGCGCTGCCGAGACCCAATGAATCGTCCCTTTCACCTTGCGCCCGGTAAAGCCTGAACCGCTCTTCGTAAGCGGATCGTACGTGCATCGCAATTCCATGATTTCACCGGAAGCAGGATCCTTAACAACCTCTTCGCACCGGATAAAATAAGCTCCCTTTAGCCTTACTTCCCCGCCCGGACGAAACCGGTGATAGCCTTTTGGCGGCTCCTCCATAAAGTCTTCCCGCTCGATATAAATGGTTCTGGAGAACGAGACCTCTCGTTTACCCAGCGCTTCGTTTTCACCGTTATTTTCGATCAGCAGCATTTCCTCCGACTCTTCCGGGTAGTTCGTGATGGTAACCTTTAAAGGCTCCATAACGGCCATAACGCTTGCCGCTTTCTCCTTAAGGTGCTGCCGGACAAAATGATCCAGAAGTGAAATGTCTACGGTGCTTTGATTTCGTATACTTCCGATTTCTTTAATAAAATAATGGATGCTCTCCGGCGTATAACCCCGGCGTCTTAAGCCGCGAATGGTAGGCAGTCTGGGATCATCCCATCCGTCCACGAAGCCGCCTTCCACCAGCTGTCTTAAGAACCGCTTGCTTGTGACCACCCCGGTTAAGCTTAGTCTTCCAAATTCTCTTTGCCGCGGAGGTTCAGCAATCTCCAGCTCATTCAGGACCCATTCGTACAACGGCCGATGATCCTTGAATTCAATCGAGCAGAGCGAGTAGGTAATCCCTTCAATCGCGTCTTGTATCGGGTGCGCAAAATCGTACATCGGATAGATGCACCAGTCGTATTTTGTCCGATAATGCTCAGCGTAAATAATACGGTAAAGGACGGGGTCGCGCAGATTGATATTAGGGGATGCCATATCTATTTTCGCGCGCAATACTTTGGAGCCGGCCGGAAATGCTCCGTTTTTCATCTTTGCGAAAAGCTCCAGGTTTTCCTCCACCGAGCGTTCCCGGTAAGGACTGTTTCTTCCCGGCTCCGTTAAAGTTCCGCGGTACTCCGTTAATTCTTCAGGCGTCAGATCGCACACGAATGCTTTGCCTTTCTTAATAAGGGCAATGGCGGCATCGAAGATTTTCTCCGCATAATCGGAACCGTAATAGATGTGTTCTTTCGGATCTACGCCAAGCCACTTCATATCCTCGATGATCGCGTTAACATATTCGATATCTTCCTTTAACGGATTGGTATCGTCGAACCGCAGATGAAAGGTACCGCCGAAATTTTGCGCAATCATAGCGTTTGTAAGAATCGCGTAAGCACTCCCGATATGGAGATAGCCGTTAGGTTCGGGAGGGAATCTCGTGCACATTTCCCTGCTGAACGGCTTCCGTTCAAGCTCCTCGCTAATAAGTCTAAACATGTGATGCTCCGCTAAATGTTCCCTCGAATTCTCCATTTCGTAACCCTCCTAAAATGAATTGTGAAACAAAAAAAACTCCACCCCCAAGACGTTAAGTCTTGGGGACGAAGTTCCGCGGTGCCACCCCAGTTTGTTAATATGTCGCCATATTAACCTCTTCAAGTACGGCATTGCATGCAATGCTTATACCCTAGCTCTGTAACGGGAGCTCCCGTCATGCCATCACCCAATAAGGATCCGTCATGCTGCTCAGAGGCTTGTTTCGTGGAATGGTTCTCCGCTCCTTCTCAGCTTCCGAAGCTCTCTGTTCAAGAACGTTATTCCCTTACTCTTCTCGTCATCGCGTTTCATAATTGTTTATTATAATACGAATAATTCCCTATTTTGTAAACGATAATCCGTTTTTTATCCGGTTGTACTTCTCCATCGTAATGCATCATCCGCTCATCGCGCTAACAATAAAGGATCGCAGCCAAAAACTGACCTATCGTGCTTTTCGGGATGAATAACTGATTAACTGGACCGTTCCTTGTGTAATACTATATCGATACATAAATTTTAGGACGGGGTGATGGGCATGCATGCAAATTCAAATAACCAGGAAGCTATCGAGAAGGTAAGGGAACTGATCAAAGACATCAAAATCGCAATGCTGACAACGGTGTCCGAGGAAGGCCTGGTGTCACGCCCGATGAAAACGCAGGATGTCGAATTCGACGGGAGCTTATGGTTCCTGACGAAGAAGGATACGGACAAATTTCATGAACTGCTTCGGAACAAGCAAGTGAACGTTGCTTATGCGGACAAATCCTTTGTCTCCATCCGCGGCGTGGCGGAGCTTGTGGAAAGCACCGACAAAATAAAGGAGTTCTGGAATAAAGCCTACGAGGAAATATTGGAGACGACTTATGACGATCCCAACCTTGTTCTAATCAAGGTGGATGCCGAAGCCGCCGAGTATTGGGATTCCGGCAATAAGTTCAAGATGGTGAAGTTTCTGTTCAATCGGTTGATGGGTAAAAATACGGAAGGAACCGAGCTCAATCAAACGGTGGAAATGAATTGATACGGCCTCATGCTTAAGTGCGCTTCGGATTTCAAACGAAGCAGGCTTGAAGCATGAGGTTTTTTTCTTAGCCCGTTATGCGAATATAAATCCAACTCGCGAGCCACAAGCCCAGAGGAAGGAGTACGCTCACCACCGTTATATTGGGAGTCAACGGCTTCCTCCGAACAACTGAAAAGATCGTATCCGACAAGTAAAAGAGAGCGGCCGCCAATAAGCTGACCTGATAAAGAATAAGTCCAAAGACGCAATGAAACACGGCGGATACCGTTAATCGAACCCAACGCCTTGGAGCAACATAATGCGCAATGATATCGCTGAGCAGGGAGGTCATCGATCCGTAAACGTAAATGACGGGCCCGGCGTACATCATATATATGCAAACCATTCCTGCAGCCTCATGCAATCTCGCTCCTAATGAAAGGTTATTGTGAATGCGAAATAAATCCGGCTCCAATATGGCGAATATAACGGTAAATAAGAAAGTAGCTATGCCGGCGCTTATCATTTTCCTCATGAATACCTGGCCCCAAGCTGGATGCATCGTTCCTTCTCCCCTTTTCCTGGCGTATAAAAACAGTATGAAATTACCAGAATCATACCTTAGTAGCAAAGCGACAGTAAGTTCTAACTTTTGTAGTACCCGGCTCGGAAAAACTTTATCAAAAAAAATTTGTAACCCTTGTCGATTTGGGCATCCCTCGTTCGTTGTCCTCATAGAGGCTGAAGAAGACAGTCTAAACCAAGCGATGGAAGGATGTTATTTAAATGGCAAATCTTACGGCTTATATCCTGTCAGAAGACGCAAAAGCACAGGCAGCTTTTTATGTTCAGGCACTCGGCGGGGAAATTTTGTCCGTTGTCACTCACGGTCAGCTTCCAGAGTCGCATGAAGAGCTGAAGGACATGGTTGTAAATCTTAGCATGACTGCAGCAGGCATTAACTTTCTCATGTCCGACTCCGTGTTTGAGCCGCTTAGGCAAGGAAATGCGATTAATCTGAGTCTGGAATATTCTGATGAAGCTGAAGCCCGTGGTGCCTTCGAAAAGCTCGCGGTAAACGGCAAAGTGATTTGTCCGTTGGAGCCGGCTTTCTGGGGAGCGTTATTTGGACACATCGAGGACAAATTCGGCATTAGATGGATGATTACAACAACAACGCCTCAAGCTTAATGAAAAAGGGGCTATCCCATAAGTCATTTAATTGACGATGGGATAGCCCCTTTTATTGGGGTTAAACAGCAAACTCCGCATTTAAACCTTATTTTGAGGAGGCAGCAAGGTAAGCCTTCACCTTTTGCACCGCTTCCGCTATCGTACCTGCTTCAATCTCGACTCTATCCTGTTCATATTGCTTCATCGAATGCTCGTAACGCGGATCGTAGTAATGCTCCAGCAGCAAACGGACTGCCAGCTCGAACTGGTCTTCCGTGAGAGCCTGCATAATATGAGCAGCAATCGGCGTATGAATCCTCTTCTCGATCTGCTTAAACGCGGCAATCAGTTCCTGTTTGTTCTCATACGGCTTGTAGTCCTCCACGATATGGCGGACCCGCTCTTCTAGCGGTAGCCGGATAAAGAGCTGCTTCCCGGCTTCTTTCTTCTCGATCAGGAATGGAGGAAGCACGGCTTTGCCGATCCTTTTGCTCTCTCCCTCCATCAGCACGTATGGAGCTTCTTGCAGCTTCAGCAGATCCGTTACGAGCAAAGCTTCGAACGTCTTCTGATTATTGGCCTTCTGCCCGACCTGACCAAAGATCGAGCCTCGATGCCCCGCCATGCCTTCCAGATCAAGAACAGGATAACCTTCCCCTTGAAGCTCGCGCAAAATCGCCGTTTTTCCGGTTCCCGTATGGCCCTGCAGCACAATCGCCTGCGGCTTGAGCTCGAGATGCTCCAGCGTATCCACAATCCATTTCCGGTAGGTCCGGAAGCCTCCGGTCAGCCGGTAAGCCCGGATTCCCATCAGCGACAGCACCGTAGCCGTCGTCCTGCTTCGCATGCCGCCGCGCCAGCAGAATACGGCTTTGGAGTCTTTAATCTGCTCGAAGGATTTGATGAACGCCGGCAGCTTGGCCGAAAATAATTCAAGTCCCCGGTCTTTGGCGGCCTGAACGCTGACCTGCTTGTAGATCGTGCCCACTTCCGCCCGCTCGGAATCGTCGAAGAGCGGAATATTCAGGCTGCCCGGAATGGTGGAATCGCCGTACTCCGAAGGAGAACGCACGTCGATCATAACGATTTCTTTTTTATCCCGTAAAGCCAGCAATTCCTCTATGGTGATATCTTGAAACAAGTTAACCGCTCCTTATTCGATCAAGCTACAGTACAACGATACATCCCGGATGGTCGGCAACCGTCTCTCCGATAATGGCCGCTTCCACGCCGGATTGCTTCAGCTTGCCCAGAAGCTCCTCCGCTTGGCTGCCTTCCACGGAGATAAGCAATCCTCCGGACGTTACCGCATCGCATAAGATCCATTGGCCGATCTGATCCAGCGTATCCGGGAAGGTAATCGAATCCTGCACATGGGCAAAGTTGTTCTTGGTGCCTCCCGGTACAAAACCTTCTTCGGCCAGCTCTCTTACGCGCGGCAGCACCGGTACTTCACTTGCATGGATTCGGATTCCGACGCCGCTGCCTTTGGCCATCTCAAGCGAGTGACCAATCAGCCCAAAACCGGTGACGTCCGTGCACGCATGCACATTATACGGCTCCATGGTTTCTGCCGCCGTCTTGTTCAGCGTAGCCATCACATCCGTCACGCGCTGAACCTCTTCCTCCGACAGCTTGTCTTTCTTGATGGAGGTCGTAAGAATGCCTACGCCAATCGGTTTGGTCAGAATAAGCTTGTCCCCCGGGACCGAACCCGCATTGGTTCTCACTTTATCCGGGTGGATTAGGCCGGTAACGGCAAGACCAAACTTCGGCTCGTTATCGTCGATGGAATGGCCGCCAACAAGGGTAATGCCCGCTTCCTTCATCTTATCGCCCGCACCGCGCAAAATATCCGCCAGTACTTGTTTATCCAGCGTCTTGATCGGGAATGCAACGATGTTCAGCGCGGTCAGCGGTCTGCCGCCCATGGCGTAAATATCGCTGATCGCATTCGCAGCGGCTACCTGTCCGAACGAATACGGATCGTCAACGATAGGAGTAAAGAAATCGACGGTTTGCACCAGCGCAAGATCGTCGCTTAATTTGTATACGCCCGCATCGTCGCTCGTATCGATGCCGACCAGAAGATTCGGATCGGCGACGGGTACCGGCAGGGAACGGATGACTTGCGACAGATCGCCGGGACCAATCTTGCAGCCGCAGCCGCCTTTCGTGGAGTAGGAAGTCAGTTTGATTTTTTCGGTATCGGGCATTGGCTCGTATCCTCTCTATATAAAGAAATGTTTTATAAAGCTAACCATATAGTTTCATGATAAAGGATTATGCGGATAAAATCTAATTGTCCGACCTAAGCAGCCCGTAGTATCTTAAATCCTCGTACGTATCTCCCTTTCGGATATGATTGCGTAATACCCAAAAAGCGCGCGCTTCCATCAGTGGAAACGCACGCTTTTTACTCACAACAAGAGTTACTTCTCGATTTTAATCCAGGCAATCATCGGCTTGGAGTTGCCGGCCTTAACCGCTTTTACAACAATTTCACCGTTTACTGCCGCAATATTCTCGAAGACCTTCGCTTCGCGGCTCGAGCCAATGACGTAATTGCTCAGCTTGGTCTCGCCGTTAATGGTCAGGTTCATATTCCGGTCGCTAGCCTTCCAAGGATCATAGAAGCCAACGGTTACTTTATACGTACCTTCCGGCAGTTGGAAGCGGTAAGCGATTCCCTTGCCGTTCTCGTTGCCGTCGTATTGGCGGATCGTCTCATAAGCGTCTACCGGCGAGGTTTGTGCCCATGTCTTTCCGTCATCGGCCACATAGCCCCACTTCATGCCCGTAATGGGATCAAGGCCGTATTCCTGCTCCTCTTGCGATTGGAATATGCCGAGCACTTCGCCGTCTTCCAGCGTGCCAGGCGTTCCGTCCCCGGCATCCGCATAATAGACGACTTTGTTATTCGAATTAGGCGTTGCGTCCATTGGAGCGGATTCCGAAAGAGCTCCGCCGCGAACGGCAACGACCTTAAACGAATAAGCCGTACCGTTCTGAAGGCCAGTTACAACCGATGAGCCTGGCGTTGCTGCAACCTCTGTTCCTGTTCCGCCATTCTTTGGCGCGTAACGGATCAAGTAGCTGTCCGCTCCGTCTACTTCTCTGTATTGAAGCACAACCTGCCCGTCGCCCTCTTTGATCTGATAGATTTCCGGATCCGCTGTCAGGTTTTCAGGCTTACGGGCAACCTGCAGGTAAGCGAATTGCGCGTCCGCCCAGCTATGCAGTCCAACGCGTCCGCTTGTGTACGTGGAATCTTTTACGTCAAAGATGAGATTGCCGTCCAGAAAGGCTTGAATATGTTGACCGTCGAGCTGAACCTCGAGCTTGTAGTACTCGCCTAATTTAGGCGAGAAAGGTACGGCTTCGGCCAGGTTTTGTCCGTCTCTGCGAAGGAACAGAATACCGTTCTCAAAGCCAAACACGTAACCCTTCGAATAGCTGCTGCCGCGGAACGTAATTCCCCAATCCGCTTCGCCGAGCGCATGCTTCGCTACTGCCGTAATGGTACCGTCAATGATCGAAAGATTGTTTACGCCAATCTCGCCACGGTTATTGCCCCCGGAAACATGCTTCAGAAGCCCGTCTTCCATCACCCATTTGCTGACGTCCAGCGTGTAGCCTGCCAGATTACCGCTTGTAAAATCGTCCTTAAACCGGATTTCCCCATTCGCAGGCGTTACCGTGGTTTCGGTATAGCCGGTTCCTTTACCGCCTTTGCCAATCGTCGAGACGCGGACGGTTACCGCTTCTCCGTTCGTTAGACCGGTTAATACGGTCTTGTTGCTGCTGATCTGCTGGACATTATTGTTCAGCGAGGTTTGAACCGTATAGCCGGCAGCCCCTTCAACAGCACCAAACGTAAGCAAAGCTTCCCTGTTGCCCGGAATCGCAACCAGCTTGCCCGGTGCGGCAATGTCCGGCTTTACGGTAAACTCGGCCGTAGGCTTGCTGGAGCTGTTGCCGTCTACGGCTTCCACAACGCCGTAATACGCCGTTCCGTTCGCAAGTCCGTCGATCTGAATCTGGCCGTTAGGTACCTGGGTCACATATTGCTTATCGTATTTCCCTGACACGGTGCCGTATCGAACGCGATAAGAAGGCACGCCAATCTGAGTATTGTAAGCCAGAATAAAACCTCCATCCGTGCCTGCTGCTTTTACGCCGGATGGCGCAAGCAGCTGAGGCGTGCCATAAGCTTTCTTGGATGTTGGGCCAAAGCCTTTATCGTTGCCTGCCCGAATAGTTACATCATACTGCTGATCATTCTTTAGACCTTGCAGAATAACCGTATCTGTGGACATATTCGACAGCTTCAATACCTTCTTGTCATTTTTGCTGCCGTATTCCACTTCGTATTGGTATGCGCCTTTTGGAGCTTGGAAGTCGACTTTAAGCCCTTTGTTGAGAGGCTCTACCTTTACGATTTGAGGAGCATCCGGCTTTTTGTTTTCTTTTACGACATCGCCATTAAGCGTCACGATTGAACGGGCCGGGATAACCGCATCAAACGAGCCGTCAGCCGATGCCGGAATGTCCACGCCTCTCTCCAGATCCTTGTCTGCCGATGTGACATATGGTTTCAATACATTTACCGCTTCATGCTTATCGATGCCGCTGACTTCAACCTTGATGTGCTGCTCCTTCGCGCTGTCGTTGACGAACACCGTCGTAACGGTATTCTCCCCGTCATGCTTGTAAGCCGATCCGAGCAGCGCGCCGTTACGCGCGTTATCATCAAGGCCGGTGAGTGCGATACGCTCCGCGCCAGGACGGATAAATTTACTGTAGTTGCCAAGCGTCCAGAACATTTTGGAAGTAAGGATATTTTGTTCATCGCCCGGGTTATGGAAGTCTGTATAGATCAGGCCGTCCTTGTAATCTCCCGCGGATACCGCCGTCCACCACTGCCATGCGGAAGCATTTGCTCTCGCCAGGTCGAAATGGATCGTCTTCGCGATATAAAGCGCCGGATCAATGCCAAGGTCGCGGCCGGGACCGTAGTCTCCGAGAATGCAATATTCGCTCATCCAATAAACCGCTTCACGGTCGTATTTGTTCAAATTGGAGAACAGCAAATCTCTTAACGTACCGTAACGGTCATCTCCCGTCTTGCTGTAATCCGACCAGTAGGAGTGAGAAGCGATGTGATGGCCAACCGCTTCCTGAAGCTCCGGATCGCCGAGCAGGTCTTTAATATATTCGCGGTATTTGCCAACGCCAAGGCTGTTGGAGCCGCCACTATACTTCTCTTGGCCCGAGAAGGATTTGAATACTTCGTCATCCAGCAGTGCCGTAATCTCTACGCCATCCGGCGCGCTGATCTGCGTCTGCAGCCCTTTGGCTTGCAGCTGCTTATACAGCTCGAGAATGACCCGCTTAATATCGTCGTTGTTATATCGGTTGCCTTCCTGGCCAGCTTTGTTCCAGTCCCAGGTCGGTTCGTTAATCGGGCTGATATAGTTCAGATTAATGCCTTGTTCCTTGAAATGTTCAATGACATCCGTCAGGAAGGACGCGAACTCGTCTTCATACCCCTCCTTCAGGTTTGTGGATCCAACCGTGGAATCCGGCTGGGCATGGCCGTTCTTCGTCATCCATACCGGAGGGCTGTTGACGAAGCCGATAAGCGTATCTACGCCGCGGTCTTTGGCTGCCTGCAGGAACCATTGTTGACCGGCTTGCTTGCTCCAGTCGTAATTGCCATTCTCCGAGGACTTGAACGATTCGACGCGGCGCCAAGGATCGGTAATGATCGTTTTGTCCGTCTCGGTTGAGCCCGCCCCGATATTGAAACGCCAAGCGGTAAGGCCAATCCCCTTGTCCCTTGAGAAGAGCAGATCCGCCACCTTGTTCTTATTCTCCTCCGTCCAGTTCTTCCCGAGCTGCTCCATGCTCCAGGCATCGGACGCTCCGAAGTTATCGATGGTCTGGAAGGTGGTTGAGGCATCCACTTTTACGACGGCATCATACGTGACCGGTGTCTTTACAGTCTCTGCCGCATAAGTTGGGCTCCCCAGCGAGGTAAGGCTGATGACGGTACCCAGCATCGCTGCCGCGGTTCTTTTCTTAAGCTTGAACGGTTTCAATCGTCTTCCCCCTTAAGTTGAAATGGTCGGGCCAATTAAGAAAACGGTTTCATGAAACCGGTTTCTTAAAGCTCCAAAAAGGTGGAGCACGTCATCTTATGAAGGGCTCCACGCTCTCGATTTTACTTCCTGCCCCTTCGCTCCACATCCTACTTGACTCCTAAAAATTCCATCTTTCAGCCGCTATTTTTGTCTAATCCTAGCTTTTTTTGTTGAATTAACAAACGGAATACGCAGCCGCTATCCATTCGTCGTTGAGACCGCTGCGAATAAATTGGCTCTTGTCTATGAGATATATACATTATTCCAAGCTCGCAGCTTGCACGTACTATGAAGCATATCGTCAATTGAGGAGTTGAATTATGAAAGCTTTAGTTACTGGAGGCGCCGGCTTTATCGGTTCCCACCTGACAGATGCGCTCGTTCAAAGCGGTGCCGTTGTCCATGTCATTGATAATTTATCTACAGGCTTCAAGCACAACGTACATCCTGAAGCCGTTCTCCATGAGCTGGATATGAATAGTGATGATGCTTTGCGGATCATTAAGCAAGTCAGGCCGGATATCGTATTTCATATGGCCGCGCAAGTCGATGTCCAGCGTTCGGTAGCTGACCCGGCTTTTGATGCTTCGGTCAATATTGTCGGAACGATTCGCCTGATGATGGCATGCCGGCAGGCTGAAGTCGGTAAGCTTGTTTTCTCTTCCACCTCCGCTGTTTACGGCGATGCCAATAAAGAAAGAAATTTGGAGGATGCCGTTACAGCCCCCATCTCCTATTATGGACTGTCCAAGCTTGCTGGAGAAAACTATATCCGGCTGTTTCACAAAATGTACGGTCTCCCCTATACGATATTGCGCTACAGCAACGTGTATGGCCCGCGGCAGAACGCTACCGGGGAAGGCGGCGTCGTTTCCATTTTTATGAACAAGTTAAAACAAGGCCTCCCCCTTCACGTAAACGGAAGCGGCAATCAAACCAGGGATTTCATCTATGTGCGGGATGTTGTGCAAGCGAACTTGGCAGCTATCCATCATGGAGACCAGGAAACGGTCAATATCAGCACGGGACTGCGCACTTCCATTAACAATCTGATTCATATGATAAAGCTTATCCATGGTCAAAATGTCGACATCCATTACGGTCCGCAGCGGCCGGGCGATATTATGGACAGCTGCCTGGATAATACAAAAGCCAATCAACTTCTAGGCTGGCGGCCTGCAAGCAGTCTGTTTGAAGGACTCTCCCAAACCTATCAGCATGTGCCAATGAAATAACAAGAAAGCTAATAGCCGCTGCAGCCAGCGGCATATTAGCTTTCTGCTTCATTCCCTTCACTTAGTGGCCACATAAATAATGGTAAATCCATCGTCTCTTCCGGGCACAATCTCGTACGTCTCGTTATCTTGCGTTACGGCTTGCTGGATATGAAAGCCATTCTTAACAAGCAGATTGCGCAGCTCTTTCGGACGATAATGACGAAAATGATGAGGGTTTACCCCATGCAAAAAGTAAGGGTTCTTTAAATAAGGAATAACGTTCTCGTTAGGCGCCGATATAAGCAGCACCCCGCCTTTATTCAAGCATTGATACAGCTTCCGGATAAATGACTGGTCATCCTTCATATGCTCGACGGTCTCGAAACAGATGATGATATCGTAGCTTGGCAGCGGGAGCTCCTCGTGAAAGGTGCCGGATAAATCGGTCTGGCAATAAACGGTTTTGTGGGAGAAGAAGTGATGAACCGCCCAATCTAAACCGTGCTGAGACTTATCCACTCCGACCGCTAATGTACATGCAGAATGAGCGGCCATATAATGCGTACCGAAACCTGAACCGCAGGCTGCATCGAGCAAAATATCGCCAGGGCGGATAAAACGTACCGCATATTGATAGCGATAGTAATGATCCGGCATGGCATCGTCTACTGACGTTGCATACATTCGTTCCATCTTGGCAATTTCGTCATCCATTTTTTCGCCTCCAGTAACCATAAAACCAAACTTGATTCCGCATAACAGATATTTACCAGGGGATATCTGTACATTGCAATCTTCTAAATCTATGAATCTAATATATGAAAAGCAGAAACGAGGAGGAGATCAGCTTGAGCGACTGGATAGATTTTTCTGCGCAGGAGGTTTCTGTCGGAACGGGATCGCTGCCGTTGTCAATAGCTACGGGTACCGAGATTTTGCTAACTTCTATCTTTCTTCCTATTGCGGATCATCAAACCCGGATTAACGGTTATGCAACAATCGGCTGGGAAACTCCTCTATTACAGAACACGCAGCATATCAACATGATTTTTCGAATTCGCCGAGGCGGGTTTACATCAGCCCATAAGTTAATTTGCTGGGTCGTCGATTCCGTCTCCCTAGGCCATGACGTTCCCATATTAACGATAGATAAGACTTTATCTTTGCAGTTCACCGATCTGCCAAGTTCAGAGAACATTGGAACCTATCAACAATACTGCCTGACAGCAGAGCTCGCGGGTACGGGCATGGCAACAATCTCCGGGCCGGTCACGCTTATCGGCGGAACGTTTAACCTATAACAAGAGGAGGGCAACAAAAACGATGGCTATTCAAGATTCCGCTTCAATAAGAGTACTGCCGGGCACTCATTCCCTCCCGCTTCCTATCTCTTTCGGTACAGAAACCTTGCTCACATCCCTATTTCTGAAAAGCTCTAGCCCTGACAGCAAAATCTTTATCGAAGCATCCGTCTGCTGGAGAGCCGAAGCGTCTCAGCTGCCCATTGTGCCGAAGATCATACTCCGGCTAAGACGAGGCGGCGTTACTCCGGCTTTCCCCGAAGTCTCCCAAATCGCTGATTCCTGCTACTGGAGCAGCAACACATCCCCAACCTCTGCCACAACCGACTTTTATCACGTGGAATCTCCCGAACCAGGAACAGACGGATTATATCAGTCCTATTATCTGACGGCAGAATCAGCCGGCATCGGCAGAATTACGGTAATGGGGCCGATCGTACTAAAGGGAACGACAATCGGATATTCCTGATGATTTTGCTTTTTGAAAGGAGGTGATAACATGACTGTTACAATTGTAGATTACCAATATCAAGAAGTTGCCGCCGGAACGGGTTCTCTTCCGTTTACCATCTCTCCGGGTACCGAATACTTGTTGACCTCCGTTTTCCTCCAAATCAACAACATCAATAACCGGATTGAAATCAAAGCATCAATTGGCTGGGAAGCACAGTTGCTGCTGCTCAATATTGTTCCAAAGCTGCTCTTCCGCATCCGGCGCGGCGGCATCGCTGCTCCTGCTCCAGTAGTGTACCAGACAATGGATTCTGCCTTTATCGGAACAGTACAAGAAGGCCCATGGGTAGCGCTTGATTTCACGACGGCCTTCCAGCATACGGAAACGGCATCGGCTGGTCTGGTTGGTACCTTCCAGCAATATTCCCTCACCGTTGAACATGTTGGACAAAACTCGGTTACCTTAACCGGCCCCGTGCATCTTGACGGAACTGTCTATCTGTAAGTAGGCAACAATGAGGTGGTTGGTTAGCTGGATTCCGGCTAACCAACCGCTTCTTTATTTACCGGTCCTCGAAAATATTCTGCGATCCGGTTCTCGTATCCATCCATACAATGAAAGTTGTCCCTGCCGCGTTGATTTCCAGGTCGTTATAATCGCCAATCGACGGTGTAGGTTCGCCAATCGACGGGTCTGCGTTTGGATCAAAGGAGACGCTGGTAATCCGGCGGTTAGGCAGAAACGTATTGCCGGCATCATTCGACTCGGTCAAATACACATCAAGGAGATTATTGGTTACGCGGTTCGTATAGTACATAGCCTTGAATGCGCCGGTGTCGCGGGAAACCGTCGCATTGGGCAGAAAGTTCTGCGTACCGGCTGGGCTGTCATCAATCTGCTTGGCGGCTGACCAGGTATTGCCCCTGTCCGTCGAACGCGACATAAAGATATGCGCGCTGCCCGTACGGTTATCTTGCCAGACGGCATAGACGATACCTTGACCGTTAAACGGCGAAATATCCGTCGCCATATAAGCAATGGTCAAGACGCGGAAGCCAAAGGTTGGAACCGGCAGAGGAGTCGGTACGAGGCTGACCGTGGACACGGTTACGATTGGCCCAAAAGTTACCCCTCCGTCCAACGATCTCCGCATTAAATATTGCGGGGTCCCAGGTCCGTATTGCATCCATCCGACATACACATCGCCTTGCGGTCCGATCGCAATCGTGGATCCAAAGCTTGTTACGCCTTGCACCTGATTCGTCAGAAGAATTGGCGGCGACCAGGTCAGTCCTTGATCCACGGATCGCTGAAACAGGGTTTCCGACTGTGTAAAATTGTTAAAGTATCGGGTGTACGCGATGTATGCCTGCCCCAGATAAGGGCTGCCATTTGCCGTATCGATGGTTAGCGCCGGTTTATCATTATAAACGGCCGTCCCGAAGCCCTGATTGACAATGACGGGAGGAGAGAAAGTAGCTCCGTTGTCGGTTGAACGATAGACGATAATCGACGAGTTCTGCACAGGGTTTACAGTGAGCGCGGTAGCGGCGACGAGAAAGGTTTGAGCATAACCAAAAGCGGCTACGCCGTCTCCAGAGGCGTCAAATCCCGGTGGAGGCGAAAGCAAGGTTTGAGCATACGATACACCTGCGTTAATCGAACGGTAGACCGTTGTCATGTTATTGCCCGAACGCAAATCATTTGTCGTTACCAGGATGGTGGTTTGATCGAGAGTATTAAGCGCAATGGACGGCTCCTGCTGAGGCCCTGAAGGGGTAATTTGCTGGTTTGCCATCTGTAACCTCACTCCTTTCCACAATTAATTAAGATTGGTTGGCTTGAAACAAGATCGAGCCGACAATATGGTCGTCTACGATCGAAAAGGACTTAGGAATGTCCATCTGATATGCATTCCGGAAATAGGTGCATATTTTCGCCCCATGGTGACCGGGATACTTAGGCGGATGGGAAGCCTTGCGGATATGCTGTTTGCTCAGAAGCCGTTCATACAGCTCTTCGATTCGTTCTGCCATTGCGGGGAGAGACCATTGCTTGAGGCCCCAGCTGTGTCCGTTCTTGGCTAAACGGTTGCGAAGCGGCTTGTTCTCGATCAACAATTGCAGGCAGCGCGACAGCTCGCCGCTATCCCCCGCTCTTGCCATCAGACCGGTCTGACCGTGCTGAACCATCTCCGGAATGCCTCCGGCATCCGAAACGAGTATCGGCTTGCTCGCAAGCTGAGCTTCCATGACGGCATACGGCTGGTTGTCATTCAAGCTCGGAAGGACGATGATATCCGATTGCCGCATTAACGAAGGCACGTCATTCCTGCTTCCCGCAAATACAACATAAGGCGATAAGCCGAGTTCAAGCGCTTTGATCTCCAGCTCTGCCCGGAGATTGCCGTCGCCAACAAACAGACATCTCCAATCGTTTCTGGATTGTTTGAGCAGGTGCAGGGCATCCAACAAGCTGCTGTGTCCTTTTACTTTATCCAGGCGGGCTGGACATAAAATATTGCAGTTGTCTTTTGGTAGCTTGAAAGAATTTCTTTCTTTTGTGCGCTGCAAAAAATGCTCGATGTTCATTCCGTAAGGTACGACCTCCATATGGTCACCGGGCACCAAGTAACTGCCAAGCGTCCGATGCAGCCAGTTGGTCGGTACAACGGCCAAATCGCTCGAGGTAGCCCCATAATATTCTCTGGCGCAAGCATACTTCCAAATTGAATCGGAAGGTGCTCGGCCCTCCAGGGAAACCCAGAAATCGGTAGCGAGGCACCCGTGTATCGTATTGATCAAAGGAACGCCATTCGGCTTGATTTGCCATAAGGCACGCGAGGAAATGACGTCTTGCGCGTGGATGATATCATAACCCCGAAGGCCCAAATACGAAGCCGCCAGCGCATAAGAGCAAAACTCGATTTCCTGGTCCACGATCCAAGGGTCGATCGGAATCGGCTGCGAGGCGTACACCGCTTTTATTTCTTTTTCAATTAAAGGTCTAAACAATTTTTTCTCAACTCTGCGGCCGGTATTCACGATATAGTAGCTGCTATCGTCCGGATGTCTCGCTAGTATGTCTACTTCATGGCCGAGCTTCTCCAGACTCGCTTTCAGATCCTGAATATATACCCATACCCCGCCTACATGCGGAATCAGCCAATACGTTGCTATAAGAATTTTCATAGGCTGTCAGCACGCTTCGATGCTATCGTTTTCTCGTAAAGAAGAATAGTCCTGTTAATCATCGTTTGTAACGACCAATTGCGAAGACCATGATATCTCGCTTGATTGGCCAACTTCTTTCTTTGGTCTTCATCACTTAGCAGTTGATTCAAGCCCCTGCATAACAGATTCGCCTTCCCGTTTGGAAAAAGGACGCCCGTCTTTCCATTGTCAATCATTTCGGGTATTCCCCCTGTGTCTGAAGCTATGATGGGTTTTCCAGCCACCTGCGCTTCCATTACGACAAACGGCAAATTGTCATGAATGCTTGGCAGAACAATCACATCCGCTTCTTGCAGCAGCAGCGCCATGTTATTTTGGTGACCAAGAAAGCTTACCTGTTGACCTAACCCCAATTGGCTTACCGATTGTTCCAGCTGGCTGCGCATGGGACCGTCCCCCGCCAACCAGCAAATCCAATCCGAACGGGTTTCTTTTAGCTTAGACAAAGCTTGCAGCAGCACTTGATGGCCTTTCACAGGATCGAGACGCGCGGGACATAGGATTAATTTCATGCCGTTTTTATTTAAGGCAGGCGTATAAAGGGCGGATTGATGGAGGAATTTCATCGTATCGAAGCCATAAGGAATAACGGCTGCCGAGGAATTTGTTCGGCCGGGTTTGACGTCATATTGCCGCTTAAGCCACCCGGAAGGAAAGATAACCCGGTCAGCTGCTAGTCTTCCGTAATGATCAAGCGCTTTCGCCCATTCCCAGGATAAGGAGCGCTTCGAGACAACACCCTGATGCATCCATTCCGCGGCCAGGTCTCCGTGAAGAGTTAACAGCAGCGGGATATGGGTCGGTTTCACTTCATGGGCGCCTATCGCGGATATGACATCCTGCGCGTGGATGAGATCGTAATCGTTCAATCTGAAATGGGATAACGCTTGACGGAAAGCGATGCGCTCGCTTTCCATATCAGCCAGCCAAGCGTCAAAGGAAGGCATCTTTATATTGTATCTCGTACCGATCTGCCGCTTTACCGCCGCTGAAACCAAAGGTTTGTCAATGGTTCTCCCCTTGTCTACAATGTGGTATTTCATTCCCGTATCGTTGTGGGAGATAATATCCACATCATGCCCAAGGTCTTCAAGTCCCTTCCTTAATGCCAGCGTATACGTGGAAACTCCACCGGAATAAGGAATACACCAATAAGAAACAAGGGCAATCTTCATTCCGCTTCCCTCCTCCGGCTAGACTGTCTCTAGGCTGATACGCTGGCGGTACCATTCAATCGTTTTAATAAGTCCTTGCTCCAGCGACACGGACGGGCTGTAACCTAGTATAGTCTCCGCCCGGGTCAAGTCGGGCTCGCGGGCCGGCATATCCTCGTAACCCGGACCGTAAGCCTCCGCATAGGATTTGAGTATAACCGGCGACGTAGAACGGCTCAGCTGGATAATCAGCTGCGCAAGCTGAGTGATCGTCACGGAATGAGTCGAGCCGACATTAAATGCCAGACCGTCTGCCTCCGGGCTAAGCGCCGCGATCGTTCCGCTTACAGTATCGTCCACAAAGGTGAAGCATCTCCGCTGCGTACCGCTCCCGTATACTTCAAGTGGTTCTCCTTTTAATGCGGCGGTAATGAATCTGGCTACGACCCCTCCATATTGAGAGTTTGTTTGTCTAGGTCCGTAGGCATTGAAATAACGGAGCACCGTTACCGGAAGTCCTTTCGCCGCATACGCAAAGCACATATGCTCGTCAATGGATTTGGCCGTTGCGTAACTCCAGCGATGAATCGAAGGCGCACCGTATACGCGGTCCGACATCTCGTTAAACGGCAGCTTCTCGTTTTTTCCGTAGATCTCCGAGGTCGACGCAAATATAACCTTCGTGCGGCTTGGATAAGCCAGCTCAAGTATATTTCGGGTCCCGTCAATGTTGCCTTCAATGACCTTGATTGGATCTTCTACCGTATTTTTCACTCCAAGCACGGCTGCCAGATGATAGACCGTATCCGCTTGATTCATGCATTTCTTCACTAGCTTCCGGTCCAGTACCGACCCTTCTATAAGCCTATGACGAGGATGATTGGATAAGTGAGCGAGAAACTCGCGTCTTCCGTTCGAGAAATCGTCCAATGTCGTGACGGTGTGTCCTGCCGCCAACAAGCTTTCCACAAGATGAGAGCCAATGAACCCTGCCCCGCCTGTTACTAATATTTTCAAGAAATTCCCTCCTTAAATTAGGATCACGTTATTCCGGTCCGCAAGTTTGCCGGTTGCATTCCTCGTATCTAGGACAATAGGGGTATGAGTGACAATAAGCTCGTATGGAATATTAGAATGATCCGTCAGAATGACGGTGCAATCGTAATTTTTCATATTCCTTGCAGTAAGCGGAAGCGAATGGAGGGTTGTTCCTCCGACTTGAAGCTCGTTAACGTAGGGATCGAAAAACCCGACATGGACGCCTTCTTGCAGCAATTGTTCAATAATAGGCAAAGCGATGGACTCGCGCATATCGTTAACGTCTTTTTTATACGTGACTCCAATAATCAGCACGCTGCTGCCCTTCAGCTCTTTAGGCTTCAGAATTTTGGAAACTCGCCCAACAATATAGGCGGGCATACTCTCGTTCACATGCGAGCTAAGCTCGATGAAGGGCATGTCGATCTGATGCTCTCTCGCCTTCCAGAGCAAATACAAGGGATCAACCGGTATGCAATGTCCGCCAATTCCAGGACCGGGATAATATTTGGTAAATCCGAACGGTTTTGTCCCTGCTGCCTCAATAACTTCCCAGAGATTGATATCCAGCTCCTCGCATAGCTTAAGAAGACTGTTCATAAAAGAAATGTTCAGGAATCGCTGGCAGTTTTCCAGCAGCTTCGTCATCTCCGCGGCGCGAGGGGAAGAGACGACCACCACCTTCTCAAATGCGGTACCATAGACTTCCTTGGCGTACGAAGTGCTTGCCGGATTCACTCCGCCTACTACCTTCGGAATTTGCGACAGCTCCCAATGCGATCCGGGATCGATTCGTTCCGGCGAATAAGCTAGCAGAAGATCCTTCCCGACCTCCAGTCCCGTGCTCTCCAGAAGCGGCTTCAGGATTTCCTCGCTGGTTCCCGGGAAGGTGGAGCTCTCTAGGGCTACAAGCTGCCCTCTTCGCAGATGAGGAAGTATGCAGCGTGTAGCGTTTATCACAAATCTCAAGTCCGGCTGCATATGCTCGTCAAGCGGTGTCGGAACGCACAAAATAATGACATCCGCCTTCTCTATCACTTCAAACGAATGGCTGACATGAAAGTTTTTTCCGCTGAATAGCTCTCGAATATCGTTTCTCTTATAGTCGGATAAATAGGATTGACGTTTCTGCAGCATTTGAATCTTGCGAATATCGGTATCGATTCCGTATACCGTATTCCCCTTCTCTACGAACAGTTTCGCGAGCGGCAATCCGACATACCCCAGGCCGATTATGGCAATTTTATATTTATGGGCAAGCTCCAATCTCTTTCAACTCCTTCGATTCATCTTCTAGCATGATACGCAAATGAATCAGAGAAGCATTGGATTAACGTCTAAAGGCTATGAAAATAGTAGTTTATCCCGAATTTTCGGACTAAAAGAGATAAGTGCCTTGCTTTGTCGATTATTGTTGGAAATCTATCTTTTATACAAGCTGCTTAATAGGGAAATGCCCGTCCGAAAATACGGGTGAAATAGGTTCATGTACGTTAACAATACTTTGGTTGAATCATATACTAATGGGACGACGGACCAATCGGAGGACAAAACATGCGAATCTTAATCACTTGCATGTGGGCACTGCCGCATGCCGGCGGCGTTAATACCTATGTCAATCAACTGGTCAAGGGATTACAAGGTGCCGGACATGAAGTTGATATATTTTCCTCAACACCGGATGCGCAAGGCTTCTATATTCCAAGCAGAAATTTATTGATAGAGAAGAGTAGGCTAGCACCTCTCATTGCCCACCAAACGGAGCTTTATTTGAATCAACTGCTGCCTGATATCGATCCCTGGATCAAACAAGCAGAGGTTGATAGATTGTGCATGGAAGCGGCCGCTTTGTATTTTGGGCTAAACGAATACGATGTCATACACGCGCAGGACATCGTAAGCGCACACGCGATTGCGCGCGTTAAGCCTGCACATATCCCGCTTGTCACTACCATTCATGGTTGTCTGACAAAGGAATGGTTTGTTAAATTGAAAGAAATGGGCATGACCGACCAAAATATAAACTCTCCCTTGTGGCATTATTCGTCCTTGCGGGAGTATCTTGGCGCAACGGTTAGCGATGTAACGATTTCTCCTTCGCTTTGGTTAAAAAACGAGCTGGTTAATGATTTTGCCGTTCCCGAAGAACGCGTGACGGTCAGTCATTATGGGTTTGATATCGCGGAATTTCAAAATAAAATGCTAAGAGAACCAAAGACGGTTAAACCCCTTGCCGAAAAGGTATTTATATGCCCCGCCCGCTTCGATATCGTCAAAGGACATTCCACTCTCATTCATGCCTTAGCCAAGCTAAAGGAAGTACGCTCCGACTGGGTATGCTGGCTGGTCGGGGACGGTTTCCTGCGCGAGGATTTAATTGAGCTGACCAATCAGCTTGGCCTCTCGAATCATATTCTATTCTGGGGACACCGGGAGGACGTGCCCGAAATGATGCAGCAAGCTGACTTTGTCGTGTTGCCCAGCATGCAGGACAATCAGCCGTTTGCGATCATTGAAGCTCAAATTGCGGGTAAACCGGTCATCACCTCTGATGCCGGAGGCATTCCGGAAATGGTTACCCATCTTCAGAACGGGCTGGTATCCCGCTTGGGAGACCCGGAGCAGCTTTATTCATGCCTTCGAACAGCCCTGGAGGAGCCGGAGCTGTTAAGCGTGATGGCCGAACAAGCGAAAGCGTGGGGACATCATCATTGGTCATTGTCTACGATGATCTCACGGGTTCTGGAGCTGTATGAGTTCGCGCGGAGTAAACATGAGGAGGAGCGTCTTGCCTTTGAGGCTCAATCTGGGGAACAAGCCATCTCAATGCCAGAGGAGGAGCGCAAATGGGTTTCATCAAGAAAAAGAAAACGGACAGCTCGAAAAACAAAAAAATATCGAAAAAAATTAAGAGGTTTAAAAAGATAAAAACGGCAAAAAAGCCGTTTAAGAAACGAAGAAGGAAGCATATGCCGGCTGCAATTGAAACGCTAAACCTCTCGCCTCTCTTTGCTTCTCCTCTCGATCCAAACTTTATCCTTTCAAAAACGGATGAAGAGGTTTGGAGACGTATTCTGAAAGCTCAGCCCAAAGACTACGTCCTCCCTGATACCTTTACCTTTCAAAGGCTTAAGCAATTCATTCCGCCGATCATAGCACCTGAATCAGAGGAAACGATATCGCAATGAAAAAGAGCGGGCCGTTCATAAGCAAACGACCCGCTCTTTCTATTGTTCCCGCTCCTGCCGCTCCTGCCGCTCCTGCGGCTTGTATAATTCCTGTTCCTTGTGATGCAAGTGTTGTCCGTAATTTTCTATCTTGGAGTCCAGCCGCTCCAGCGTCTTTGTCATTTCTTCGATCCGGAGACGGAGCTGCTCCCGCTGCTCGATAAGCAGCTCTTTCCTCGCCTCCGTCGTATGATCGCCCTGCTGGAACAGATTAACGTATTCGATCAAAGCTTCAATAGGAAGACCGGCACATCTCATGCATTTTATAAATTCAACCCATTTGAGATTATCCTCGGTATATTCCCGAATGCCATTGTTATTACGGTTAACGGTCGGAATTAATCCAATTCGTTCATAGTAACGGAGAGTATCCTGCGACAGGTCGTACCTGGCGCTTACTTCGGTCATTCTCATACGGATTGTCTCCCTCCTATCAATAATCAATATAACAATAGTTTACATCGTTGACATATCGATGACAAACCGGTAACGGACATCGCTGCGCAGTACGCGTTGGTAAGCTTCATCCACCTGATCGGCGTTAATCCGCTCGATTTGCGGCTTAATGCCATGCTCCGCCGAGAAGTCGAGCATCTCCTGCGTCTCGCGGATGCCGCCCACAAGCGAGCCGGCAAGGCTGCGGCGCTGCATAATGAGAGAGAAGGCTTGATAAGAATCGGGTTCGGAAGGCGCACCGACGTTAACCAGCGTACCGTCAACACGGAGCATGGAGAGATAAGCATCCACATTCAGATTGGCGGACACGGTATTCAAGATCAGATCAAACCGATTAGCCAGCTCTTTGAACGTATTCGGATTGCTTGTTGCGTAATAATGATCCGCTCCAAACGCAATGGCTTCTTCCTTTTTGTTCATCGATTGGCTCAGAACGGTTACTTCCGCTCCCAGGGCATGCGCGTATTGCACCGCCAGATGACCAAGGCCGCCCATGCCAACGATAGCAATCTTTTTACCTGGGCCCGCATTCCAATGCTTCAAAGGAGAGTACGTTGTAATACCCGCGCATAAAAGCGGACTTGCAACGTCAAGCTCCAGGCTGTCCGGAACTCGGACAACAAATCGCTCCGTAACAACAATCTTCTGGCTGTAACCGCCATAAGTCGGCTGCCCTTCATAGTCGAGGGAGTTATAAGTGCTGACTACGCCTCTCGTACAGAACTGCTCCTCGCCTTGCATGCAATATTCGCATTCGCCGCAGGAATCTACAAAGCAGCCTACCCCAACACGGTCTCCAACAGCGAATTTCGTAACCTCGGACCCCACTGCTTCCACGACACCGGCAATTTCATGACCGGGAACAAGCGGGAAGATTGCTTCGCCCCATTCTCCGAAAGCCGTATGAATATCAGAGTGGCAAATGCCGCTGAATTTAATATCAATGAGAACATCATCCGGACGTAAGTCTCTCCGTTCAATCGTTGTTTTTTCAAAAGGTGCTTTTGCGCTTGCAACACTAAGTACATGAGATTTACACATTATTTTCTCTGCTCCTTTTATCTATGGAATGAAGAACACAATCGAAGTATACATGCTGGAGTGAGCTCCAAGTCAACACCTTTACTTAAACAGCAAAAAGAGCCGTTCCTCTTGGAACGGCTCCCCTCATTATAAATTGGCGTATACGATATTTCTCAGCCGCGGATGGATATAAGGCTCCTGGTTGTTCAGCAAATGCTGGGCATACATAACGGTCAGCTGTGAATCCGGATCCATAATCGCCATGCAGCCTGCGGCACCGCTCCAGCCGAATTCCCCCAGCGGACTAAGCGATCCGCTTTGCGCTTTGGACACATGCGTTCTGACGCCTAATCCGTAGCCGTAGCCTTTTAACTGTTCCCAGTTATAATCCCCGCGCATACGGTCGGTCAAATGATCCGTCCGCATCAGATCGATCATCGCCGGCGACAAAATACGTACGCCATCCGGGCTTGTTCCCTTATTGGTGAGAGCATTCAAGAATAACGCGTAGTCGCTTACGGTAGAGAGCAGCCCCGCGCCGCCGCTTTCGTGATCCGTGCCAAGCCGGTAGCCGTTACCGTCTTTGCGGACCGGTCTGCCCAATTCATCCTTGAATTCGTATTGCGGAAGGATGCGGCTTTGCTGCTCCTCGGAAAGATCAAACGCCGTATCCTTCATTCCCAAAGGTTCCGTAATCTCCTCGCGGATGTAAGCGCCGAAACGCCGGCCGTCCACAACCTCTGTCAATGCCGCAAGCAGATCATGGCATAAGCTGTAGTTCCAGCGGGTGCCCGGCTCGAATAGAAGCGGTTCCTTGGCTAAGGCCTCCGCAAAAGCGCGAGTCGGCACCTTTCCTTGCGTTTGATCTGCAACTTCCTTCAAGGAAGGAGAACCAATATCATAAGAAAAGCCGGCCGTCATCGTAAACAGATCACGAACGAGAATCGGTTTCTTTGCTCTTTCGATCTCAAGCTTGCCGTCCGGAAGACGCTTGCGGAGGTTCATATCCGCGTATTCGGGAAGGTAAGCGGACAGCGGATCGTTCAGCAGCATTTTACCCTGCTCCACAAGCCGGAGAGCCGCCACGCAGGTCATTATCTTCGTCATGGAATAGATGTTAATGATACGTCCCTCTTCAATAAGAGTCTCTTCCTCCAGATTGGAGAATCCGCTTCGATAACGGAATACCGTTTCATTGCGGTGAATGACCATTACCTCCGCCCATGGAATGCGCCAGGAGGTCAATCGGTCGATAAATTCGGTCAAAGCTTTCATGAGTGCACTTCCATTCTATGAAATAAGTTTCTATTCGTAATCCATAACAACCATCTGATGGCATTCCAGTTCAGGTACGGTATAAGCAACTGCGCCATCGTTGCTGCTGAACGGCAGCGGAGTCATTTGCGGCGCCAGATAGACCTGCTTCACCGGACTGGCAGTCCGGATTGCAACCTGAACGTTGCGGAGCGGAATAATATCCTCGATGACTTCCACCCCGTCGCCTCTTCTTACCGGCGAAGCATACAGGAGATGATTAACAAGGCGATTCCCTTCCTTCTGCTCCTGAAGGGTAACTATGCCCTGCGCTGGCAGATTGGTTTGAAGCGTCTTGCCCGGAAGCAGGCGATCCAGCGCGTACAGAACGGCTTCCTTCAGAATCAGGCTGCCTTTCTTCGCGTAATCCTCAAACACGTTCCAGGCGATGTAGATTCCGCTGCCGCTCTCCACCATGCCGGGGCCTCCGTTATTGTGGCTGCTTGGCGTATGCTGATGGGAGCAGAACGCAAACGCATCCCTGTTAAAGTACGGGTCTTCGCGCCTGCCGAGCTCGGTTCCCCCGTTAAGCTCAATCTTTTGCCCCTGGGAATAAAAGATGAAGGAGGCCTCCTTTAAGCTCTTTAACGCAAAGCCCGGACGGAAGTAGTCGGGTTTGTAAGGGTTCACTCCCAGGTACCGTGCACCGAAGTCAATGGCAAACTCTTCTCCTGCCGGATCAAGCCCGGACCAGCCCGTGGCGAGAAGCTTTCCGCCTTGCAGAAGGTACATCTCCAGCTTGCCGCGCAGAGAATCGTCAACCGCTACGTAGTCCGGCAATATCAATACCTTATAGGCGCTAAAATCATGCTCCTTGTCGATGACGTCAAACAGGATTTTCCCTTCAAGCAGCATCCGCACGGCTCCTGCATCGGAGGCTCCTTTGGACTGCCCATCCCGCGCTTTCTCATGGACGCCAACGGCTTCAAGCGACAGAAGAGCCACATCGGCGACATTTGTGGTGTCCACGCACCAGGCTTCTTTGCTTTCGACCTCGCTATAAGCGGCGCCAATTAGCGTATAGGTCGCTTTATCCATGTAACCGTCCGGATGCAGCTGATCCCCGATGGAGCATTTCGCCCCATTGGCTATGCTGAGCGCCGCTTCGTAACGAAGGGCGTTTGGATGCTTATAGCCGCCAAATTCTCCCCAGGACGTATGGAATTTCCCCGTCATGCCAAGGAAATCAACGCCAAGGGTTTGGGCGTATCTGGCCGACAGAGGGAAATGATCGTAACCCCAGCCGCCCGTCGGCAGCGATTCCAGCTCCAGATGGGTGTTCATCATGGCCAAGTCACGGCGGCCCCGCTTAATATGTCCGCCATTGTGGAAGATTGGCAGCCCCGGCTTAACCGATTCCACCGTTTCCTTCACCCCTGCCGTATAGTTGGCATACGTCCTCTCCCATAAACTCCGCATGGCTTGCTCATCCCTTGGATCCATGCCTTCCCGCCTTGCGCTCTCGAGACAGTTATGGCAATAGCATTTGCGTACGCCTACAATATCGAGGAATACGCCATCCGCATCGTACCGCGACACTACCTCGCGAATCTGCGCGAGAAGAATATCGAGATACGGGGAGTTCATGCAAAATTGATGATAACCCGGCTCCAAAAAGCCTTTTACCCATCCGGTCGTATCGTTCTCGTCGCGGATCAGCCATTCCGGATGCCGTCTGGCGAGCTTCTCGTCAAGTCCGGCAGACAAGTAGACCGGAGTCTTGACGCCAATCTCATGCGCGGCCTCGATCTGGGCCGCAAGCAGATCAAAGCTAAGACCCGGGTGGATCTCGTTTGCTTCCGAAGGATGATAAGCCCAGCCGTGATGGCATTTGGAGAATACGGTAATGGAATCGACATGGCCTAGCTGCAGCATCTCCTGAAACTGTTTTTTGTCAAACCGTTGACCAATGGGGGTGATAGCCTCTGAGGTATGGAAATCAAGATGGACCTGGCGAAAACGCATAAGTTGTCATCCTTTCCGGTTCGTTTACTTTAACTATATAAGTTCCGCGTTTGACCGGACAGGTTCATTAACGACTTTTTATAGCACATTTTCTACCTAACGGGTAATGGCCGTGATACAATCGGGTAAGCGATTACAACGCAAAGGAGCCGTCGCCATGCATTGCCTGGAACTTATCATCCCTCCGCTTCCGCAGCTATTAACGATCGGTCATTCCTTCTGGACGCCGGGACAGCAGCATGTGGCAAGATCGTTTAACGTATACGACATGCTGTTTGTTCTGAAGGGAACCTTGTATATGACCGAAGACGATGTCCCTTACGAGATTAAGGAAGGCACCATGCTTGTGCTGGAGCCGAACCGCATGCATATCGGGCATCGCCCGTGCGAGGAAATAACCGAAATCTACTGGATCCATTTCGCTCATCCCGCCCCGGTCCGTACGATGGACAGCGGGCAGATCTCTTGGTCGATTCCTTTCACCAAAGGGACCGTAGACGACCTTACTCCCCATCGGCAGGTCATGTACTTACCGAAATTCACGAATATACGCGCCACCGATGTTCTGCCGTTCCTGCAGCAGATGCTGGAGCTCCACCACACCTTGTCGCCTGCAAGCTCCTTGCCGCTTCAGACGCTGTTAGCCGGTCTGTTTGTTGAACTGCAGACAGCGGTAAGCAGCCAATTCGCTCCCCGGTCCAGGCTGCTCTGCGATCAGACGATCGCTTATTTGCAGCAGCATCTGACCCGCCCGTTCGACGCGAAGCATATGGAGCAGACCCTGCATTTCCATTTCGACTATCTCGCCCGCTGCCTGAAGAAATATACGGGGATGAGCCCGCTGCAATATTTGCATAACCTGCAGATCAAAAAAGCTAAAACGCTGCTTGAGAGCACCGAGCATTCCGTATCCGAGATCGGCCAGCAAGTCGGGATTGAGAACGCGAATTACTTCATAAGGCTGTTCCGCAAACAAGCGGGCATGACACCCGGGCAATACCGTTCCGTCAGAATCGGCCGGGTATGACCCGGTCCGGCTATTTGGCGGCATAATGCAGCGCCGAACGGTAGTCCAGAGGCGTCATTCCTTTGTGTTTCTTGAACAGCTTGCAGAAATAAGGAGCGCTTAGCCGGCCAACCTCATGAGCGATCTGCTGCACCGGCAGGTCGGAGCTTCCGAGAAGCACGCATGCCTCGCGCAATCGTCTGGCCGTCACATAATCCGTCAGTGATACTCCCGTATATTGCTTAAATAGATGAGAGACGTAATAAGAGGACAAATGCAGCTCTTCTGCAAGCAGCTCCAGACTGAAGGGCTGCCGGAAATGACGCTCGATCCAATCCATCATCGCTTCAATATGGACGGTTTTCGCAGCGGACCATTCTTCCGGAGACAGCTCCGGCTGAGCAATGACAGACAGCTGAAGATAACGCAGCAAGGAAATCAGCAGCAGGATTTGGGCCTCCTGCTCCTCCCCGCTCTCCCTCATCGCTTGTACCTGGCATTCCATAATGGACATCAGTTGATTTTCCGAAAAGGCGAACTTAGGCGCGGGCAGCACTCCCCGGGTCAAGTAACGGAAAAAGGATAACAGCTTCGGAAACGGCGCCAGATAAGGCTCCAGAAACCGGGGATCAAAGGTCAGATTGGTTCGGACATAGCGGGCGCTCTTCCGCCCCGGAATTTCCAGCTTGTGCAGCTGATACGGCTGAAAGCAGAACAAAGAACCCCCTTCAAGCTCGTAGCTGTTGCCCTCCACCTCCACAATCCCGTGACCCTCATGAATAAAAAGCAATTCAAAACCTTGATGGGCATGAAAACGGAGAAAATGCTCCTCCGTCCATTCATCCCGGAAAGCGAGAAAAAAGCCGCTTTGCCCCGGTGCTACGTACTCGATGCGAGAAGCCAATTGTATCTCTCCCCCAAAGATAGAATCGCAATTTAGTTATATCTTAGCACAACAGAGAATAATTCGTCCGACTATATAATGAAGGCATCTTGATAATAACCCGGAGGTGCCTTATGCAGCGATATCATTATTTGGCGCAATGCCGCCATGACGTAGATCCCTTCAACTGCTTCCGCGATATGGAACATAAGCTTCAAGACCGGATGAAAGACGCCGAAGTCCGTCATCTCAGCCTGTTCCACGATGGATCCAAGCTTTTTCTCTACTATGAGAGCTCATTAAAGGATGCGGATCCGCACACTCTTTTCGAATGCTGCGAATCCGGACTTGAGCAATGGCCGGGTGCGGACACGCCCCGGAGATGGGTGCCGATGATGGACATTTTCCATTATCAGCAGCCTGTCAGCGCGGAGCATTGGCACCGGAGTCAGCTTTCGCCAAAGCCTTATGCCCGGATCGCGCGGCTGAAGCCGGAGAAAGTGGCAAGCTATACTTTCTACCATTATCAATACCAGGAAGAGCGTCCCGGAGACGGAGACAAATACGGCATGATCGCTCTCTATGAGAATCTATTGTTTTTCTATTCCGAATCGCCGGATACCATTGAGCCGCCGCCTTATACAGGTAAGCTTGACACCGCAAATACGCCGTCCGATTGGCAAGCCGCAATGGATCCCCACTTCATCATGTGGGACCAGGACGCCGGCAAATCTCTGGCCTGGCTGGAGATTCCCCTGCTGCTCCAGCTTAAAGGTGAAGCTTATGGCGAGGAGCATGTACGATGAGAACAACATATAGCTTAAATGGCGAATGGGATTTTATGCCGCTGTATGAGCATGGCGCGGATTATACACTTCCCGAGCAACTCATTTACGAGGAACGGAAAGTACAAGTCCCGTCCAGCTGGCGTTCCTCCTACGTGCGTGCATCTGGCAAAAGCTTTGGAGAAATAAAGGGGCACGGGTATGCTCCCTATGATTTGTATGGTTATCCAAAGGAATGGGCCATGGCGGATGCCGGAGTGCTCCATCGGGTGTTTCAGGCGCCGGAAAAGATGAGCGAGCGTCTGTTTCTCAGGTTTGACGGCATTATGCAAAAAGCCGCCATCTATCTGGATCATCAGCTGATTGCTGTCTGGGAGGACGGTTATCTCCCGCTTCTCGTGGAGGTAACGGAGCGAATGCAGGCGGGAGGCAGCCACCAGCTGCATGTCGTGTGCGGCAGCTTTGACAAAGTTACGCTGCCTTCCGGACAGCAAAAGGTTACCGGGCTGGTCGGCTCCTGGTTTGGCGCTCTGGCGAGGGGCTTATGGGCGGATGTCTATTTGGAAAGCAGACCGGTTGTATCTCTCACGGATGTAACGGTCCGCACATCGGTCCGGGAAGGCCGGCTTGACGTAAATGCCGGGATAAGCCATCCCTCTATGGAACAGGTAGACTCGTCTATTAGAGTTGAACTGCGCGTAAGGGAGAGCAGCTCGCAGACAACCTCCCCTATTATCATTGCAGCTGAGGCTATTTCGGGCGAAGGCCTGGGTGAAGGCCAATCCAGCCAAGCCGTTTTCTCTATCGAATGGGCCAATGCCAAGCTGTGGAATCCGGATCATCCTTTCCTCTACACGCTGGAGCTGGTGTTAATAGACGGTGACCGTATACTGGACCGGCTGGAGGAACGGTTTGGTTTTCGCGAGATCACTTCCGAGGGTCCTCAATTTTACTTAAACGGAACTCCTATTAACCTGCGTGGCGATTCCTGGCATTTCCAAGGAGGGATTCAGCAAACGAAGGAGTACGTAAGGAACTGGTACCGCATGTGCAAAGAAGCCGGCGTTAACTGCGTTCGCCTTCATGCGGAGCCGCATCCGGCTTATTATTTGGATATTGCCGACGAAGAAGGCATGCTGATTGTGGACGAAACCGCGATCTACGGCTCCAGCAAATCGATGCAGGCCGATCATCCCGAATTTATTACGAACTGCAAGGACCATATCCGAAGACTGGTGGAACGGGACAGGAATCATCCTTCCGTTATTCTGTGGAGCCTTCAGAACGAGATGCGCTGGGTAGACGGGCGCGACGGCTTCAAGTTGCATATCCCGTCTATGATGGCTGTCATTCGCGAGCTTGACTCTACCCGCCCTATCATTCTGGAAGGCGATAACCGTCTTCTCGCCAAAGAACTTACCGAGGTAGAGACCCGGCATTACAACATCGACGGAACCATTGACGGTTGGGACCGCAAGGCGCCTCTTGTCTTTGGTGAGCATGGCGGCTGGTGGTATATTTGCCCTCAGAACAGCAGCATGTACGTTGGTCATCTTGCGTACAAGGATACGGAGGAGTGCACGAAGGGGCTGGCGGAAAAGGAACGCTTGTTTATCGAATATGCAAGGCGGCAAGGGGTATCCGGCTTGTCCACCTTTAACTTTGCCCATTATTTCATGCGTGCGATGCCCGATCGGGACATCCCGCTTCAGCTGTCCGATTCAGACGCAGAAGGTCCGCAGCTGAAGGTAATTCCGCGGTACTCCCTAACCCTTAACAACGGCCTCCTTCCGGAGGAGTATCCGATGTACCGGAAAAATCCGTCTTTTGATATTTTGGCCGCCGCCTTTAAGCCTGCTACTCTTATTCCGGTGGAATATAACCGATCGTTTTTTGATGATGAGCCTATTGTCCGAAGCTTTGATGTATATAACGACACGCTTTATACCCGTCAGACGACCGTTATTTGCGAAGTCCGTCAGGAAGACCGGCTGATTCATAGGGAGACTTTCGAGTTCCGGCAAGCCCCGGCTGATCGCACCGCAGTAACAACGACATGGATGCCGGAGCTTGTTAATGAACGATCTCCTATTCAATTTCATGCCGTATTGCTGCATGATAACGTACCTATGCATGAGCTGGATTTGAGCTTCAAGCTATATCCATCCCGATATAAGACGGAGCCCGTCGTCATCAACCGTCCCGTCGTTTATATAGGCGGCGAGCAGGACTATGCTATTATTCGTGCATTGCTTCCGGCCTGCAAGCCCATCCCTACGGAGCAGATCCCGCAGCTGTCACCCGAGCATCTCCTCGTGGCGGGAAGCAAACTCGAAGATCCGGATGGACGGCTTGAGGAGGCGCTTAACCGGTACGTCAGTCAAGGCGGCAGGGTTGTGCTGCTCGAGCAGCTTCATTTGTCCTTCGGAGATTTGGCGATATCGCGGCAAGACTTTATGAGAGCTCATTCCGGCGATTATAGCCATCCCGTTCTTCAAGGACTAGGTAACGACGATTTCATATTCTGGCACGAAGAGCTTCGGGAAGACGGTCCTCTTCCGATTATCCATGCTGCCTTCGAGAAGCCGGTTAAAGGCCCTTTCACTATGCTTCTGGAATGCAGCGCGGGAGATTTCGGGGATGGCGGAGATTTATGGTCGCCGCTTCTGGAATACCGGAGCAAGGAAGGTCTGTTTGTTGCCAATCAGCTGGAGCTGATGGCGCACTTCCACCGGGTACCGCAAGCCTGCCTCCTGCTGCGCAATTTGCTTGCTTATGCGGGGAACGCCGAGGATACGATCGTCCTTCGTACAGGCGCGTTCATAGAACCAAGTGGAAAAACGGAAGCTTTCCTGCGTACGCTTTGCGTTTCATTCGATCTGCTGCGGGAGCTTCCGAACAAGCCGATTGATGAATATGACCTAATTCTGATCGAGCCGCATCTGCTCGCAGATCCCAATTCGGCATCCGTTATACGGGAATATGCGGCAAAAGGCGGTAAGGTCGTCATCCTTCCTGCTGTAGACGGGCAAGAAGCTGTGCTGGCCGCATTGCTTGATCAGACTGTCATTGTCCGGGAGAAAGCAACGTATCATCTTGAAGCGGACTATTCGAAGCCAGCGGTACAAGGCTTCAGTCCGGTAGATTTGTTTGGTTACGACAAGGTGTTCTTGTCTCCGCGGGACGTCGTGAACCGCCCTTTCGCTTCGCATTGCCTGTCGGCGGATGGCGCTGACGTACTGTGCAAGAGCGTGGAAGGTACCGCGTGGCACGATTATTTCATCGGCCAGCATACGGATGAATACAGCAGATTAGCTCTGGTTGAACTGAATCGGGAGAAAGAACAACCAGCCGGGCATTACCTCCTTCAAATGCAGGTTGGCCAAGGACTCTTTCTGCTCTCTCAGTTTCTTCTGGAAACGGAAAGCGACAAGTCGATTCGTTTGTATACGAGATTGCTTGCTAATCTCGGCGCGTCGTTTGATGACGGTCTCCTGTCGGCAGTCAAAGGCAGCGGTCAATGGGCCGTGGAGAATATCATGGCCATGCCTTGCCGGCCTTATGTCGATTTCGAAGCCATGAAAGCTTACTATATCGATCCCGAGTTCTCGCTCAACAATCTAGGTGAAGGACTTTACGGCTGGATGCAAAAAAAAGAGCGGAGCCGTTATGACGGAACGTTCCGCATTCCTAATCCAAACGGAGACCGCTGGTTTGTCAGCTGCTTTGTTTATTTGCTGGACCCTTCGTCTGGCGAAAAAACCGGACGGCTCCTAATCACAACCAACAGCTCCTACGAGATTTATATGAACGGCGCTCAAGTACCGAATCCGGAGAAAGAGATCTCTCTCCAAGCCGGGATCAACCGCCTCATTGCCATAGTGGACGGCACGGAAGAGGACATACGGATCGGTATGGTATTTAAAGATACGGACGGTACTCCGATGAAGCATCTGCAATACAAGCTGACTCTCGACGAAGTAGAACCCAAATAGAATAGGAGGAACGTTCTCATGAGCAAAAAGGAACTCGTTTCCAAAACCGCCGCGGCAGCTAAGGATGAACTTCTGCGTTTAGCGGAGGAGAGCTTGTCCGTCAGCTGTCATGCCATACCCGTCTGGCATATTCCCGGCTTTTATTTCGATACCGCCGGACACCAGGCCGCGAAAAAACTCATGGAAGCCGATGCGCAAGCTGCTTACGCGACAGCTCTGGCTTACCGGCTTACCGGCAGGCCGGACTATGCGGACAAAGCGGCGGAGCTGCTGCAGGGCTGGGCTTCTATTAACCGGGAGCTCGCGGATAAAGACGGTCCGCTGGTATCCGCCTATTTGGGATCAGGCTTTCTTCAAGCGGCGGAGTGGATAAAAGCTTACCCGGGATGGCGTCCAAAGGATCGGGATTCATTTGTCCATTGGATCACAACTGTTCTATTGCCGAAGTGGGATGATATCCCGCTTCGGAACAATTGGTGGAGCTGGAGCTTGTATGCCCAGCTGCTGCTCTATCGCTTCCTGGATGATCAGGCCGGTTTTGCGGAGGAGGTCGCTCATCTGAAAGAGCATATCGACTCCTCCCTATCGCTTGCCGGCTTTATCCCGGAAGAAACGTTACGAGGAACCCATTCGATCTGGTACCACTATTTTGCTCTTGCTCCTCTTACGGCAGCAGCCAAGCAGGTACTGGATTATACCGGCGAGGACTTGTTCCGCTGGACTTCCCCAAGCGGCAATACCATCAAGAAGGCGCTTGATACGCTGCTTTATTATGCCGACGGCAATGCCGGGGAGTGGCCATACGAGAAAGGCCAGAACGTCCCGAATCCTCTCTCTCCCCAGACTTGGCCTCTTGATCTCTATGAAGCCATGTCCAACATTTACAAGGATCCCGAATACGATCGATTCGTCTCCCCGCATCGCCCGATCATCGGCAACCGGAACAAAAACAGCGGCTATTTTCAGTCCTACGCCTTGGTTTTCCCGGAGTTGCTATGAACATGAACAAACAGGGCTTCCCAGAATCATTTTGGGAAGCCCTGTTTTGTTTTTCTCTTTTATTTTATCTTCTCTAATGCTTTAGTCATCTGCTCTTCATTTTCTTTTACAACATCACTGTCTACTGCATTTACTCCTCGATAGGTGTATTTTGTATTTTGCAGGAAATCGAATGCAAATGCTTTGATTGGTCGATTGTCTGAATCGTTATAATAAATATCCACTACTGTAGCGATAAAAATGTTCACCAGCATATAATGGTCATTTTTAGTATCCCTTAAGTATTCCTTCGATTTGAATTGATTTACTAAATATTTCTCATAGTCTCTGAGTTCGTTTCTATCTTCCAGCTTGTAGGATTTCGCAAGATTAGATATTTGATCAGATTTTTCTGTTTCCGACAGATCGATGTTTGCAATTCCGTTTACTTGTTCAGCCCAGTCCGTATCAAAAGTCGTCATTGTAATTGTTTGGGATAGAGAATCATTAGAAATTTCGGAGCCACTTTTGAAGGTAAAAGATGATAGAACAGTAAGAGTCAGAAGAACGGCAGATAAAATAAACCAAAGAATGTATTGTTTATTCCTCCTACGTACAACTCCTACTATTCCAATAACCAGAGTAACAAGAAAAGCAATTATGCAGAATAAAAACATCAGACTTGTATCTCCCCCTCATACACTTCTCTCCTACATTATCGGAACTAAGCGGTGCAGAGATAACCCTCTGCACCGCTTTCCTAATTTACTCTGCTATCAATCCACATTTGCCGTTTCCATTCCTTGCAAAACATAATTAGCATCCCGCAACAAATAGGAAGCTGCTTCCGCCTGAATATGCTTGCCGCTTTGCGCCTCCACATGATTGATAAAGGCTTCCAGGCTGCCGTTTTCCAGCTTCATCGTTAAGCTATTTGCGATGCCCTGTTTATCAATCCAGTTCAGCTCATAGAATTGCACAACTAACTCTTTCAGCGAACCGATGTCGGCATAGGTGCTGAAGGTTACCGTGCTCTCCCGCGTATTCCCCGCGATGTCAGTAACTGAAACCGTAAAGATATGGGAACCTGCAGCCAGCGTATACAACGGAATAGCTGCTCCCTGCTCCACTGTCTGACCATCCAGCTGCGCAGTTGTCTTGCCATCATCCACTCCGGAGACGGTATCCAAGACCTTCCAAAACGGAGTCACCGTTTCCGAGTTTGCGTATGCCTTCTCTTCTAATCCCGTAATAGAAGCTTCGGGTTTACTAGCATCCAGCTTAAAGCTTATCGATTTGTTGTCTTCTCTATTTCCAGCCGAGTCAACCGATCGATAGAGCAACGAATAGCTCCCGTCTTCACTAAACGTAAGCTGACTCCGATAAGGAAGCCAGGTAGCTCCGCCATCCGTACTGTATTCCGTGCCTGCCACGCCGGTTCCGCTGTCGATTGCGCTCAGATCAACGGTTACAGGCTGTGAATACCAATTTCCCATGCCATCAGGCTGCGTCGGAGTCATCGCCGCCGCCGTTACCGGAGCGGTCCGGTCAATCCGCGTAAACTTGACGTCATCGAACCAGAACTCGCTGAAGCCCCCAACATAAAAGCCCACCGTTCCGGATGCATTATGCTTAGTATCCGTACCGTCCAGCCGTAGCTCCCCATTGACATACACTCTTATTCTCGCCCCGTCTACCAGAACCCGGATGTTGTACTCCGAATTAGGCTGCAGATCCTGACCGGAGAAGTTATTCGTTTGCAGAACCGTCCAATTCGGACTGTATAATAGCCACTGTGACGTGCCATCCGCTAATTTCCGGTAACCAACCTTGCCTGAAGTACCGGAAGCCTGTCGGTCATACACGTAAAAGGTGCCCTGAGCCGGCATTTCGGCAGGCATCTTCAGCTTGAAGGTTAAGTCATAATCGGTAAATACCTTCGGATGAAGAGAGGAAGCTCCCGCTACAATGCGGTACATCTTATTGCCGTTTACGGTTACTATGCTGCGGTTCGGGTCAACCGGCCAGCTGTTCGCCCCTGAATCGAAATCCGTATACAGAAGGATATCGGAAACGACTATCTTAATGGAAGCCGAAGCTTGCGGATTGGCAACGGAGGTAACCGTAACCGTCGTTTCGCCTTTTGCCAGGGCAGTTATCTTACCGCTCTCGTCAACGGACGCAATATCCGGATTTGCGGATTGCCAGACAACGGCACGATTAGCCGCATCCGACGGATCGAATTGAACCTGCAGCTGCTGCTGTTCGTCAATGACCATGTTCAAACTGCTTTTATCCAGCAGCAGGCCGGCCACGTCGGTTGTTGGAACCTTGAACTGAATATCGTCAAACAACAGATAATCAAAGCCGCCGGCATAGAACCCGACTTTGCCCGAAGAATTAAAGGTCGGATCGGACGCTTTCAGCTTCAGTTGGCCGTTGGCATAAACGCTGATCTCCTGTCCCTTCACCATAATTTTGATGTCGTATACGGTATCGGGCAGCAGATCCTGGGAGGCTAACGTATTTTGCTTAATCGTTGCCCATGCCCCATTATATAAAATCCACGAGGAGGTTCCGTCCGCAAACTTCCGGTATCCGATTCTTCCGCCGCTGCCGCTTTGATTCAGACGGTCGAACACGTAAAATGTTGCCAGCTCCGGAATAACCCGCGGCGTCTTCAGCTTGAAGTCAAGCTCGTAATTGCTGAAGTCGTTATCGTTCAGCGCCGTCGCGCCTTTGAGCAGCTTATACATGTGATTGCCGCCGCCAACGTCTACAATGCTGCGGTTAGGGTCGGTTGGCCAGCTATTCCTGCCGTTCTCGAAGTTCGTATCGTCCATAATTCCGTTTCCGACCTCAACGGTCACCTGGACCTCATCCTTCAGAAGCGGATTGTCCGCGGACGCTGCCGTAACGGTTGCGCTGCCCAAATTCACTCCCTTCAGCTTGCCGTTTGCATCCACTTTGACGATAGTTTGATCACTGGAGGTGTACACCAGCGCGGAATTTGTCACATTCCATGGCAGCACTGCTGCATACAAGTCATAAGATTTGCCGATTCCGATCGCAAGACTGTCATCATACAACTCCACGCCTTCAACTGGGATAACGTCAGGAGCCAGGTATGTCCCCGCTTTTTCGGTTAACCCCATCTCGCTGAACGGAATATGCGCAAAGCCCGGTATTTGCTGGAATACCGCCGCGTCGGACTTCAAATTCAAATTCCCGCCGGCTAAGTCTACAAACCCAGGATCCGAGTTCGTTACCCAGTTGTTCGCGTATTGCACCAGATTAAGCTTATCGTAAGCGCCGTTTGCGTTTGTCGTGCTGCTTCTCGCTTTTGTCGGATTGTAAATAACATTGTTCTTAAACGTATTGGTGTCCGGATAATAGCGGTTCTCCGTGAAGAAATCCGCCAGCTCAGGATATTTGGTCAGATGCGGCATGCCAACGAAGTTATTGTACTTATCGAATAAAGCATGCCACGGACCCATGTAGTTTTTGGAGATCTGCTGCTCCGGACCGTCGCCCAGGTACATATCCGAATATTCATAAGGCGTCTTGGCGTCAATAAAGAGATTATTGCTGGTGCGAATATGAGCGCCGCCATTGTTCAGAATCGCGGAATTACCCATCCGGTAAAAAATATTTTCCTCAATCGTAAGCCCCATCGTGAAGTTGTCCGGATATACCCCTTGCACGCCGGCTTTGCCTTCCCCGATATTGTGAAAATAGTTCCTTCGGATAACGGTTCCCCGTTCCTGCGGCGATGCTCCTAGATTCATATAGATCGCGCCAAGATCCGAGAACGTTTTGCACACGTCGTAAATGTTGTTGTATTCGACAACGTGATCGTTGCCAAAGATAAGGACACCCGGGTGAGGAGCGTCATGAATTTCGTTATGGGATATGCGGTTTCCGGCCCCGGTCAGGATGACGGCAGGATTATAAGCTTTATGATAATAGGCAAAATCATGAATATGGCTGTTCTCGACCACGTTATTCCCCGGCTCCAACGTCAGCCTGTCGCCTCCGTTCAGAATGACCCCCGTTCCCCCGATATGGTGGATATGGGTGCCGATCACCGCATGATTCACGCCGGAAGCTTTGGCGAAGTCATCGTACAGCCACCGGCTTTGGGTATTGATGCGCACCCCGCCCTCGGTGAAATTGCGGATCTCGCAGTGCACGATCCGGACATGGTTGCCGCCCATGATCACCGCCGCGGAATCGCGGCCATTTTCCATTATCAGATCCTCGAAGTTCACGAATGACGTATTTACCGTATTAATCAGCGGAGTCTTCAGCATCGTTACGGTAATCTCCGGATTGGCTTTCTGCTTGAACGCAGCGGTCGGCATGAAATACAGGATGCCTTGGCTCCGGTCAATATAATACTCTCCAGGCATATCAAGCTCTTCTAATAGGTTCTGGGCAAAATGAAAGTCCGGGTACCAGTTTTTGAACAAACCGCTCATTTCCCCGTAAGCCAATGTGATGGTTTTGCCCACGGTATCAATAGAAGCAACCTTGTTATAGGACCATTCCCAGCTATAGCCGAAAATGCCGTCCAGCCATATATCGTCCGCCTGCGTCCATAACGCCGGCCGGTCGTAAGTATATTTGAAAGTGCCTCCACGGGTCTGCAGGTCAGCATCCTTGCGGGTAGGGCCGGGGTCAACGATATCGCCTATTTGTACCGTCCCGTTATTCGGCCATCTTGCCAGAGTCATGCCTTGGCCTTCCACATACAGCTCCATAGGCGGCGTCTGGCTGACATCGTTGGCTTTGTAATAGCCATGACGGCTCAAGACGCCGTAATCAGTAATGCCATGCGCCTTGAGGTCTACCTGCAATACCTTTGTTCTTGCGTCCGTGCTGATAATCCGATTCAATACCGCTTCGCCCGTTACAGGCTCGAACCAGTCCTTCTCCAAATTCCGGCCTCCGCTCAGACTGACGGATTCTCCCGGATAAGCCTTATAGGTGATCGGTTTATCCGCCGTACCCGAATCCTGCTCTTCGAGCTGAAAGCTTCCGGTCCGGTTGTAAACGCCGCCTCTTAGATAGACCGTAACGCCTCCGCCTGGCAGTCCCGAGCTTTGCTTTAATTGACGGACGGCATCTCTTGCCTTCTCCAGAGTAAGAAAAGGCGATTCTAAAGTCCCAGGATTGGAATCGCTTCCATTTGGCGAGACGAAAAAGACCGCTCCGGCATTTTCGCCGGAACCTGCGCTTGAATCCGGGGATTCCGCGGCCAAGACGCCTCCTGCAGGAAACCCGCTCAGAAGCAAAGCCATTATCCATAAGACCATCAGCATTTTCTTCTTCATGCTTAATCAAATCCTCCTTATTGCTTGAAATAGAAAGGGAACCTTGTGGTTCCCTTCGCTTAGCCTTTTACCGATCCAATCATCGTTCCTTTCTCGAAGTATTTCAGCAGGAAAGGATATACGACAAGCACGGGCAATGTGCATACGATTACGGATGCCATCTTCAGGCTTTCGGGAGCCGGAGGGATCATATTCGTTGCCGTCGTAAACGGATCTACCTTGTTTTCGATTAAAATTTGCCGGACGACCTGCTGCAGGACAAACTTCGACTGGTCGGTCACGTACAGCAAATTGTCCATAAACGCGTTGATATGGTGAACCATGGACCACAGTCCGATCGTGACAAGCGGCGGAATCGAGAGCGGTAGCACGATGCGGAATAAAATCCCGATATCCCTGGCTCCGTCGATCCGGGCTGCTTCAATCAAGGCATCGGGAAGCGACCGGAAGAAGGATAACATGACCAGAACCTGAAAAGCATTAGCCGCCGTAGGCAGCACGTAGACCCAAAGGGAGTTAAGCAAATGCAAATCCTTCATCAGCAAATAATGAGGCACGATTCCTCCGTCAAAAATCATGGTGAAGAGCAGTAGCAAAGTAAGGAGCCGCTTGACGGGAAAATCGGGACGCGATAACGGATAAGCCGCGCAGACGGTAACGAGCAGCGTGAGAGCCGTGCCCACGACCATCCGGAAAATCGTATTCGAGTAGCCGGACCAGATAAACGGATAATTAAGCAGCTCTCGGTAAGCCGTCCACTGGACATCCCGCGGGAAGAAATGGAACCCGCTCCGGAGCGCTTCCCCGCGTCCGCTAAATGAAACGGCTATGACATGGATAAACGGATACACAACGATTATCGCGAGCGAGGCCAATACAAAATAAATGATGCCGGGGGCAATACGTTCCTGCCATCTTGTCGCCTTCATGACAAACTTCCTCCTGTCCCTACCATAATCCGCTCTCTCCCCGGCTCATTTTCCGTACAAGCAGATTGGCGCCGAGAATAAGCAGAAGGCCGACCAGCGACTTGAACAGACCAATCGCCGCCGTGTAGCTGTATTGGAATTGCTGCAAGCCCACCCGGTAGACATAAGTATCGATCACATCGCCGGTTTCGAACGTAACCGGGTTAAGCAGGTTGATGATCTGTTCGAAATTCGCGCTTAAGAACCCGCCCAGACTTAGAATAAACATAATCGCGATCGTAGGCATAATCGAAGGTATATTAATCTTAATCATCCGCTGCCAGCGGTTGGCGCCATCGATAATCGCGGATTCCTGAAGCTCCGGGTTGATGCCGGTCAAGGCGGCGAAATATATAATAGAACCCCAGCCCAGATCCTTCATAATCGCGGAAATAACAACTATGGAGCGGAAATACTCCTTTTTCCCCATATAGAAAACAGGCTCTACCCCAAACCATCCCACGATTTCAGCCAAAACCCCGGTCGTTGGCGACAAAAAGTAAATAATAAGCCCCGACATGATGACCCAGGATACAAAGTGGGGCAAATACATCGTCATCTGAATAAAGCGCTGGAAGTAGCGCGACCGGACCTCGTTAAGCAGCAGCGCCAAAATGATCGGCGCGGGGAAAGCAAAAAGAAGCAGATACAAATTAAGAAGCAGCGTATTTTTAAGGAGACGGTAAAAGTCGCTGTTCTGGAACAGCTCTTGGAAATGCTGCAGCCCTACCCAAGGACTTCCCCAAATGCCGTCCACCACTTTGAAATCCTTAAACGCAATAATCACGCCGTACAGCGGACCGTATTTGAAAATGAAGAAAAAGAGAAACGAAAACAGAAATAACGAGAGCAGCTCTCCGTGCTTGCGTATAGTCTTCATGCCACACTTCCTTGCAACCTTGCCCGGTCCGCCCGCAAGAGCTGGCATCAGCCCTTGCGGGTCCGCGGAGCCGGCCGGTTAATTTTTAAATTGCGCCTGGTACAGCTCGTTGGCTTCTTTGGTTAATTCATCGCCGCCTCTAGCCTTCCATTCCGTTACGAATTTATCGAAGTCGTCAAGCGGAATTTCACCGCTGATAATCTGAGCGAAATACTTCTGCATAAGCGCAGTCAAGTCAGCCTTGTATTTGCCGTCGGACGGCAATACAGAGAACAGAAGGGCATCCGTCAGGTTCGGCGCGGACGAATACGTTTTGATCGCTTCGTTCAGCTTCGGATTGGAATACTTCTCGCGGTACGCCTGCGTCGTAATGTTGCCAAGCGAGAAGAGGCGAATACCTTCCTGGTCACGCTGCTCCTGCTTCTCGAACGAAGGAAGGAACTTGGTAGCTCCCGATGCGGCTCCGCTCTCCGCAAAGTCCCAATGCGTACCTTTAACGCCAAGGCTGGTCATATTGATGGTCTCTTCGTCGCTGCTCTCCGCGCGGAGAATTTCGTACAGCTTCTCCAGCTTCTCAGGCTGGTCCTTCACCTTGCTGCCGATCACGACAAAGTTGCTCTTCACGCCCCAGTCCCATGATCCATCGCCGCCCGGGCCTTTCGGATTTTTCGAGAAGACAAGCTCCGCGTCTGGACTTAAGGATTTCATCTCCGTTACGGTCCCGCCTTCCGGAAGCGCGCCTTTTGCGATTTGCTCTTCAATGACGCCAATCCGGTTGTTGTACAGCTTCTTGCGGTAAGAATCCTGCGTATCGGTAATAAATTCAGGGTCGATTACTCCATCCGCGTACCACTGACGCAGCTTCGCCAATGCTTCCTTCGTCTCCGGCATAACGGAGCCGTTCACGATCTCGCCGTTTTTCTCATGCCACATCGTTGGCTCCACGCCAAACGCCCCAAAGATCGAATAGAAGCCGGAGGACCAGGTAGAAGTGGCTGTACCGGTCAGGCCGTAGGTATCTTTTTTGCCGTTCTTGTCCGGATCCTTCTGCGCAAACGCGTATACCGCCTGCTCGAATTCATCCAGCGTCTCCGGCACCTTCGCAATGCCGACATTATTAAGCCAATCCTTGCGCCAGAGCATACCCAGATCATAAGGCTTCAGATCGATAAACATCGGAATCGCCCACAGCTGATCATTAAAGGTAACCGTCTGGAACAGCTTGCTGTTTTTCTCGATATCGGCATAGTATTCCGGCATCTTTTCCTTCAATTGATTAGGATCAATGCTCATGAGCACGCCTTGATTCTGATAAGCCGATACGTTAGCGGGATCTCCCAGCATAAAGATATCCGGAACATCGCCGGAAGCGATACTGGCATCGGTCACTTTCACCGGCTTGATCTTGACGTTAAATTTCTGTTCCAGCCATTTCTGAACCTCCGTATTCTCCACGACGCCCGCAGCCTGGAAATGGATCCCCCATGTAATTTCAATCGGCTTTGCGTTTGCTTCTTTCGTTTCCGTCGGCGCGCTTTCGCTCGGGCTGGCAGTCGGATCCGTTGTTTTATTATTAGTTGCGTTATTCGAGTTGGAGCTGCAGCCCGCGAGTAAACCCGCAGCCATGATTGCCGCCAATGCGGCCTTGCCCATTGTCTGTCGTTTCATTTGCAATTCAATCTCCCCCTATTGATTCGGTATAATGGACCGCATCCAGGCTCTGGCTCCCGGCCGGGTTATGGGAGCGGTTACAATATTTACGATAGCCTTCTCCGCCGGCGTTCTCAATCCTCTATTCCGATTCTCTTTTATGTTTTTCCGCTTTTGCGCCGTTTGGAAGGCCTTATGTTTTTCTCTTTTTTGTATGTTTTTCGCGTATTTCCTTACCAAGGGAGGCAACTGTGATATAATCCCCGTATTAGCGCCCAATGCTTGGCGCTTCTATATGTAAGCGCAATCATTGAGACAAGGAGTGAATCCAATGCCGGGCTCAATCAAGCAGAACAGCATGTTCGTGAAGCAGCTTCTTTCCTTAACCGCTATTGCCGTCATCACGGTTATCCTTATTGCATCCGTTACTTATTCCATCTCGGCAAACAACAGTATTCAAAATGCGATTACATACAACGAATCTGTCCTTACCCAGCAGCAAGAGCTCATCCACAAAGAATTAACCTCCATTAAATATAACGCTTCAAGCATGATTGCGACCCAATCGTATCTTTATCAAATGAAAGGGAGCAAGCTTAGCGTCAGCTCCCTTATCGACTTAACCGGCTTTGTAGCCGAACAGAAAAAAATCAGTCCTTACATCGATTCCATCTATATTTATTACGCTCCGCTGGAGCTTGTCCTGACCTCGCGGCAGGAGATCCGGACTTCCCCGATCTCCACCTTCGCGGACCGGTCCTGGCTGGATACGTGGAAGCAGCCTTCGGCAAGCCGTTCGGTCTGGATTACCGGGAGAGAGGACGGCTTCTCCCCCGATCATTCCGCAGCCAGTCTGCTTCAAAAAATGCCGCTGATCGGCCAAGTAAACGGCGCTATCGTGATCAACTTGAAGCTGGATCTACTGTTTAACGACTATTTGAGCCATTACCATAATAAAAAAGGCACCACCCTCGTTCTGGGAGCAAACTCCGAGCTGCTCTATACCGATGCGACGGACGGAGATAAGCTGCTGAAGGCCGTTAACCTTCACCGTCTAAATGCGGAAAGCGGCTCCTATATCGATAATTCCGACCGGATCATCTCCTACACAACCTCCGAGCTGACAGGCTGGAAGTTTGTCGACGTTACGGAGAAGTCGACCCTCCTGCAAGGGATGGGGCGTATCAAAGTGATTGTGGTTAGCGTAGCCGCGGCTTATCTGACAGCCGCAATCGCCATCTCCTTTTTCGTGTCGAGAAGATTGTACCGTCCGCTCCACAGCGTCATCTCTTATATTGAGAATGCCGCGCATGACCAGCGGGATGGTGCAATCAAACCTCATCCGACCGGTGACGAGGCGGGCTTTATCCGGCAGCGGTTCGAGCATATGATCCGCAGCTGGGAGACCCTCGCCAAGGAGAAAAGGCAGGTTGATTCACTGCTCACCGACAACCGTACGGCTATTAAAGAAAAGTACCTGAACGATCTGATCCAAGGCGGCGAAGGGAACGGGCAAGCCGTGGAGCTGCTAGGGCTCCGGATCGATTTCTCCCGGTTTGCCTTGCTTACGCTTGAACTGGAGGAGCCTTATCCCGTAAAAGACGATCTATTTCATTTCCACCTGCTGCGTTACGGGTTTATGGATGAACTAGGCGCGGATATCGACGGTGAGGTATTCGCCAAGGATGATAAAAGAACGGTTATCCTGTTGGCTGTTCCACCCGACAACGACGACTTCCCTCTGGAATATGCCAAGAGGCTGAAGCAGCATATGCTCGCCAGGTATGGATTAACGGTTACGATTGCGGTCAGTCGAATAGGCACGGGAGCGGAATCGGTAAGGCTGGCTTACGAGGATACGATTGCTGTCTTAAACCTGAAAATCTATATCGGTAAAGGCGAGGTATTGCCCAGCTCAATCTTAGGCGACTGGCAGACCGGGGAAGAAGAGGCTTATTACTATCCGTATGACCTGGAGGCAAAGCTGCAGCAGGCGCTGCTTCAGACGGATAAAGAGGATTGCTTCGGTACCCTCCGGGAAATCACCAGGACCGCGATCGACAAGAAGCTGAGCAAGGCCAATATCCAGCAGCTGTTCTTCCAGCTGAGCGGCGAGATTGTCAAAACTCTTGTCCAATCCCGGGGGGATATTTCCGCCGTATTCGGCAGCCGTGCTGCTTATGCCGATCTGATCGCGCGTGCCGAGACGCTAAAGGATATGGAGAATTGTCTAATTGAGATGTGTGGCAGAATTATCGACTTCCACCGCGAGAAGCGCTCCAAAATGACGGATGTTACCTTGCAGCTCGCTATCGATTACATGGATGCGAATTTCAACAACAACATTTCCGTAGATACCGTTGCCGAATACGTGGAACGCAGCTCCTCTTACTTAAGCCGTATTTTCAAAGAGTCCACGGGTATGACCATTAATGACTATTTGATCCAGCTGCGCATAAAGAGAGCGACGGAGCTGCTTGGGCAGGTTAATCTGTCTATTGAAGAGATCTGTCATGAGATCGGGTATGCCAATGTCAGCTACTTCAATAAGGTCTTTAAAGCCCGTACGGGGCTTACGCCCGGGCAATACCGGCAACAGCAGGCGGCGGATAAGCTGCTCTCGCAAGGATGAAGAGAAAAAACAACAAAAGGTCTGCCCAAGAGCAGACCTTAAAGAATAACCATCCATTAAATCGCGCTGACGACTTCCGTATTCTGAATCAATGCAACCAGGTAAGCCAGCGTTAAGCCTTGCCCCCAGCCTTGCACCCGCTTCTTGGAAATCACCTTGTAGTCGTCCGCCGAATACATAACCGCCGTGCCGGCGGATACATTGCGGACCGAGCCGTCATCATCGATATTGGCACGGATGCCTCCATAAGCTTTAGCCATATAATTCTGATGCAGCGGATGCGCATAAATCGTCAAGGCTGCGGCAATGCCGGCGGAAGCCGAGGTTTCCTCGTACGAGGTCTCGTCATTCAAGACCGTACGCCACAATCCGTCCGGTGACTGCAGTCTGACCAGGGAGCTTAACTGATCGCCAAGCGCTCCCCCAAGCTGCATCCACATCGGCATAAACGGATTAAGCATTTTATGAGCCTGGGCCATTGTATAGGCCGCCCATGCATTTGCTCTGCCCCAATAGATCCCGGACAGGTGATCTCCTCTTAGATTATCCCAAGCGTGGTAGAACAGATTCGTCTTTGTATCCTGCAAATATTCTTCATGCCAGTAGAACTGGTTAAGCGCATCGTCGATGTACTCCTTCTTGTCCAGCTTGAAGCCAAGTCTAAGCAGGAAATACGCCGCCATAAACAACGTATCCGCCCACGCCTGCTCGGGAAAATCGTTTTTGGACGATACGGTATGCTGGAATACGCCTTCTCCAAACCGGATCGCATCCTTGCGCAGGTATTCGGCTTTCATTAAAGCGAGATCCAGGTATTTCTGGTCGCCCGTCGCTTCATGCAGCGTCAGCATCGTATGTCCCATGGCGCAAGAATTAACCATTAAGGCCGGCAGCCCCAGCTCCAAATATTCGTCCACCCACTTCACCAGAAAATCGATATACTCCTGATTTTTCGTTACTTCCCAAGCTTTGCTGATGCCGTAAAAGGCAACTCCGCAGGACCAGTTCCATGTAAAATCCATATTCATTGTTCGGCGTACGACAAGGTCAATCAGCTCTAATACTTCCTCTTGGTTCACTTCAAATTTTTTCATCGTCCAAACCTCCGTCTGAAATCGTTCTCATACCCCAAGAGTAGCATGAATTTTGCAAGTATTTCTCCGCATATATGGACAAATACTGCTTAAACCCCGCAAATATTGATATAATGAGTGTACAATTGTCCATGAAAGGAGCTCATCGCATTATGACGATTACATCACTTCCCAATATCCTCCGATTTGGTTCAATCAGCGAACCGTTATGGATTGAATTCGACCGGAGATTCGGCTACCATTCCATGGACACCACCCATTATCATCGTTCGTACGAATTCTTTTATTTGTACAGCGGCGAAAGAAAGTTTTTTATACGCGATTCCGTTTATCAGATTCAGTCAGGTGATCTTATCCTCGTCAACACCAATGACGTTCACCGGACTTCCGAGCTCAGCCAGCCCAATCACGAGCGGATTGTCCTGCATTACGACCTGCCGTTCTTTGACGGTTTATCGCAGGAGGAGACCGAACTGCTGCTGTCTCCTTTTGCTTCCGCGCATCCAATCATCAAGCTTAACCTACAGGAACGCATGCAATTGGAGGCTTTGTTCGAATCCCTGCTGCGCGAGCTGCACGAAAGTCCGCCAGGCTATCAGCTGCATGTCCGGAACATGGCCGCCGAATTGCTGCTGTTTACGGCCCGCCACGTTCAGAGACGCAAGGTGCAGCCAAGCACCCTGCTTACCCCGGTTCAGCAGAAAATAACGGATATTGTCCGCCATATCAATCAGTATTTCAGAGAGCCAATGCTTCTAGATGACCTGGCCAAGCGGTTCTTCATCAGCAAGGGACATCTTAGCCGCGTCTTTAAGGAGGTTACCGGCTTTGGCTTTAGCCAATACATCAACATTACCCGGATCAAGGAAGCGGAGCTGCTGCTGAAGGAAACCGACTGGAGCATCACTCAAATATCCGAGCATTGCGGCTTCGAGAACTTTTCCCACTTCGGCAAGGTATTTAAGGAGCTGTCCGGACTTTCCCCCCGTGCTTACCGGAAGCTGGAGCAGCAACAAAAATAACGGTTAAGCAGCAGCTTAACCGTTAATGGAAATGCGAGATATAGTCAAACGCCGTTGTGCCGTAGACGCTCTTGAAATGTTTATTCAGATGGGCCAAATCCACGAATCCGCATGCGGCTACCGCCGAATAAATATCCTTGCTGCTCTCGATCAGCTTCTTGGCCCTTTCGATCTTGCTGTTAAGAAAATATTGATACGGTGAAATTACGGTATGCGCCTTGAATAATCGGATAAACTGATATTTTGATAACCCCAGCTCCATGCTAATCTCATCCAGCTTCAGAACATGATCCAGGTTATGGTGAATCATGTCCTTCGCTTTTCGGATCAAGGCATGGTCCGTTCTCCTGCCATATTGCGAAAGACTGGAATCGGCAAGGCGATCCGTTAGAGCAAGCAATAATTCGCTGCACAACGCTTCATCCTTTTCACTTAAGATGGCATTCGTTAAATTAAGCACCCTATGCTCCAGTTCCCGGTCGTACACAATAGGATTCGAGAACCGAACAATCTCCTTCTTTTCCATAACCTCCAGCAGCAGCTGCGGCTCAATGTACAGCATGACGTAATCAAGACCCGTCTCGTCATGCGCCATTCCGTCATGCGTCTGCTCCGGATGAAACAGCATAATGCCGTTCTTATGGGATAATTGCAGGCTGCCGTCCAGGTTATAGCGCTGAATGCCGCGCAAGGTAACGCCGATGGCATACTCCTGATGGGCATGCTTCTTATATTTAAACTCCGTCATTGTAGCCGATAACGCGGTAATGCCGGCCGACTTTTTATAAATAAACCTCTCCATCTTACTCACCTCGCAACGCTATACCCAAATCATAACGGCAGCGTAAGCTAAAAATAAAGCCATAACCAGATTAGCAGTCGTATGATGTTTCTGCAAAAACGTTTTAAAGACCTTCCCGAAAAGAACCCATGTGAAAAAGGCAGCAAACCCTATTAAAGTGATGGCCGCAATACCAACGGACACTCCCGTAAACCCTCTGTAAGTGGGCAAAATAAACGCCGGAATGACAGTTAACGCAAACAGTACGGTCTTGGGATTCAAAAACTGCAGCAGGACGCCAAATCGAAAGGTAGCCTTTTGGTTTGCGTCCGATTCCGAATGCCGGCTTCGGACCATCCGGTACGCGAGATAGACCATATAGGCGCTTCCGATCACCTGCAGGACCGTAATAAACTTAGGCATTACCGACAGAAGCACCGAGCTTAACGCGGCCGAACAGACAAGCAGCAAACCAAAGCCAATCGTCGACCCATAAGAAAAGATCATCGCCTTTTTGGTACCCGCGTTTGTGACGGTAGACAAAATCAATATATTCGTTGGCCCGGGTGTAAACGTTGCAATCAAACAATAAACAAAAAAAGATGTAGTATCCATGAGAAGCCGCTCCTTTCACGCTCTTCTCCTATCCTACATCCGAATGGAAATTGCCTATAGTATATTATTGCAGCTTATTCTAAGCCTTTGTGCTTCAAAAATAAAGTGGAATTGATGACCAGCCCCTCCTCGGGCTGTGTCCGTCCAAGGATATGCCAGCCTTGGCAACGAAGAACCTCCTCGTCAATCGCTTCATACATAATTTGTTTCATCCCCTCCGCAGTACGCATAGCGACTAGGGGATCCGAAGCGGTGCGGCTTATTTGTTCCAGCACAGCCTGCTTGTTTCTCACAAGACTTGCGACAAAGATCCGTTTGTATGGGCCGTAATCGTAGTTGGCCCCATTCTCCAATACGACTTTTACTTTGGATCCGAGGCCTATATGCTCGAGCAACAAGCAGGACGCATCGTAAGCTAGCGCATCCTTCTCCAGGCAGACAACCTCCACATCGCCCAGCAGATAAAAAATAATCGAGCTTAACGGCATCGGTCCGCTGCCGACAAACACAACGGGAGCTTGCTCCAGCTGGCTATCCGGATCAGTGAAGCGGCGAAGGGTGTCCAGCTCCTTCTTCGCCAGCGCTATGTAAACCGGCCAATTCGGGAGATTTCTAACGGCATCCAATCCGAAATCCTGAGCTTCGCAGGCTTGCCTGGAATCGCTGAGCTCCGTCAGAAACTCGGCTTCCGAGAGCTTATCCTGCAGCTGCCGCTGATGCGTCCGAATATATTCGTTGCTCAGAACGGCTTGTACCTCCTCCGGTAAATAACGGGAACGCAGCTGGGCGAAAATACGGCTAATGACGCTTGTTACCAACTGATTAGACGGAGACAAATCTATTTCCTTCTGAAGAAGCTCGTTGGCTTCGCGGATAAAAGCAATAAAATCATCAACCACCTGCCATCTTGGCAGGCTGCCCGCAGATGCAGCCGTCCCCGTAGAATAAACCTCCATTTACGCAACTCTCCTTCATCCCGCATATATTCGAAATATATTCATTTTGCCCGGGATGTAGAAGGGAATCGAGACAAACCGGTCTATTCCGACAAGAGAACAAGGCATCCTTGTTCCAGATAAACAGGAGCCGGATGCCTTGTTTCTAGCCTTTAGTTACGCCGGAACACTTTGAACGCCTGAAATTTGCGTCAAAGTTAACGATGCCGGTGCTTCCGTCACCGCGGGCAATCACCTGTCCACAGATTACAGTTTACGGGCCGCAACACCTTCGAAGCTGATTTTCACGGGACGAATCGTATTATCTTCATTAAAGTAAAGCTTATCGATGCACACCACGCGGTGGTTCGCAGCCGTTTCGGTCAACGGGCGTCTATGGTAAACGATATAATATTCGTCCGTATCCGGGATTTGAAGATATCCGTGATGTCCTGCCCCGGTTGCCACTTCCGGATCCTGCTGCAAGATGGTATCGATTCTCTCGAATGGACCAAGCGGCGATTCCGCAAGCGCATAAGCGACCCGATAATGAGGACCGCCCCATCCGCCTTCCGCCCACATGAAGACATATTGGCCGTTCCGCTTGATCATGCACGGTCCTTCCACATAGTCCTTTGGCGTTACTTCGCGATAGATCGTTCCGTCCTCGAACGGAAGCAGGCTGATCATATCCTGGCCGAGACGGACGACGTTGCAATGTCCCCAGCCACCGTAGTACAGGTATACCTGACCGTCTTCATCCCGAAAAACATGCGGATCGATAGGCTGCGCGCCATGGTGGAACCGGTCGATAAGAGGTTTGCCGATTGCATCGAGGAACGGCCCCTCCGGCCGGTCCGCGACACCGACGCCAATGCCTCCAAGCTCATCATTGCTTTGAATATCGTTAGCGGAGAAGTAGATATAATATTTGCCGTTGCTCTCGATTGGCGATGGCGCCCACACCGCTTTATGCGCCCACTTGAAATCCTTCTTGTCCAGAACCCGCTCTATTTTGGTCCAGTTGACCAGGTCGTCGGAATGGAAGGCATCCAGATACAGTTGCTCCTCGTATAGCGCCGAATAAGTCGGATAAATCCAATACCGCCCATCAAAGATTCTCGCCTCCGGATCGGCATACCAGCCGGGAAAAATCGGATTGCCTGATGTAAGGTTATTGTTCATTGCTATTTCCTCCTGGAAATCGATTAACTTATTATATTAAGCATATTAACTTCACAGACTATCTCGGAACCTATAGTAATACGAACTACTATCTATTTCAAACCCTTTTAAGACTTTTATTGAAGTTTTTTTCTTATTTTTTTATAACTCTCCCAAAAACTTATCTATCACGACATTAGTTAGTATACTATTACGACATCAGTTCGGTTATAATCAAAGAAATGTTGTTATGAGGTGACTCGATAATGAGTGAAAAAGAGCCTGTACTACCTAAGTACCAAATTGTGAAGGATTACGTGTTGGCGCAAATCGGGAATCAGGAAATTACCAAGGATGACCGCATCCCAAGCGAATCGGAATTTTCCAAGATGTTGAATGTAAGCTCCATTACGGTTAGAAAGGCGCTTTCCGAGCTCGTGAACGAAGGAGTGATTTACCGCGTTCGGGGAAAAGGAAGCTTTGTGGCCGCCGGCCAGACCGCCGTAGCCGAAAAAGCCTCCAATCTGGTTGCTTTTGTTATCTCCGGCGTTGAAATGTACGACAGCTCCTATATGCAGATTATGAAGGGCATTCAGTCCTTCCTTGGCAAGCATGACTGCAAATTGATTATCGAATTCGTGGAAAACGATTTCGAACAGGAACGCGAGCTTATTTTACGGTTAATTCAATCCGATATTAGAGGACTTCTTATTTACTCCTCGGATCCGGTTGCGGCGAAAAGCTATCTGAACGACATTCGGAAGAAATCGATTCCATTCGTCATGCTTGACCGCTCGCCGGCAGGTTATCCGGTTAATGTCGTAACTTGCAACAATCACGACGGTGCCTACGAGGCCGTTGAATATTTAATCCGGAACGGTCATAAGCAGATTGGATTTGCCGCTTACGATTTCCACCTCAGTCCCGAGGTAGACCGTTACAACGGCTATAATAACGCAATGACTAACGCTTCCCTGCCCGTAAACAAGAAGCTTCTCTATCTGGAGAAGGAACTGGATTACGATACGCTTGCCAGGCAAATTCAAGAGGGAGAGATAACAGCCCTCTTTTGCACGAATGACAAACGCGCCCTTGAAGTACTCGAGCAGCTGACCAGCCTGGGAATTCGGATTCCGGATCAAATCTCGCTAATGGGCTTTGACGATTTCGAAAGCTCCAAATTCGCCAAGGTCGCTCTAAGCACGGTGAAGCAGTATTTTGACGTGCTGGGCTACGAAAGCGCCAAGCTGCTGCTTGAAATCAGCGAAGGAAATTCCTACGGAAACAAAAAAGTCATGCTGCCTACCAGTCTGATTATCCGGGATACCGTCAGACCGATCTAACAAGCAAAAAGACTGCTCTCCGACACCGACAGGGGAGCAGTCTTTTTTATTGGCCTTTGAACAAACGGTTTAAGGTTTAAAAAGAGGAAGATCGGTAAATGCTGATCGAATACCCTTACCCCGTACTATATTATAGGAGATGCACGCATGGATTTAAGCAATAATCTGCTGGTTAAAAAAGCTTATGAGAGTCCCCGATTAAGACAATACCTCTTAAATAAAGGAACCATGTTCCTTTATTGCGATTACGCGGGCTTCGCCACGCATAACGCTTACGGCGCTGCTTGCTGTACCGTTTTTAACCGGACGATCCGTTTATCCGCCAAGAAATTGCCGATTACCAAGGATTACGGTTCGAACTATGGCGAAGTATTGGCGATTATTTTCAGCCTGGACACCTTGACTGCAGCGTATGCGGAGCTAGACCATCCACCTAAAATCGCCGTCGTTTACACCGACTGTATCCGCATCTCTCATTTGCTCGCACAGCAAACCCGCTCGCATACCCGAAACGCATCCGCAAGAAACGAGCTGTCAGCGGCCTTAGCCAGCTTTAATCGCAAGTTCCCGGACATCAACCTTCAGATTAAATACATAAGCAAGCATAAGAAAAACAACTACCTGCATCGGCTGGCCCACAACGCCGCGCGAGAGGCGGCGCTGTCGTTTATTTTGTCGTAGAGCCAAAATCCGTCACTTGCAGGTCGATATCCAAATTGATTTTCGAAGCGCTAAACGTGTCATCCCAGTTGGACTTGACCTCTTTCCATAACCCTGGCTTCTGGATCTTCACAGCTTGGCCGAATTTAGATACATCCACCTTATAACGGGACTGCATGGCGTTCAACAGATGTTCGATCATGCTCGTCAGCTTGGTCTTGAATAACTTCTCTATTTCTTTCTGATAGGACCTTGAAGAAGGGTCCGCCTCGACATCCCAGTCTTCAATGATTCTGCCCTTGGTTTCAACACGGACTTGGAAGGTAAGCTGATTGTCTTTATCCGTCTCTACCCGGATACGGGTTTTCATGGCCTTCATTTCGTAAGTGAGCGGATTACCATGCTCATCGTAGGTTTTGATCGTGCCGCTATCTCCTTGGTTTGTCAGCCAGTCGATGCACTCCACGTCTTCCTGCGACAGATTCCCGATCCAGCGACCGGTATCCCCTTTGATAATGCCGGCTCCCGAGAATTCGATATGTCTTTTTGCCTGAATAATATTCTGAAGAATAAAGCTTTGTTTGGAATGAATCATGGCATCCAGATCCGTAAGGAGAACAGCGTCCATAAGCTTGCTTGTCCGGAACTGGTTCTTCACCACGTCGTTAATATAGAAGGAAGGAACCTCATCGGGCGTTTTTATGGATAAAGCTTGCTGCGCATTGCCCGAGCTTAGAAAGATTTTTACGCTCGGCCGAATATCGTTATCGCGGAGCATAAAGTTCGTTACTTGCTTAATGTTCCTCTCTTGCAGTAGCTGCGAGGAGATCACGATAATTTTCAAGTGATGACCGATAATAGGCTTATTCAAGCGCAGGGAGAACTGGCGAAAAATCTCGAGAATGGAGTCGCCGGTTCCCGAAATATTCGTATATGGCGAAGTCTTACCCTTCACTTCGTCCTTGGATCCCGCCTTGAGAGGCACAATTTGAACGGTTACCGTTATTTTGTTCGTTTTGGAATAGCTTCCGCCCTCTTGTTCAAATGCCTTTTCTTCCGGGTTCTCATTGCCAGCGTCTAACGCCATGCCCGCATATATAGCGAGGTCTTCGATCTCCTTACTGCTCCAACAGCCGGATTGCGTGATCAGAAAGACAGCAGCAATCAGCAATGCCAGATATTTACGGCTTCTCATGCTGCATCCCGCCTTTTGACCGCATTAGCGCAATGAGAGAGAGACTCACCGGGAACAGAATAAATAAAAGGATACTTAGATATCCGATGCTATCTCCAAGCGAAAACACTTCATTAATGTTCTTGGGAACCATGGTGGCAAGAAAAATAACGGGCACAAGCGCAAAGATAACCGACTTATAAGGAAGGTTAAACAATTGCGACAGGCCAAGGGAAGAATTATAAAAGAAGCTGCTGTAGTTGCAGAACATCTGCATTAGCCAAATCACCATAAGCGGAAATTCGAAACGTTCGAACAGAAATCCAGAAATCTCGAAGCTCCGGATCAGATCGATGGTCGGCCATGTGCTGGTTACAGCCGAATCAACGGACAACCCACCGATTACCATAATAATGGTAATGAAATACAATCCAATCGGAATACCAATTCCGATAAGCATGGCTTTAAAAGCCTGCTTCGGATTTTCCAATTGCGCCACCAACGTCATTACAACCTCGCAACCCGAATAGACAAGAATCGTTGATTTTAACCCCATGATTACTGGAAAGATTCCGTCTCCCAGAACGGGTCTTAGATTATCGAGATGAAATAACCTCAAGCTCAGCAAGTAGGAAACAATCAGAATAAACAAGCTGATGGGAAAAACGATCTGACCTACCCGGGCGATTGCATTGATGCCTCCCCGGACCAAATAAGCGCCCAGCCAAATAAAAGGAATCGTTATCGCCCATATCGGCGTGCCTTCCAGCAGGTAGAACATCGTTACCTCCGACATCGCGCGAATCTCGAAGCCTGCGATTACAATGTAATACAGAACCAATAACAGGCACCATAAAATGCCGGGATACCGGCCAATCACGATTTGCGTATACTGAAACACAGTCTTCCCGGGGAAGCGCAGACTTAATTTGATCATCAGAACGACGACAAGCATAACGATCAGGCCGCCTAAAAGCACGGAAATCCAGCTATCCGGCGTTTTCACCTTCTCGCTTACGCTTCTAGGCAATGTCAGGATCCCCGCTCCCAACATCGTATTGTTTAACACCAGCGCCGCCTGCGAAGACGTAATTTTATCTTCCGGCGCAAGAAATGATTTGGAAGCGGACATAGTTTCCCTCCATTCTACCTGCGTTTGTTTTGCATCGTTTTCATGAGCTTTGGTCTCCTCTTCATCAGAAAGATCGGTACGCGAATAAAGAAATCCTTCCAGTCATTCCAGCGGAATGGCGTTAGCGGGGTGAGATAAGGGACACCAAAGCTTTTTAATTTGGATAGGTGACAACAGATCAGCAAGAAGAACAGGATAGTTCCGAACATGCCCAAGATCGAGGCGAACAGCATAGCCACGAACCGGAGAAGCCGAAGCGTAATCCCGGCGCTGTACATCGGGATCGAAAAGGATGAAATCGCCGTGACCGCAACTACGATAACTAGAAAAGGACTTACGATGCCCGCCTTCACGGCCGCCTCTCCAATAACAAGACCGCCAACGATGCCCATTGCGGGTCCAATCGGCTTGGGCAGCCGAATACCCGCTTCTCTCAATATCTCGATGGAAATCTCCAGAATCATAACCTCGATCAAAGCCGGGAACGGAACGCCTTGCCGCGTCTCGATAATCGTTAAAGCAAGCTCCGTCGGGATTAAACCCGGATGAAACGAAATAAAAGAAATATACAACGATGGAGCCATTAGAGCGATAAAGGCCGCCAGAAAGCGGAGAATACGCAATAAGGAACCGGGCATCCAGCGTTCGAAATAGTCCTCCGGAGACTGCAGGAGCATGCTGAAGGTGACCGGGACAATAAGCGCAAACGGCGTTCCGTCCAGCAAAATCGCGATTCTGCCTTCGAGCAGCGCCGCGATAACCCGGTCGGGTCGCTCCGTGTTTTGGGTTTGCTGAAAAGGGCTTAAATAATTATCCTCGATCATTTGTTCGATATAACCGGACTCAGCGGCGAAATCGAGCTTAATTTTTTCAATCCGGTCGTTAACCTCCTTGAGTAAATCCGGGTTAACGATTTGATCCAAATAAAGGATAGCCAGCTCCTTCTGAATCGTGTGGCCAACCATATAGCTCCGAACTTGCAAGTTTTCCGTAACTCCCTGCTTTCTCAGCATAGCGGTATTTACGTTTATATCTTCCGTAAAGCCAATACGTGATCCGCGCAGCAGAGATTCGGATACCGGCTCCGTTATATCGCGGGCCGGCCCGCTTGGCGGATTGATCAGGAAGCCTTCATTGCGACCATCAATCATTAGAGCCAAATAGCCAAATAAAATGGCTTTCGTAAGTTCCTCCATCGAAGAGATCGTATGTGCTGCATTCGTCGGTAAACGTTCAATGATCGGGAGAGGAAGATCGGGCTCCGTATCCCGCAGCATCTGCATAATCTGCATTTTTAGCATTTGGTCCTCCTGCATGCCCTTTACAAAAATAAGAGCAGCACGGACCTTGGCATCTCCCATGGTCAGTTCACGGATGACGACATCGCTGTTTATCCCAATCGTGTTCCTGATTTTATCCAGATTGGCATCGTAGCTTGCGGAAATGGAATGAACAGGCGGCTCTTCGTCCGAAGAAGAGCCAACGCTGCTTGCCCCGCCTGAAGAGACCAGCTTATCATCCGCTAAAGAGGTCAGCGCTTTATAGATCAGGTATATTAATAGGGGAACGACAAGAGTAATCAGTGCCTGGAAAAACACGCTCCATCCCGGAATATGGGATTTAATAGAAGATAACATCCATAATCATTCCTTTGATTACACTATCTCATTCATTCGAAGTACGCAGACTTGGGCCAATGGCAATGTATGAATAATATTCCTAATTTGGCTTCAAATATACAAGGATAGGACTCCCTCAGACCCGATGTACGGTCAGCACAAAAAAAAAGACAACTCCCTTCTGTAATCAGAAGAAAATTGTCTTGGGCTGTTCAATACGTTATTTGGTTTGGCCGTAATAGGCATTAGCCCCGTGCTTCCGGAGAAAATGCTTGTCAAGCAAAGCCTGATCCATCGGCTGAATGTCCGGATTAAGATTATAAGCATGAAGGGCCATCTTCGCGACTTCTTCCACCACTACCGCATTATGAACGGCTTCATGCGGGTCTTTGCCCCAGTTGAATGGCGCATGGCTGTTCACAAGCACGCTTGGAATCATCATTGGATCTTTATCCTTAAACGTTTCGACAATCACGTTGCCTGTCTCGAGCTCATAAGCGCTTTCGATCTCCTCGCGCGTCATGGCGCGGGTAACCGGAATCTCGCCGTAGAAGTAATCGGCATGAGTGGTTCCCAGCGCGGGAATTCCCCGGCCGGCCTGCGCCCAGCTGGTTGCCCACGGAGAATGCGTATGCACGATTCCGCCAACCTGCGGAAATGCTTTATATAAGACAAGATGGGTTGGAGTATCCGAGGATGGCTTTAGCTCGCCCTCTACCTTATTCCCGTCAAGATCAACAACAACGAGATCCTCGAGCTTCAGCTTATCGTAAGGCACGCCGCTAGGCTTGATGACCACAAGGCCGCTTTTCCGATCGATACCGCTCACGTTTCCCCAGGTAAATGTAACAAGACCATACTTAGGCAAATCCAAGTTGGCTTCCAATACCTCTTGCTTTAACCGCTCCAGCATGTTGCTCATCCTTTCGTCGATCCTCATTTTCAATGTCATTATACACTTGTACGTACATGTTTTCTACATTTATTTTAACTTGACGTACGACTTGTCATTACATCCTGCGGGTCGATTCTCTCATAATCAGACTTGGCTTGTAGGTTTTGGATTCCGGGATCAAGGCGCCGCCGCTCTCGATCAGCTCGAACAACATCCTTGCCGCGTCCTCTCCCATTTCCGCCTTCGGATGAACAAGCGTTGTCAGCTTCACTTCGGATGCCGTCGCAAGCGGGGAGTCATCGAACCCAACGATGGATATATCCTGCGGCACGGTTAACCCGGCTTGGCGGATAACCTCAAGCAGCTGCAGAGCCAGCTCGTCGTTGTAGCAGACAAATGCGGTTGGCCGTTCCTCTTCGGGAAGGTCCAGGAGTCTGGCTGCTTCCGCAATCGGCTTCTCCGCTTTCTCCTCCGTCCGGTAAGCCACCACAAATTCCGGTTGAAGCAGACAGCCTTCCTGCTGATGCGCGCGCATGAAGCCTTTCAGACGAAGCACTCCCTGCTGGTCATCCGTCTTGAAAAATCCGACAATCCGCCGATGTCCCAGCTCGAGCAAATGCTGAGCAGCCGTACTGCCGCCTTCTTCATCGTCAATAACAAGAGAAGGACAGCTGATTTCCGGATATCTGGCGTTTATCATGACATAAGGAATTCTGCGGTTGTTAAGCGCGAGAAAATAAGCGAGATTCGGGTTCCCTTCCGCGCTTTTGGTCGGTTCGATGATCAAACCGCTAAGCGGCTGGCTGGTTAACATCGACAGGCTTTCCCGTTCCCTGCCCTTATCGTTATCCGTGCTGGAGAGCAGCAGCCGGTAGCCTTTGGCGCGAATCGCCGCTTCCGTCCCCCGGACGATATGCGGGAAGATATAATCCGAAATATACGTCGTTATGAGGCCAATCGTCTGAGTTTCCACGCGGCTCTCGCTTTCCCGCGCATCCGCTACGAAGGTCCCCTTCCCTTGCAGGCGGTAAAGTCTGCCTTCCTTCTCAAGCTCCCCAAGCGTTTGACGGACCGTTTGCCGGCTTAGTCCGAACTGTTCGGATATTTCGTTCTCCGACGGCATCTGCTCATTGGGCTGAAGCTTTCCCGTATCCAGCCACACCAATATTTCTTTTTTAAGCTGAATGTATTTCGGCAATGATTTTTCTTTCATGAACTTGCCCCTTTGCTAGCTTGTCTGTACGATTCTGCGATATGAGTATAGATTAACAAATCGGAGCCAGGAAATACTACTCCCGGCTCCAATCGTTCCTTCTATCCGCTTGCTCCAGACAACGGCTTATTTCAAGTTTTCAACCGCGGCTCTTTCAATGGAAAGTCCCGTCTTATACCGTTTCATAAAGACTTCAAAGCCTTCCACATCCTTCGGATCAGGGGAAACCTGCGAGCCGGCTTTGCCTGCGAATACGTTCTCGTTCAGGAATTCTTCCAACGTCTCGTTCTCGGTTTTGTTCATCATATAGGAAGCAAGCAGGGCAATCCCCCATGCTCCGCCTTCACCGGCCGTCTCCATGACGGAGACCGGAACGTTCAGCGCGCCCGCCATAATTTTCTGCCCTACGCCTTCGGTCTTGAACAAGCCGCCATGACCAAGGATCTGATCAAGCTTCACTTCCTCTTGCTTAAGCAGAATATCCATGCCGATCTTAAGCGCTCCAAGCGCCGTAAACAGATGAACGCGCATGAAATTCGCCAGATTGAAGTTGCTCTCGGAGGAACGCACAAACAATGGACGGCCTTCTTCGAAATGCGTCATATGCTCGCCCGAAAGGTAACCGTAAGCCAGCAGTCCGCCGCCGTCCGGATCGCCTTGCAGCGCCAGATTGTACAGCGTACCGTACAGCTTGTTTGCGTCAACGTTCAGGCCCATTGCCTTGGCAAATTCGTCAAACAAGCCCACCCATGCATTCAGATCCGACGAACAGTTATTGGAGTGAGCCATTGCAACCAGATTGCCGGTAGGCGTCGTAACGAGGTCGATTTCATCATAGGCCTTGGACAGCTCCTTCTCCAGAACAACCATCGCAAATACCGAGGTTCCCGCGGACACGTTGCCCGTGCGCTTCGCGATACTGTTCGTTGCAACCATGCCGGTTCCGGCGTCACCTTCGGCTGGGCAGAACGGAATTCCAGCCTGCAGCTCTCCTGTCACGTCCAGAAGCTTCGCGCCTTCTTCAGTCAGTACCCCCGCATGCTCACCCGCAACCAATACTTGAGGCAAAATGTCCTCGAGCTTCCAAGGAAGCTCTTTTGCCGCAATCCGCTCATTAAACTGATGAATCATAACCTCGCTAAAGCTTCCCGTATGGATATCAATCGGGAATACGCCCGATGCTTCGCCTACGCCAAGATTTTTCTGCCCGGTCAATTTCCAATGAATGTACCCCGCCAGAGTCGTCAGGAAATGAATATCGGAGATATGCGCTTCCTGATTCAGAATCGCTTGATATAGATGAGCAATGCTCCAGCGCTGAGGAATATGGAAATTAAACAATTCGCTCAGCTCAGCCGAAGCCTGCTCCGTTATATTGTTTCTCCATGTACGGAAAGGAACAAGCTGATTGCCAGCCTCATCAAACACCATATAGCCATGCATCATTCCGCTAAAACCAATAGCGCCAACGGTTTGTAAAGCCATGCCATACCGCTGTTTCACATCGCCCGCCATCTTCTGATAGCTGTCTTGAATGCCCTTCCAAATATCCTCCAGGCTGTACGTCCAAATATTATTGAGGTGGCTGTTCTCCCAGTCATGACTGCCCGATGCAATTGGCGTATTGTCTTCACCGATGAGAACTGCTTTAATCCGGGTTGAACCCAGCTCGATTCCAAGTACCGTTTTGCCGTTCTTAATAGCCTCTCTCACATCAAGACTCATGTTTGTTCCTCCGTTTATGAATAATGAATTTGTATGATTTCCTGTATAACTAACTTGTCTGTAGACAGTATAACATCAATGAAACTTGTATGTACATGTGAAAGTTGAGAGGGCGTTTATGAGAATGAGAATTCCTTCTGTTATCCATATAATGTTCATTTGAACATTTGGCTGTTGAGGGCATATACTTAAGCTACATTATTAATTTATAATTATTCTAATCTAGGGCGAAGGAGTGAATGAGATGAACAAAGGGGATTATCATCATCTTCCGCACGTGAAAGAACAGTCCACATCCAAAAAGACGCTGTGGCTCACCTTGACGTTAACCTCAATCTTTACTGCCATTGAAATTATCGGCGGCTTATTGTCCGGCTCGCTTGCTCTGCTCTCCGATTCCGCGCATATGGTATCCGATGTGCTCGCGCTTAGCTTAAGCATGTTCGCCATCTATATGGCATCACGGCAGCCTACCAGCCAATACACCTTCGGGTTCGTGAGGTTTGAGATTATGGCCTCCTTCTTGAATGGTCTTGCGCTAGTGGCTATTGCGGTGTTTATCTGGTACGAAGGCGTTCAGCGGCTAATCCATCCCCAGCCGGTAGATATGGGCCTCATGCTCGGCATTGCCGTGATCGGTTTAGTCGTAAATGTCGTACTTACCTTGCTTCTTCACCGGAGCACGAAAGAAGAAGAAAACCTCAATGTCAAAAGCGCGTTATGGCATTTCATAGGCGATACGCTCAGCTCGGCTGGCGTAATCGTATCCGCCATTCTGATGAAAGCCACCGGTATTCTTATCTTCGATCCGATTATAAGCATGGTAATAGGCGGCATTATCGCGATCGGCGGCGTAAAAATTATCCGGGAGTCTTACGTCATTCTAATGGAGGCTGTGCCGGAGCAATTTGATTTGGAAGCGATACGTCAGGATTTGAGCAGCATAGCAGGTGTATTAGACGTGCATGATATGCACCTGTGGGCAATATCGACGGACCATTATTCCTTAACAGCTCATGTCCTTGCGCATTCCAATACCCAGCCATATTGCATTACGCTTGCCTTAAACGAATTATTGAAGGAGAAATACGGCATCGTCCACTCGACCATCCAGATCGAGCATGCCGCCATCCATCATCATGGGGAATACGGACGACAGTTTTTGCCTTTAACTTAATGAATGAAACAATCAAGATCAGCATTTTAGCTGGTCTTTTTTGTATTCGAATAAATAGAGGGGCTTCAAGAAAAATTACAAACATTATCAAATATGAATAGCCATGATTTCGTAACCGCGATTATCCTAGGCAGCGGCGAACATTGCTTTTAACGAGAAGATAAATCTTTCCCATCTTTTAATCTCGCTAGGTGTGTTTACTGTTACCTCGTGGTTGCTTAGTCTTTTATCCTTGAAGGGAAGAAGGATGGAGAGATTGTTATTCGGAAAGGCCTCCGTCATCGTGTAGGGCGGTTACCTTCTTGAGGAGAACATGAAGAAAAACAAATTAACGTTGGATTCCTTTTACGAAATGCTTCGAGAGAAGGAAATCTTCGACATTTCTGAAGTGGAGTATGCCTTACTCGAAAATAGCGGTAAGCTTTCCGTTCTAAGGATGAAAGAATATCGGCCTCTCAATCTACATGAACTGAATTCTCAAAATAAACCGCCAAAACCATCTAGCTTTCCTATAGAACTCATAAAAGAGGGCAAGTTTATTTACGAACATTTATAATGAAGCAAATATTAAGACGGAAACGATCGAAAAAGCGGTGCAAAAGAAAGGCCATTCACTTACCGAGGTGTTCTATGCTGTTAAAGGTACGGATGGGAAACTGTATTTTGATTTTTATCAAGACCAATTAGATCGTCCAAAAGATATGTAAATCCCGGAACTCACAGCGGACTTCTGCCCGCCGTGAGTTCACTGAAAGGTTATGCTGCTCTATTCTCGTTCAACTGGGCCGCCCTTCGTTCAATCAGCCAGACCAATCCCCAGAACACGATAGTGCTGAGTATCGCAATAATCGCCGAACCGCCTGCATGTATAATAGCCACAACGGCAAATGCGGTTGCCAGCGAGAAATGAATTTTTCGCAAATGCTTGTTCTTGACGCGGCGGATTAGAAAACCGTAGATCCCTAACGAAAGCAGCAGCGCAAATCCTGCGATACCTGTATAAGTGTCGTCCTTTATTCTCGATTGCGTCAAAAAATAAATGCCATGCGCAGCGATCAAGACGATTGCTGCATAACCGGCAAGTCGATGCGCTTTGTCAAAAAGCTTGACCAGCTTCTTCACAAAAGGAGACGACGATTTGCGCTTGCGCTTCAATCGCAGCCACGCGTAACTAACGGCGGCGCACCAGACTGCGATCGTTCCCATGGTCTTGAATAGGCCTTCGCTGCCTCTTTCACCAGGCTTTATACCGGGAGGGCCCTGATGGATTGTGCCAAAAAATGCGTAGTAGATCAAGGCAAGACTTGCCAGCGCCACAACAACGGCGGGAACAAATACGCTACGACTATGTTTCATGTGCATTCCCCATCTCTCTTCAACGTTTGAATCAGTATAGAAGGCAGGTATTAAAAAGATCTTAAAAATTTATTATTCACTTATTATTTCTGATTTCATAAACTTTTAAATTAAAAACCGCTTACCGTATGAGAACGGTAAGCGGTTAATCTTAAAACTGTAATACCTCACATCGTACTTAGCCTTAGCTCATAGAAATACTGAACGACGGGATGCTTTAATTTGATCTTATCGCTCATGTTTTGAAGCCGTTTTTTCCCGACCCTTCTGTCAATCAACGCCAGGATATTCAATAAGATATCATTGCTCTCCATGCTCTCCTCAATGGAAAGCGACAAAAATTTATTGGCTATGACAACAAAGTTTGATTTGCTTAGGGATGTCTGCGCCGACAAAAGCTCCTTTGCAAGCTCGCCTATTTTTCTGCCTCTTGCAATGACCTTTAGACGGTCCTCAGGAACAAGCCCTTTGGTATCTGTTCGGACCGCCTCGATCTCATCCTTGCTGATCGGAATTTGGAGCTGCGGGTCGTTCTTAATTTCTTGCTCGGTCTGATACCATCTGATCGATGTAGTTGCATCGGTCATATTAAATACGTTCTTCTTTTCTACAGCTATATAACAAAGCCCTGCTTTATCGGGTAAATAACGGTAGCTGGTTGACCGGTATTCGACCCTCCCCAGTAACGCCGGACTAAGAAAGCTCTCCAGTTGCTGCTTCATTTTGCTCCAGGACATGTAAACCTCCAAAATTTCAATACTTCTTGTCTATCATACAGGAATAAGCACATCAATCCTACTAATGTTAGCTAAAAGGGGCAAACCCGGATAGGTTTGCCCCTTTTCGTTCACTCGTTTTCAAGGATAATTATTTCGCGGCTTGCTTCTCTGCAATCGCGTTGCCTGACTTGGAAATCTCGTTATAGGCATCTTCAATCGATTTCTGGCCGAACATAACGGAATCCATCGTTTTCTTGTAGTTGTCTACCCACTCCGTCCACCCTGCCGCAGCCGGGGAGAACGGCATTGCTTTGTCAATCGCCGTATCGTATAGCTTCTTGCCCAGCTTCTCCTTCGGCGCCAGGGTAGGCTCAAGCGCTGTGTAGATCTCGTCGTAGATCGGAATGCCGAAATTCGTGCCATACGTTTGGCCGGCTGCCTTATCCGTCACGAACCATTTGATGAAAGCCTTCGCCTCATCCTTGTGCTTGGAATCGGTGCTTACGCTGAGGAAGATGGTTGGCTGCGCCCAGCCGCCACCTTCAGGCCCGACCGGAAGGTTAACGACGTCTATTTTTCCGGGCATTAACTGCTCAAGCGCCCCTACCGAACCTACCGTTGCGCCCCGCGTCATCACTTTGCCGCTTGCCATCGGGTCCGCTTGCGGGTCGTTTTCCTTAAATGCGCTGACCATGTCCGCAGGAGGAACGATTTTCTTTTCACGGAATTCCGCGTGTATGCCGTAGAACTTCATGAACAGGTCTTTATCCAGATTAAACTTCTTGCCATCCTCTTGAATAATCCGGCCTTTGCCGTAAGACATTTGATAATACTGGTAAAAATCCCAAGTATCCGTGTCGCTGATCGGATAGACGCCATCCGGAAGCTTGGCGCGGGCATTTCTCGCAAAGTCGAAATATTCGTCCCAAGTCCAGTCTTTCTTCGGCAGTTCGATGCCTGCAGCCTCAAGCGCTTCCTTGTTGAAGGCGATGCCTTGCGCGTTGCGGCTGATCGGAATGCCGTAAAGCTTGCCGCCGATTTTCAAGTTCTCGAGCGTCTTATCGTCGATTACGCCGCTAAGATCGATATCCGATAAATCCTCCAGCGTACCTCTGGTCGCATATTCTTGAATGTATGCCCCGTCCATATGAAGAACATCCGGCAGCGAATGGGAAGCGGCCAATGTCGGAAGCTTCTTCCAATAATCGTCCCATGCCATATATTCGGGCGAGAAGGTGATCGACGGATTTAATTTCGTATAGACCTCCTGCGTTTTCAGCATCGCCTGATGCCGGATATCCGCGCCTTGCCACATGATTTTGAGCTTCACCGGAGCATTGGAGGGGCCATTGCCGCCAGCGTTCGAAGCATTCGCCTCCCCGTTGTTCGCGCCTCCGTTCCCGCAAGCCGACAATGCCAGTGTGGCGGCGAGCATTAATAACGTGAATCCTTTGTAGACACTTCGCTTCATCTTTTTTTCCCCTTTACTTTGTATTTGGAAGTTGGATCGGCCATGCCGTTATCCCTTTAAGCCCGTCGTTGCAATTCCCTCAACAAATTGCTTCTGCGCGAAGAAGAACAAAATGACGGACGGCATAACCGAAAGCAGCGACATCGCAAGCAGCCTGCCCCATTGGATCTCGAACTGATCAACGTACATGCGCAGCGCTAGACCAACCGTAAACTTGCCTACCGAATTCAAGTACAGCATTTGCGCGAAGAAATCATCCCAGCTCCATATAAACGTAAAGATCGCCACGGTTACCAAGGCAGGCTTAATCAGCGGTAAAACAATCCGATAGAAAATACCGTAGACGGAAGCACCGTCGATCTTGGCCGCTTCGTCTAGCTCCCGCGGGATGCCTCTTATGAATTGCACGAGCAAAAAGATAAAGAATGCGCCGCCCCCGAAGAAGTGAGGAAGAACTAAAGGTATGTAGCTGTCCATGAGCTGCAGCTTATTGTAGAGAATATACTGCGGAACGATCGTCACTTGCCCCGGCAGCATCATCGTAAGCAACAGGATCGAGAATAACGCTCCGCGAAACTTAAAGTTCAGACGGGCAAAGCCGTATGCGACGATCGCGCTTGTAAGAACGCCTCCCAGCACGTTCCAGAACTCCATAAGCAGCGTATTTCCGAAGAAACGTCCAAACGTAAATTCAGGGGAGAATTGCCAACCCTTTGTGTAATTTTCCCATATAGGGGTCGATGGCCAGAGGGAAGGCGAGCTCATCTCGGCTGTCGTTTTGAGCGAAGCGCCCACCCACCAGATAACGGGATAAAGCATCAGGAGAGAGAACGCAATCAGCAGCAGATGGCTGGTAACTTTATAATTCTTAAGCGCTTTGTTCACTTTTGCTTCCCTCCGTCCGTCTCGTAAAATACCCAGTAGCGCGATACCAGGAAGTTAATGGCGGTCATTAGCGCTACGATAACGAGCAGAATCCAAGCAAGCGCCGAGGCATATCCCATTTGATAATGCTTAAACGCCTTCTCGTAGAGGAACAGCGCGTACATATACGTCGAATTGATCGGGCCGCCCTGCGTAACGATAAACGCGGAGGTGAACATTTGGAAGGAGCCGATAATGCCAAGCACCAAGTTGAAAAACATAACCGGCGACAGCATCGGAAGCGTAATGTGGAAAAACTTTCTCAGCTTCGATGCGCCGTCAACCGACGCCGATTCGTAAAGCTCGCCCGGAATCTGCTTCAACCCGGCCAGGAATATAACCATCGTAGAACCGAATTGCCACGTATTCAGCAGAATAAGAGTTCCGAGCGAGGTATGCGGATTCGTTATCCAGCCGACGCCTTGAATGCCGAACCAGGAAAGCACGTGATTAAAATAACCGTTCAGATTAAACATGTTGCGCCACAGCGCCGCCACGGCAATGCTCCCGCCAATGAGAGAAGGGAAATAGATCGCCGTCCGGTACAGATTCATGCCCTTCACATTTTTGTTCAGCATCATCGCGACCATCAAGGAAAAGAAAAGCTTCAGCGGGACGGAAAACAACACGAAGATAAAGGTGACTTTAAGCGATGTCTTGAAATCGTTATCGCTAGTGAAAATGTTGGCGTAGTTATCTGTTCCGGTCCAGGTCGGAGCCTCGAGCAGCGAATACTCCGTAAAGGACAAATAAAACGACTGGATGATTGGCCATGCGGTAAGCAGCAAAAAGCCTATTAACCAAGGTGAAATGAAAATGTAGCCTGCCAGATTGTTATCATTGGTTCCTTTGAGCTTCTTCGTCAAGCGCAGCTTTGTTGCCGTTGCCGGCTTATTCATAGCTTCAGCCTTCATTTCATGTTCATCCCCCCTCACAGCATCTATAAGGCTCATTTTATTGAAATCGCTTACATGTGTACATGCGATAGAATTATGAATTGGTTTGTTTTTTTACACTCTTAAAAGACCTTAATAGATCCATTCGAACATGAAAAAAAGCTATGCAGCCGCAGCATGCATAGCTTGATCCCTCTATTAAACTTGCTTATCCGTTCAGGTTCCCCGCAAGCGTCCTTCGTTCCGCCATGGCAGCCTCCATCAACCCTTTAATATACCCAACGCCATACAGACGCCCAAGCGTTTCGTAGCCGGGATTCGCGTTGTCTTCCCCTTCCATTGTCGGAACATGGTCCGGTCTTGCCGGTCCTTCAAATCCAACCTCATAATACGCTTTCATCGCTTCGTACATATCGGTCTTGCCGTCATCGTGGAACGTCTCCTGGAATTTGTCCGGCGTACCCACGACGTCGCGGAAATGCACGAAAAATAACTTGTTCCGATTCGCAAAATGGCGGATGACATCCGGGATATGCTCGCCAGCGGTCGCCAGCGTCCCTTGGCATAGCGTAATTCCGCTGTATTCGCTTGGCACGAGATCAATTGCGCGCTGCAAAGCCTCCGCATTACGGAGAATACGCGATACGCCGCGAATCGGGCTTATAGGCGGATCGTCGGGGTGCAAAGCCAGCTTGACCTTCGCCTTCTCGGCAATTGGTACTATTCTCTCCAAGTAATAACGCAGGTTGTCCCACAATTGATCCTCCGTTACGATCCCCGCTTCCGTAAGCGGCGCGCTTTGCATCAAGGAATGATCGTAGCTGGACACAAGCGCTCCGCCTCGCGTACGCGTCGTTGTCGACGTGCGGAACCAATTGAATTGCGCCATGAAATTGTAGCATAAGACGGGGATGCCAAGTGCGCCCATATTCGTAATAAGCTGGCCCATCCATTCAATTTCTTCGTCGCGGCCCGGCAAGCCAAGCTTAATCTTATTCGTTGGCGGCGCCGATTCAATAACCAGCAGCTGGATGCCGTGATTCTCGTAACGCTGCTTCATGTGCAGCAGATTCATAAAATCCCAAGGCTTCATGCCGTTATCTTCCTTCGGCAGCGGGCCAACGGCGTAATCGACGCCCATCTGCTTGGCCAAATGCCATAGCTGGTTCGGATGGGAAGTGAAAAACTCGGCTAGTTTCATCGTAAATAACCCCCAATGAGATGATGGATAGCTGCTTAATTTGCGTCTCGGAATTCGCTAGGTGACAAACCTACCTTCTTTTTGAAAATTTGACTGAAATAACGAGAGTCCTGATAGCCGACGCGCTCGGCGACCTCATAGTTTCTCAGATGCGTCTGCTTGAGCAGCTTTTTGGCATGGGATATCCGGATGCGGGTCAAATGCTCGATAAACGTGACGCCCATTTTCGATTTGAATAAAAAGCTTAAATAGGCGGGAGTGATAAATACTTTATCGGCGACGTAATGCAAGGATGCCTTATCGTATTCCTCCTCCATCAATGTAACCGCTTTCTTAACTAGGTTGCGATTTAGGCTGTCGGCGCCGCAAGGCGTTCCTCCCATTCCTTTTATCGCCTGGCACACGGAATCCGTCATTTCTTCCAGCGTATTCAGCTGCATAAGCGCCGTCATATCGGGCGTGTTGCATAAATGGGACTGTCCAAGTTCGTATTTGACCCGAAGCTGCAGGCTAATCAGCAGCTGAAGCGTCGCGTCAACGACTTTCTTGACCGGCAGCGGACCGTTGCGAATGAGCTGCCCGTAGAAGTTTTTTACCGCTTGCCGGGTTAATGAATGTTCGGTGATGGAATCGCTAGTCAAGAGACGCAGAAGCTCGTCTTCCCTATCCCGGGGATATTCGGCGTCCGTTGCATACTGGGGAATACTGCTGTAGTAAATGGGCTGCGAATGTTTTTGGTAGAATCGGTGTTTCACGGCGAAGAGGGCTTGTTCGTATCCGTGATGCAGACTTGATAATTGCGAAGTAGGATTGCTGATGCCTAGCGAGATCAATTGAGGGTTAAAGCTATGCTCTTGCTTGCAAATGGTGCCGTACAACTTCATGATGGATTCGCGGTCGTCCCAGGAGAATAGGACTGCGACGTTTCCCTTGTCATCCGGTAGGATAGCGGTGTTGCCCTGCCCATGACGCTTGATGACCGCATACAGTTCATCCACAGCGTATCTCCGGGACCATAAATCCGCCTCCGCGCTGCTAACGCAAAACAGGGCTAGAGCCGGGTAAGAGTAATAAGCATGCAGCCCGCTCACTTCCAGCCTCCTCTTCATTTCTCCGGCTTCAAAGCTTCTGCCGGGGAGCAGGTCGTTTAGCGTTTGGGCACGATCCATTACCCCTTGCTTCATAATCGGCACTCCTCTCTTAAGAAAGGATGAATAAAAGATTAAGGCAGACGGGCTACTCTCCGGTATAGTTTTTATAGAAATCCAATCCCCTTATCAGATTCGTTTCCGTCTTATCGACGTCGCCTGATTTGATCAGATCCAAAATTTCGGTATGGGAGTCAGAAAGCGTATGGCCCGGGTGATCCTTGTTCGTTACCGTAATAAAGCGCATAACTTTCGTTTTGATACTGTTCCAAATGTCGTAGAGAAGAGCATTGCCGCTCCTCAAATAAAAGTACCCGTGAAAGAGCATATCCAGTTCAACCAGCCGGTACGGATCTTCCTTGTCGATCGCTTCCCGCATGCCCTCAATGACGCTTTCCAGGTAAGCAATATCCTTATCCTCCAGCACTTTCATCGTTGCACGGAGCGCTTGACCTTCGACCATTTGCCGAAGCTCGTAAATGTCTCGTATCTCCTTGGCCGTAATCTCGGAAACAGCCGAGCCTTTATTCATTTTGCCAACAATGAGACCTTCCTGCTTCAGCCTCTCGAGCGCCTCCCTGACGGGTGCTTGACTGACGCTGAATTGTTTGGCGATATCCAGAACGATCATGCGGTGTCCGGGCAGCAGTTCACCCTTCATAATTTTTCTCTTTAAAGCAATATAGACATGCTCGCTAAGAGAGATTGGACTTTGCTCTGAACTGGCTGTTTCGATGGACACGGGCTCTCACCACCTTGAGGTTTGGAAATTTTGTGGATTATCGATAATCGATAATTCGATGCTAGTCGCTTCGGACGGGAAAGTCAAGATGAAAATTTCCCACTTTTTTCAAGCTGCCTCAACCGTAAAAAAACAAACAAAATCATAATTTTGCCGCATGGCTTTCCGCTTCAATCGGTCGGTAAGATGGTCATGTAAAGCATATCGCCTGCCGAAAAGAGTCCAGTATTCATGAGGGGGTGTACATGGTTTGAAGAGGAAAGTGGTCTTTATCGCGGATGCCGACAGCTGGTCCGCCGATGGACTTATCGCACGGTTCAGTCAAGGTGGCGCGAATCTCATTCTGAATAGTTTTCGAGAGGATAAGGATTGGGACAATGTGCTCGTTTCCTGCACAGCCGCAGGCTCAAACCTGCTTGTTACCCATGCCGATCTTAGCAGCAGCGGCGAGATATCAACGATGCTGGATCAATCCGAGAAGCTTCTTGGCCCTATCGACGTTATGATCCATAATTGCTGCGCGATAACTCCCGCCTCTGTCGAAAGCTGCGAAGAAACGGCATTTGTCGAAATCATGCGGAAAAATGCCAAATCTGCCTTCTTCTGTACCCAAGCGCTAGGCAAACGGATGGCGGCAAGAGGCTTCGGAAGCATCATCTTCGTCAGCTCTATTCATAACGAGAAGCCTACTGGATCGTCCTTCGCTTACAGCGCCTCGCAAGGATCGGTAAAGATGCTGGCACATGAAGCGGCCTTGTTTCTCGGCCGATCCGGCATCCGCGTCAATGTAATTGAGATGGGCCCAATCGAGGGCTCGGATATGACGTTCCAAAGCCCTGTTTCCGGACTTTACGACGATTACCGTTACAAGGTGCCAAGCACAAAGCTTGGGACGGCTAACGATCTGGCCGAGCTGGCTTTCTTCCTGGCCGGAGAGGAAGCCTGTTATCTGAACGGAGCAGATATACGGCTGGACGGCGGTTTTCTCCTGCATTATATGGATCATCGCATGAACAAGCCGTCCGAGGGGGAGGCGCGATCGCTATGAGCCACAACTTGACAGGAAAATCGGCACTTGTCACCGGCGCGGGAACCGGCATCGGCAAAGGTATTGCCTTGGAGCTTGCAAGGCGCGGAGCGAAGGTTGCCATCCACTACAACTCCAGCGATGCGGGAGCCAAAGATACGCAGCATCAAATCGAAGAGTTTGGCGGCCAATGCGTAACCGTGCAGGCCGATGTCGCGGATCGGGAGCAGATCATGAGCATGGTCGATACGGCTGCGGCTGAGCATGGCGGCATCGACATTCTGGTCAACAATGCCGCGCTGCAGCTTAATCTTAATTGGTTCGACTATACGGAAGAACTATACGACCGCGTCATGAACATCAACCTTAAAGGGTACTGGCAATGCATGCAGGCGGTTATCCCTTATATGAAGGAACGGCATTTCGGCCGCATTATTAACATTTCCTCCGTGCATGGCAAAAGACCTACCGACTTCGACGTCGTCTACTGCATGTCGAAAGGCGGCATCAAAATGCTCGGGAGGGAAAGCGCCATTGAGCTGGCCCGTTATGGCATAACGGTCAATACGATTGCGCCCGGCGCGGTCGACGTCGGCAAGTTCAAGGCATCGCATAAGGAACCAAACCGCAAAAAATTTCCGCTTGGACGCGTCGGATTGCCTGCGGATATCGCTTCACTCGCCTGCTACGTGGCCTCAGACGAAACTTCGTTTATGACCGGCTCGACCATCCGCATGGATGGTGCCGGCATGTTGATGTAACCTGCCCTATACCCATATTCCCGCAAAGGAGCATTGCCCATGACTCAACAGGAAACCTATGAAAGCACGTTAGCTCACGTCAACACCTATTCCAATCCTTCGGAGCTTCGCATTACCGACATTCGTTTTGCCGATATCGCAGGAGCTCCCATGCACTGCAGCCTGATCAAGGTGTTCACGAACCAAGGCATCGTTGGCTTCGGCGAAGTGCGCGACGGCGCCGACAAACAGTTTGCCCTTCAGCTCAAAAGCAGACTGCTGGGCGAAAATCCGTGTAATATCGACAAGCTGTTCCGCAGAATCAAGCAATTCGGCGGACATTCCCGGCAAGGCGGCGGCGTGAGCGGCATCGAGATCGCCCTTTGGGATATTGCCGGCAAGGCTTACGGCATGCCCATCTATCAAATGCTGGGCGGCAAATTCCGCGACAAGATCCGCATGTATTGCGACACCGACGTTGACGGTAAAGATACGGGGAAAGCTATGGGCCTGGCGCTGCAAAAAAGAATGGAACAAGGCTACACCTTCCTTAAGATGGATCTGGGCATCAATCAAATTATTAACGAGCCCGGAACGTTAAGCGCCCCGCTTGGTTTCTTGGAGGATATGAAAGCGCTGTCCAAAGCCTGGTATTCCCGAAAGCATTCGAATCTTTCCGAGCATCAGCTGCGGGAAATACGCAGCCGCCACTACGATATTTATAACATCGCGCATCCGTTTACGGGCATCCATGTAACGGAAAAAGGTCTCGACATGCTGGAGCAATACGTGGCAGACGTTCGCATGGTCGTCGGCTACGAGGTACCTCTTGCGGTAGACCATTTCGGGCACATCGGCTTGCAGGATTGCATCAAGCTAGGACGTCGCATCGAAAAGTACAACCTGGCTTGGATGGAAGACATGATTCCGTGGCAATACACAAACCAATATGCCCAGCTCGCAAGCGCGGTGACAACTCCGGTCTGCACCGGAGAGGACATCTATCTCAAGGAGAACTTCAAACCGCTCCTCGAATCCGGCGGCGTATCCGTCATCCATCCCGACGTGCTTACGACGGGCGGTATTCTGGAAACGAAAAAAATCGGCGACATGGCCCAGGAATACGGTGTTGCGATGGCTATTCATATGGCGGAGAGCCCAATCGCCTGCCTTGCAGCCGTGCATGCCGCAGCCGCCACGGAAAACTTCCTGGCGCTCGAATACCATTCCGTCGATGTGGAATGGTGGGACGATCTAATCGTCAGCAAGCTGCCAAAGCCGCTGGTCCAGAACGGCTTCATTCATGTACCCGATGCGCCGGGCCTTGGCATCGAATCGCTTAACGACGAGGTTATCGCGCAACATCTGCACCCTGAGATTCCAGGACTCTGGCTCCCTACCGACGAATGGAACGGTTACTGGTCCAACGACCGTCTCTGGAGCTAAGCTGCAAGACAAAAAATAAAGCGAGGTGTCCGATATGAAATTTAATAATGCCGAAGATACAATTCAGTTATCGCCGCTATGGCAAGGCGAGCGCTTTCCCGACGGCCGTCCCAAAGTGCCGTCCAGCGTTCTTGCCCGATTAGGCAGGATCACGCTCGAGGAGGCTTGGGGCCCCCTCTGGTCGAGAGGATATCATTATCAATTCGAGGGCGATTTCAAAATCATTCACCCGAACAAGGTGATGGTTGGCCGCGCGGTTACGGCCGTAATGGTGCCTAAACGTCCGGATTTGCATGATACGCTGCTCAATTACGGCCATGAGCAAGAGGATCGCAGAGGCTTTTTCAACCAATGGGTGATCGATTCGCTGGAGGAAGAGGATGTCGCTGTTATTGATATGTTCGATAAAATCTATCAAGGCACCTACGTAGGAGGCAACCTGTCCACCGCTATCTCAACCCGTACGAAGACCGGAGGGGCCGTTATTTGGGGCGGTATACGCGACAATCAGCAGGTTCAGCAAATCGAAAACATTAATGTTTTCTATCGGGGCAGCGATCCTACCGCAATCGCCGACGTCACGATGGTTGGCATGAACGTTCCCGCCCGCATTGGCCGGGCCGTCTGCCTCCCCGGCGACGTTGTGCTTGGCACGCCCGCAGGCGTCATCTTCATCCCGGCCCACTTGGCGGAATTGACGGCAACCCATGCGGAAAAATCGCAGGTCCGCGACGTGTTTGGCTTTGCCCGCTTGAACAGCAGAACCTATACGACGGCGCAAATCGATGCAGCCTGGACGACGGCCATGTGGCAGGACTTCATTCAATGGTTCGACACCGACACAGCTGCCCTGCCTTACCGGCATTTGACTTGGGAGCAGGAGCTCGAAGAAGCGCGCCGCAATGAAAATAGCGGCCCTTCCAGCGATGTCCGGTTATGAGGTAAAATAGGAATAAAAAGGAGCTTAATTAATGGATAAAGCGATATTAGGCCGTACCGGTCTGCAGATTACGAAATTAAGCTACGGAGCCATGGAAATACGCGGACCCCGCGTATGGAACGGAAGACCGGTCGAGGACGCCGATGCGGGCATCATCCTGAATACCGTACTCGACGCGGGCATCAACCTGATAGACACTTCTTACGATTACGGCCGCAGCGAAGAACTAATCGGCCGCTTCATCAGTCACCGCCGGAACGAGTTTATTCTAGCCACAAAATGCGGCTGCTGCGTCACGAACCGCGGCGAGCATGACGAGACGTCCCATATTTGGACGCGCGATAATCTGCTTCATAACATCGATACAAGTTTAAAGCGCATGAAAACCGACTATGTCGACGTCTTGCAGCTGCATGGACCAACGGTGCAGCAAGCCGAGGAAGGCGCGCTGGTCGACGTCCTGAAGGAAATTCAAGCCAGCGGCAAAGCCCGTTACATCGGCGTTTCCTCTTACCTTCCGAATCTTCCGGCATTCGTGGACTGGGGAGCATTCGATACGTTCCAGCTGCCCTACTCCGCCCTGGAACGAGAACACGAGGATTGGGTGACGAAAGCCGCGGGCACAGGAGCCGGCATCATCGTGCGCGGCGGCGTTGGCCAAGGCGAACCGGGTATCGGGCGAGGTTCGGAGGAACGCTGGAGCGCATGGGAGCAAGCGAAGCTGGACGACCTCTTGGAACATGGCGAGCAGCGGACCGGGTTTCTGCTTCGTTTCACCCTCTCCCACCCTTCCATGACGACAACGATCGTGGGCACCAAGAATCCCTCCCACTTGGCGGAAAATCTCCGTTGCGCCGAGCTTGGCCCGCTTCCAGGCGACGTCTACGAGGAAGCAAAGAAACGACTGGACGCCATCGGGCGGACGGCAATCGCGAAATAAAACAAAAACGAGCCAAGGGAATTTGAATTCCATTGGCTCGTTTTTATTTTCAGCGTTTACCCTTTAACCGATCCAGCCGTTAAACCCCGAATGAAGCTTTTCGAACCAATTGCGAATAGAACAAGCACCGGCAGCGTTCCGATCGACAGTCCAAGGATTTGCGCCGCAAGATCGGTTCTGTACGCGGAGCCCAGCGTCGTGATGCCAAGCGGGATGGTGTACATCTCCGGCTTGTTAATGACAATTAACGGCAGCAGGTAATTATTCCACGACCAGAGAAAGACCAACAGCGACAGCGTTGTTAATGCCGGATAAATAAAGGACAGCACGATCCGGAAGAAGATCCCCAGATCCGAGCAGCCGTCGATGCGCGCGCTCTCGATCACCTCGACCGGTACCGCGCCGCGAATGAACTGCGTCATCCAGTATACTCCAAACGCATTTGCCACCCATGGCAGGATTAGCGGCATCAACGTATCGGAAAGGTTCAGATATCGCATCTCGATCACGTACGCGACCAGGCCAAGCTGGCCCGGAATCATCATCGTCAGCAGAACGGCCCCGAAAATTTTCGATTTAAACTTAAAATCGTATTTCGCGAACGCAAACCCGGCAAGCGCGCTGACGAACACCGACAGCAGCGTGCTGGCAGCCGAGACGACAAAACTGTTCCAGTAGGCCAGATCAAACCGGCTCGCTGCAACCGTCTTGAAGTTTTCCACAAGGTAGTTGCCCGGATAAAGTACGATCTTCGTAAAAAGGTCTTCGTTCTTGTAAGTCCCCATAACAACCATAATGTAAAACGGCAGCAAGGCGACGATCGACAGCAGCGCGATACCAAGCGTCGCAGTAACCGTACGCGATCGTGTACTCATTTAGGATTCCTCCCTGTAGAACTTGGTGCCAACAAACGAGAACACGGCAATAATAACGCAAAGTCCGTAAGCGATCGCCGCGCCTAGTCCGTAACGAGTTGTACTGCCAAATGCCGTATCATACATATTCCAGACGGTCGTCAGGCAGCAGCGTTCCGGTCCGCCGATGACGGCAGACGCCGAGCCCATTCCTGCGCCGCCAAGCAGCAGCATCGGCTCCTCAAGCAATTGAAAGCCGCCGATGATTCCCGTAATGGCAACGAAGGTTGTGACCGGGCGAAGCAAGGGCAGCGTTATGGTCCAGAACGCTTTCATGCCGGTCGCCCCGTCGACGGCAGCCGCCTCATGCAAATCCTTCGATATGTTAGCAAGTCCTGCCAGATAAAAGATCATCGTGTAGCCAAAGCCCTTCCAAAACAGCATAAGGATGATGACGATACGGGCATACATCGGTTCGCCAAGCCAATAGATCCCTTCGTCGATGAGCCCGAATTCGAGCAGCAGCTTGTTGACGAAGCCGGCCTGCCAATCGAACAGCAGGTTGAACATGAGACCGACCGCAACCGGCGTGACGATATACGGCAGGAAGTTGACGAGCTGGAAAAAAGCCTTCCACTTCACGAATTTGCTGTAGAGCAGCGAAGCAATCGCAAGGCCAAATGCCATCTGAAGTGGCAGCGATACGGCCACGAACAGCAGCGTATTCCCGACTGAGGTGAAGAAGTAGGAGTCGGGATTAAACAGAAAGGCATAGTTGTCCAGCCCAACAAACGTTTTTTTACCAATCCCGTTCCAGCTCGTCAGACTCACGTAGAACGAAAACAGGATTGGAATCAGGCCAAAGGCCGCGTAGAACAGCATATACGGTGACAGAAAAAGATACGGCGCCCATTTTCGCTTCACCACATCCATCATTCTCACTCCGATCGTTATAAGGTCACGGAAAGCGCAAAGAGCGGCCGCCCGGCCGCTCCCAGCGTCTCTTCCGCATCGGGCTCGCCGTTAACCGAACGTGATGTCCGGTACTTTCGCCTTCAGCTCTTTTTGGATCCTGTCCATCGCCTGCTCCACGCCGAAGCTTTTATCCTTCGCGAGAGTCTGCAGCACGATGCTCATTGCTTCATCAAGCACCTGGTCGTTCACGTTCTCGGCAACGTCGGTCGTTACCCCGGAGATGTCTACGAAGAACTTCTCCCCAATATCCTGGCTGCCGAAATTCTCCCACGTCCAATTCGAGAATTCTTTATTCTGATACGCCTCTTTGAAATGGGTAAATACGCCGTCCTTCTTCTGCGCTTCCGCGCCTGCCTGCGACATCGAAGTAAACTCGATCCATTTCCAAGCCAGCTCGGCGTTCTTGGCGCCTTTCGGAATGCCGTGCGACGAACCGCCGCGGATATAACCGCCATCCGGTGCTACCATCAGCGCCCACCGGTCAGGCTTCTTGTCGTTTGGTCCGATGACGTATTGCGGCATCCAGACCGGGCTTGGGGTAAACATGTATTTATCGCCGCCAAAGGAGGCGTTCCAGGCCGGCGTCCATTGGTCGAGCTTGTCTACGATTCCCGCATCGCGGAATTGGACAAGCCGCGTTACTATGCTTTGAAGCAGCTGAACGTTTAACTTGTTATCATCGAAGTACGGCTGATCCCGCTGACCCTTCAGAATATCGTAGACACCGCCAAGGCTTGGGAACATCATGACCTTGCCGCCGCTCTTGTCGAGCACCTCTACGCCTTTGGCGATAAACGCATCCCAGTCAGGCAGCATCGCTTCCATCTCTTCGGGATTGTCCGTGCCTAGATACTCCTTGGCGAGCGACTTGATGTAAGCAACCCCGGCAACGCTCATATCGTCCGGAATAGCAACCAGATGGTCATTCATGGAGAATGCCGGAGCATCATACTCGAATAACACGTTGCGGTCCGCATTATAAGGGTCGGCCTCCAAATCTTGCAGAATATCCATGCTGAAAATCTTAGCCTTCTGCCCGCGCTCGATCCGGATAACGTCCGGCAGCTCGCCGCCCGATGCGATCGTCGTCTGCAGCTTCTTCGGAACATCGGCCGCTTCGACCTGTACTCTCTTAATCTTGATCCCCGGATATTTCTCATTGAAAGCCGCTATCGCGGTCGGGTGCTCCGGCTCCCAAGTCCAGAGCACGAACTCCCCTGTAAGCTCCTTATTGCCTCCGTCTGCTGCAGCACCGTTATTCTCTGTTTCTGCCGCCGGTGTGCTGGTTTTGACGTTCCCGCCGCTGTTGCCTCCGCTATTCCCGCCGCTTCCGCCTGAACATGCGGCTAGCAAACTAACAAGAGTCAAAGCGGTCATTGCCTGCGCGATTCCTCTTCCCCATTTCGAACGACGCATCCCAAATCCTCCCTTAGGTTTTTGGTTACGCTCTCATCATATACAAGTCACTATGAAAGCGTAAACATAACAAAACTGCACTCTTGGTCGGGATTCTGCACTTTGCTTCACCGGCCTTAATACGTAGAGTATAATGGATTCAAATATGGACATGGGAGGCTGCCTTCGATGAAGATCATATTGGTTGATGATGAACGCATTGCCCTTGAGCATATACGAGCGCTAATACCATGGGAAGAGAACGGATATGAGATCGCAGCTGCGGCAACAAACGGCCGAAGCGCGCTGCGGCTCTGCGAAGAGCATCGTCCCCAAATCATGATCGTGGATATCCGTATGCCGGTCATGGATGGGCTTGAGCTTATTCGAGCGGTAGCCGAACGCGGCTGGGGCGTCAACTTCATCGTAATGAGCGCATACGAGGATTTTAATTATGCCCGTCAGGCGATATCGCTCGGCTGCGTGTCGAGCTACCTTGTTAAGCACGAGGTTAATCGAGACAAGCTTATACTAGAACTTGCGAAAGCAAAGCTCGCTTGGGAGATGAATGAGCGGCAGCGCAAGCTCTCCCGTTCCGAACAACTGAAGGAAGCGTTTTTTGCCAGAAGTCAGCCTGCCAAGCATGGCGGTCATATCGCGCGTCCGCCGCTATGCGCGCTGCTCCTGCAAGCAGATATGCCGTTCACGACAATCCCATCCATCGTCACGGCGTCGCCCGATACTCGCGGGGCTATAGGATGGACGGAATGCTTTAAACTTGCGGAGAAAACAGCCAACTGGGAATTAATCGGGGAATTCGCGCATGGGCCCGGCCGGCTGGTTGCATTGTTCGAGCAGCGCGATAAAAGCGTCTCCCTGCAGCGTGAAGCTTTTTATGGAATCGCATCAACTGCGCAGCGCGAGCTCGAAGACCGGCTTGGTTATACCGTCTCTTTCTATTTCGCGTTCGAATACGCCGATACGGCGCAGTTGCCCGCTTTGATACGCAAGCTGGAAGAAGCCGCGCGTCACACCGTGTTTTCCGGCCCCAATACTCTTGCATGCGCTCATGATCTTCCCTTGCCGACCCGTATGTCACCTGCGAATGTGGATGGCAGCCGCCGGTGGCTTGAGGCATTGGCAGCCTGTTTCGCACAAGAGGATTACGGCAGTTTTGAAAGCGTTATCAAGGAATGGTTCGACAGTCTCGCGCAGCCGGAATGGAACTTGAACGGTTTGTACGAAGCCATCCGTGCGCTGACCACCCTGTATCGCGAACGGCTTGCGGCAGCGGGACTTCCCGAAGTGGATCCGCTGGATCTACGAACGGTTGGTCAGCTGTATCACGTAACCGATATACGCAACCGTTTCCTCCGTGCTTTCGGCGAGTTAGGCGAGCAGGGATCGGCTTCCCTCAAACAGCTGTCTCCAAAGCTTCTGCAGGCCATACGCTACCTCCATGCTCACTTCCAGGACGAGATCGGGGTCGAGGATGCCGCTATCGCAACCGGCATTAGCGTAAGGTATTTGCATGAGCTATTTAAGAGGGAGCTCAACCGCACCTTTCTTGATTACTTGACCGAATACCGAATTAAGCAGGCGAAATTAATCCTTATGCGCGAGGACGCCAAAATGGCCGAAGTGTCCGCTCGCGTCGGCTATCGTTCTCCCCAGCATTTCAGTCAGGTGTTCAAGCGGCTGACCGGCGTTCTCCCCCATCAGTTCCGTGCAAAGGAGCAGGCCCGATGACCAGGCTTCGCACCGTCATTTTCTGGAGAATCGTTATCGTCGCTGCCTTCAGTTTTCTGCTGTCCATAGCCTTTACCTACTATTACTATAATCATATCCTGATCGGCCAAATGATGCAGGAGGACAAAGCGAAGCTGAGCCAGACGGTTCGACAGCTCGACTACATGTCCGATGATATTTCAAAATTTACGTTAACGCTTATCATTGCCGAGCAGCTGCAGGAGTTTTACAAAACGTATGATCAGCTCGACACGTTTGATCAGTTCAAGGCTTTGCAGAGCACGTTCAAGTTTGTCGACGGTTACAAGGGACTTCGCAAGGAGGTAACGAGCTACGCGCTTATACTCCCGGACGGGCGAGTGTTCTGGAACGCGGCTGGCAACGACAGCTATTTCAGTGAGCGCTTAAAGGAGCCATGGTACTTGAATTTCGTCCAGTCCGGAACCGAGTACGGCTTCACCGAGCCTCATCGGATGCTTGCAGACCAGAAACCGTCTTCCGAGACGGCGATCATTAGCTATGTCGTGACGGTACGCGATATCGAGAAGCCTGGACAGACGATCGGTAAATTCATCGTCAATCTCGACTACAGCCATTTTCAATCGACGCTCGACTTTAGTCCTTTCGATAACTTAACCTGGCTTAGCGATTCCGGCGACGTGCTCTATGTTAAGCCGAATGACGGGGAGCAACAAATAGCCCGCCTCGTTCAAGATCTTGATGACGGCACGAACAAGGACGGGGCTTTTCGCGTGAATAACGGCTACCTGCTTGTCGACCGGTTCGAAACGTCCGGCTGGCGGCTAGCCTCCTTCATCTCGCAAGCTTCGTTGTTCGACCGCGCCAAGATCGTCTTGTACCTGCTCGGCTTCTTCACGCTCGTCAGCACCTCGCTTATCCTTGCGCTTATGATTCCGGCCATCCTCCGCATTACTCGTCCGATCATGCGGCTGTATAATGCCATGAATGCGGTATCGAGCGGTAATTTGCAGGTATCCGTGCAGATCAGTACCGGAGATGAGATGGAGAAGCTAGGGAACGGGTTCAACCGGATGACAAGCCAGCTCAGGACTCACATCGAGGAATCGATCCAGCATGAAAAAGACAAGCGCGAGCTCGAAATGGAGCTCCTATTGTCGCAGCTGAATCCGCATTTTGTCTACAACACGTTGAATGCCGTTATTTACATGGCCCAAAAACAAGGCAATGAAGACATCGTCCGCATGGTCTCCGCTTTTATTCGCGTGCTTCAAGACGCGGTGAAGACGGGAGGAGACGATTCGCTTGTCCCGCTCCACAATGATGTCGCGCTGCTGCGGGATTACATTGACATTCAATCGTACCGGTACGCCGATATGTTTAAGGTGGAGTGGTCGCTGGAGGAGCAATCGCTTCCTTATCTCGTGCCGCGCATTCTGATTCAACCGTTTGTGGAAAATGCCATTTTCCACGGCATATGTCCAAAGGACGAGCCCGGCACCATTCGTATTGCCGCTTATGAGTCCGAAAACCAGCTTATAATTACCATCGAGGACGATGGGATCGGCATCGAGCCGGAACGGCTGCAGAAAATTTGGGAATCGCATGAGAAAAAGAGCAGCCCGGGTCTGAGGCATATCGGTCTTAGCAATACGAAGAGGCGTCTGGAGCATTTGTTCGGAAGCCTTGCGTCCGTACAAATTGAGAGCGAAGCCGGTTTAGGTACCCGTGTCTCGATTCATCTACCTAAGATAAGCAAATAAGCAATTCCATCGTTATAAAATATAAAAAGCTGATTATCGGATTTTCCGACAATCAGCTTTACCCCTTATTTCATTGCTATACAAAACCAAAGCCCAGGATCGTAAAGCGCTTGCCTTCCTGTCCTTCAGCCATTTTGATTTCAACCGTATGCTCTGTGGACTCTAGCTCCCGGAACAAAATAATAGCGTGGCAGCGCGTCCACCGGACAGCGTGAGATTCCGCCAATCTCGCAAGCTTTCCGTCTACCCAGACCTCCGCGTTTCCGAAATCATCGCTTCCGGAATTTTTATAGACAAGGAGCAGACTTTTGCAATGAATCGTCATGAGGAAGCTCTCGCTGCCCGCATCCGGTGTTCGCATCCAATTGAAAGGGAACTGGGGCGTGCCGTAGAAATGGTCATCCAGTTCCGCGAACTGCAGCTCGGTATCAGCCAAGCCGAAGCTCCCTTCCGTAATCCTGGCCATCTCCCGGAGATGATTCCGGTCCAGCAGGCGAACGTCAACGAAATCATTGCCGAACACGGGAGGTATTCCAAGGTTAATATCCAATTGATTCGTTTCGCCGCGGTCAATTTCCGAAAAAAGCCGGTTTAAACAATCGGCCATGATGCGGTGTCCCGCATTGGTCGGATGATAAATATCGCTGAAAAACTGCTCCTTGGAAATGACTTTGCCTTCTTCCCGTGACTTGTAGAATTGTTCCGTCACCGCATCCTTGATGCTTACCATGGGCAGCCCGTAACGTTTGCCGACGGGCGAAAGGCGTTCCTGCAAATTCCAATCGTTCTCGAACACGCTGAACAGCAGAATTACGGCCGGCTCGTTGCCTGCGCCAAGAGCTTTCAGCACGAGGCTCTCGTAACAAACGCCGTTCGTTTCATCGTCGGCGTCGTTGACCGCAAACTCGATAATTACGATATCCGGCTGTACCGTTCCGTCTCTACGGACATCGCGGTCATAACGAAGCATGCCCAGCTCGGAAGGCGTTCCTCCAACTCCCGCTTTGATTAAGCGGATATGATCGCCTCCCTCTTTTCCGAATCTTCCCTTAAAGCCGGTATATGTTTGGTACGCGTAACAAGCAGTGTGGAGAGGTTCTGCTCCGGCACCGTGCGTAATGGATCCGCCTATGAAAGCTAGCGTAACTTCTCCGCCGCCCTTCGCTTTCGCGATAGCGGCTTGCAGCCTTTTATTATTTCCTTTGTCCAGAAGCGATCTGGCAATCATGGCGCGATAATGATCCGAGTCGAAATCAACCGGCTCCGCTGCCTCTTTTGTCTTCTCCTCCATGCTTTTTCACCTCCGGTTATTCAAGCTTTGACGGATCCGCAATTGCCCAAAATGCCGGCTTGGCCTGCAGCTGCTTATCGAAAAGAAGCGGCGCTTCCGTCCGGGCAATCGGAAAAGTGCTGAGCCAGGTATGATTATCGGCAATCCCCCAGAACACAACGGCGCTGACAAGTCCTTTATTTGACCGTAGCGCTTCGAACAACTCCTTGTAACGCTCCGCCTGCTTCCGCAAAATCTCCTCCGGCACCTGCTCCCCGTAATCGGATCGATCGCTCCAGTTATAGATGCTCATATCCAGCTCGGTTATTTGGTTATCCAGCCCCAGCTCCTTGAATTTCTTCATCGAATCCACAATATTAGAGATGGACGGGTTATAAATGCTGATATGGGTCTGATGACCAACGCCGTCAATGGGAACTCCGTTATCTAGCATTTTTTTCACCAACTCGTACAGGAGATCCCGCTTTCTTGGATCATCCGTGCCATAGTCGTTTATATACAGCTTAATCCCAGGCCCTCCCGCTTCCCGCGCGGCACGGAAGGCGGTTGCGATATAGTCCGTCCCCGTGATTTTATACCAGTTGCTGTTTCGCATGCCGCCCGGATCTGCCGGCTCTATCACTTCGTTTACGACATCCCAATACGTAATGTCATCCTTATACCGCCCGACGACAGCCCGAATGTGAGCAGCCAGACGGTCAAGCAGAAGCTTCTTGTTTGCTTCCCGCTTCTTGGCATCCGTCTCGTCGGCCATCGGGTTACCGTCCGCGTCCAGGAAGAACCAGTCCGGTACCTGGCTGTGCCATACAAGGGTATGAAAGCGGACAGCCATGCCGTTTGCTTTGGCGAAAGCAACGATGCGATCGGCCTGGTCCCAGTTGAATTTTCCTTCGGCGGGCTGAATGGAAGCCGGCTTCATGGCGTTTTCCGCGACGAGCATATTGACATGCTTCTTCATAAGCTCAGCCGTTAGACCGGCCGTTTGGTCCGGTTCAAGCGCGGCTCCGATTGCAAAATCTTCTTTGTACGCCTCCGCCAGCGACGGTATATCCGTTTGTACGGAAGGCGCTGTCGCTTCAACCGGCTCTTTCTTCTTCGAAGGCTCCGTCACAGGCTCAGGCGATGCCGCTAAATCCGTAGACGGAGCTGGGGCTTCCGCAGTCTCCGCCGGCTGTTCGGGTTTGTTCCATAACAACGTGACAAGGAGCGCTGCCAGAAGAACCAGGGTAACGATAATAACAATACGCTTTCGAAATGGCAGCATTATACCAGGCCTCCCTTCTATTACCCGACCAGTCCCGTTCGCTCAATACTTTCGACGAAGTATCGCTGCACGAACAGGTACAGGACAATAAGCGGCAGGATCGCCAGCAGAATCCCCGTATCCTGCACCATGCTCAGATAGAACGGATCCTTCGCGGAGGCGTCGTTTCCTAGAATAATAGAAAGGTTGTAAGGCAAGGACGACAGCTGCGTGGACATCACGTTGCTCGAAGTAAGATACGTTGTCGTAAAGAAGCTGTCGTTCCATTGCCAGACAAAGGAGAACAGCAATACCGTAATAATGGAAGGAACCGCGTTAGGCAGCATAATGCGCAGGAACGTCTGGCCAACGCTTGCCCCGTCCATATAGGCGGCTTCCTCCACCTCCCGCGGGATTCCGCGGAAAAACTGACGGAAAATAAAGATGTACAGCCCGGCTTTCAAGGAATTCGCGGTAATGGAAGTTAAGATAAACGGCCAATACGAATTTAACAGATTAACGGATTTTCCCGTAATAAGGGGGATTAAGCCCATAAGAGTAAAATCCTTCAAATTCAGGTACATCGGAATCAGGATCGTAGTCGGCGGCACCATAATGGTCAATATGACGCCCGCAAACAGCAGGTTGCTGCCTCTGAATTTCAATCTTGCGAAAGCATAACCCGCCAGCGCGCAAGAAATAGCCGTTAGAATGGTCGTTGTCGCCGATAACGTAAACGTGTTGAGCAGCGTTTTCCAATAGTCCATGATGGCGATGGCATTCTTGAAGTTCTCAAGGGAATAATGCTCGGGTATCCAAACGACAATTGGCGAGTATAGATCGGTTTTTGCTTTGATGGCTGTAGATATCTTTTGAATAATCGGATACAAAATGACAAATGACAGGCCGGCGATCAGCACAAGCCGAACAAACGACCACACCCACCGTTTCCAGCTTTCGAGCGATAACAATCGCGCTAAGATCAACAGAATCACCTGCTTTCTATTCTTGGTAGAAGACCTTCTTCGAAACGATATAGGAGCTTACAAGCAGGATCAGCATGATGGACAGGAAATACAGCCAAGCCATCGCCGAGCTTAGTCCAAAATCGAAATTGGTAAAGCCCGTTTCCTTGATCAGGTCCGTCATATCGTTTCTTGAGAAGGAATCGATAATGGTATAGATCATATTAACGAGAATGAGCGGGCTGACCATCGGAAAGGTAATCTTCCAGAACGCCTCGTAGCCCGTTGCCCCTTCCATCTTGGATGCTTCGTACAGCTGGGGCGAAATGGTCTGGATACCGGCCAGGAAGATCAGAATCTGCACGCCGGATTGACTGACAATCTGGTAGATCCGTTCTACCGCGGTAGTCAAATAATTAACGATACTCTCGCTTACTCCCGCATCCTGCATCAGTCCCGCCAGCTCATAAGCGCCTAAAGCATGAATAGCGCCGCCCGCACCCTGGTTCTGATCATTGACAGCCTGGACGAGACTGGAAGTCTCAAGCGTCATAATGACTCCCGAAGCCAGGATGACCGGCAGGAAAAAGATGGATCGGGCAACCGAGCGTCCGATAAATTTCTGGTTCAGAAGAACGGCCAGGAACAAGCTGAAAATAACGATTAATGGAACGTTAACGACCATGTTCAGGATAGATTCCGTCAAGGTACGGTTGAAGCTTGTATTTACGGTTAAGGCATTGACATAGTTTTTAAAGCCGATAAAGCTGATCTGAATCCCCGATGAATTCGCATCAATCTTGCTGAGGCTATACCGGAAAGAGTTGACCAGAGGAATGATAAAGAAAAATACAAACCCCAGCAGCCAGGGCAAAACGAACAAAAAACCGAGCATCGCCTTTTGCTCTGCATAGGTTCGATGCTTCATGCCGAGCTTCATCATACGTTTCAAGATTGGTCACCACCCGTCAAGTAACTCTCGGCTTCTATCGCCTTGCCATCCACATTCACTTGGTAACGGTTATAGTTGACAATGATCGATATGCCGTTGCCGTATACCGTTTTGTACACGCCTTCCTGCAGCTTCTCATGACCGGCAATCGGCTCATTCCGGACATTCCTTAGCACCTTGTTGACTTCCTGGTACATGGCTGCCGCTTTATCCAGCCAGAGCTTATAGTTCACCGCATACAGCTCGTTATGGTCGGTGTCCTTGACGGTATAGTTCGGCTCGTAAATCCATTCGAAATAAACATTCGCCCCATATTCCAGGCATTTCAGAATGTATTGCTTATCATTCGTGTAATTCGAGAGGTTGTACGGCCTGCCGGTATACTCCACATTCCCCCGAATAACCATTTGGTAGAACGGAATTTGCTCATCCTCGAGCTTGAACCCGCTATAGCCCATCGGAGCATTCGTAAGGTCCGAGAGATACGGCAGCGCATAGGCATTTCCGCCGTTGCCCATGACCTGCATGCCCGCAAGCTTCGCCAGCGCTTCCCGCGAGATCTGCTCCGATTCCGTCCGGTCGATTTGATTATGCTTCCGGTAATCGCTGTTCAGCTGACTGGCAAGGTCTCGGAGTGAGATGCCTTGAACATCGAATTTCCCGAGTCCCTTTAAAGCGGCTTCAACATAGCTCTCCACGAGCCGCGGGGTGACAATATAAGACGGACTCTTCGCTATATCGCGGCGATTTAACGCCAGATCGACCGGGTAAAGAACGGCAGGGTCCCCTCTCAGCGTTCGGGATGCGGATTTGGTCTCGTTAAAATCGGCGCCTGTATTCGCCGTAAGAAACGCCACATCGGGGAATAACGCCACGCCGCTCTCCGCTGCGTACGAAGCAAAGTCCCGTAGTCCCTTGCTGCCGCCAATCTCATCGTCAACGGCAATGGATTTGGGCACTTTATGGTCCACTCCGCCGTTAAACCAGCCGGCATATTTCAACTTAATCTGATGCACGCCAAGCTGGTTCATTTTATTAAGGATATCCTTGGCTTCGCTAAAGGTTGTCAGGGATTCAAGAGCCCTGTACGGGATGCCCATAAAATGCTTTTTGTCCGAAATGCTGCCATCAAGCTGAAGGTAGAATGGAATATCCTCCTTGGCCGAGGCTTTTCCCTGCGCCGGGAGCGCCTTGTTCCGCGTCAAATATTCCTTGTAATAGCTCGCCATCCCCTGATAATTGGCATCCTCGCCGCTTAGGAAAGCATAACGGACGACAAAATCGGATTTCATCGGATTTTCTTGAAACTTGGGAAGGGAACGCTGCTGACCGTTTGCGTCAAGCGTGACCTGGCCTTTATTGATGACATTAAAGCTTGGATAAACATAGTTGTAGCTGTTTAATCGCCCGCTTATATCCGCATTAATCGTGGCTACGGACTCCCCCTCTTCAATGATGCCAAGGAAAGCGCTGTTGCCGCGGATGATCCCGTATACCGGAAGTCTTACCGCTTCCTCTCTGGCCGCATCTTCCGTCCTCGCCGTTGTATTGTCTTGCCCGTAAACAACCTGCTGATAGGAAGGATAGCGGGTTTTTCCGCTGTTAAAGTTAATCAAGGCGCCGGAGCCATCCGGAACAAGCATCGAGCCTTTATCCCCTGTTCCTCCCGCTCCAAAGAAATTAAGGAACGACACGCTATTGACCGGATATTCTTCCGGGTAACGGATGTCGGCCACCGGAACGGAAGCAACGAGACTATTGCCGTCCAAAGCGTACTTTATAGTGGCTTTAAAAATTCTCGGCGCGGTTTTCTCCTGGGTGAAATGAAGCTCCTCCATATCCTGTTTGAGGTCTTCTTCGGTATAACCCGCGGCTTCGATCGCTTTTAACGCCCGGTCCAGCTGAAGACCGTTTAACGCGCTGTCGTTTCTTTCGTAGGCGGTCTTTTCCTTGTTTTCTTTATAAGCGATTTTTAATGCGCGCTGCCCGGTTTTATCCAGCTTCTTGTTTAAGGCTTCGAAGCGCTCGGCGCTCATCATTTTCGGCATATCCTCAACCGTTTTCTCCATCTTGCCGAATTGATAAGTCACGCTAAGCCCGTTTGGAAGCTTCTCCATGCTGATCTGTTTGTTCATGACGCTGTCCGTATAGGAATTAATCGAATTAAGCTGCCCAAAGCTGTTGTAGAAATCCAGCTTGATCTGGGATGATAACATATCCTTGTTTACGCCTGCGGCTATAGGATCCTTGCTGCCATCCGCTGGATTGCTGCGCCACACCTCTCCGCTTTGCTTTTGCAGCACGGCAATCTCGCCGGTCTGATCATCCGCGAATAACCGGAGCTGATCGTTCTCCGCTACTCCTTTCATGCCAGCAAGCTTAGGGTCCGCGAAGGACGCGCTCAAAGCCTTTCCTTTGGCAAAGGCCATAACGGCTTGGTCTGCCTCTCCGGTCTGCTTGCCCGGCGCAGCGTCCGAGCATCCGGCAATCACCATCGCAGCCAGACAGCAGCCGGTCAGCAGGCTTATTCTCGTCTTATTCATGTTTAGAGCCTCCTCCCTAACGCCTGAGCACGATTTCTTGGTGTATGACCTGCACGAAAGCAACCATCTGCTGAATTAAACTAAAAAACAATAAACACAGGAACGCCATAAATGCCATTGCCGCAAAGGTCAGAAGTATTGTCCCGATCGTCTTGGACGGCGAATATTGCTGCACCGTCATATTGCCGACGAACAGAAGATAAGCGCACCACAGCACCGATAAGCTGTTGAAAAAATGATAGAACGACACTTCCTCCAGGGAAATCAGGTTACTTAGGCCGATCCAAGGCAATTGAATAATCAGCAGCGGTACCAAAGCAAAGCAGGTCGAGGTGAAAATATCGACAAATTTGCCTTCCCCGTCCATCAAGGTGGTAAGCGACCAATTGGCTATCGACCAGAATAAGACGGGTACAATGACATACAAGCACTCCATCAGACTGTTTATATTGTCCGGATATACGATATTGACCACGAATCCGCTGTATTGCGTCTGCATAATTTTCATTACGATCAGCAGAAACAAGACGGAAAAGGAAATGATAAGATTCATCTTCCGGCTGCGTTCGTACTTCAGCTCCCAGAAGCCGTTAAATGGGTGAAAAATCAGGTACAGCGGATATTTATAGAGCTCTCTGCTTAATGTAGGCACCCTTTTTCCCTCCTTTCCGTTTCCGGTATTTGCTGAACCCTAACCAGCAGACGATAAGCATTACCAATCCGGTCATCATCCCCGGGAAGTACTCGCGCAGCACTTCCTTCCGATAGAGCAGGAACGCCTTGGAATACCCCTTCTGGTCCATGCTTTTCTTGAAATATTTCATGGCTTCGCGATAATCGCCTTGCCGCAGCAGCGCTTTGCCTATTCCCGCGTAGGCAAATTCCAGGTTGGCGTTCATGCTGATGGTTTCCTGGTACAAAGCAAACGCCTGCTCCTCATCGCCGCTGTAATAGGCCCTTACAGCCTCATTAAGCGTGCGGCCGTATTCGGTTGTCTGAAATACGGTAATTTCCCCAAGCGCTTTATCCAAGACAAGAAATTCATCTCCAAGCCTTTCAATCGCTACGGGGGTGTTGAATTGCCCCATTTGATTGCCAATTCCGCCGAATACGTACAGTAAATGGCCATCTCCGTCGTACGTAAAAATTCTGCCCCGCTTGGCGTCCAGAAGGGAATACATTTCGCTGTCGCCCACGTCTATATCGATGAGCCGGGACGGTCCGGTCGCGCTCATGTAGCGAATATCGCCTTCCGGAGCGAAATAGCCGTTTCGCCGCAAGATATCATTGCCTTGGGCATTCAGCTTTTTGACATTCCCGCTGTCCTGGCCATTCGTGGCATAGATAAAGCCCTCTTGATCAATGTCCAGGTTCGTAAACTCGGTTGGCGTAAACATCACCATCTGGCTGCGCTGCGCTTTGGTCGACAGCATCTTCCATAAATAATCGGTCGGATTGAAGGATACGCGGTTAGCCCCGACAAACGAGGTAAACGTGCCGTCCGGGCTAAACTCCATAAATCCGTCGTATACGCCGGCTGACATGGCGTATATGCGCTGCGCTTTGTCGACGACAACCCGGACGGGCTGGAAGTCGAATTTCTCCGAGAGCAAATCGGATTTGGGGGCAGCGATTATTTTGACAAGCTTATTGCTGCGATCGAGATGAACAATCCGTTTATTGCCGGTATCGGCTACTACAAGCTCCTTGCTGTCCGTAACAAACAAACCTTGGGGATTATTGAAAGTCTCTTCTTTCCCGTCAAGGAGAAAAGAGCTGATCGTCTGCACAGGCTGAAAGCTGTCATTCAGCACAACCACTCGGTTATGGCCTGAATCCAGGACGTAAACCTGCCGATCGCCGGTCACATGGAAATCGCTTGGCTCTTTGAAAGCGCCTGCTCCCAAGCTTTCCCCGTTCCACAATGCATTGGCTTGATAGGCTGCCGGAGCGGCGGTCGTCAGCCCCCAATAGGAATAGTTATACGATTCTGCCCCATCCGCAGCCATTGCTCTGGCTCCTCCCGCGCTGATGCCGAGCAACAAGGACAACGCAAGGAGCACGATTATTTTTTTCTGTATCTGCATCAATAGGACTCCCTTCTACTCTTTCATGCCCGAGGTTGCCATCGTCTGGATGACACTGCTCTGGGAGATGATAAAGAGCGTGATTGGAACAATCATGAGGATAAGCGCAACGGCGGCGCCAACGCCTGCCCTCGCGATGCCCCCCAGCGCGATTTGTCCTAGTGCGTAATGCAGCGTTTTCAAATTCTCGCTGTAAATAAAATTGCCTCCGTCAGAGCCCCACAGCATCGGAAATTGAAGAATCATTAAAGTCAGCCAAGCCGGCTTCACATTGGGCATTACAATCTGCCAATAAATCCGATACTCGCTGGCTCCGTCAATCTTGGCAGCTTCCACTAAAGCATCCGGGATCTGCTCCATGAACTGCTTCATTAGGAATAGCCCTAAAGGAAAGGCCAAGGATGGAATAATGATCGAAAGATGCGTATTAATCCAGCCCAGCCAGGACATTACCATGTAGTTCGGAATGGCCGTTACCGTGCCGGAGAACATGAGAGACAAAACAACGGTTGAGAAAATAATCTGGGAGCCCGGAAATTTATGTTTCGCCAATGGGTACGCGGCCGCTGAGGCAAGCAAAATGTGACCGAAGGTGCCTACCAGCGTAATCACAAGCGTATTGGCGATATAGCGGGACAACGGAACCCAGGAATTCCCCATTAAGGCAACCAGGTCGAAGAAGTTATCCAGCGTTGGATTATTAACCATAATTCTCGGCGGGAATATAAACAGCTCATCAAGCGGCTTGAAGGCATTATTAACGGCATAGACCAGCGGTATAGCCATAAACAGGCCAAATACGGCAAGCAGCAGGAATAAGAGGAAGCTGACGGTGAAGGAACGGTTAAGCTTCTTCTGAATCCGGAAAGCCGAAGTCCAACTGTTCAAATCATTCACCGACCTTTCTTAGGAGCTTCTGGGTCAGCTTGTTGGCTCCAACCATAATCAGGAACAGTACCGTGGCAATGGCGGAAGCATAACCCATCTCGAAACGGATGGTGCCGTAATCCATCAGATGCGTCACGATCGTATGCGCCGCGTAATTGACGCTCGGGAACCCCGCGAGGGCGATGGAGACATCGGCCACGGCAAACGATGCCGTGATCTGCAGAACGGCGCCGAACAATAACTGGGGCCTCATTGAAGGAAGCGTGATGAACCACAGCTCCTGCCATCTGTTGCGGATGCCGTCCACAGCGCCCGCCTCCACCAGCGATCTGTCGATCGTCTGGAGTCCCGCTATAAAAGCCAGAAAGCTGGTACCCAAGCTGAGCCATAGCTGCACGATAATAACGATCGTAAGAATGTATTGTTCGTTCGTCAGCCACTGGATTGGTTCAAGAATAAAGCCGAATTTAATGAGGAACCCGTTCAAATAACCGTATCGGTCACCCGAAAATACGATAAGCCAAATGAAATACACGTTCCCTGAAATCGATGGAGCATAGAAGATTAAGGTCATAACGGCCCGGATTTTCGGAGAAAGCTCATTGATAATCCAGGCAAACAGGAAGCAAGCGAAATAACTGATAGGACCCGTGATAATGGCGAACATAAAGGTATTGCGCAGGGCAATCATAAATACGTCATCATTCAAGAATAGTCTGGAATAATTATCCCAACCTACGAATCTCGGGAATTCCAGCATATTGAAATAGAAAAAGCTGAGACACATCGAAAATACGACCGGAATAATCGTAAACAGGGTGAAAATAATCATGTACGGGCTCATAAGGATGTAATAATGCTTGCTTCTTTTTATCTCTTTGAACGTTTGCGCCCATTTGGATACCTTAACCGGCTGCCGGAGGAGATCTGGCCCGGGAGCAGGTACGGATACGGTTTGACTCGTGTCAGGCATCGATTTCACCCCTGGCTAGTTTGGTAGTTTAAATTCTTTTCGCTTAATCGCGATTTCGTCATTGATATATAAGATATAGTCGGACAAAGCCTCGCGAGGATTCTCGCTGCCGTTAACGACTTTGCGGAAGGCGTTATCCAGATGGCGTCCCGTAAAATATCCGCCCGGAACCTGAGGAATCCCCTCAACCCATTGCCACTGGCTCTCCAGGTTCTGATAATCCTTCACCGGCCAAGGCAGCTCCTCAAGCGCTTCGATATTAGCCGTCGGATAACGCGCGGCTTCGCCAAGCAGTCCTTCCATCTCCCGCCCGAACGCAATCTGCGTATCTTTGCTGGTCCACCATTTCATAAACGTCCATGACGCGTCTTTATCCTTGGCATTCTCCAGCATCATGACGGAGGTTGTATGGCTGGCTACTTCATGATTAATCGTGCCGTCCGGCATTTCCGTTCCGGGCACCATGGTAAAATCCCATAATCCCTTAATCTCCGGCGCCATCACCGTCAGATTGTTATACGTCGTGTAATCCGCGATTCCGATAGGCATCTCGCCGGTACGGAACCGGTTCGGGAAATCGGCTTTTAACGGAAACTTGTAGTTGGTATAGAACTGCGTCCATTTCTTGAAGACCTCCATCGAAACGTCGGAGTCTAGCGCGCTTTTCTTATCGTCATCGGAATAAAACTTCCCACTGTTCTGATAGAGCATCATGGAGAAAGCCGCATTTGGCGTAAGATTCGCGTTGTTCGTCACGTCGTCGATCGGCAGGAAAAATTCCATATTATGCTTCTGCAGCACCGAGATCATGTTGTATACGTCCTGCCAGGTTTTCGGAGGCTTTACTCCTATTTCCTCCAGAACGTCCTTCCGGTAGAACAGCATCGGGAACGTCTGCTGCTCCGGCAAGGCGTATACGCCACCGCCGTATTGGTATGGCACTAATGCGCTTTCGTTGAACCTTGAAGCCACTTCCTTGAAGTCAGGGAAACCGGATAAATCCGCAGCCGCTTTCCTCATCGCATAGTTAACCGGCACATCCTCCCCGATCTGCATGGCAACATCCGGCCCTTCATCAGCCAGTGTTGCTGGAAGGAGAATATTGGCCGGAACAAGCCTCAGCTTCACGGAGATATTGGACTCCGGAGTAAAGCTTTCATCAATCAGGCTTTTTAATACCTGCGCCTGGTCCCTGCCCGTCGTAATCCATACGGTAATCGACTTATCGCTTTGCTTCGTATTTCCGATGCTGTCATAATCCTCCGTATAGGAAGCCAGCAAGCCTCCAAGCTCATGCTTGACCTTCTGGCCGAACGTCGCCTCTGCTCTTGGCAGCTTGACATCAGGCGAGGATACAACCAAATAATCCAAGGTCAAAGGCTGAACTCGGACGTTCAAAATCCAAGTGCCTAGTCCCCCTACATTGGTTTTGAAGGCGATCAAACGTTTTGCCACCGTCTCCGGCTTTGCAGCCATCTCTTCAAGCTGGCTGACCATTGTATCCAGTACCGCTACTTTATCGCTTTGTTCGCCTGTGGACTGTTCAAGGTAATCGGCAACGCTTTTTATCGCGGCCGCTTGCGTCTTGAACACTTTCGTCATTTCCGGAATCCGCTTCTCAAGCTGATAATCGCGATAGGGATCGGGCGAGTTGGAGGTAATGATCAGAATCTTTCTGTATATCTCATTAAGCTGCAGGACGCTTGATTCGATCGTCTGTAGCAGCGGTGCGATCTCGCCTAGGGATACGGACAGACGAAGCGTGTGCTTGCCTTTGGTTAAATGGAACAAATAAGGCTCCGTGCCGCCCATAACGTCCATTTTCCAATCCATACCGAAATTAAACGGAATCTGCTTCATTTCTTTGAATGGATATTCGCCGTCAATCATGAGACTACGCGTGCTGTAAACGCCGCGTAGCTGATCCTGCTTTCTTTTTAATGCAATCTGGTATAAGCCATCTTCCTTCACATCCACTTCCCACTCCAGCCACTGCCCCGGAAGCTTCCAATTCACGCCCCCGATTGCGTTAATCCTGATCTTCGACACGTCATACGGAATGACGGCCGGGCTTGACTTGTCTGACAATGGATACAGCGTAGGAGACGATTTGAGCGCCGCGTCCTCCGCCTGAATCATCAGATTCTGATTTACGACAGGCTTAAGTCCTTCCGCTTCATAATCCTTTTTTACCTCTTCATACGATTTAACCGTCTTCTCCTGATAGAGCTCGATATAATCGATCGCCATCGGCTCCCGTGAAGCCGTAAGCGTAAGCTTCTGCATGCCTTGGTCGAAGTGAAACAAATAGGGATCTTCGTAATAGCCTTCGCTGTCCATGAATGGCTTGAGCTGCCACATTGGCTTCTCGACTTGTCTCGGCCGCAGATCATTTCCCCGGTCATCCCGTTTGATTCCGGCATCGCGGTTCCCCCATAACCGGTCAAACAGCAAATCTTCCGCCCCGGTAAACGGCAGTTCGTCGTTAATGGCAAACTTGCGTTCAATAGCGGAGCTTTTGCCCTCCAACGGGTAGTAATGGATTCGGAGATTATATAATCCTGCCGTGTCCACGGGAACCTTCCAACTGATTGATCCCGTGTCCGGCGTTATGACGGCTTTCCCGTCGAGGCCCTCCGGATGATCGGCCACTTCAAAGCCTTCTCCGACGGTATCCGTGAAGTTCTCGCCTTCTATGCGAATAACCTTTGATGGTCTATCGTCGCTGGAATAGCTTTTTAGGTATTCGGTATAGCCGTCCTTATCATCTGAATCCGTGATCGCCTTAAACCCGCCCATGGCTTGAGCGCGTCCGTTATTCGGCTGACCCGAAGGGTAGAAAGCCCAAATGGACAAAAAAAATACGAGTAGAACCAGTATGGCAATTCCGTAGCGCTTCCTTTTTGTGCTGCTCAACTCTGCTCCCCTCCTGCGGCAAGAGATTATGCTTCAGCAACAGTCCCCACCTGAGATCGTTCGAATGTGAGATCGTTCGAATGGGGACTGTTGTTACAAGCATGAATGATTACTTTTTATTTACTTTTTGTAAACTTCATCAATGGCAGCCTGGGCCTGCGCTTTATAAGTGTCAATAACGGTGGATACCGAATTGCCCGAGGTCAATTCCCCGATCATTTCGTAGTAAGGGAATTTAGGGAATGTAGCGCTGTCGAGCACAAGCATGCCTGCGCCGGCGTCGCGGGCGTTCTGGATATCGTTCTCGTCGGTGAAATTGCTCTCAAGCGTAGCTTGGTCCGGATAGTCGTAAATCGAATCGATGTCGTTGATTTTCTCCCAGATGTAGATCAGCTGATCCGGGTTCTGTACGCTCTTCGGAATGGTCAAGGCCTGGAACGCGCCTTCAGACGAATGGTATGCTGTCGCGCTTGGTCCTTTAGGGAATGGGACAAAACCGATATCGTAGTCTTTCATATCCGTTTTCAAGCCGCCGATCTCATACATAGCACCCGCATACATGAGCGTATTGCCTTGACGGAAAAATTGTCCCGGCTCCGTCCAGTCTCCGCCTTCCGTTGGACGAGCAACCTTCTCGGTTGCCAGCTTGGACAGGAAGTTAAATACTTCAACCGTCTTCGGATCGTCCAGATTCTGCTTATCCCCGTTGGTCAGGCTCGTTTCGTTGGAGACCAGCGCAGGATCCATAAAGCCGGCCGACGCAAGTCCCCATGTATCGAGCTTGCCGTCATTATTCGTATCTTTGTTCGCCTCTTTGGCGACTTGAGTAAACGTATCCCAATTCCAGTTGTCCTCGCTCACGTATTCCTGAGGGGATTTAATGCCAAGCTTGTTCAAGAGAGTGCGGTTATAAAAAATGCCGGTAATCAGATTGCCTTGACCTTCGGAGAACGCGTAACCGCGGCCGTTGTACGACATAAATTCGGAGGCCTTCGGATTAAATACCTTCGTATTTTTCGTGTATTCATCTACAGGCCATAACAGATCCTGCTGCACCAAAGCCGGAATCGTGTAGTTTTTACCCAGGCGTACAATATCGCCAAGCGGCTCGCCCGCAAGCAGGGAAGCGACAACCTTCTGCTGGTATTCGCCATAGTCGACCGCTACGAATTCCATTTTAAAATTATGCTTCTTCTCAAGCTCCTCCAGGTTTTTCTTGCGCTGGATATTATCCGGATTGTCCTCCCCGATCGTCATATCCCACCAGGATACAACCTTGATCGTTCTGCCGCCCATGTCGAAATCCATCTCGGGCGAAGAAGCATCATCCTCCGCGTTGCCTGCGTTATTCGACGCGGCGGCGTTATTCGAGGCCGTTGCATTATTGCTTGCTGGCGTATCCGTGCTATTCCCGTTTCCGTTTCCGCTTCCGTTTTTGCTGCCGCTCCCACCGCTGCATGCGGTTAAAGAAGCTGCCAGCACCAAAGTCGAAAGCATCATGACCGTCTTTCTCACTTGCATATTGGTCCCCCCTAAATTGGTTTACAGGGAAAAGTGTAGCGCTTACATTTCGGAGCAACAACCTGCCGGTCCATAGATCAATGACCTGTCAATTTATAGGTTTCGAGGAATGGCGGCGTTTATCGGGAGGCTTCCATTTCAAGAGGTAAACAAATGGATGATGGATAAAAAAATGCACATTGTCACCCGCCCGGAAAATGAACAATAATAAAAACCATAATCCGTCAGAGACAATCCTACAGAAAGCGAGGTTCGGATTTATGTATAAGGCGTTACATGTCCATCCCGACACGATATCCAGAGAAGAGATCAGATTGATGCTTCCTTGGGAGCAGTATGGCTTCCGGCTTCATGAATATGCGGATTCTCTCTCTGACGCTCAAGAAATTCTCAGCATGCAGACCTTCGACCTCATTCTTATAGATCTTAAATTCTCTCAGACAGCCGGAATGCGGATCTGCGAGCAAATCCGCGAGCATAGCCGTGTCCCTATTATTCTTTTGGGAGGAAGCCATGATTTCCAACTGCTGAGAAAAGCAATAGCTTTTCAAGTAAGCGATTACATCGTCCATCCCGTACAACCGGAGGATCTGGCAGCCAGTCTATGCAAGGTTAAGAAAGAACTCGATGCGCAATATTCCAAGCGTTTAACCTTAAGCTACGAGAATAAAAAAAATCAGAATCCGTCCATCATTGATCTGGTCAAGCATTACGTTCAGGAGCGGCTGCACGAGAATATTACCTTGAAAAAAATCTCAACCATGCTTCACTTCAACTGCGCCTATCTCGGCCAGAAATTCAAAGATCAAGAAAATATGTCGTTTAACGAATATCTGCTTCAGCAGCGGATGGAGAAGGCAAAGTTTCTTCTGGAGCAAACGGATATGAGAATCTACGAGATCGCCAATCAAGTGGGGTATACGGAAATTGACTGGTTCTATAAGAAATTCAAGGAGTACACCGGCTCCAGTGCCAATGAGTACCGTAAGCAAAGTACGGTATATGCCTAATGGATCTTTGCGGACACTCTATTTCGTAAGCGCTTGCAAATATAATGAACGAAAAATAGCGTTGCAGGGTGAACTCTCTGCAACGCTATTTTCATTTGTCCTGCTTCTCTAGTTACTTTGCTCCTGACAGCTTTAGCAGCCCAAAGCCGGAAGTGTTGGTATAAGAAAGACCGGAACGGTCATTCCAGATCGCGACGCTGTCACGGTCGCCGTCACCGTCTTCGTCATTGTTTACTTGAACGTCAAAGCCAATGATATCTCCGGCTGCCGGTGGCGTACCATTCCATTTAATGGAGGCCTCAACCACATACCCGTTAGCCGTACGTTTTACCGCTGATACCAGATTGCCGCTTAAAGAGCCGGGATTTACGCTTTGCTCGTTGTCAAAGTTAATCCGGTATTGCCCGTCATCGGCCTGATAGCTTGCGGTTCCTCCCTTATTCTGATCAACGAATATTTCCACCGAGTCCTGCTCCCATACGTTTGGACTTGCCTTGGACAACAGCGAATCCGTCACTTCCGCAAGAACGTATAACCGTCCTGCGTCCCATAGCGTTCTAACCTTTGCTTGCGATCCTTTTGTCCCTTGTACCCATCTGTCCGTTGTCAAACTGCTCGCCTTGCTCCAAACGGAATCCACCGTCCCGTCAACAACGGGAGTGCCTATCGCGGCTTCCGCGAATTGCGGACCTTCAATCAACGTTATGACGCCGAATTTGGACGTGTCGGTATCTTGCGAGCCCGTTCTATCGTTCCAGGAGGCTTTCGTTGTCGTGCTTCCCGCTTTATCAACAATGCGAACATCAAATCCAAGCTTGTTATCAAGTGATAAGCCGGCAACCGGAATAGCCGCTTCAATCCGGTATCCTTCCGCAAGCTTTACGGCTTTGTATTCGGCCGGTTTACCTGGATTCGCACCGCTGCGGCGGAACGTATATTTTTTGTCGTCCGCTTCGTACGCGGTTGTTTTACCGTTGTTGCCGTCAATAAATACTTCTACCGCATCATTTCCGTTCGTGCTTATATCCGAAACGTCCACTTCAATGTAAAGCCGGTCTTTTTCCCATAACGTTCTGAATGCTGCAACCGGTACACCATCATCATTCCGTATGGAAACGGCCGGTGACTTGCTCCATGCATCCTCCAGCTTGCCGTCAACCGCCGCACTTGCTTTAGCCGCCGTTGTCTGCTGAATGTCTACGGGAAGCTTGCTAGGATCTACCAATGCCCAGTAGGCATATTTCGCCTGCAGCCGTTCATCGAACAGCAGAGGCCAATTATTCCGGTCGACCGGGAAGGTGCGCAGCCAAGTATTCAAATCATCCTTGCCCCAGAATATAACGGCGGTCAGCTGGTCTGCATGTTTTCTGAATACGTCGAAAATTTCCTTATACCGCTTCGCCTGCTTGATTTGCAGCTCCAGAGGGAACGTCTCGTAAGCATCGTTGTCATTCGTATAAACGCTCATATCCAGCTCGGTGACTTGCTGCTCAATGTTCAAATCCGTAAAAGCCTGGATCATATCGTCAAGCTCTTGCACCTGCGGATACTCAATACCGATATGCGTCTGATGGCCAACGCCGTCAACCGGAATGCCCTTATCCTTCAGACGTTTGATTAAGTCATGCAGATCCTGCCGCTTCTCCGGCATATTCGTATTGTAGTCGTTAATAAACAGCTTTGCGTTTGGATCCGCTTCATGCGCATATTCGAATGCTTTCTCGATAAATTCTTCTCCTGCGATCTTATACCACAGACTGTTGCGGAGGCCTCCCTGCTGTTTGTCACCCGGCTCAAGCACCTCGTTAACGACATCCCAGGCATAGATTTTACCTTTATACCGGCCAACCACCGTCTCGATATGGCGCTTCATCCTTGCAAACAGCAGTTCTTTGCTTGCAAGGTTTCCATTGCTGTCGTAAAACACCCAATTCGGTGTTTGGGAATGCCAGATCAACGTGTGACCGCGCATGGCAATCCCGTTTTGCACGGCAAAATCAACGATTTTATCCGAACGCGTGAAGTTGAACTGTCCCTCCTGAGGCTCCGTGGCATCCCACTTCAGCTCATTGCCGGCAGTCAAGCTGTTGAAATGCTTCTTTACCAGCTGCGCATCCGGACTGTTTGAATCTTCGATCTCATTAACCAATACCGCCGTTCCAAGCTTGAAATCATCCTTAAAAACATCCTTCAAGGACGGAATATCCTGCTGGATAACAATGGGTTCCGGTTCGGGAAGCTGTTCCATGGAAAAATCGTCCACATAGAAGTCCAGCGTTGGATTAGAGGAGGCTTCAAGGTAGACGGAGAGATTTTGGATCGGTTGTTTTAATGAATATTGACCGCTCAATTTCGCCCAGCCGTCCGCTGTGACATTCCCGGAAGTCACTCCTTCGTAATACGTTGTTCCGTCCGTTGTGCGCTGAACGGTCATCGACACCGATGAGGCCGCCGTTCCTGCCGGAAGCTTGACCCAAGCGGTCAGCACGTAGGTTTTCCCTTCCGTCATAATGGAGGACACATCAAGCTGCGGGCCATTCCAGCCTTGCGATCTTCCTGCTACTTGAAGACCGTATGTCCCCGTGTGGGCTGCGGCTCCCGAGGCTGTAAGCAATTCATTGCCTCCGCGTCCATGCCAGCCTTGAACCGTGCCATCCTCGAAATCCGTTGCCATTTTTACTGCGCCTGCTTCAGCTTCCGCCTGTTTCGGCAGCACGCCCAGCGACAAGGATGCCAGCATCAGAACTGTCGCCAACATGCCTGAAAGAGAGCGCTTCAAACCTTGTTTCTTCATTCATACACCTCTTCTTTCCCCTAATTGTATATTCCATTAATCCGCCCCTTACGGGGCGGGTCATGGCGAATTCAGTTTTGCGGATACAGGATGATTCGACCTTCCTCCATTTCGACGCGCACTTTGTTGCTGTCTTTGAAGCCCTTCGCATCGAGATAACCTGCGGGAATCTGAAGACGACCCGCTTTATCGAGAACGGCGTATTCAATATGGCTTTCTTGCTCGGCAAGAAGAGTCTCGGCATCAAGCTTCGCCAGCTCATCGGCGTACGATTCTCGGCGGAGCATCTCGGCGGAGGTTTTGCCGTCCCTGATCTGCACGACCCGATTGACCTTGCGGGCAAGAAGCGGATCATGCGTAACGATCACAATCGTAATGCCTAACGTTTGATTAAGCTTCCTAAACAGATCAAGCACTTGTTCGGAAGTCTTCGTATCCAATGAGCCTGTCGGTTCATCGGCAAGAAGCAGCTTGGGCTCGTTTGCCAAAGCAATGGCAATGGCCACTCGCTGCTGCTCTCCTCCGGAAAGCTCGCTGAGCTTGTTTTTCAATCGATGGCCAAGCCCAACCGCTTCCAGCAGCTCGATAGCCCGCATTCTGCGGCGTTTGCCTTTCAAGAGAATAGGCAGCTCCACATTCTCAAGAGCGGTCAGATAAGGGATGAGATTGCGCGCGTTATTTTGCCATACGAAACCAACCGTCTCCCGCTTATAGCTCACCAGCTCCTTCTCGCCAAACGCAAGTAAGTCCTTACCGTCCACGAACAGCTTTCCCGCAGATGGTTTATCAAGGCCTCCAAGCATATTGAGCAGGGTAGATTTTCCGCTCCCCGAGTTGCCGATAATGGCCATCAGCTCTCCGGCTTCCACCGTCATGTCCAGCCCTTGCAAAGCAACGACCTCGAGATCGGCGGTTTTGTAAATCTTGACAAGCTCCTCGCATCTGATCACGGTTTATTCCTCCCCCAGCTTCAGTGCTTGTGCAATCCGAGTCCGGGACAGCCGGTAGCCAAGTATGAGCAGACCAATGGCAAGAGTAAAGCCAACAATGCCGTATAGCTGCAAATAATCGCTTAGCTTATAGACAATCTCGAACGGCGGTACCTGCTCAGTCGTTGCAAACGACATCTCGAATAACGGAACGAACAGCTCGCTGATCGTATTGCCTATCCATACACCGATTATGACCGCCGCACCCGAGGTAAGGAGCTGCTCGCTGAGCAGCATTCCGATAATTTGCGGAAAAGGTATGCCCATCGCCCGCAAAACCCCGTATTGCAGCGTTCGTCCCGACAAAGCGAGCACCCAGAACAGCAGGAAACCAAAGAAGCTGATCAGCATGGAAATGACAAAGCCAAGCGTCATGACTCCGTTAATCGCTAATCGGAACGGATCGTTTTTGGAGGCGATCAGCTCCTGCCTTGCATCATGAAAACTAGTCATACTCATTTTCGAAGAGGTTAATTGATCGTAAATCGCTTGGCTGGAGACGCCCTCCTTCAATTTAATCCATACCTCGTAAGGCTCTACCGCCAGGCGGTTCTGAATCGTGCTTAGATGGCCAACAATGAGATTGGGCTTGGACGGCTTCTCTTCCCCGTCAGCCGCAGCAGGCAGAGGATTCCATCCTGGCCAGTAATCAATAATGCCGTACACGGTAAACATGGCTTCATCCAATCCGTCCCAATAGACCGAAATGGGGTCTCCGGGCTTGACCTTTGCGGCATCGGCCAATGATCTCGAGATTAGAACCGCTTTAGGGTTGGTTGCGATCAGATTCAGATAGCTGTTTATCGGATAATCAAGAAGATTGTCCTTCATCCAAGCGGTTTGACCAAAATCCATCGTGTCGATTCCAACCAGAGTGGCTGCCCCGTTTGTTTTCTTCGTGCTTCCCGCGCTGAATCTGGCCTCTTCCTTCCGGAATACTTTGGCGGTTGCTTGGGCGCCTTTCAGTTGACGGAAAGGCTCGAAAGGCGGTTCCGTATACTGCACTTGCCTAAAGCTTGATTCTTGCGCGGTCTGCCCGGCAGGCGCCGCACCTTGCATCATCGGCGGAGGAGCGTCGCTCTCCCAGCGCGTGGTCAAGGTCATATCCGCTCCAATGCTGTACTGAATTTTGCTGTCTATGTTATCGTTGATCGTCCGAGCCGCATTGGCGCTGAACAATCCGGTTGAAACGGTCAGGATCAAAAATACTTTAATCGTCAAATACTGAGCGGATGAACGGCTAATCTGTACAAGCGTATTGTATAGTGCCGGCGGCCACCATTTGCGTCCGGCCCAATAAACAAGCCGGATAAACCATGGATAAATCCTCAGCACCAGCAATCCGGCTCCCAGCGCAAACAGCGCGGGCATCAGAAACAGGAGAGGATCCACCTGCAGGGCATCCGAGTTCAGAGCAAGACGCTTTAAATCCTCCTGCCGGTTGTTGAAATTATAGAGCAAATACAGCGCTAGACCGACAAGCAGAATATCGATGCCCGCCTTGTGCCAGAAGGACATTTTGGTTAGTCTTGCCGCCTGCTGCTTATGATTCACAATCGATACCCGCGTAGCCAGAAATGCCGGAATCAGAATAAGCGCGATGGCCGCTGCCACTGCCGCTGCCGCAATCTTGTAGGCGCTGCTCGTCAAACTAACCTCAAGCGCCGAACGCTGCACAAATTCCAGAAATCCGCCCGATGCTCCAAGCACTTTCGAAAAAGCAACGCCAAGAAAAGGACCAACCGCTAGCGCGCTTATTCCTAGCATCAGGCTTTCGAGCAGATAGGCGGTCATAATCTGCAGCCGGCTTGCCCCGCGGCTTCGGAGCACGGAAATTTCCGTTTTTTGTCTCTCTATCACGAGATTTGCAGCCATATATAAATAAAAAGCAAGCATCAGCATAACCGGGGAATACAAGGACAGCATCATGACGTCTAGCTTTTCTTTCTTGCCCTGATAGGAAGAGATCGTTTCACTCGCGGGAACATTAACCTCCGCCGCTCCAAGCCTGCCGCGGAAATAACCACGGATCGCGCGATTGGCTTCCGAGAAGGCTTCGATTTTGTCCAGGCTCATCTGTTTGTAATCCAAAGCATAACGCCACTCCAGATCGGATACTCTTACCTTGCCGTCCTTCGAAACGAATTCGCGTTCAAATTGCTGAAAGGGGATTAAAAATCCGTCCGGCTCATCCGTTGCCAAAAAAGGCAGATAGGGATCCGCTGCCGGGTCGGTATCGATAATGCCAACCGGAATGACCTTTAACAGCTGCTTATCCGGCGTTTCCGCCACAACCTCCTCCCCCAAATCCCGTTTGACGGAATTAAGGAACTTTTGCGTAACAACCGCTTCAAACAAACCATCCGTGCGGTCAACGGGCATGCGGCCGTCAATCAGGCGAACCCGCTTCTCCATGTCCGACAAGGATTTGAAGCCGCCTGTTGACTTCTGCGTCTTCTTTTCTTGTTCCGATGCGTCCGCACCGTACACCTTCATCTTCTGAGTGAAGCGCTGCTGATAAAAGGACAGAGCTTCAAGCCCCATCCGCTCCGGAACCGACAGCATGTAACGATCGGCACGATGAATCGCGTCGACGGTTTTCTGGTCCATCTTGTTGGAGGATACGGAGGTGCTGACCCGCACATATCCCGGATATACCAAGTTCTTGCTTTGGACACCTTGCAGCTCCTTCTGCAAAGTCCGCTCAAGGATGGCATCCGAATAGAGCGGCATCGAGCTGAACAAGCCTACGCATACGGTCAGACCAAACCATAAATTCAGCTGCAGCCATTTATTTTTCGCCATCTTGCGGAGAATCATCGTCCATAATGCCATGCTTACACCTCATTCTCGTGCCCTGGCGCGAGACCGGGCCCATTGTAGCGTCAATTATTCAGAATAACCCGTTGCCCTTCCTCCAGGCCCTTCACGATCTCCGCCTCGGTTGGCGTCGTCAGCCCAACTTCGACATCGACTTCTTTTTTACGCTCACCGTCCGCAATTTGGACGTAAGATCGTCCCATATAGGAACGGATTGCTTTGCGGGGCAGCACAATCGCATTTTCCCGTTTCTGAAGCTCAATGGTCATGTCCGCGCTATGTCCGATTTGAATGCCTTCGGGAGGATTGTCGATTCCCATCACGACGGTAACGGCGTTACTGTTCGATTTGGCCTGATCGGTCGTGACGGGAGCGTTAGACGGCGATTGCAGCACTTTGCCGGCATAGTCCTTGCCTTTATACTTTAATTGGACAGGCATGCCCGCCTCGACGCCAAGCACATCCTTCGCGTCGGATGCCACGTAGGTGAGTTGGATGCTGGAAGGGTCCGCCACGGTTACAATGTTCTGATAGGCATTTACCCGGTCGCCTGTTTTGATGGAATCAACAAAAATAACGGTACCCGATATAGGCGATAACAGCCGGGATTTGCTCAGGCGGCTTTCCATAGCCTGCAGTGACAGCTGCTCCCGTTCCAGATCGATTTCCTTCAGGCGTTTTTCCGTTCCGGATGCTCCGTCCCGAACCGCTTCGCTGTACAGAAGCTGTACTCGTTCTACATTCAGCTTCTGCAGCCGAACCTGCAGCTCCAAGTCATCCGTCTCCAATTCCGCCAGCAATTCGCCGGCCTTCACCTGTTGGCCTTGCGTAACGTTTACGGATTTCAACTGACCGCCGGATTCGGTGAAGGAAAGCGTCTTCACCTTTGAAGAAATAAAGGTTGCGGTTCCCTTGAGCGAGGTCTGGATACTGCCTCGGGTTACCTCTACGAAATCCAGCTTTTCTTGCACCGGCTGTATGAGCGGAGGCTGCAGTGCGGCTTCCTCCTGCGGGAGCAGGGAGCATCCGGACAGCGTAATCGCGGTTATGGCAAAAACGGCTGACCGTTTGGTTATCCGGTTAAAGAAGAGGCGTTTGATTTGTTGTTTTAGATACAATTTTCCCATCCTCCAATGCAATAACATGATCGACGAGCTCCATAATCCCCGGGTCATGGGTGGTAAGCAGAATCGTCATTCCGGAACGGTTAACCAAATCCCTGAATACGCGCATCACCTGCAATCCCATCCGGCTGTCCAATTCAGCGGTTGGCTCGTCGGCAATCAAAAGAGCAGGCTCATGGGCAATCGCCCTCGCGATAGCTACTCGCTGCTGCTCGCCGCCCGACAATTCCATTGGCCGATGTTTCATCCGCTCCCGCATGCCTACCCGTTCAAGCGCCCGCTCGGCAGCTTCGCGATTCCCCTTTACCGGCGTCCCGGCAATTCGCAGCCCGAACTCTACATTCTCGTAAGCGGACATAAGCGGGATCAGCCCAAACGACTGAAAGACGAGCCCGATTTCCTTCCGGCGCAAGGCGTTTCGCTCTTTCCCGGACAATCCGGTCATTTCTTCTCCGCGGAAATAAACTTGCCCCTCGGTAGGCTCGTCGAGCGCGCTCAAAATATTTAACAAGGTTGTTTTACCCGAGCCTGAACGCCCTTTCAGCGCTACCATAGTGCCCGCGGTTATTTCAAGATGAATATCCGACAAAGCCGTAACTCCGGCATTCCCTTTCCCGAATACCCGCTTAATGCCTGTTGCCCGCAGCAGTTTCTCTTCGCTTGTATCTGTCTTCGCTGCCTGTATAACCGGCATCTGTGTTCCCCCTTCCCCTCTTGCGAACGCTTTTTCTTCCTTCTTAAAAAGTGTAGTGCTAACAGAAAGAGGCAACAACCCGTCGTCCTTTGGTAGAACACCTGCCAAGATATAGAATGTGCCATACGGTTACGGGACAAAAAAGGGGCGTCCCATAAGTCATTGACATGACGAATGGGACGCCCATTTTTATTTGGGTTTGGGTTTGGGTTAAACAGCAACCTACGCATTTTAATGTTCTTCCGATCGCCATTGCTCAGGGATTCCTTTGAAGCCCTTTTGCACTATACTCCGATAATCCCCCTAACCATTTCTTTGGGGCGCTGCTCCGTATCGAACAGCAGCGGCCAGTTCTTCCTCCCTCTCACAGGAAAATGATCCAGCCAAGTATAATCGTCCGCCGCCCCCCAGAAGGTTACGCTTGTCAGAACCTCCTTGTATTCGCGGAACAGATCGAAAAATTGCTTGTAACGCTGCTCCTGAAGCTGCATCATTTCGGCCGTAGGCGCCGTAAGATCTGTACGCCGGTCATCAAAGGCGAAGACGGATACGTCCATCTCCGTGACTTGAAGCTTTAACCCAAGGGATGCGTAACGCTCGATGGCTTCCCGGATAAGATCCAAAGACGGGTCGTATAGATTCCAGTGTGCCTGGAGACCAATGCCATGAATGGGAGTACCGTTATCAAGCAAGGATTTCACCAGGGAGTAAATTTTTTCTCTCTTGCCGGGATTGCATTCATTGTAATCGTTATAGAATAGAAGGGCCTCGGGATCGGCCTCGTGCGCGAATCGGAATGCCTGCTCGATATAATCGTCTCCGATGCCATGCAGCCATTTGGAAGGGCGCAAGCTCTCTTCGCCGTCATCCGTCACCGCTTCGTTAACGACATCCCAGCAATAGACCGTATCCTTGTATCTCTTCACAATCGTCTCTATGTGGGACTTCATGCGGGCAAGCAGCAGTTCTCTTCCTGCCATTCCGCCATTGCCGTCCTCAAATACCCAGTCTGGCGTCTGATTATGCCAAATAAGCGTATGACCTCTGAGCTTCATGCCATTCTCGCGGGCAAAGCCGGCAATCCGGTCTGCCCGGTCGAAGGTATACAGATGCTCCTCCGGATGAAGGCTCTCGAATTTCATCTCGTTCTCGGCGGTTACGCTGTTGTAATGCTGCTTCAGCAGCTCGCTTTGACTGACAATCGTACGGTGGTTAACGGCCGCTCCAATCAGGAAATCATTACGGAAAGCCCCGGCTAGCGACTGTTCGCTTTTCTTCATCGTTGCGTCATTCATTTCGGATAACCCTCTTTCTGCTATTGGATAATGGCAAAACGAAAATAATCAAAATCGACGTAACCTCCGGACTGCTTAGTTGCATAATTAAACAAGCCTATCCGGTACCCCATGAAATGGTCAAGCGTATATTTCATTTGCAAAGGCGATCCGATGGACGTCCATTCTTCGCCGTCCGCCGAATAATAGAAAGAAGCAAGATCGATGCTGTCGCGGAAGTCGAAGTCAATCCGTACATGAATTTCATTGCCGGCATATAAATGCTTTTCTGCCGTTTCCATCCCTCCGTCACCGCGGTTCAGCCCCATGACGACAAAGCGCTCACCGCTGTCTTCCGCCTGAACGCCAACCGTGCCATACTGGCTTTGCAGGGCAACTAGACCGGCGTAGTCTCCAGCCTTCATGCCGGATAAATCGATCACAGCTTGCCCGCTGCATGCCGGTCCGACCGTCCTTTGCGTTAGCGTATTTCGGGCAAGCACGACACTGTCGGCCAATTGGCCTGTCTCTAACCGCAGGTAACCCGGCCTGGCCGTTACCGACCAACGCGAGTGGTCCGGATTGTGATTCCACTGCCAGTTCAAGGCCAGATGATTCGATGCATATTCGAATTCATCGCTGATAACAATCGGTATGGCAGCCGATTCGGGCAGGTTAGCTTCGAAGGAGACCGGTGCGTTAGAGCCGTCATCGCCGCCAATGACGGGCCAGCCATCCTGCCAAGTCATCGGCAGGATATATGGAATGCGCCCAACCGCGTCATGATCCTGGAAAAGAAAGGCGAACCATTCCCCGGAAGGCGAATCTACGATCCCGCCTTGAGCAACGCCCTTGTTGTGATAGCCGAGGTCATCGTCCAACATGACCTTATGCTCATAAGGACCGAGCAGCTCCTTCGAACGGTAGCACAGTTCTCTGCGGCGGCCATGTCCGGTTCTTGGCCAATCGATGAAGAACAAATAATAATAACCGTTGAACTTGTAAGCATGACAGCCTTCCATGCGCAGCCCAATTCCATCCCGTTCCCCTTCAAGCAGCAGCTGGCGGATTCCGTCCGGCTTGATTGCAGTGGCGTCGGAAGTTAATTCGGTTATAAAGATGTCCCCGTTGCCGCTGAACACAAAGACCCGTTCTTCATCAAAGAGCAGCGCTGGATCATGCAGAAGCCCCTTGATCACGGAGCGCTCCCACGGCCCGTTCTCGATATCCTCGGTCCGGTAAATATAGAATTGCTGCATATCGTTACAGGAGAAACAGACGTAATAGATTCCGTTATGGCAGCGAAGACTGGATGCCCAGGACCCTTTGCCGTATATCCCTTTGCCATCCGACAAATTATGGGCGGCATTGTCTTCAATCCTGTCGAAGACGTAATTGACAATCTCCCAATCCTTTAAATTAATCGATTTCATAATCGGACAGCCCGGCATCGAATGCATGCTGGTGCTGATCATATAAAAGGCATCCTCTACTCGAATGATATCGAGATCAGGCACATCCGCCCAAATGACGGGATTCGTTATAACGGTGCCGCTCATTTGCATTTCCCCTCTCGTCCTCAAAATCGGGCTCAAGCCTACAGAACATCTTTAAGCTGTCGCCTACTGTGCGCGTCAAGACTTTTCCAGTCGTTAATCTCACAGCGTTTGCCGTTCATATCCGTTAGAACAATCCGGTTGCCTCCCGGAAATTGAAGATGCTCATGCAGGTTTCTCATCGTCAGCCGGGTTTCTCCAAGATGGGTCACAACTTCCCATATCCACAGATCCGATTTAAACTTCACGCTGGCGATATGCTGTACCTTAGGAAGAAAATATCGGAACTGAAGCTCCTTATCCAGTTCGGCAGCGCATTCGGCGGACAACTCCGCAATATGGCGGATAACGCCCAGTTCTTCCCCGTCAGTCGTTCTTACCGAAATATATTCCGAAGCGTAACGAAAAGGAAACGTCCGGTAGATAAGCAGCTCATCATAAGGTTTACCGTCCACCACGCCTTGCAGAACGCCTCCGTTGCCCCTGCTGAAGTAAATTTCTTCCGGCTGGAACAGCCGGATATGATAACCGTCTGCCATCAGCCTTCAACCCCCTTAATTTGAGACAGCTCTTTCTGCGCGTCCACAAGCTTGCGGTAAAACCCTTTCTCTTTTGCAAGAAGCTCTTCATGGGTGCCGACTTCAACGATTTTGCCGTGATCCAATACGACCAGCCGATCCGCGTTGCGGAGCGTAGACAGCCGGTGGGCGATGGCAAAGGTTGTGCGCCCCTGGATTAACCGGGATATCGCATCCTGGATTTGTTTTTCCGTTTCCGTATCCACCGATGCTGTCGCTTCATCCAGAATCAGAATGCGTGGATCATGAATAATGGCCCTCGCTATCGCTACGCGCTGCTTCTCGCCTCCGGAAAGCTTATGCCCTCGTTCACCCACGCGCGTGTCGTATCCATCCGGTAGACGGACAATAAAATCATGCGCGTTGGCGATTTTAGCCGCGCGCATAATTTCCTCCGGCGACGCATCCGGCTTCGAATAAGCAATATTATCCGCAATGGAGCCGTCGAACAGGAACGTTTCCTGAAGCACGACGCCAATCTGCTTCCGCAAATCGGATTGGCTGATCTGCCGGATCGAGATACCGTCGATATAAATATCGCCTTCATCCGTATCGTAGAACCGGCAGATCAGATTAATAAACGTCGACTTGCCGGCGCCGGAATGCCCGACGAGTCCAATCATTTCTCCCTGCTTCACTTGAAGATCGATATCCTTCAGCACAGGATGATGCTTTTCGTATCCATAGGTAACCTTATCGAATCTAACCAGCCCTTGAATGATGCCAAGAGTGGCCGGCCGACTGGCTTCCGGAACCTCCGACGGCGTATCCATGATTTCGAATACGCGGTGGGCGGCCGCCATGGCATTGCTTGCCCAGTTGATCATTTGGCTGACCCATTGCAACGGACCAAACAGCATGCCGAGATAAGCAACAAGGGCCATGAGAACCCCAAGCTGCATATCCTCATGCAGCACCTTGTTGCCTCCGTTATACCAAATAAGCAGCGTCCCTATTCCCGCAATAAAATTGAAGGCCGGAAACATGAACTGCCACAGCCCCTCCATCCGGATATTGTTCCGAACCACTTCAACATTGGCACTTGCATAACGGCCCATTTCCTCCCGTTCCCTGCCGAATGCCTTAACGACGCGAATACCCTGCAGCGAGTCGCCAACAAGCGTATTCAATCGGAAAATGGAACGCCATTGCTGGTACCAGCGGCGTCCGATCTTAGGCCAGATGGTCATCGATACCGCAACCATGACCGGTACGGGCAGCAGAGCGAACAGCGATAGCTTCCAGTCCAAGCTTAGCATAATAACGAAGATCGCGACGATTCGCAAAGATTCTCCGCACACGAAAACAACCCCGTCGGTCATGAACTGCCGCATCGCTTCCGAGTCGCTGTTCACGCGGCCGATAAACTGGGAGGTTTGCCGGCGGTCGAAGAAAGAGATTGAAAGACGCATCAACGAACCGTAAATATCTTTGCGCAAATCTCCCATCAGCTTGGAGCCAACCCAGACCCCGATATATCCCCTTACCGTCTGCATCACCGACAGCATTAAGGTTGTAGCTCCCAAGCCGAGAATAAGAAACAATAAGATGGACCCCTTATTCTGCGCCTGAAGCACATCGTCGATAATGACCTTTGTCAAATAAGGCGGAATCAGCTCTACGAACGTGGTCAGGATAAGCATGCAGGCGGCAGCTGCCAAATGTCCTTTATACGGCTTGGCATAGCGCAGCATTCTGGCAGCGGCTTTACCGCTGTTCATGCACAGCTGACAGACCATCGTGCCTTCATGTAGCGGATTGCCGCAGGTCGGACAATGCTTTGGAATATCCCGCTCCGATAAAATCGGCAGCGCTTCACTCTTCGCCAGCGCACTAATCAGCTTTGCCGCAAAATTGAATACCGGCGTCATGGCTGCCGTATAGCGCGCTATAACAACGGGAGAATCGTAAGTATCCGCCAGAAGCGTGCCTCCCCCTACCGCTGCGACAGCACGCGCCGCTTTCAACCCGCTTACTTCAAGTTTCATGACCAGCAAACCATCCTTATGCCAGACCGCGATGTCCCGGTCGGTCACAGCCAGCCATTGCTCCCCGAAGCAGCCGTCGAACTGCAGATCGGACTTCACGCTAAACAGCAATTCTCCCTCGACCTGCTTCATCAGCTGCTCAGGCAGTTGATCCATGATGGACATAGTCCCCTCCTGCTTCGTCAAATCGTTATGGTTAAAAGGTAAGCAAGGCAAGTTTATCTCTATGGCGCAAGTTCCAACAACCTGCCGGATTGCGGGACTATTACCCGCCAAGCTATAGTTAGCCGGCCTTCTTCTATCCCGGCTTCTTCGGAAACAACAATTGTCCATATAGAAGCAACTTGAAGCTATAGGCTGCGAAAATCCCTTATGTTTAAATACAATCGAACGATTCATATTTCAAACACGCGAAAGGATGTAAGCAATAAATGGACAAACCTCTTCTGGGCCTTACCCCCGCCATGGGATGGAACTCGTGGAACACGTTTACCTGGGACATTAATGAGCAATTGATTCGGGATGTTGCCGACCGATTCGAATCGGACGGGTACAAAGCCGCAGGATACGAATATATCGTCATTGACGATTGCTGGAGCTTGAAGCAGCGGGACCAGCAGGGGAATCTGGTTGCCGATCCCGCCAAATTTCCAAGCGGAATGAAAGCGCTTGCCGATTATATCCACTCCAAAGGCTTGAAATTTGGCATGTATTCCTGCGTCGGCACCCATACCTGCGCGGGTTATCCTGGAAGCTTCGAGCATGAATTTCAAGACGCCAGGTTATTTGCCGAGTGGGGCGTCGACTATCTGAAGTACGATTACTGCTTCAAACCCCGCCATATCTCCGGAGAATTGCTGTACAAACGAATGAGCCTTGCTCTTAAAAACAGCGGGCGGGAGATCCTCTTTTCTGCCTGTAATTGGGGCGAAGACAATGTCTACCAGTGGATACGCGAATCGGGTGCCCATATGTACCGTTCAACGGGCGATATTCAGGATCACTGGGAATCCATTAAGAACCTGACACTCTCGCAGCTGGACAAAGAATGCTATACCGGCTCCTTCTGCCATAACGATATGGACATGCTGGTTGTCGGCATGTACGGCGGCAGCAATAATTCGTTTATCGGCAGCAAAATAGGAGGTTGTACCGATAACGAATACAAGACCCATTTCTCTTTATGGTGCATGATGGGCTCACCACTTATGATGGGCTGCGATATCCGCACGGTTAGTCAGACGGCCAAAGACATGTTGCTTAACCCGGAGCTTATTGCCATTAATCAGGACATCGAGAGCCGAGGAGCTTACCGAATCAAGCCGGAGCCGCAATGGTTCCATACCGAAGATGTCTTTATGCTGGTAAAGGTACTCTCCGACGGCGACGTTGCGATCGGCTTCTTTAATCTGAGCGATGATCAGCGAGAGCTGTCGCTGCAATTCTGGGATATCGGACTTCCTTATGCTTCCGGGTACTCCTTATCCTTGCACGATTGCTGGGAACAGAAGGAGCTTGGCGTGTTCAAGGAGCGATTCGCTCCCGTTGTACCGGCGCATGACTGCCTGATTGTCCGGGCCAAGCTGGTTGAATAATGAACGGAAAAGCTTGCAAGACGTGCCTGGCGCCCCTCCAAGGCGATGATCGGGCGATTTACATGAAGCTTGTCTCCAGAACGGCGCAGCAATTTTTATGCATCGATTGCCTAGGAGTTAAGCTTAATTGCGGACGCGAGCCCCTGGAGAAGCTGATACGCTATTTCAGGGAATCCGGCCATTGCGTCCTCTTCCGCTAATGGGTTTCGTTACGGCCATGCAGCGTCATATACTCGGAAGGCGTGTATGACGTTGCTTTTTTGAATACTTTGGAGAAATACAGCTGGTCTTTGTAGCCGACCGAGTAAGCAACCGATTTGACGGACAACACGGAGGACTCCAGCAGCCCGCACGCCCGTTCAATCCGGTATGCAGTCACATAGCGGGATACGGACATGCCTGCTTCTTCCTTAAACAAACGGAACAGGTAGCTTCTCTCCAAGCTGACTGCGTTTACGATATCGGACACCGACAGGTTTGCCCGCCAATAATTAATGACGATATACTCCTTAGCCATCCTCACGTAATCGACCGGCTGAGATTCTCTTGGGTAAACCTCCAAATAATAGGACAACAGCAAACGCAATTGCGCCTCCGCTCTAATTCTCTCATAAAGCCTCGCATCCGCCCTTGGGGCGACGGGAAAATACGGCTTCAAATTATACGGACACGACTTCGCCACGGGATAATCCCTCTCAAGTTCGGTCATGTCCACCAGCCGCTCCGCCTCTTCTCCTTTAAATTCAATCCATATATACTCCCAGGGATCCTCAGGATCCGGATAATAGTAAATTTCCGTTTGCGGAAAAATCATAAAACTATCGGCTGCCGTTAAGGCGAATCGCTGATTGCGCGTCTCCAGCGTACCCTTCCCGCTTATAATGAAGTGCAGCGCGTAAACATCGCGTACTCCCGGCCCCCACTTATGCTTGTTGGCAGGCTTATAACCGCTGTAGGTACAGATTAACCGACTGTTGGTAAGCGTATCGGAGAATCGAACGGTCCTCATGCAGCATCCTATCCTTTCCGGCTAAAAAAGACCGCGGCCATTCCAGCCGCGATCTTTCTTCACAATCTCTTGCTTACTGGCCGAACTGCCAGCTATGCAGCTTGAACAGCTTGCTGTCCGGTTTGCCTTTAAACACTAGATACAGGTCATGCGTACCGTCGGCGCCGGTTACGTTCGTTAGATATTCTACGCCTTCCGCTCCGGTAGGCTGAACCTGCAAGGTTCCAATCAGCTTGCCGTCCGCGGCATCCAGCCGCAGCTCCATGACGGCGGCAGATCCTGCTTCAGATACGGTTGCGGCAAATCTACGGGCGCCTTCGCTGCCGAAATCAACCTCTGACAAGGCGATCCAATCTCCGCTGTCCATATCGGTGACAGCCATGCCGCCGTCAGAAGAAGCCTCCGTTGCGATTCCCGCGTTCCATCCCATCGTTGACGCTTCTACGCGCTCATAAGGATTGAAGACTTGAATTTGGGGAACTCCTTCGTAATTCGCCGTAATCTCTTGAATGGACTGATCGGCATCCTGAAATTTAACTTCATTCAGATGCGTGGAACGATACCCCTTAGGAACCCCCATTGCCTTCGATAAAGTCTGGGCATGGTAAGCAATATACCAGGCATCCTTGAATTCGAAGATGACATGATGGTTATTGCCGCCAACTCCAAAGAAATGCCCGGGATTCTTCAGAATCGTCCCGCGGTATGTCCAAGGCCCCATTGGGCTATCGCTTATCATATAAGCAATCTCTCCCGCCGGGGGACTGCCTTCCGGACGCTCGCCATTATAAAAATTGGAACAATACGTGAAATAATAAATGCCGTTATGCTTGTTAATTCCGGCATCCTCGAACATAAAAGGCGCGGGAATATTTTGTGCTTCGCCTACAACGCTGACCATATCCTCGCCCAGCTCCATCACCCGGGCGGTATCAGGCCATTCATCCTTTCCTTCCGGCACTCCGCCTCCGAAATAAATATAGGCCTTGCCGTCATCGTCGACCAATACTGCCGGATCAAATAACCAAGTCACCTTCTCAACACCGGGCGTCGATCTTAGAATAAGTGCTTTTCCGATAGGATCGCGCCAAGGACCGATGGGACTGTCCCCCTCCAGAACGCCGATTCCACTGGCATTATTGGCGAAGTAGAGGAAAAATTTATCTTGACCATTGATGACTTTATGAGCAATTGCCGGAGCCCAGGATTGAGTTGCCCATTTCGCTGCCCCTTCAGGACCCGCAACCGTAATTACCCCGTGATCGGTCCAGTTCACCAGATCCGCTGAGGAGATAACACCAATCTTGTTAATATTGCCGTACGTATTATCCTTAACGCTTCCGTCCTCGCCGTATTCCAGGACGTCATTCGTCATGTAAATATAGACCCGTCCGTCAAATACTAACGCGTAAGGATCCGCCCCAAACTTATGAGACACAAGCGGATTGCCTTGAGAAGGGATTTTGCCAACCGCACTCGCAAGCTTAACCTGTAATTCTTCCATGGATAATTCCTCCCGATTCGAATAATGAGACGTTATTAATAAAACAAGAACCGCCGTAAGAAAACCAAGCAGCAAAGCCGCCCTTAAAATTAGCCGTTTCATAAACTACCCCCTAAGCCGGAGCTAGGGCATCCCGATATTCCTGCGGCGTCATGCCGGTAGCCTTCTTAAAAAACCTTGTAAAGGAATGAGCTGCTTCGTATCCGACTTTAACCGCGACTTCCCGCACTTTATATTCGTCCTCCTTAAGCAGTTCCTTGGCTTTTCTTATCCTGCAGGTGTCGATGTATTCGGATACATTGACGCCGCATTCCTGTTTGAAAAACCGGGATAAATACGAAGGATTGAAATAGTTTAGCTCCGCCAAGCGGACAAGCGACAAATCCTCGCTTAAATGGTCGTTGATATATTCGCAGATTTTTTCAATTACGCTCGCTGCGTTTTCTTTGCTCTCCGGGCTTTTCGCCCGAAACAGCTGTTCGGTTATCTGCTTTAAATATTCAACAGCCTCTTGCATGGAGGAATGTTCCTCCAGGCGCATCAGCTTGCAATAATCGCTAATCTCCCGGCAAAGCCCATTCCGGTTAATATACGTAAACAGAGTAAGAGCGATCGAATAATAGATTTCCATTTTCCGCGTGGCCGTACTGTTTTCGTGCAGCATCACCATGCTTAAATCAGCAAGCGCTTCTATGAATTTCTCCGCTTTGCCGGCCTCAAGAAACCCGGCAAGCATTTCTGCTTTCGAAGAAACCTGTCCTTCTTCCTTCGATTGCTGCTCACGCGGATCTTCGAGCGGTTCCCCGCGATCCGTTACAATAATGGCTATACCTGTACCACCTATTTTCATGAGTTGCAACTGGCGGAGCCTTTCGTATTGCCGGCTCATCTCATTCCAATTGCAAACATCTCCGCTGAGCGTAAAGGCCAACGACAGGCCAAGCGATTCCAGGCAGGTCTCCTGAATCAGTTCCAATGTACCTTCCAGATAACGAACCAAATGATTATTAAATTTTAGCTCCTCCCGTTCATTGGACTGCAGCAGCCATAAGAGATCTCCTTGTTTATCGATAATACCGATTTGCTTCGTCTTCTCGGACAAATAGGAATTGCATACGATCCTTGCCTTAGTAAGAATCCCGCTTCTCTCGATGTAGGAAGCATGCTCCGGATACGTTAAATGACCCCGCACGAGAAGGATTGGAGCGGCGGGATCGAGCCCGATGTTCATTTTGGCGAATTCATCCCTGAGTCTCTCCTCGCAAAGGCTATGTCCGCTGCTTTCTTGAAGCAGATGACGAATGTAATCTCCTTGTGCCGCCTGCTCAATCGCGTAAAGCTGCTCGCGGGATTGCTCCAGCATTTTGCTCATCTGATTCTCGTATTCGATCTCCTCTATGACTTCCGTTACGGTTGCCGTCACCTTGTCATAGCCCTCCGTCTTCAGCAAATATCGAACCTTAGGCATTTGAATAGCCTTGTAAGCATAGTCGAACTCGCTGAAGCCTGTCAGGAAAATGACCTTGCTTCTTGGCCAGAAGGCCTGAATTTCCTCGGACAGCTCTAAGCCGCTCATACCGGGCATACTGATATCGGTCAGCACGATATCGATCCTTGTCCGTGCCATCCACTGCAAGGCTTCCTTGGCAGAATAGGCTTTGCATACATCGAGCTTCTCGGGCATCAGCCGATGAAACACCTCGTACAGCGAGTCGGTAATAATGTCTTCATCATCCACAATCAGTAATCTATACAAGTCCTCCGGCCCCCTCAAGCTTGATTCTTATTTCCACCCTCATGCCATTGAGCTCGCTTCTGGATAAATAAAGACCGCTGCCTTCCCCGTAAGTCAGCATAATTCGCCGATGAATATTAATCATGCCTGTCATTTCACCGGATTCGCCTTTGCTGTCCAATCTCGCTTGCAGTTGCTCCAGCTTTTCATTGTCGAGCGGATAATCGCCGTTATTCTCAACAATGACTCTAGCCTCCTCTTGATCCATGCAGAAGGAAACGCGGAGCAAACCTTCATTTGTCATTTTCTCGAGACTATGTTCATAGGCATTCTCGATAATGGGCTGAATAATCAGCCTTGGCACGCGTATTCGTTCCATGTCCTTGGGCAGCTCATCAAATTCAACCTTGATTCTCCTGGAGAATCGGAGCTTCTGAATTTCGGTATACATTCTGGAATGCCGCGTTTCTTCGGCCAGAAGGACGTTATCCTCCCCGTTGCGGGTAATAAAACGATAATATTCGCCAAGCATATTCGTAAAAAGCTCTACCCGCTCCAAATCGCCGGTTTTTGCCAATGAGTTCAGAATAAAAAAGCTGTTGTACAAAAAATGCGGTTTAATCTGGGATTGAAGCTGCTTGAGCTCTGCCTTTTGCATCATCATCGTTTGTTTGAAATCCTGATCAATCAGTGTCTGCAGCTTGCTAATCATCTGGTTGAACCGGTTATACAAATAGCCGAATTCATCCTTCTTCTCATGGTCAATGTGAATGTCTAGTGCACCTCCTTCCATCTTTCTGAAGCTTTGCACCAGCAGCAGCAACGGCTTGTGAACAAATTTATAGGTAGAAAAAGCATAGATGACAATGGCGCAGAATGAGGTCAGCGCAAATACCCATGCCCAGTTGTTGAAGCCGTTCAGCGGCTTCTTCACAACCGACTCCGGCAGATAAGCGACAACCGATAATCCAAGCGGCTCGGAATACGCTTTGTCCAAATGATAGTTTTTGTCGTCAATACGCGTAACTACAGTGTTTTCCTTTGTTCGGATAGCCGCAAACACATAGCTCTGCAAAGCGTCGGAGGTGCTTGGGTTGCTGGCGAGCGTATAGCCTGTGCGTTTTGAAATAAGAAAAGAACCGCTTTCGGGATAGACGCTGATTTGCTGCAAGGACTCTCTTAGCTTTTCCATATCCAGTTCAATCTGAACGATATAAATAGGCTCGCCTTCCTTGCCCCCATATTTGGCTGCGCTTAGATTAAGAGCGTCATTGTACCGGATCAAGCGTCCTTCCTTCTTATCCACTTCATCGTGGAGAAAATCGAAGCTATGCCGATCGAATTCATCCACTCCGTTGCTTGAAGAAATGCTTTTCTGAATGGTACGTATATGCACGGAGATATCCTTGATATAGACGCTGCTGTTTTTAATAGAAGTAAAACGGTGAAGCAAGTAATCGATGCTGGCCTTCTTATCCGCGTTATCCATCAAGCTCCAGGTTACCGCCAGTTTATTGAGATCGTTATCCTGCAAAATATCGTATTGTTGAATCTCCAGCCATTCTATTTCGTGATTTAAATCTTCCAGATAGTAAGAGAGCTGAGCCGTCGTATTTTTCGATATCTCATTGCTTGCATTTGCGTAACTCCAGTTGTACAGATACACGCCTAGTAGAATTATAGGCAGGATAACAACCAAATTCGTGATAATAAGCCGAACAAATAAAGCATTGCGCCATGAATTAGCGGGCAGTCTTAACAAGTGATTACCTCCGTTGTTCATACCACTGATTAACCTCAGCTGTTATTTTGTCGCCGCCCAGCTTGTACCAGTCCTTTACGAATTGGTCGAAGTCATCGATTGGTCTGCCCAAAATAATATTCATGTAGGTTTCATTTTGCAGATCGTTAAGAATTTGCTGCTTGTCGATCATGGTATCCGTAGGAGCGCCAACAAAGCTCTCGTACAGCAGCTGATTGTTTTTCTCATATTCGTTAATGATCGAAAAAGCGCCATTCGGGCCATAGGTTTTATACCAGCCCCACCCGGATTCGCCAGCACCTCCGGACAAATAATCATCCATTCTCTTTTTGATGTAGACCGCTTCGTCCTTCAGCTTCGCGTAATTACCCGACTTTCGAGACTCTTCGATCTGCCTGTAAGCCTCCAGGTTTTTTCTTGTCGGAGAAGGGGTAACCGGAGATAACTGCCATACCGCGTAAGTGTTATTGTAAAATTTCTGGTATTCCGCGGTTTGTCCCCAATTCTTCTCCAGATGCAGGTTAAACAGCTTAACGATAGCCTCTGGATGCTCATAGCCCTTTCTGACGGCGAAGAAAGTGTTCGTGTTGAATTTAAGCGGTACCTTGGGCGGTTGCCCCGTAGCAGATACAATGGGAAAGGCCTGCCAATCCGCATCGGAATCATTATCGCGGCTTGATTGAACCAGAAACGAGGCCCATTGTTCCCCGTAGATCATGCCGATTTTTCCCGCGGCAATCCATTTGCCAGCCTTCTCCCCATCCTTCAAAGCAAATTCGGGGTCAAGCTGTCCTTTACTATAAATCCCCTGAATCACCTTCAATGCCGTTTTGACTTCCGGCTGGATACCTCCGTACACAAGCTTTCCTTGCTTATCCTTAATCCATATATTCGGAAAAGCATCGTAACCGGCCATAAGATCTACAAGCCCCATCACCGGATCCCCTAAATATTTCGTCGCCGCAAGGCCATAGGTATCCTTTTGGCCGTTTCGGTCGGGATCCTCCTCTGTAAACGCTTTCGAAATTGCCAGTAAATCGTCCATGCTTTTTGGCGGTGCCAATCCGAGCTCCTTAAGCCAGTCCGTTCGGATCCATAATAAATCGGCATCTTCAATCGACGAGCCGGTCTGCGGGATGCCCATCAGCTTGCCGTCTATCGTAGCCGTCTGAAAAGGGCCGTCGCCTTCCTCGCTAAGCACTTGTTGCGTTAATGGAGAAGCAAACTTATCATACACTTCCGTCAAATCTTCGATTAACCCCGCATTGCTGAGCTCTCTAAGCTGCTGGGCATTTACCTGAATAACGTCCGGAATGTTGCCGGAAGCAATGGATGCCCCAAACTTCTGACGGTACAAATCCCCTTTGGCCGTCCAGTCATACTTAATTTTGATTCCCAAAACTTCCTCGTCAAGCCTTGTCCAACGGTTATCCTCCAGCGTTTCTCCAGGCAAGCTGGCAATTAAGTCTTCTAATCCTTCACCCACTTCGCGCACAAAGGAAAGTTCAATAGGGGGATCAAAACGACTTAATGAAGGATCTTTATACGTGACGGGAGCCGGCGCGCGGCTTTCTTCGGGCAGGATTGCCTGGCTATCTTTCTCGCATGCAGATAAAGCTGACATAAGAATTAGTGCCGTCATCATTGGCTTTACCTTATTCAATCTCGGTTTTGGCATCCGCAACAGGATTACCCCTTTTCACTCGGGCGCAGCTGCGACGAGTCGTATGATATTCATTATCTTGGTTGGAACCTGATAATACAATAAGCATCTTTTTATGTCGTTACCCGTTGTTTACTTTTTCTTTAATCATATTATCCATCGGGTTAACCCCCATAATAAGACAGGTGTTCAATACCTTTTCCCTAGTAGTACACTCGTTGATGGAAGCGCTTCCCAACTAAAAATAAAGGAGTTGGTTTATTAGTGAGTAACAGAAAATCAAGCTGGCTTTTAAAATTGTTCACTCTGATGGCCCTCATGTTAACGCCGTTATTGTTGAACAATCCTCCCGCCAGCGCATGGTCCGGAATGACGACGTCCAAGCTTCATGTCAGCGGCAATCAGTTGGTGAACAGCAGCGGGCAGCCGGTCGTTCTAAGCGGCTGGCATCAGCCCTCCGGGGCCTACTGGACATACCAGGACAGCAGCTACTATCTGAATCAATACGGCGGAAACAGGCATGCCGCGGTGCTGGCTTATTTAAAGGATATTACCGATACGTTTACCGATACGTCAAGCAAATACGGCAGTAGTCACGGATGGTATATGAATCAGGTCCGTCTGTTTATCGACCGCGAGGATATGGGGGATGTTGCCGCCGGCACCTACAATTTCGCAGGTCTGCAATCCGTTACCCAAGACGTCATCATTCCGTACATCAACTATGCCAAGACCAAAGGAGTTTACGTTACGCTTGGGCTTGATTTCACGATTCTGAACAACCAGGCGACAACGCAAGCCAATCTGGACAAGTTCAACCAAATCTGGGGCTATTTATCCTCCCAGCCCGCGATCAAGAGCGCGGATAACGTCATGTTCGAGCTCATTAATGAGCCTGTTCAGGCCTATGCCAACGGTACTTGGGGAGGCAATCCCGCTCAAAGCGACTTTGTTGCGTACTGGAATTCGCTTAAAAACTTCCAAAATTCCATCATTTCCACCATTCGCGGCAACGGAGCAGATAACGTCATTTGGGCTGCGGGGCTTGGCTGGGATCAGTATTATCAGCTTTGCGCCTCCTATCCGCTGACGGATCCTCTGAACAATTACGGCTACGCGGTTCACTGGTATCCGGGTTATGGCGCACATGACGACTATGCCGCATTGCAGCAAATATGGGACGACACCATCAAGCCTTGCGCCAATAGCTATCCGATCAATATTACCGAGACCACCTGGTTTAAAACACAGCCCGGAGACTCCTCTTATTGGGAGCTGTTCAACGGCTCCAGTGAAGGCTTCGGCAAAAATACGAAAGCGATATTCACCGCTGCCGGCAATGTCAGCATCGCCGTTCATATGAATGGCTTCCTGCTGGAGCCCGGAGCAAGAAGCTCGTTCGCGGATCCAACCGCAGGCCTGAAATACGACGGCAATGCCGCACGGGACGGCATGGCCCGATTCCTATTCGAATGGTATTACGAGCGGGCGCAATGGCATCCATGGAACGGGATTTGGAACGGGCTGCAGTCCGGATCGACTTACAAAATCATTAACCGGGCTTCCGGCAAAGCGCTTGAGGTGCCCGGCGGCCAAAACACAAACGCGCTTCAGCTCCAGCAATATACGGATAATGGCGCAACGGCACAGCAATGGGTTATTACCGATCAAGGCGTCTATAACAATTACTACAAACTGAAAAGCGTCAGCTCCTCCGACGGCAAAGTCATGGATGTACGCAACGGCACAAAAAACAACGGAGAGGCCATCCAGCTCATGTCCGATCTCAACAATACGGCGCAGCAGTTCCGGCTGATCAAACTAAGCAACGGGTATTGGAGCATCATTAACGTCAATAGCAATAAGGCAGTGGAAGTTGCCAATTCCTCCACCGCCAACTCTGCCGTCATTCAACAAAATCTATACCGGGGCAACCTGAATCAGCAGTGGCAGCTTGTAAAAATTAATTAATGAATAGAACCGAGGCAGAGAGCCCTGCCTCGGTTCTTAGATTTGTTGCTCATCGAAACAGCAGCTGCGAGAAATGGTGCAAATCATTATTCCACACCGGCAAAACTTTCATTATAATAACAACTCCTTAAGAATGTATATTTCATTCTTGGAAGTTTAAGGTTATCCTATTTCATTATGAATCTTTCTTGCAATAGGAATATGCCGTTTTGAAAGGAGAGGCTGACGGATGAATCATATCCACTATGTGGGAAGCGATGCCGAGCATGACCGCGATTTCATTTTTGATATTCCGCAAGGTCATCACTGCTGGCTGCTCGTCATTACCAAGACTCCGGCACAATTCTGGGTAAACGGGGAGCTTCAACAATACCCCTCTCATAGCGCAGTCCTATACCGGGCACATCAGAAAATCTATTATAAAGCTTGTACCGATAAATACGTAAATGACTGGATTCGCTTTGAATCGGACGAGCCCTACGTTTCAAACACATCGCTGCCGTTTGGCATTCCATTCTCCCTGGATGATCCGGATTACTGCCACAAGCTGTTCGAACTTCTTGTCATCGAACACAATTTCGATAGGGATTGCAAGAAATCCTCCATAGATTGTCTGCTCCGCACCTTGTTCAACAAGCTTCTGGAGTCTTATTGCCATGACGGCTTTACAACGCAATACTATGATATATTAAGGCTGCGCGCAGCGATTCAAAATAACCCGGGAGATCATTGGACGGTTCCGAAAATGGCGGAACGCCTCCGGATCAGCCCGGGTTATCTTCAAACCCTTTACAAAAAGACCTTCGGCATATCCTGCATCGAGGATGTCATAAGCTGCCGCATTCGCCTTGCAAAGGAATATTTGTTCCAAGGCTCCCAAACGATTAACGAAGTTGCGCGCCGCTGCGGATACCAGAACGTAGAACACTTCTGCCGGCAATTCAAACAAGTGACGGGATTCTCACCTCGAAAATTTCAGATGCATGCCAGCCCCTCCGAACAGGGTCAAGGCAGTACCCTTAATTTGCCTGAATCAACCGATTGGCTTTGAAATATTCCGTTACGAGAAACTTCATGACCTCATTAGGCTGTTCCTCGTCGAACTCCGCCGTATCCGCGAATTTCATCCCAAACGGGGCATCAGGCGTAAAGGGCTTCCAGTATGTCATTTCTTCTCCCGTTGCATCTACCCCGTTTGGATCGCCGGTATGGATAAAGTTCGCCCAATAGTTGCACATTTGCCGGGCGAGATCGTAATGTTTGCCGACAAACGGCCTCCAGCATTTGGCAAGCGTCTCGAAGAAGAACCATAAATCGACCGAATGGAAGGTTCCGGGATTATCCCATCCTGGAATTTCCGCATCGAAATTGTAATAATAAAGCGGCGTCTTGCCCCCCGTATCCGCATTTGCCTGGCCAGCAATCCGAATCGCATATTCAATGCCGTTTACCGAGGCCTTCTTAATGATTTCTTCCAGGTTTCCCGATTCATAGTCGCATAGCTTCAGGAATGACTCGGCGTCGTCGCCGAACTTATCCTTGGCCATCTGTTGAAACTCCTTCAGCGAATCCGATTGCGGAATGCTGAAAAACTCCGAAGACGTATGCCCAAACATGACGGGTACCTGCAGCCGTTGGTTTTGAAGGAATAACTCGAACGAGTTCCCCACGTTGAATTTATGATCTACGACCGTCCCCCAGAATGCCCGATATTCCACGATTTTATCCCGTAAATAGACGGCATCCAGACTCCGGGCTTCCTCAAGCGAGGTTACCCCCAGATAGTCAAAGAACTGGATGCCTTCCTGCTGGGCTTCCTCCAGCGTACGGAGAAACCTTGGCATTCCGGCGTTCGGGTATAAAGGGGCAAACAATCCGCTCTGAACAATCGCTTTCTGAAAAAGCTCGTTATTCTGCGGTGAAGTAAGCTGGTTCATGACGCTGCCGCCGCCGGCAGACTGTCCGCCAATCGTCATGTTGTCCGGATCGCCGCCGAAAGCCGCGATATTGCGTTTCACCCATCTTGTAGCGGCCTGCTGGTCAAGGTGGCCGAAGTTTGCGGGCGCATCCGGCGCTTCCGCTGTAATCTCGGGATGGCATAAAAACCCGAACGCATTCAGACGATAATTGACGGTAACAACGACAACGCCTCTTCTTGCAATGCGTTCGCCGTCAAATTCCATTTCGGACGGATGACCGACCTGAAGGCCGCCGCCGAAGTACCATACGAATACGGGCAGCTTTTCATCCGCGCGTTTGGCCGGGGTCCATACATTCAGGTAAAGACAATCCTCGCTCATCGCAATATCCGGCTCCACGGCCCATTCCCGCGTATAAATATTATTGTCATCCAGTTCCTGTCTGACCTGCAGCGGTATCGGCGAATATTCGTAAGCTTTCAATATGCCATCCCAAGGATTAGCCGGCTGCGGGGCGCGCCAGCGGTTTTCTCCTATTGGAGGGGCGGCAAAGGGAATTCCTTTAAAGCTGGTGATCCGGGGGTCTGCGGCCGGCAGACCCTGTACGATTCCCGTTTCGACGTTTACAACTCTAAGCATGCTTCATTTCCCCTTCCAGAATTTCATTATTTGCTTGCCGTTGCATCGGCACGCATTTTCACGATCTTTCCGGCTTTTTCCGTGTCAACCGCAACAACGTCATTCCAGCCGAGTCCTACGACATCGCTCTGCATTTTGGTCCATAATTGATCGAATTCGCCCTGGTTCTTGGCAAATACCATCTTCCAGGAGGTATTCTTCACGTAATCCGAAATCTGGCTGCGTTTGTTTTTGATATCCGACGAATCGCTGCCCAGACTTGTGTTGATATTCGGAACGATGTCAATCATATTGTTCTTCGTGTAATATTCGGTTGCATTCGCTGCGCCGTAAGTATTCTGCCAGTCTGTGGTCAAAGCCGTCTTGTTAGCCTCTAAAGTGGAGCTCCAATAAGTGCTGTTATAAAATTCTCCCGTTTCCGGATCCTTGACAAAATCGCTCATGATCATGCTGTTTATCTTGCTTTGTCCATCCTGGTATCCTCCGCCTCCGTATTGATCCGGAACCGGCGTGTTTTTCTGGAAGGCGGTTTGCCCTACCTCCGTCAGCTTGAACTTGCCGTCAGCGGTCTTTTCATAGTTAAAGCCTTCGAAACCGTTCGTGTAATAACGCAATCCTTCGGGAGAGACCATCCAATCCAGAAACTCCATGATTCTTTCCGGTTCCTTGGCTTTGGAGCCTAGCGCAAACACCCTGCCGTTACCGTAATAAGCATCGCTATTCTGGATAATGCGGGTATCGGCAATCGGAACAGCTACATTGCCGTCGCCGTTTTTGCCTCTTTCAATCGAGTTGTAGAAGCCTCTTTGCCAGGAGTACCATAAGAGAAGAACTTGCTTATTCGTCAGCTTTTCCGCGACTTTGTTCCAATCCTGCGAAGCGGAATCGGGATCCACGAGTCCCATTTGATTAGCCGTGAAATAGAATTGCAAAATCTTTTTGTACATGCTGTTATCGTCAATGAGAGGAACAATGTCGCCTTTGGCATTCAATTGAATGGTCGAGGTTCCGTCAGGCTGCTCGTAGCCGTACCAGTTGCTTAGCCAACGGACATTTTCCATGCTACCGCCATCCCAGTCCTTCCACAAAGTGATCGGAACAATCTTTTTACCGTCAGGCGTAGTTGGATATTTCTTTTGCATTTCCTTCAACGCATTCAGAAGATCGGTCAAGTTGTTCAGCTTGGGAGCCCCGATTCCCTTATAATAATCCCAAGGCATAATTGGACTGGAATACGGAATTTCCTCCGAGAAAGTCGTTGGGGAGGTGTCGGCCTCGAATGTCGGCATTGCGTAAATTTTCCCGTCCGGATTCACCTTATCGAAGGCTTTATTAAAAGGCATGAAATGATTATCCACGTATTTGGACAGGTATTGCGTGTTTTTCAGCTTGTCTGTAATATCCATGATGAGCCCTGCCGGAATTAACTCCTCGAGCTGGCTGTTATCAACGATAAGGAGATCACCCAAATTACCTGCAGCCGTCCGGGTCTTGTACAGTTGGTCGCCCGCGACTTGCGGCGCCAGAATGTTAAGGGTGATATTAAATTTGTCTTTAATGAGCTTGCCGTACCAGCCTGTCTGCTCTCCTTGGTAATTGGCCGCATTATCGTAGACGGTAATGGTGAGCGGTTTACTGTGGTCAATTCCTTTGCCCGATTGGGACGTGCCTTCCCCATTGCTTGGCCCCGTCGAAGCAGCCGGTTCATTGGAGGAACTCTGGCAACCCGCTAATGCTGTCGACAACAACAAGGTACCGGCAACCGAAAACAAACTCCACTTCTTTACTGCCATTCTACTCCTGTTCATTTGCAACCCCCCGGATAAATGATTGTATTATAATGACGCAATCTAACCCTTTACTGCGCCAATCATAATTCCCTTAACGAAGAATCTTTGGAAAATCGGATAGACCAGCAGAATCGGCGCGACTACGATAATGGTGACCGTCATGCGGATGGAAGTCGTCGTCTGCTTGGTGGCAAGGCTTGCCATGGCCGTTGAACCGGCATTTTGCAGATTGACCATCGTCGATAAGGAGCTTGCCTGATTAATATAGTTGTAGAGAATGAACTGCAGGCTGTACAGCTTGCTGTCCGTCACCAGCAGCAACGTGTCCTGAAAGGAATTCCACTGATCAACGGCCGAGAAGATGGCTACCGTAGCCAAGATCGGCTTGCTGATGGGCAGCATAATCCGGAAAAAGACCGTCATAATCCCTGCGCCGTCTATGCTTGCCGCTTGCTGCAATTCCTTGGGCGTTGATTCCACAAAGGTCTTAACCAGGATAATAAAAAACGGGGCTACGATCGTTGGCAGCACGTAGGCAAGAAAATTGTTGGTCAAATGCAGGGATTTCATGGTCAAGTACCATGGAATAATTCCGGCGTTGAAAAACATCGTGATGATCGTAAAGCGATACCAGAACTTTCTCCCCCACATATCCTCCTGGGTAAACATAAATCCGAGAAAAGCCGAAGCGCCAACGGTCAAACTTGTGCCTATAACGGTTCTCCCCAGCGATACAAGGGTTGCATCCCACAAACCCGGTATCTTGAACACGTCCAGATAGTTTTGAAAATGAATGTGCTTGGGAAAAAAGACGACGTCTCCCCTTGCGCTTATATCATTTGCGCTGATGGTATTGATAATAATCGAATAGAAAGGATAGACGCAGATAAGGGCAAATAAGGAAAACAACGTATAGACCACCACAGAAATCATACGGTCGGTTAAGCTGACCTTCATTTTCACCCGGCTCATACAATGCTCTCCCCTCTCAGCAGCTTGGACAATTTGTTCACGGAAAAGAGAAGCACAACGCTAATCAGACTCTTAAGCATGCTTATCGCGACGGAAACCGAATAGCTGCCGCCTCCCATGGCCAGGTTGTAGACGTAGAGGTCGAGCACTTGTATGGAATCTTTGTTGAAGGCATTCTGAAATACGAAATACTGCTCCAGGCCGTTATTCAGGAAACTCGCGATTTGCAGCATCAACAGGACAAAATAAGTAGGCAGCATGCTAGGCAGCACCACATACCGGATAATCTGCATTCGCGTCGCGCCGTCGACATGGGCGGCTTCGTAAAGAGAATCGTCAATTCCCATAATGGCCGCAATATACAAAATCGCCGACCAGCCTAGCGCTTTCCAGGTTGACCACATCCACATCGTAAGCCATACATGGTCGGAGTTCTGAAGGAATAAGACCGGTGAATCGATAAAACCAAGAAGCTTCAGGAGACCGTTAATAATCCCTTCGCTGGAGAACATGGAGAACGCCAATGAATAAACCAGCACCCAGCTGATGAAGTTTGGCAGGGTCGTTACGGTTTGAATAAACCTCCGGAAGCGTACCGCTTTAATTTCGGTCAGGAATATGGCGAAAATCATGGGCAACCACGAAAAAAGCAGGTTCAGGCCGCTCATGCCAAACGTGTTCTTGATAACCTGCAGCACCTGATCGATCTTAACCTGATTCTCTACTAAGGATCGGAACCACTTGAACCCGACAAACGGCGACTGGGACAATGGAATCGGAGGCATATAGTCGAAGAAGGCATACACCCATCCGTACAGAGGGTAGTATGCAAAGATGCCAAGTAAAATCATGAATGGCAGAATGTAGAGGAATTTGATTATTGAAGCGCTGCCTTTGCCGTTATGTACCCGCATTATTTACACCACCTGATTATTTAAATAAACTTATAATTCTAAATATTCTGTGTTCAATAAATGCAAGGATGAGTCGCCATCACTCCCCTCTGTACCTTATTTCTCAGCTTGCTTGCCGGACTGACAGCGCTTTCATTATTCTCGATGAAGCTAGTATAGAATATCTTTTTTTTCAAAACAATGACCTATTCTCATTGATTATTGATCTATTCTTAGATGCCTTACGAGAGCGATACTCCGAGGAAAAAGAAGCGAAAGCTCTCTATCGCTCCGGTTTATCTGTAAAATAAAAGCCGGTTCGCATAGGCATTGCGATAGTCCGTCGGGGTCAATCCCGTTATCCTCTTGAAGCTGTGCATGAACGGATGACTATCCGGATAACCAAGCTGCTGCGAAATTTCCTTGATACTCTGATTGGTATCAACCAACAGCGATTTAGCCGCATCCATCTTCTGCTGAAGCATAAATTGTTTCAGCGGCATGCCCGCCATCTCGGAGAAAAGAAACGACAAATGCTTGGCATTATAACCAAAGTGCTCGGCTAATTGGCTGACCTTCAAATTCTCTTGCCGGTTCCACTTGATATAATCCACGATGTCGTTGTAAAGCTGCTGCTGCTTTAACTTTTTGCCGGATCGGTTCTGATTGAAATAAAGCTGATTATACAACTCGCATAATATGGCAGTGGTCAAATAATTGTTTAAAGTCTGCTCGCGGTAGCTGCGGACGGAATCCTGCAGCTGCTTGAGCATGACAATCAATTTATCCGGGTTTCGGAGTACTCCCTTCTCCGGAATCCATACTCTTCCCGGCTCGTAACCCGGATCCTCTTCTTCGGGCAGATAACCGTCCTGTACCGAAAAATGAAGCCAATAAAAGCTGCAGTCAGACTCACGGTAACCGGCTTGCACCGCTCCCGGCGGCATCAGCAGGAAATCCCCCTCGTTCAGAATATGACGCTCGTTGTCCTTGGCGATATATAACGTACCTCTGGTTTGAATAAACAGTTCAAATTCGTGCAGCATGCGGTGCATGTGCATCCACTCCGGAGCCGGTGCCACAAATTTACCCGTCATAACCAACGTTACCGGCCGGTCTACTCGGAAGCTGTAGCTTGTCATGAGAACCATCCTTTCTGCTCTTTTTACACCTCATTGTAGATCAATTCAGGCAAAGGGGATAGATTTCTTCGAAATAAAACTTCCTTTTTCACACATAATCAAACCTTACGCCATTTACCGGGACCGCCAGCTAGTAATAAGCTTTTATCATAATCGCGAGAGGATGATGAATGAATGATGAAAGCCATAACGGGCGATACGTCTTTGAACCATTTCGGACTGGACCGCGTGAAGCTGTACGGTGAATACCAAACCAACGCCTTTCAGAAAGAACTGGATTACTTGCGCAGCTATGACGCGGACCGGCTGCTTGCCGGATTCCGGGAGACAAGCGGCCTGCAGCCAAAAGCAGATAAGTATCCCGGCTGGGAGAATACCGAAATCCGCGGGCATACGTTAGGGCACTATTTAACGGCCGTCTCCCAAGCCTATGCTCAAACGCGGGATTCCGGGCTGCTAGAAAGACTGAAATACATGGTTGCGGAATTGGCGGAAGCCCAGCAGGGCAGCGGTTACTTATCCGCTTTTCCCGAGACGTTGTTTGACCATGTAGAGAGCAGGAAGCCGGCGTGGGTTCCTTGGTACACCATGCATAAAATCATTGCCGGACTTATTGCCGTCTATCAGGCAGCCAAGCTGCAGCAGGCTTATGAGGTTGTCAGCCGCCTGGGCGATTGGGTCGCGGACCGTGCCTGTTCGTGGTCGGAGGAGCTTCAGGCTACCGTTCTGGCGGTAGAATACGGCGGCATGAACGACTGCTTGTATGATTTGTACAAGCTCACCGGCAACAGCCATCATCTGGAAGCCGCCCACAAGTTCGACGAGATCAGCTTGTTCGAGGCGCTTCGGGAAGGGAAAGACGTACTCAAAGGCAAGCATGCCAATACGATGATTCCGAAATTTATCGGTGCCTTGAACCGATATTTAACGCTTGGCGAAAGCCAGCGCGGCTATCTGGAAGCGGCGGTTAACTTCTGGGATACGGTCGTCTATCATCACAGCTATCTCACGGGCGGCAACAGCGAATGCGAGCATTTCGGAGAACCGGATATTCTGGACAGCAAACGCTCCGACGTAACCTGCGAAACCTGCAACAGCTATAATATGCTGAAGCTGACGAAAGAACTGTTCAAGCTCACGCAAAACAGCAAATACGCCGATTTTTACGAGAAAACGTATATCAACGCCATCCTTTCCTCGCAAAATCCGGAGACCGGCATGACGATGTATTTCCAGCCGATGGCCACCGGTTACTTCAAAATTTACAGCTCGCCCTTTGAACATTTCTGGTGCTGTACGGGTACGGGCATGGAGAGCTTTACTAAGCTGAATGACGGCATCTACTTCCATTTGGACCATAACCTATACGTCAATCAATTTTACAGCAGCAGATTGGATTGGTCCGAGCAGCAAACCGTTGTGACGCAGACAACTTCGCTGCCGTACAGTGACCAGGTCCGCTTTACGGTAAGCACAAGCAGCCCCAAACGGCTTGCCATTCATATTCGCGTCCCTTATTGGGCTGCCGGAGAAGTCGATATCGTCCTTAATGGGGAAGCCGTTATCGCTTCCGTTCAGCAGCAGTATGTTGTTCTTGACCGGATCTGGAAGGACGGAGATACCATTGTAGCCCGCATCCCAATGAAGGTTAGCTTCTCTCCCCTTCCCGATGCGCCTCATGTCATCGGCCTGCAATACGGACCTGTCGTTCTAAGCGCTGCCCTCGGCAAAGAAGATATGGTGGAATCCAGAACGGGGGTTATCGTTAACATCGCGACAAGAAGGATCGCGGTGAAGGATTATATCGTCCCTCAAGGAATGAGCGTGAAGGAATGGCTCGGCCGCTTCGACAAGTATGTCGTACGTCTTGGGAATGAACTGGCCTTCTCGCTGAGAAACACCGATATGGATGAACGGTTAATCTTTACCCCCCACTATCTGCAGCACCGGGAACGATACGGCATATATTGGAGTCTCCTGGATCATGAATCCGAGGAACTGCGGCAGCATACGGAGGCCGTGGACCGGGAACGCAGATTAAAAGAAGCAACGATAGATTCCGTTCAAGTGGGTAATGATCAATATGAATTGGAGCATCAGATCGAGGGCGAGCGCACGCATGGCGGTACGTGGGAAGGATTAAACGGAAGAATGGCGGAAGCCGGAGGATGGTTCAGCTACCGGATGAAGATCCAGCCGGGAGCCTCCTTGGCGGTAACCTTTAACCGCATGCATACGAACAGAAGCTTTGATATTTATATCGACGAAAAGCTGCTGGCAACCGAGAGCTTTCCTGACGTTTGGAAGAGAAGCTTCTATGAAAAGCGGTTTGAGCTTCCCGCTGCTTTAACAGCAGGCAAAACATACGTAACCGTTAAGTTTATTCCGGACGGAAAGATAAATGGCATTTACGGGGTTCTAAGGACAATCCGGCATTCGTCAGATGAAAAATAATGATACAGGACGCTTCTGGTATTTGACCAGAGGCGTCTTTTTCTCCATTTTCCGCGTTTGATCCTCATAACCCTAACAAATTCATTATGATTTCCTCCATATAAGAGTCGTTAACCGTTTTTTCTCTTCCTCATCCGGCAAAGCAAGCTTTCCTGTTCTCGTCAGGTATTCCAAAACCGCGAAAACAATCGTCATACCATCATTTATTGATTTATATATGATTTCTTTCATCGGCATAAACGAAGGGGCTATCTTTGTGTTCAATGCTTTCATGTCATCGTGAATCTGCTCTAACTTCCGCGTCATACCGGATTCTTCGAATCTCATTTCAAGAATTGACTTCAACCTGTCATGCTGCTTGAAGGTGAAGAATGGCACCATGCATTCGAGCTTCCCATGGTTCAGGGAGACAAACCCCTTCTCTATTAAACGGCTGATAACCAATTTATCAAAATCATTGTGACAGGCATCGCTCTCAATCAACTCCACCGCTTGAGCCAAATCAATCAAATCCGAAGTGTCGAAATTACGCCATGTCATTCCCGACCACCAGCTTTCCATCTGGACACCGCCGATCAGATTATTGCCTCTTGTCTTAATCCCATTGGTCGCATATTTCCGTATAATTTCATAATCAGGCAAATCTCTGCGGTATTCCTCATCGCTATAAACAATACTTGCGTCAACGATATATTTACCGCCATCTTTCCGTTCATCCGGAGAGTTTTGCTCATAATACGCAGGTTCTATCGCTCTAAGATACTGCTCCCAAATTGCATATGGCAATAACGTCCACAAAAGTGCATGTTCGCTGAGCTGAGCACCATGGAACCCTGTTGCGCGAATCTCATCAAGTGACAAGGATACACAAGAGTATATTTCTTCTGCCAACTCTTCAGCCTTGCTCTTGAAATAGCAACTCTCCGCAGCTATTTTGCTTATCGTCTCGATCATAAAGTTCGTACGATACTTGCCTTTACTACTTTCTATTACTAGATCAGACTTCATCAATTTTTGAAACTCATCCTCTACAAAAGCGCTTGCCGTGCCAAGCTTTCGGGCAATTTCCTCAATGCTCAACGCCTTCTCGTAGATAGCAATACATACATTAGCCGTAAGCAGTGACTGAAAATAGCTATTTGGTTCATGGTTTGGTCCCGGCGTACCGCTATGCCCTACTCTTAAATGGATGGGATTGAAACTTAATTGATCAACCGTTTTTTCCACTTTCAACGCCTCCTTTAGCTTTTTACGCACTTCGAAGAGATGCCATTTTATCGTTCCTTCAGCCAGCTTCAAATGAATAGCTATCTGCTCCACGCTTTGCTGTTCGTAATAATAACGTACCGTTATCTCTCGATGAAGACGAGATAAGTATGCTATTTCTTCGCGCATCTTATCGAGCTCAATGTCCTTCAGCAGCTCTCTATCCTGATGACATAGATGAGACAAAGGCTCGAGCTCCGAATAGTGCCAATGCCGCTTTTCTTTGGCGAGATAATTGCTCCAAGTATAACGGCAAATGGTATTTACCCATGCCTCCATATTGTCGATTTTTTTGCCATTCAGAAGAGAACGATACAGAGAAAGGAGAATTTCTTGGGATAGATCTTGAGCATTATGCTCGTGAGTTGTTTTTGAAAGCGCGAAGCCGAAGATTTTGTGGGAATAATAGCTCAGCTGTTGTTCGCTGAATGGGCCGTAGTCGTTCATGGCTCCCCCTTAGAAATGTCGTATATTATAAAAGTAGGCAAGTTCGGTGATTGGTTGGGATCGATGGAAAATTTTTTTTCGCACCCCGGTCACTGATGGAATTTTAACGCTGCTGCTCCCTTTTGACAACCGGTTAAACAATTGCATATCCTTGGTTCCTGTTCTCGGCGGAACAAGAAAGCCCGCATCAAGGATACGGGCTTTCTCTATTCCAATAGTTATTGTGTTTGGCCATACGAATTTAATAGGCGATAAATGATAACAGCCGCTTCTGCTCTTGTTGCCGTACCTTGCGGATTGATCTTGCCATTCCCGGTTCCTGTTACAATTCCTTCCTTCACTAACGCTGCCAACGCTTCAGTTGCATAGCCAGCAATGCGATCCTTGTCGGTGAAACCGCTCAGGTCAGCCGAATTACCTGCTAGTAGCTCATGGTTCGTCATTTCGAGTGCACGGGCTGCTAGCACCATCATGTCTTGCCTGGAAATCGCAGCATTCGGGTGGAATTCATTCTCTCCGGACCCCAGCGCGATGCCGAGCTGCTTGACTATGCCTAATGCTTCGTAGTAATACGCATTGGCCGGTACATCCACGAAATTGCCTGTTACTTCGGCCTTCAGTCCCAGCGCCCTGACCAGCAGCGTTGCGAATTCCGCTCTGGTTACACTGCGGCTTGGCTCAAAAGTCGTACTGGATATGCCTTTGATGATGCCTTGTTTCGTCAAGGTATGAATAGCCGCTTCTGCCCAAGAATAGCCGAGCAGATCGGAAAATGCAGGACCGGTTGATGGTTCCGCAGGATTTGCCGGTTCTGGTGTTGTCGTACCCGGTGCTCCTGTATTGCCGTCGCCACTGTCCTTCGTTACGGTTATGCTTGCCTCGGCATTTTTCTGTGCTCCCCCAGCAGAAATCGTCAATTTCAGCGTTCCAGAGCCTGCAGATATTCCCTTAATCGTAACCGCCTCCTGATTGTCAGCTCCTACGATACTGATCGAACCGCTTGCTTCCCATTGATAGACAGGGTTTGTTGCATTTGCCGGAGAGAGTGTTGCATGTAAGGTTGCTTGATCCTTCAGCTTGATCGAAGCCGGAGCACCTGCAAGGCTAACCGACTGCACCGGGATAACCGGGGATGTTGAATTCTTTGAAGTAAACTTCCAATAGTCGATATTAAATAGATTGCTACCCCCTTCTCCGCTGAACATGAAGAAGATAGGATGAACGCCCTTCACATTCGCCACTTCGGTCTTCATCATCTTCCATTGCTGCGCGCCACCCGTAGGCTGAATATCGAGTGTACCAATGACGTCGCCGATCGGGCTGTCCACGCGGATTTCGATTTTGCCCCCAGTGGTCGAAGCCACATTCGCTTCAAAAGCGGCCGCACCATCCATGCCGAAGTCTGCGTTTGCTACCGCAAGCCAATCTCCTTGGTTTACATTCGTAACATCCAGATTAAACGCTTCAACTGGGCTTCCCGGCGCCTCTGACCTCTCCGTCGCAACACCTGCATTCCAGGCAATGGTCTCCGCTTCCGTTCTCACGTAAGGATTCAGATTGGCAAGCTGGGATACGCCTTTCATATCCGCCTGAATATCTTTGATATGGCCATTCTCATAGAATTCCACTTTGTTGATATGCGTAGAACGATATCCTTTCCCATCTCCAATCATCGCTTTGCTTACGGTTTGAGCATGGTAGGTGATGTACCACTCGTCATTAAATTGGAAGATGGAATGATGGTTATTGCCGCCCACCCCGAAAAAAACACCCGGATTTTTCAGGATTGGTCCGACGTACGTAAACGGCCCCATCGGGTTATCGCTTACCATGTATGCAATTTCCCCTGCGGGAGGAGTTCCTTCCGGATGTGTTCCGGAAAAATTCGAGCAATAGGAATAGTAATATTTGCCGTTATATTTATGAATTCCGGAATCCTCGAACATATAAGGTGCGTCGATCGTCTCTGCCGAGCCAACCGTGCTGATCATATCATCGCCCAGCTTAATTACCCGGGCTGTTTTGGGATGGGAGATTTGCTCTGCCGAAGGATTAGGGCCTCCTGGAAGCCCGCCTCCAAAGTACAAGTAGCCCGCTCCATCGTCATCGACTAATACAGCCGGGTCAAACAGCCATACAACACCTGGAACACCAGGCGTATTGTCCGAGACTAGCGGCTTGCCAAGCGGATCCGTCCAAGGGCCGATAGGGCTGTCTGCCGTAAGCACCCCTATACCGCCTGCTCCATTAGCGAAATAAAGGAAAAATTTATCTACTCCGTTAATCTTCTTATGCGCTGCTGCGGGAGCCCATGAGAAGGCCGCCCATTTGGCAATGCCGTTCGGTCCCGCTACAGGAATAGCGCCGTGATCGGTCCAGTTGACCATATCAGCGGAGGAAATGACGAATACGCGGTTGAGATTGCTGAACGAATTGTCCTTTACCTTGCCGTTGCTGTCGTATTCGAAATCATCGCTCGACATATAGATGTAGACTCTGCCGTCATATACCATCGCGAACGGATCAGCTCCAAGCTTATGGCTCATAAGCGGATTCGAATAACCGGGAATCTTTGCGAGCGCCGCGGTATCAAATCGTTTCAATCCAATGTTCGCTACAGCCCCGTGAACGTTATAAGCTGCATTTCCACCATCAACTTTTATATAATCCGTGCGAATCTGTTCCGTTAAATCCGATGGAACAAACCCTTCCACTTTCAGTTTGATCGTGGCGAACAGATCAGAGGACTTATTCGCGAAGCCCACATTATTACCGGTTACGCTCATCTGCAGCTGCTTGCCCGAATACGTGAACGTTGGTGTCCCGGCTATATTGTTAGTGTTAAACACCACTTCGGTTACAGATAGGTGCTCCGGAATGTTAAACGATGCCGTAATGGACGAATATTGACCCTGCGGTAATGCCGCCAGATGTACAGGAACCTCCAGCTCCATATTATGAACGCCAATAACATCGGATACATCCTCCAGGCTCGCGTTCAGAATGGATGCTGAACCGTTCTCGCCAGTCCGTTTGTCTTCGATTCGGAAATAATCGAAGTCAACGTAACCGCCTGTTGACTTGGTCGCATAATTAAACAAGGCGAAGCGGTAGCCCATGAAATGATCAAGCTTATAGCTCATTTGCAGCGTATTTCCGATCGCGTGCCACTCCGTGCCGTTCAGACTATAATAGAAGTAAGCTTTATCCGAATTATTCCTGTAATCGAACTCCGCCTTTAAGTAGACTCTATCCTGGTTTAGCGGAACACTGGCGATTTCCTCCGCTGTACCCGAGCTTCCATTAACCATAACAATGGATTTCGTATTCCCGTTCATTTTGACCCCTACAAAACCGTAGTCCTTCTGCAGGGCGCCAAGTCCCGCGTAATCCCCGTTTTTCATTTGACCGACATCGATTGCAATGCTGCCCGAGCTCTCCGGACCAAAGGTGCGCTGCGTAAGCGTATTACGGGCATCGAGCATAGAAGTACTCTTGTGACCCGTTGTCAGTCTAAGATAACCTGATCGCTTGGAAAGGGACCAATAGTTGTTGTCCGGATTGTGGTTCCATTGCCAGACCAGGGACAAGTTATCGCCGTTATAGTCGTTTTCTCCGTCAGCTGCTTTATCCAATCCTATGGCCGGTGTCACATCCTCAAGTGATACGTCATCGATATAGAAATCCATCAGATCTTTATCCGGATCTTGTTCCGGCGTCCAGACTGTCTCGATAAAAATAAGCGGCGCATTCAAAGCTGCATCTTCCGGGACGGTGAAGGTTCCTTCAATCGTTCCCCATTTGCCTCTCTCAATCGTGGCTGAACCCAGAACCTTAATCGTTCTCCAATCGCCATCCTGGAAATCAAAGTTAAACGTCTTGGCTGCAGGCAGCTTCTCGTCTCCGTTATATTTCACTTTCGCCGAGAACTTGTAAACGCCGCCCGGCTTCACTTTCCCTGTTATATCTTGTTGTGCACCCGCACCTGTAGCCGTTCTGTTGCTGATGAATAAACTGCTGGTGCCGCTGCTTGCTTCATCTGTTGTTACCGCCACCGCAGCATTATCGTGTTTGGTCCATGGAGCAAGACCGGATTCAAAGCCGCCATTCTTCAGAAGGTTCGAATCCGGCGTCATGTCCATGAAGGAAATATCATCCACACGGAAATCCATTCGATCCTGGATAGGGTCCTGCTCCGGTGTCCATACCGTCTCAAGGAAAATTCGGGGTTCTTTAAATGTCGTATCAGCCGGAATCGTATACGTCCCTTCAATGGTTCCCCATTCTCCTTTCGCAATCATTGCAGAGCCAAGAATTTTAATCGTCTGCCAGTCTCCATCCTGGATATCAAAATTAAACCGTTTCGCAGCTGGAAGCGTCTCATCTCCGTCATATCTCACTTTTGCCGAGAATTTATATGTGTCTCCGGCTTTGAGCTTTCCGGTTAGCATCTGTTGAACACCTGCACCCGTCGCTTGGCGATTGCTTATGAGCAAGCTCTGTGATCCGCTATTATAGACATCGCTTGTAACGGTCACAACGGCATCATCATGGGCAGACCATGGTTCTAGTCCGGCCTCGAAATCGCCGTTAACCAGAAGCTCTTTACCCTCTTCAGGCATCAGCGCGTTAGTCTCCGACGCTGCTGCCAATGCTGTACTTTGTACCGTGTTCGTTGTGCTTAAGCCTGAATCGGTTGATGGATAATGGGAGGCTCCGGATTTCTCAGCCCGTGGATAAAATTCATCCGAATCAACGAATAAGCTCTTAGAATTGACACCGCTTACAGGAATTTTTATGTTCTCGGGAATGGTTCCATTTTCTCCAAATACCGGCCAATTCTCTTCCCACGTCACCGGAACAAGAAAGGGAACCCGTCCGACCGAGCCATGATCCTGAAACAGCATGCCGTACCATTTGCCATCTGCCGTATCAACAATGCCTCCTTGCGCGACACCTGTCTGTAAAACAACTCTGCCTTCGTATGTGCCGTCAATTGCAGCGGAACGGTGTACGATTTCCGTTCTTGGCGCGTTTTTGGGCCACGTAATATTAAATACGTAATAATAGCCGTTTATTTTCTGGATATGCGTGCCTTCCGCAGGAAGTCCAACGTTTTCCGCCGTGCTTGCAACGAGGCTTGCATTCGGAATAAGAACCTTATTAAGCCCGTCCGGTTTAACAGCGGTCGCATCCGAGTTAAGCTCGATGATCCGAATATCTCCGCCGCCGTAAACCATGTACACACGTCCATCATCGTCAAAGAGAAGAGACATATCATGGTAGACACCGTCCAGCTCCGCATGTGTCCAAGGACCTTTCTCGATATCCGATGTTTGATAGATGTAAGTTTTTCCGGTGCTGTATGAAGCAAACGCAATGTAATATTTGCCCTCATGATAACGAATGCTGCTCGCCCAAGAGCCTTTACTGTATTCGTTTTTTCCATTTCGGAGGGTTTGCTTGTCTTCATCTGCAAGGATATCATAAACATAATTGACGATTTCCCAATGGACCAAATCATAAGATTTCATGATAGGAACACCGGGATTCATATGCATCGTTGTGCTTGTCATGTAATAAGCATTACCTACCCGAATGACATCGGGATCCGGAACATCCGCCCATATTAACGGATTCTCAAAGGTCGCATCTTCTTGCTGCGCAGCGAAAACAAGCGGACGTGGTACAAGGAATACCAACATTGTAAACGCTAACAAAATAACGAATGACTTTCTAATCATTGTTTTCCTCCTCAAATGGTTTTTTACCAGCTTATAATTTGAACCCGTGCTTATCTTAAAATAACCAACACCATTTATATATGTATTTTTTTGTTAACAAAGTGTGGATTTTTTCGCGTTTTATACTACTTTAAACTCGAATTAATGATGAATAATAAAGCAACGTTCATATTTTTACTTCACTATCATTTCTTTACTATTTATTTAAAGCAATAATGCAACTAATTAGCGCATTTGCCACCCCCTAAGCTGTTTGCCTTGACTTTTGTTTTATCGAAATTCTACATCCAGATCTATGAGAGAAACAACCTGTTCAATGATTGAACAATATACCTTAGTAATTGTAGGTCAGATCCTCGCCTCAAAATCGCAGTAAAAAAACCTGCATGCCGCAGATGTAAATTAATCACAAAGCAGCATGAAGGGCTATCTCCCGATCCGGTTGGATTCAGAAGATAGCCCTTTCAACTACCGACCCGTTATAAGGAGTGCATCCCAAAGTAAATAGTCTGCCGCTTCTTCGGCGATATGCTTCCCGCGCTGCGCTTTCACTTCATTCATAAACGCCACAAGCTGGCCAGCCTCCAGCTTCTTCAGCAAGCTGTTGGAAATCGAGAGGTTGTTTAAGCCTTCAACCGGCTTGATCGCATTGGGCTCGTTATTTAATAAGTAATCGTAATAGAGGACGTTCTGCAATCGATAATCGCTCGCTAGAATCTTGGAATAATCTTCAATGGAGGAAAGCAAGGTTTGAAGATTGTTTTTGATGAGCACAAGCTCCCGGGATGAGTTATTTGTTGCTTTATCGATAATCGCCTTCTGTGAAATCGTGTTGGCAAAGATGGACTGGGTGGAAATAAATACGACAATGATTAGAATATTCGAGATGAATATTTTATTCTTAATGGAAATCCCGCCTATATAATTCGAGAATCCTTTCATTTCGTCATTACTTCCTCTCTCTTCATTAGGACAATGAATGCGGAAAGAACAAATGTGGGGGTAAAACAGGATAACAGAGGTTTAATGAGTGTCAACTTGAAATGTGGAAATCAACTTAAAAAAGAAAGCCGGCAAATGACCAGCTTTCTCCCGAAACCTTCGCTTCTAAAGCGTCTTCTGGATAACTTCCGATTCCGCATACTCGTCGCTATTCCCAAATATCAGGCGGCTAAAATTGTAGGCACCGTTATTCCAAACGTTAAAATCGTGAAAACCATCCTTAATCAGAACTTGATAAAAAGGACCAAGGTGATTGCCCGCTTGGTCTATAAGCCCCTCTATCGATTTCGCGTAGCTCGTAATGGCAACGCCATCGGCATCTCCGCAGGTCATATACAGCAGCTGGAGCTTATGATCGGAAGAGGCCAGGCTTGCTCCAAGAATGCTGCCTTCACTCGATGTGGGAGCATTCGAGAACGCTCCGACATAAGCGAACAAATCTATCATGCCTGGCGCAGGCACCGTTTTATCCAGCCCGTTGTTCCAGGCACTCTCGGTTCCCGTGAATCGCGTCGAGTCGTATCTGTAACCGCCGACAATCAGATTCAGAGCCTGCATCCCTCCCATCGAAAGTCCGGCGATCGCTCGATGCGTGCGATTAAATAGGATTCCCTCAGGAGATGTGTCCGTTATGTTCGCGTAAGTTTTGTAATTGGATTCTATAAACGGGATCAGATCGTGTCTCAGCTCGTAATCGAAGTAATAGAACCCCAGCATATTGGTTCCTTCGGTAGTAAAGGATGCGTCCGTCCAGTCATGCGCGCTTCTTCCGTTGGGGAATACGACAATCAGCGGTTCGATGTCTCCCTTTGCAATGAGATTGTCGAATAAATTGCAAATGATATATCGCTCGTCAACCTGACCGTTGCTGCTTAACCACTCGAATTGATTACCACCGACGCCGTGAAGCAAATACAATACCTTGTATCTGAGGTCCTTATCGTTCGAATCATAACCCGCAGGAAGATAGACATTGCATTTTTTCCAGATGGCATCCCCCGCAACGGCTTCTCTTCCCGCTTCGCTGATCGCGATGTTCTGCTTGGTGACAAGCTGCCGAGATAAATCAATATAGCTGCTTGCCTCATAGGAAACCTCTTGAATCGTACCTTGAAGCTCTTGATTCACTGCTTTCAAATACTCAGCCGGTACGGCAGTTATGTTCCTATTTCTCATTGTTTATGATCGCCCCTTCGGTAGCTTGGTAATAGATTAATAGTATCATGACGATAAAGAGCAGTGTAACCTTACAAACTATATGACTATCATAGAAAATAAAAGAGCACTGCGTTAACACAGTGCTCAGAGTGTCGATAAAGTCCTCTGGACTTTTCGGCGCTTTTATTTTTATATGGAATAACTATCTTGAATGAGAGCCTTCACGACACGCTTCACGACATCTTTAGCTGCTTCCTCAATCGAAGAGATATTTGAAGCAACCTCGATTGGCAAGAAGGCTTTACCAATGATGTTTTGCGCAATGGCTTGGTCGTTGTCGTTCTCAGCTCCGGCAGCCGGTACCAATGCAATAAGTCCCGCATCGTTTAGCAATGTGGCATAAGCCGCGATTTGCCGCACGGATTCTCCTGAGCGGTTATCGATCAGCATCGTATGGTAACCTCTAGCTACCAAACGTTTTTCGACTTCCTTCGCGAGAGCCGTATTATCCAGAACGGAACCCGTAAGCCAAAGCGTTAATGGCTGCTGCCCTTTTTGCTGGGCACGAACATCTCTGGTGACTTCCGTATCGACCCGTACGACGTTGTTAGAGCTTTGAAGAGCTTCGTCAATGACGCCGCAAGCGGATGTCATATTCGTTACGCGATCGATGAGAATAAAGCCACCGATGCTTTTATTTTTTTCAAACGAGTCAAAAACAATACCATCCGCTAGTGAAAATTCGCATTTAGCCAATTCATTCTTAACCACGTGATCAGCTGTAACCGTATTGCCTGTATTGATATCGATTTTATAGTTAATTGCCGTCACAGTACCCGGAAGAATCTTCGTACCTACCTTCACCAGAGCATCTTTGCCCGGCGTCAAGACAGAATCATCCATCCAAAGAATCGTGGCGCTAAAGCTGTCAGCTTCTTGGAGCTGATTGTCCTTCGTAAAGACGCAGCCTCGCGAAACGTCGACTTCCCTGTCTAATTGAATCGTAACGGGTTGCCCGGCATGAGCCGAATTCCTGTCTTTGTCTGTTACTAAAATTCGTTTAACCTTCGCCTTCTCATGGCTAGGCAACGTTATCAGTTCATCGCCAACCGCGATGCTGCCGGCTTCAATCTGGCCTTGGAATCCGCGGAAGGTGTGGTCCGGTCGACATACCCGTTGAACGGGCATCATGAACGGCTTCGCTTCGTCGCTTGTATGAACATCCACGCTCTCCAAATACGGCAGTAAAGGAAGTCCCTTGTACCAAGGCGTATTCGGCGATTTCTTCGTAATGTTATCCCCTTCGGTTGCGGAAACAGGGATCACCTGAATGCTCTCAAACCGGAATTCAGTGGTGATGCGGGAGAATTCATCTTTGATTGCATCAAATTTATCCGTATCGAAATCCACCAAATCCATTTTGTTTACTGCGAGAACCAGATGCTTGATCCCCATAAGGGCGCAAATCCGGGTATGGCGCTTCGTTTGGGTAATAATTCCTTTGGTTGCGTCCACCAGAATAACGGCAAGATCGGCAAAGGATGCGCCCACAGCCATGTTGCGCGTATATTCTTCATGCCCCGGCGTGTCCGCTACAATGAACGAACGGTGATCCGTCGTAAAGTACCGGTAAGCGACATCAATCGTAATCCCTTGCTCGCGTTCCGCAAGCAGCCCGTCAAGAAGCAAGGAATAGTCAATTTTACCACCGCGGCTCCCCAGCCTGCTGTCCAGCTCGAGAGCTCTCTCTTGGTCGGCGAACAAGAGCTTAGCTTCATAAAGCATATGTCCAATCAAGGTGGATTTGCCGTCATCCACGCTTCCACAAGTAATAAATTTAAGCAGACTCTTCATCTTAGAAATAGCCCTCCCGTTTGCGTCTTTCCATGCTTCCCGCTTCTTCCTGGTCGATTACCCTTGTTGTCCGTTCGGAGGATACCGCACCAAGCGTTTCTTCGATGATAGCATCCAGCGTGTCCGCCTCTGACGGGGCGCCGCCAGTCAGCGGATAGCAGCCTAATGTGCGGAACCGCATTTTTGCCATTTCAATCTTCTCGCCTGGCTCGAGCTTCATCCGCTCGTCATCCACCATGATCATCTGACCATCACGGTTGACGACAGGTCTTTCTTTCGCAAAGTAGAGGGGAACAATATCAATGTTCTCTCTGCGAATGTATTGCCAGATATCCTTTTCCGTCCAGTTGGAAATCGGGAACACGCGGATGCTTTCGCCCTTATTGATTCTGGTGTTGAAAAGCTTCCACATTTCCGGCCGTTGATTTTTCGGATCCCAGGCATGATTCTTATTACGGAACGAGAAAATCCGCTCCTTCGCGCGGGATTTTTCCTCATCGCGTCTTCCGCCGCCAAATGCAGCCGTAAATCCGTACTTATCCAAGCCTTGCTTCAGGGCTTGAGTTTTCATGATATCCGTATAGGCGGAGCCATGATCGAATGGGTTGATCCCTTGCTCAATCCCCTCCTGATTGGAGTGAACAAGCATTTTAATTCCGAATTCTTTCGCCTTGCGGTCGCGGAATTCAATCATCTCTTTGAACTTCCACGTTGTATCGATATGAAGGAATGGAAACGGCGGCTTCTCCGGATAAAATGCTTTCAGCGCCAAATGCAGCATCACGGAGCTATCCTTACCGATCGAGTACAACATTACGGGATTTTCACATTCCGCCGCTACTTCTCTGATAATATAAATCGCTTCAGCTTCGAGTTGATCCAGATGTGTTGTTGCATCTATGGAATCAATCGTCAATTTGTCCATGAAAAAGTGCCTCCCTTTAATCCTTACTAAATCTATAGGCTATATTTTATATCGTATCAGATTTTCACTTTGTTGCAAAGTGGAATAAAGTATTTTCTTTTATTTTTTAGAACTGCTCAATTCCATAAAAAGGGATGACGCAGCCGAACTCCCTTCAGATTGTATAATTCCATTTTAGAAAAAAGCGATGGATGACAAACAAAAAAAAGGACGCCTCGAGTGTTCCACTCGACGGTGTCCTTTTTATACAAACTTGTTGTATCGAGTCAATCGTATTGTTAAAGTAAATAACTATAGGACTACCGTTTTCGTTGCAACTTCCTCTTGGAAGGTCTGGTCATGCTCAACAAAAACCATGGTTGGATTAAAGCTTTTAATAAGCTCTTCAATCTGCATGCGTGAATAAACATCTATAAAGTTTAGCGGCTCATCCCAAATATATAAATGGGCTCTCTCACATAAGCTTTTAGCAATAAGCAGCTTTTTCTTTTGGCCGCCGGAATAGTGGGATATATCTTTTTCAAACTGGATCCGATCAAAATCCATTTTTCGCAGAACGGATTTAAATATCGCTTCATCAATCTGGTTGTCTTCGATAAAGTCAGACAGCTTTCCCTTTAAATGAGAGGTATCCTGTTGTACATAAGAAATGACAAGGCCGGAACTAACGTTCACAGTACCCGTATGCCTGATTGGCTCCCCTAGAATTAGTTTGAGAATACTGCTCTTTCCACTGCCATTCTTTCCATTAAGCACTACCCGGTCTCCCGCTTCAACCTTAAAGCTTAATGGCTTATTCACTAATTCACCATCATACCTAACAGACACGTCCGTTAACTGAATGAGTTCTTTGGCTTTGTACTCTAAAGGTTCTAATTGCAAAGACTCCGTTTTTTCCACGTTTTTAAGCAGCGTTGACTTCTCTTCAATGGCCTTATTTTGCCTTGATTCCAGATTTTTTGCACGTTTCATCATTTTTGCGGCTTTGTGTCCTACAAACCCCTTGTCCAATTTAGAACCCGAATTCGTGGTGCCATTTTTAGAGGCTTCCACTTGATTGGACCAATTAGCTGAACGTTTGGAAGATTGCTGCAGCCTTCCAATGTCTTTCTGTAACCGCTCATTCGTTTTTTCCTCATGTTCCTGCTGTCTATCAAAATTCAGCTTCCAAGAAGAATAATTACCGCTTTGAACCTCTATATTGGCTCTGTTTATGGACAAGATATGATCAACACAGCCATCCAAAAAGTTTCTATCGTGTGAAATTAGAATGAATCCCTTTTTCCTTTTTAAATATTTGGCAACCATCTTCCGAGCTTGAGTATCCAAATGATTGGTCGGTTCGTCAATTAATAAAAATTGCCCTTCGTTTAAGAAAAGCGCCGCCAGCAAAACCTTCGTTTGTTCCCCATTCGATAACGTTTCGAATGGCCTGTACATCACTTCGGCATCAACATCCAAATAAGATATTTCCCGAAGAAACTCCCAATCCTCTGCTTGAGGACAGATCTCTTCCAATATTTCATAGGTGAGTCTGCTCTTATCCGTGACCGGATACGGAAAATAATTAAATTCTACCGAAGAGACAATATTACCGCTGTATTCATATTTCCCTAATAGCAGATTGAAAAAAGTCGTCTTGCCTCGACCGTTGCGGCCAATAAAACCAAGCTTCCAATCCGTATCGATTTGAAAACTAACGTCTTCAAAAATATTGTCAAAGCTGCTGGGATACGAAAATGTCAGGTTCTGCACATGAATCATTGACATGGTAATTTCCTCCTTTTTATAAACACGTTGCTTCTTTATAAAAAGTCGGCGCATATCCATCGATTCTCGTTTACTCCGTATAAGTTGAATGGATACTTACCGACTTATACGGAGTAAATCATGCGTAACAACCGTGTCTGTACTCATGTTCACCCTCCTTTATTTCTTGCATAAAAAATAAAGAGCTGCAAGAAAGGTTACCTTTCTTGCAGCTCAAATACACGAAAAAAGAATTTACCCTTCTCCACTTAAATATTAATCACAATTCTAGCATACCAGGTTTCGCTTTTCAACTTTGCACCTTGCAGTCGTATGTCTTAAATTTGCAATATGCCTGGGAAACAATCTCCTGTATAGCACCCAAATTAAGCGAGCTCTACTGGTGCGCTTAGGGTCCCTTCCTGTCTCTGCGATTCCGTTTCAACGAAATCGATCGACCAGGCGACAATCCACGGACGCTGATCGCGTGCTTTCTCTGGAATCCAATAACACTTATCGATAAATCCTTCGCGTGGTGACCAGACGAACACGCGCAGACCGACCTTCACGATATCCTCGGGCCCGCCTTTGCCGCGCGGGTATGCCAGCGTGACTGCGATTGATTCTGTTTTCGTCGTCTTTTTCTCAACCGTGTACGAGAATGAGGCATTGCCTCCGATTTCGAATATATTATCGATTCCGGCCTTTACTTCGGCCTTCACCGTGTCGTCACGGGACTGCAGCTCCGTTGTCACGGACTTAAGCGTATATTTTGTCTCGCCGCTCTCTGTCCATTCGACAGGCACGTCTGCAATGCTATCAGCATACTCAGGCGTGCCGTTGAATCGGCCGATCCATGTCTGATAGGAATTCGTGTCCGGTTTGCCAGGGAATAAATCGAGATTCTTTTTTATATCGAAATCAATGCCCGCATCGGAAACCGTGAAGGTGTAGACGATAACACCTGGGATTTCTTGCCCCGACCAATCCTTTAACTTGAATGCGTAACGCGTAACGACAGGCTTGAGATAAATGTATGTCGATTCGTTCTTGCCCTGAATCGGTGCAATGATTTTCTCGAATGTCTGCGAGATCTCGGAAGTCGTCTGCGTTTTACGCGTCAGTTCTGTGCCGAGTTGGAACGAGCCGAGCAGCGGGAATCCTTTGTCGCTGGATTTTCCGCCAATTTTCAACTGTACGCCGATCTTAATCGTAGCCGTAACAGAAGTCTGCAGAGATGTGGTATAACCGAACTGGAATCGAGATACGCTATCTCGGAAAGGCTGTCCGTTGAGGATATAGGGAGGCGGACCTTCAACCACGCCTATAAGCGAACGAAAATCGCGACTTACCGGTTGCTGCAACGTCGAAGAATCGTCTCGTACAAGCTCATCGGACTCCCAACGTGCGACATAGAGTGATGATTGTACGTTATGATAGTTGAAAACATACCAAATTTCTTGACGTAACTCCGTTGCAGAAATGGCACGTACATATGTAAACAAGCCGAAATGCGCCCATTGCGGGTAACGCGCGTATCCCTCGTTAAGCATCTCGGCTATGTACCAAGTGTTGGACATGACGCTATATTCCTTCTTCTGCTGCGGCTTCCAGCCAGCCCACGTTTTTCGATGCCATCCGTTGACAAGCATCTGAACAATCTGGCCGTGATTTCCGCCTTTTGTCGATCCCGCGGCGACGGCAACGAATTCCGCTGAACCGCGAAACTCCGTGTGCTCAGTAATATCCGATATGTGCAGTCCCGAACCCGAACCATCGGTTTCAAAGCTATAGATGCCGGACCAAACATTCCAGTACTTCGTTGCCATTGCGTATTTCAGGCGTGGCGAGCCGGACTGGTCGACGAAAGCACAAATGCTGATATTGCCAACGTTCTTCCATTCCTCGCGAATCTCGCTCCCCCATGTCTGACCGTCATCTGACCAGGCAACCACAGCCTTGTCCTCTCCATCGTGATGACGACTGCCGAAAACAAACAGTCGCTGCCCGATGGATGCCGTAGAGATCTGGCGTTCCCCATATACCGTAAAGCCGTCGAAAAATACGGGTTGGGTCCAATTTTCTCCGTCCATCGTCGAGGTTCGCGCAACCCTGCCGCTGCGATTCGAGAAGAAAACATACATGACGCCGGCATGCGCGCATGCTGCGAAAGTCATCACATCCGCGTTACCATTAAACGACACTGGCTGATTGGGGATGACGGGCTTGTTCGACCAAATGACCTCGATGCCGGATCCGGTAGAACGCGTCTTCGTGCAGGCGATCCGTGTCTCGTGACCAGAGTGCTGCGCTATGCGCTGCATATAGAAAAGATACGCGTGGTCGTTGTAGTAACAGCCTGTAGCAGGGGATTCACCAGTCTGCCAGGGGCTCGAGCTCTTAAGGTAATGTTCCGAATAATTTGCCATGGAATCTCTCCTTGTGACCATTTTTCTAATAAGAGTAAAGCGAAATTTAATAGATGTATATTAACTAAAGTTAACCAAGCTTGAAAAAATACCATCCACTTGCGTCCAAGAGGACTGATTAGACGTTAAAAAAGACAATCCAAATGGGTTAATGGATTGTCTAAATCTCGATGAGAAAATAGTTATAAAGAGATTCTTTCCCTTTGCTTCATGAGAGCGAATTTTTTTTTGACATTGTAAACACAAAGCGATATGCACTATCCGCTGGATTAACTGGAAGGGATAAACGGCGATCGCATGGACATTGGAGTAACGATTAAGTACGCAACGATCATCGAATCTACTTTGCCGATATTGGTCCTGTATCCGTTTCTGCAAAAATACTTTGTGCACGGCGTTTTGATTGACGCGCTGAAAGAGTAACGGCTAGTCCTTGCCCATCCTATCAAAGGGGCTTGACTTTGGGACGCCCTGGCAGATTACTAATCGATTCCCCGATTTGCGCCTGTAACAAGCGCTACTCGCTTATCTTGCATCTGCATATGGAAACCCCACTCCAATCGGTATAATTACAAGTTAGTACTGTTCACTCTTTTGCGCATGGAAACCCCTGGATAAATAGCGGCAATGCTTAACATGAGGAATAAGATTCCCCCAAGTATAACGTATTGCGTACTTAATCCTGATATAAATAGTCCACATATACTTGCACCAATTGTTGTGCCCAAATTGGCGGATGTCAGAAAAAGTCCATTCGCCAATTCAGGCGCCTCCGGCGCTGCGGACACGATCCAATATTGTGTAAGGTTCCCTCCTATGCCTCCCAGTACCCCCCAAATCAAAATAAGGACGAACATTGGCACACTAAACTGTCCCATAATGAAAAGCATAATGTACACGGCTCCCAGCGCAAATGGATAAACCTTTACTGTTCGTATCGCATTTTTGGCAAGCAGCTTCCCTGCCATCATATTTCCAACCATATTGGCTGCACCGTATAGGAATAACATTAAACTGATTGTATTCCAATCATAGAGGGTTACGGTCTTTAGATACTCGGAAAGATAACTGTACACCCCGAATACGGCCCCATTCATGAAAATCACTGCAGCGATGGAGAGCCAGGTCATAGATCTCCTTAATACGCGTATTTGAGTACCGTAAGAAATCCTTGTCCGGACAGGCATCGATGGTACTAACAGAAGGGTTGCAATAAATGCGACTGTCGTAACGGCAGCAAAGAACAACATGGCAAGGGCAAGCGAAGTCGTAGTCGCAATCAAGCTTGAGATTGGTACGCCAAGCACCATTCCTGCAGACACGCCCACAAATACTTTGGCTACTGCCTTCGAAGCGTTTTCCTTGCTGACGGAAGCAGCTGCAACGGTAAATGCCAATGAACAATAAACAGGATGGAAAAATGCCGGAACAACACGTGCGATCAATAACACGGTAAAGTTTGTCGTAATAGCGGACACCAGATTGCCTGCTATAAATAGGCCAAGTACAAGCAGCATAACTGTCTTTCGGTTCATGCCCGATAGCAAAGAGGGCAGTATGGGGCCGGAGACGGCAACAGCAAGCGCAAAAAGACTGACGATTAACCCTGCGGTTGAGATGCTGACATGATATTGTTCCGCGATCAGCGGCAATATTCCGATGACGCCCATCTCGGTATTCAATATTCCGAATACACCCAGCGTTAAAATATAAACAAGCAACTGATTTTGTTTAGTCGTCATAAGCCATGGATGACGAGAGCTCGCGGTAAGCATCGATCTGCGTCTTAAGGTCAGCAATTTTCTGCTCCGCAATGCCTATCGCATCCGCGCCTGCAATAAAGCGCCGAGGCGGCTGTGATTCGTTCGCAATTTGGAGAAGAGCATGGGCAAGCTTGTTCGGGTCACCGGATTGCCGTCCATTCTGTTTCTCAAAAAATGCCATATAACTTGCTCTGCGTTCCGCATAGTCCTTAAAGGACAGTTTAGCGTAAGTCGACGATGTCTCCGTAAGAAGCTCCGTCCGGAAGAAGCCCGGATTCACAATGGTCGTATGAATGCCAAAGTGTGTTACCTCGGGAGCCAACGACTCCATCCACCCCTCAAGCGCGAATTTCGAGGCAGAATAAGCAGAATTAAATTCGAATCCGGAAATACCTGCGCCCGAGGAGATCGAGATAATGTGACCGGAACGCTGCTTGCGCATAACAGGCAATACCGACCGGGTTACGTTCATAGGGCCGATCAATGCTACTTGCAACTGACGTTCAATCTGATCAACTGTCAATTCCTCAAAAAAGCCTCCGAAGAAGTGTGCGGCATTATTGACGAGTACATCGATGGTTCCGAACCGTTCGACCGCACTCTTAACGGCAGATTCTGCATCCACTGTCCGGGTAACGTCCAATGGAACGACCAATCCATTCTCGTTGTCACCAATTACTTTGGCTACAGCCTCCGGATTCCGGCCGGTAGCCACTACTCTGTGCCCGGCGCTTAAAGCAGCTCTTGCGATACTAGCGCCCATACCTCGACCGGCACCAGTGATAAACCACACCTTTTTCTGATCCATAGCGATCAATTCCTTTCTTTTTCTTATAAACAAATCGCATCTATGTATTTATTTTAACGGGCTTTTTCTACATAACAAATACCTATATCTGATATCAAGATATGCTTGATAAGCATATCTAAAACAGGTATAGTCATTCATAGGCTAGCTGCTTCAGCTTTCAAAATGATAGCAAAAATAATATTGGCCTTTTAGGAGGGATGCAAATGGAAATTAGAGTTTTGCGATATTTTCTTGCGGTTGCAAGAGAAGGAAGCATCACGGCGGCGGCTGATTATTTGCATCTCACACAGCCAACCCTTTCAAGGCAATTAAAAGACCTTGAACAAACGTTGGGAAAAAAACTATTTGTTCGCAGCAGCCATAGTATCCTGCTTACCGATGAAGGAATGCTTTTAAGAAAGAGAGCAGAAGAGATCGTTGAGATGGTGGATAAGTTAGAGGCGGATTTTAAGTCGATCGAAGAAACCGTTAGTGGAGATATCTATATAGGCGGCGGAGAAACAAATGCCATGAAGCATATTGCAAGGATCGTTAAAGACCTGCAGTCAATCTATCCCAATATCAAGTACCATCTATACAGCGGAAACGAAGATGATGTAACCGAACGGCTTGAGAAAGGACTGCTGGACTTTGGCATTTTAATTCAGCCGGCCGCCTTGTCAAAATATAATTATCTGAATATCCCGGATAAGGATGTTTGGGGTGTTGTTATGCGAAAAGATAGCCCTCTGGCAGCCAAAGCTACCATACAGGCGGCCGATTTAATTCATGTTCCACTCATATGTTCACGACAAGCGATAAAGCAGACTTTTTCTAAAAATGAATTTGCAGATTGGTTTGGTGATGATTTTGATAAATTAAATGTCGTGGCAACTTACAATCTAGCCTATAATGCCGCAGTTATGGTTGAAGAAGGCACTGGCTATGCAATAACGCTAGATAAAATTGTAAACACGTCTAGTGATAGTCGCCTTTGTTTCAGGGCGCTAGAGCCAAAGCTTGAATCAGGTTTAAGTGTGGTTTGGAAAAAGCATCCCGTCTTTTCAGCCGCTGCCGCTTTGTTTTTAAAAGAAATTCAGGATAGATTTGGCGTCTTGTCATAAAAGGAATACCTCTCGCTACCCCATTTTTAATGTAAAGAGAACCTATATCACCTTTTTCAATCCGTAAACTTAAAAAAGTAAGGGCTGCCCAATGGCAACCCTTCTTCATTATTTTGCGCGCTTATTCATGCTCATCAACATTCATTAATTCCCTCGTCTGAATAGGCTGAGAGACAAAATTACTCACGACTTTCGTGAATTCCTTCGGTCTCATCAAATAGCAGATGCTTCCATAGCAATACTTGACGCTTGAAGAATGCTCGTAAATAATTATTAACATAATAAAAACTCTATCAATGTACGGTCAACGAATCTGATGCCTTCTTAACATTTCATAAATTCTTCCGGTTAGTCATTATATTTAGGCTTATGATCCTGAATATGGAGAAATCTTATCATTGCTCCCAAATCAACATAATAAAAAAAAGAAGCAGCTGCCTTCGCGGCAACTGCTCATACATAGCCCTGAACTTTCTACCATAAATATTTTTACATAGTGTTCTAAAAACCTTACTTCTTCGCCTTATATAACTCATGATACAGCTTCATGAGCGCTCTCTTCTCAATTCGCGACACGTAGCTCCGGCTAATCCCCAGCTCCTTCGCGATCTCCCGCTGCGTCCGCTCATCCCCGCCATGATCCAGGCCGAACCGGCCGCGGATCACTTCCTGCTCCCGCTCATCAAGAATATCGAGATTGCGGTAGATCTTGCTCTTCTCGATTTTCAGCTGCACCCGATCCACAACATCGTCGGCTTCCGTGCCGAGGATGTCGATCAGCTTAATTTCGTTCCCCTCTTTGTCCGTACCAATCGGGTCATGCAAGGAGACGTCTTTACGTGTCTTCTTCAATGAACGCAAGTGCATAAGTATTTCATTCTCGATACAACGAGCCGCAAACGTTGCCAACTTTGTTCCTTTTCCGGTCTGGAAACTTTCGATTGCTTTAAAAGCCCGATAGTTCCTATCGAGATCAGATCCTCGAGGTCCTCGCCCGTGTTATCGATTTTTTGACATTGTGAACACGAAACGATGTAATTTCAAAAAAATAAACCGTTCACTGTCAGAGACAGTAATCGGTTTATTTAATCTGGAGCTACTCTTCTTTTTAAGTGGAGTTCGATACTTCGTATCCACTCAGGCAGCAATTTATCATAATATTTTATTGAAGCTTGATCAGCTTCCAAAACAATTTCGCCTTCGGTACTGCTATTGTCTATAACAATCAGATGATCAATAAGCTCCAAGTGTTCAATTAAATTTTCCAATGAAGTCTCATGACGTCCGAATTGTACTTTTGCCGCTTCCATTATTCCCTGCGAACACAAACATTGTCGCAATTGGTTCATTCATGTTTAGAACCTTGTTGATGTATACGTTCTATTTCACCACTACTGTATTCCTTAAGAAACTCACCTTCACGCGTCTTATATACAATGTAGGTACCATTTGCTTTGGCATCTAATTTGGCTCTGTCACCAGTTAATTTTATGAACTTACTTAAATCCTGTAATCGATTGAACTTTATCACCTTCCAATCGCTATCTTATAACGAAAGTATAACATAACTTGATAATTAAAGCGGAGCAGCATTTCTAAAAATCATTGAACAGACGTACTTAAAGCTATCGTACGTCTGTTGCTATTATAAATCTCATAAAAACAAAGTGATCTGCTTGCATGAATTCTCTCAAGTGTCTCAGGTCCATTATCCCTGAAATAAGCATGTTGAATTTTTTGGTAGATTCTATTATTTTTTTGGGGCTATCCATTGATCTACCACAATAAGATGTAATCTAGCAACTTTCTCTTGAAATAGTTGCTTTTTTTGCCTCTGCCCTATCGTGCCGTTCGAGATCAGATCCTCTAAATTCTCACCTGTGTTGTCGAATTTTTTGACACATAGAGATTCAAGTCACTCAATACCAAACGTAAGTGTTTAAGTCCCAGTTTTGTAATCTACCTCATCTTCTGTCTGGAACTAAAGTATGAAGAAACTTGGAATGACTCAATAGTTCTGACACTTGAACAATTTGTACGGTTGGGTGTAATGTCTTCCGTTCGCACTTTCATATATCCCATGTGTTCCTTCCTCTGTTGCTCGAACGAGTCCATCCTCCAGTACACCTGCTTGCAGGTACGAACGGATAAGCTTCAACAGTGCTTTGTCCTTGACTCGTTCTGTTAGTCTTGCCATCAGGCGGTCATGATGGACGCGGTCGAAGAATTTCTCAAGATCGATGTCGACTACGATTCGGTATCCCTAAAGCTCCTTGCTTTCCTTACCGCATCATGTCCTTGTCTTTGCGGACGAAGTCCATAGCTGTGCTCGGAGAACGTAGGGTCAAACACAGGGGGCAATACTTGGGTAATTGCTTGCTGAATAAGTCGGTCTGTCACGGTTGGAATTCCTAACGACCTTGTTCCGCCGTTCGGCTTCGGGATTTCGACCCGACGGACTGGACTCGGTTCGTAAGTTCCCTTTCGTATGCTCTCTCGAATGTTTGACCAGTTTTGTAAGAGGTGTCCGCGTAAGGTTTTTACCGACATGCCATCTACGCCATGGCTTCCCTTATTCTCCTCGACTCTTGCTAGAGCCGACAACATATTTGCTCGTGACAGTACTTCCTCGATCATCTTATTGATACACTCCTTGCGTGAACGATTCTTCTCTTTGTGCCGTGGATGAACTCGGCCCTTCTGAGTACCCTCGCGTATTCACCGCTACTTTCCTCAGAGAAGTCCCTTTCAAAAAAAATTGGGATTGTCTGCTTTCAGCGCCCATCCACGAACTCCAAGTCGTTCCGTTCCTATTCCATGTTCAGCCCTTCAGCAAGCTGTTTCAACAACTTGCCTACTATGGCTTCTGCTGACTTCTGAACATTCAACTAGCCCTCTCGGACTTGCTTACGACTTTCAGTCGCTTCTTGTACAGGTCTCCCCAGGTAAGAACGCTATCTTCCTCTCCATCCATCTGCTTCATTTACTTTTGTACGCCTTCGGCAGTATGGGCTTCGGTTTGTTTAGCAACCTCATCCAACGTACGCTAGCCTTATATGAAGTTCGTGTTCCTCAGACCGGAGATTTGCCGCTGGCTTCCTTCAGATTCCACCTCACGGTGGACACCCTTGCCTTAAGCTAATGACTACTACTGCCTTCGTCATTCGGGACTTGAACCCTAGAGATAGCGCCCATGCTGGGCGCACTAAAAAAGAGCGGGTTATCTTTTCGATAACCTGCTCTTATACTTGATTTTAGGTTCTGCGCATTAACTTAATGACATTGTGCACATGGCAGGCTCATTTCGGGATATGCTTATTGCTCTTTCTTCCAATCCAGTTCGACCAGTTTGGACTGCAAGAAGGCAATGTTCTGCTTCGCGTACCAGTCTGGATCGGATTGACGCGAGTGGAACCCGATTTCCGACGTAAGATAGCCTTTGTAGCCGACTTCCTTCAATGCGCGGAGTACGCCATCAAAGTCGCAGCGTCCATGACCTGGCGGAAGCCGGTCGCTATCGGAGAGATGAATATGATGAAGCTTATCGGCCATGCGGTACACATAATCACTTGCGACTTCATTTCGGTACAATGAGTGGAACGTATCGAACATGAGCTTGACGTTATCCTGACCGGACTGCTCGCTCAGAAGTAGCGCATCATCCGCGGATTCAACGAGATTGCTGTCAGTCGGCGTCGGTTCGACGACCATAGTAATGCCAAGCTCCTTCGCATATTTCGCAACTTCGACGAGTGCCTCAAGACTGTAATCCCATGCTTGCTTCTTCGAAGTTCCGAATACAGCCCAACCAGCCAGGTAAATGACGGTTGGACACTCCCAATCATGCGCTAAGCGAAGTACTTCTTTATAGTGATTGATCGTATATGCTCTTTCCTCCGCAACCGGCGAACTTGGATTGTGGCCCGGACCGCCTCCAGGAGCCGGCAGCAAAGAGGATACGCTCAAATTCTCTTTCTTCAGCAGCTGGAGAATATCTTTGCGACGCTGCGCGGACACATGATCAGGCCATGCGTGCGGGCTGGCGCAGCCGATTTCAATGCCATCGTAGCCAAAGGAAGCAAGACGATGGATGACTTCTTCTAACGGATATGAAGGCACCCACACCGGAAAGCTGCTGTACACCCATGTATTAAACGAAATTCCTTTCACACTAAACACAACCTCTCGTATTTATTTATTTCAATCTTGAATGGATCAATCCCAGATAAACACTGCCTTTTCCGTTAATCGCTCATCAAACATCCGGAATGCGGTCGCAGCTTCATCCAGCTTAAACGTATGAGAAACTAACTTCTCGACAGGCAGCTTACGCTCGATAATGAAGCGTGTAATTTCATCGTACTCGAAGATGGGGAAGTACCAGGAGCCCATAACCGTGATTTGCTTACGGATCAGCTGATTGCTCGGATTAATCGTCAGCTCCCGGCCTTCGCCGATAAAGGCTGCACGGCCATGCGCCCGCAGGCAGTTCAACGCCGTGTTCTGCGCATGCGGACTGCCGGAGCAATCGATCGCCGCATCCGCGCCGCGGCCGTTCGTAATTTCCAAGATACGTTCCAGCACTTTTTCTTTCGCGTTAATAACGTGGTCCGCGCCAAGCTCTTTGGCCACTTCAAGACGTTCATCCAGCATGTCAACCGCTATGACGGTCGCTCCTAAGCCTTTAGCAACCATGACGCCCGCTCCGCCCATGGGCCCTAAACCGAAAATAACGAGTGTGTCTCTGCCGTTAATGCTCAGGCGCTTCTGGGCATGGTACAGCGTACCAACCGCATCGGTGGAAACCGCCGCGACGAGGTAGCTCATCTCATCCGGAATACGCATACAGTTCTCTTCCGGAACTACGACGTAATCGGCATCGCCGCCGTGCGTATCAAAGCCGATGCATTTCCATTCCGGACAGAACATCTTGTAGCCGCTCTTGCAATATTCGCACTCCCCGCAGCCGATCGCCAAGTAGACGGCAACGCGATCACCAATCTTGAAGCGCGCAACCCCGTTTCCTACCTGTGTAATTTCACCGGCTGGCTCATGTCCAGGATGGATGCAGCCGGATTTCGTCGTCTCTCCTCCTACGACCGGATTGCTGCCGTAGTAGAGGCTCATGTCGCTGCGGCAAATGGCTGATGCCTTCATCTTAATTAGTACCTCGCCGCTGCCTGGAACAGGAATTGGTACTTCTTTCACTTCCACTTGTTTATCGCCTGGAAAAACAACAGCTTTCATCTTCATCCCTATTCCCTCCATTAATGTTCAACTTGAACCCAGCGCTCTTCTTTATCGCTTATAAGAATCGCTTCCATAATACACATCGATAGATGCCCGTCTTCGAAGGTGGCGAAATTCGCCTTATCCTTCTGCGGGTTCTTGCCTTCCCGAATATACTTGTAATACTGCAGCATCATGTTCTTCACCGAATCAGGCCAACCTTCCGTATGCCCGCCAGGATGATGAATGGAAGGTCTGGCTTCTTCGAGGAACAATGCCGGATCTGCCATCAGTACCTCATTGAAACGATCGCGGTGGCCAATCCATAAACTAGCCGGCTCCTCCTGCTTCCAATAGGCGGATTTACGGCTGCCGTTCAATTCAAAGCTAAGCGCATTCTTCCTGCCGGCGCTAACCTGTGATACCGTAAAGGCTCCCTTACTGCCATCGTCGAAGCGGATAAGAACCGATGCATAATCCTCCGTATTGACAGGTATATCTTCATATTCTAAAACCTGCTCCCCTTTGCTTGCACCGAATGTAATCGCATGGGATACTGGCTTCTTTCGGATTGGATGCACGGTCCATAGATCAGCGAATACTTGCGTAATTTTCTTCCCTGTTACATATTGAACGGTATCGCACCAATGGGAGCCGATATCCGCAATAGCTCGTGACCTGCCGCCACTTTTTTCATCCAATCGCCAATTGTAATCCGTTTCGTACAGCAGCCAGTCCTGCAGATAGCTGCCGTGTACCGCATTGATCCTGCCGAATTCATCCTGCTTCACCATTTCCGACAGCTGCTTCATCATCGGATATTGCCGGTAGTTAAAATTAACGCCGTGCACGACGCCGTGCTTGCGGGCTAGTGCCACCAGCTCTGCAGATTCGGCACTCGACATGGCCAGCGGCTTCTCGGACAGTACATGCTTGCCGGCCTCGATGATTTCGCGGTTGATCTGATAATGCAGATGATTCGGCGTGCAATTGTGAACGACCTCAATGTCAGGATTGCGGAGCAAATCCTTATAATCTCCATAGGCAAGCGGCACGCCGAGCTGATCGGCTTTATTTCTTGCGCTTTCCTCACCGTTCTGAGCCAAGGCTATTACTTCTACAAATTCCAGCCTGCGTACGGCTTCAATATGGGCAGGTCCAATAAAACCGGTTCCGATAATACCCGCTTTAATTTTATTATTCATTTTTTTATAGCCTTCTTGCCGAACAAGACAGCCAAAATAATAATGAGACCTTTAATCATCATTTGTTGACTGACATCCAGGCCCATAATAATGAGTCCGTTATTGATCGTGCCAATCATAAGTGCGCCCACTAAGGTACCGATAATCGTGCCGACGCCTCCGAACAAGCTCGTTCCGCCGAGAATGACGGCCGCAATGACGGACAGCTCATCGCCTTCTCCGAAGGAGAAGCGTCCCGCATTCATCCGCCCGGCATAGAGCAGACCAGCCAGGCCAGCCATTACACCCGTACCGAGGAAAACCATAAGCTTGATGCGCGCGGTCTTCACACCGGAGAATTTAGCTGCATTCTCATTGCCGCCTGTAGCAAGCGTCTGTCTGCCGAACGAGGTTTTGCGCAGGAGCACATGCGCGATGATCGTAAACACGACAACCCACAGCAATAGAACAGGAACCGGACCGATATCGCCCGAGCCGAAGATGAAATTAAAATGGTTATTGATGATCGGAATCGGCGCCGTATCGGTGATCCACATTGCCATCCCTTTAACAGCTCCCATTGAACCAAGCGTTACGAGAAAGGAAGGAATAGCCGCCTTCGTTACAAGCAAGCCATTTATAAGACCGATCGCAAGCCCCGTGCCGACACCGGCGATGAGTCCGCCGATCAATCCAAAGCCGGATTGAAGAGCCAGCGCGCCCGTTAGCGAGGATAAGGCGGCGATAGACCCTACGGACAGATCGATTTCGCCCGTGCTGATAACAAATGTCATCGCAAGGCCCATCAACGAAATAGTGGCCGTCTGTCGCACGATGTTGAGCAGATTGCCCGATGTCAGAAAACCATCATCGAACAAAGTAGCCGAGAAATAAATAAATACGCCGATAAAGGCCAGATAAACGATGTAGTTTCTCCATTGAAAACTTTTTATGGATCCGAGCACGCCCGGTTTGGTGACAGATTTGGTTATACTAATATCCCTGGATTGCATATTGCAGCTCCTCCTCAGATTGAATCTCCTTGCGCTTCATCTCCCGATTGATCTTGCCTTCGTGCATGACAAGCACGCGATCACTTAGTGCAAGAAGCTCCGGGAGTTCTGAAGAAACAACGAGTATCGCCTTGCCGTTTGCGGCCATTTCGCGGATGATATCGATAATTTCGGTTTTGGCGCCGATATCGACGCCGATTGTCGGTTCGTCCAGCAGCAGAACATCCGGTTCAGTGGCAAGCCACTTGGCCAGAACAATCTTTTGCTGGTTACCGCCGGATAACAGGCCGCTTTGCTTATAAATGTTGTCGGTCTTGATATTTAGCCTTTCAACGAGACGCTTGCTGATCTCATTGGATTTCTTGTTATCGATCAGCATCCCTTTTTTCACCTTTGAGAGAATCGGGAGGATCATGTTATCACGGATACTGTGCTGTAAAACCAGTCCCTGCATCCGGCGATCTTCCGGAATTAAGGCAATCCCCGCATCAATTGCGTGCCGTGCGCTTTGAATTTTCCGCTTCTTCCCGTTTACATAAACCTCGCCTTTGTCCATCGGATCAATGCCAAAGATCGTACGCAGCAACTCTGTTCGCCCGCTCCCCATGAGACCGGCCACGCCGATGATTTCACCGGGCTGGATTTTCAGGCTGACATTGTCCACCTTCGTTCCCGCTGTGACGTTCCGAATCTCGAATACGGGCGGTACATCGGTAGCATAGTCGCGTTCCACCCACTCAAACGCTTTGTCGAACTCCGCGCCAACGATATGCTGAATGACCGAGTCAAGCGTTGTTTCCTTGATAATTTCCGTCGTGATTTTACGTCCATCCCGCAAAATAGTAATGCGGTCACAGATCTGAAAAATTTCATCCATGCGGTGGGAAATATAAATGATCGCATAACCCTTTGCCTTAAGCTGATTAATGAATTTAAACAGTACTTCCGTCTCCGTCTTCGTCAGTGACGAGGTCGGTTCGTCCATGATGAGAACCTTCGCTTCCTGCGACAAGGCCTTTGCGATTTCGGTCATCTGCCAATAGCCAACTCCGAGCTCCTGTACAACATCTGACGGTTTTATATCAACACCTAGTTCTTTGAGCAGCTTTTCAGTCTTGCGCGCATTGTCTTTGTCATCGAGCAGCCCCAAAGAGGTTTTGGCTTCACGAGTTAGATAAATATTCTGAGAGACGGTTAATGTCGGAATTAAACTGAACTCCTGAAAAATCATCGATATTTTATTCGCTCTTGCATCTTCATAACTTTTAATGCTAACCGGCTTGCCTTCGATCACGATGTCTCCTTTGTCGGCCGTGTAGACGCCGGTAAGAATCTTCATAAGCGTCGACTTGCCGGCTCCGTTCCCGCCCATTAGCGCATGAACCTCGCCTTGCTGCACCGAAAAGCTAACATCATTCAGAACACTAATGCCATTAAATGCTTTAGAGATATTTTTCATTTCGAGAATGGGTTGTTCCACTGCACTCACCTTCTTTATTTGGAGGCCGCCAATAAGCAGCCTCCGTAAATTGGATGTTTACTTCTTCATTGCATCCTGTATACTTGCCGGTGCGTCTGTGCCATAAATCAGCTTCCAGTTTTCCAGCACATTTTCTTTGGTTACTTTGATAGCAGGCGATGCAACATAGGCAGGGGCTTCCTTGCCAAGCAGAGCATAACCGGACAGAATGGCTTGCGCTACGCCTTGGTCATACGGAAGCTGTGCGCCAAGACCACGAACGATACCGTCGGAAGCGATCGATAAGGCTACGTTAGTACCAAGGTCGACTGTAGTGACAATCAGATCGTTCCGCCCCGCCGTTCTTGCAGCAGCCATAACGCCCTCTGCCGGAACGTCCCACGGTGCGAATATCCCGTTAATATCCGGGTTTCTCGTCAGCATCGCCGACGCAACTTCCTCACCCTTGTTCGGATCGGTAATTCCGCCTTTAGCGACAATTTCGATATCCGGATACTTCTCTTTAATGCGGGCTTCGAACGCATCGGAACGGTTCTTTGTCACGAAAAAGTTCACATCATGAAACACAATGCCGACCTTCCCTTTCCCGCCTAGCTTCTCCGCCATAATATCTGCGGCTAACGCACCGTTACCATAGTTGTCGCCGGATACGATACTGATATAATCCTTGCCAGGGACAAGCCCTTTCGCCGCACCATCCATGAATACCAGCTTCACGCCTTGATCGACGGCTTTCTTGTATGCGCTTGCAGTGGATACAGCATCGACTGGTACAGAGATCATAATATCTGGTTTTTTCGCCAAAACCGTTTCAATGTCGTTGACCTGCTTTTCGGCCTTAAACTGGGCATCTGTTACCGCGACAACTTCAATACCCATTTTCTTGAACGTATTTTCCATTGCGCTTACAGCAGCTGTCATATAGTCGGTACCGGAATAATGCATGACGATCGCAGCCTTGTACTTCCCATCCTTGATCTTCTTCAACTCGTCTTCAGAGAGCTGCAGGCTCTTCGCCGATACCGCCTTCTCTCCATTTGGGCCAATGTCCTGAACCGGCAGATCAGGAATATTCGGATTAATCGTCAGTGGTCCGGAAGCCGTATAGCCCTCATGTTCTTTCGGTGCCTCCGTCTTGTTTTGTCCGGCGTTTCCGCAGCCTGCTATCGTCAAACCGCATACAAGCAGCAAAGCAAGTGATGATATAAATCTTTTCTTCATATTCTGTTGCCCCTCACTTTATATAAGTTGTAGATCGATTCCTTCGCATTAGCTTAGCTGAACAATCGATTAACTTGAGTATAGGGCGAACGTGGTTACCAAAATAGACGATGAATTTAACCTGAAGGGGGAACTTTTTAGTGGAGAATTCACGCGAACGTAAAGAAGGACCGTGCGATGTTTTGAAATCACACAGTCCTTCTTTTTACTTAGTAAACTAATTTTCGTTCGTTAATAGCCGCTCTCTCTCATCAATTGCTCGACCTTAACAGCCGCTTCATCCAGTGCGGTCCTCGCATCCTTCTTCCCGGTCAAATACTGCTGCACCGCCGTTTGGACGGTCTCCGACACTTGGTCGTAATTTTTGATTCGCGGCCTTCCCATACCCACGCTCAAGGATTGGCCGAGCACCTCGTAATACTCACGAAGCGACTCGTCGGGTACAGTCTTGGCTGTCGCATAAGCTGACTTCCGGGTCACGTGCTGCCGAAATCGCAAGTAATCGCGCTGTACATCAGCGCTGGTCAAGTAGTCAGCCAATTCATAAGCTTCTTCCTTATGCTTCGAATACTTGTTTATTGCTAGCCCCCACGAGCCGAAATGGGGCCCTCGTACCAGTACATCCCCATTTTTCACGCCGGGAAGCATGAAATAGCCGACCTGGCCGCCTTGCAGGTTCGGTTGAAGCTTCATATCGTGGAAATTCATTCCCATGGCCACTTGCCCGAAGCCAAAAGCGATCTCGACCTCATCCCATGTGTAGGAAAGAACGTCTGGCGGGGTCACCTTGTCCTTAAGTATCCAGCTTCCATAAGTCTCCAGGGCCTTCACTCCGCTTTCGGAATTAAATACGGGATTAAACTTCTCATCGAACAGCTTTCCACCGAAAACGCTCAGAAATGATTTGTAATCGACGAAGCCGGCTTCATGCTTACCCGCCATCAATGTTGTGCCGTACATATCGATCGTCCCGTCGTGATTGATATCGCGGGTAAAGAACTTGGCAATGTCCATATATTCGTCCAGCGTAGTCGGGATGCTGAGTTCGCGTTTAAACCTACTTTTAAAGGCGGCCCGATTGGCCTCATCTTGGAATAAATCTTTCCGGTAGCTGACGGTAAGCACGTTCGACTGAATCGGCAAGCTCCAAATATCGAAGCCCGCTGCTGTTATACGATCCAGATTGATCGTATCCATCCCAGGCGGCACCCTTTGCGGCATGTCCTTGTCAAAGACAGAACTATCCAAAAATAATTTCGCGATGAAATCGTTTATATCCACAGTCGATTCCGCTTGAAGGATAAAAGGCGTCATCGGTTCCAGATGTTGAATAATTTTCGGTATCCATGGAGTATCGACGGCAATAAGATCATATTCACTGCTCATCCGGGACAACTCCGTAAACACCTTTTCCTGCAGGCTGTTATACGGAAACGTGCTTACTTCAACGCTAATCCCTGTCTGCTTCTCGTAGTTTTCGGCCGCGTTAACGACCGCCTCAGACCCAGCTTCTACCGTTGCATATAATACCTTCAGCTTAGTGCTTGAAGAAAGGGAATCCAATTCGTCCTGCGAACCGGAACGATATATGCTGCCATCCGTACATCCGGAGCAGCTTATCGCGATCATGAATAGCATAAGCATATGTATCCTTAGTCTGAACACCTGCGCCACGCCCTTCTTTTCTGTCTTCTTACTCACCTTCGTCCGGTTCGGTCAGGATACCATTATTCTTCCTAAATTCCGAGGGCGAATAACCGAACTCCTTCTTGAACAAGCTTCTGAAGTAGGCATAATCGGCATACCCGATATCCTCCGATATTTCGTTCACCTTCTTTCTCGTGTTCAGCAGGAGCGCGCTTGCATGCTTCATTCTTCTGCGAGTAAGATACCGGACGAAGGTGATGCCCATTTGCTGTTTGAACATGCGGCTTAATGTAACGGGGTGGACATTTACCGCTTCCGACACAACCTCCAGACTCAAGTTTTTCTCATTTGAATTCTCGATTACTTGCAGAGCCTGCTTAAACCAGTTAACCGCTTGCGGAATCTCGCGATCTTGCTGATCAAGCTTCTTAAGTGCCCTGACCCCGTTTATCACCATATGGCGAATCCGGTCCTTCAAAACTTCCCATGTATGATGCCGTCCTATCCATTCATGCCAATAATAAAGCGTTTCTTCGTCCACCATAATCACATTGTTCCTGCCCAGACCTTCATCCAGTACAGCCATAAGGTATGCGCATTCCTTCCGAAGCTCATCGTAAGTCACATTCGTCAAGCATTCGAACCATGCATTCAATCCCATTTCCAGCTCTGAGATCTCACCGGTCCGCGCATGTTGTATTATGATCTGCCTGTGCTTCGCGGCTTGATTCGCCCACTCTTTCTGTCCGGCACGTTTGCCGGAAGGAGGAGCATCGTTCATCTGAAAAAATCGGAGCTCCCTCTTCATGCGCATTTGCGACTGCAATGCGGGTAAAAAAGCTTTTCTCTCTCTGAAGCCGCTAGCGGATTCTTCCAATGGCGCTCTTAATACGATGGCTTCCAGGTCGGAATCCAGCGTCAATGTGAGCAGTATATCGTGGGAAGTGTTGTATTGATCCAATAGTGCTGCGCGATTCCCTAGCTCGATTTGCTTCCATTCGCGTTCATCAAACCACAGGCTGACATTAAAAGGCTGTACCTGCTCAATGGAAACATGCGGAATCGGGGTGACCCTCATAAGCTGATCCAGCTCCTTAATAAAAGTCTGCACCAGCATTCCTTTCACCTTAAGGACAATATCCGACAGTTCTCCGCGATCTGCCGGCTTGAGCAAAAAGCCGGTGGCGCCGAGTGTGAGCGCTCTCCTCGCATATTCAAAATCATCATACCCTGATATAATGACCACATGAATAGCAGGATACTTCTCATGTATGCGCTGAAGAATATTCAGTCCGTCAAACTCCGGCATGCGGATGTCCAGAAAAACAAGATCGGGTTGAATAAGCTCGATTCGCTTCAGGGCTTCATATCCAAATTCCGCATTAAACACTTGCTCATGCGGAAAAAGCGCCGTCAGCTTTTGAATAATGCTGACCCGCACTTCACTTTCATCGTCAACGACGCAGATTTTCACAATAAATCCAACTCCTTTATGCAAACCTAAAGCGAAGCCTATAGAAAATGACGCGAACGAGGGGGAGCCCGTTTTTGTTCTTATTCACTTATTTGAAGCGTATCATACAACGCATGTCGCTGAAGTACAAGTTGTTCGTGCTGTTGATTCTGATTTCGATCATTCCCATATCGTTGGTTAGCTATAGCTCCGAGTACTTTATGTTTCGCTCCAGCACGGAGTATTCGGCATCCATTTCTTCACAGTATGTGGAATTCGTCTCCAAGGAGCTCTCCGATTATTTGCAAGCCATGAATGAATCGTTCGACAGTGTCTTTATTAACACAAGCTTCCTTAACTATCTTGGAACACCTGCCGACCAATTAACCGAGCAGGCCAATGATATGATGCGATTTCGGCCAATAGTCCGGAACTCGCTGCAATTTCACCCCGAGGTACTCGGTGTACTGTACATCGACCGCTTGGGGAAAATATATTTCGATTCGTACCAAAATCAATTGAACCCCTCGTATTCGTTCGGAGCGGACCATCCCTATAAGGCTGCATTTGCAAACAGCAAGCCGGAGCTCACTGCGCCCCATCGATTGCCTTATATTTTGTATAGCAAAGCAAATGCATTCTCTTATATCAGGCCAATATTGGATACAGACACGGGCCAAACTGAGGCCTTGTTCATCATAGAAATCAAGGAAGAGAAAATCAAGAGCATGCTTAGCAGCAATCGGCAGGGCGAGGAAGGGCAAGTTATTTTGTATCATGAGAAGAAGGATACGACCGTATCCGAATCGCCCGATGCCGCCGCTCTGATGCAAGATTTCCAACAAGCCAGACTGCAAACTCATAAGACAAGCAGGCAGCTGCTGTTCACATCCGGCGCGCGAGAATATCAGGCCATCTACGCCGATCTTCCAGGCAGCGATTGGAAGATCGTATGGACGGCTCCCCTTAGCAGCATTAATAACGGGGTTCGGCAAACGTATCAGCTTACGCTTCTGATTGCTGCCTTCAGCCTAGTAACCGCCTTGATTATCGCCTTCCCTGTCATGAGCAACATTCTTCAGCCCTTGTTCAGGTTGAAGAAAGGGATGCAGAGCTTAGGGCGCGGCGTCTATGTCCCTGTGCCGATGAAGCACAACTATGATGAGATCGGATTTTTAATCAACAGCTATAACCAAACGCTCGACAAGCTTCAGTTCATGGAACGGGAAGTATATCAAGCCAACATGAGAGAGAAGGAACGCGAGCTGCTTCAGCTGCAGGCTCAGATCAATCCACACTTTCTGTTTAATACGCTGGAGACGATCGAATCCTACGCGGTCAGAAACAATGGCGAGGCTGTCGGCGATATGGTACAGTCCGTCTCCCGCATGATGCGATACACGATTAGAAGTGACGATGGATGGACCACACTAAAAGAGGAGATGGCGTACATTCGCAATTTCCTGACGATCCATTACTATCGCAACGGTAAAGATGTCCATGCCCATTTCGAGATCGCCCCCGAGCTGCTCGATTTTCCGATCATGAAGCTCAGCATTCAGCCTTACATCGAGAATGCAATCAAATACGGTTGGAGCCCGAATATGAGCACCGACGAGTTTCAGCTCACCGTCAAGGTTCAGGCCCTCGCGGATGCCTTAATGATTGTCATATGCGATACGGGAACCGGGATATCCAAGGATGTGCTGGACAAGCTTAGGCAGTTGATTCAAGGAAAGGGAACGACCAAGGATCCATATTTCCGTAAGCATACCGGCATTTTCAATACGTACCGCAGATTAATGCTGGTCTATGGCGATCAGGTTCAACTTTCTGTCGAAAGCACGCCGGAGCACGGCACCCGGTTTGAATTCAAAGTCCCTTACGGACACCAAAATCGAGGCCCGGCTTAATCGCTCGAATCGCCGATCATGATTCGAAGATCCCGTGGAGCAAACAAAGAGGTAACCATTATGGCTACCTCTTGTTTGCTATGCTTCTTGAACTGTTCCAACTGATGCCGTTGCCGGCTGCGGTGAGGTCGTTCTTACCCATCTGCCGCTGCTTGCGGATTCCAGAATCGCATCAGAAATTACATGGATACGATACCCGTCATGAAAGTTCGGAGAGACGGCCGTATCATTAACGATAGCAGATATGAAATCATGCGCTTCGATGATTTTTGTCTCGCCGTAGCCGATTCCGAGAGCTGGGATAGGCCACAACGCCGCACCGTTCGGATGGGCAGGACCGGTATAAATCGTACGGAATCCGCGTCTGTCATCCGGGTCATCCGAGAAGCAAACCTGCAGCTCGTCTCGTCGTTCGTAATTAAAAGCAATGGATCCTTTGTCGCCATGAATTTCAAAGGTCAGGAAGTTATTTCTTCCCCAAGCATTACGGGTCGCTTCGATGCTCCCAACAGCGCCGTTCTCGAATCGAAGCAGCGTACTGATCTCATCATCCACGTCAACTACTGCTTTCTGCAAGTCGCCAGTTGATTTTACCGTACCCAGCTTATCCACGATGCTGGCGGATACCGGACGCTCTTTGATCCACGTATTGGCCGTACCCATCACTTCAGTAATTTCTCCTACCAAATAACGGGCGAAATCAATTACATGCGTGCCAATGTCCCCAAGCGTACCCGAACCGGCCACATCCTTGCGGAAACGCCAAGACAGCGGCGAATTCGGATCGGCTGACCAATCCTGCAAATAGGTGCCCCGGAAGTTCAAAATGTTGCCGATCGCACCTTCCTCAATATATTTCTTCGCAAGCGTGACGGCAGGCGTCCGGCGATAGTTAAACGCCACCATATGCTTCACGCCGGCTTCGTTCACGGCATCCAGCATCTGCTTTGCTTCTTCTGTCGTCCGGGCAAGCGGTTTCTCGGAGATAATATGCTTCCCTGCTTTGGCCGCGGCGATGGCGATTTCGGCATGCGTATTATTCGGCGTGACGATATCGATGATATCGATGCTCGGATCTTCGATCACCCTTCTCCAATCAGAAGAGTACGAATCGAAGCCGTAGCGGGCAGCAGCCTCTTTTGCCAGCTCCTCATTGATATCGACTACCGTTTTGCGGTACGGAATGGCAGGCGCGGGCCAGAAAAACATTGGCATTCCCGCATAAGCCAGCGAATGCGCCTTCCCCATGAAACCTCCGCCAATCATCCCTACGTTTAACGTACGCATTGTATTCTCTCCTTCACAGGTACGATTAATGGATTACCGAGACTTGTTCGTTTATAACAGGTGACGAATTACTTCGCCATATCTTGAATCGCTGCAGGTGCATCCGAATGGTAAACGGTTTTCCAGGATTCCAGGACGTTCTCCTTATTTACCTGCAGCGACGGCACCGCTACATACGCCGGCGCTTCTTTTCCCAACAAGGAGTACGCCGCCAGAATCGCTTCCGCAACGCCTTGATCGTATGGCAGCTGGGCGCCTAGACCTTTGATCATGCCGCCCTTGGCAATGTCCAATGCCACGTTCGTGCCAAGGTCGATCGTGGAAATCACCAGATCGTTTCGGCCAGCGGAACGTGCGGCAGCGAGCGCGCCTTCGGCCGGTACGTCCCACACCACGAACATTCCTTTCAGCTTCGGATGTTTCGTCAGCAGTGCGGCAGCGACCTTCTCGCCGTCGTTAGGACCAACGATTCCGCCTCGGTCTACGATTTTGATATTCGGATACTCGTCTTTGATCGTTTTCTCGAATGCCTCGGTTCTTTGCTTCGTGACGAAGAAGTCCGCATCATGGTAGATCACGCCGACCTCGCCTTCTTCGCCGATCGCTTTCGCCAGAACATGTGCGGCCTCTACGCCATTGCCGTAGTTATCGGCAGAGACCACGCTGACGTAATCTTTGCCGGCCTGCAGTCCGCTTGCTTTGTTGTCCATGAACACGAGCTTCACGCCTTCATCCGCGGCTTTCTTGAAAACGCTCGCCGTCGAGACGGCATCGACCGGAATACTTACCAGGATGTTGGGCTTTTTGGCGAGTATCGTTTCAATGTTGGCTACCTGCGTTTCTGCTTTGAAGTTCGCATCGGTTGTGGCAACAATTTCGATATTCATCCTGGTGAATGTATCCTTTAGTCCCTTCAACTGCGCCGCGGACCAGTCGTTACCGGCATAATGCATGGAGATAGCTGCCGTGTAATGACCGGACTTTATCTTTGTCAGCTCTTCTTCCGTCAATTGCAGCGTTTTGGCGGAGACGGCACTCTCGCCGTCCGGCCCTTTGCTTAGAATTTCTTTATCCGGCAGGGCCTGATTAATCGTGATCGGTCCGCTGGTTTCCGCAGATGATGCCCCGTCATTAGCTGTCGTCTTCCTTGCCGCATCGTTAGCTTCGGCAGCTGCATTCGAGGCGCCCCCGGTGCTTCCGTTGTTCGTACCGCAGCCTGCCAGAGCCAAGCTGCAAAGAAGCATAAATGCTACCACTACAGAATTACGTTTTCTCATGGCCAATGCCCCCAGTTTTGATGATGAATGCCAATTCAATTCAAGCCTTCGGCCTTCGATACTCCGTAGCCTTCTTCGTTCGGGCCGTTAACGTGGCACACCCCTCCTCTGCAAGTTCAACCGCTTTCGAAAGCGCTGCTTGTCTTTGCTGTCAACTGGAAATGTAAGCGCGTTCATTAAAAGTATAGAAGGTTTAGGCGGGGAAAACAGCAGAATAATTTAACAGAAAGCGAAGAATTTTTTAGCCTTCATACCACTGGATAGCATGCTGCTTATTGCAAATTGAATTACAAACATATTTATTTCTATGAGCATCTTCACCGAGAATTAAATTGATGCCTGTGCCGTACTAAGCCGTAGTACATAAAAATACTGGTCGAAGTACGATTTCAAGTCTGCATCGATGACGTACCGATATCCGTCATCCAGATCCTTTCTTATCTTCTGCAGGGCCATGTGCGCACTTCCCCCTGGTCGAAATCCGGTAACTACAATCCATGAACCTGGCTTCAAAGATGGGTTCCAACTCTTCTCCTACTCTTTTCCCTTTCAGTTCCATGGCTTGTAGCCCTTCGGCAATCTCTATTTCCCTGTTGGTACTCGCCCCAGACGGCTTCTCCTTGTGTTCATTCCCCGGTTCTTCGCACACCCTAGCTCACCGGTTCCTGTCTGGCACATGGCTTCCCTCAATCTCTCTTCTTGTTGCGCTGCCTGTTCCGGGTTTTGCCTTCACATCCTCCGCACCTATCCTCACGGACTACGCACTATGTGTCAGCTAGGCACTTCCGCCACCTCGCGGTGTACTGGAGACTTTCACTCCTTAGTCGAGTACGCTGCCAAGCGCACATAAAGACAATTCTCTTTTGAAAACTAAAGAGAATTGTCTTTTCTTTGTACAATGCTATGATATAATCATAATTCCTTACTCTCACTTCTTCGCCTTATAAAACTCATGATAAAGCTTCATAAGTGCCCGCTTCTCAATTCGCGAAACGTAGCTACGACTAATGCCTAGCTCCTTCGCGATCTCCCGCTGCGTCCGCTCATCCCGCCATGATCCAGGCCGAACCGCCCGCGGATTACTTCCTGCTCCCGCTCATCGAGAATATCAAGGTTGCGGTAGATCTTGCTTTTCTCGATTTTCAGCTGCACGCGGTCCACGACATCATCGGCTTCCGTGCCGAGGATGTCGATCAGCGTAATCTCGTTACCCTCTTTGTCCGTGCCAATCGGGTCATGCAAGGAAACGTCCTTGCGTGTCTTCTTCAAAGACCTCAAGTGCATAAGTATTTCATTCTCAATACAACGAGCGGCGAATGTTGCCAGTTTCGTGCCTTTTCCCGTCTGAAAACTCTCAATCGCTTTAATAAGTCTCGTTCCGATCGAGATAAGATCCTCGAGATCTTCTCCCGTGTTATCGAATTTTTTTACGATGTGAACACGAAACGATGTCATTCAACGAAACGTTGGAATGACTGCGCTCGCTTCATAGAACCACTCAAAGATGCTTGAACATTCCATCTCTAGATGTATCTCATCCCACTTTAACGCGATAGAAGGATCTCCATTCGAACTCTTAGATCCAGTTGATCAGGCTGCAGCAAATACATTTAACTCAACTCAATACTAATTAAGAGATAATACGTCAACTACGAAAAAGAAAACCGTATCTTGGGTTTTCTTTTTTTCATACAACGGAACACCCGAAGCATTCACATACATAATCCTATGCTTAACAAAGTTCTTTCTAATCCTGCTTCATCCAATTGTCTAGCGATCCGTAATGGATTAGTTACAGCTATTCAAGAATAAGAAATCTGAACTACCTAATAAGCAAACAACGGCATAAATCATTGAAAAACCATCGTTAATACTGACGATGGTTTTTGCAATTTACTTAATATATAATTCATTTTGTTAATGTATTTATGGCAACCGGATTAACTTTGACACGAAGTAATGGATACTTGCTTTTATGAAACCCAATTGCGGTTATCATAATTAGCTTGGTATAGATTCTTCTCCAGCCCCTAACTCGTTTATAATAGAGTCACCAAATCTCTCTCTAAGTTGATCTGCCGAATAGATTAGATATAAATTCAATGGTCATTCTTTGGTTTTTAGCATATCGTAATGTCCGTAACATCTTTATTGAAAAATTTGTTTTTGGCCCTACCGATATGTAGCTCTAAAACCCCGTCTAACCTTTTATAACCCTTTTACAAGTTTAGAAATTCTCCAATTCCCCTTATGAGTCTTCCAAAATTAAAGGCTACCGTTACCGGCAGCCTAACTTTATTTATAGTTTACATGATCTAAATGAACCAATACGGCTATTTTAGAAGTAACACTTCAATTAATTTCTTCATATAATGGCTTTTTTCGTTGAATTATATCCGCGTCAGCCGTACTGCTATATATGACCGCCCTGGTAGCTTGATCTGAAAAGTCCCTTCAAAAGTGCCTTCTATCGTCTCAACGTTCATATTCCAAGTATCAATAATATCTGCTTTATAAGAAATTCCAGGTTTCAACATGAAATCGTGATAACACGGTTGTCTTGAACTAAAATAATAAAGATAAAACTCATCTGTAATTCCTGCTATGAACTCAAATTCAGTCATAATTGGGTTAAGTACACCTGTCGGTGCCTGCTCTATGATTTCTTTTAAAAATTTGATCCTATCCGGGCTGGAACCCCGCAAATGTCCGCCTTTAGACCACCAAAGAATATCTTCAGGATCCAAGTAAGTCTCCCCATGACCAGCATACCCGCCGCGCACTGCTGCTTCCCAAAATCTACGTACCATATCCTCACCAGTAATATTGCCCCAAAAAGGACTTATGTTTCCTTCGTAAGCACATTCATCAATAACTACTGGTTTATTCCATTGTTTTCTCCACTCCGCCGATCGGTCGGTTTCCGATTTTTGAAGACTACAATGTGAAATCCAAGGCCGCGAATAATCAAAGACGTTTACAAAATTATGAATCGATATAAGATGGTCATATGGATCGTTTTCCGTTACAATTTGACCAAAGCGCTCCCAGTCTTCATCTGGTTTATCCCAAAGCAATTCATGCTCATTTGCAAGTGACCACCAGATATTCCGGAAGGCAGACAATCTTGCCGTTATATATTTAAGGTAGAGGGTATCTTCAGATGGAGTCATAGTTGAAAAACCCCAGCGATCGTAAGGATGAAATAATATTAAATCCACCTCAATACCGAGTTTACCTAAATCGATCACTCTTCGCTCAAGATGCTTAAAAAACTCAGGATTAAATCGATTAAAATCCCAACCTTCTTCTACAGAACCCAAGAATGGATAGCGAAGTGGCTCATTCTCATTGAAAATAAATGATTTTGGAAATACACACATCCTCATTTTATTGAAGGCCGATTCTGACAGTGTCGACAATGACTGTTCCTCTAATTTCTCATCCTGATGCGTCCATACGTAACAAGTTGTACCAATCGGCAAATAACGGGTACCATCTTCGTATGCGAAATGGAAGGTATCGGCAACACGGACTGGTCCATGATTGCCTTCACCTGGAGATGTACAGATAAAGCCCCCTACAATACCACTCATTGATCGACTATTACTATTTGTGCGGTAAACCCACTCGCCTTCGATATTTGGCATAAAACGAATACGATAAACTCCATCACCGTCATAGAATCCTTTTACATTGACAGTTTTTTCATCGCATGTGAATTGAGCTCCAAGTACAACATCAATATAAGGGTTTCCATGACTTGGACCTTGAAGTTCAAGCTCGAAAACACACCACTTTTCAACACTATCTATAGCATTAAAAGGGGCACTACCAATTTCAATGGACAAATCCTCATAATTCTCAGGGGGAGCGTTATTATTTTCCCATTTTCTCGAAAGTTCAACTCCTTCAAGTTCCATTAAAACGTTATGAAGCCAATCGTTCGGATTCGGATGAACTAACTTTTTAGCTGCATATTCTGCTAGTGTACTTGCTTGAACAATAACAAAAAGAGGTTCTTTTTCGATATCTGGAGCGTGTTTGAGAATGATTGATTTCCCAACTTCACTTGACCATATATTACCTATTTTTGTGTCTCTTGTTATTTTCATCATTTACTACTCTCCTTTTATAACCTATGCATGCTTTAGGACTGCCGTTTACTAAACATAACTAAATATTTATCTCTCTTTTTAAGTAACAAATCAAATTTATCACTGTTCTTTTCTTTGGTCAAATGATTTTTTTTGGACTTTTCACGTGATATTCACTAATTCATTTTCATAAACAAACTAAACTGTTTATTGACTTTGTTCTAGATTATTTTAAAAAACCAAGCAGCACTAAACTTTTTGGTTTCACCAGCCTATAACTAACCCACTGAGTTACAGTTAATTTTAAGTTCTTTAACAAAAAACAACCTCCAGTGGAGATACAGGCTGTAGAGAAACCCAAGTTTTTTCAATACGTTGGGTACTCCCTTCCTGCAAGTCAATCATTTCATCTTTTGGACTTATAGATCACTTCGCTACGGGTTAGAAAAAAACTCCGTGTAGGGGAGGGTCTCCCCAGTTCACTGCATCCTCTTTCATACCATGCCGATCCCTTTATGCCAGAGGGTTCTTCACTGCCGCTCCAAGTACTTAGCAGTTTCCATGGCCTTCACCTATTGAAGCAAGGTTCGGCTCCCCCTTGTCCCTCTTGCGAGGCCTTTTTGACGACGCGGCAGGATTCACATTATGTTACGGCCTGGTATGTGGCTCGCTCTGTCTCCGACAGAGCTTTGGTCGATGCGCTTCTACACAAAGCTTTCGCCCTATGCAGGCACCCAAGCTACATGGGGGCTTGGCCCCTCCCATGACTTCACCGGCTAGATGATGCGTGCCTCTGGGCACGCCTTCAATAAAAAGCGACAGCTGATTACAGATCGGCTGTCGCATTATAGGTTGCAATAGGTAAGCGTTTGATGTAATCCTCGTGAATGACGTTTCACGACTTTGGGTCACAGAAAATGAAATATACTCAAGTCCCAAGCAAAAGATATACCGATATTGAAAAACCGGGTCCAATCTGGAACCCGGTAGTTATTTATTATTTTGACATCAGATAGGGAAAGTAAAACGATAGCTGCCGGATCCAATATTAAACGAACAGCCGCTTTCCATAGGTTTCACTTGAGCTACTCCAATTACTTGGTCCAACTGAACTCCATTTTCACGTATCTCTGTATATTGACTAACTGGAACAATTACTTCTGCTAAGGTATTTGCTGGAATTGTTACCAACATTTCTACACTAACCTCGTTAAATTTCTTCCATGATACCGAAATATTCCCGTGAATTGAATTATAAGAGGCCTCAGCCCATGACAGGTGCTCACTTATTTGTGGTCTGATTAGAATCTCCTTATACCCCGGTTTCTTCAGATCAATTCCTCCGACGACTTGATAAAGCCAATCCCCGATTGCACCATAAGCATAATGATTATAAGAGTTCATATTATCGCTCCAGAAAGACCCATCCTGTTTAATACCATCCCAATGTTCCCAGATCGTAGTGGCCCCTTGAACAACAGAGAACAACCAGGAAGGATACTCAGTCTGCAATAATAGTTTGTAAGCAAGATCCGTATAACCAAAGCGCGATAACACTAAATTCAAATAAGGTGTACCCACAAATCCTGTAGTTAAATGAATTCCATTTTCTTCAATATGTTCCGCCAACATCTTGGCTACACGTGGCCGGTCTTTTTCCTCGAGTAAGTCAAACATCAATGCCAGTACATATGCAGTCTGCGTCGGTGATGCCACTCGTCCACTCGGAGTCACAAATTCCGTTCGGAACGCTGAAAGAATTTTTTTATGCAGGTTTCGATATTCCTTCTCATCTTCAGTATTATTAAGAGTAGAAGCAGTTTTTGCCAATAGATCTGTCGAATGGGCAAAGAAAGCTGTCGCTATTAAATCTTTTGGAGTTGAGCCTGTATAACTATTTTCTTTGGCATCGAGTCCAAGCCAGTCTCCGAAATGAAAGCCAGTATTCCACAAGTACTCATTATCACCTTGTCTACGCATGTATTCAACCCATGCTTTCATACTCGCATATTGAGTTTCCAGCACTCGTGTATCACCATAGCACTGATAAAGCGTCCAAGGACAAATAACCGCGGCATCTCCCCATGCAGAAGAACCATATCCTGCTGCTGGTATGTCTGGGATAACATGCGGGACTCTTCCATCAGTTTCCTGATCGGCAGCCAGATCTTTAAGCCATTTCTCAAAGAACGGGACCACATTCATATTATAAGCAGATGTACGAATAAAAACTTGTGCATCTCCAGTCCAGCCTAGTCGTTCATCACGTTGTGGGCAGTCTGTAGGGATATCTAGAAAATTCCCTCTTTGACCCCAAATAATATTTTGCTGCAGTTGATTAACGAGTTCATCCGAACAACGGAAACTCCCCGTCATTTCAAGATCCGTATGAATAACATGACCAGAAAATTGGTTCGTCAATTGATCTCTGGAAACACCAGTAACTTTAACATAGCGGAAGCCTTGGAATGAGAAGTAAGGTTCATATGATTCTTCTTCCCCACCTCGACATATATATGTTACAGTTTGTTTTGCAGATCGAAGATTCCCAGTGTAGAAATTCCCATCGCGATCCAAAACTTCAGCATGCTCAAGTGTTATGACAGTCCCAGCTTCTGCAGTCACAGAAAACCTTACCCATCCAACCATGTTCTGACCCATATCAATCACAGTATCCCCCTGTGGTGTAATAATGACAGTATCAGGTTTAATGATTTCTGTTACTCTAGCAGGTTCGTTTTCTTGAGCAACTAATACAGATTCAGGGACAGCATGTACTACTACCTTCTCCCAATCATCAGCTGCAAATCCCGGTAAAGCCCAACCGGCTCTCTCTAGCCTGGCATCGTAGTATTCTCCATGATAAAGTTCTGACATGAGAAGAGGCCCTGTCGACACTCGCCAACTACCGTCCGTCATGATAACAGATTCTGATCCGTCATCCAGTGTAATGTGTATCTGAATCATAACGGAACGTCTCGATCCAAAGAATTCCTTGTCACCTTCCCATGCAAGATATCCTTTATACCAGCCATTCCCTACCATACAACCAATCGCATTTACCCCTTGTTGAATCAATGATGTCACGTCATACGTTTGATATTGAAGGCGTTTATTATAGCTTGTCCAACCAGGATTAAAAAGTGTATCATCTGCAGGCATACCGTTCACAAATAATCGATACAAACCAAGGGAGGTTGCATATGCCCTAGCGGAAACAACTTTTCCAGGTATGTTAAATTCTGTGCGTAGATAATCACACTTATCTTGATCGGCAGCATTTAGCCTAGGTGCCGCTGTTAACCAGTTTGCTTTTAGCTCCTCAGTTGGAGTTAAAAAAGCCGTTTCCCAAAAAGATGGATCACTCCAATCTGAGGCAGTTTCTTGATTGTCCCACACTCGTACTCTGAAGTAATACCGTGTACGAGACTTTAAAGTTGGACCTGAATATTCAATATGAATATTTTGTTCTGTGGTTATTATTCCGGAATCCCATGTAGCTTCAGACTGAAAGCCCTTTTCAGTAGCTACTTCAATTTGATAGGCGGACTGAATAAAACCTCTCTTTTCCGAAATGATCTCCCAACTGAGTCTTGGTTTGTAATCATCAATACCTAGTGGGTTTCTTCTATAATTAACACGTAAGTTCGTAACTGAAAAGTTATTCATTTTCATTGCTCCTTTATGTCATTGCTGTGTATATTCAAACCAGTCAAAGTACGCTGGAACCGAACAAAGTTCCCCATTTCCAGTAGCATAAAGTCCAAAATAAACACCTGTGAAACCTCCTGCTACCTCGGTGGATAACATTGAACATTCACCTGCACCAAAGGGAATTTTCTCTCCGTTGGGTTCTGCATAGTAGAACGAGTATGTCGACGGTTCTGCATCTAAACCTAAAATGATACTCGAGCCTTTAACTTTGGCCTCGAGTTCAATTTTCCACAGAGAACCAATTCTACGTCTAAAAATCACCTTACGACCAATTTTCGAATCATAAGTCAATGCGATTTCATAGTGGTAATGCTCGTTCATATACACCGTAAGTCCAGCTTCATCTCCTTCACGCAAAGGATTAAAGCTGAGAAAAGTTGAACTGGTACAGTTGAAATGCTGTTGCCGTCTCCCTATAAAAGCCGGAGAGCCGATATCATTCAAGGTCGTCGCAGAGCCATGCAGGGCGAGCCAGCCTGGACGTTCATCAAGGGACCAATCCCCAGACTTTGGATTCCTCAAGAAGTTCCAACAAAGTTGAAGCTGCGTACTATCAAAGTTATCTATACTAACCGGTAGGTACTCATCTCCTTGTATGAGTGTCTGGGCAGTCAACCTTTCCGTCATCTTACTCTGATCTCCAATTACTGGCCACCCTTCCGCAGACCATGTGACCGGGGCCAAAAAGGTTTCTCTGCCTAGATGATGGTAACGTCCTACAAATGGAACCGAAACTGGTCGAATGCCCAAGAACAATGCCCACCAGCTTCCATCCTCCATTTGTACGAGATCGGCATGACCAGTGGCTTGTATCGAATGGTTTGTACTCCTGTGGCTAAGAATCGGGTTATCTGGGTTGCCTTCGAATGGTCCATAAGGTGAGTTTGCACGTGCAATTGTAACCATATGCCCATATTCAGTTCCGCCTTCAGCAATCATTAGATAATACATTCCATCAACACGATACATATGCGGCCCCTCAGGTGCATGGCCACCTGAGCCACTCCAGAGAAGCCGGCGTTCGGTAAGTATCTTACCAGTCTCCATATCAATTTCGGACTGATATATGCCCACAGGTTCTTCCGGTCCCGCAGTACCAGTAATATATACTCGTCCATCCTCGTCAAAAAATAGTGAAGGATCAATGCCAAGCCAATCCACCCATACTGGATCGGACCATGGTGCTTCTGGTTTTTCGGACCATACGTAAAAACTGCCAATGTTTACATTCGTGGTAATCATATAGAATTTTCCATTATGATAACGCAGCGTTGGAGCCCAATTCCCTAACGAACTTCTGCATCCATCTAATACCAACTGACTTCTTCTGGTTAAACAATGTCCTATCTGTCTCCAATGAACAAGATCTCGACTATGAAATATCGGTACACCTGGAGAATAATGAAAAGTACTTGTAACTAAATAATAATCAGATCCTACTCGGCAAAGACTAGGATCTGGATAAAACCCTGGTATGACCGGTTCTTGTAAGAATGTAACCGACACATAATTACCCCCTTGTATGTTGTTACTTTAAAAGAATTGCTTAAATATTTATTATTCTGACTTATATGAAAACCAATCAAAATGTGCAGGGACTGTACACGCTCGACCATTACCTGTTGCATATAGCCCAAAATATACCCCTGTGAAGCCACCAGCTACTTCGGTGGAGAGCATTGAACATTCACCGCTACCGAGGTATTTGGTTGGTCCCTTCGGTTCTGAATAAAAAAATCTATAATTAGATGGATCTGCTTCTATCCCAAAAACAATAGTTGAGTAATCAATTACGACTTCATGTTCGATTTTCCATAAGGAACCTATCCTGCGTCGAAGAATTACTTTGCGGCGTTTATATAAATCAAGAGTCATAGCAATCTCATAATGGAATCGTTCATTCATGAACACAGTTAATCCGGCCTCTTCACCTTCACCTGCAGGCTGGAAGTTCAGCAGTGTTGAAACTGTACACCGGAAATGTTGCTGCCGTCTCCCTATAAAAGCCGGAGAGCCGATATCATTCAAGCTTGTCTCTGAACCATGAAGGGTGAGCCATCCAGGACGTTCTTCAAGAGACCAATCCTCAGCTTTGGGATTCCTCAAAAAGTTCCAGTTAAGTTGAAGTAGCTTAGCATCAAATTCATCGATTTCGGTTTTCTGTTGTGATTCAACTAGACATTGAACAAGCTGCATTTTCTCAAATGTTTCTTTTCTGAAATCTATAACGGGCCAATTCTCTATGGACCAACTGACTGGCGCAAGAAATGTCTCCCGCCCCAAGTGATGGTACCTACCTACAAATGGAACTGACACCGGACGAATACCTAAAAACACGGCCCACCAGCTGCCGTCCTCTTTTTGCACAAAATCCGCATGTCCTGTCGCTTGAATCGCATGGTTTGAGCTCCGGTGGCTGAGAATTGGATTGTTTGGATTACTTTCAAACGGTCCGTTCGGCGATTTGCTGCGAGCAATTGTCACCATATGCCCGTATTCAGTTCCTCCCTCTGCAATAAGCAGATAGTACATCCCCTCAATTCGGTATAAGTGTGGTCCCTCAGGTGCTTGAGCACCAGTCCCTCCCCATACCAATTGCCGTTTGGTCAAAAGATTCCCTGTTGCAATATCAATCTCAGCTTGATAAATACCAGGAATTTCATCCGATCCGAGTACATTAGTCCCAGATAGATAAACACGCCCATCTTCATCAAAGAAAAGAGAGGGATCAATTCCTGGCCAATCTAGCCATATCGGGTCTGACCATGGCCCTTCCGGCTTTTCAGACCAAACAAAGAAATTACGGTAACGATTCATATTTGTAGTAATCATGTAGAATCGTCCTTCATGATACCGAAGAGTTGGAGCATATATGCCCATCGAACTTTTGCAACCCTCTAAATCCAACTGACTCTCTCGAGTTAAGCAATACCCAATCTGATCCCAATGAACAAGATCTCTACTATGGTAAATGGGTACGCCAGGAAAATATTGAAATGTACTGGTAACTAGATAATAATCCGATCCTACTCGGCAAATACTCGGATCTGGATTAAAACCTGGAATGATCGGGTTGATATAACGTTCATTAGTTGACATTTTCTTCTCCTTCCACGATTAACTTACCAAGAACCTTCTTATTCGTAAGAAAATCCACAACTTAATAAGATTGTGGATTTTCCCAATATTGATTTATTTTCTTCTCTTTAGTTTATAAACCGTCCACGCTTTGATCGGCAGAAGATGGTTCCCTTCTAATTCTTTTACTGTCAACGTTTCCCTTTCTACACAGTTCCAAGCATCGTAGACGGAAACGTCATATTCCTGTCGGTGCCCATCATAAGAACCGAACCAAAACCCCTTCCCAGGTAGATCGTATCTACAGAAGAACAAATATTCGTCAATCCCTTTATTTAGGGCAAAGTAGTGATGACCATCTGTATTTGCCCAATCACGTTCCATCTCTTGGTATGGAGTGGATTCAATTATCTCTTTCATGAATTTAAGTCTAGGGGCGCTTTCACCAATAAAGGTTCCACCATAGGACCAAAATAAATCAGTTTCGTTGCCATCAATTTTGAACACCTCGCCATGTGAAGCATAGGCTCCGGCCATTGCTGACAACCAGTGACGGAATAAAGTAGTTTCTCCATCGCTGTTCCCCCACTCATCTTTGGTGTTACCTTCATATTGATATTCGTCGTTAACAACCGGCTTATTATATTGTTGCTTCAGTTCTAAAAGGAAGTTATACGTATCGGGATGTTGAATAGAAACATGACTCAACCAATCCCTATCCGGATAAATAAAACGCATCGGCAGATTATGCACGGAGATCAAGTGCCCGTGCGGATCGTTCGCCTTGATCGTCGCACCTATAAGATCCCAATCTTTACGATCCATACTTGCGCAGAATAAACCCTCAGGTGTGCTTGAGATATCGAATTCATTGGCGAGTGACCACCATACGTTTCTATAAGCAGAGAGTCTAGCAATCATGTAGTTGACATAGAATAGATCATCAGCTTGCCGCATGCTGCTATCAATGCCCCATTTATCGTAAGGATGGAACAATATAACATCAGCTTCAATGCCTAACCTCATTAAATCTTTTACCCGGTCTTCATAATTTCGGAAGTACTCGGGAACAAAGGTCTTGAAGTCAAAGTTATTCGGACTACCGGCAAACGGAAACACAGGAGGATCGTAGTCAATTTTCACATCATTGTGCATTCCACCATAGAATTTTGGAAAAAAAAGCATCCTAATTTTATTAAAACCATACTTAGCAAATGAATCGAGTGTACGATTCCTGACTTCTTCTGGACGATAGGTCCATGCGTATGCTGTTGTACCCATTACAAAGAAAGGAGTCCCATCCGCGTAATTGAAATGTATCCCGTTCACTTGAACAGGTCCATGGTTTCCTTCTGAAGGTGGTACCGAGAGGAAATCACCCTCCAGACTTTGAAAATCACTGATGTTAGACTCTAGTTGGAAGTGATAGCTACCGATCTTTTCGGGCATAAAGCGTATTCGCCAAACGTTCCCGCCATCATAGAAGCCATTAGCACGTTTATACTCATTACCTATCTTAAATGTTGCTTGCACCCAAACATCCCGAAAGGGATTTTCAAAGTTCTTCGATGCATGCAGCTCTATCTCGAAAACTCCCCATTGCTCAACCTGCTGTAGAAACTCCATATTCTTTTCTCCTTTTGGTTTCATCTTTCATTAGGACAATTAGCGCTTCTTAGCAAACAGTTCTAGTTTTGCGTACATATCTTCTAAGGTATACCTTGCATCTACATGATGGTATACGCGTATCAAACGCTCTTCTTGATGATGAACATAATGCATATCATTAGTGATTCGAGGAGCAGGCTTCATTACATACCCAAATTCATGATCATCCATAATCAGACTAATGGCAGGAGAGTCCCCTAAGCTCCATGACTCACCTCTCGGCCAGCCATTTGCTTGCTCATCATTAAATTTAATTAGCTGTTCAAACAGGTATTTACCTATTTCACCATGCGGCTTTACTCTGCATTCCAACTCAGCTAAACTTACCCGCATCATTCCATATACATTACGAGGTACCTGCCAAAGTGGAATATGAGAATTCATAACTACATTAGCAGCGTGTATATCATTCATAAGATTAAATTCTGTTTCTCCGTTTGGGTAAGATCCTCCGCCAATCCAAATCGCTGTTAGTCGTTCCTCTATACGAGGCTCCATAAGATAGGCCGATGCTAGATCCGTTAAAGGTCCAAGAAAGACAACAAACAAACGATGCGGATCATCAGATAGAGCTTCTTTAATAATAGCTTTTGCCCCTTCTGAGACGACTGGTGTTTTTTCATCTGGCAATGCAGCAGGGGCTCCCTTATAAACCGGAACTTTCCCTTTGTCTCCCATTAAATTCAAGACATGATGTGCCTCAGCATAACTTTCTTCCATTGATAATGTTGTTCGCCAAGTACCGAAATGTGCTGCTATAATCCCCTTGTTAATAAACATCGGAGTAAGTAATGCATGAACAATCGCATATTGGTCGTCTGCTTCGTTCTTGACATCTGAATTAATTAAAAGTCTTACCCTCTTTTGGTCAGGAACTTGAAACGACAATTCCATCTTCATTGCCTCCTTTAAACCCTTTAAATATTGCCCATATACCAAACTTCATTACCACGCTTATTTTTGAATGTACCTAACAATTCTCTACTTACCTTACTTCTGCTTGTGCATAAAAACCTCTTGTCTTACCATCGATATATTGATTGGAACTAATATTAAAAGAGCTAGAAACTCGTAAATCATTTGAAGATGTACCGATCAGGACCTCGATTTCACCAGCTTCAATTTTCCATCTCATGTCCGCATCAAGGAATGCTAGTTGACTCAATTCCATTGTAAAATGGACTTTCTTGGTTTCCTTCGATTTTAGTGGTACTCTAATAAAACCCGCTAACTCAAGGGCTGGACGAACCATGCTTGCATACTTGTCTCGAATATACAGTTGGACTACTTCTTCTCCGAATAAATCTCCAGTATTGGTAATATCAACAGAGATGTATAACGGTTCATGCGGCCTATACACTTCTTTTTCAATTCGAAGGTTAGAATATTCGAATGTGGTGTAGGAGAGTCCAAATCCAAAATAATACCTAGGCTCACGTGGACAATCTAAGTAGCTTTTAAACTCGTTCATCGTCCCAACATGATAGCTCGAACCGTTATCGTGATTATAGAACACTGGAATCTGTCCAGCGTTGTAGGCTATTGAAACAGGTAATTTCCCTGACGGATTATAATCGCCAAATAAGATGTCTGTGATGGCTTTGGCACCGAATTGACCTGGATTCCAAGCTTCAATAATTGCACCTGCATATTGATCAGCCATATCACTTGAAATAGGTCGTCCATCGAAATGGATAGCAACCGTTGGCTTATTTAATTGCGCCAATTTCCTAATAAAGCTTTCTTGACACTCCGGCAAACCAATATCTGTTGAATCAATTCCTTCACCTGTTGTACAAGACATTCCCCAACCATGCTTTCCACCTAATGTAAATATAACTAGATCTGCTGTTGCAGCAGCGGCCAATGCTTCGTCATGTAGTGAAGTATCATTCCCTGCATATGCGTATCCGATTGAATAAATCAATTCTGCGGTTGGACATTCCAATTTCAATTGATGCAGAAGATTGTTACATTGAGGATAATGTTTTCGTACTAATTCTTCTGTTTTCTTAGTCTCGATCTTCACGTTGCTACCAGGGTAAATGTTGTTTTCTTCTTTTGTATTGATTCCTTGATTACTTAAATCTGAAATTTGTTCAAAATCGACACCGGCCATCGTATTTCCTGCATTTAGCAATGCGTCGAATAAACTTGTGAATGAATAGCCTCCAAATAATGAACGTCTCGAAATGGCGTGATATCCAATCACCGCGATTTTCTGTTTCTTACGCTCTAAAGGAAGAATGTCATTATTCTTTAACAACACCATTGATTGACGGGCAGCATCCAAACTAATCCGATGATTCATTGGGTCGGAATACGCTTCTCTGACTTCCTTCTCTGACATTGGAAATGGGTTCTCAAATAAACCTAACTCGAACTTTGCAACTAGTAAGTTTCGGACTGCACGATCAAGAAATTCCATTTCAATTTTTCCATCCTGAATGCGCTGCATTAATTCTTCGTTATAGCAATCCTTAGATGGCAATTCTACATCCATACCGGCTAGTAATGAACGTTCTCCCGCATCCGTTTTACTTCCGCTAACCATCAGTCGGGTATGCTGTTCCGCAATAGAGGTATAGTCAGAAACGACAAGACCTTGAAACCCCATTTCATCTCGTAGCAATTGTGTCAATATCCTCTTAGAACCTGCAACCGCTTCACCATCAATCGAACTATAGGTCTTCATGACTGACTTCATATTGGAAATTGAAATAGCTGCCTGAAATGGTTTAGCATACACCTCTCGAAGTAATCTAGGGGGAATAGCTGTTGATGCCGCGTGAATACCACCTTGTGTAGCATGGTAGCCTACAAAATGTTTTGCACATGCCAAAACACTCTTTTTTAGATCACCATCTTGCTGCAAACCTGACACATAAGCGGTTCCCATGGCGGAAGCCAATGCAGGGTCTTCTCCATAAGTTTCACCTTGGCGACCAAAACGCGAATCTCGTGATATATCCAATACAGGTGCAAAAGCATGTGTCGCGCCAATTGCTCTAGCTTGTTTTCCAATAATCTTAGACAATTCTTTTTGAAGCTCTGGGTTCCATGTCGAGGCTTGTCCAATTCCACTTGGAAAGCTTGTAGCTTCGGGAGCAAATGCACCAGCTAAAGTTTCCATATGAAAAATAGCCGGAATACGATGTTTACTTAGACCCATAAGCTTTTTTTGAATATAGGTTACTTTCTCAACCACGGCTTCCTTACTGAGCAATTCCCCGACAAATAACATGGATACTTCACCGGCTCCATGTGGATAGTCTTTTTCAAATGAATCTAATGTTTCTTTATCAGGCATATAGCAGACAATTTGCCCCATTTTCTCTTCAAGGCTCATGTGTTGCAACAAATCATTTGCTCTTTCTTCAGCAGAGAGAGAAGGATCTAAATATTTGTGCCTGTTAATCATAATCTTCAACCTTCCATTCATCTTTCCAATCTAAATACGCCATTTCTCCTACAAACCTAATCGGGAGCCAGACATAATCAGAAACCGATGTATCAATATCAAGCGACATGGCGATCTGATCTTCCTCTTTCACTTCATAATTGATCTCAGGATTGAAGATAGACTTATATATCTCAGCAGCTTTCCGGTATTGCTGCCCGTTTGTGAAATCTTCCCTAACCAAAAGAGGAAGATTTGGCATCCACCTGTCCGCCAAAGCAATATATAAGTCTTTTTTAAAGGGATGCTTGAATACTGACGTAATTTGTGAATTGTAAGATGTACAAGAAGGATCGTCCGGATGCGGGTTCCCCAATACCTTCCATGGGCCATGATAACTTTGCGCACAAGCTACTTCAGATGGATTGGGATGATAACCTGTAGTACCGGATGTAAATAAATAATGCACTCCTTTTCTATGGAAATACGCAGGAGCTTCACGCACATAAGGAGGTTGAATATTCGGAAAATGAGTCGAATAATAACCAGTTACATCGGTATAATCCTCTGTCAAGTCTGCACAAATCAATTCGCTGTGAACTCTTTCAAAATAGTAATACGCTTTATCGTCATGACCGACCACTAAGTCGAAATCGCCTGCTCCCATATTTAGGGGGCGAATATCTTTTTTTATAATTGTATACGGACCTAGAATGTGATCTGAAATCAGTATTGTTGATTTCTGCCCATCTGGTCTCATTACTTTAATCCAGCATACGAATTTTCCGGTTCTTTGATTAAAAATAATATGAGGTCTATCCACAAACTGCGTAGGATGCAGTGGTGATGCGATATCATCTTCATCAGGAGGGATAATAACTCCTTTGTCCTCCCAATTATATAAATCTTTAGAGGCATAACATCTTATGCCCCAATGCCAAATTCCGCTTCCAACTTTCGTTTTCTCCTTATTCTCGCCGTACCAATAAAAGGTATCTCCTACCGCAATAATTGATCCTCCATGAGCTTGAATACGCTTGCCTTCAGTATCCAGCCATATCTGACCAGGTTTGATTGAGTTATATTTCATCTTGTCTATTCCCTTCAGCTACAAAAAAACTAGTTTGAAGCTAAGCATTTCTTTTCCCTTATATACAAAGCTTTCTTACCCATGTATCGGATAATCTGCCACGATAATATTATCAATGACCCCATCAAGCGAGGATACAAATTCTTGATGTACAGGGTGTGATCCATATGTTTCTAAAGCAGCCTGGTCCTTAAATGTGATACGAAGCGCCAACGTATAACCCTGTTGACGCTCCGTTTCATTAGTGATATTACGTCCGGCCGTTAAATAAGCGATACCTGGAATTAGTTTCTGAAAATTTTGCATTTTCTCCAGTAGTCTCAGTTCTTTGTCCAAGGTTATCGATTTATTAAATTTAAATAAAACCAGATGTTCAATCATGTCCCACACTCCAAATTCTTTCTATTCTTTTACGCTACCGAGCACGATCCCTTTCATAAAGAATCTTTGCAAGAACGGATATACAATTAGAATCGGAAGCGAGCCTAGAAAAATTTGTGCTGACTTAAACGTACGATCACTGACCTTCTGCAACTCCGCAATACTTTCAAGACTGGCAGAACTAAAATTCTGTTGTATAACAACTGTTTGCAAATAACTTTGCAATGGATAATTTTTAGGAGAGTTCATAAATATGAGTCCATCGAACCAGGAATTCCAATGGAAAACCAATGTAAATAACGTTATAGTAGCCAGAGCAGGTGCTGAAAGTGGTACAAATATTCTCCAAAGAGTAGTCCAATGACCTGCACCATCCATGAAGGCAGCCTCTTCGAGTTCCTTTGGTAAGCCCCTAAAAAAGTTGAGCAGTAATATCATATTAAAAATCGGAATTGCCTGCGGTAGAACAAGCGCCCAAACACTATCAAGAATTCCGGTGTATTTAACCATCATATAGAGAGGAATGAGACCTCCGTTAAATAGCATCGTGAATACGAATACCCAGGCATAAATTGTACGTCCACGAAACTTTTTAACTTCTTTAGACAATGGATAAGCCACTAAAATTGTAAGCACCATATTAATAACTAAACCAACCGAGGCGCGTTTTATGGTCATTAGGATAGATCGAAAAAACTCATCTTTTCCTAACACATATTTATAAGATTCTAATGTAAAATCAACTGGCCAAAGTTTAACATAACCTGCTGTTGCGGCAGAGCTCGCACTAAATGAAACAGCCAAAACATGAATCAGAGGCAAAATACATAAAATTGATAAAAGCGCTAGGAAAACATAGTTAAATCCTACAAAAACTCTGCGGCTCAGTGTAAATCGTTCTACCATAACCGAATCGTCTCCTCCCTATTAAAAGATTCTGTAGTTGGCAAATCGGTAGGCTAGGAAGTAAGATACCGAAAGCAAAATTAGAGATACAACAGACTTAAAGAGTCCGACAGCTGTTGCGACACCATATTGCGCATCTACTATACCTAAGCGGTAAACAAACGTATCAATAATATCGCCTGATTGATATACCTGAGGGCTATACAAATTAAATACCTGATCAAAGCCAGCATTGAGTACTTGTCCTAGGGCCAACGTAGCTGTCAAAATTATAATTGGAGCCATTCCTGGTAATGTCACATAAAGCGTTTGCTTCCATCGATTAGCACCATCAATAACAGCTGCTTCATATAGTGAAGGGTTAATGCCTGTAAGCGCTGCTAAGTAAACAATTGTATTAAAACCGAATTCCTTCCACACATCAGAGATCACGAGTACAGGACGGAACCAAGTATTATTTCCCAAGAAGTAGATTGAATCGATGCCAAACCAATTTAGTACTTGGTTGACTATTCCACTAGTAGGAGACAAAATATCAATTAAAACGCCACCTAAAATGATCCAAGACAAAAAATGCGGTAAATAAATCAAGGTTTGGACACTACGCTTAAAAGTTTCCTTACGAATTTCGTTAAGCAGCAAAGCAATAACAATAGGAACTAACAGACCGATGACTATCTTCATCACGGCTATAATGAGAGTATTCCAGATAACTTGGAATGAGCCTGGCAAAGCCATTACATACCGGAAATTTTCTAAACCGGTCCACTTAGAATCGAAAATTCCACGTGCAGGATTAAAATCTTGGAATGCGATAATTGCCCCTAACATAGGACCATAGCTGTAGACGATAATCAACAGAAGGCCCGGTAAAATCATAAGGTGGAGCGGTAATTGCGACCACTTCATCCGCTTTCCCTTTTCTTTTAGTTGGGCTTTTTCAATTACAACTGGTTGACTCTCCGTCATTTGTTTTAACACGTCGGTTCTTCCTCTCTTAACAAGATGACCGAATTCTGTCCTTTAAAGGACAGAATTCGGGTCCGGGCGATTATTTTGACTTAACCAACTCATTAACTTCTTTTGTCATTTCATCTCCACCAAGCTTCTTCCAATTCTTCACAAAAGTATCAAAACTATCGAGTGAATCACCTAAAATAATCTTAGTAAACGTCTCTAGCTCCAGTTTTAAAAGTGTTGAGTCTCGTTTTACCATGGTATCCGTCATGATTTGGTCAAAACCATTGCGCATCAACAAATTGTTGTTCACATAACCATCAACCACACTAAAGGCGGATTCTTCAGGTCCAAAGATACGGTAAAAGGCCCAATCCAATACTTCTCTCTTTCCAGCTAAATAATCGCGAGATCTCTCATATGCAAATGTTTGTTCAGTCATCAAATCCGATTCTTTCTTGCTGCCATTCACGATTTCTTTGATTAAACGATGCGTATTGAGATTTTTTTCAGGTTCAGCTGAATAGATGCCCCACATCCAAGACTCATAGTCTTTATAACCATTTAATTGTTTATTCTCTTCTTTGGTATAGCTTGTACCGTAAGATATTTCCATAAAGAGGTTAATCATTTTGATTAAAGCTTCAGGATTCTTAAAGTCTTTAGTTACCGCAAAGTATTGCGGTGTTTTAAGGGAAATGGCTGGTACTTGTGCTTTAGCAGGTTGGTCATCAACAGATACGAGCGGGAAGGCTTGCCAGTCAGCATTTGGATCATTTTTCTTAATATCTTGGATAATCAACGGAGTTGACATAGTGGAGAAGTGCAATCCAATTTTACCGGCAACTACAAGTTCCTTCTCCTTGTCCCAACTCTTTACACCAAACTCGGGATCAATATATCCTTTTTTATACAATTCCTGCAGCTTGCCAAGAGCATTCTTAACTTCGGGTTGAATACTACCGAAAACAAGGTTTCCGTCAGCATCTTTAACCCAGTTGCCTTTCCCGTCTTGGCGAGCATATGCGTGATAGCTATCGAAAAAGCCTTCAAGACCGCCGAAAAAACCATATAGATCCTTGTTCATTGCCATACCGTACGTATCTTTTTTACCATTACCGTCTGGATCTTGATTTACAAACGCATCCATGATATTAAAAACGTCATCCATAGTCTTCGGTGGCTGCAGATTTAACTTTTTCAACCAATCGGTCCGAATCCATACGAGCGGTGCCAGGTCAACTGACGATGTAGGAGCTGGAATTGCTAGCAATTTCCCATCAAACTTAGCAGAATCCAACGCTGTTGTTCCGGATGAAGTTAATACTTGCTTTGTAATTGGTGAAGCATACTTCTCATAAATTTCAGTCAAATCTGCTAACTTCCCTGCATCGGCCAATGAACGTAATTGTGATGCATTTAGTGGTACAATATCTGGTAGATCGCCTGAAGCAATTGATACGTTCATTTTTTGTTCGCCTTGACCACCAGGCTCGTCACCAGTTACAGTCCATTCATTTTTAAGATTAATACCTAGCTTCTTTGCATACTCGTCATAATAAACATTCTTATCAATCGTTTGGTCTTCCGGGAATTTCACTGTAGAACTAAGTATACGTACTGTGGAGACATCAATAGCAGGTTCGTATTTCCCCAAGTAAAGATCTTCGGGATTTGTCGACTCATTAGCTGGTGTTGTGCCTGTGTTAGAGGTACCACTTTGCGAATTACTCTTACTCGAAGAAGATGATTCATTCGTGTTATTCGAGCTACAAGCGCTTACAACCAAACTCAATGCTAGAACCGAAGATAGTGCCAATATTCCAGCCTTATTTCTCATTCTGTCTTCCCCCCGTATCATAATTAAGAGATCTCTTGTCATTTAGTATATAAGTTGAAGGATTAAGCGTATATGACACTCTGTTTGTATTCTTATCTTCCCTTTGTTTGTTTCTTGTATTGCCTCAATTACTTTTATTCTTATCGTCAACAGCGACTTTTAATCGCCAAAAAATGGGGCTCCCCAATTCATGGGAAGCCCCTGTTTACCTATTAAAATCAATAAACTGAAGTACTGGAACAATACAGATCGAACTCAGAATCCAAATAATGTGTAGTCCCCTAATAAATCGTCTCCTTATAATAAATACTGACAACGCCATCCCACTTGGCTTTATCCTTCACGATGACCGTGAAGAGTTGATTGAAAGAGTTATTTCAATTGCAGCAAATCCAGGTTTACAATAAAAACATTCCACAAAGACAAAGTTAACAAACTTCCGTGCCTTATTTGTTCCATAAATGATTAGTCTATTGAATGTGGACTTGGTTTGATTCTTACCTTAAAAACAAACTCCAGTGTTTATTAGACACTGGAGTTTGTTTTTAAGTATTGAATATTACTCTGTTTTAAGTCGACTTCGATACTCTTGTGGAGTAACGCCAACATGTCTCTTGAAAAAGCGGGTAAAGTAACCTGCTGTATCAAAACCAACCGCTAAGGCAATATCCTGTACCTTAGCATGTGATTCTTCAAGCAGCTTCTTTGCTCTCTCGACTCTCAATTCTGTAATGTAGTCGGATATGTTACGTCCAGTAATGGTCTTATATAAGTTAGATAAATAAGATGGGTTTAAATAAACAGCTTCTGCAAGAATAGCAAGTGATAGATCGTTGTTAAGATGATCTGCGATGTACTTGTTTATTTTCTGAATAATGCGGTATGTTCGTTCATCTTGTTCCTGCTTCCCTTGTAAAAATATCTCTCGTCCAATTTTACAGAGAAACCTAAATGCTTGTTCTTTAGTAGCGTGAGAATTGACATCAAGCAACCTGCCAATCATCTGCTCATCTTGCACATCGGGCTTCATACCACTTTTATAAATTTTGTTCCATTGATTCAGTAAAATGACAGCGACTGCGTAATAAGCTTGAGCATATATGCTAAAGTGATTAGGCACACGTTGAAACAACTCAGATAACAGCTCCTCAAACAATGAATCTTGACCCATATCAAATGTATTCTCAATCCGTGTCAAGAGAAGGCCTGGAACATCAGATGCGAAATGATCCTTATCCTGTTCACGGAAGATAAGGATCATTTCCTCACCGCTGCCAAGACCAAGAATGAGATTCTGCTTTAAAAGCTTATATGCCTTGGGGATTTCATCCCATGATAGTGGCTGTTCATGACAGATAAACGAGACAGGTATACCAAGCATCTCTCTACTCGTATTTTGGACGCTTTCTAGAGTCCCTTGTACATAAGGTAGCATTTCTTCCCATGACATTTCATCAGGTGACTTTAATTGAATTATCCATACAAAATAAGAGCTACCTAACATAACAGGAAGCATATACGCTCTCTGCATGTATTCCTCAGCAATATTCTGCACAGCATATAATAACAACGTTTGGTCAGAGCTATTGTAATCCTCTTTCCAACGGTCAACACGACCGCAAACAAGAATGACCTTTCTATCCGGATTAAGTGGTGTATCCAAATCCTGAAGACGAGCGTGATGATTCACATTTGTCAGATCTCCTTGGTCTTGGAGTGAAGCGAACCATTCACGACGCAACATCGGCAATACATCTTTCCGTTGCCCTTTAGCCCGTAGTAAAAATTCTTCATTCTTCATTTCCTCAAAGATTTTAGAGGTTGCCTGATGTATGCTCCGTACAATCGCATCATCGCCCTCCGTCTTTAGAATATAGTCAACACCACCACTTCTTAATACTTGTTGTGCATACTGGATATCCCGAATACCTGTCAAGAAGATAACTTTACAGCGCGGCCAGCGAGACTGAATCCATTGCTGGAGTTGCAGTCCATCCATCTCCGGCATTCGAATATCACTTAAAACAATATCCATCTTCGTGCGGGAAAGACGACTGATCGCTTCTTCTGCAGATGTCGCTTTATATAAATCCAGTTCGAGATCCGGTACCTCAGACAGCATTTCAAACAGCCCATCAGCGGTAACCGGTTCATCGTCAACGATCAGTAATCGAAGCATTCGAATCTTCCTCCTTAATCGGTATAACCAGAATGACTTTAAGTCCCCCAAGTTCTCCGCGGCTCAAGCGTAAGCCTGCCTTGTCACCATAGTTAATCCTAAGGCGCCTATGAACATTTATTAATCCAGTACTTTCTGCCACATCCTGTTGACTATTCAACATAATATGAAGGTTTTTTAGTGTATCGTCATTAATCTCACCGGAGTCTTCGACTCTGATAAGCAGCTCAGATGCAGTTATTTGAATATCAACCTCAAGTACACCACCTCTTGCCTTTTTCTCCAGCGCATGCTCGTATGCGTTCTCAATAATCGGCTGCATGATAAGTCGAGGTACGATAAATTGCTCTGCCTCTTTAGGAACTTCAGAGAATTTAACTTCAATACGATTGGAAAACCTAATTGTCTGAATATCCGTATAAGATTTGGCATGAGCTGCCTCGCTTGCAAGCGTAACTTCCTGTGAACCATCTCGTGTAATGAACTCGAAATATTCACCTAGATGATTAGTCAGCCTTGCGATGCTTTCATTTTCCTCTTGCTTAGCAAGACGGTAGAGAATAAAAAACGTATTATATAGAAAATGCGGGTTGATTTGAGATTGCAAATGTCTAAGTTCTGCTACACGTGCTCGATATTCTTGTTCATATACCTCATGAATCAATCTCTTAAGTTCCCTTACCATTGCATTCAATTGCTTGTATAGATAACCAAACTCGTCAGTAAACGGGTATTCAATTGAGATATCAAACTTTCCTTGTTCGATTCTGCGGAATGATTTGACGAGCAGTTTGAGCGGTCTATGAATAATTCGATACATGCCAAATGAGAATGCGATCGTGACAAGTACAGATACTCCATATAACGCAAACACCCAATTTTTGTACCGCTCTAATGGCCTCTCTACTTGCTTGACAGGCACAAACATCATCAATTTCGCATTAATGATCTCTGATTCTTTACTAACGAATAGGTATTGGATATGATTTAGATTAATTATTTGAGTGCCATCAACCTCTATTGTGTCCAATTTATCAGGTAACTCATTACTTAGTACCTGATCGAACTCTCCGGAAACCGCCCACTCCATGTTGTTACTTACCAAAGCCGCCATACTATTATCTTGCATGAATTGTTTGAGTTTAGATGAAAGCTGTGTGCTGGAAATTTCAACAGCGACTAGAAATAATGGCTCATTTTCTCCTGGATAAGGCATACTAATAAAGATGCGGCCCTTCCACACAAGGAACGGTTCTGCATAATTATTTTGACGTTGCGACAATGCTTGAAAGAGTTCATTATCGAAATCAGATATAGAGTTCTCCTTAGAACTCACCATTCGATTCATCCCCGGAATAAAAGCCATTGCATTTTTGACAAATGAACTCGAACGACTCAACTGGTCCATTCGATTTTTCAAGCGAAGTACTGCATAAGTCCGATCAATGACAGGCATAACTTCTGATGATGTACTAAGCTTCATTAAATCCTCGTCATACATATACTCTCCTAGAAGTCGAATCGTCCTATCAAAATCACTGTCCAACAGGTCCATGTAAAGTTCGGTACGCGATGCTAATGAGTTTGAGATTTCATCACGGACAATGTCCGAGCCTGACTCCCCCATTTGTAATCCAATATAGAATAGCGGCGTTAATACAATGAGGAAAGTCAATGCAAGTTTCGGCAAAATAGGTAAAGAGCCGATTCGTTTGATTAGTCTCATAGAACATCAGTCCTTTTGTTGAAATCCTTATTTTATTGCGTACCTTGAATTCGGATACAAAACAGTACACCTTATCTTATCGTCCATTAAGCTGCAATAGCAATGAAGTTATCATAATCAAACCGTCTTCAACTAACACCTAGGCTAACTTAAAAATAAACAGACCCGATCAAAGCAGATCGAGTCCGGAATTGATAAAGCTATATTACTCCTAGTATCAATTTGTCTAATGTACTACAACTCGAACCCGACCAATATTCTGAATCTGCGTAAAGAGTGTTTTTATATCACCTTCTCGCTGAGAGGTAGCGCGAATTGCTGGGTAGTAAGTTCCTGCTTTTGTGAACTTGTATTCCATTTTTAATTCTACCGTATCTTTAGGATTCCCAATTTTCAACACCTTAAAATCGCCTGTTCCCGCGTAATCCCACTCCGTTTTTACAATCTTCCCTGCTCCTGGTGGGACTTGAACCTTCACTTTAAAGCTTACAGTCTGCCCTGCTTTAATATCAATTCTGTCAGTACCATTGACCGTCAAATCAACAACAGGTTGTATACCTTTGCGTACAGCTGCTTTTTGCGCTACATTAACCTGTCCGTCAACCACTTTATATTTGGTCGATCGGGCAGGTGATACACCTTTTTCGACCCAAGCACTTACGTCAAGAAGTGCTTGCTGAAGAAGACCATCATATTGTACGAGTCGTGAAGTGCGTGCTGGACTGATATGATCAGCATTATCGTTATACCATACTCGGAAATTATCATCATATCGATCTCCAAGAGCCGACTTGACTTTTGCACTATACCAATCGGCATTCCAAGGATAAGCATCAACATCGAGCAAGTTAACGACCATTATAACTTTAGCATGAATATTACCATTGTATGTTGCACCGCCGGTTACACCACCAGAAATAAGCGGTCCAATCTCTAAAGGACGCTGCGGATAAATAGGTGTACCATCCGTCGCTCTAAACTGATTCCAGGCGGTATAATCTAACGCTTTAGGAACTTGATATCTATGGTATGAGAGAGCGGCAAGATACCAACGGTTGTCAATCTTGAGTCTAGCACCAGTACTAACGGCATTTAATACTGCTTCTGAGTTTCCTTCTCCAATAGTGAATACTTTGGTCTTTGGATCAAATGAACCAGATAATTTCCCAACCGCAGTCGTTCCGTCCGATGCAAATAACGTATAATCAAGCCAATAGCTTGGGGTCGAAACGGTTGGTACACTATCGAGTGTTAAACTAGTTACACCGTTCTGTGCGTTACGTACAACTTGTGTGATGTTAGAGGTATAATCAATCTTAGACGAACGGAACAGTTCACCAAGTGCCGATTGCTCAGTCCCCAAATAACCCGGTTTATTCCAAAAATCCTCAACATATGAAGGATCTATAGTCCGAAGTACTGCTAAAAAACCAAGTAAGCCCTCAGAATCCTTTAAACCCAGCAAATAAGAATAATCTTCCCATGCTCTTAAAGGAACTCCAAGCTTGGTCACCTCTCGTAGTACTGATTGCTCCATATCATTTAGTTTAGCGTATGGATTCCCATTTCCACCTGGGCTCACCGCATCTGCGATTTGCGGAGCTTTCTTCTCTAGAACAAAGCGTGCGAAAGCTCGAATAAAAAAGTTATTAGGAATAGAAGTTGGAACCCCTGTTATATAAGGTACGGCACCATCCCATACCCCATTAGTTCCCTCCAAGGCACCGATTGTCTGATAAGAGCCACCGCTACCTCCATAAATATATCCATATATGCGGCCTGACCATCCGTAGTACTTCGCTGCAACCGCCTTAGAAAACTTGGCTGCAGCTGCATCCACCATGTAACCTCCACCACCGTTTGTTTGCACAGTATAAGCTCCGTTATCCACACCAAAGCTAACATTCAGATCAGTAGCATTCTCGTCTTGTAGTGGATATACCATTTGGAAAAACCGTCCTGAAAACTTGCCTTTTGGCGGTAAATAAAAATTAAATTTCTTATTTGTACCTTCAAAGTGACCCGATACTTTACGATGCGGCACCGGTGTAGTTAAATCGGACTCTTTATCAATAACGGGGTTAGCGTACAACGGATCGATATTATCCATCGTAGTCAATGCGGACTTGTCTGTGGGCAATGAACTTCCCCCTTGTGCAGCTGAATTCCCCATGTTCGGCATTAATAATGAACTGAGCATGATTAATACCATAGAGCTAAATGAGGCTTTCCGAATAAACTTTTGTTTGTATTGCGATGTGGAATTGCTAATTTTTCTTGAAAATATCATTTGCTACCCCCCCATTACATATTGAATGCGCTTTCCAAAAGACTTAATACGTAAGAGATCTCTTATATTCAGTATATAAGAGGCCCTATTGGAAGGAATATAAGACTTTATTTAGATTATGCACTTTCATTTGTGAATTCATTTAACCTCAAATACTTATTGGGGCTACTTATTGTTATTAAAAGTACACCCCTAATCTGTTAAAGATAAACAAAAGGTTTATCCTATCTCAGACTAAGGGTTTTATAAGAGCTATTGTCTTTTATTCGTTTCTATTTAATAACAGAGGCTACTGCTCTCTTCCAGCCATTATATAAGCCAGATCTTTCCCCTTCTTTCATTTTCGGCTCATATACATGAGAATCGGTACCCCTTATTAAAATATCGTTCAAGTTAGACCAATAGCCTACAGCTAATCCACCCATATAAACAGACCCGAGTGCAGAAAGTTCGGCTACACCGGATTTTAATACTCTCTTACCCAGCATATCTGCTTGAAATTGCATCAATGTACGATTGCTGGAAGCACCTCCATCCACTCGCAGCTCACGTAGAATGACATCTGACTGGGACTCGAGTATTTCTACTGCATCACAAACTTGATAGGCAATACTTTCATTTGCAGCACGAATGATTTGAGCTTTACCTGTCCCCCGATTCATCCCCGTTATTGCTGCTCTAGCATTTGGCTCCCAATAAGGTGCACCAAGACCAACAAATGCCGGCACTAGATATACTCCTTCATTAGCAGGAGATTGTGCAAGCAGTGTCTCCATTTCTTCAAACGTATCAAACATCCCTAAATTATCTCGGATCCATTTGATACTGTCACCAGACGAACGAATAACTGCCTCAAGTGCATAAGTTACAACACCGCCTTGGCCCCAGGCTATTGCCTGAACCAATCCATCTCGAGCAGGCGGTGGTGTAGTTCCAACGTTCATTAACACAGAAGTACCGGTGCCATATGTTGCTTTAGCCATTCCTTGATCAAAACAATGATTCCCGAATAGAGCAGCTTGAGAATCTCCGATTAAACCTGCAATTGGAATACCATCGGATAGAATTCCGACTTTCTGGGTATAACCGAAAATAGAGTCCGAAGCCTTTACTTTAGGTAGTATACTTGAAGGTACGCCGAACAACTGACATAGTTCTTCATCCCACTTCAGTGTGTGAATGTTAAAGAGAGAAGTTCGGCTAGCATTTGTGAAATCCGTTGAATGGACAGCTCCGCCTGTCAACTTCCAAAGCAGCCAGCTATCAATAGTTCCTGCGAGCAAATGGCCCTCTGATAGCTTCTCTTGAGAGCCTTCCACATGATCTAACATCCAGCGCCATTTCGTCGCAGAAAAATAAGGATCTAACACAAGACCGGTTCTCGTCTTTACGATTTTTTCATTTCCCTCTAACTTTAATTGCTCACATAAATCTGCGGTCCGCTGACACTGCCATACAATGGCATGGCAGATAGGAATGCCCGTCCGTTTATCCCACATCACAGCTGTTTCACGTTGATTGGTGATTGTAATCGCTGCGAGTTGTTCAGATGATATCGCAGCGTTGGCCAATACCTCTGCTATATTCTGTAATACGTTTTGATAAATCTCGAGTACATCATGCTCAACCCAACCTGGAGCCGGGTAATACTGTGTATGTGAGGATGTACTACTTGAAATCATCAAACCATCATGGTTAACAATTAATGCCTTTGTACCTGAAGTACTTTGATCAATGGCTAGGATATATTTATCCATAGACACTCACCTAGCGTCCCAAGAGCTCTAGAGCTGCTTTTTTCAAGCCTTGTACACTTATTCCATAGTGCTCGAACACCTCAGCGGTCTTTCCTGCGATGGCAGGCTCATCTGGAATGCCGATAATTCGCATTGGTACAGGAAAATTCTGAATGACAACTTCAGCTACAGCAGCACCAAGTCCACCATGTATACTATGCTCTTCAACTGTAATGATATGGCCAGTCTCACGCGCTGCACAAAGAATAGCTTCCTCATCGAGAGGCTTAATTGTGTGCATATTTAGTACTCTGCAAGATACTCCATTTTCCTTCAAGGATGCTTCCGTATCCAGTGCCACACGAACAGTTTCACCAGAGGCAATGATTGTCAAGTCATTCCCTTCACGCATTGTTACGGCTTTCCCAATCTTGAACTCGTACTCGTCGGATTCATAAACATCCTCGACTGGATTTCTGCCTATCCGGATATAGACCCCACCTTCATAACCAACCAATGCTTCTGTCATTTTCTTAGTTTCATGTCGATCCGCTGGCATAAGCACAGCAAGCCCGGGAATAGCACGTGTTACAGCTAAATCTTGAACCGAATGATGGGACATGCCTAGTGCACCATAACTAACTCCACCACTGATACCAACAAGCTTTACATTCGTTGCAGAGTAAGCGACATCTACTTTTATTTGTTCAATGCTGCGCATGCTTAGGAAACAAGCTGGAGAAGTAACAAACGGTTTCTTACCACTGTGTGCTAGGCCTGCAGAAATGCCTACAATATTTTGCTCGGCAATCCCTACTTCAACGAATTGATTCGGATAAGTATTCGCAAATGGTGCCATGGCAGCAGAGCCGCGGGAGTCACTTGCAAGCACCATAATATCCCGGTCGTCTTTGGCCAGTTCAAGAAGCGTATCACAAATAACTTGTCGATTAGGTATTTTGTTAGCCATGGCTTTGCACCTGCCCTTTTTCTGTCAAATTATTCAGTCGCGCGGACAGTTCCGCAAGCGCCTTCGTAAGTTCCTCATCACTTGGTACATGATGATGCCAATGCGGTACGTTCTCAGCAAACGAAATTCCTTTACCTTTAACGGTATTTGCCATAATAAGCGTTGGCTTATTCGGTACTGTAGGTATAGACTCAAAGGCTTTAACCAAGGCCTCTAAATCATTGCCGTCAAGATCGATTACATTCCATCCGAACGATGCCCATTTCTCATCAAGCGGATCGAGTCCCATAACATCTTCTGTAGAACCGCTGATCTGCAGGCGGTTCCGGTCTATTATGCCAACCAAATTATCGAGTTTATAATGGGCACCGGCCATGGCAGCTTCCCATACTGATCCCTCTGCTTGCTCACCATCTCCCATGAGGCAGAACACACGATACGATTTACCATCACGTTTAGCAGCAAGCGCCATACCAACAGAAATTGCAAGCCCATGGCCTAATGCTCCTGTATTCATTTCAATACCAGGCACTTTATTATTTGGGTGACCAATCAACTTTGTCCCGAACTGACTGAATGTATTTAACTCTTCCTTTGGAAAGAATCCACGATCAGCCAAAATACACCAAAGAGATTCCACCGAATGACCTTTACTTGCGATAAAGCGATCGCGATTAGGATCCTTAGGATTCAAGGGATCAATATTCATGATTTTATAATATAAAGCCGTAAGAATGTCTGTATTGCTAAGCGAACCGCCAGTATGACCTGTTTTCGAACCATGAATCATGCGTAGAAGATCCATCCGAATGTGAATAGCTTTTTCCTGCAATGCCTTGATCTCCATAGTTAAGCCTCCTTCTTTATAATCCAGCGCCGCGTAACCACGCCTGAATTTCTTGCTCCGTTGGATCTACAAGATCTGGAGTCAACCCCGGAATATACCGGCAAGCTTCGTACAATACTGGAATCGCGTTTGCATGGATACCAACGGAGTGATGAACATAAGGTCCAGTAACCAGCTTCTCTTCCCAGAGAGGCCAATCGTTTACTTCCACCCATACATATGAACCTCGCGTATACGGCCCCTCGATGCCTCTTGCTTTGCCTAGGAACAACTGGTACTCACCGTGATCACCATCGAACCGTGCCAAAGTCATATTTCCACCCTTAATTTCGCCTTCATGTGTTCCTGGTGAATGATCATCGAACAAGAAATGTTTTCTGAGCTTTGGTTTGTCTTCTATACTAAGGGATACTGGGAAGTTCCCGCAGTGGAACAGCAGTTCACCATTGGGATTCTCAGGATGTCTCACTGTTAGGTCTGCAAAAAATGTAGGGTGTTGGTTCATAGTAGCTGCCTGAACCATCACAGAGGTAATTGCTCCATGAATATCTGTTTCACAGGTAACCGGAATTTGTTCGTCTGTAAGAATGGCATTAGCTAAACACGGCATAATGCCCATAGCATCCTGTAAAGATGACCAACATTGGATCGCAATTGCCGTGCTGCCAGTCTGAATCGCATATTGCTTCATAGCGACCTTCAGCGCTGCAATCCTTTTTACATCTGCTTCAGTCACTTCTGACCAATCTAGCTTAGCTTTGATATACTCCACAGCTTCCGCTAATTCAGGACTATTACCGTTCTCAATACGTTTCGATGCTCTCTGAATATCAATAAGAGTAATCGGATGAATTTCGATTCCAAATCGTTCAAGTAGTTCCCCTTCATTACACATCATTGTCCAGAAAGAAGCTGGACGTGGTCCGATTTGCAAAATACGAAGCGATCTGAATTGACGTACAACGTTAGCAGCCGCAATGAAATTTGTGAAACCCCGTTCGAAAACCGGATCGTCAACTCTGCTGTTGGTTATATAAGTAAAAGGAACATTAAACCTTCGCAATACTTTACCTGTTGCAAATAAACCACACTGTGTATCCCTTAATCTCATACCGTCCTCAAGAGGAGACTCGTCTCTTGGCCCCCACAACAATACAGGCTTGCCTAGTGCTTTTCCAACCCGTGCAACTGTATCTTCAGTACCAAAGTTACAGTGAGGGAAAAATACTGCGTCAACATTCTCTTGTCGGAATCGCTCAATAATTAATTCTGCGTTAATATGGTCATCGTAAAGCAAACCTTCCTGATTGATACCTTCCAAATCGACAATATCAATATCAAGCCCAAAGCTTTCAATCTTCTCGCGAATCATTACTTTGTACCGGAAAGCATCTTCAGCACTAAATACAAAGCGTCTGGTTGGTGCGTAACCTAATTTCAACTTTTTCATTGTGGTTCCCCCTGAAGTAAATAGTAACTAAACTAAACTAAACAATTTAGTTTATCTTTAGCCAAATCACTAAGACACCTTTAAATTATCACGCCTTAAAGATGTAGTCAACGATAATTTAGTAGCATTTTATAAATTGTATCTATTTGTTTAGTTTTATTTTAGTTTTGTTCAGTTAAACATTGCATATTGTTGAGCATGATAGTAAACTTAACTTACTAAACAACTAAGGGGGCCTCTTCAGTGAGGATGGAGGACATCGCCCGACTTGCCGGCGTATCTAAATCCGCAGTTTCTCTCGCTTTAAGCGGCAAACCTGGGATTGGACAGGAAACCCGGGACCGGATATTGCAAATAGCTAAAGAAAATGAATATTTACCTAAATCACGCAGTGAGCATGTCGACGCAATTCAGAAGTCTATTACCTTTTTGGTATTTGCTAATTCAGGCATCGTGCATAATGAGTACTATCAACAACCTTTTTTCCGTGAGCTAATCCATTACATCGAAGAAAGGTGCCGGTCTCTCGGTTATTCGCTAATCTTCAGCACAGTCGCGTTAGATAAAGATGATAGTGAAATCGCTGCGTTAGTCGAGGAAAAGCGTAGTCAGGGTATTATCCTACTTGGCACAAACTTGTCTCGTATGCGGGTAGCTTCGATCGCACAGAGACTCCTATTACCGCTGGTGGTGTTAGACAATTGCTACGAGTCACTGCCTTTTCACTTTGTCGGCATTAATAATATGATGGGAGCTTATCAGGCAGGAGTTCACCTTTGTGATCTAGGCCATCAGCACATTGGTTATATTGCATCTGATGATCGAATCCACAACTTTGAGGAGCGTAAACGAGGTTTTGCATTTTCCCTTCAGGAACGAGGTATCGTACTTGAGGAAGAGTGTATTTTCTCGGTAGCGCCAACTATTCTGACTTCTCAAGAAGCATTAAAACATCAATTTGAAACTTATCTTTCCTCCGGAAGAAAACTGCCCAGTGCCTTTTTCTGCGAATGTGATTACATTGCTATTAGTGCACTCAAAACATTATCTGAGATGGGCTTCAAAGTACCCGAGGACGTATCCGTGGTGGGATTTGATAATATAACCGAAGCAAGGATCGTGACACCTGAACTAACTACTATTCACGTCGATAAAGAACGTTTAGCTATACAAGCTGTGGACGTGCTTATTCAAGATATTGAACAGGACAATGCAGTACGGACTAAAATCGCAGTTGATACACAACTTATCGAAAGACGGTCTACACATACCATCAATTAGCATATATCTTGTAAACAAGACAGGGGCATCCCAACGTACTGGGATGCCCCTGTCTTGTTTATAAATTATTTACTTTCCCCAATTGTTTTGATTTACGATTGAACTACCGTAAAAGCGATTTCGGCTGGAGTCTTGTTAATGATCAAAAGTATGTTGGACTTACCGAGTTTGTTACGCCTCAAGCTCGGAGCTTTCTCCGGTATATACGAGCAACTGGTGACAGGTGAGGATAAACATTTAGATAGATCCAAAGCTTTCATGCCTGGTAAAATTTCAATGTTGGACAAGAAAAGGATTCATGAGAAGTCCTAGTTTTGTTGAATTTGTCCTCTAACAAATAATGCTGTGTTACTTTGAGCACAGCTTTATTTGAATTTATAATAATCCATTTATATATCGTTCGATCATCTTGCCGATTTGGTCTTTCGCATACTCGCATGTAATCGCAAACGTAGGAATAGCTTGCTACTCCATCAATACTTTCACCGGCAATGACCGTGATATTCGCACTCTTCAGCGTTTGTTTTATTTCGATTATATCTTCATGCATACGGCTCAGAACGATATCGGTAGCCTTGGTAAAGAGGTCGCGCATCGATCGCGCCTTCTCTTCGACTTGCCTGCGATTTTTCTTAGCTATTGCGTAAGCCATCGGTAGCAAAACGAAATTATGCATCAGCTGCAGCTCCCCGAGTGACGCAGGAAGCGACTCAGGCTTTTGACCAGATGCTTTTATACGTTCCGTTGCATGAGCTCAATATATTGCTCCCGGTGCTCTGGAAGCATCATTCCGGATGATTCCATCGACCATTGCCGTGAAGTTTCTTACTGTTCGCGTTTATCTACGCAAAACACCTCATAGCTGCTATTAACGAACAAACGTTCCCTATTCAAGAATGTCATTTGAAAAGCTACCTCTTTAAATGGTGTTTTTTGAGCAAAGGACTTGCATTATTCAACTGTTATTCAACAACGTGTAGGATAACGCAATCAAATGAAGGAATTATTTAAAGCATTATCTTAATCAAATTCACAATAGTCCGGCGGGCAAAAACATATGGATGAGGAAACTTTAAAGTAAGAACTTATGTTTATTCTAATACCTCAAGCTTCACAAAATAAATTTTTGGTCCCCAATTTCTATATTCATACAAAACAAATAATACATCCCAATAAAACACTCAAAACCCTTGATACACAAGGGTTTTGAGTGTTTTTTTATGGTGGAGCCAAGGAGGATCGAACCCCTGACCTCATGGCTGCCAGCGATAAGACCTACTGTTTAATTCACTTCTTCGCCTTATAAAACTCATGATACAGCTTCATAAGCGCCCGCTTCTCTATCCTTGACACATAGCTCCGACTGATGCCCAATTCCTTCGCGATCTCCCGCTGCGTCCTTTCGTCTCCACCATGATCCAGGCCGAACCGGCCGCGGATCACTTCCTGCTCTCGTTCGTCGAGGATATCGAGATTGCGGTAGATCTTGCTTTTCTCAATTTTTAGCTGCACCCGGTCCACGACATCATCGGCTTCCGTGCCGAGAATGTCGATCAACGTAATCTCGTTCCCCTCTTTGTCCGTACCAATTGGGTCATGCAAGGAAACATCCTTACGTGTCTTTTTAAGCGAACGCAAATGCATAAGTATTTCATTCTCAATACAACGAGCTGCAAAAGTGGCCAATTTTGTGCCCTTACCGGTCTGGAAGCTTTCAATGGCTTTTATCAAGCCAATGGTACCAATACTAATCAGATCTTCAAGATCCTCGCCTGTATTGTCGAATTTTTTTACTATATGGGCTACCAAGCGAAGGTTATGTTCAATAAGTAAGTTGCGCGAATGAGCATTACCCTCTGCCATCAATTGCAAATGCTTCATTTCTTCCTCTTCATGCAGTGGCTGCGGGAAAGCATTATTTTTCACATAAGATACAAGCAGTGATAACTGCTTAATGAATAGCGCTATAGCTGCAAACAACCCCATACTGTACACCCCCATGCTGTAGTGGAAAGACTCCGTACAATGCTATCCTCCGGCTCATTATTACGTCAGTTCTACATTGTATGTGGGCATAGGCCTAAGTGTGCATGTACAGTATCGGGTAATCATTTTTTAAACCATAACCATCCTCCCCTTACTTATTCCATAAAACACGAAAATAATTTACTTTCCATAAATTTCTCACTTTAAAGTGTCCTTGTGATTCATTTCGTTTAGATTGGGTAAACTACCTTAAGACTTGGAATGTTGGCTGAGGAGGTTGTTGTTTCATGAACAGACGAGATAAGCATAATGATGAATACGATGAGTTCTATAACGAAACATCCAATACGGTAGCCGGAATCAATACGCCCAAGGATCATGAGGACTCTGGTCCGCTAGACATGGTCAGCGAAGCCGTCGAAGAATTCATGGAGAATGTCCAGCATACTTTCGACGGACATCATGAACATCGCGATGATCATAATGAAGACTAAGGAATAAAGGGTTGTTCTTTTAAAAGAACGACCCTTTGTATTTTCTCTTCACCAAACGCAGAACAAATCCATACTTTGTGGTAATTCCATCTTCCAGGCGCGAAAGTTGTCATTGACAAAAAAAGTTGCACTGGTACAATAAAATCAAGAAACAATAAAATCCGCCCTGCATACTCCTAAGTATGTGGTTTTTTTAGACAGAAAAGTTGCACTAGCGCAACAATATTAGCTAAGGAAAAGACAAGAGGTGATTTTCATGATGGAGACATCCGTTACGCAGTCGCAAGATGAAGCTTGGCGTACACAAGGTACGCAGCCATCCTTGCCAGAAGTACACCGCTCGCTCCGCATACCAACCAAAGGCTCTTGGTTGAAAAAGTTGTTAGCCTTTTCCGGACCTGGCTACCTGGTGGCCGTAGGTTACATGGACCCGGGGAACTGGGCAACGGATATAGCCGGAGGCGCAATGTTTGGTTACACGCTGCTCTCAGTTATTCTGATCTCCAACCTGATGGCGATTCTGCTGCAGGCATTGGCAGGGAAATTGGGTATCGTAACAGGGAGAGACCTTGCGCAAGCCTGCCGGGATCACTACAGTAAGCCTGTTGTCTTTACGTTATGGCTGCTATGCGAGCTGGCTATCGCCGCTTGTGATTTGGCCGAGGTTATCGGCTCAGCGATCGCGCTTAATTTATTGTTTGGCATACCGCTGATTTACGGGGTAGTAATAACCGTATTAGACGTCTTTATTGTCCTGCTTTTGCAGAACAAAGGCTTTAAGTATATCGAAAGACTTGTTATTATTCTAATTTTTACAATTGGCGCTTGCTTTATTACCGAGATTTTTCTGGCGAAACCGGATGCGCCTGCATTGTTCGCTGGTTTAATTCCAAGCCATCATATTGTCACCAACCCAATGATGCTGTATATTGCTATCGGTATCCTTGGCGCTACCGTCATGCCGCATAACTTGTATCTGCATTCGTCCATCGTGCAAACAAGACGTTACGAGCAGACCGAGCTTGGCAAACGGGAAGCCATCAAATATGCGACATGGGATTCATCGATCGCCTTATTCTTTGCTTTATTTATTAACGCGGCTATTCTGATTATTTCGGCGGCTACCTTCCACAAAGCAGGTATGACCGAGGTAGCCGAGATAAGTCAGGCGTATGATCTGCTGACTCCACTTCTTGGTACGGCAGTTGGTTCCATACTGTTTGGGGTAGCCCTCCTGGCTTCCGGCCAAAACTCAACGCTAACAGGTACGCTAGCCGGTCAGATCGTCATGGAAGGCTTCTTGAATATCCGGATGAAGCCTTGGCTACGCCGCCTAGTTACACGGCTTATTGCAATCATTCCGGCCGTTATTGTTACCGCGATATCCGGTGAAAGCGGTACGGCACAGCTCTTGATTCTAAGTCAGATAATTCTGTCGTTCCAATTGTCCTTTGCCGTCGTTCCGCTCATTCAGTTCACCAGCGACAAAAAGAAAATGGGTAATTTCGCTAATCCGCTTTGGATGAAAATACTCGCTTGGTTTGTAGCTATTATTATTATCGCCCTTAACGTCTTCCTGCTCTACAAAACCTTCTTTGGTTAAAAAGAAAGCCTGCCGTTTACGAATTCGTAAAGGCAGGCTTCTTTTATTTGACGTTTATTTCGTGAAGACGTGATTCCCTATCTTTACGGTTACCGGGCGTGACTTCATCCATTGGGAATTCGTGATTTTCGGGTTGTAGAAATACAAAGCGCCATGCGTAGGATCAATCCGCTTTGCAGCGTCTTTGGCAGCGTCCAATGCGCTGACCGTCGGCATCTTCCAGAACTGTCCGTTGCTAACTACGCTAAACGCGCTTGGAGCAAAAATAACCCCTCGGATTGTACTAGGAAAACCGCTTGTTTTTGCCCGGTTCAATATAACAGCCGCTACGGCAATCTTGCCTTTGTAGCTCTCGCCCCCGGCCTCCGCATTAACAACCCTCGCCATTCGGGATAAGTCAGAACGATCTACTGTTACTTTGTGCAGAGCGTGCAGCGTTATGGAGCCGGCTACACCATCGGGTTTCAGACCTGCGCCTTTCTGAAAGGCTGCCACGGCAGACTTCGTGGAAGCGCCAAAACTACTCGTAATATTACCTTTATAATAATCCAACATATAAAGTCTCTCTTGCAAATCCTTAACTTCTGTCCCTTTGCTGCCTACTTTTAACGATGCAGCCGACGCCTCCAAAGGCAGGCAGAGGATAGATGCTATCAGCATCGATAAGACGAGTGTGCCAAGCTTTCGATTCATTTATGCGATCCCTCCAGTATGTATGCTTGCTTGTCTTTAGACTCGCGTTTTCTGAGTTTACCATAACTATCCTGAACAAAAGGTTTTCATAGAATTTTCTAATTAATTCTAATTCAACTCTCATAATTCATAATAATTATTGATGATCAACTCATTACTCCATATATATTCGCAATATTATTGATGTTATAGTGGGTGATAATCCATACAAATGTTTACAAATAATAATCTGGAAAACAAAAAAAAGCCTGCCGATGATCGGCAGGCTTTCCTATGTATATGGCTTGCGCCTTCAAAACTGGATGCGAAAGTTTGAGTTCCTTAAGTTTTCCGGTTTCACACCGGGGTCCCCGAAAAGTAATCGGAATAAGCTGCAACGCTTAACTTCACTTTTTGGGGGTTTTTTAGGATAAGCCCTCGACCGATTAGTATTCGTCAGCTCCACACATTGCTGTGCTTCCACCCCGAACCTATCAACCTCGTCGTCTTCAAGGGGTCTTACTAATTGGGAAATCT